>NZ_BBPQ01000008.1:100695-199731 GCF_000787855.1 Streptacidiphilus anmyonensis | reverse complement strand
GGCCGGCCCGGCGCCGCCCACCCGCTGGCCGGCGGCGCGGCGGTCGCGGCTCCGGACCCGGCCAAGGCCAAGCTGCCGATCGACTGCGGCCCGCTGCCGGTCCACATCGACCAGCACTTCTCGGCCGCGCTGCCGGGCGCCGGCGCCCCGGTGACGGTGGTCGCCGCCCGCTGCGACGCCGGCGCGGGCTCCCCGCCGGACGGCCTCTACGTCCTCCAGGCGGGCCGCGCCGCCGCGATCCAACTGCTCGACCCGGCCAAGCGCATGACCGTCCGGAGCATGGCCATGCGCAGCGACGGCTCGATCCACGCCGTCGTCGTCGGCTACTCCTCGGCCTCGGTCCCGGACTGCTGCCCGGACCTCTCGGAGACGTTGAACTGGACCCTGGCCGCCGACGGCACGTGGGGCGCGCCGGTGGTCACGTCCACCTCGGCCCAGGTCTGAACCGGAACCGGCCCGGTTCCGAACTGACGCAGGAACAGCTCACCCCCCGTCATGTGACCTTCGTCACGTGGCGGGGGGTGTTTGCGTGCGGGCTTCCTGCCGGTTCCTACTCCGCGTCAGGTCCGTACACCTCGACCCGGTCGTGCGCGCGGCGGACGTGGATGCAGTCGCCGGGGCAGTCCTTGGCCGAATCCGCCACGTCCTGAAGGAGCGTCAAGGGCACCGGCACGCAAGCCCCGGGCTCGGTGCGCAGCTCGTCGTCGTCGCCCTTGACGTACGCCAGGCCGTCGATGTCGAGCTCGAACACCTCGGGCGCGTACTGGACGCAGATGCCGTCGCCGGTGCACAGGTCCTGGTCGATCCAGACTTCCAGGGCCTCTGCGGCCCCCGACTCGGTGCTGGTGGACATCTGCGCCGCCCGTTCCGCGTTCTCGATGGTGCTGACCTCGTCAGCCTACCCCCGCCCGCTTTCGAGCAACGTGGAGGTGGGTATGTGCACTACCAGAGGGGACGTGCGCAAGGGTGAAGATCGGACACACCCCTTCGGACTTTCGATCAAGGGGTTTCAACACTGCCAGGCGCAGGTAGGGTCTGGAAGCGTCAGCTCCCCCCGGAGGAGGTGAGGACCGTGGCAGCCCACGATGACGACTACGCCCGAGGCGGCAGGCCCGCACGGGGTTCTGAAGATGCACAGGCACAGATCTCGATGCTCGAGCAGGAGATCGCAGTCCTGCGCCGCAAGATCGCCGAGCCCACGCGGCACACGAGGATCCTGGAAGAGCGGATCGTCGAGCTGCAGACCAACCTGAACGGGGTCACCGCCCAGAACGAGCGGCTCGCCTCTACCCTGCGCGAGGCGCGGGACCAGATCGTGGCGCTGAAGGAGGAGGTCGACCGGCTCGCGCAGCCGCCCGCCGGCTTCGGCACCTTCTTGAGCGCCAACGAGGACGAGACCGCGGACATCTTCACCGGAGGCCGCAAACTCCGGGTCAACGTCAGCCCGAGCGTCCCGCTCGCCGAGCTGCGCCGCGGCCAGGAGGTCATGCTCAACGAGGCGCTGAACATCGTCGCGGCGATGGCCTTCGAGAGCATCGGCGACATCGTCACCCTCAAGGAGGTGCTGGAGGACGGCGAGCGTGCGCTGGTCACCGGCCACACCGACGAGGAGAAGGTGGTCCGCCTCGCCGAGCCGCTGCGGGACATGGTGCTGCGCCCCGGCGACGCGCTGCTGATGGAGCCGCGCTCCGGCTACGTCTACGAGGTCGTCCCGAAGAGCGAGGTCGAGGAGCTGGTCCTGGAGGAGGTCCCGGACACGGACTACTCCAAGATCGGCGGCCTGGGCCAGCAGATCGAGCAGATCCGCGACGCGGTCGAGCTTCCGTACCTGCACGCGGACCTGTTCCGCGAGTTCGAGCTGCGGCCGCCCAAGGGCGTGCTGCTGTACGGCCCGCCCGGCTGCGGCAAGACGATGATCGCCAAGGCGGTCGCGAACTCGCTGGCCAAGAAGGTCGCCGAGGTCACCGGCCAGCCCCAGGGGAAGAGCTACTTCCTCAACATCAAGGGCCCGGAGCTGCTCAACAAGTACGTCGGCGAGACCGAGCGGCAGATCCGCCTGGTCTTCCAGCGGGCGAGAGAGAAGGCGAGCGAGGGCACGCCCGTCATCGTCTTCTTCGACGAGATGGAGTCGCTCTTCCGCACCCGCGGCTCGGGTGTCAGCTCGGACGTGGAGAACACCATCGTCCCGCAGCTGCTGGCCGAGATCGACGGTGTGGAGGGCCTGGAGAACGTCATCGTCATCGGCGCCTCCAACCGCGAGGACATGATCGACCCGGCGATCCTGCGGCCCGGCCGCCTGGACGTCAAGATCAAGATCGAGCGGCCGGACGCCGAGGGCGCGAAGGACATCTTCTCCAAGTACCTGAAGACCTCGCTGCCGCTGCACCCGGACGACGTCAAGGAGCACGGCGACTCGGGCGACGCCGCCGTCGCGGCCATGATCCAGGCCGTCGTGGAGCGGATGTACACCGAGTCCGAGGAGAACCGCTTCCTGGAGGTCACCTACGCCAACGGTGACAAGGAGGTCCTGTACTTCAAGGACTTCAACTCCGGCGCCATGATCCAGAACATCGTGGACCGGGCCAAGAAGATGGCGATCAAGGACTTCCTCGACCACGGCCAGCGCGGTCTGCGCGTCTCCCACCTGCTCTCCGCGTGCGTGGACGAGTTCAAGGAGAACGAGGACCTGCCCAACACCACCAACCCGGACGACTGGGCCCGCATCTCCGGCAAGAAGGGCGAGCGGATCGTCTTCATCCGCACGCTGGTCACCGGCAAGCAGGGCGCCGAGTCCGGCCGCTCCATCGACACCGTGGCCAACACGGGTCAGTACCTGTAACACCTGTAGGACAACAGCACCACCTCTCGACGTCCGGCTGCGGGAGCCCGTGGGCCCTCGCGGCCGGACGTTCGTGTCAGCGATCTCCCGGTTGTCACCGGGTGGATCTAGTCTCGGGTTACCGCACCGGTTCGTCCGCGGTAACGCGAAGGAGGGCCGCATGTCTGTACGGCGCGTCATGGGCATCGAGACGGAGTACGGGATCTCCGTCCCGGGGCACCCCAACGCCAACGCCATGCTCACCTCGTCCCAGATCGTCAACGCCTACGCGGCGGCGATGCACCGGGCCCGCAGAGCCCGCTGGGACTTCGAGGAGGAGAACCCGCTGCGCGACGCGCGCGGCTTCGACCTGGCACGTGACGCGGCGGACGCCAGCCAGCTGACCGACGAGGACATCGGCCTCGCCAACATCATCCTGACCAACGGGGCGCGGTTCTACGTCGACCACGCCCACCCCGAGTACTCCTCGCCCGAGGTCACCAACCCGCGCGACGCCGTGCTCTGGGACAAGGCCGGCGAGCGGATCATGGAGGAGGCGGCCAACCGCGCCCTCCAGCTGCCCGGCGCGCAGCCGATCCACCTGTACAAGAACAACACCGACAACAAGGGCGCCTCCTACGGCACCCACGAGAACTACCTGATGAAGCGGGCGACGCCGTTCGCCGACATCGTCAAGCACCTCACCCCGTTCTTCGTCTCCCGCCAGGTGGTCACCGGCGCCGGCCGCGTCGGCCTGCACCAGGACGGCTCGGCGCACGGCTTCCAGCTGAGCCAGCGCGCCGACTACTTCGAGGTCGAGGTGGGCCTCGAGACGACGCTCAAGCGGCCCATCATCAACACCCGCGACGAGCCCCACGCCGACGCCGAGAAGTACCGCCGGCTGCACGTGATCATCGGCGACGCCAACCTGTCGGAGATCTCCACCTACCTCAAGCTCGGCACGACCTCCCTGGTCCTGTCGATGATCGAGGACGCCTTCGTCACCGTCGACCTGGCCGTCGACCAGCCCGTCCGCACCCTGCACCGGGTCTCGCACGACCCGACGCTGGAGTACCTGATCCAGCTGCGCAGCGGCCGCAAGCTCACCGCCGTGCAGCTCCAGATGGAGTACTGCGAGCTGGCCCGCAAGTACGTCGAGGACCGCTACGGCCAGGACGCCGACGAGCAGACCCGCGACGTGCTGGACCGCTGGGAGGACGTGCTCGGCAAGCTGGAGCGCGACCCGATGTCGCTCTCGCGGCAGCTGGACTGGGTGGCCAAGAAGGAGATCCTCGAGGGCTACCGCCGCCGCGACAACCTCGAGTGGGACGACGCCCGGCTGCACCTGGTCGACCTGCAGTACGCCGACGTGCGGGCCGAGAAGGGCCTGTACAACCGCCTGGTGGCGCGCGGGCGCATGGAGCGCCTGCTGGACGAGCAGGAGGTGCTGCGCGCCGCCCACCAGCCCCCGGAGGACACCCGTGCCTACTTCCGCGGCCGCTGCCTGGAGCAGTACGCGGACCACGTGGCCGCGGCCTCCTGGGATTCGGTGATCTTCGACATCCCGGGCCGGGACTCGCTCCAGCGTGTACCCACCCTGGAGCCGCTGCGCGGCACCAGGAACCACGTCAAGGCGTTGCTGGACCGCTGCCGCACGGCCGAGGAGCTGGTGCGGGTGCTCAGCGGAGGGTAGGCACGAGGCTCACTTGAACGCGTGTACGCGCAGAGCGTAACTGTCCGGGGGCATCTGTTCACCATGGGTGAACTGCATGCCGTTGGGCATCATCCGGGCAACGATCGACGTTCACCGACTACAAGCCGTAGGGTCAGAGATCAGCTGATCCACTCAAGAGCGGGGTGAGGGACATGGCGACCAAGGACACCGGCGGCGGCCAGCAGCGGGCGAACCGCTCCTCCGAGGAGGTCGAGGAGACCGAGGCCGAGGCGAACGAGGCCTCGGACCTGAAGGAGCGCAAGGAGAAGCTGGACGACGACGTCGACGCGGTCCTCGACGAGATCGACGAGGTGCTCGAGTCCAACGCGGAGGACTTCGTCCGGGGCTTCGTCCAGAAGGGCGGAGAGTAGATTCTCTCCTTGATCGACTCACTCACCGGAAGGAAAGCTGTGGAAGCCTATCTCTCTGGCACCGGGCGTCTGCCGGCTGCCTTCCTCAAGCCGGGCTCGTCGTCGTTCCTGGAGTTCCTGGCCGACCACCAGCCCGAGCTGCTGCCCGGCCGGCGGACGCTGCCGGCCGGGGTGCAGCCGCTGGAGGCGCCGCACGGCACCACCATCGTCTCGGCCACCTTCGACGGCGGCGTGGTCCTCGCCGGTGACCGCCGGGCCACCATGGGCAACATCATCGCCCAGCGTGACATCGAGAAGGTCTTCCCGGCCGACGAGTACTCCGCGGTCGGCATCGCCGGCGCCGCCGGTCTCGCGGTCGAGATGGTGCGCCTGTTCCAGCTGGAGCTGGAGCACTACGAGAAGATCGAGGGCACCTCGCTCTCGCTCGAGGGCAAGGCCAACCGCCTGACCACCATGATCCGGGGCAACCTGGGGATGGCCATGCAGGGCCTGGCCGTGGTCCCGATGTTCGCGGGCTACGACCTCGAACAGGGCAGGGGCCGCATCTTCACCTACGACGTCACCGGCGGCCGCTCCGAGGAGACGGGCTTCGCGACGGTGGGCTCCGGCTCGCTGTTCGCCAAGGGCTCGCTCAAGAAGCTGTACCGCTCCGACCTGACCGCCGAGGGCGCGGCCACCGTCGCCATCCAGGCGCTCTACGACGCCGCCGACGACGACTCCGCCACCGGTGGCCCCGACCTCACCCGCCGGATCTTCCCGATCGTCTCGGTCATCACCGAGGAGGGCTTCCGCCGCCTCGCCGACGCCGAGGTCGGCGAGCTCGCCGAGGCCGTTCTCGGCCACCGCCTGTCGCAGCCGGACGGCCCGCAGGCACCGATGCTCTGACCTCACCCCACCTGACCGTCCGACAAGCCGAGACAATCCGCAGGGATCCGAAGAGAAGGGGCGACCGGTGTCGACGCCGTTCTACGTCTCACCCCAGCAGGCCATGGCCGACCGCGCCGAGTACGCCCGCAAGGGCATCGCGCGGGGCCGGTCCGTGGTCGTGCTCACCTACGCCGACGGCATCGTCTTCGTCGCGGAGAACACCTCCCGCGCGCTGCACAAGGTCTCCGAGATCTACGACCGGATCGCCTTCGCCGCCGTCGGCCGCTACAACGAGTTCGAGAACCTCCGCATCGGCGGCGTCCGCTACGCCGACCTGCGCGGCTACTCCTACGACCGCGCCGACGTCAACGCGCGCGGCCTGGCCAACGTCTACGCCCAGACCCTGGGCACCATCTTCTCGTCCACCGGCGAGAAGCCCTACGAGGTCGAGCTGATCGTGGCCGAGGTGGGCAAGAACCCCGGCGACGACCAGATCTACCGGCTCACTCCGGACGGGTCGGTCGTCGACGAGCACAGCAGCGTCGCCGTCGGCGGCAACGCCGAGTCGATCGCGAGTTACCTGGACCAGCGGCACGAGGAGGGCCTGAGTCTGCCGGAGGCGCTCAAGCTCGCCGTCGACAGCCTGGCCCGGGACCCGAACGGCGGCGCGGCCCGCACCATGACGCCGGATCAGCTGGAGGTCGCGGTGCTGGACCGCGGCCGCTGGCAGCAGCGCAAGTTCAAGCGGCTGCTCGGCACCCAACTGGCCCGGCTCCTCGAGGGCGACGCCAGTGCCGCGACGGACGACGAGGCCGCCCCGGCGGCAGGCGAGGAGGCCGCGCCCGACGCCGAGTAGTGCGGCGTCGGGGGCCGTCCCCGACAGCACAGCTTTTCCCACGGTTTCGAGACTGGGCGGGAAGGTGAACAACTAGGCATGGACCGCCGAATCTTCGGGCTGGAGAACGAGTACGGCGTCACCTGCACGTTCCGGGGGCAGCGGCGACTGTCACCGGACGAGGTGGCGCGGTACCTCTTCCGCCGTGTCGTGTCATGGGGCCGCAGCAGCAACGTCTTCCTGCGCAACGGGGCCCGTCTCTACCTCGACGTGGGCTCGCACCCCGAGTACGCCACCCCCGAATGCGACGACGTCGCGGAGCTGGTGACGCACGACAAGGCGGGGGAGCGGATCCTGGAGGGCCTCCTCGTCGACGCCGAGCGGCGCCTGCACGAGGAGGGCATCGCCGGGGACGTCTACCTGTTCAAGAACAACACCGACTCCGCCGGCAACTCCTACGGCTGCCACGAGAACTACCTGGTCGCCCGCCATGGCGAGTTCTCCCGGCTCGCCGACATACTGATCCCGTTCCTGGTCACCAGGCAGCTGATCTGCGGCGCCGGCAAGGTGCTGCAGACCCCGCGCGGCGCGGTCTACTGCGTCAGCCAGCGCGCGGAGCACATCTGGGAGGGCGTCAGCTCCGCCACGACGCGCTCGCGCCCGATCATCAACACCCGCGACGAGCCGCACGCTGACGCCGAGCGCTACCGCCGCCTGCACGTCATCGTGGGCGACTCCAACATGTCGGAGACCACCACGCTGCTCAAGGTCGGCGCGACCGACCTGGTGCTGCGGATGATCGAGGCGGGCACGGTGCTGCGCGACCTCACCCTGGAGAACCCGATCCGGGCCATCCGGGAGGTCTCCCACGACCTGACCGGATCCCGGCTGGTCAGGCTCGCCAACGGCCGCGAGGCCAGCGCCCTGGAGATCCAGCAGGAGTACTTCAACAAGGCGTCCGACTTCGCGGACAACCGGGGCATCCGCACCGGCAACGTCGCCCGCGTGCTGGACCTGTGGGGCCGCACGCTGGAGGCGGTGCGCACGGAGGACTACTCCAAGGTGGACCGCGAGATCGACTGGGTCATGAAGTACCAGCTGATCGAGCGCTACCGGGCCAAGAACGGCATCTCGATGTCGCACCCCCGGGTCGCCCAGATCGACCTCGCCTACCACGACATCCACCGCCGTCGGGGGCTGTACTACCTGCTGCAGAACCGCGGCCAGGCCGAGCGGGTCAGCGACGACCTGAAGATCTTCGAGGCCAAGTCGGTGCCCCCGCAGACCACCCGGGCGCGGCTGCGCGGCGACTTCATCCGGCGCGCGCAGGAGCAGCGGCGGGACTTCACCGTCGACTGGGTGCACCTCAAGCTGAACGACCAGGCGCAGCGCACCGTGCTGTGCAAGGACCCGTTCCGTTCCGTGGACGAGCGAGTGGAGAAGCTGATCGCCGGGATGTGACCGGTGATGTGATCAGTTCGGTCACGCCGTGTATCGGCATGTACGTGCCGAAAATGTGACCCGTGTTGTGTCGCGGGTCCCAGCGCGGAGTCGGCGCAAGGCCATAGAGTGGCGCGGACCATCGGATTCGCGACCACCCTAAGGATCACCGTGCGCCGACTCGCCGCCGCGCTGCTTCTCGCGCCCGCACTGCTGCTCACCGGCTGTGGGAGCAGCGCCAAGCAGGCCTCGGCCGACTCCTCGACCACCAGCCCCTGCCCGTCCGGCAGTGCCGCGTCCTCGCCCATGACCGTGCCGACCCCGGTGAGCGACGACAGCACGCTCCCGGCCGTCTCCGGCAGCTTCGGCAAGGCCGCGAAGATCACCCCCGTCAAGGGCGACCCGGACGGCAAGTTCGTCGTGAAGACCCTCTCCGAGGGCACCGGCCAGGTGGTCGGCAAGCAGGACTTCGTCAGCTTCAACCTGGTCGCCGACACCTGGGCCGGCCGCAACTGGCAGAACTCCTACGCGGACGGCGGCCCGGCCGCGCTGGTCGACCAGTCCCAGACGCAGATGATGCCGATGTTCGCCGACGCCGTTCAGGGCCACAAGGTCGGCAGCCGCGTGCTGGTCGTCGCGCCCCCGGCCGCCGGCTTCCAGAACGCCGGGTACTCGAAGTACAACATCACCTGCCACGACACCAACGTGCTGGTCGTCGACATCACCATGGCCCTCGCCCACGACGCGCAGGCCTCGGGCACGCCGCAGACGCCGCCGGCCGGCCTGCCGCAGGTCACCATGGGTGACAAGGCCGCCGCGAAGTTCACCATCACCGACGCCGAGCGGGACCCGAAGAAGCTGGGCATCGGCGTGCTGATCAAGGGCAAGGGCCCGGTGGTCAAGCCCGGCCAGCAGCTCTTCGCCCAGTACACCGGTGCGCTGCTCAAGGACGGCTCCGTCTTCGACTCCTCCTGGAGCCACGGCGGCGCCAGCCAGTTCCAGATCGGCGCCGGCAAGGTCATCCCGGGCTGGGACAAGGGCCTGGTCGGCCAGACCGTCGGCTCGCGCGTGATCCTCTCCATCCCGTCCGCCGACGCCTACGGCGCCCAGGGGAACCAGGGCATTCCCGCCAACTCCAACCTGGTCTTCGTCGTGGACATCCTCGGCGCCGCGTAACGTAGGCCTGAGCAATCACGTTCGTTCTGAGGAGAGCACTACCTTGAACATCGAAAAGCCGGAGATCGACTTCCCGGGTGGCGAGGCTCCCGCCACGCTGCAGATCCGCGACATCTGGGTGGGCGACGGTGTCGAGGCGAAGGCCGGCGACATGGTCAAGGTCCACTACGTCGGCGTGGCCTTCAGCTCGGGTGAGGAGTTCGACGCCAGCTGGAACCGGGGCACGCCGCTCCAGTTCAAGCTCGGCGTCGGGCAGGTCATCGCGGGCTGGGACCAGGGTGTCCAGGGCATGAAGGTCGGCGGTCGCCGCGAGCTGATCATCCCGGCGCACCTCGCCTACGGCGACCGCGGTGCCGGCAGCGCGATCGCCCCCGGCGAGACGCTGATCTTCGTCTGCGACCTCGTGGCCGTCTGACGTCGTCAGAGGTTCGATCGCCACACCCCCGTTCGAGGTGCCGCGCTACCACAGCCGGCCTTCGGGCGGGGGTGCGCTTTGTGGCGCAGGTGCCTACCGGTACGGTCAGTTGATGCGTGGTCCGAGTGGCCCGCCGCGGCCGGGAGCCGCGCGTAGAGAAGGGTGAGCGATGCCCATCGCCAAGTCCGAGCGCCTGATGAACCTCGCGCTGTGCCTGATGAACACCAAGCGCCCGTTGAGCAAGCGGGAGCTGCGGGAGTCCATCGAGGCGTACCGTGAGGCCGGGGCGGCGGGGGAGCAGGCCAGCGAGGACGCCTTCAACCGCATGTTCGAGCGCGACAAGGACGACCTGCGCGAACTCGGGCTGCTCATCGACGTGGTGGAGAACCCCCTCGACGGCGAACTGGGCTACCTGGCCCGACGCGACGTCAATCGCCTGCCGGAGATCCATCTGGACGCCGAGGAGGCCGCGGCGCTGAGCCTCGCCGCCGGCGTCTGGGAGCAGGCCCGTCTCGCCGGGGCCGCCAGCGGCGCCCTGCAGAAGCTGCGCGCGGCCGGCTCGCTCGCCGAGGACGACGCCGAGGGCCGTACCGCGCTCCAGCCGCGCATCCCCGCCCGCGAGGCGGCGTTCGAGCCGCTGCTGGTCGCCGCGCGCGACCGCCGTCCGGTGGGCTTCGACTACCGCAAGAGCGGCTCCGCCGTCGCCGAGGCCCGCACGGTCGAGCCCTGGGCGCTGGAGTTCTGGCACGGCCACTGGTACCTCGCCGGCTGGGACCGCGACCGCGAGGACGTCCGCGTCTTCCGGCTGAGTCGGATCATGGGGAAGGTCCGCAGCAAGGGCGGGCGTTTCACGGCCGAGGTCCCCGACCACGTGGACGTCCGGCAGGCGGTCGCCCGGTTCGCCGGCGAGGGCGCGACGGAGCGGGCCCGGGTTCGCGTCCGCCGCAAGGCGGGTTTCCCGCTGCGCGCCAAGGCCGTCTCGGCGCAGCCCGTCGACGCGGAGTGGGACGAGCTGGACATCCCCTACGGCCTCGGGCTGGCGGCGGATCTGGTGGAGTACGGCCCCGACGTGGTCGTGCTGGAGCCCGCGGAGTTGCGGGCGGACGTCATCGCGCGGCTGCGCGCGGTGGCGGGTGTCGGTGCTGTCGCGAGCGAGAGTGAGGTGGGCGCATGAGCAGCGCCATCGACCAGACCCGTCGGATGCTCTCGCTCGTCACCTACCTGCGCGAGCGCCCCGGCGCCCGGGTCAGCGAGGTCGCCCGCGCCTTCGGCGTCACCGAGCGCGAGCTGATCCGCGACCTGAGCGTGCTGCCGATGTGCGGCACCAGCTTCCGCGGCGGCGATCTGCTCGACATCGACACCGACGGCGAGCAGATCTGGTGGCACAACGCCGACGACGTCGCCCAGCCGCTGCGGCTGGCCGCCGACGAGGCGACCTCGCTGCTGGTCGCCGCACGGGCGGTCGCCGGGATGCCCGGCCTGCGCGAGCGCGACCGCCAGGCGCTGACCCGCGCCGTCGCCAAGCTGGAGGCCGCGGCCGGCGACGTCGCCGAGGGCAGCACCCGCGTCGGCGTCACCTTCGAGGCCGAGGGCGACGTCTTCGCCGAGATCGACCGGGCGTTCACCGAGCGCAAGCGGCTGTGGCTGAACTACTGGTCCTCCGGGCGCGGTGAGCTGACCGAGCGCGAGGTCGACCCGATCCGCCTGATCACCGAGGGACACACCTACCTCGAGGCCTGGTGCCGGCTCTCGGAGGACCGCCGGATGTTCCGGCTGGACCGGATCGCCGAGATCAAGGTCCTGGACACGCCGTCCGACCCGCCGCCGCTGGAGCTGCGCGACCTGTCCGAGGGCCTGGTCCACCCGTCCAGCGAGGACCCGCAGGTCGTCCTGGAGGTCGCCCCCGGCGGCCGCTGGGTCGCCGAGTACTACCCGCACGAGTCGGCCGAGGAGCTCCCCGACGGCGGTCTCCGCATCGTGCTGCGCACGCCGGACCCCTCCTCCCTGCTGCGCCTCGTCCTGCGCCTCGGCCCCGACGGCCGCGTGCTCGCCCCCGCGACGCTCGCCGAGCAGGCGCGAAGGGCCGCGGACGCGGCACTGGCCCGGTACGCCGGGTGAGCGCGATGGTCTCCCCGACGCGGTTCCGGGCCTCGTGCCCGGACTGCCGCGCGACGGCCGAGCTGGAGGCCCGCGCCTTCCGCCTGGCGCTCGGCCGCACGAAGGAGCGCACCTTCTACTCCTTCACCTGCCCGGCCTGCGGCGTCGCCGTCCGCAAGCCGGCCGGCGAGCGCATCATCGACGCCCTCACCGGCGCGGGCGTCCCGACCATGCGGCTGCACGTGGGGATCCGCTAGCGCCGTGCCCGCCGACCTTTGCCCGGCCAGCCGCGTCGTCGTGGGGCACCTCCCAGCCGGAGGCTGGGGGGAGCGTGCAGCTGCAAGGCGGCGGACCGCCCTCGTGCTGGATGTACTGGGGTGGTTCGTCAACGCAGCAGATGGGCGTGCCAGGCGTCGCGGCAGGGCAAAGGTTGGCGCGCGCGGCACTGGGTACGCGGGCGGAGTCACTAGACTCATCCTGTGATCTGGATGATCGTCGGCCTCACCACCACGGGGCTCATGGTGCTGGGAATCCTCGCCGTTCTCGCCTACCGTGAGGTGGTTCTGCTCAGCAGGGCGCTGTCCCGCAGCGCGGAGCGTCTCGCGCGGGCGGGTGCAGAGGTCGAACGCGAGGCCGACGTGCTCGCCCGACACGGGGGCGCACTCGCGTTCACCGCTGCCTCACCGTCTGTTCAAGGCACAAACTGATCCGCGTAGTATCGAAGATGCGTCGAAGCGGCAAGATCTGCGGCGACGCTCTGGACGCCCGTGACGTCACGGTGCGTATCATCGGCGCAGACACGACGACGAAGAGGGAACCCGATGCTCGAAAACCGCGCTCTCGAAATCATCATCATTGCGGTCATCGTGCTGCTGCTCTTCGGGGCCAAGCGGCTCCCGGACTCCGCGCGTGCCCTCGGCAAGTCGCTGCGCATCCTGAAGTCCGAGGTCGGCGCCATGAAGGACGACGGCAAGAAGGACGCGGCCGTCAGCAACGTGCAGACCTCCTCCGAGCAGCAGCCCGAGGCCGCCGCTCCGAAGACCATCCAGGCCGCTCCCGGTGACACCGCCTCTGCTCGCCCCGTCGAGGACAAGCAGCCCACGACCCAGGGCTGAGCCGCACCTCCTCCCCTTTCTTCCTTTCGCGCAGGGACACAGCCGCACGGTGAGCGACACAAAGACGAGGCAGAGTCCTCCGAAGAACGACGAAGGCCGGATGCCGCTCGCGGACCACCTCCGCGAGCTGCGGTACCGGCTGATCGTCTGCGTACTCGCCCTGCTCGTGACCACGGTCCTGGGCTGGGTCCTGCACACCTGGGCGATCAACGAGCTGGTCACTCCGGCCTGTCACATCACGGGGGTGCACGGCTACGGCGAGAAGACCGCTGCCTGTCCCAACGGTCTGCTGGTGAACAACGGCGTGCTCTCGCCGCTGACCTTCACCTTCAAGATCTCGATGATGATCGGCTTCATCCTCGCCGCGCCGGTGTGGAGCTACCAGCTCTGGGCGTTCGTCGCGCCGGGGCTGTACAAGAAGGAGAAGAAGTACGGGCTGGGCTTCGTGGCCGCCGCCGTTCCCCTCTTCGCGGGCGGCGCCTACCTGGCCTACACCATCTTCCCCAAGGCCCTGCAGATCCTGGCGAGCTTCAACCCCAAGAACTTCTCGCTGGCCTTCTCCGGCGCCGAGTTCCTGGACTTCTTCATCCGGATGGTGCTGGTCTTCGGGCTCTCCTTCGAGATCCCGCTGCTGCTGGTGATGCTGAACTTCCTCGGCGTGGTGAGCGCCGCCCGCCTGCGCGGCTGGTGGCGCGGCGCGGTGTTCGGGATCTTCGTCTTCTCCGCGATCGCCGTGCCGACCGGTGACCCGGTCACCATGACCGTGCTCGCCGTGCCGATGTGCCTGCTCTACTTCGCCGCCGTCGGCGTGGCCACGCTGCGCGACAAGGCCGTGGCCAAGCGGAAGGCCGCGGACCCGGACAGCCGGCTGGACGACGACGAGGCGTCCTCGATCGACCTGCGGCCCTCCGCCCTCGGCGCGGACGACCTGCCGATCCCGGAGCCGGTCAACGCCACCGAACTGGCGGCCGGCGAGCCCATGATCTACCACCCGGACGACGTCACCTGAGATGTCACCCGGGGCGTCACCTGAAGGCGTTAACCAGTCGGTAAACAATCTTCAGGTGGACTGTCGGTCCGGACGGGTACGCTCCTAGGCGAGATGACTGACCAGAACCTGTCTTCCGCTGACGAGACCCTCAGCCCCTCCGAGCGCTACGCCGCGGCGCGGCAACGCGCCAAGGAGGAAGCCAGCGCGCTGCACGCCTTCCGCCAGCTGTACGACTTCCCGCTGGACGCCTTCCAGGTGGAGGCGTGCCAGGCGCTGGAGGGCGGCGAGGGCGTGCTGGTGGCCGCCCCCACGGGCTCCGGAAAGACCATCGTCGGCGAGTTCGCCGTGCACCTGGCGCTGAACCAGGGCCGCAAGTGCTTCTACACGACGCCCATCAAGGCGCTGTCGAACCAGAAGTACCAGGACCTGGTCAAGCGCTACGGCCCCGACCGGGTCGGCCTGCTGACCGGTGACAACACCATCAACAGCGAGGCGTCCGTCGTCGTCATGACGACGGAGGTGCTGCGCAACATGCTCTACGCGGGCTCCTCCACCCTCTCCGGCCTCGGCTACGTGGTCATGGACGAGGTGCACTACCTCGCCGACCGCTTCCGCGGCGCGGTGTGGGAGGAGGTCATCATCCACCTGCCCGAGTCGGTCACCCTGGTCTCGCTCTCCGCCACCGTGTCGAACGCGGAGGAGTTCGGCGACTGGCTGGACACCGTCCGCGGCGGAACCAAGGTCATCGTCTCCGAGCACCGACCGGTGCCGCTGTGGCAGCACGTGCTGGCCGGCCACCGGATGTACGACCTGTTCACCTCGCGCGTCGCCGAGGAGCGCGCCTCCGGGCGCAAGCGCGAGGGCGGCGCGGGGCGCGGGGGAGAGGCGGACGTCAACCCGGAGCTGGTGCGTCTCGCGCGCGCCGAGCAGGACCGCCGTGGGGCCGGGCGGGACCGGTTCGACCGACGCGGCCGCGGCCGCTCGATGTCGAACGGCAGACCGGGCCGCGCCTGGACGCCGAGCCGGGTCGAGGTCATCGACCGCCTCGACGCCGAGGGCCTGCTGCCCGCGATCACGTTCATCTTCAGTCGCGCGGGCTGCGAGGCCGCCGTCCAGCAGTGCCTCCACGCGGGCCTGCGGCTCAACAACGACGCCGAGCGGGCCGAGGTCCGCGCCCTGGTCGAGTCCCGGACGGAGAACATCCCGCCCGAGGACCTGCACGTGCTCGGCTACTTCGAGTGGCTCGACGCGCTGGAGCGCGGCATCGCCGCCCACCACGCGGGCATGCTGCCGACCTTCAAGGAGGTCGTCGAGGAGCTGTTCCAGCGCGGCCTGGTCAAGGCGGTCTTCGCGACGGAGACGCTCGCGCTCGGCATCAACATGCCGGCCCGCTCCGTCGTCATGGAGAAGCTGGTCAAGTGGAACGGCGAGACCCACGCCGACGTGACGCCGGGTGAGTACACCCAGCTCACCGGCCGCGCCGGGCGGCGCGGCATCGACATCGAGGGCCACGCCGTCGTGCTGTGGCAGCCGGGGCTGGATCCGGCCGCGCTGGCGGGCCTGGCGGGGACGCGTACGTATCCGCTGCGCTCCTCGTTCAAGCCCTCGTACAACATGGCCGTCAACCTCGTCTCCCAGTACGGGCGGCACACCGCCCGGGAGCTGCTGGAGACCTCCTTCGCGCAGTTCCAGGCGGACCGCTCGGTCGTCGGCATCGCCCGGCAGGTGCAGCGCAACGAGGAGGGCCTGGCCGGCTACCTCGAGGCGGTCACCTGCCACCTCGGGGACTTCGACGCGTACATGGGCCTGCGCCGCGCGCTCAAGGACCGCGAGCAGACGCTCGCCCGCGAGGGGCAGGCGCAGCGCCGGGCCAGCGCGGCCGACTCGCTGGAGCGGCTGCGTCCCGGCGACGTGATCCACGTGCCGAGCGGACGCTTCGCCGGGCTCGCGCTGGTGCTCGACCCTGGCCTGCCGCCGGTGTCCCGGCACGGCACCCGGGGTTACGGAGGCGGTCGCGGCCAGGAGTACCAGGAGGGCCCGCGCCCGGTGGTGCTGACCGCCGAGCGGCAGGTCAAGCGCCTCGCGATGATCGACTTCCCGGTCCCGGTCGAGCCGATCGAGCGGCTGCGCATCCCGAAGTCCTTCAACCCGCGCAGCCCGCAGTCCCGCCGCGACCTCGCCTCGGCGCTCCGCAGCAAGGCCGGGCACATCGATCCGGGTCGGGTCCGCAAGGGCCGCGCGGCCGCGGCCGACGATCCCGAGATCGCGCGCCTGCGTGCCGAGCTGCGGCAGCACCCGTGCCACGGCTGCGACGAGCGCGAGGACCACGCCCGCTGGGCCGAGCGCTACGACCGGCTCAAGCGCGACACCGAGCAGCTCGAGCGCCGGATGCGCTCGCGCACGCACACCATCGCCCGCACCTTCGACCGGGTCTGCGCTCTGCTGACGGATCTGGACTACCTGCACGCGGACACCGTCACCGACCACGGCAAGCGCCTGGGCCGCCTCTACGGCGATCTGGACCTGCTGGCGTCGGAGTGCCTGCGCGAGGGCGTGTGGAACGGCCTGGCGCCCGCCGAGCTCGCGGCCTGCGCCTCGGCGCTGGTCTACGAGTCGCGGCGCGGCGACGAGGAGGCGGGCGCGGCCAAGGTGCCGGAGGGCAAGGCCCGTCCGGCGCTGGAGTCCATGGTCCGCATCTGGGGTCACCTGGACGCGCTGGAGGAGCAGCACAAGCTCTCCACGATGGAGGGCTGGGTGCGGCGCGAGCCGGATCTGGGCTTCGCCTGGACGGCCTTCCGCTGGGCCTCGGGGGAGTCGCTGGACAAGGTGCTGCGCGAGGCCGACATGCCGGCCGGCGACTTCGTCCGCTGGACGCGTCAGCTGATCGACGTGCTGGGCCAGATCCAGAACGCGGCCTCGGCCGACGGCGAGGTCCGCACGGCGGCGCGCAAGGCCGTCGAGGCGGTCCGGCGCGGCATCATCGCCTACTCCTCGGTGGGGTGACGGCGCGGTGGCTCGGGGGCGGTCGGAGCGGAGGCGTTCGGCCTGGGGGGCGTGGCTGGCCATCGCCGTGGCGGGGGTGCTCGTCTGGGCGGTGATGCACGGTCACGGCGGTTCGTCCGGTGACGCGGCGGCGTCGCCGTCCGGTTCGGCCTCCGGTGCCCACGCGCCCTCCGACAGTCCGTCACCGAGCCCTTCGGGGAGCGGCGGCAGCTGGTACCACGGCAGCTACGACCCGTCCCAGTTCGCCGCCCAGGTGCGCGACCGCGCGCACGAGGCGGGCGTGGACCCGCAGTTGGTCATGGCGGTGCTCTACGACGAGGACTACAAGCCGCACGACCCGTCCTTCGAGAAGGCCTGGCTGAAGCTCAAGCCGACCGCCGCGCTCGGCCTCGCCAACATGCACCAGGCCACCTTCGACCAGGTGAAGCAGGGCCGTCCGTTCGCGGACCGTTCCTGGCTGGACCTGCCGGACGATCCCGATCTGGCCATCCGCGCCGAGGCCTGGTACCTGCACGACCTCGACGCCCAGCTGCCCGCGCACCACGTCTCCTCGCTGACCACGGACGAGCTGCTGGCCCTCGGCTACAACACCGGCCCCGGCAACATGCTCGCCTTCGCGCGCGGGGTCGCCCTCGGGCCGCAGGCGCAGCAGTATCTCGACACCACGCGCTCCAACTGGGCAAAGGCCGGGAAGGCTATCGCGATATAGCGTATTGACACGCGCTATACCCGCGCTCATATACTCGTGTACGAGTAAGAGCGTTCGGGAGGTGTGAGACGTGGCCAAGCGCAAGCTCAGCAACCCGCTGGCGCTGGCGGTGCTCTCGATGTGCGCGGAGACCCCGCGTCACCCCTACGAGATGGCTCAGGTGCTGCGCCAGCGTGGCAAGCAGGCCAGCATCAAGATCAATTTCGGCTCGCTCTACACCGTGGTCCAGAACCTGGAGAAGCACGGCTTCATCGCGGCCGAGAGCACCGAGCGCGACGGCCGCAGGCCCGAGCGCACGGTCTACGGCATCACCGAGAGCGGCCGCGCCGAGATGCACGAGTGGCTCTCGGAGCTGCTCAGCGTCCCGGTGAAGGAGTACCCGCAGTTCGAGGCCGGCCTCTCGCTGGCGGGCTCGCTCCCGCCGGACGAGGTCGAGGCGCTGCTGCGCAAGCGGCTCGCCACGCTGGACGAGGGCGTGTCGGTGCAGGCCGAGGTCCTGGAGGAGTGCCGGGCGGTTCTGCCCGAGATCTTCCTGGTCGAGGCCGACTACGCGCTCACCATGCAGCGGGCCGAGGCCGAGTGGCTGCGCGGACTGCTCCAGCGGATGGAGACGGACACTCTGAGCGGCCTGGACGGCTGGCGTGCCTATCACGCCACCGGCGCGGCGCCGCAGGAGTGGTCGGACCTGGACGAGCGCACGAGCGGGCTCCCACGGCCCGACTGACGCTCGGACACCACAAGATGAAAGCCCCCGCCCGGTGCGGCAACACCAGCGGGGGCCGGAACCTCGCAACCGGCCTGCGGCAACAGGATTCGGTGCGTACGAGGAACACGCAGCTCCATCGTAGCTCCGGATCCCCCGTCGCAGATCGGCAGCGATCAATCGCACAGCCGTGACGACCGGAGGGAATCCCCCGTCATGAACACCGAGACCAGGACGACGCCGCTCGGCGTCGTCCCCGACCAAGGCGTCCCGGACGCCGCCGACGCCGCCGTGCATGCGGTCGACCTGGTCAAGACCTACCACCCCAAGGGCCGTGGCAAGGCTCAGCCGGAGGGCGTGCGCGCCCTCGACGGGCTCAGCATCAGCGTCGAGCCGGGCAGTGTCTTCGGACTGCTCGGCCCGAACGGCGCCGGCAAGTCGACCACCGTCAAGATCCTCACCACTCTCGCCGCCGCGGACTCCGGCAGCGCGACGGTGGCCGGGCACGACGTCGCCCGTGAGCCGGACCAGGTACGCCGCGCCATCGGCGTCGTCGCCCAGCGCTCCGGCGCGGACCCGGTCGCGACCGGCCGGGACAACCTGCTGCTCCAGGGCCGCCTCTACGGCCTGCGCGGCGTGCAGCTGACCCGCCGCGTCGACGAGTTGCTGGCCCGCTTCGACCTGGCCGACGCGGCCGGGCGGCAGGTGAAGACCTACTCCGGCGGCATGCTGCGGCGCCTGGACGTCGCGATCGGGCTGGTCCACCGCCCGCAGGTGCTCTTCCTCGACGAGCCGACCACGGGCCTCGACCCGGAGGCCCGCACCGCCATGTGGGAGGAGATCGAGCGCCTGGCGGGGGCCGAGGGCCTGACCATCCTGCTCACCACGCACTACCTGGAGGAGGCGGACAAGCTCGCCGCCCGCCTCGCCATCGTCGACCGCGGCCGCGTCGTCGTCCAGGGCACCCCCGACGAGCTCAAGGGCGAGCTGCGCGGTGACGCCCTCGCCGTGGAGCTCGCCGCCACCGCCACCGACGAGCTGCCCGTCATCGGCGCTCTCGGCTCCGTCGACGGCGTCCGCGACATCACCCTGGCGGGCCGCCGCGTCGCCGCCCGCGCGGACGACGGCGCGGCCGCGGTCCCCGCGGTCCTGGCCGCGCTGGACCGGATCGGCCTCGGCGTCGCCGCCGTCACCGTCTCGCGTCCGTCGCTGGACGACGTCTATCTCCGCTACGCCGGCCGCAGCTTCTCCTCGGCCGAGTCCACCTCCGGCCTGGAAGGAGCGGGCCGATGAGCACCGCCGTCGTCAGCGACACCTGGTACATGACGCAGCGCCAGTTCATGGCCTTCCTGCGCCAGCCCGCGTACCTCGTCATCACCCTCATCCAGCCGGTGATCTGGCTCTTCCTCTTCGGCGCGCTGTTCCGCAAGGTCGTCGAGATCCCCGGCTTCGGCTCCGGCTCCTACCTCGACTACCTGGTGCCCGGCGTGATCGTGATGAGTGCGGTCTCGTCCAACATGTGGGCAGGCATGGGCACGCTGGAGGAGATCGAACGCGGCACGCTGAACCGCTTCCTCATCACGCCGGTCCGGCGCAGCGCGCTGATGAACGCCAACGTGGTGATGCAGGCGATGACCACCGCCTTCCAGTCGGTGATCATCGTGCTGCTGGGCTGGATCGGCGGCGCGCACTACCCCGGCGGAGCGGCGGGCCTGATCGTGCTGATCGTCGCCTCGTCGGTGCTCGGCACGATCTTCGGGGCCTTCTCCAACGCGCTCGGCATGCTGGTGCGGGAGCGGGAGTCGATCATCGGCATCAACACCTTCCTGCTGCTGCCGCTGACCTTCCTGTCCTCCGCGTTCATGGCCACCACGCTGATGCCGCACTGGATGCAGGTCGTGGCCCGGTTCAACCCGGTCAACTGGGCGCTGGAGGCGGGCCGCTCGGCGATGTCCGCCCACGCCGACTGGTGGTCCGTGCTCAGCCACGGCGGGTGGCTGGTGCTGCTCGCCGCCGCGGCGGTCTGGCTGTCGATGCGGACCTTCCGCAGCTACCAGAAGTCGGTCTGATCTCTCGTTCCGGCGGCGCGGGCGGCAGAATCGGGGTGTGTCCGACACCCGTTCCGCCGCCCGCGCCCGCTACCACCACGGCGACCTCGCCAACGCCCTCACCCGCGAGGCGGTCGCCCTCGCCCGCGAGGGCGGCCCCGAGGCCGTCGTCCTGCGCGAGGCCGCCCGCCGCGCGGGCGTCTCCGCGGCGGCGGCCTACCGGCACTTCTCCTCCCACGAGGAGCTGCTGCGGGTGGCGAAGGAACGCGCCCACGAGCTCCTCGCGGACGCCCTGGAGGCGGCGATGCCGCAGGACGCCGACCCACGCGAGCGCCTGCGCGCCCTGGGCGCGGCCTACGTCGGCTTCGCCGAGGCGGAACCCGGCCTCTTCCGCACCGCCTTCTGCCACGGCGTCCGCGAACTCGCGGTCGGCCCCGAGGCCCTGGGGGAGTACCGCGCCTTCCGGATCGTCGCCGCCGCCCTCGACGCCCTCCTCGCCGCCGGCCTCATGCCCCCCTCCCGCCGCCCCGGCGCGGAGTTCCCCGCCTGGGCCGCCCTCCACGGCCTCGCCCTCCTCACCATCGACGGCCCCCTGGCCGTCTGCGACCCCCCGACCCGCGCGGCCATGCTGGAGGGCACGCTGGGCCTGGTGGAGCGGGGGCTGGCGAGCTGACTCAGTCCCAGGGCTCCTCGTAGGTCTGTGCCGTGCCCACCCAGCCCGCCGCCAGCACGAGCCGTGAGGTGCGGTGGACGGCGAGGAAGCCGTGCGGCCGGTCGAAGGTGACCTCGACCTGCTTCACCCGGTAGGGCGGGCGCGGTGCGATTCCAGCCCCGACCATGCTGACGGCGGTCACCGCCGCTGCCTCGAAGCCCAGGGCAGTCAACTTCGTCGTCATCGTCTGGCGGGCGGAGCCCACCGCAAGGGGCGAGCCGAGGCTGATACCGGAGAAGTGGCCGCGGCTGATGTCGGCGGCGCTGGTCAGCCCGAAGACCGCGCGGTGGTCCAGCAGGTCGTGCTCGTTGCTCATGTCGAACGGCACGACCAGCGCCGTCAGGCTGGGCTCCCGGTGGAACGAGCGCGCGTAGCCGATGCTCAGGCCCGGACCGGGTGTGCCTGCCGGCAGCCGGTCCGCGCCCGTGCGCAGGCGTGGCCGGGTCAGCGCGTCGAGTCCGGCGGCCAGTACGGTGCTCGGCGCGGCGTGCTCCGCGCCGAGCAGGAGGTGCACGTCGAGCCCGGCGTCGCCGAGCACGCGCAGCTCGGTGACGGGGCCGGTCGCCGCGTCGATCACGGCCGTGCGGTCCAGCACAGCCGAGTGTCGGATCAGCGCGTGGACATCCCGGCCCGCCCAGGGGCCCTGCTCGGCCCAGTGCCCGATCTCCAGGAACGGGTTCAGCCATCGGGTACGGGCGAGAAGGCCGGCGGCGAGCACCAGCCCGGTCTCCGCGTCCACGGCCACCGGCAGTGCCTCGATCCGGCCGCCGGTCGACTCCTTCGCCCATGCGTCGAGGCGCGGCTTGTCGACCGCCGGGTCGCCCGTGAGTCGTCCGAGCGTCTGCTCCGGCAGGCTGAGCGCCCAGCCGGGCTCCAGCTCCAGCTCCTCCCGCGCCCACAGGCCCAACGCGGCGGAGACGCCAGGCATCCGGCGCAGCGCGGCCGTCAACTCGCGCGCGCCTGCCATCGCCTCGGGGGCCCGCAGCCCGACGGCCGCCTCCAGCTCCTCCCGCGCGTCCCCGTCCGCCCCGGCGGCGAGCGCTGCCAGCAGCGGCCACAGACCCACGGGGGAGAAGACCGTGTCCCGCGTCGCCGCCTCCACGGGCAGCACCGCCCGAGCCCACCGCCCCGCCAGCGCGTTGACCGCTCGGACCACCCCTGCCGCTGCCATGCCGATTCCCGCCCCCTCGTTCCGTGATCAGCCGAGGCTAAGGGACGAGCCGGAGGCCCCGGCAACCGATTTCACGACCGGAGGGCTCGGCTCGCGGCCCATGACCGACACGGGCTCTACAGACACAGACGCGGCATTCCTGGCTGAAGCCGGGGCTGGTATGCGCCCCGGGCCGAGCCGGGCGTCAGGCCCGGCGGCCGACCAGCAGGGCGTAGGTCAGGACGCCGCCCACGGCGAAGGAGCAGGCGACGACGGCCATCGGCAGGGCCGTGCCGCTGCCGCCGAGGCCGACGAGGGGGGCGGCGAGGCCGCCGGCGCCGTACTGGAGGAGGCCGACGAGGGCGCTGGCGGCGCCGCGGCGGCCGGTGTGGCCGTCCATGGCGCGGGCGGTGCCGTTGGGGCCGATCAGGCCGATGCTGGAGACCAGGACGAACAGCCCGGCCAGGACGCCCGGCAGGCCCCAGCCGAAGTGGACGGAGGCGAGCAGGAGCAGGCCGCCCGTCGCGCTGAGGGCGAGGCCCGTCCGCAGCAGGGACTCGACCGCGAAGCGGCGCAGCAGCACGGTGTTGAGCTGGCCGAGCGCCACGATGCCGAGGGCGTTGGTGCCGAAGACGAGCGAGAAGGTCTGCGCGCTCAGCCCGTAGACGCTCTGCAGCACGAAGGACGAGCCGGAGATGTACGCGAACATCGCCGCCAGCGCGAAGCCGCCGCTGAGCGCGTAGCCGACGAAGGCGCGGTCGCGCAGCAGCGCGCCCATGCCGCGCAGCGTGTCGGGGAGGCCGCCGGGGCGGCGTTCCGCCGCGGGGAGGGTCTCGCGCAGTCCGAGGGCCGCGGCGGCCATGAGCGCGCAGCCGATGAGGGAGAGGGCGACGAAGACGCCGCGCCAGTCGGTGATCCGCAGCAGTTGGCCGCCGAAGAGCGGGGCGAGGATCGGGGCGGCGCCGTTGACCAGCATGAGCAGGGAGAAGAAGCGTGCCGCGGCGACGCCCTCGAACAGGTCGGAGACGATCGCCCGGGATATGACGATCCCCGCGCCGCCGGCGAGTCCCTGCACCAGCCGCAGCGCGGTCAGCGCCGGGGCCGAGGGCGCGAGCGCGCACAGCACCGACGCGACGGCGTAGCCGCCGAGGCCGACGAGCAGCGGGCGGCGGCGTCCCCACCGGTCCGCGAGCGGTCCGGCCAGCAACTGGCCGAGCGAGAGCCCGATCAGACAGCTGGTCAGGGTCAACTGGGCGGCCGCGTCGGAGACGTGGAAGTCCTCGGCGAGCTGCGGCAGGCCGGGGAGGTACATGTCCAGGCAGAGCGGCCCGAACGCGGAGAGCGCGCCGAGGATCAGGATCAGGCGCAGCCGGCCCTGACGGGCGGTGCGGTCGGCGGCGGTTCTCTGGTCGAGGGTGGCGGAGTCCACGGCGGTCGGCTCCTCGGGGTCGGGACGGGCGGCAGCGCACACGATACCTTCCCGGGAAGGTAGTACGTCCAGGTGTCCACGGTCCGAACGGGGCTTCGCGCGTAGATCACAAAACGATAACGAGTCTGGTCCAAACAGTAGGCTCCGCTTCATGTCCCTGCCACCTTGGACCGGGATCCGCGTCATCTGCGGGCCCGATAGTCCCCAGGTCGAACTCTCGAGCTCCGGAGGACCCAGTGGCGCCTGTCACCCGCCGTACCTTCCTCGGATCCGCCGCCGCTCTCGGCGCGGCTCTGGGTCTGGAAGCCATGCCCGGTAGCGCGCCGCGCGCGAACGCGGCCACCACCGGCACGATCACGGACGTCAAGCACGTCGTCGTGCTGATGCAGGAGAACCGCAGCTTCGACCACTACTTCGGCACGCTCAAGGGCGTGCGCGGCTTCGGCGACCGCGCCACCGTGCAGCTGTCCGGCGGCTACAACGTATTCGACCAGCCCAACGGCAGCGGCCGCCAGTACCCGTGGCAGATGAGCACGACCGCCCCGGCCGCCGGGAAGACCGCCGAGCAGATCGCCCAGTGCGACGGCTCGCTCGACCACTCCTGGTCGACGCAGCACTCCGCCTGGAACAACGGCAAGATGGACTCCTGGGTCTCCGCCAAGGGCACCGTCCGCACGATGGGCTACCTGAACCGCTCGGACGTCCCGTTCCACTACGCGCTGGCCGACGCCTACACGATCTGCGACGCGTACCACTGCTCGATCCTGTCCGCGACCGGCCCCAACCGCACCTACCTGTGGTCGGGTTGGATCGACCCCTCCGGCACCGCGGGCGGCCCGGCCTACGACGGCGGCGACGAGTCGGGCCTCAAGTGGCAGACCTACGCCGAGGCGCTGCAGAACGCGGGCGTCAGCTGGAAGGTCTACCAGAACGCCAACGACAACTACGGCGACAACGCCCTCGCGTACTTCAACCAGTTCTCCGGCGCCTCGACCTCCAGCCCGCTTTACCAGAAGGGCATGGCGTCCGTCCCGGCCAAGACCGGCTCGACGCCCGACGACATCGCGGCCGCCATCGCCGCCGACGCGGCCGCCGGCACGCTGCCGCAGGTCAGCTGGGTCGTGGCCAACCAGGCCTTCTCCGAGCACCCCGACTGCCCGCCGAACGACGGCGCGCACTTCCTCAACCTGGTCATCCAGGCCCTCGCCGCCACGCCGGACGTCTTCAACTCCACCGCCCTGTTCATCAACTACGACGAGAACGACGGCTTCTTCGACCACGTCCCGCCGCCGGCCGCCCCCTCCGGCACCGCCGCGGAGTTCTACTCGGGCACCAACATCGGCCTCGGCTTCCGCGTCCCGATGATCATCGTCTCGCCGTGGACCCGCGGCGGCTGGGTCGACTCCCAGGTCTACGACCACACCTCCGTCATCCGCTTCCTGGAGACCTGGACCGCGGCGCTGGGCACCCCCGCGAACTGCGGCAACATCTCCGCCTGGCGCCGCCAGGTCTGCGGCGACCTCACCGGCGCGTTCGACTTCACCAACCCCGTCTACGGCGCGCCGACCCTGCCGAGCACCAGCGCCGTCTTCGGGCAGGCCAACTGCGACCCGCTGCCCAACCCCAGCCCGACCACCAACGCGCTGCCCGCGCAGGAGGCCGGCACCCGCCCGGCCCGCGCGCTGCCGTACCAGCCGAACGCGTGGGTGGACCACATCGAGTTCGACTCCGGCGGCAAGACGCTGGTGTGGATCCGGATGGCCAACCAGGGTGCGCAGGCCACCGCCTACGCCCACTACTCGATCTACGCCAACGCCTACCGCAGCGGCGGCCCGTGGCAGTACACCGTCGCGCCCTACGCCAACGGCGCCGACGGCACGACCATGGACTACTTCAACGTCGGCACCAGCTACGGCAACGGCAAGTACGACCTCACCTGCGTCGGCCCGAACCGCTTCCTGCGCCGCTTCACCGGCAACACCACGGCGGCCGGCAAGACCTGCGAGGCCACCACCACCTACGCCGCCGCGCCCGACACGGGCAAGGAGGCGCTGTGGGTGCACATGACCAACACCGGCTCCAGCACGGTCACGTTCACCGTCACGTCCACCAACTACCGCACCGACGGCCCGTGGACCTACCAGGTCGCGGCCGGTCAGACGGTCTCGGACTACTTCAACGCCGTCGCGTACCAGAACGGCTGGTACGACTTCAACGTCACCGTCAGCTCCGACTCCAGCTGGAGCCGTCGCGTCACCGGCCACATCGAGACCGGCACGGCCAGCGTCAGCGGCTGATTCCGCGGCAGCGGTAGCAGGGCATCACGACCGGTTCGGCGGCGCGTCCAACCCGCAGCTGTGCTGCGGGGCCGCCGGACCGGGCTCCTGCTGCGCGACCCTGGCCGGGTTGCGGATCAGCGCCGCCGCCAGCAGCCCGCTCAGCACGCACAGCGCGCCCGAGAACAGCACGGCCTTGTGGAAGCCCGACGAGAACGTCGCCGGATGCAGGTAGGCGGAGCCGGTGATCCCGGCGATGGCCGGCAGGACGGCCACCGCGATCAGCCCGGCCGCGCGGGCCACGTCGTTGTTCACCGCCGACGCCATGCCCGCGTGCTGCGCGGGCGCGGACGACAGCGCGGTCGAGGTGAGCGGCGCGACAGTCGTCGCCAACCCGAGCCCGAGCACCACGACCGCCGGGAGCACCTCGGTGAGGTAGGAGCCCGAGCTGCCCACCATGCTCAGCAGCGCGATGCCGACCCCGGCCAGGCACGGCCCGACGCTCATCTGCAACCGCGGCCCGATCCTCCCGGCGAGCTGACCGGAGCGGGCGGAGAGCGTCAGCATGATCAGCGTCACCGGCAGCAGCGACACCCCCGCTTCCAGCGCGCTGTAGCCGGAGACCTGCTGCAACTGGATCGGCAGCAGGAAGAGCACGCCGCCCAGCGCCCCGTACAGCACGAAGGTCACCGCATTCGTGGCGGTGAACTGCCGTGACGCGAACAGCGACAGCGGCAGCATGGGATGCGGCGTCCGGTTCTCCCACCAGACGAAGGCGCCGAGCATCGCGATGCCGCCGAGGAGCGAGGTCAGCACGGCGGCGCTCTGCCAGCCCCGCGAGGGCCCCTCGATCAGGCCGTAGGTCAACCCCACCAGCCCCAGCGTGATCAGCGCCCCGCCGGTCACGTCGACGCTGCCCTCCGCCGCGGCCGGGTCCCGCGACTCGGGGACGTGCCGGATGCCGAGCACCACGACCACCACGGCCAGCGGCAGGTTGATCGCGAAGATCAGCCGCCAGGAGACGGCCTGCACCAGCCACCCGCCGATGAACGGCCCGATGGCTGTCGCCACCCCGCTCAGCCCCGACCAGGCGCCGATGGCCCGCCCCCGGTCCTCGGGCACGAACGAGGCCTCGATGATCGCCAGACTCCCCGGCGTGAGCAGCGCCGCCCCCACGCCCTGGAGCGCGCGGGCCCCGATCAGCGTCGCCGAGTTCGGTGCGAACCCGCAGACCAGGCTCGCCAGCGCGAACCAGACCACGCCGATCAGGAAGATCTTCTTGCGCCCGTACCGGTCCCCGAGCGAGCCTCCGACCAGCAGCAGGCCCGCGAGCGTCAGTGTGTAGGCGGTGACCACCCACTGCAGGTCGGCCAGTCCGACATGGAAGTCCCGCCCGATCGCGGGCAGCGCGATCCCCACGACGGTGGCGTCGATCGACGCCAGGCCGGAACCGAGGACGGTCGCCGCGAGGACCCAGCGACCAGGGCCGGACGCGTACCGCAGGGAGGGCGTGGGCGTCATATACGAAGGTTATGTTGCGGCGGCCCGGCGGGCACGAGGAACGACGAGGACGGCCACCCTCCGTATGGCGGGACCTAAGTCCCGCGATGGAACGCCTTTCGGCCGCCGATCCGCGGCCCAACGCCGTGCTGATCCGGCGGGTGGAGTCCGTAGTGTCGTGGGTGAGGACCCGGTGCCCCGAGCGCCCTGCCCGTGCCGGGTTCGTTTCCCAGGCCCGCAGACGTTTCCCAGGCCCGCAGAGGAGCGATCGAGATGCCCGCCCGCGTAGCTGACCCCCGCACGCCGGCCGCTGTGCTGAGGCTGCCCCGGCACGTCCGCGCGGCGGCGCAGGCGCGGCACACGGTCGCGGCGCTCGCCCCGTGCGACGAGGACGTCGCCGACCGCGGCAAGCTGCTCGTCACCGAGGCCGTCGCGAACGCGGTCGAGCACACCCGGGGGAGTTCTGTGACGGTCGAGGTCCGCGTCGACCGCCGGACCGGCGGCATGTTCTGCGCGGTCTTCGACACCGACCCGGCCACTCCACTGCCGGAGCGGCCGGGCGTCGCCGCCCGCACCGCCGAGTCCGGGCGCGGGCTGAGGCTGATCAGCGACCTCAGCGACGACTGGGGGTACGTCCGGGTGCGGGACGGAAAGTGGGTCTGGTTCCACCTCCGCCCCGCACCCGTCGGGGCCGGCGCGCCCTGAGCCTGAGCCGTGTCAGCCGCTGACGCTGGCCGAGCCGGTCTCGATGTGGCCGGTGGCCCGGCGGTTCCAGGAGGAGTCCGCGTCGACGGTGACCGTGAAGTCGTACCAGCCGTTGTCGTACGCCACCGCGTTGAAGTAGTCCGACACCGTCGCGCCCGGGGCGACCTGGTAGGTCCAGGGGCCGTCGGTGCGGTAGTTGGTGGAGGTGATGGTGTAGGTGACCGTGCTGGAGCCGGTGTTGGTCATCTTGAACCACACGGCCTCCTGGCCGGTGTTCGGCGCGGGAGCGTAGTACGTGGTGGCCTCGCAGCCCTTGCCCGCGCCGTTCGCGTTGCCCTGGAAGCGGCGCAGGAAGCGGTTCGGGCCGACACAGGTGAGGTCGTACTGGCCGTTGCCGTAGTTCGTGCCGATGTTGAAGTAGTCGGTCGCCGTGCCGTCGGCGCCGTTGGCGTAGGGCGCGACGGTGTACTGCCACGGGCCGCCGCTGCGGTAGTTGTTGGCGTAGATGGAGTAGTGGGCGTAGGCGGTGGCCTGCGGGCCCTGGTTGGCCATGTCGATCCAGAGCAGGATCTGGCCGTTGGCGTCGTACTCGATGCGGTCGACCCAGGCGTTCGGCTGGTAGGGCAGCGCGCGGGCCGGGCGGGTGCCGGGCTCCTGCGTGGGCATCGAGTTGGTGCCGGGAGCCGGGTTGATCTGCAGGTTCGCCGTGGCCTGGCTGATGGTGGCGCTGGTGTCCGGCAGCGAGGGCAGCCCGTAGACGGGGTTGGTGAAGTCGAACGCGCCGGTGAGGTCGCCGCAGACCTGGCGGCGCCAGGCGGAGATGTTGCCGCAGTTGGCGGGCTTGCCGATGGCCGCGGTCCAGGTCTCCAGGAAGCGGATGACGGAGGTGTGGTCGTAGACCTGGGAGTCGACCCAGCCGCCGCGGGTCCACGGCGAGACGATGATCATCGGGACGCGGAAGCCGAGGCCGATGTTGGTGCCCGAGTAGAACTCCGCGGACGTGCCCGACGGCGCGGCCGGCGGCGGGACGTGGTCGAAGAAGCCGTCGTTCTCGTCGTAGTTCAGGAACAGGACGGTCGAGTTGAACACGTCCGGGTTGGCGGCCAGGGCCTGGATGACGAGGTTGACGAAGTGCGCGCCGTTCTCCGGCGGGCCGTCCGGGTGCTCGGAGAAGAGCTGGTTCGAGACCACCCAGCTGACCTGCGGAAGCGTGTTGCCCAGCGAGTCGTTCCTGATCGCGGCAGCGATGTCGTCCGGCGTGGAGCCGGTCGACGGCACCGAGCCCATGCCGTTCTGCGCCAGCGGGCTGGAACTGGCCGCGCTGGTGAACTGGTTGAAGTAGGCGAGGGCGTTGTCGCCGAAGTTGTCGCCGGCGTTCTGGTAGACCTTCCAGCTCACACCGGCGTTCTGTAGCGACTCGGCGTAGGTCTGCCACTTCAGGCCCGACTCGGAGCCGCCGTCGTAGGCGGCGCCGCCCGCGGTGCCCGCCGGGTCGATCCAACCCGACCACAGGTAGGTGCGGTTGGGGCCGGTCGCGGACAGGATCGAGCAGTGGTACGCGTCGCAGATCGTGTAGGCGTCGGCCAGCGCGTAGTGGAACGGGATGTCCGAGCGGTTCATGAAGCCGAGGGTCCGCACCGAGTTCTTGGCGGAGACCCAGTTGTCCATCTTGCCGTTGTTCCAGGCGGAGTGCTGCGTCGACCAGGAGTGGTCGAGTGAGCCGTCGCACTGGGCGAGCTGCTCCTTGCTGACCCCCCACCACCAGGTGCTGGTCGCGCTCAGCTGCCACGGGTACTGGCGGCCGCTGCCGTTGGGCTGGTCGAAAACGTTGTAGCCCCCGGACAGCTGGATCGTCGCGCGGTCGCCGAACCCGCGGACGCCCTTCAGCGTGCCGAAGTAGTGGTCGAAGCTGCGGTTCTCCTGCATCAGCACGACGACGTGCTTGACGTCGGTGATCGTGCCGGTGGTGGCTGCGGCCGCGTTGGTCGCGGTGCCGGGCAGCGAATCCAGGCCCAGCGCCGCGCCGAGGGCGGCGGCGGAGCCGAGGAAGGTACGGCGAGTGACGGGCGCCACGTGAGTCCTCCGGGGCGAGACGGTTCGACTAGGGGACTGTCCGGCAGTCGGATGACGACTGGCGGGTAACAAAGTGGCAGGGGGGTGAAACAAAGCGAACGGTTGGACCAGACTCGTTACCCAAAGGTGATGCTTCGTGGTCAGTCCAGACCGTGCGCGGCCAGGTACCGCAGGCCCTGGAGCAGCGCCGCACGCGGTCCCGGATGCAGCGCGCCCGCCCACGCGGGCGGCTCGCTCTCACCGCGCAGACGGCACAGGCACGCGAGCGCGAATCCCAACTCCGTCTCCGTCAGATAACCCACAGTGCTGAGCCCTTCGTGCGTCGAGGCGCTCAGCATCTCGTCGGTCAGGTCGCCGAGCGGCAGCGCGGACCAGCCGCGTGCGGCCCGGGCGAAGCGGCGCGCTCCGTTGGCGGTGAAGATCCCCATGCCGAGGTAGACGGTGACCAGATCCGTCATCTCCTCCCCCTCCGCCGGCAGCCGTTGCCGCCGGGGCTCGCCCAACAGCCGCTTGTGGCCCAGCTCGTGGGCGACGACCCCGGCCAGCCGCTCGGGATCGCCCACCTCGCGCAGGTCCAACTCGACGACGTTCCGCCCGCCGACGCGGCGGTAGCGGCCGATGGCGTGCCGCTTGCGGCTGGGCTCGCCCTCCGGCGTCCGGAAGAACTCCACGGAGAACGACTCCGGGTCCACGTCCATCACCCCGCAGACCCACCCCACCAGGGCGCGGACCTGCTCCTGCGAGCCGCTCCAGCCCGGTGGGACGAACCCCGCGCCCGGCGCCGCGACCGGTCGGCGCGCCGCGTCCAGCCCGAACTCCCGGACGCACCAACGCATCGCCTTCCCGGTCCACTCCCGCCGCGTCTCCGTCACCGGGCAGCGCGCCGCCTGCGCGTCCCGCGACCACGGCTTCGGCTCCGCGAGGTGCGCCGCCCGGGCGCGCCTGACCGCGTCGTTCGGCTGCCCGTTCCACCACGCCCGGAATCCACCTGCCATGTCGTCCCCCCCACGACACCTGACGGCCCGTCGTACACGACGGGCCGTGTGCTCCACCGCCATTGTGCGACGGACCCGGGCATTCAGCCCCGCCTTTGCGGCGGCCGGGCACGGGGCTCGCGCCTGAGCCGGCCCCGACTCCGGTGCCTGGGCTGTCGGTGTCCGGCGGGGGTGCGCGGGGTTGCGGCCCCGGCCTTCGGCCCCCGCCCGGCCGCCGCCGGATCCGCCCAGCGGGGTGTCCGCTCAGCGGGAGGGGGTGACGTGCGCGCCGTGCTCGAGCCGGGTGACGGCGAGGGGCACCAGGGACGCGACGGCGGCGCTCTCCGCGCGCGACACCGGGAAGGTGGACAGCGAGACGAGGAAGTGCCCGATCCGGACGACGCTCGCGTCCGCGAACCGCTCGACACCCGGCTCGGCCTTGTACGTCTGCCGCGCGTGAACCACGAGGCTGTCGTCGCCGAGGGAGGGGCCCTCGGTGACGGAGAAGACCGTCGTGGTCCCGTCCGGGGAGACCTGCTTCGCGCAGCGACGGACGAGGGCGCGGATCGCGGCGACGGCTGTGCTCGCGTCGCGACCGCTGAAGGCGTAGAGCGTCTCGGTCGCGCTCGCGCCGCGGCTCTGCGAGACCCGGGCCGAGGCGGAGGCGCCCGCGGCGGTCGCGCTGTCGTCGACGACGTCCTCCCCGAGCAGCACCTGGCAGCCCGGCGGGGGCGTGACCCCCGCAGGGCTGCCGGGCGCGGGGTTCACGGCCGCCTGCTGGACGACCCAGCCGTGGGGGAGCCTGGCCGGCAGCAGACCGGCCCGCAGCGCCCCGGCGGACAGCGGCGGAGTGGCGTGCGTCGCCACCGCCACCGGCCCGGCGGGCGCGCCCCCGCACCCGGCCAGCGTCGCGCCCAACGTGAGTCCGGCCACTCCGGCCGTCACGCCCCTGACTCTCCTGACTCCGGCCATCCCGCCTCCCGGTCGAAGATCCGGGCAGGCTACCAGGCCGCGCGCGGCTTCCCGGGAGCTGCTTCTCAGGAACTGCTCACCCGAGGCGGGCTGTCCCTTTCCTTCGAAGGTTTGCGATACTCCGAAGGATGGACGGAAAAGGGCTGAGGCTCCTGCGCGCGGCGGTGTTCGCCGCGCTCTCCGTCCTGCTTCCGATCGGGGCACGCCTCGCGGTGACCGGGGAACCGGTGCCCGTGGACGTCGCACTGCTGGCCTTTGGCGGGTCTCTGCTCGCCGCGCTCGTCGTCTTCCGCGGCGAGCGGCGGTACTGGGCGATAGCACTGACGCTGCTGCCCTTGCAGGTCGCGATGAACGCGCTGTTCAACGCGGGACAGCAGAGCTGTCCGCCGGGACCCGGCGCGGCGCCGGGCCTGCCGGGGTGGGGCGTGATCGCCTGCGGTGGCGGCACGATCCGCCCGGGGCTGCTCGGCCTCACCGAACAGGCCCCCCGCGCGTTGATCGCGCTCACCAGCGGACAGGCGCTGCTGCTGCTCGGCCTGCACCTGGTGCTCGCGCTCGCCGCGGCCTGGTGGCTGCGACGCGGCGAGGCCGCGCTCTTCGGCCTGATCGCCACCGTCGCGCTCACGATCCGCCCGCGCGTCCGCGCGCTCCTGCTCCGGCTCGCCGCGCCGCTGCTCGCGCCGGCCGCGCCGCCGTGCCCGCCGGCGGTCAGTCGCCGGCCCAAGGCGCTCGGCCCGCAGGAGTCGCTGCCGCGCACGGCTCCGCGTCGCGGCCCGCCGGCCCTGGCCTGGGCCCGCTGAGCCGCAGCACACCCGTCATCCGAGCCTGAGAGCTCCTCCCGGCCGCTCGTCGCGGCCGTTCCGTGCTGCCTGCCCTCCGGGCCCGTTCCCTCACTTTCCTTCTCCCTTCAGCACCACCCGTGTGAGGACGGCCATGAGCGCCAGCAAGACCAACGGCAAGAACCAGAGCCAGAACCAGGGCCGGAACCGGACCAACCCCCAGAGCGCCGACGCCCGAGAGCGACTGCGCAGCGCCCGCGCCGCCGAGGACGAGCGCCGTCAGCGGCTGCGCCGCGTCGGCATCGGCGCGGGCGTCGCGGCCGCGGTGGCCGTGATCGCGGTCGGCGCGGTCGTCGTGAGCAACCTCGGCGGCTCGTCCTCGTCCGGCAAGAGCGCCGCCTCCGGCGGCGCGTCGGGCACGGGCGCGGCCTCGCAGAAGCTCGTCGTGCCCGCGCACGTGTCCAGCAGCGACAACACCGTGATCGTCTACGGCGACCCGAACGCCAAGCACACCCTGGACGTCTACGAGGACTTCCGCTGCCCGATCTGCGACAAGCTGGAGAAGACCGACGGTCCGACGGTCCAGCAGCTCGCCGACAACGGCACGTACAAGATCCAGTACCACATGGCGACGTTCCTGGACGACAACCTCGGCGGCACGGGGTCGATGGACGCGCTCGAGGTCGCGGGCGCCGCCCTGAACGACGGCGGTGTGGCGAAGTTCAAGGCGTTCCACGACGTCCTCTACGCCAACCAGCCCGAGGAGACCACCGACGGCTTCGGCAACCTGAACACCCTGCTGGACCTGGCCAAGAAGGTGCCGGGCCTGGTCACCCCGCAGTTCACCAAGGACGTCCAGGACCGTGTCTACGCCCCGTGGGCGCAGAAGGTCACCGCCGCGTTCAACGCCAGCGGCGTCCAGGGCACGCCGACGCTGAAGCTCGACGGCAAGCAGATCAACGTCTTCGACAGCCAGGGCAACCCGATCAGCCCGAGCGCGTACACGGCCCTGGTCCAGCAGACGACCGGGGCGAAGTGATGGCGGGCCGGGGGACGCTGGACCCGATGATCCCGCCGGAGGCGCCGGACGCGCTGTCTGCGTCGGGCGCGGGGGTTGCCGCCGAGCCCGACCGCGGCTGGGCGACGACCCGCGTCGCCGCCTCGCGCGGCTACGCGCTGCTGCTGGTGATCGCCGGCGCGATCGCGCTCATCGCCGCGACCGTGCTGACGCTGGAGAAGATCCGGCTGCTGGAGGACCCGCACTACAACCCCAGCTGCAACATCAACCCGATCATCAGCTGCGGCTCGGTGATGCGCACCGACCAGGCCTCCGCCTTCGGCTTCCCCAACTCCCTCATCGGGCTGGGCGCGTTCGCGGTCGTGGTGACGATCGGCGTCGTGGCGCTGACCGGCGTCCGCCTGCCGCGCTGGTTCTGGCTCGGCCTCCAGGCGGGCACGCTGTTCGGCATCTGCTTCGTCGGCTGGCTGATCGACCAGACGCTCTACTCCATCGGCGCGGTCTGCCCGTACTGCATGGTGGTCTGGACGGCGATGATCCCGCTGTTCTGGTACACCACGGTCCACAACCTCCGCTCCGGCACGATCCCCCTCCCCGTCGGCGGCCGCGCCCGCGTCACCGCCGCGGCGGGCTGGTACTGGCTGGTCCCCTTCGCGGGCTACCTCACCATCGCCCTGCTCGTGCTGGACCGCTTCTGGTACTACTGGCGCACGCTGCTGTGACGACGTGACCACTGCGGCTCCCACCTGCGGTTCTGCGGAGGGGAGCCGCAGTTCGGACGTTGCGGGACTCTCCGCCGCTACCTGCGCGCCCTCACTGTGACCTGCCACGGCACGACCGCGTGCGAGCAGGGCTGCCCTTCCTTGCGAGGCACGCAGCGGAACCGGGCGTCGAGCGTGGTCGTCCCGTCGGCTCGGGCATGGAACACGGCGCTGGCGTCACCGTCCGCCGCCGTGCCGGCCTCGTCCCGGCGGAGGACGGTGCCGTCGGCGGAGGTGGGGGCGCTCCAGGCCCAGGTCGAGTCCGCGCTCTGCCGGCCGGCGAGCTGAACGGTGATCTCGTCGCCCTTGTGCACGGTCAAGGACTGCCGGTCGTCCCGGTTGGCAAGGTGGAGGTGCTTCGGCGCCGCGGAGGTCGGCGATCCAGCGACCAGCGCCAACGTGGCGGCCAGGGCCATGCCTGCCAGGCGTGCGGTCTTCATGGGTTCACTCCAGCGCATCGTTGTGATCTTGTCCCCGTGGCACGTGGCATAACGAGACACGGGGCCCCCGGATGCGCTGTCGGCTGTGAGGTACCGCGCCGTGCGGCGCGGATCGTCCGACGGCGCGGGTGTGGTGAGACTCTGGGGCGAGGCGGGTCGGTGGTCCGGCGTGCGGGAGGTGGCTGAGTGGGCACGGTGCAGGGCGAGGGTCGAGGCGGTGGGGCGGCGGTGCATCCGGCTGTCGCGTTCCTGCGGGAGGCGCAGGCGCGGGCGGTGGAGGCGGCGCGGGCGGCGAGTGAGCCGGCGCTGCTGCTGTGGCCCACCCATCCGGTGGAGTTCCTGCTCGCCGGGCAGGAGGTGTCCACGCTCGAGACGCGCGCCGCGGAGGCGCACATCCGGCTGCACATGCCGGAGGCGGTGCTGCTGCGGGTGGAGGCCGAACGCGGCATCCTCGCCGACCATGCCGACGCCGACGGCTGCTGCGCCGTCTGCGCGGACCCCGCCGCGGGCCGGCGGGCGCTGGAGTGGCCGTGTCCGACGGTCCTCGCGCTGGCACGGGCCTGGGGCTGGTCGGCGCAGACCGGGCAGGGCGGGGGCGAGGGGGGATCGGGCTGACGCGGCGTCATGACGTCATGACGTGCGGCGTCATCGCGTCACACGGCCTCGGTCAGTCGGCGGGCGCGTCCAGGAAGTCCAGCACCAGGGGGCTCGCGACCTCGCGGAACTCCTCGAAGTAGGCGTGCCGGGCGTCGGGGATCAGGTGCATCCGGGCGTTCGGGATGCGACGCGTGATCAGCGGGGCGTTCGCGGTCGGGTTGAAGAGGTCCGCGGTGCCGTGGACGACGAGCGTCGGGGCGGTGATGTCCGGCAGCACGTCCCAGGCGTCGTGGCGGCGGCTGGCGGTGAGGTGGCGGCCGCGGGCGTAGGCGGGCATCCGCGGGTCGCCGATCGTGCCGTACGGCCCGGGGTGGGTGGCCAGCCACGCGGGGGTGTACATCAGGTCGAGCAGCGTGGCGCGGGCCGCGCGGTGGTCGCGCGAGGCCAGCGCGGTGCTGACGGACCGGTCCCGCTCGAAGCCGTGCAGGCCGCCGGGCGAGGTGCAGCCGAGGACGAGCCGCCGTACCCGTGCGGGGTGACGCGCCGCCACCCACTGCGCCACGCGCCCACCCATCGAGGTGCCGTAGACGTCCGCGCGGGGCAGGCCCAGCGCGTCCAGGACGGCCACGACGTCCTCGGCGAAGCCCGGCGTGCTGTAGGGCACGTCGGGCTTGTCGCTGTCGCCGGTGCCGCGGTAGTCGATCGTGACGGTCGTCCGCGTCCCGTCGAAGTCCGCGCGGACGCTGTCCCACCAGTGGTGGCTGTTCGACTGCCCCGAGAGCAGGACGAGCGGCACGCCCCCGCCCTCATCTCCACCCTCGCCTCCGTCCGCGCTCCCGCTCCCGCGCGGGCCCTGGACCTGGTAGGCGATGCGGGTCCCGTCGGGCGCGGTGGCGTACGGCATGGTGCGGGTGTTCTCCGGACTCGGGCTCGGACTTCTCAGACGCAGGCGCAGGCTCAGGCGGACTTCGGGGCGGCCTGCTGGACGACCTCGAAGGACCAGAGCGTCGAGCCGGTCGCGGCGGGCTTCGGCGCGCCGCCGCCCTCGCCCTGCGGCCGACCGCCCTGGCCGCCGCCGTGCGCGGCCTGCATGGGACCGGACATCCAGTTCTGGTAGTCCTCCTCGCTGCGCCAACGCGTGTACACGAGGTACTGGTCGGTGCCCTCGACCGGGCGCAGCAGCTCGAACCACTCGAAGCCGTCGGAGCTCTCCACTGCGCCCGCGCGGGACGCGAATCGCTGCTCCAGGGTGGCGCGCATCTCCGTCGGAACGGTGAGCGCGTTGATCTTGACGATGCTCATGGCCCCATCTTGCCAGCCTGGCCTCACCGGAGCCCGGATGCCTGGCGGGGCGTCACCCCCGGCCCTGCCGGGCTGAGGGGACGTCCCGCCTGTTGGACGTACGAGCGTCCGGGCCGGTTCCCGTCTCGCGTGATGCGCGTCACGCTTTCGCGGCGGATGACGCCCGCACCGCTCACGCGCCCTCTAGAGTGCGGAGCCATGGCACGTGATCTTCGAGACGACCCCGTCGCGCTGCTGGCCTCGGTCGACCGCGCGGCCGCCCGGCTGCTGGCGGCCGCCGACGGTCTGACGGATCGCCAGGCGGCAGCGGATTCCGCCCTGCCCGGGTGGAGCCGCAGCCATGTGATCACCCACGTCGCGCGCAGCGCGGACGTCTACCGGTGGTTGCTGGGGCTGGCGCGGACCGGGGTCGAGCCGGGTCCGCGCGCCGACGCCGCCGCGCTCGAACGCGCGCTGCGCGAAGGCGCCGACCGGTCCGCCGCGGCCCTGGCGGCAGACCTGCGCGGCAGCCTGGAGGCGATGCTGGAGGCGGCGGCCGGGATGCCCGCCGACCGGTGGCCGACGCTGGTCAGCGCGCTCGCGGGATGGCGGCATCCGGCGTGGTTCGTCCTGCACCGGGCGCGACGCGAGCTGGAGACCCACCACGTCGACCTCGCCGTCGGGTACACCGCCGCCGACTGGCCCGAGGACTACGTGGCGTGGGCCCTCGACTCCACCCTCGCCGCGCTCGGCGATCGCGGCTTCCCGCTGGCCCGCGTCGAGGCGGTCGACCTCGGCCTGGTCTGGAAGCCGGCCCCGGAGGGGCTCGCCGTCACCGGGACGGGCCATGCGCTGCTCGGCTGGCTGAGCGGACGCGGCGACGGGACGGGCCTGGCCACCGACGGTCCGCTGCCGAGCCCGCTGCCCAGCCCGCCGCCGTGGCCGCAGCCGCCCGTCCCTGGGTGGGGCTGACCACTGCCCTCTGCGCCTTCTGCCTGGCAGCCCGTCCCGGATCGGGCGGACGGCTGGGTCGCGCGGTGACCGCACCGCTGAGCGCAACCTGACCGGGCGTCAGTGCGTGCCGGTGGGCGCCGCTGCGCGTGTGCTTCGCACCGCGCGTCTCCGGGAGGCGGTGGCTTCCGCGGTGGTCCGGCATGCCGCCGCCGGCGGCCCTGGGTGACCGCCGCCGGGTGGAGTGCCGGGCGGGTCGGCACGGGCTGGGACGGGTCTGGTTGGGCCGGGCGGGCCGGGCCGGGCCCGGGAACGTCGTGGCCGGACGGCGTCCTCCCGGCCAGGACACGTCCTCGGCGGGTCCGCCCGGCCGGGACGCGTCCTCGGCGGGTCCGCCGGCCCAGCGCACGGTCGACCCGGCGACGGTCAACCCAGTGCGGCGTCGCGGTGCGTCGGGCGGCCCGCGACGACGGTGAGGAGGACCGGGAGCGCGGCCAGATCCGTGTCGGGGACGGAGAGCGGGTTCTCCGCGAAGACCGTGAGGTCGGCGCGGTGACCGAGGGCGATGCGGCCCGCTCGGCCCTCGTCGCCGGCCGCCCAGGCCGGGTTGAGGGTGTACCCCTGGAGCGCCTGGAGCGGGGTCAACGCCTGCTCCGGCCCGTGCGGGGGCAGCGAGAGGTCGCTCGGGCGGCGGTGCCGGGCGCCGGCCATGACGCCGAGCGGCGCGAACGGCGCGATCGGCCAGTCCGAGCCCAGGACGACCCGCACGCCCGCGTCCCAGAGGTCACGGCAGCGGAACGCACGCGACGCCCGCTCCTCGCCCAGGCGCCGCGACCAGTTGTCGGTGTGGTCGGCCCGGGTGTACTCACAGCAGTGCGTCGGCTGCATGGACGCGGTGACACCCAGCTCGGCGAAGCGCCGGACGGTGTCGTCCGGAACGGTCTCGATGTGCTCGACCCGGTGGCGCACTACGAGCGCGTGGTCGGCGCGCGCCTTCTCGACGGAGTCGAGGACGTGGCGGACGGCGGCGTCGCCGATGGCGTGGGTCGCGGTCGGCACGCCCGCCGCGTGGAGCTGGGCGACGACGCGCGTGTACGCCTCGGGCTCGGGCCAGAAGGCGTGGGTGGACTGGCCGTGGCAGTCGGGCTGTTCCAGCCACGCCGTGCCGTTGTCGATGGTGCCGTCCATGAACATCTTCACGCCCGCGACCTGCCAGAGCGCGCCGCCTCGGCCCTGGAGCGCGATCAGCTCGGCGACGGCCTGCTCGTCGGCGCCCGGCTGGCACCACGGCGCGACGCGGACCCGCAGCGCGAGCTCGCCGCGTTCCTCCAGTTCGGCGTAGACCGCGAGGCTGTCCCCGATCGCGTCCATCGCGTGACCGCCGGTCAGGCCGGCCGCTGCCATCCGGCGCAGCGCCTCGGCGGTCGCGTCGCGGATCTCGTCCTTGGTCGCCTTCGGCGCGACCGCCTCGACCAGCTCGCAGGCGGCGTCCTCCAGCAGCAGGCCGGTGGGCCGGCCGTCCGCGTCGCAGACGACCTCGGCGGACTGCTCGAAGGAGCGCGGTCCGTCGACGCCCGCCCGTTCCAGCGCGCGGGCGCTCGCGAGCTGGGAGTGGCCGTCGAAGAGATCGAGCAGGGCCGGGACGCTGTCCAGCACCGGGCCGAGCGAGGCGGCGGCGACGGGCTGGTCGCCGAAGGTGTTCGGGTCCAGACCCCAGCCGCGCAGCCACGCGCCCGGCGCGAGCTCGCGCGCGGCCGCGGCCAGCGCCGCGCGGACACCGTCCAGGTCAGTGCAGCCGGACAGGTCCACGCCCCGGGTCCGCTCCGCGCCCGAGACCGGGTGGAGGTGGCCATCGACCAGCCCCGGGGTGACGACCGCGCCGCGCAGGTCGACCACGGTCGTCGCGGGACCGGCGAGCGCGCGGATCCCGCCGTCGTCGCCGAGCGCGACGATCTCGCCTCGCGCCGTGGCGAGCGCCGTCTGCGGAAGGAAGCCGCCGGTCGCCGGATCGAGCAGGCGGGCGGAGAGGAGCACGAGGTCGGGGTCGGCGCTGCGGTCGCTGTGGTCGCTGCGCTCGCGCTCGTCGCGGTGGTCGCGGTGGTCGGGGTGCACGGACGGCTCCTGGGAGGGGTGGGGGTGAGTGCGGGGCAGGGTGGTCGTCGGCTCGGGCCGCCCCGTCGGTCTGCGCCGAGTGACGCGCGGTGGGCCTCCTTCGACTCGGCACCGGCCGTGCGGCATCCGGCTGCGCCGGGCCGGGCCGGCCCGGTGGGCGGACGCCGAACGTGTGGGGGCGGCCCGCCGAAGGCCGGGGAGCGCGGGCGGGCCGGCCTGATGACCGGAGCCCGGACGTGTGGTGCGGCCCCGCCGAAAGCCGGGGGAGGGGGCGCGGGTGCGGGTGCGGGTGCCCGGAGGAGGCGGCTGCCGGACTGTCCTCACCCGGGCTCCGGCAGCAGGCGCGTCAGTCGGTAGGAGCGGCCGAGGCGGCGGCTCCCTCCACGAGCGCGAGCAAGGTGCCGCTCGCGAGGCCGAGTTCGCGTTCGGCGGTCGTGACGGCCATGTTCGTCACGGCGGCGGGCCGGTTGCTGCGGTCGGTGTTGGCGTGGACGCCGAGGCCGTCGAGGACCACCAGGATCAGGATGGCTGCGACCGCCGGATCCTCGGGCCGGAACACGCCCTCGGCGGTCCCCTCGCGCAGCACCTCGGTGATCCGGTCGCGCCAGGCGGCCTCCTGGGCGGCGACCCGTTCGGCGAGCACCGGCCGGAACCGGCTCAGGTGGCGGGCGTTGAGCCAGAGCCGGCTCATGTCGTCGTACCGCGCGCCCGCCGAGAGCGCGAAGAACCGTGCCAGGGAGTCCAGTGCGGAGCCGATCGGCCGCTCGGCCGGGATCAGCTCCTCCAGTTCGTCGCTCGCGGCGGTGCCGAACGCCTCGGCCACCAGCTCCTCCGCCACGGGGAAGTAGTGACTGATCAGCCCCGGACGCACCGCGAGGTCCTCGGCGACCCGTCGCATGGTGATGCACTCCAGACCCTCGGTCAGCGCGATCGTGGCGGCCCGGCCCACGATCTCGGCCCGGCGCGCCTCGGGGCTCTTGCGGACCCGCTTGGGGGGAGCACTCGGCGGCGACATGCCCTGAACGCTATTGGATGCTCGACCAATAGGCAAGACCGCCCCCTTGGCGGGCTGCGGCTCCTGTGGGGCGGTGGACCGTGAAGGCGTCATGGGGTCCACGATTCCACGCGCCGCGCAGGGGGCTCCGCAGGAGATCGCGGTCGGCGGGCGGGCCGCCGCGCCGAGGCCGCGCGAGGCGGCGCCTGGGGAGTCTCCGCGCGTTGACTGAGCGGTTACTGACCCGACATCAGGTGTTCCGCCGAGGGCTCCTCCGGTCTCCACCGGCGGGTGGTGTCATGTACGCACCCCATCGAGAACGGAGTCGTCCATGCCCGCCGCCGTCCGTCGTCTGCTCATATCCTCCGCCGCACTCGCCCTCACGGTGGGCGGGTTCGTCGTCGGCACCGGCTCCACAGCCCATGCCGCGGCCATCTGCTCCGAGGCGTACCTGCCGCTGCCGGACCCGAGCTGCACGCCCGGCGCGACCAACCCGGACGTCACGCAGGCCACCATCGGCTCCACCATCTGCGTCTCCGGCTGGACGGAGACCATCCGGCCGTCGACCTCCTACACCAACGCGCTCAAGAAGCAGCAGATCGCCGAGTACGGCTACAGCGACACCAACATGGCCGACTACGAGGAGGACCACTTCATCCCGCTGGAGCTCGGCGGCGCTCCGCGCGACCCGAACAACCTGTGGCCCGAGCCGCACTACACCACGGTCGGCAGCGGCACCTCGTACACCAAGGACGGGGTGGAGACCAAGCTCAAGAACGCGGTCTGCAAGGGCACGGTCCGGCTCGCCGCCGCGCAGAACGCGATCGCCACGGACTGGACGACGGCCCTGCAGAGCCTCGGTCTCTCCTGACCGCGCCTCCTGCGACGCGGTCAGTGCTGGGCGCACCCCGGGGCTCCGGTCTGGCCGCGAACGGGGCTCTGCAGCAGCGGTGTCCCGCCCGGCCAGGTGAGCTGCACCGTCGACGTGGTGCCGTCCCCGCCCACCCGGACCACCGGCACCGGTCGGTCGAGCGGGTTGCCGTCGGGCCCGAACGCGATCCATCCGCTGGCGCCGGGGATCATGTGGGTGCAGTTCATCTGGTCCAGAATGCCGACCTGTGACTCCGGATCGGCCAACGCGTTCAGGTCGGCGCGCGCCGCCGACACCGCGGCGACCACCGCGTCGTGCGTCAGCATGGCATGACCGCTGTTCAGATCGTCCGCGCGGTAGGCGGGCGCCGCCGCCTTGCCGTCGCCGACGAGCCGCTGGCCGGTGCAGCGGTCGGGCTGCCCGGTGAAGGCCGCCCGGAACTGCTCGTAGTTCTGGGCGGCAGCCGCCGAGCAGCCGATCCGCTGCCACTCGTCGGAGCTCGACAGGGCTGTGTAGTAGAGCGAGATCTTGCGGGCGGCGATCGCCTGGTCCACGGTCGGGTCGCCGATCTCCGTCGCGGCGTCGTCGCCGGAGACGACGGCGAGGTTGTTCAGTCCGCACGTCCCCTGCTGGACCCAGGTCTCCACGAAGGCGTCCAGGTCGTCCCCGCGGCCTGCGAAGTAGACGAGCGACGGCGCGGCCTGGCAGAGGTTGGCGTGCATCAGCGTGAACTGCTGGACCAGGTAGTCGTGTCGGCTGACGCCCGAGGAGAGCTTCTGGTCGGTGGGCGACGGCGAGGTGAAGGGCAGCGGCGTGATCGTGCGGCCCGGACCGGCGAGGTCCCTGCCGGCGGCCTTCACCAGGGTGGAGACGTAGTCGTCGCTGGAGGTGTTGTCCTGGACGATGGCGATGGACGAGGGGGAGGGGCGCAGGCCGGTCACGAACGCCGCTGCCGCCTTCACGGAGTCGGAGTTGGTGGTGGACACGCGGAAGAAGTCGTGGATCGGGCCGCCGCCGGCGGACTGCGGTTCGGTGTTCATGTCGTCGCCGGTGACCGTCGCGCCGATCACCGGCAGGTGCGCGTCGTCGGAGAGCCAGGCGGCGGCCGCCCTGGTCTCGTCGGTGCTCTGCCCGAGGCCGGTGACGGCCGTGATGTGCTGCGCCTTGGCGTTGTCGGCGATCAGCTTCACCGCGGACTGCCAGGAGCCGTACCGGCTGCCCATGTTGCCGAGGACGAGCTTGACGGGAAGGGCGGGGCTGCCGAAGGCCGCCGTGTGGTTCGCCCGCCACACCGCCGTCAATGCCCCTTCGAGGACGGGGTAGAGGCTGTCGTACGTGACGGTGTCGACCCCGCTCACGGGTGAGAAGTCGAGCAGCAGCACCACGGTCACGTAGGAGGAGCCTTTCACCTGCGCGTCGGCGGCGTTCACCTCGTCGCGCAGGGCTTGCAGCCGCGCCGGCTCCTGCTTCGCGAACGGTCCGCCGTCCAGGTCGACGCCGACGCACGAGAGCGGCGAGGTCACCAGCTCCATGCCGGGGCCGCAGGCGATCGGGGCCGAGTCCACGGCGTCGGCGATCCGCAGCCCGGCCAGGACCAGGGCGGATGTCGCCAGCAACGCGACGACTAAGGAGACGACGGGGTGCTTCCAGACGATCGGGAAGCGGGGCTGCACGGGAGGCATGAGGGCTCCGTGGTGTGGGACGACGGATGGTCCGGCCGCGCGGGCACGCAGGGTTGGGCCCGGCCGGGCTAGTGCGAGAACCTGGCGGCGGCTTGCAGCAGCGCGTCGACGTCCGACTGGGTCGACCGGCCCGCGAGCCCGCGGAAGGCCTGGGCGATCTGCTCGTCCCAGTACCCGTCGGCCTCGGTGAGCGGGTCGTTGTAGAGCCAGAGCAGCAGCACCAGCTTGGCCGTCGGCGCCTCGACGTCGGTGCGCCAGCGCGGCTGGTCCACCAGCCGCTCGTAGGAGGACCGGACCGTCTCGTGCAGCGGCAGCGCGGTGGGCGCCGAGGTGACGTACCACAGTCGCTCGACCCAGACGGAGTGCCGGTCCTGGTCGAAGGTCGCGGCCATCACGCGTGCCACGCCGTCGAACTGGTGGAGCGCCAGATCGTGGAAGAGCTGTCTGTCGGCGGCCGCGTCCGGGGGTCGGAGCCGCTGGAAGGCACGACGCCAGGTGTCGTTCGGCGCGCTCGGCCAGGTCGTCGTGCCGGGCGGGTTGGGGCCCGGCAGGCTGTCGGCGTAGGCGAGCCCGGCCAGCAGGCACTCTCGCAACCAAGGATGGAGGACCGCACGCCGGACGTCGCGCGTCCGCGCCTCCGCCGGCGTCGACGTGACCGCGCTGACCCACAGGTGCTTGCGCAGGGACTGGAGCGTGCCGTTCAGGCCCGGGACCTCGGCCGGCAACCGGGCGTCCTCCACGGCGCGCGGGTCCGTCAGGTACGCGGCCGCGGCCACCGTGTCCGGCAGGTTGACCCAGTGCCGGTCGGGGACGTCGATCTCGCCCGACAGGTGCGCCAGCCCGTGCCGCCACAGCGGAGCGACGCGACCCTCGTGGTCGGTGTTCCGTAGCATCAGCGCCCCGAGTGGGCGGGGGTGCGGTAGGCGGTGGTGCCCGGAGTCCTGGTCCAGCGCGTCCTCGAACGCCTGCCGTCCGCCCCGGTGGCCCGCGCACAACAGGCCGGTCGCCTCGTCCACCGGGCCGCCGTTCCGGGCGGACCGAGGCGTTCCCGGGGATCCGCTGTGCTGGGCGCCGTCGAGCCACACGGGCAACCAGGCGCTTGCGGCTGCGGCAGCGGCTGTGGCGGTGGCCGTGGCCGTGGCCGTGGCGGCGGCTGACCCGGCCGTGGACGGAGGTTCCCAGTGGGCGCGGTTGACCTGGGAGAACGTCGGGATCGCGGCGCGGTGTGCGCCCGGGGAGGCCGTCGCCCACGGTTCGAGCCAGTGGTGGCGCCACTCGTCCTGCCACTGGTTGAACGCGGCGATCACCAGCAGCGGGTCAGGGCCCGGAGCGTGGCTGCCGTCGCCGTTGGAGACGGCGACGGACGAGGAGGAGGCGCGCCGCTGCCGCGCGGCGGCGAGGGCCGCGAGGAACGCGCGGCCGGACTCGGTCTGGGCGTTGTCGACGAGCAGGACCCACGCGTGGTGATGGCGGCTGCGCCCGTGCCGGTCGGCCGGGTCGGCCGGGATCCGGCAGTGGCAGCTGACCGGGATCGTGCCCTTCTGGGCGTTGGCCTCCAGATCGGCCACCAGTGCGTCCATCAGCTCGGCCGCCGCGTCCTTGGGCCGGGCCTGGCTGAGCGCGATGAGCGCGTCGATCGGGTCGGCGGACTCCGCCGAGCGGGTGCGGCCGTGGTAGCCGATCCCCTTGCGCACGCCCAGGAGTGACGCCCTCTGGGAGAGCAGCCGGGTGAGCGCCTTGGCGGTGTCGCGGGCCGGCGGAACGACTTTGGCGAGACCCGGCAGCGTCGACGAGGTGAGGTCGGCCGCGAGGTCCAGCCCTTGCTGGGCGGCTTGGGCGGTGCGGGCGGAGGCCCGGCCGGCCCGGGTGCTGTCGGCGTACTCCTGGATCCGCGTGCCCATCTCCTGCAAGGCCCGGGTGCGGTCCGCGGGCAGGGCGGGTACGTCGCGCGCGAGATAGGCGAGCCGGAAGCGGTGGAAGCTCGGCGGCTGCCGCAGGTGCTGCCAGGCGCGGGTCATGTCGAAGGCGATCCGGTTGGCCGCCACCGGTATGACGTCGTCGCCCTTCGGCAGCGTGGCACAGTCGAGGATGCTGTGGACGACGCTGCCTCCGCACTCCTGCGACAGCATCCGTAACATGGCGCTCTTGCCGGAACCGCGCGGGGCGAGCAGGGCGACGAACGGGTCGGGCCGTCGTCGCCCCTCCCGCTGCCACATGGTCCGGTTGAGGAACTCCTCCGCAGCGCGCTGTGCGGTGACGCTCACCCTGGCTCTCCCCCTCGCGGCCGGCAGATCGGCCGGCCCCGCGATCTCAGCGGTGCATCGCGCGCGAAGTTAGCACGTGCCAAAGACATCTGACAGGTCATTGGCCAAGGTCGAGGGAGCGGCCGATGATCTCCTTCATGATCTCCGTCGTGCCTGCGTAGATCCGGGTCACCCGGCTGTCCTGCCAGGCACGGGCGATCGGGTACTCGAGCATGTAGCCGTAGCCGCCGTGGAGTTGGACGCAGGCGTCGACGACCCGGCCCTGGAGTTCGGTGCACCACCACTTGGCCTTGGCGGCGTCCACGACCGTCAGCTCGCCGTCGTTCAGGGCGAGGACGCAGCGGTCGAGGTAGTGCTGGGCGATCTCGATCTCGGTGGCGAGCTCGGCGAGGCGGTGCCGGATCACCTGCTGGGCGCCGATCGGCTTGCCGAACGCCTTGCGCTCGCGGACGTAGGCGGTCGTCCACTCGAACGCGGCGGTCGCCTGGGCCAGACCGGAGACGGCGACGGAGATCCGCTCCTGCGGCAGATTGCGGGTGAGGCCGAAGAAGCCCTCGCCCTCCTGGCCGATCAGGTTGGCCACGGGCACGCGGGCGCCGGTGAAGACCAGCTCGGCGGTGTCCTGGGCGTGCAGGCCGATCTTCTCCAGCTTGCGGCCGCGCTCGAAGCCGGGGGTGTCGCGCTCGACGACGACCAGACTCAGGCCTCGGTGCGGGTGCTCGCCGGTGCGGACGGCGACGACCACGAGGTCCGCGTTGACGCCGTTGGTGATGAAGGTCTTCGCGCCGTCGATCACGTAGTGGTCGCCGTCGCGGACGGCCTTGGTGCGGATGCCCGCGAGGTCCGAGCCGGTGCCGGGCTCGGTCATGGCGACGGCGGTGATCAGCTCGCCGGAGGCGATGCCCGGCAGCCAACGGGCCTTCTGTTCGTCGGTGGTGAGGTCCAGGAAGTACGGCAGGCAGACGTCCGCGTGCAGCGCCGGGCCGAGGAGCGCCGGGGAGACCGCGAGCCGTGCGGCCTCCTCCTGGAGCACCACGTTGTAGCGGAAGTCGGGCACGCCCGCACCGCCGAACCGCTCCGGGACCGCGATGCCGAAGGCGCCCAGGCTGCCCAGGCTTGCGAACAGCTCACGCGGCACGATGCCGGCCCGGTCCCACTCGGCGTAGCGAGGCACGACCTCCTTGTCCAGGAAGGCCCGCACGCTCTCGCGGTAGGCCTGGTGCTCGTCGTCGAACAGGATGCGCTTCATGCTCTCTCCGGGCGTTCGTCGGTTCGGCGGGGATGGACGGGATGGACGGGGAGGGACGCCGGTGCGGCGCGGGCCTCGGCGATCCGCAGCGCGAAGCGCGCGTACTGGTCGGCGACCTGCTCGCGGCCGTAACTCTGGTCGGGACCGAACCAGTGTGCGACCTGCACGCCGAGCGCGCTGATCGCGGTGGCAGCCAGGCGGAGGTCCTCGACGGCGAACTCGCCCTCCCAGGACCCGCGTTCCAGGACATCGAGCAGCAGGCGGCGACAGTCGGTGCGCAACTCGAGGGACGGGGCGGCGAGTTCGGGCGACAGCGCGTGCAGTTCGCTGTTGGTGACGACGGCCAGGAGGGGGAAGTCGGTGTGCACCAGCACATGGGCGCGCACCAGCGCGGTCAGTCGCGCGGCGGCGCCGTCGTCCTCCGCTCGTGCGACGGCCTCGCTCAGGCGGTCGTGCAGCTCCTGGTGCCCGATCCGGACAAGCTCGGCCAGGACGTGCTCCTTGGAGGGGTAGTGCGCGTACAGGGTGGCCGAGTTGATGCCGACGGCGGCGGCGATCCGCCGGATCGAGGTGCCGGCGAAGCCGGCCTCGGCGAAGAGTTCCAGTCCGGCCCGCAGGATGCGCCCCTTGGTGCCCGGCGGGGTGACGCCGACCGGCAGCACGGCCGCCACCGCGACCACGCGCCGGTACTCCCAGCCGGGTGCGTCCACGTCGTCTCCGTTCCCACCGATCGATCGGTTGACACCGTAGCGCGGAAGCCGGATGGTAACGGGCGAACAGCAGAACCAATCAATCGATTGGTTGGAACGCGTCCACGGGAACCGCGACGAAGGAGTCCGCGTGCCAAGGAAGCTCCGCTCTCTGCTCAGCCCTGCCCGCCCTGCCCACCCGGTCCGCCCTCTCCGCTTGCGCCTGCGCACGATGGCCGCCGTCCTCGCGGCGGCGGCCCTGGCCACCCTCGGTCTCGCCGCGCCTACGCGGGCCGAGGCCGACGCGCCGCCGTTGCCGCGTCTGAACATCACCGCCGACTACGTCACCGGCGTCTCCTCCGGCGGTTTCATGGCCACACAGCTCCAGGTCGCCTACTCGGGCACCTTCCGCGGCGTCGGCGTCATCGCGGCCGGGCCCTACGACTGCGGCCAGGGCGACGTGATCCAGTTCGCCACCTGCGATCTCGGACTCGGCGTCGGCACGCTCGAACGGCAGGCCGCGACCTGGGCGGCGCAGGGCCTGATCGACCCGCTCGCCAACCTCGACGGACTGCCCGTCTACACCTACCACGGCACCCTGGACCCGATCGTCAACCCGCTGGTCTCCGCGGCGGGCGTCGACTTCTACCGGCACTTCGGCGCGGTGACGACCACTCACGACTGGGACCCGGCCGGCCACTCCTGGCCCACGCCCGACGGCGTCGTGCCCTGCCCGCTGACCTCGCCGCCGTTCCTCAACGACTGCGGTGACGATCCCGAGGGCGAGATGCTCACCGCGTGGCTCGGCCAGGTGAACCCGCCCAACACCGGCGCCCCGCGCGGGACCCTCGTCCACTTCGACCAGAACGCCTACGTCCCGGGCGGCTACGGACCCTTCCTGTCCATGGACACGACCGGCCAGCTCTACGTCCCGCCCGCGTGCGCCTCGGGCGCGCCGTGCCGCCTGGTCGTCGCCCTGCACGGTTGCCTCTCCGCGCAGCAGCTGCTCGGCACGGCCTTCGCCGACCACGGGAACCTCGACACCTACGCCGACACGAACGACCTCGTGATCCTCTACCCGCAGGCGATCTCGAGCCTCCTGCCCGTCAACCCGCAGGGCTGCTGGGACTGGTTCGGCTACGACGGACCCGACTTCGCGGTCAAGTCCGCCCCGCAGATGCGCGCCGTCGTCGCGATGGTCCACGCCCTCGGCGGCTGAGGCGGGCTGCTGCCGTCTCCTGTCGTCACGTCGAGGTACCTGACGTCACGTATCCGCGCGCTGCGGGTCGGCCGCGGGCAGCTCGACGGTGACGCGGAGCCCGCCGACGGGGCGTGGGGTGACGGTGAGCGTTCCGTCGTGCGCCTGCGCGATGGTCCGGACGATGGCCAGGCCGAGGCCCACGCCCGCGTGGTCGCTGTGCACGCGCTCGGTGCCCCGCCGGAACGGCTCGGTGAGCGTCGCGGCCAGCTCCGGGGGCACCCGCTCGCCCGTGTTCTCGACGGTGAGCACCGCACCGCCGTCAGCGCGGACGTCGGTGCTCACCCACACGAGGCCCTGCTCGGGCAGATTGTGGACGATCGCGTTGTGCACCAGATTCACGGTCAGCTGCTGGAGGAGCGCGTGCGAACCGCGCACGGGCGTGATCTCGCCGCAGGTCTCGAGGGCGACGCCGCGCTTCTCCGCGAGGGGCAGCAGCGTCTCGGCGGCCTCCTCGGCCACCAGGGACAGATCGACGTCCTCGCGCTGGAAGGACCGCTGCTCCGCGCGGCTGAGCAGCAGCAGCGCCTCGGTGAGGTCGATCGCGCGGGTGTTGACGGCGTGCAGGCGGTCGAGGACTTCGCCGACGTCGCGGTCCGGATCGGCGCGGGCGACGTCGAGAACGGCCTTCGAGATCGCCAGCGGCGTGCGCAACTCGTGCGAGGCGTCGGCGGCGAACCTCCGCTGCTCGCCGACGTGGGCTTCGAGCCGTGCCAGCATGGTGTCGAAGGCGTCGGCGAGTTCGCGGAACTCGTCCCTGCGGCCCGGCAGCCGGATCCGGTGGGAGAGCGACCCGGTCGCGGCCAGGCGCGTCGCGTCGGTGACGCGGGACAGCGGCGCGAGCATCCGGCCGGCGAGGATCCACCCTCCCACGAGGCCGAACGCCAGCAGGAACGCCAGAACCGCCGCCGCCCTCGGCGCGAACACGTGCAGCAGGCTGGACCGGACGGGAAAGACGGCGGTGATGGGTGCGCCGGTGGAGCCGGGGACGATGAAAGCGCGCTCGGGGACGTAGCGGAGCAGGAAGACCCACACGGCCGCGAGCAGCAGGGCACCGGCCAGCATCAGGAACCCGGCATAGCTGAGCGTGAGTCTCAGACGGACGCTCGGACCCGGCCGCCTATCCACGTCCGCTCCGTTCCCGCCCGGGTCCGGGTGGTGCGTCGGTGCGGTCGGTGCGGTCGATGCGGTATCCGACGCCCGGCACGGTGGCGATGATCCACGGTTCACCGAGACGCTTGCGCAGCGCCGAGACGGTGATGCGCACGGCGTTGGTGAAGGGGTCGGCGTTCTCGTCCCACGCGCGTTCCAGCAGCTCCTCGGCGCTGACGATGCCGCCCTCCGCGGCGACGAGGACCTCGAGCACGGCGAACTGCTTCCGGGTGAGCGCGACGTAGCGGCCGTCCCGGTAGACCTCGCGGCGGAAGGGGTCCAGCCGCAGGCCCGCGATCTCCCGCACGGGCGGTCGGCTGTGGGCGCGCCTGCGGTCGAGCGCACGGAGCCTGAGCGCGAGCTCCTGGAGTTCGAAGGGCTTGGTGAGGTAGTCGTCCGCGCCGAGCTCGAAACCGGAGGCCTTGTCGTCGAGGCGGTCGGCCGCGGTGAGCATGAGGATCGGCATGCCGCTGCCCGAGGCGACGATGCGCCTGGCGATCTCGTCACCGGACAGCCCGGGGATGTCGCGGTCGAGGACGGCGATGTCGTAGGCGTTGACGCCGAGCAGCTCCAGGGCGGTGTCGCCGTCACCCGCGATGTCGGCCGCGATCGCCTCCAGGCGCAGGCCGTCGCGGACGGCCTCGGCCAGAAAGGGTTCGTCCTCGACGATCAGCACGCGCATGCACTCGATGCTACGAGTCGGCGCATATCGTCGACGTATCGGGAATCCCATACGTCCCGACAACACCGCCTCGCGTCGACTGGTGGCATGAGCCACCCCCTGCCATCAGCACGGACGACAGAAGCCTCGGAGACAGACGCCTCGGAGACAGGCGCCTCGGAGACAGTCAATCCGGAGACCGGCGGCGGGGGCCGGCGTGCCCGCGTCCGCCGTGCGGTACGCACCGTCTCGCGGCCGGAGCCCTGGAAGCGCGGCAAGCTGCTCGTGGCGTCGGCGTTGCTGCTCGGGCTGCTCATGCTGCTGCACGCGGAGATCCCCAACCGGTGGAGCGGGAACCTCGGCAGCCTGGTGGAGACCCTGCTGCCGTGGTTCGGCGTCTGCGTCCCGGTGCTGCTGGCGGCGGCGCTGTGGCGCCGCTCCGCCTCCGCGCTGGTCGCGCTGCTGCTGCCGGTCCTGGTGTGGTTGAACCTCTTCGGCGGGCTGCTCGAGGACAAGGCCCGCCCGGGCGGCGACCTCACCGTCGCCGAGCAGAACGTCAACGCCGGCAATCCCGACCCGGCCCGCACCGCACGCGACCTGGCCGCCTCCGGCGCGACGGTGCTGGCTCTGGTGGAGCTGACCCCGCAGTCGGCGCCGCTGTACGAGAAGGGCTTGGCGGGAACGTACCCCTACCGCACGGTCCAGGGCACGGTCGGACTGTGGAGCAAGCTGCCGTTGTCGGACACCCAGCAGATCGACATCGTGGACTACGGGCCTCTGGCGGCGACCAAGGCCGCCGACAGGAAGGCGGCCGCGAACCGTGCGCTGCGCACCACCGTGGCCACCGACCACGGGCCGCTGACCGTGTACGTGGCCCATCTGGGGTCCGTCCGCCTGATGCCCAGGGGCGGCTACTGGACAGTCTCGCGGAACATCGGCGCGCAGGCGCTCGGCAGGGCGATCGCCGCCGATCCGAGTCGCCGGGTCGTGCTGCTCGGCGACCTCAACGGCACCACGGACGACCGGGCGCTCGCCGCGCTCACCGCACAGCTCCACTCGACCCAGGCCACGGCCGGGGACGGCTTCGGCTTCACCTGGCCGGCGCAGTTCCCGGTGGTGCGGATCGACCAGATCCTGGTCCGCGGCGTCACACCGAAGAGCTCGCGCGTCCTGCCGGCCGACGGCAGCGACCACCTGCCGGTGGCGGCCGCGATCAGCTGGTGAGATCAGCGAGGCGCTGGGCGAACTCCTCGGGTGTGAGGGTTTCGATGCCCAGGGCCTTTGCCTTGTCGAGCTTGCTGCCGGCCTTGTCTCCGGCGACGACGAGGTGGGTGCGGGCGGAGACGCTGGAGGACGCGCGGCCTCCTGCCCGGGTGATCAGTTCGCTCATCTCGGTGCGGGAGAGGTCCGCGAGCGGCCCGGTCATCCCGCCCGTCACCACCACGGTCATCCCGGCCAACGGCAGCGCGCCTCCCTTCTCGGCGCTCGTCTGCGTCTGCGCCTGCGTCTCCGTCTGCGTCTCCGCCTCCGCGTCGGCATCGGGGTCTGCGGGAGCGGGCGGGACGAAGCCGGGCTGCTCCATGTTCACGCCTGCGGCGACGAGCTTGTCGACGAGCGGGGCGAGCTCGGCCAGCTCCGCCACGATGACGGGGGCTTTCTCGCCGCCGATCCCGTCGACCTGCTCCAGGGCGACCGCGTCGGCGGCGCGGACGGCCTGCATGGAGCCGAAGTGCGCGGCGATGCGCAGCGACATGGAGCGGCCGGTGCCGAGGACGCCGAGGGCACAGAAGACGCGGTTGAGCGGCTTGGTCTTCGCCGTCTCGATGGCGGCCAGCAGATTGTCGGCGCTCTTGTCGCCCATGCGATCCAGGGTGAGCAGCTGGTCGCGGGTGAGGGTGAACAGGTCGGCGAAGTCCTCGATCAGGTTCCTGTCGACGAGTTGGACGATGATCTTCTCGCCGAGGCCGTCGACGTCGAGCGCGTCGCGGGCGACGGCGTAGCGGATGGCCTCGACCTGGCCGCAGGCACGTCCGCGCGCGCAGCGCCAGCGCTCCTGGCTGCGGTCGATGTCCGAGCCGCAGCGCGGGCAGCGTTCGGGGAAGGCGATCGGCTGCTCGTCGCCCGTGCGCAGACTGGTGACCGCCCCTTCGACGCGAGGGATGACCTCGCCGGCGCGGTAGACGGTGACGTGGTCTCCGAGCATCAGGCCGCGGCGGGTGATGTCGGCCGGGTTGTGCAGGGTGGCGTAGGTGATGGTGGTGCCGGCGACGTCGACGGGGTCGAGGACGGCGCGCGGGGCGATCACCCCGGTGCGGCCCACACTCCACTCCACGGCGCGGAGCACGGTGATCTTCTGGGCGGCCGGGAACTTGAAGGCGGTCGCCCAGTGCGGAGTCCGCGAGCCCGTGCCCGCCCGGCCCTGGTCGGCGGGGCCGTCGGCCTTGACCACGGCTCCGTCGAGTTCGAAGTCGAGCTCCGCGCGCAGGGCGCCGATCTGACGCACCCGCTCCATCACGTCGTCCAGGGTCGTGCAGGCCGTCGTGGCGACGGGCGTGCCGGACGTGGTTCCCAGGCCGAGGGCGGTGAGGCGGGCGATGAGCCGGGTGTGCGTGAGCCCGGCGAGGGTGGGGTCGCTGGTGTGCTCGGTGTCCGTCAGCGCGGCGTAGGCGAAGAAGGTCTGCGCGATCCGGTAGGCCCGGTCCTTGGCGCGCAGCGAGCCCGAGGAGGCGTTGCGGCGGTTGGCGAAGGCCGTGGCTCCGTGCGTGGTCCGCTGCTCGTTGGCGGCGGTGAACTGGGCTTCTGTCATGAGGACTTCGCCGCGGACCTCGATCGTGAGCGGCTCGCTCAGGGTCGTCGGGAGGCCGGTGATGTCGTCGATGGCGTGGGAGACGTCCTCGCCGGTGGTCCCGTCGCCGCGGGTGACCAGCTGCACCAGTCGGCCGTCGCGGTAGCGGGCCGCCAGGGCGACGCCGTCGAGCTTGGGCTCGACGGCCCAGCCGGCCACCGCCTCCCCGCCCAGCCGTCGTTCCAGGGACCCGGCCCAGGCGGAGAGCTCCTCGCCGGAGAAGACGTTGCCCAGGCTCAGCATCGGCACGGTGTGGGCGACGTCGCCTGTGGTCACGCCCGCTGCGACCTGCTGGGACGGGGAGCCGGCCGCGATCTGCCCCGGGTGCGCGTCCTCCCAGGCGGTGATGCCGCGCAGCAGCCGGTCGTAGGCGTCGTCGTCCATGCCCGACTCGCCGGAGCCGTAGTAGGCGTCGGCGGCCTTCCGTGCCTGCGCGACGGCGTCAAGGTAGGCGGCCTCATCGGCAAGGTCGACAGCGGGCGCGGATACGGAAGGCTTCGTCATGCTGCTCATTGTGGTGACTGCCACTGACAGCGCCGTCGGCGGCGGGTTCGTCAGCTGTGCTTTCCGTGCTGCGCGAGGGCGTCGACGACGCGTTGGAGGGAGCTGCCGAGGCCCCAGCGGGAGGCGAGGGACTCCAGGGCCATCGGGTCGAGGGGCTCGGTGGGCAGGGTCGGGTCGACGTCGGGGAGGCGGATGTCGGTGGCGACGCGGACGACCTCGGGGGCGACGGCGAGGTAGTCGGCGGCCTCGATGATGCGCTTGCGCTGGGTCGGGGTGAGCTTGGCGGCGGGGTCGAGGGCGGCGGCCTGGATGCCGGCGAGGTCGCCGAACTGGGTGAGCAGCTTGGCGGCGGTCTTCTCGCCGACGCCGGGGACGCCGGGAAGGCCGTCGCTCGGGTCGCCGCGCAGGGCGGCGAGGTCGGCGTACTGGGCGCCGGCCACCGCGTACTTCTCCATCAGCAGGGCGTCGTCGGTCAGTTGGAGGGTGCCGACGCCCTTGAGCGGATACAGCACGCGCACCTGGCGGGCGTCGTCGACGAGTTGGAAGAGATCCCGGTCGCCGGTGACGACGTCGACGGGGCCGGCGGCACGCGCGGTGAAGGAGCCGATGACGTCGTCCGCCTCGTAGCCCGGGACGCCGACGCGGGCGATGCCGAGGGCGTCGAGGACGGCGGTGATGACGGGGATCTGCGGGGAGAGGCTGTCCGGGGTCTCCTCCTCCCCGGCCTCGGCGAGGGCCGGGTCCTCGGCGACGCGGTGGGTCTTGTAGCTGGGGATGAGGTCGACCCGCCACTGGGGGCGCCAGTCCGCGTCCATGCAGGCCACGAGCTGGTCGGGGGCGTGGTCCGCGACGAGCCGGGCGATGAAGTCGAGCAGGCCGCGCACCGCGTTGACCGGCTCGCCCTGCGGGGAGCGGACCGAGTCGGGCACGCCGAAGTAGGCGCGGTAGTAGAGGCTGGCGGAGTCCAGCAGCATCAGCGTGGGCGCAGCGGCGGCGCCCGGCGCGGTTCGGCTCATGGGCTCATCTTGCCGTACCCCGCCGACAGGACCGCGCTGGACGCGGCCTGAGCTGCACTGGACCGCCTGCTTGACACCTCCTGCCTGGCACCGCCTGCGAGCCGCCGTGCTTGACACCGCGTGGAGGTGGGAGCACTATCGGGCGCAGCCCAGTGTGAACAGTGTTCACTTTCTCGCATCCCGAATCGTCCCGAATCCGGAGGGCCCGCGATGGCCTGGAATGCAGCCGACGTCCCCGACCAGACCGGCCGGGTGGCCGTCGTCACCGGCGCCAACAGCGGCCTCGGACTGGAGACGGCCAAGGTGCTGGCCGCGCGCGGCGCCACGGTCGTGCTCGCCTGCCGCGACCCGAAGCGCGCCGCCGCCGCGGCCGAGACGGTCGGCCGGCAGGGCGGCGGCAAGGCGGAGCTGCTCGCGCTCGACCTGGCCTCGCTCGCCTCCGTGCGCCAGGCGGCTGCCGAGCTGCGCGAGCGCTTCGACCGGATCGACCTGCTCGTCGACAACGCCGGGGTGATGTTCCCGCCCTACGGCAGGACCGCCGACGGCTTCGAACTCCAGCTCGGCACCAACCACCTCGGGCACTTCGCCTTCACCGGCCTGGTGCTGGACCGGCTGCTGGAGGTGCCGGACTCGCGGGTCGTCGTCGTGGCGAGCCTTGCGCACCAGTTCGCGCGCGGCGGGGTGAACTTCGACGACCTGCAGTCCGAGCGGGGCTACAACCGCATCACCGCCTACGGCCGGTCCAAGCTGGCCAACCTGCTCTTCGCCTACGAGCTGCAGCGCCGCCTCGACGCCGCGGGTGCGCGGACCGTCGCCGTCGCGGCGCACCCCGGCTACTCCAGCACCGAGCTGACCCGGCATCTGCCCGCGTGGATGCAGCCCGCCAACCGGGTCCTGGTCGAGCCGTTCTTCGCGCAGCCCGCCGAACAGGGCGCGCTGCCCTCCCTGCGCGCCGCGACGGACCCGCAGGCGCAGGGCGGGCAGTACTACGGCCCGAGCGGCTTCCAGCAGATGCGCGGCGCGCCAAAGCTGGTCCGGTCCACCCCCGCCTCCTACGACACCGCCGCGCAGCAGCGGCTGTGGACGGTGTCGCAGGAGCTCACCGGGGTGACCTTCCCGGTGTGACCTCGTCGGGTCCGGAGGGGGGCGGCCCGGACAGGGGAAGGGCCGTCAGACCAGCTCGGGGCGCTGCCACTCCTCGCCCAACACGTGGTGGGCGAGGAAGGCCAGCACCGTGCTGTACCAGACCTTGGCGTTGTTGGGCTTGAGGACCCAGTGGCCCTCGTCGGGGAAGTACAGGAACTTCGCCGGCACATCGAACCGGGTCAGGTCGCTCCACAGCGCGATGGCCTCGTTGATCGGCACCCGGTAGTCCTTGTCGCCGTGCACCACCAGCATCGGCGTGCGGATCTTCGCGGCGTGCCGGTGCGGCGAGGTGTCCTCGTAGCGCTGCCGCTGCGTCAGCGGGTCACCGAAGTGGCGCCGCCAGTAGAACGGCGCGTCGGTGGTGCCGGCGAAGCCGTCCAGGTTCCACAGGCTCGCGTGGGTCACGATGGCCTTGAACCGGTCCGTCCGGGTGGCGATCCAGTTGGCCATGTAGCCGCCGAACGACCCGCCCATCATCGCCGTACGGCCCGCGTCCACGTCCTCGCGCGCCAGGGCCGCGTCGGTCAGCGCCATGACGTCCCGGTACGGCGCGCCGCCCCAGTCGCCCCAGCCGCGGGCGTGCATGTGCTGGCCGTAGCCGGTGGACAGGGCCGGGTCCGGCAGCAGCACGGCGTAGCCGGCCGCGGCGGCGACCCACGGGTTCCAGCGCCAGGTCCAGGCGTTCCAGCTCATCTGCGGGCCGCCGTGGACCCACAGCAGGAACGGCGCGGGGTCCGTGGCGGAGGCGCCCTGCGGCAGGACCAGCCAGGCACGCAGCGGCTGCCCGTCCTCGGCGGTGGTCTCCACCTCGACCAGGCGGCCGGGCACCGCGCCGACGTCGCCCGGCGCGGGCAGCACCGTCGGGGTCTGGTCCGGCAGCGCGGCGTCGAGGCGGACCGGCGTGGGCGGGGAGTCGATCGCGCTGCGCAGCGCGAACAGGGTCGATCCGTCAGGGGAGACGCGGAGGTGGGTGTAGGCCCCGGAGACGTCCGTGGCGGTCAGCCGGGTGAGCGTGCCGTCGGCGGTGTCGAGGCGGAAGATCGGCGAGCGGCCCAGCTGGTCGGCGACGAAGTACACGACGGTGTCGCCGGCGACGGGCGAGACGGTCACGCCGCCGGGCCACTCGTCGAAGCCCGGCGCGGCGTCGTGGCCGAGGTCCTGCGCGTCCGAGACGTCCGGGACCAGCCAGAGCGAGGTGTCGCTGCTCGCGTCCCAGTCGCCGGGCGTGGAGCGCAGGCAGAACAGCGAGCGGGAGTCTGCGGTGAACACCGGGTCGCCGAACTGCCCGTCGGGGGAGCCGATCCGGCGCAGTTCCTTGCCGGTGGCCGCGTCGGCGATCACGATCGCGTCGCGGAACTCGCCGCCCGGATAGGGCGTCAGGACGCCGAAGGCGACCAGCGAGCCGTCGGGCGAGAGCGCCACGCTCGGATCGTAGGTCTGCGTGGGACCGCAGTCGACGACCGGCAGGGCGGTGGTCCCGGACGTGTCGGCGGCGGAGTCGGTCGAGCCGGCGGAGCCTGCGGCGTCGAGGTCGGCGCCGGAGAGCGTGAAGGCGTGCGGGGTGTCCGGGCCGAGGTCGTGGTCCCAGTAGCGCACCAGCGCGGTCTCGTGCAGGACCGCCGAGACCTTCGCCTCCTTGCGCGCCTTGCGCAGCTTCGTGTCGTCCTCGGCGTCGGCGGCGCCCGGCAGCAGACCGGAGACGAGGGCGATCCGGTCGGCCGCGCGGGCGGCGGCGTAGGCGCCGACGCCGCCCGGACGGGTCAGCAGGCGACGTGCCTCGCCGCCGTCCGCCGGCAGCGCCCACAGCGCCGCCTCCGAGTCCTCCGGCTCGTCCTTGCCGGGGTCGGCGACCGGCCGGGTGGAGAGGAAGAGCAGCGTCCCGTCGGCCTGGAAGCCGGGCGAGGACTCGCCCTTCGCCGAGCGGGTCAGCCGCCGCGCGGGTCGCTCGCCCTGCGGGTCGAGCTCCCACAGGGCGGAGACGTACCGGGTGCGGTCCGTGGAGAGCTCGGCGACGGAGACGACGAGCCGGCTCCCGTCGGGCGAGAGCTCCAGCGCGCCGACGCGGGGGACGGCGAGGTAGGCGTCGAGCGAGTGGAACGGGGTGGCGGGGGCGGTCGCGCCGGACGCTTCGGCGGGGCCGGACGGCTCGGCCGGGCCGGTCGGGCTGGACGGTGACGGCGATTGCGACTGCGCTGCGCCGCTGTCGGTGCTGTTGGTCGTCGGCATGCGGACAGTCTGGTCCGCCCGGACCGGCCTGGCGAGGCGGTTTCGGAGTTTCCCCGCGATCAGTGTGCGGTCGCCGCGGCGACCAGGGCCTGGGCGAGTCGCGGGTCGTCGTCCTGCTCCGGGTGCCACTGGACGGCCAGGAGGAAGGGCGAGTCGGCGGCGACCGCCTCCAGGGCCTCGATCGTGCCGTCCGGGGCGTACGCGGAGGCGCGCAGGCCCGTGCCGAGCGTCGCGACGCTCTGGTGGTGGTAGGTGGGGACGTCGAGCTTCTCGGTGCCGAGGATCCCGGCGGTGCGGGTGTCCGGCACGGCGGAGACGATGTGGCGGCCGTAGACGCCGGGGACGGGCGAGTGATCCTTGCTGCCGCCCAGCACGTCGGGCAGATGCTGCGTCAGGGTGCCGCCGAGCGCCACGTTCAGGAGCTGCATGCCGCGGCAGATGCCGAGCAGCGGCACGCGCTGCTCGATGGCGGCGTGGATCAGCGCGGACTCCCAGGCGTCGCGGGCGAGGGAGTCGGCGTCCGGGGTCTGCGTGTGCGGATCGGCGGGCGCGCGGTAGCGCGCGGGGGCCACGTCCGGTCCGCCGGCGATGACGACTCCGTCGAGCCGCGAGACCGCCTCGGCGGCGGCGTCCGGCGCCTCGTCCGGCGGCAGCATGGCTACGAGCCCCCCTCCGGCCCGCACCAGCGCGGCGTACTGCCGCGGGAGCAGCTCCGCGGGGGCGTCGTGCCAGACGCCCCAGGAGGCGTGCGAGACATACGTGGTGACACCGATCAGCGGGCGTGGCACGAGAGGACCTCCGTCAGTCGAGGGATGAGGGTTGTTGCACGTGGCCCAGGGCGAGTGGCCCCACGCGGCGGAGCCGCAGGTTGGCAGAGCCTCGCGTCCCTGAGGGGCCGCAGGGTCGCCGTCATGAGAGGAACCCGCGGAGCAGGGCGGCTGTGCCGGCGAGGTGTTCGTGCATGGACGCGCGGGCGCGCGGGCCGTCGCCGGAGAGGATGGCGTCGACGAGTTCCTCGTGTTGGCGCTGCGAGTGCTGCAGGTTCGGGGGCAGCAGCGGGATGCAGTCCAGCAGGTCGTTGACCGTCGCACGGACCGCCGCGTACTGCGCGGCGACGGACGGGCTGCCGCTGAGCTCGGCGATGGCGAGGTGGAGGCGGGTGTCCAGGCGGCGGTACTCCTCCAGCGACGCCGCGCCCGTCTCCGCCAGCAACTGCCGCAGGCGGTCCGCCTCCGCGCCGCTCGGTGTGCGCTCCGCGCACAGCTCGGCCGCGCCCAGCTCCAGGACCTGACGGAACAGCAGGGTGTCCTCCAGGCGGTCGCCCAGCTCCTCCACGCGACGGCGCAGCTCCTCGCCGCCGCTCGCGGCGGCGGGCGAGGGCGCGGGCGCGAGGACGAACGCGCCGCCGTAGCGGCCGCGGCGGACCTCCAGGACGCCGGCGTCCTGCAGCACCTTGAGGGCCTCGCGCAGCGTGACCCGGCTGATCTGCAGGCGGTCGGCGAGCTCGCGTTCGGGCGGCAGGCGGTCGCCGACCGGGACCAGGCCGAGCCGGATCAGCTGAAGCACCTTCTCGACCGTCTCCTCGAAGGTGTTGCCGGAGCGGACAGGCCGCAGCACGGCGGCGTACGGATCCGCATCGCCGGCCGTCTGGGCCGCCGCCTCGCTCGACGCGCCATTTTCGATCATGGCACCCCCTTCCCTTCCAATGGTACAAGGCCATACCTTTAAAGCGCCCGACCCGGTCCAGATGCACCCGGAGGCACTACTCATGACTTCTCACGCGCCCGCCCGCCGGGGACTGCTGAGCCTCGACGCGCTGCGCGATCTCATCGCGTCAGGAGAGATCCACACCGTAGCCGTGGCCTTCACGGACATGCAGGGCAGGCTGCAGGGCAAGCGCTTCGCGGCCGGCCACTTCCTCGACGAGGTCGTCGCACACGGCACCGAAGGCTGCGCCTACCTGCTCGCCGTCGATGTGGAGCTCAACACCGTCGACGGCTACGCGATGGCCTCCTGGGAGAGCGGCTACGGCGACTTCGTCCTCCAGCCCGACTTCCGCACGCTGCGCCGCCTGCCCTGGCAGCCCGGCACCGCGCTGGTCACCGCCGACCTGGCCTGGGAGGACGGCACGGCCGTCGCCGCCTCGCCGCGCCAGATCCTGCGACAGCAGCTGGACCGGCTCGCCGAGCTCGGGCTGACCGCCTGGGCCGGGACCGAGCTCGAGTTCATCGTCTTCCGCGACACCTACGAGCAGGCGTGGGAGCGCGGCTACCGCGGGCTGACGCCGGCCAACCAGTACAACGCCGACTACTCGCTGCTCGCCACCGCCCGGATCGAGCCGCTGCTGGCCCGGATCCGCAACGAGATGGGCGCGGCCGGCATGGTCGTCGAGTCGGCGAAGGGGGAGTGCAACCTCGGCCAGCACGAGATCGCCTTCCGCTACGACGACGCGCTGACCACCTGCGACCAGCACAGCGTCTACAAGACCGGCGCCAAGGAGATCGCCTCGCAGGAGGGCATGGCGCTCACCTTCATGGCGAAGTACAACGAGCGCGAGGGCAACAGCTGCCACGTGCACCTCTCGCTGCGCGACGCCGACGGCCGGGCCGCCTTCGCCGACGGAAAGGGCCACATGAGCGACCTCATGCGGCACTTCCTCGCCGGTCAGCTCGCCGCCATGCGCGAGCTGACGCTGCTCTACGCTCCCAACATCAACTCCTACAAGCGGTTCCGCCCCGGCTCCTTCGCCCCGACCGCGGTGGCATGGGGCCGCGACAACCGCACCTGTTCGCTCCGCGTCGTCGGCCACGGGCCCTCGCTGCGCTTCGAGAACCGCGCGCCCGGCGGCGACGTGAACCCCTACCTCGCCGTCGCCGCGATGATCGCCGCCGGCCTGCACGGCGTCGAGCAGCGCCTCGAACTGCCCGAGCCCTGCACCGGCAACGCCTACGAGGCCGACTACGCCCACCTGCCGACCACCCTGCGGGAGGCGGCCGAGCTGTGGGCGGGCAGCGACCTGGCCAAGGCGGCCTTCGGCCCCGAGGTCGTCCAGCACTACGCCAACATGGCGCAGGTCGAGCAGGACGCCTACGACACCGCCGTCACCGACTGGGAGCGCTACCGCTCCTTCGAGCGCATGTGAGCCGTGAAGAAGATGACTGACGTTCTCTCCGATGTTCTGCGGGTATTGAATCCCGCCACCGAGGAGCTTGTCGCCGAAATCCCGACCACGTCATCCGAACAGGTGGACGCCGCGGTCGAACGTGCCGTGAAGGCCCAGGAGAGCTGGGTCTCCTTCGCTCCCGGCGACCGCGCCCGGCTGCTGCGGCGCTTCGCCGACGGCGTGGACGCGGCGGTGGACGAGCTCGCCGACCTGGAGGTCACCGAGGCGGGCCACACCCTCGGCAACGCCCGCTGGGAGGCGGGCAACGCCCGTGACCTGCTCGAATACGCCGCCGGCGGGATCGAGCGGCTGATGGGCCGCCAGATCCCCGTGGCCGGTGGCCTCGATGTCACCTTCCACGAGCCGATCGGCGTCGTCGGCGTCATCGCGCCGTGGAACTTCCCGATGCCCATCGCCGCCTGGGGCGTCGCCCCCGCGCTGGCGGCCGGGAACGCCGTCCTGCTCAAGCCCGCCGAGACCACCCCGCTCACCGCGCTGCGGCTGGAGCGGATCGCCCTGGACGCCGGACTGCCCGAGGGCCTGTTCCAGGTGCTGCCGGGCCACGGCCGGATCACCGGGCAGGCGATCGTCGACCACCCCGGCGTGCGCAAGATCGTCTTCACCGGCTCCACCGGCGTCGGCAAGCAGATCATGGCCCGCTGCGCCGACCGCCTGAAGCGGGTCACCCTCGAACTCGGCGGCAAGAGCCCCAACATCGTCTTCGCCGACGCCGACCTGGCCCGCGCCGCCGCCGCCGCGCCCATGTCCTTCCTGGACAACAGCGGACAGGACTGCTGCGCCCGCACCCGCATCCTGGTCCAGCGCGAGGTCTACGACGAGTTCCTCGACCTGGTCGCCCCCGCGATCGAGGCCGTCCGCGTCGGCGACCCGCGCGACGCGGCCACCGAGATGGGCCCGCTCATCTCCGCCGTCCAGCGCGAGCGCGTCCGCTCCTACCTGACCGAGGACGTGCCCGTCCTCGCCCAGGGCAGCGCCCCCGAGGGCCCCGGCTTCTGGCAGGCCCCGACCCTGCTCGCGCCGACCGACCCGGGCAGCCGGGCCGCCACCGAGGAGATCTTCGGCCCGGTCGCCGTCGTCCTGCCCTTCACCGACGAGGCCGACGCGTTGCGCCTGGCCAACGCCACCCGCTACGGCCTCTCCGGTTCCCTCTGGACGCGGGACATCGGCCGCGCGCTGCGCATGGCCCGCGGCGTCAACGCGGGCAATCTGTCCGTCAACTCGCACAGCTCCGTGCGCTACTGGACGCCCTTCGGCGGCTTCGGCGAGTCGGGGCTCGGCCGCGAGCTCGGCCCGGACGCGCTCGCGCACTTCACCGAGACCAAGAACGTCTTCATCAGCACCGAGGAATAGGAAGAGCCGTGACCAACCAGCAGGAAGAGATCGTCTGCCGCCGCCTGGTCGGCCGCACCGCCGTCGTGACCGGCGCCGGCTCCGGCATCGGCCTGGCCACCGCGCGCCGTCTGGCCTCCGAGGGCGCGAACGTGGTCTGCGCCGACGTCGACGAGACCGCCGGCAAGGCGGCGGCCGAGGAGGTCGGCGGCACCTTCGTCCAGGTCGACGTCACCGACGCCGAGCAGGTCGAGGCGCTGTTCAAGACGGCCTTCGACACCTACGGCAGCGTCGACATCGCCTTCAACAACGCCGGCATCTCGCCGCCCGACGACGACTCCATCCTCACCACCGGCCTCGACGCCTGGCGCCGGGTCCAGGAGGTCAACCTCACCTCCGTCTACCTGTGCTGCAAGGCCGCGCTGCCGTACATGCAGCGGCAGGGCAAGGGCTCGATCATCAACACCGCGAGCTTCGTGGCCAAGATGGGCGCGGCCACCTCGCAGATCTCCTACACCGCCTCCAAGGGCGGGGTGCTGGCGATGTCCCGCGAGCTCGGCGTGCAGTTCGCCCGCGAGGGCATCCGCGTCAACGCGCTCTGCCCGGGCCCGGTCAACACCCCGCTGCTCCAGGAGCTGTTCGCCAAGGACCCGGAGCGCGCCGCGCGCCGCCTGGTGCACATCCCCGTCGGCCGCTTCGCGCACGCCGAGGAGATCGCCGCCGCGGTCGCCTTCCTCGCCAGCGACGACTCCGCCTTCATCACCGCCGCCGAGTTCCTCGTCGACGGCGGCATCTCCGGCGCGTACGTGACGCCGCTGTAGGCCCGGGGCCTCCGGATCCGTCACCTGGGACGGTGGCTACAATCGCCGCCGTCCCAGGTTCGGTAAAGGAGAGGTAAGAGGCGCACGACGATGGCATCGGACAGCAACAGACCCGCCCGCAAGAGGTCCCAGGCCGTCACCCTCACCGTCGTGGGCTCCCTGGCGCTCGCGCTCACCTCGTGCTCCGGTCACGCCGACGAGCGGTGCGTCGACACGACGAACTACAAGACCGTGGCGGACAAGCTCTGCAACAACGCCGCCGGCCACGGGTACGCCGACACCGACCGCTACCAGTGGTACGCGGCCGGGGGCGACTCCACCCACGTCCACGGCTACCACCGCTCCTACGGCTCCGGCTCGCGCGGCAGCGGCGGCAGCGACGACGGCAGCGGCTCCGGCCACGGCATCAGCCGGGGTGGCTTCGGCGGCCACGGCGACGGTTCGGGCGGGGGCTGAGCGGCCGTCATGCAGCGTCACGTGATCGACCCCCGCCCGGACTGGCAGCGGATCGTCGAGGAGCAGGGCCTCGTCTACCCGCTCACCCGTTACCCCGACGACAGCCTGCGCCCGTACTGGGACGAGTCCGCGTACTACTCCTTCTCCCTCGGCGAGGTCGAGGCGATGGAGGAGACCGTCGCCGAACTGCACGAGCTGTGCCTCCAGGCCGCCGAGCACATCGTCGCGAACAACCGGTTCCGCGAGCTCGGCATCACCGACCCCACCCTGGCGGCCCTGGTGCGCCGCTCGTGGTGGGAGCGCGACCGGCAGCCGAGCCTCTACGGCCGGTTCGACCTGCGCTACGACGGCGCCGGCCCCGCCAAGCTGCTGGAGTACAACGCCGACACCCCGACCAGCCTGCTGGAGGCCGCCGGCCCGCAGTGGTTCTGGATGGAGGAGCGCTTCCCCGGCGCGGACCAGTGGAACTCGATCCACGAGCGCCTCGTCGACGCCTGGCGCCGCCAGGCCCACCTGCTCGCGCCCGGTCCGGTGCACTTCGCCCACTCGCGCGTCGACGTCCTCGGCGAGGACCAGCTGACCACGGCCTACCTGCTGGAGACCGCCCAGCAGGCCGGGCTGACGACCGTCCCCATCGCCATGGAGGACATCGGCTGGGACTCGCTCTCCCGGCGCTTCGTCGACGAGCAACTGCGCTTCATGCGCACGGTCTTCAAGCTCTACCCGTGGGAGTGGCTGGCGGGCGACGCCTTCGGCGGCCACGTCGTCGACACCGCCGACCTCGGCGGCGGCGCGGGCGGCACCTGCTGGATCGAGCCGCCGTGGAAGATGCTGCTCTCCAACAAGGCGCTGCTGGCGATCCTGTGGGAGCTCAACCCCGGCCACCCGAACCTGCTGCCCGCCCGCCTCGACGGTCCCGGCGAGCTGGTCCGCCACGTCGCCAAGCCGCTGCTGGGCCGCGAGGGCGCGGGCGTGCTGATCACCGACGGGACCGGTCCGGGGCCACAGCCGGAGGCGGGGGAGCGCTACTGCTGGCAGGAGTTCGCGCCGCTGCCCGACTTCGACGGCAACCGCACCGTGCTCGGCGCCTGGGTCGTCGACGGCGAGCCGGCGGGGCTGGGCATCCGCGAGTCGGCCGGGCTGATCACGGACGAGTACGCGCGCTTCGTCCCGCACGTGATCCTGGACTGACTCGATTCCGGACCGACTCGACCGACATCACCCGAACCGACAGCGCAGGCTGATCGGATGCTTATCGCGTTCCGGGTACGGTGCCGGATGTGAGTGAGACTGCGCCCCCGCCCGCGGGCTGGTACCCGGACCCCAAGCCCGCCGACTCGGACAATCCGGGCGAACGCTGGTGGAACGGTTCTGAATGGACCGTCAGCACCCGAGCCGCCGACACCCCGGTGTTCATCTCCGGCGAGCCTCCGGCCGCCAAGCGCGTCCGCCGCCCCGGCCCGCTGCTGGTCGGCGCGGTGGCGGCGGTCGTCGGCATGGGCGTCGGCTCACTCGTCACCTACTTCGCGATGGACGGCAACGGCCAGAGCAGCACCGCCGCGAGCACCCGCCCGTTCGCCGGTGGCGGTCAGAACGGCGGCGGAGGGCAGAACGGCGGCGACGGGCTGAACCCCTTCGGCGGCGGCAACGGCGGCAACGGCGGCTCGAACGGCGGCGGCAACCAGAACCAGAACGGCGGCGGAGGCCGGAGCGGCGGCGGCTCGGGCTCCGGCTCCGGGGCCAACCTCGCGGTGGACGTCGTCGACGGCATCAGCATCCCGCTCCCGAGCGGCTGGACCGGCGGCACCACCACCGACGGTTTCGCCTCCGGCTCCTACGGCAGCTACACCTGCGCCGGCTCCAGCGGCAGCTCGGGCAACACCTGCTCGTACGCGGGCGCCAACACCGAGGCCCTGAAGACCCCCGTGAGCACCGGCGCGCAGGCTGCGGCCGAGCAGGACATCACCGCGGCCGTCAAGGAGTCCTACGGCGACGTGACCGGCCACCAGGTCCTGGAGCAGAAGGCCGTCACGGTGGCGGGCCGCTCGGGCTACCTGGTCCGCTGGCAGGTCGACGCCAAGGTCGGCAACAACGGCACGGTGGAGACGGTCGTCTTCCCCGACAAGGCGGGCGACAAGCTGATCGCCCTGCACCTCGGCTTCGACATCGCGAGCAAGGCGCCGAGCGTCTCGGTCATGGACCAGATCGTCTCCGGTGTCGCCGACTTCTCCGGCGGCTCCCTCGGCGGCGGGCAGGCCCCCGGCACCAGCTGAACCCCCCTCCGGACCAGGCGGGCGGGTCCACCCGGACAGCCCGCCTGGCTGGCGGGGCCGAGGTGACCGCCGGAGGCTGGCAGGTGCGCGCGCCGTTCGGAGGCCGACGCGTGGCGTGACACCGCCGTCCGCGATTCGGCGGGGCCGGTCGTGCGCGTCGCGGTACCTCACCGAGGAGGTTCACGATGGCAGCCACATCCAGCGAGGCGGGATCCAGGCCCTCCGGTCGTGGGGGCGGCGGGGCCGCGGCGGCGTACTTCTTCGCCGGGGTCCTGCTCCTGATCAACGGGATCCTGGGCATCCTGCAGGGTGCCAGCGCCGTCTCCAAGGACAAGGTCTACCTCGCCACGGCCCGCTACCTCTACCAGTTCGACCTGACCGGCTGGGGCTGGGTGCAGATCGGCCTCGGCATCGCCGCATCCCTGGTCGGCGCGGGACTCCTGGCCCACCAGGGGTGGGCCCGCTGGGCGGGCGTCGTCATCGCCGCGCTCAGCCTGGTCGGCCAGTTCCTGTGGCTTCCGTACTACCCGTTCTGGGCCATCGTCGTGATGGGGATCGACCTCTTCATCATCTGGGGCCTGACCAGGCCCACCCCGTACCGGGACTTCTGACCCGACGCCGGGTGCCGCCGCGCGCGTCGCGTAGGCTCGCGGGGTGCAGCGCAAGAACATCCCTGACCCGGGGTTCGCGGGTGACGACGGATCGGCAGACCCTCAGCTGGCGGCGGCGCTCGCGGCGTACGCGTCCGAGCGGACGCCCGAGCACGAGGAGCGGGTGCTGGCGCTGCTCGCGACCGCGCGGCTGATGGTCCCCATCGTCGCCGTCCTCGGCGAGGTCGAGACGGACGAGCACGGCCACAAGCACGAGAAGACCAGCGACATGGCCGTCCCCACGATCCAGGCCCCGGACGGCCGCAAGGGGCTTCCCGCGTTCACCTCCCTGGCGGCGCTGGCCGCGTGGCGCGCGGACGCGCGCCCCGCGCCCGTCCCCGCGTCCCAGGCCGTCCAGGCGGCCTGGTCCGAGCAGGCGGACGCCCTGCTGATCGACCTGGCGGGCCCGGTCTTCTTCGAACTGAGCGGCGCGGCGCTGCGCGCGGTCGCGGAGGGTCGCGCCCACGTCGCCGCGCTGCGCGACCCGGACGTCGCGGACGAACTGCGCGCGATCCTCGGCGGACACCCGGTGGTCCTGCGCGCCCACCTGCTCGCCGGCGGCCAGGCCGACGCCCAGTTGGTCCTCATCGTCGCCCCGGACGCCGCGCCGGACGCCCTTCAGGCGGTGGCCGCAGGCCTCGCCGAGAGCGCGCTGCTGCGGATCCGTCTCGACCGGGGCCTCGACCTGGCGGTCGTCGTCCCCGGCGGCAACGAACCGGCGGACCCCTTCTACACGCGGGCCTGAGGCGCCGGTCAGCCGGATCCACCTGCGGACCCGGATCCACTTGCGGGCGGGGGCTCGCGGTCCGAGCGTGGAGGCAGGCGCCGAGCCGCGTCGCCCGCCGAAGGGACCATGCGATGGATGCCGACAGACGGATCAGGTCCGCCATCGAGGAACACTGGCAGGCCTCGGAACGCGGGGACACGGAGTCCGAGCACGCCGTCTACGCCACGGACGCGATCCTCGACTATCCCCAGTCGGGTGAGCGGTTCCGCGGCCGCGCGGCGATCGCGGCGCAACGCGGTGGGCACCCCGCCGCCCGGCACTTCACCGTCCAGCGGATCAGCGGCGGCGGGCGTCTGTGGGTGAGCGAGTGCGTCATCACCTACGACGGGGTGCCCACCTACTCCGTGAGCATCATGGAGTTCGCCCACGGGCAGGTCGTGCACGAGACGCAGTACTTCCCGGAGGGCTTCGGCGCGCCGGAATGGCGGAGGGCGCTCGCGGAGCCGATGCCCGGGCGGGACATCGCCGTGGCCTAGCCGTAGACCGGCCCGGTGAACTTCTCGCCCGGACCCGCGCCCGGGGCGTCCGGGACCAGGGACGCCTCACGGAAGGCCAACTGGAGGGACTTCAGGCCGTCCCGCAGCGGGGCCGCGTGGAAGTTGCTGATCTCCGGCGCGCCGGCGGTCACCAGGCCCGCCAGGGCCGTGATCAGCTTGCGGGCCTCGTCGAGGTCCTTGTGCGCTTCGCCGCCCTCCGCGAGGCCCAGGTTCACCGCCGCCGCGCTCATCAGGTGGACGGCGACGGTCGTGATGACCTCGACCGCGGGGACATCGGCGATGTCGCGGGTCAGGTCGTCGAAGTCGGGGGACTGGGAGGAGGGGGTAGCGTCGCTCATGGGCCTCAGTCTGCCGGAACCACCCCCGCGAGCGGGAATTCTGCGGTATCGCGTGACGCTGCTATGCTTGCAGACTGAGACCGGCCAGGTACCGCTCCGCCGCTACGGCTGACGCAGTCCCGGCCCGCAAGTGGAGGCTCCGACTTCCCACCCGCATCGACCTCGCGGTCGTCGGGTCAATGGTCCAGACGATGTGGTTCGTCGTTGCCGCTGTCGTGGCAGCCGTTCCGCACCGTCGGTTGTGCCATGGAGCTCCGCCTGCGCGTCATGCGGGGCTTTTTTCGTGCCCGCGGTGCACTGTCAACAGGTACCGCGGCACGAATGAAGCTCTGTGTGGCGGTACCCAGCCAGCGAACGCGGCTGCCGCCCGGCAGGCCGCGGGTGCAACCGAGGAGGATCCATCAGCACCGAGCCCCGCATCAACGACCGGATTCGCGTCCCCGAGGTGCGACTCGTCGGTCCTAGCGGCGAGCAGGTCGGCATTGTGCCGCTTGCCAAGGCGCTTGAGCTCGCGCAGGAGTACGACCTCGACCTGGTCGAGGTCGCTGCCACCGCACGCCCGCCGGTGTGCAAGCTCATGGACTACGGCAAGTTCAAGTACGAGTCGGCCATGAAGGCCCGTGAGGCGCGCAAGAACCAGGCGCACACGGTGATCAAGGAGATGAAGCTCCGGCCGAAGATCGACCCGCACGACTACGAGACCAAGAAGGGTCACGTCGTTCGGTTCCTCAAGCAGGGCGACAAGGTCAAGATCACGATCATGTTCCGTGGCCGTGAGCAGTCCCGCCCCGAGCTGGGCTTCCGACTGCTGCAGCGTCTGGCGGAGGACGTCCAGGATCTCGGCTTCGTCGAGTCCTCGCCGAAGCAGGACGGCCGCAACATGATCATGGTTCTCGGTCCGCACAAGAAGAAGACCGAAGCCATGGCCGAGGCCCGCGAGGCCCAGGCCGCCCGCAAGGCCGCGGCGCAGGCGGGGGTCACCCCGCGTCGCCAGGGCGGAGCGGACGAGGTCGACGATGTGACCGACGAGGTCGACGACGTGACCGACGAGGCCGTCGAGGCACCGGTGGAGGAGCAGCCCGAGGCTGCGGACGACACCGAGACGCCGGCCCCGGCCGGCACGGAGGCCGCGGCCGGCTGATCGCCGGACGCGCCTGCACCACCCGGCTCTCCGAGTTCCCACCCGGAGAGTCCCTGTCAGAAACGAAGCGCTCCCGCTCGGCCCGCCGCACGGCGGACGGGCGGGAGCGGACCGACGAGGAGAGTACGGCGACATGCCGAAGAACAAGACGCACTCCGGTGCCAGCAAGCGCTTCAAGCTCACCGGCTCCGGCAAGGTCCTGCGCCAGCGCGCCGGTCGCCGTCACCTGCTCGAGCACAAGTCGTCGACGCTGACCCGCCGTCTGGCCGGCACCGTCGAGGCTGCCCCCGCCGACGCGAAGAAGATCAAGAAGCTTCTCGGCAAGTGATCGCCGCCCTTCGGGGCTCGCTGATCCTTTCGACCACATTCGTAACCGGGCCGTGTGACTACCACCGCGGTCCCTTTGAAGGAGTAATAACGTGGCACGCGTCAAGCGGGCAGTGAACGCCCACAAGAAGCGCCGGGTCATCCTGGAGATGGCGAGCGGCTACCGTGGCCAGCGCTCGCGCCTGTACCGCAAGGCGAAGGAGCAGGTCACCCACTCGTTCGTCTACAACTACAACGACCGCAAGAAGCGCAAGGGCGACTTCCGTCAGCTCTGGATCCAGCGCATCAACGCGGCCGCCCGCGCGAACGGCATGACCTACAACCGCCTGATCCAGGGTCTGAAGGCTGCCAACATCGAGATCGACCGCAAGATGCTGGCCGAGCTGGCCGTCAACGACTCCGCCGCGTTCGAGGCGCTGGTCGAGGCCGCCCGCAAGGCGCTGCCGGCCGACGTCAACGCGCCGAAGGCCGACGCCGCCGCCTGAGCTGCCGCGGTAGCGCAGTAGCACCTCCCACCCGCAGGGTGGAAGCAACCGGGCCCGCAGGGGGAGACCTCCTGCGGGCCCGACCCGTTCCGCGCCTCTCACGGCTGCTCCTGGAGTGATGATCACCGCGATGTCCCTGCCGCACCCGTCGTCCCAGCCCGAGCTCACCTCGCTGCGCTCGCCCCGGGTCAACGCCGCCCGGCGGCTCTCCCGCCGAGCCCAGCGCGGCAAGGAGCGACGCTTCCTGGCCGAGGGCCCGCAGGCCGTCCGCGAGGCCGTGGACTTCGGCACGCTCCCGGACGGCAGCCACTCCGTCGTGGAGATCTACACCACCCTCGAGGCGGCCGAGCGCCACGCCGACGTCCTCTCCCGGGCCCGGGCCGAGCGGGTGCCGGTGCTGACCGCGACCGACGAGGTCATCGCCGCCGTCTGCGACACGGTGACGCCGCAGGGCATCGTCGCCGTCTGCCGCTTCGTCGACACCTCCTTCGAGGCCGTCCTGGCCGGCAGGCCCAAGCTGGTCGCCCTGCTCGCCAACGTCCGCGACCCCGGCAACGCCGGGACGGTGCTGCGGACCGCCGACGCGGCCGGGGCGGACGCCGTCGTGCTGACCGACGCCTCCGTCGACCTCTACAACCCCAAGGCCGTGCGCGCCTCCGTCGGCAGCCTCTACCACCTGCCGGTGGCCGTCGGCGTGCCCGTCGAGCAGGCCGTCGCCGGACTGCGCGAAGCCGGCATCCGGGTCCTGGCCGCCGACGGCGCGGGGGAGCGCGACCTCGACGCGGAGCTGGACGAGGGCACCCTCGGCGCCCCGACCGCGTGGCTCTTCGGCAACGAGGCGTGGGGCCTGCCCGAGGCCACCCGCAAGCTCGCGGACGAGGTGGTGCGGGTGCCGATCCACGGCCACGCCGAGTCGCTGAACCTCGCCACGGCCGCCGCCGTCTGCCTCTACGCCTCCGCGCGCGCCCAGCGTGCGCCCGGAGGGTGTCGCTCCTGACTGCCGCGGGTAGGGCCGTCTTCGCTAGGGTGACCATCCGGGGGTCGGGGGAGGAGGCGAGACGATGAAGAGTCAGTTCCCGCGGCAGCGTGTCGCGTCCGGAACCTCCTCGTCCGTCTCGCTCGACCCGGACGAGCTGCCCGACGGTCTGCTGGTCGCCGACGAGACCGGCCGCGTGGTCGTCTTCAACCGCGCGGCGGCCCGGGTGACCGGCCTCGCCCCGGACGCGGTCCTCGGCCGCCCGCTGGACGAGGCCCTGCCCCTGGAGGACCTGGAGGGCCGCCGCTGGTGGCAGCTCACCGACCCCTACGGCGGCCTCGACATCCGCACCCGGCAGCCCGAGCGCAACCTGCTGCTGCCCGGCCCCGGCGGCCGGGAGGTCCTGGTCTCGGCCCGCTACGTGCGCGAGGGGTGCGGGCCGGTGCAGCGCGTCGTCGTCGCCCTGCGGGGCACCGAGGCCCGCCGCCGCACCGAGCGCAGCCACGCGGAACTGATCGCCACCGTCGCCCACGAGCTGCGCTCGCCGCTGACCAGTGTCAAGGGCTTCACCGCCACCCTGCTGGCGAAGTGGGAGCGGTTCACCGAGGACCAGAAGAAGCTGATGCTGGAGACGGTCGACGCGGACGCGAACCGCGTCACCCGCCTGATCGCGGAACTTCTGGACATCTCCCGCATCGACTCCGGCCGCCTGGAGGTGCGGCGTCAGCCGGTCCGCCTGGACACGGCGGTGCGCCGGCACGTCGACGGGCTGGTCGCGGCGGGCGTTCCGGAGGAACGTTTCGCGGTGCGCGTCGGCGAGCCGCTGCCGCAGCTGTGGGCGGACGCGGACAAGATCGACCAGGTGCTCGGCAACCTGCTGGAAAATGCCGTGCGGCACGGCGAGGGCACTGTCACCATCGACGTCGAACCCGCGAAGTCCGAGGAGGCCTCCGGCCGGGTGCGCGAAGGGACGGCGGTGACGGTGAGCGACCAGGGGCCGGGCATCCCCGAGGAGTCGATCCCGCGCGTCTTCACCCGCTTCTGGCGCGGCAGCAAGCGCGGCGGCACGGGCCTGGGCCTCTACATCGTCAAGGGCATCGTCGAAGCGCACGGCGGAACGATCCGCGTCGACCGCGGGCCCGAGGGCGGGGCGAGTTTCCGATTTATTCTGCCGCCCGGGATTCCCGAGGTTCTGGCGTAAGCGCCGGCTTGTCGCGCCACGTGGCGCAGCCGCATGTCAGCACTGCCTCGCGCCCCTGAGGCGGCGAACCGTTTGCCTACGGCAACCCACTAGACTTCATTTTTGGCCGCGCGTCGCCGCAAAACGGGAAGAGAGAGATGTCCGCACCCAACAAGTCGTACGACCCCGTGGAGGTCGAGGCCTTGAAGCCGGAGGAGATCGAGCGCCTTCGCGACGAGGCGATCGCCGCCTTCGCCGCCGCGACCGATCTCGACGCCCTGCACGAGGCGAAGGTCGCACACACCGGTGACCGCTCCCCGCTCGCGCTCGCGAACCGTGAGATCGGCGCCCTGCCGCCCGCCGCGAAGGCGGACGCCGGCAAGCGTGTGGGTGCCGCCCGTGGCGCGGTGAACAAGGCCCTCGCCGGGCGCAAGGTCGAGCTCGAGGCCGAGCGCGACGCGCGCGTGCTGGTCGAGGAGGCCGTGGACGTCACGCTGCCCTACGACCGCGCCCCGCGCGGCGGCCGGCACCCGCTGACGACCTTCGCCGAGCGGCTGATGGACGTCTTCACGGCCATGGGCTACTCCGTCGCCGAGGGCCCCGAGGTCGAGGCCGAGTGGCTGAACTTCGACGCGCTCAACATGGGCCCGGACCACCCGGCGCGCTCCACCCAGGACACCTTCTTCCTCAAGGACGCCGACTCCGTCGTCCTGCGCACGCACACCTCCGGCGTGCAGATCCGCTCGCTGCTGGCCGCCGCCGAGCCGCCGGTCTACGTGATCTGCCCCGGCCGCGTGTTCCGCAGCGACGAGCTGGACGCCACGCACACCCCGGTCTTCAACCAGGTCGAGCTGCTGGCCGTGGACGAGGGCCTGACCATGGCGGACCTCAAGGGCACGCTCGACCACATGGTCCAGTCGCTGTTCGGCGAGGGCATCTCCACCCGCCTGCGACCGAACTACTTCCCCTTCACCGAGCCGTCCGCCGAGATGGACATGGTCTGCTTCGTCTGCCGCGGCGAGTCCGTCGGCAACCCGGACCGTCCCTGCCGGACCTGCTCCTCCGAGGGCTGGATCGAGCTCGGCGGCTGCGGGATGGTCAACCCGCGCGTGCTGGTCGCCTGCGGCATCGACCCCAACAAGTACAGCGGCTTCGCGTTCGGCTTCGGCATCGAGCGCATGCTCATGTTCCGGCACAACGTCGAGGACATGCGAGACATCGTCGAGGGTGACGTGCGCTTCACCCTCCCGTTCGGGATGGAGATCTGATGCGCGTCCCGCTTTCCTGGCTGCGGGAGTACGTCGACCTCCCCGCCGGCGAGACCGGCCGAGACATCCAGGCCAAGCTGATCCGCGCCGGCCTGGAGGTCGAGGGCGTCGAGCTGCTCGGCGCCGACCTCAAGGGCCCGCTGGTGGTCGGCCAGGTCCTCGCGATCGAGGAGCTGACCGAGTTCAAGAAGCCGATCCGCTACTGCCAGGTGGACGTCGGCGACGCGAACGGCACCGGTGAGCCGCAGAACATCGTCTGCGGCGCGCGGAACTTCGCCGTCGGCGACAAGGTCGTCGTGGTGCTGCCCGGCGCCGTGCTGCCCGGTCCGTTCCCGATCGCCGCGCGCCAGACCTACGGCAAGACCTCCGAGGGCATGATCTGCTCGGCCCGCGAGCTGGGCATGGGCGACGACCACGACGGCATCATCGTGCTGCCGCCGGAGTACGAGCCCGGCACCGACGCGATCGAGCTGCTGGAGCTGGTCGACGAGGTGCTGGACATCGCCGTCACCGCCGACCGCGGCTACTGCCTGTCGCTGCGCGGCGTCGCCCGCGAGACGGCCATCGCCTACGACCTGCCGCTGCGCGACCCGGCCCTGATCGACGTGCCGCCGGCCAACTCGTACGGCCCGCCGGTCAAGGTCGAGGACCAGACCGGGTGCGACCGCTTCGTCGCGCGCAGCGTCGTCGGCGTGGACCCGGCGGCGAAGTCGCCGATCTGGATGCAGCGCCGGATCCAGAAGGCGGGCATGCGCCCGATCTCGCTGGCCGTCGACATCACCAACTACGTGATGCTCGAGATGGGTCAGCCGCTGCACGCCTACGACCGGCACCGCATCGACGGCGCGATCACCGTGCGCCGCGCGACGGCGGGCGAGAAGCTGCGCACGCTGGACGGCGTGGAGCGCACCCTCGACGCCGAGGACCTGCTGATCTGCGACGACTCCGGCCCGATCGGCATCGCCGGCGTCATGGGCGGAGCGGGCACCGAGATCGCCGACGCCGCCGTCGACCCGGAGACGGGCGAGGTCACCGGCACCACCGAGATCGTCATCGAGGCCGCGCACTTCACGCCGGTCTCCATCGCCCGCAGCGCGCGTCGCCACAAGCTGCCCTCCGAGGCGGCCAAGCGCTTCGAGCGCGGCGTCGACCCGGAGGCCACCAAGGCCGCCGCGCAGCGTGCGGTGGACCTGCTGGTCCTGGTCGCGGGCGGCACCGCGGAGGCGGGTGTGACGGACATCGTCGCGCCGCGCCCGGTGCACTCCATCGCCATCGCCGCCGATCTTCCGGACCGCGTCGCGGGCCAGGAGTACGGCCGCGAGACCGTCGTCCGCCGCCTCCAGGAGGTCGGCTGCACGGTCGTCGGCACGGACGTGCTGGTCGTCACCCCGCCGACCTGGCGGCCGGACCTGACCGACCCGAACGACCTCTGCGAGGAGGTCATCCGCCTGGAGGGTTACGAGAACCTGCCCTCCACGCTGCCGAACGTCCCGGCAGGCCGCGGCCTGACGGAGGCTCAGCGCCTGCGCCGCCGCATCGGCGTCGCGCTGGCCTCGGCCGGCCAGGTCGAGGTGCAGAACTACCCGTTCATCGGCGAGGCGGTCCTCGACGCCCTCGGCATCGAGGCAGGCGACCCGCGCCGCGAGACGGTGAAGATCGCCAACCCGATCTCGCACGAGGAGCCGTCGCTCCGCACCACGCTGCTGCCGGGCCTGCTCGGCGCGCTGCACCGCAACGTCGGTCGCGGCACCACGGACGTGGCGCTGTTCGAGCTCGGCCGCGTCTTCCGCGTCGACGGCACGGCGGAGACGCTGTACCACGCGCCGCGTCTGCCGGTCGACCGCCGTCCCACCGAGGACGAGATCGCGCAGCTGAACGCGGCCCTGCCGCGTCAGCCGCACCGCGTCGGCGCGGTGTTCGCAGGTCACCGCGACCCGCAGGGCTGGTGGGGCAAGGCACAGGCGTGGAGCTGGGCCGACGCCGTCGAGGCGGCGCGCACCGTCGCGGACGCGGCCGGCGTGGAGCTGACGGTCCGCCAGGACCAGCACACCCCGTGGCACCCGGGCCGCTGCGCCGGCCTGTACGTCGGCGAGGTCCTCGTCGGCCACGCGGGCGAGCTGCACCCGCGCGTCGTCAAGGCCCTGAACCTGCCGGAGCGCACCTGCGCGATGGAGCTGGACCTGGACCTGCTGACGGCGGGCGGCGCGGTCAAGGCCGAGGGCCCGAAGATCTCCACCTTCCCGGTGGCGACCCAGGACGTGGCGCTCGTCGTCGACGACGCGGTCAAGGCCGCCGACGTCGAGGCGGCGCTCCGCGCGGGCGCGGGCGAGCTGCTGGAATCACTGCGGCTGTTCGACGTCTACCGGGGCGAGAGCATCGGCGCGGGCAGGAAGTCCCTGGCCTACGCGCTGCGCTTCCGTGCGGCGGACCGCACCCTGACGGCGGACGAGGCCTCCGCCGCCCGCGAGTCGGCCGTCGCCGAGGCCGCCACCCGCGTGGGCGCGACGCTCCGCGGCTGACACCCGGCACAAGGCCCGCCCCTCCCCCCGCTCCGCGGGCGGAGGGGCGGGCCTTTCCTTTTTTTGCACTCTGAGTTGGTTGCACCCCCAGGGGCGCGGGGAGCTGCGCGAGCAACCACCCCGTGCGGACGGCCCTGCGCGTTCGGGGCTCCGCCTGCGTGGGTGGCTTGTCGCGCCCACGCGGCGGGGCCACAACTTAATCAGTACTTGACTCCTCAAGTTTCTGTTAGCGTTCGGGCCATGCGCGACCCGCTCGACACCGCACTGCGGCTCACCCGCGCGCACGGCGCGCTGGTGCGGCAGCTGGACTCCGTCCTTTCCAACCGGCACGGCGTCAGCTATGCCGACCTCCAGATCCTGCTGCACCTCGGCGCCGCCGAGCGCGGGCGCATGCGGCGGGTGGACCTCGCCGCCGCGCTCGGGTTGACCGCGTCCGGGGTGACCAGGGCGCTGGGGCCGCTGGAGCGGATCGGGTTGGTGGAGCGGGAGAGCGACCCGCGCGACGCGCGGGTCGCGTACGCCGCGCTGACCGGGACCGGCCGGGAACTGCTGGAGGAGATGACCGCCAGCGCGGAGGAGGTGGCCGAGGACTGGTTCACGGCCGCCTGCACCGGGGCCGAGGTGGACACCCTCGGGCGGCTGCTCGCCGGCCTCGGCGGGAGAGGCCGACCGCGCACGACGAGGGCAACCGATGCTTGACTGGGTGGATCTGCTGGTGGGGACGGGTTCATGGCTCTGCGGACGGAGGGAGGCGGAGACGATGGCCGCGCACGGCGAACTCGCCGAGGTGACCGCGCTCGACTACGTCGAGCCGCTGCGCACGGGCGGGTCGCTGCCCGCCGTCGTGGAGACGGACGACTACGGGACGTACGTGGTGAAGTTCCACGCCGCCGCGCAGGGGCGCAAGGCGCTGGTCGCGGAGGTGATCGTCGGGGAGCTGGCGCGCCGGCTGGGCCTGCGCGTGCCGGAGCTGGTGCTGGTCCGGTTCGACCCGGCCGTCGCCGCGCATGAGCCGGACCAGGAGGTCCAGGACCTGCACCGGGCCAGTGAGGGGCTGAACCTCGGCATGGACTACCTGCCCGGGGCCACCGACTTCACGCCCGGCCAGGACGGCGTCGACCTCACCTCCGAGGAGGCGGGCCGCGTGGTCTGGTTCGACGCCCTGGTCGGCAACGTCGACCGGACCGTGCGCAACCCGAACCTGATGGTCTGGCACCGCCGGCTCTGGCTGATCGACCACGGCGCGGCGCTGATCTTCCATCACCGCTGGGAGGGCGCGGACGAGGCGGTGGGCAAGGCGTACGACCTGTCCACGCACGCCCTCGGCGGCTACGCGCCGGACGTGCTCGCCGCCGACGGCGTGCTCGCGCCGCTGGTCACCGAGGCGCTGCTGCGCGAGGTCGTCGCCGAGGTCCCGGACGAGTGGCTGGCGCCCGAGCCCGGCTTCCCGAGCCCCGACGCGCTGCGGGACGCCTACGTGCGGCACCTGGCCGCACGCGTCGCCCGCTCCGAGGAGTGGATCCCGCGCTGCTTCGCCACCCCGGAGGAACTCGCCGCCGCCGAGGCGGCGAAGCGCGCCCGCACCCTGGCCGGCCGCCCGGCCTGGCTGCAGCACGTGCGTGGCTAAGGCTGCGGCGGCTGAGGGTTCGTGCCGGACTGGCCGGACTCTGCCGGAGTGCGGGCGGGGCCTGGCGGCAGCGGGTGTGGGGGTTTCGCTGCGGCCGGTGAGGGTTCGCGTCCCGCCTGGCTGAACTCTGCGGGGGCGCGGGCCGGGCCTGGCGGCAGCGGGTGCGGGGGTTTCACTGCGGCGGCTGAGAGTTCGCGTCCCGCCTGGCTGAACTCTGCCGGAGCGCGGGCCCGGCGCGGCGGCAGCGCGTGCGCGGATAGGGCTGCGGCGGTGACCGGCGTGCCCGCCCGCCCCCGACCCTCTCGGGCGCTGCCCGGCCGGAGGCCCTGCCGTCAGGCGTTCGCCTGTCGGCGGTCACGTGGACGGGACAGTTCCGGCTTCGCGGACCGGACCGTCGCCGACCGGTTGCCGACGCCGTCGCGCTGACGCGCTGGCGCGCGGCCTCCGAGCCCCCCGTTTCCGGGGGAGAGCGTCTGCCGCAGCGGGTAGGTTCACGCCATGCGGATCACAGTGATAGGCGCGGGCGCGATCGGCGGGTTCATCGGAGCGCGGCTGGCCGCCGCCAGTGTGGGGACGGCCGTGAGCGCGGTCGCGCGCGGCGCGACGCACGCGGCGCTGGCGGAGCACGGCTGGCGGGTGCGCGAGGCGGACGGAACGCTGCTGAGCGCGCCGGTCGCCGCGCTCGCCGACTCCGCCGACCCGGCGTCCCTCGCGGCGCTGGGCGAGCAGGACCTGCTGCTGCTCGCCGTGAAGGCGCAGGCGCTGCCCGCCGTGCTGCCGGCGGTGACGCCGCTGCTCGGGCCGGAGACGGTCGTGATCCCGGCGCTCAACGGAGTGCCGTGGTGGTTCTTCGAGGGTTTCGGGGGACCGTGCGAGGGCCGCTCGCTCGACTCCGTCGACCCCGGCGGCCGCACCGCTGCCGCGATCCCGGTGCGGCACGTCGTCGGCAGCGTGGTGCACATGAGCTGCGCCGTGCCCGAGCCCGGCCTGGTCCGGCACGTCGCCGGGACCGGGCTCATCCTCGGCGAGCCGGACCGCACCGCTTCGCAGCGCCTGGCCGCGCTGGTCGAGCTGATGCGCGGCGCCGGACTGGACGCCACCGGGTCCCAGTCCATCCAGGCGGACATCTGGTACAAGCTCTGGGGCAACATGACCACCAACCCGGTCTCCGCGCTGACCCGCGCGACCGCCGACCGGATCATCGACGACGAGCTCGTGCTGGCCTTCTGCCACGCGGCGATGCGCGAGGCCGCCGAGATCGGCGCCCGGATCGGCTGCCCGATCGGCGAGACCCCGGACGACCGCACGGTGGTGACCCGCAAGCTGGGCGCGTTCCGCACCTCGATGCTCCAGGACATGGAGGCCGGACGGGAGCTGGAGCTCGACGCACTGGTCGGCGCGGTGCGCGAGATCGGCCGAGCGGTCGACGTCCCCACACCCACGGTCGACGCGATCCTCGGGCTCACCCGGCTCGCCGCGGCCTGCCGGTGACGCGGCCGGCGGCCCTTCGCCCCGACAGGTCGGAGTTGTGTCAAGATGCCGCCCGGTCAGGCGGCCGGATTGCTACGGTTCTACGGTTGGACCGCCGGTGCCGAGGGTTCGGGTTGGGGACGCGATGAGCGATTACCTGTTGGCTGGTCAGGCTGGTCAGTCCGGTGCGGCTGGTCGAGCCAGGGAGCTGGAGCTTGACCGCCTGCTGCTCCAGTCCGAGGTCTGGGAGCCGGCCGGGCGAAGGCTGTTGGAGCAGATCAGCCCCGACGGCCACGGCCGCCGCGCCCTCGACGTCGGTTGCGGCGCCCTCGGCTGGCTGCGGCTGTTGAGCTCCTGGGCGGGCGAGACCGGTTCGGTGCTGGGCTCCGACATCGACAAGGCGCTGCTGGAACGCGCCGCCGGCGTCGCCGAGCGCGACAAGCTGCTCAACGTGCGGTTGCTGGTGGACGACCTGTTCGTCTCCAGGCTGGAGCGGCACGGCTTCGACCTGGTCCACGCGCGGCTGATGCTGGCTCCGCTGGGACGGGCGGAGGAGCAGCTCAGCAGCCATCTGGCGCTGCTGGCACCGGGCGGTGTGCTCGCGCTGGAGGAGCCGGACTGCCGCACCTGGCGCTTCGAGGCTCCGGCGCCGGCCGCGCAGCGCGTCATCGAACTGCTCGCCCAGGTGTTCCGCACGTCCGGCGGCGACATGGACGCGGGCCGCGCCCTTCCCGAGCTGCTGCACGCGCGCGGTCTCAACCCGCGCGTCCGCACCGAGGTGCTGGAGCTCGCGCCCGGCCACCCCTACCTGCGCATGCCGCTCGACATGGCCGAGGTGCTGCGCGAGCGTCTGGTCGCCTTCACCGATCCCGGCGAGTTGGACGCCCTGCTGGCGGAGGCCGAGACGGAGCTCGCCGCGCCCGAGCGGCGCGGCACGACGTTCACCATGGTCCAGTGCTGGGCCCGGGGCTGAAAAGCGTCAGCGCATCAGTGCATCAGTGAGACCCGGGAGCATATCCGGCTCCCGGGCCTCGTTGTGCCACCTCCGGTGGCGTCGGCACGTTTAAGAGTGCGGGTCATTCTCAGTTCGCCGTGTTCTACCTTTGAACTACCTCCGCACGATGGAGCGGAGAACAGGAGTTGAACCTGCATCCGGCGAGTGCTGCCCGCACTCGGTCGATCCGACGCCGGGTGGCGGATGCTGAGTCTGGAGCGAGAGTCTGAGATTGATCGCGGCGCCTCTACCTTTGTTGGGCTACCCCGGCGCGAAGTGCCGGGGGGAGGACTCGAACCTCCTCTGTACCGCGTTCGTCACGACAAGCTTCAGCTTCAGCTTGCGCTCCTGGCGCACCCCGCCCACTGGGGGCGGGGAGTCTTTTTTGGATTACGCGAAGAGGAACCCGAAGACCGCGTCACCGATCCGCTGGTCCCGCACCTCCGTGCCGTTGGCCTCCTCGCGTGCGAACTTGACCGCCTGCTGGAGCCTCTCGACCCGCTCCAGCAGCTCGTTGACGCGCCGGGCCGGCAGCGCGCCGGAGAACTTCACCGTGGTCCAGTAGCCGATCGTCACATCCTCGGTGTAGACGTCGACCTGGGCCGGGTGCTTCTCGGTGGCCTCCGCCTTCACGTGGTTGCGGTAGACCTTCTTGGTGCGGTTGGTCTTCACCGGCTCCGTGCGCCAGCTGTCCGTGGACTCGTCCTGGCTCCACGACTCGGCGGCGTCCAGCACCGGCAGCTTCTTGACGAAGGTGTGCAGGTCCACCAACTGCTTCTCCAGGAACAGCAGGTAGCTCACCGGCACGTCCGCCAGCAGCACCCGGCCGTCGACCTGCACGTCGGCGCGCGCCTCGCAGTTCGCCCAGTCCTTCGTCGCGGTGACGTCGAACAGGCGGGTCAGCGAGGCCGCCGTGGTGCGCAGCACGTCCTCCGCGTGCACCTGCACCCGCGTCGACTCCGGCGGGAACATCTCGCCCTCCTCGTCGCGCGGCTGGTAGGTCCGGGCGATGCCGGTCAGCAACGTGGCCTTCTGCACGTCGTGATGAGCCTGCGTCAGATCGGCGAACGCCTTCGCCTTGACGCCCTTCTCGACGGCGATGATCTGGTTCAGCTTGGTGGCCATGCGCGGTTCCCCCGTATGTGGTTCATGTGATGGTGCGCCGCCAGGGAATCGAACCCCGCGAGCCATCCGGCCAGGGCCTGGAGGGCCCGACAGCGGGGCCCTCCTGCAGGCCCCGTTGTGTCCCAGCACTCGACGCTCGGCGCGGGCGTCTGCGTCGTTTCCGCCGTTACGACGTCCGCTGGGACGAGGTTAGGGAGTTGGGGGAGGCCGCTGCCATCGAATTTCCCGCGCCGGCGTCATAGCGGGGCAGGCGGCCGGCCGCGAGGAGTTCGGCGAGGCTGGGCGCGGCGGCGTCGCGGTCGGACAGAAGGGGGATGGGGACCGGCCAGGTGATGGCCAGGTCGGGGTCGAGCGGGTGCACGGTGTGCTCGCGCTGCGGCGCGTACGTCTCGGAGCAGAAGTAGACGACCGTGGTGTCGTCCGTGAGGGAGCAGAAGGCGTGGCCGAGGCCCTCCGCCAGGTGCAGCGCACGGCGGTCGACGGTGTCGAGCAGCACCGCGTCCCACCGCCCGAACGTCGGCGAGCCGACCCGCAGGTCCACCACCACGTCCCAGGCGGCGCCCGTCACACAGGTGATGTACTTGGCCTGGCCCGGCGGCACGTCGGCGAAGTGCACCCCGCGGACCACGTCGGCGGCGGAGACGGACAGGTTGGCCTGGGCGGTCGGGAACGGGCGGACGCCCGCCTCGGCCAGGCGGTCGGGCCGGTACCACTCCAGAAAGCTGCCGCGCGGGTCGGCGTGCTGCTGCGGGGTGATCTCCCAGGCGCCCTCGACGGCGAGCGGGCGGATCTTCATCACGAGCCTCCGGAGGCCAGCAGGTCCATCAGGTACGTACCGTAACCGCTGCGTTCCAGCGGTCGGGCGAGCTCTTCCAGTCGCGCGTCGTCGATGAAGCCCATGCGCCAGGCGATCTCCTCGACGCACCCGACCTTCAGGCCCTGGCGCTGCTCGATGACGCGCACGTACTCGGCCGCCTGGACCAGCGACTCGAAGGTCCCGGTGTCGAGCCAGACCGTGCCGCGGTCCAGTCGGCTCACGCGGAGCCGACGCTGGTCCAGGTAGGCGCGGTTGATGTCGGTGATCTCCAGTTCGCCGCGGGCGCTGGGCCGCAGCTGCCGGGCCAGGTCGACGACGTCGTTGTCGTAGAAGTACAGCCCGGGCACCGCGTAGCGGGAGCGCGGGCGGGCGGGCTTCTCCTCGATCGACAGCACCGTGCCGGTCTCGTCGAACTCGACGACGCCGAAGGCGGACGGGTCGGCGACCTGGTAGGCGAAGATGTGGCCGCCGTCCAGGCCCTTGTTCTCGGCCAGCCGGGTGCCGAGCCCGCTGCCGTGGAAGATGTTGTCGCCCAGGATCAGCGCCACGGCCTCGCCGCCGATGAAGTCCGCGCCGAGGACGAACGCCTGCGCGATGCCCTCGGGACGTTCCTGCACGCGGTACTCCAGCCGCACCCCCCACTGGGAGCCGTCGCCGAGGAGCCTGCGGAACTGCGCCTGGTCGTCGGGTGCGGTGAGCACCAGGATCTCCTGGACGCCCGCCATCAGCAGGGTGGCCAACGGGTAGTAGACCATCGGCTTGTCGTAGACGGGCATGAGCTGCTTGGACACGGATCGGGTCAGCGGCCACAACCTGCTGCCGGTGCCGCCCGCGAGAAGGATGCCGCGCATGTCGCACACGCTAGCGGGAGTTGATGACCGATCAGGGCCGTTCCCCGGATGCGGAGCGATGTTCATCCACCGCGCCGGACGTTCATCCGCCGCGCGCGGGCGTTCCGGCCCGGTCGGCCCGGGGTTCTGCCTATGCTGACGGCACTATGCGGATTCTGGTCACCGGCGGCGCCGGTTTCATCGGTTCGGAGTTCGTCCGGCAGACACTCACCGCGGCCGGGGCCCCGCTCCACGGCGCGCGCGTCACCGTCCTGGACAAGCTCACCTACTCGGGCGTGCGCGCCAACCTGGCCCCGGTCGAGGGGCATCCGGGGTTCGCCTTCGTCGAGGGCGACATCTGCGACCCGGCCGTGGTGGACGAGGTGACCGCCGGGCAGGACGCGGTGGTGCACTTCGCGGCGGAGTCCCATGTGGACCGCTCGATCACCGGGGCGGTGCCCTTCGTCACCACGAACGTGCTCGGCACGCAGGTGCTGCTGGACGCGGCCCGGCGGCACCGGGTGGGCCGGTTCCTGCACGTGTCGACCGACGAGGTCTACGGCTCGATCACCGAGGGCTCCTGGACGGAGGACTGGCCGCTCGCGCCGAACTCCCCGTACGCGGCCTCGAAGGCGTCGGCCGACCTGATGGCGCTGGCCCACCACCGCACCCACGGCGCGGACGTCGTGGTCACCCGCTGCTCCAACAACTACGGGCCGTACCAGTTCCCGGAGAAGGTCATCCCGCTGTTCACCACGAACCTGCTGGACGGCGGCACGGTGCCGCTCTACGGGACGGGCGCCAACGTGCGCGACTGGCTGCACGTCTCCGACCACTGCCGCGGCATCACCCTGGCGCTGCTCAAGGGGCGTGCCGGGGAGGTCTACAACCTCGGTGGCGGCCGCGAACTCACCAACCGTGAGCTGACCGGTCTGCTGCTGGAGGCGACCGGCGCGGACTGGGACCGGGTCGTCCCCGTCGAGGACCGCAAGGGGCACGACCTGCGCTACTCGCTCGACATCGGCAAGGCCCGGCACGAGTTGGGCTACGAGCCCCAGGTCGGCTTCGAGCAGGGCTTGGCGGACACCGTCGCCTGGTATCGCGAGAACCGCGCCTGGTGGGAGCCGCTGAAGCACCGGGTGGCGGAGCGGTGACCGCTGTGGGGGGAGCGGGCACGGGTGCTCGCTGGCTGGTCACCGGCGCCGGCGGCATGCTCGGGCGGGACCTGTGCGCGGCGCTGGCGCAGGCGGGGGAGGACCGGGTGACCGCGGCGGACCGCGCGGCCCTGGACGTCACCGACGCGTCGGCGGTGCGGGCCGCTGTCGCCGGACACGATGTCGTCGTCAACTGCGCGGCGTACACCGACGTCGACGGCGCGGAGGGCGAGGAGTCGCGCGCCGAGGCGGTGAACGGCCACGCGGTGGGGCTGCTCGCGGACGCCTGCGCGAGCAGCGGCGCGCGGCTGCTCCAGCTCTCCACGGACTACGTGCTGCCGGGCGCCTCCCCGGAGCCGCAGCCGGAGGACGCGCCGACGGGTCCGCCGAACGCGTACGGCCGCAGCAAGCTGCTGGGCGAGCGGCTGCTCGCGGAGCGCCTGCCACAGGCGGGCTACGTCGTCCGCACGGCCTGGCTCTACGGGGAGCACGGCGGGAACTTCGTCGCCACGATGCTGCGGTTGGCCGCCGAACGGCCGAGCGTGGACGTCGTCGACGACCAGCACGGCCAGCCGACGTGGACGCTTCCGCTCGCCCGGCAACTCATCGCCCTCGGCCGCTCGGCGCTGAGGGGCGAGGCCCCGCCCGGCGTCTACCACGGCACGTCCGCGGGCCGCACCACCTGGCACGGCCTCGCCCGCGCGGTCTTCGCCGAGGCCGGCCTGGACCCGGCGCGCGTCCGCCCGACCACCACGGCGGCCTTCCCGCGCCCGGCGGCGCGCCCGAGCTACAGCGTCCTCGCCCACGACCGCTGGGCCGAGGCGGGCGTCGCGGTCCAGCCCTACTGGCAGGACTCGCTGACGCTCGCCCTGCGGCAGCCGGCCTTCCAGGAACTGGTCGCCAAGGCCCGCGGCTGAGAGCTTGCGCGAGCCCCGGGGGTAGGCCCGCGCCGCGGGGTTGCGGCGCGGGCGGGGGGCTCAGAGCTCGGACAGCAGGCCGTCGCGCTCCTGGTAGAGCGCGCCGGTCACCGGGCAGACCCAGATGCCGGGGCGGTCGGGGGCTTCGGTGAGGCGGGAGCCCTCGCGGCCGACCCAGCCGATGCGGCGGGCGGGGACGCCGGCGACGAGGGCGAAGGGCGGGACGTCGCGGGTGACCACCGCGCCCGCGGCGATCAGGGCCCAGCGGCCGATGCGGACGGGCGCGACGCAGACCGAGCGCGCGCCCACGGACGCGCCCTCCTCGACCACCACGGCCACGGCCTCCCAGTCCTCGCCGCGCTTGAGCCTGCCGTCCGGGGTGACCGAGCGGGGGAAGTGGTCGTTGGTGAACACCGCCGCGGGCCCGACGAAGACGCCGTCGCCCAGCACGGCGGGTTCGTAGACCAGGGCGTGGTTCTGCAGCTTGACGCGGTCGCCCAGCCGGACGCCGGGGCCGACGTACGCGCCCCGGCCGACGATGCACTCGCGGCCGAGGACCGCCTTCTCGCGGATCTGGGCGAGGTCCCAGACGGTGGTGCCATCGCCGACCTCGGCGGAGGGGTCGACCTGGGCGGTGGCGCGGATGCTGACGGAATCGCTCATGTGTGGTCTCTCCCAGGAGAAGCGATACGGGCAGGGAAGGTCAGGAACGGCTGCTCTCGTCCCGCAGCCAGGTGGCGAAGTCGCCCGCGCGGATCGCCCGCCGCGCCGCGCGGCGGGCCAGGAGCGCGGTGGCGGCGAAGACCACGACGGACGGCAGCAGGCGCGGCTCGGCGCGCACCAGCGTGCGCAGGTCGCCGAGGCTCGTGCGGGCGCTCTCGGCGCTGTCGCCGTGCGCCGGTGTGCCGCTCGCGCGCTGGTGGTGCTCCAGTTGCGCGCTGGATGTCATCGCACGGATGCGACGACGCATCAGATCCGGCCAGTTGCGCGGGGGCTGGATGACCGCGCGCGCCTCGGGCACCACCTGCCGCTCCTCGGCCCGGAAGGCGAGGGAGAAGGCCAGGTCATCGGCCATCAGCTCGGGCAGTGCGGTGAGTCGCGCATGGCCCTCCTCGGTCACGGCCACCACGCCTCGTCCGAAGAGTCCTTGACGGACCGTCGGCAGTCGCAGCCAGACGCGGTAGAAGGCCCGGACCCGCCAGTCGCTGGCGGCCAGCGGCAGCTCCCGCTCCGGTGCGGTGGCGAGCACGCCGGGCGTCCGCAGGGCCGCCGCGACCCGGCGCGCGTCCGCCCCCGACAGGACCACGTCGGCGTCGACGTAGAGCCGGGGGAAGCCGCGCGCGTGATCGTCGCCGACCCTCAACGCGCGGTGCTTGGACGGCTGTTCGAGTTCGACGACGCGCACGGCCGGCCCACGGGAGCGGGCGGCCGCAGCCGTCGCGTCGGTGCAGCCGTTGCAGACGACGACGATGTCGAACCCGTCCGTGCCCTCGGCCAGCAGCGCGTCGAGCAGGCGGCCCACGACCCGCTCCTCGTTGTGAGCGGGGATCACCAGGCTGATGTCTTCACGAGTCTCGTACATCACACACGCAGTATGGCCAGAACTTGCGGCACGAGAATCACGAAGTATCCGATTCTTTCCCGTCCTTGTGTCCGCATGCTCTAGATTGCTGCGCGAGCGCCGGTAAGGCCAGGGTTTACCAGCCCTTGACCTATTCCGTTCCCAAGGGGGTTGGGGAGGGCGCACACGGCCCTCGGGCCTCGGCACCACTCTTGCACGACATCTTGTACGGCGACAGATCCAGCTGTTCGACCAGTTCGGATGTGACAACGCGGGCTGAGGCACGAGCCGGAATCCCGGGGGGGTGCATGATCGTCGGACCGATTACACACGGGCATCACCAGACCACTCGCACGCAGGGCAACGCACGACGCCGCCAATGGCTGCGCACCTATCGACGAACGCTGCTGGCTGCGGACGCACTGGCCGCCGTGCTGGCAGGTCTGCTGATCCACAGTCAGCACCGGCACTGGGCCCTGGTCCTGGGGCTTCCGCCGGCCTGGCTCTTCGCCATGGGCGCCTACCGGGCCTACGACCCGGACACGCTCGGCGCCGGGCCCGAGGAGTTCCGCCGGGTGCTGCGCGGCGCGGTGGCGCTGCCGGCCGTCGCGGTCAGCTGCTACTGGCTGCTGCTGCGGGACGACGACTTCCTGCACTCCATGATGGTGGCGGCGCTCCCGGTCGCCCTGGTGGCGGTCGCCGTGCGACTCGTACTGCGCCGACAGCTGCTGCGGCGCTTCGCCGCCGAGCGGCGGCACCGGGCCGCCGTCGTGATCGGCTCGGCGGAGGGGCTGCTCGAACTGCTGCCCCGGCTCGGCGGGACGCCCACCAGTGCCCTGAGCGTCGCGGGCCTGTGCCTGACCGACCCGGAGCAGGCAGGCGCCCTCGGCCCGTGGGCCGAACACGTGTGGGGCGGTCTGCACGAGCTGCCGAACGCCCTGCACGACACCGACAGCGGCGCGGTCGTCGTGGTCCCGACGCCGCAGATCGGCGCGGCGGACATGCGACGGCTCTCCTGGAGCGCCGCGGCGGCGGGCGCCGACTTCCTGGTCGCGCCGCTGCTCACGGACGTGGCCGCGTCCCGGCTCTCGGTGCGGGTGGCCGACGGCATGGCGCTGATCGGGGTCCGCGCACCGGAGCTGGGCCGAAGCGCGCGGCTCCCGAAGGAGCTGCTGGAGCGGTCGCTGGCGGCTGCGATGCTGCTCACCCTGGCGCCGCTGCTGCTCGCGGTCTCGCTGGTGGTCAGGCTGGACAGCGCCGGCCCGGCCCTGTTCCGGCAGCGCCGCGTGGGCCAGTACGGCAACCACTTCACCATGTTCAAGTTCCGCACCATGCACACGGACGCGGAACAGCGCAGAGCCAAGCTGGAACAGCTCAACCAGAACAGCGACGGGCTGCTGTTCAAGATCAAGGCGGATCCGCGGATCACGCGGGTCGGCTCGGCGCTGCGCCGCTACTCGATCGACGAACTCCCGCAGCTGATCAACGTGGTGGCCGGACACATGTCGCTGGTCGGCCCGCGTCCCTCGCTGCCCGCCGAGGCGGACGGCTACACCAACGAGATCCGACGCCGGCTGCTGGTCAAGCCCGGCCTCACCGGCCTGTGGCAGGTGAGCGGCAGATCCGACCTCCCCTGGGAGGAGGCCGTCCGCCTGGACCTGGCCTACGTCGACAACTGGTCCCTCGCGCTGGACGCGGACATCCTGCGGCGCACCGGCCCGGCCGTGGTGCGCGGGACGGGGGCCTACTGATGCGCCACACGCAGGACTCATCGCAGAGCACGGCATCCGGACGGACGAGGGGGAGCGCCCAGGTGAAGCAGAGCGAAGCGCGGCAGGGCGAACCGCAGCAGAGCGAAGCGCGGCAGAGCGAAGCGCAGCGGAGCGGAGCGTCGGTGAGCGCCGGGGCGCAGGGCGAGCGCCGGACACTGGGCGTCGCCGTCGTCGGCGCCGGCTACTGGGGCCCCAACCTGGTGCGCAACTTCCAGGGCAGCGACCGGTTCCGGCTGCGGGCGCTGTGCGACCTGGACGTCGACCGGGCCCGCCGGGTCCTCGGCGGCTACTCGACCGTCCAGGCCACCGCCGACCTCGGCGAGGTGCTCGCGGACCCGGAGATCGACGCTGTGGCCGTGGCGACCCCCGCCGGCACCCACCTCGACGTCGCCCTCGCGGCGCTCAAGGCGGGCAAGCACGTCCTGGTGGAGAAGCCGCTCGCGGCCACCTACGCCGACGGTCTGCGCCTGGTCGAGGAGGCCGAACAGCGCGGGCTCACCCTGATGTGCGACCACACCTACTGCTACACCCCGGCCGTGGCCCGGATCCGCGAACTGGTCCTCGGCGGCGAGCTGGGCGAGCTGCACTACGTGGACTCGGTGCGGATCAACCTGGGCCTGGTGCAGAAGGACATCGACGTGCTGTGGGACCTGGCCCCGCACGACCTGTCCATCCTCGACTTCATCCTGCCCGAGCACGTCCAGCCGGTCGCGGTGGCCGCCCACGGCGCCGACCCGATCGGCGCGGGCCAGGCCTGCATCGGCTACCTGACGCTCCAGCTGAGCACCGGCGCCATCGCCCACGTCCACGTCAACTGGCTCTCCCCGACCAAGGTGCGCACCACCATGGTCGGCGGCGCCAAGCGCACCCTGGTCTGGGACGACCTCAACCCGGCGCAGCGCATCGCCGTCTTCGACCGGGGCGTCGACCTCGCCGCGCCGCAGGAGATCGGCGCGGAGGAGCGGCGGGACATGCTCGTCTCCTACCGCACCGGCGACATGGTCGCGCCCGCGCTCGCCGAGCGGGAGGCGCTGCGCGCGATGGTCGAGGAGTTCGCCGACGCGATCACCACCGGCCGTCCGCCGCTCACCGACGGCCGGGCCGGCCTGCGGGTGCTGGACATCCTCGAGGCGGCGTCCCGCAGCCTCGCCTTCCACGGCGCGGTCGTCGGCCTGCGCACGGGCCACTGAACGGCTGCCGGGGCACTGGACGGCAGTCAGCGCAACAGAACCGAAAGCACCGGTAACACCTCATGAAGGAAAGCGACTTGGGCAGCGTACGCGGCAAGCGGATCCTGGTGACGGGCGGAGCGGGCACCATCGGCTCCAATCTGGTCGACCTGCTGGTGCAGCACGGGGCCGAGAAGGTCACCGTCCTCGACAACTTCGTGCGCGGGCGGATGGCCAACCTGGCCACCGCGCTGCCGAGCGGCGTGGTGGAGGTCGTCGAGGGCGACATCCGCGACGCCGACACCGTCCGCAAGGCCACCGAGGGCGCCGAGCTGGTCTTCCACCTCGCCGCCATCCGGATCACCCAGTGCGCGGAGGAGCCGCGGCTGGCGAACGAGGTCATGGTCGACGGCACCTTCAACGTCCTGGAGGCGGCCGTCCAGGCCGGCGTCGGCAAGCTGGTCGCCTCCTCCTCGGCCTCGGTCTACGGGCTCGCCGAGACCTTCCCGACCACCGAGCGCCACCACCCCTACAACAACGACACCTTCTACGGCGCGGCCAAGGCCTTCAACGAGGGCATGCTGCGCAGCTTCCACGCCATGTACGGGCTGGACTACGTGGCGCTGCGCTACTTCAACGTCTACGGACCGCGGATGGACATCCACGGCCTCTACACCGAGGTGCTGATCCGCTGGATGGAGCGGATCGAGTCCGGCGAGCCCCCGCTGATCCTCGGCGACGGCACCCAGACCATGGACTTCGTCGACGTCCGCGACATCGCCCGCGCCAACCTGCTGGCGGCGGAGTCGGAGCTGACCGACGAGGTCTTCAACGTCGCCAGCGGCAGCGAGACCAGCCTGCTCCAGCTGGCGCAGGGCCTGCTGGAGGCCATGGGGTCCGACCTCGCCCCGGTCCACGGCCCGGCCCGCGCCGTCAACGGCGTGACGCGGCGGCTCGCGGAGATCGAGAACGCGGCGCAGCGGCTCGGCTTCCGGGCCGAGATCGACATGCGCACTGGGCTCGCCGACCTGGTCGCCTGGTGGCGCGCCGAGCGCGCCGCCGACGCGGCAGCGGCGGTGGCGGAGGCCGGGGCATGAGCGGGGCGCAGGACCGGATCCCGGTCATGGTGCCCTGGCTCGGCGAGGAGGAGGCGCAGGCCGCCGCCGAGGCGGTCCGCTCCGGCTGGGTCGCGCAGGGGCCGCGCGTCGCCGCCTTCGAGCAGGCCTTCGCCGAGCGGGTCGGCGCCGCCCACGGCGTCGCCGTCAGCTCCTGCACCACCGCGCTGCACCTGTCCCTCGTCGCATTGGGCCTCGGGCCCGGCGACGAGGTCGTGGTGCCCTCGCTCTCCTTCATCGCCACCGCCAACGCGGTCCGCTACGTCGGCGCGGAGCCCGTCTTCGCCGACGTGGACCTGGCGACGGGCAACCTGACCGCCGAGACGATCGCCGCCGTGCGCGGCGAGCGCACCCGCGCCGTCGTCCTGGTCCACCAGGGCGGCGTGCCGGCGGACGTCGAGGCCGTACGCAAGGCGTGCGCCCAGTGGGACGTCGCGATCGTCGAGGACGCGGCCTGCGCGATCGGCGCGACCGTGGCCGGCGGCCCGGTCGGCGCGGGCGCGCTGCTCGCGGCCTGGTCCTTCCACCCGCGCAAGGTGATCACCACCGGCGAGGGCGGCATGGTCACCACCGACGACGCCGAGGTCGCCGCCCGGCTGCGGCGACTGCGCGAGCACGGCATGAACGCCTCCGCCGCCGAGCGCCACGCCAGCCGCACCCCGGTGCTGGAGCAGTACCTGGAGGTCGGCTTCAACTACCGGATGACGGACATCCAGGCCGCGGTCGGCCTGGTCCAGCTCGGCAAGCTCGACGAGGTCGTGGGGCGACGCCGGGCGCTGGCAGCCCGCTACGACGCGCTGCTCGCCGCCGAGTTGCCGCGGCTGCGACCGGTCCGCGACCCCGCGCACGGGACGACCACCTTCCAGTCCTACTGGGTGCTCCCGGAGGACGGCTGGCCCGAGGGCCGCGACGCGGTGCTGGCCGGTCTGGCCGAGGCCGGGATCTCAGCGCGGCGCGGCATCATGGCCGCCCACCTGGAGCCCGCCTACGCGGACCACCCGCACGCGGACCTGCCCGTCACCGAACGGATCACCCGCGACTCGCTGATCCTGCCGCTCTTCCACACCATGACGGAGCAGCAGCAGGACCGCGTGGTCGAGGCGCTGGCCCGCGAGGCCCCGCGGTGAAGGGCCTGCTGATCGTCGGCGCGGGCGGCTTCGCGCGGGAGACCGCGCAGGCCGCGCGCGCCGCCGACGGCCCCGACGCGGTGCTGGGCCACCTGGACGACGACGCGGCCCGCCACGGCACGGAGGTCGACGGGGTCCCGGTCCTCGGCGGCAGCGAGCTCGTGCACGCCCACCCCGACGCGCCCGTGGTGGTCTGCGTCGGCAACCCGCGCGACTGGGCCGGCCGTGCCCGGCTGGTCCGCCGCCTCGGGCTGCCGGAGCAGCGGTACGCGACGGTGATCCACCCCACGGCGGCGGTCGCGGACAGCGCGTCCGTCGGCCCCGGCTCGGTGCTGCTCGCGCACTGCGCGCTGACGGCGGCGGTGCGGCTCGGAGCGCATGTGGCCGTGATGCCGCAGGTCGTGCTGACGCACGACGACATCGTCGGGGACTTCGCCACGATCGCCTCCGGCGTGCGCCTGGGCGGCGGCGTCGAGGTGGGCGTGGGCGCGTACGTGGGCGCGGGCGCGCTCGTCCGCGAGGGCGTCAGCGTGGGCGCGTGGTCGCAACTGGGCCTGGGCGCGCTGCTGCTGGACGACCTCCCGGCGGGCGAGGTCTGGATCGGCAGCCCGGCCCGGAGGCTCCGCGCGGTTCCCGAGCCAGTCCTCAACGAGTTGCACCTCCCAGGGGCGCGAGGCTCTTCCGATCTGCGGCTCCGCCGCGGGGCGCGGCAAGCCACCCAGGGAGGAAGCACACCGAACGCCCAGGGCCATCCGCCCATCAGTGGTTGACCGCGCGGTTCCTCGCGCCCCTGGATCGTGCAACTCCCCCATACGACAGGAGTACCGACCGATGGACCAGATCCACCTCGTCGACCTGGGCGCGGCGCATGCCGAGATCGCGGACGAGATCCGTGCCGGGTTCGACCGCGTGCTCGCCCGCACCGCGTTCGTCGGCGGGGAGGAAGTCGCCGCGTTCGAGCGGGAGTACGCCGCGTTCGGCGGCGTCGCGCACTGTGTGGGCGTGGCCAACGGCACCGACGCGGTCGAACTCGCGCTGCGCGCGGCGGGCGTCACCGCCGGGGACGAGGTCGTGCTGCCCGCCAACACCTTCATCGCGACCGCCGGCGCCACCGCGCGCCTGGGCGCGGTGCCGGTGCTGGTGGACTGCCTGCCGGACAGCTACCTCATCGACCCGGACGCCGCCCTCGACGCCATCGGCCCGGACACGCGCGCCGTCGTGCCGGTGCACCTCTACGGCCAGCCGGCGCCTGCCGCCGAGCTCGCCGCCGCGCTTCCCTCGCACGTCCGCGTCGTCGAGGACGCGGCCCAGAGCCAGGGGGCGAGCCGGAACGGGCGCACGCCCGGCCAGGGCGGGATCGCCGCGACGAGCTTCTACCCCGGCAAGAACCTGGGCGCGTACGGCGACGCCGGCGCGGTGCTCACCGACGATCCCGAACTCGCCGCCACGGTGAGGTCGCTGGCCAACCACGGCAGCACGGTGAAGTACCGGCACGACCTGGCCGGCTTCAACAGCCGCCTCGACGGTCTCCAGGCGGTGGTCCTGCGGGCCAAGCTGGCCCGCCTCGCCGGGTGGAACCAGGCGCGACGGGACGCGGCCGCCCGCTACGGGGAGCTGCTGGCCGGGCTCGCCGCGGACGGCAGGGTCGTGCCGCCCACCGCCGCCGAGGGCAACGAACACGTCTGGCACCTCTACGTGGTGCGCGTACCCGGCGCGGACCGGGACGCCGTCGTGGGCAAGTTGAACGCGGCCGGGATCGGCGCGGCGATCCACTACCCGACGCCCGTGCACCTCACCCCGGCCTTCGCCCGTCTGGGCCTCGGCCCAGGCTCCTTCCCCCAGGCCGAGCGGGCCGCAGAGGAGATCCTCTCGCTCCCGCTCCACCCGCACCTGACCGCCGATCAGCAGGCCCGCGTCGTGGACGCGCTGACCGGCGCTCTGGGCTGACGGGCGCACCACCGCACGGACGCACCACGGCACCACCGCTCCACCGCAAAAGCCGCACCACCGCAGCACCCGCTCCACCGCACCACAGCAGTACCGCACGACGGCACCACATCGAGGAGAACTGGTCGCGCGACGCCGGGAGGCGTCGTCATCGCGCGGACGGCGTCAGGGCCCTGACGCCGCCTCCGCGTTAAGCCGCACGAGCTGCTGTACCCCGGGGAAACCATGAAACGCACCGTCCGAAGCAACCGACCCATACGAAGTCAAGCCCGCATCCGGCTCGGCCTGCTCGCCGTGCTGGCGACGCTGGCCGCCCTGCTCCTGCCGCTGGCCGCCGGCTCGGCGGCCCACGCGGTCTCCGATCCGTGCGGGACCGGCTCCAACCCGATCGTCTGCGAGAACTCCAAGCCCGGCACGCCGATGTCGGACTGGTTCTCGCCCAACGCGTGGGGCGACATCCAGGGCTTCTCCACCCAGGAGAGCGTGACGCCGGGCTCCACCATCCAGTTCAAGATCCAGTCGCCGGTCTCGTACCACGTCGAGATCTACCGGCTCGGCTACTACGGCGGCGACGGCGCGCGGGAGATGTCCACCGCCGCCCAGGCCGCGCAGACCTACCCGGCCGACTACGCCACCAAGGTGGCGTCCTGCAACACCAGCGCCACCACCGGGCTGGTCGACTGCGGGGCCTGGCCGGTCACGGCCAGCTGGACGGTGCCGAGCGACGCGGTATCGGGCCTGTACATCGCCAACTTCGACCAGACGGACGGCAACGGCCTGATGCCGTACCCGTTCGTGGTCCGCGACGACTCCAGCCACTCGGCCATGGTCGTGCAGACCTCCGACGAGACCTGGCAGGCCTACAACATGTGGGGCGGCCAGAACCTCTACCAGGGCAACGGACCCGCGCCCGACGGACGCGCCTACCAGGTGAGCTACAACCGTCCGCTGGACATCGGCGGCGACAACGGCGTGTACGGCTCCGAGTACGAGATGATCTCGTGGCTGGAGCAGAACGGATACGACGTCAGCTACGTCTCGGGTCTGGACGTGTCGACCAACGGCTCACTGCTGCTGAACCACAAGGTCTTCATGTCCGACGGCCACGACGAGTACTGGAACCAGGCCCAGTACGACAACGTCCTGGCCGCCCGGAAGGCGGGCGTCAACGAGGCGTTCTTCAGCGGGAACGAGGTCTTCTGGAAGACCCGGCTCGCGCCCAGCGTCGACGGCTCCAACACGCCGAACCGCACCCTGGTCTGCTACAAGATGACCAAGCTGGAGTTCCCCCAGCCCGACGGCGTGGCGGACCCGAGCGGCACCTGGACCGGCACCTGGATGGACCCGGCCAGCGCCAACTACAACCAGCCCTACGAGCCGGAGAACGCGCTGACCGGCAGCCTGTTCCAGGTCAACGGCTACCGCAGCGACGCGATCACCGTGCCAGGCAACTACGCCAAGCTGCGCATCTGGCGCAACACCTCCGTCGCGAACCTCACCCCCTCCCAGACCGCCGTCTTCCCGACCGGCACGCTCGGCTACGAGTGGGACAGCGACGTGGCCGACGCCAGCCGCCCGAGCGGTGAGATCGACCTCTCCTCGACGACCGTGGACGTCGAGAACGGGACGCTGCGCGAGGACTGGGGCAACAACTACGGCAACGGCCTGGCCACCCACAGCCTGGTGGAGTTCCGCGATCCGACCTCGCACGCCCTGGTCTTCGGATCCGGCACCGTCCAGTGGTCCTGGGGCCTGACCAACGTCCCGACCTCCGACCCCAGCCAGACCGTGGTCACCGCGGACGCCCGGATGCAGCAGGCCACCGTCAACATCCTGGCCGACATGGGCCTCCAGCCGGTGACCCTGCAGAGCGGCCTGGTCGCCGCCAGCGCCTCCACCGACACCGTCGGCCCGACCGTCACCGTGACCAGCCCGTCCTCCGGCAGCACCGTCCCGGCGCTCAAGCCGGTCACGATCACCGGCACGGCCGCCGACAACGGCGGGGGCGTCGTGGCCCGGGTCGAGGTCTCCACCGACGGCGGAACCACCTGGAACCCCGCCACGGGGCTCACCTCGTGGAGCTACTCGTGGACGCCGACCGCGCAGGGCTCGGCCCAGATCCAGGTCCGCGCCGAGGACGACAGCGCCAACGTGGGGGCGGTCGCCTCGGTGCCGCTCACCGTCGGTCCGCAAGCGTGCCCCTGCTCCGTCTTCGCCGCCAACTCCGTTCCCGGCACCGTCAACGCCGGTGACGGCAGCGCGGTCGAACTGGGCGTCAAGTTCCAGACCAGCAGCCCCGGTTCCATCACCGCCGTGCGCTTCTACAAGTCCACCGCCAACACCGGCACGCACATCGGCAACCTCTGGAGCGCGAGCGGCCAGCTGCTGGCGACCGGCACCTTCACCAACGAGACCGCGTCCGGGTGGCAGCAGCTGAACTTCGCCTCCCCGATCCCGGTCAAGCCCAACACCACCTACGTCGCCTCCTACTTCGCGCCCAGCGGCGGCTACTCCTACGACGGCGGCTACTTCACCAACCAGAGCGCGGGCCTGGCGCCGCTCACCGAACTGCAGAGCGGCGGAGCTTCGGGCAGCAACGGCGTCTACCACTACGGCTCGACGAGCGCGTTCCCGACGACCGCCTCGAACGGCAGCAACTACTGGGTGGACGTGGTGCTGGACACCTCGACGGCCAGCACCACGCCGCCGTCGGTGACCGTGAAGTCGCCCACCTCCGGCGCGACCAACGTCTCCATCACCAGCCCGGTGTCGGCCACGTTCAACGAGAGCGTCGACCAGAGCACGCTGGCCTTCACCGTCAAGGCCCCCAACGGCACCGCCGTCCCGGGGACCGCCGCGGTGACCTCCGGCAACGTGGCGACGTTCACGCCGTCCACGCAGCTCGCCCTGAACACCGTCTACACGGCGTCGGTGCAGGTCTCCGACCTGTGGGGCAACGCCATGACAGCCCCGGTCACCTGGACGTTCACCACCAGCGCGACCCCGCCCGCGACCAACTGCCCCTGCACGCTGTGGCCGTCGACCGCGTTGCCGGGCACGCCCGACACCACCGCCGACCCCAACTCCCTCGAGCTGGGCGCCCGCTTCCAGGCCGCCGTGGCGGGCAACGTCACCGGCGTCACCTTCTACAAGGGCACCGGCAACACCGGCACTCACACCGGCACCCTCTGGTCGTCCTCCGGGGCGCTCCTGGCCACCGGCACCTTCACGAACGAGACCGCCTCGGGCTGGCAGACGCTGACCTTCGCGACCCCTGTCGCGATCAGCGCCAACACCACCTACGTGGTCTCCTACCACGCCCCGCACGGCAACTACGCGGCCGACGAGGGCTACTTCAGCGGCGCCCACCTGGCCTACCCGCTGAGCGCCCCCGCCGACGCGAGCGGCGCGTCGAACGGCGTCTACGCCTACGGCAGCACCTCGGCCTTCCCGACCGGTTCGTCCGGCTCGGCCAACTACTGGGTGAGCCCGGTGTTCTCGCCGAGCGGGACCAGTGGCGTGGCCAGCCGGACGACCGTCGCCGGGGCCGCGGTCCCGGCGACGGCGCCGGCGCCCGGGGGCCTCGCGCTGTCGGCCGCGCCGCTGTCCGGCTCCGGCAAGGGCGCGCACACGACCGGGCCCGACCGGATCGTGGACGCGGCGCACCCGCTCACCGCGACCCTGCCCGCCACCGCCGACCCGGCCACCGTCGACGCGGACATCAGCACCACCCCGTCCGCCGGGGACTGGCCCGACGACGACAGCTACTCCGCCGTCATCGGCTACAACCCGGCCACCCACCAGGTCACCCTCCGGCCCGCCGGACCGCTGGCCTACGGCGTCGCCTACCGGATCACGCTCACCGCGCAGGACCGGCACGGGCACGAGGTGGCAGTCCGCACCTGGCTGCTGAGCACCGGCTACCCGCGTCCCCACCTGCCGCACCACGCGGGGGCGGGCACGGCGAACTTCCCGAAGTTCGCGCGGTTCGCCGACTGGACGCCGGGACGGCTCGAACCGGGCCTGACGCTGCCGGTGTTCGTCTGACCCAGCCGCGGCCGAGCCGCACCCGCACCTGAAGCCGCACCATCGTTCCCTTCCGTTCCGACCCACCGGGCGGCGGGGAGCCGGCCCTCGCGCCGGCTCCCCGCCGCCCGGGGATTGGCCCCACCGACATGAGCAGCGTCAGCGTCGTCGTCCCCTGCTACAAGTACGGCCACTACCTGGAGGACTGCGTCCGCAGCGTGCTCGACGAACAGCCGGGCGTCGACGTCCGGGTCCTGATCATCGACGACGCCTCCCCGGACGACTCGGCCGAAGCCGCCCGCAAGCTCGCCGCGCAGGACGAACGCATCGAGGTCCGCGTCCACGAGACCAACCGCGGACACATCGCCACCTACAACGAGGGCCTGCTGGAGTGGGCCGACGGCGACTACTGCGCCCTCCTCTCCGCCGACGACCGCCTGGTCCCGGGCGCGCTGAGCCGCGCGGCGGCTCTGCTGGACGCCCACCCCGAGGCCGGCTTCTGCTACGGCCGCCCGATCCACTTCCAGCACGGCGGCCCCCTCCCGCGGCGCGCCCCCGCCACGGC
>NZ_BBPQ01000008.1:78375-100675 GCF_000787855.1 Streptacidiphilus anmyonensis | reverse complement strand
CCCCGAGGCCGGCTTCTGCTACGGCCGCCCGATCCACTTCCAGCACGGCGGCCCGCTGCCGGCGGCGCGCACCGGCAGCGGCGGCCAGGTCGTCTACCCCGGCCACTGGTGGCTGGAACGGCGCTTCCGCGAGGGCACCGGCTGCATCACCTCGCCCGAGGTGGTCGTGCGCACCTCGCTCCAGCGCCAGGTCGGCGGCTACGACCCGGAGCTGCCGCACGCCGGCGACATCGAGATGTGGATGCGGCTCGCCGCGCACGCCGACGTCGGCTACGTCAGCGGCGCGGACCAGGCCTACTACCGGGTCCACGGCCAGAACATGTCCACCACCGACTTCGGCGGCCAACTCGACGACCTGCGCCAGCGCCTGGTCGCCTACGACTCGGCCCTGGCCAAGTGCGCCGACCGGCTGCCCGACGCGCCGGTCCTGCGCGAGACCGTCCACCGCAGGCTGGCCCGCTACGCGCTGCGCCGCGCCTACCGCGCGTACGACCGCGGCCGCACCGAGGTCGTCCCGGTGGACGAGCTCGTCGAGTTCGCCCGCGCCTGCACCCCCGCCGCGGACACCCTCCCGGAGGCCCGCGCCCTGCGGCTCCGCCGCCGCGTCGGCCCCCAGGCCATGCCCTACCTCCAGCCCCTCGTCCTCTCCGCGCTCTACGAGCGCGGCCGCGAGTGGCTCTGGTGGCAGTCGTGGAAGCGCCGGGGCCTGTGAACCGCACCCGGATTCCCGAGGCTCCGGCCGCTGCCGAGTCCCGCCCGCTGAGGGCGCTGCGCGGGCGCGCCGCGCGCTGCTTCGATCCCGGGCCGCTCCCGCGAGGCCGGCGACGGATTCCGAGAGCGGCGCCGCAGGTGTCCCGGTGCCCGGAGGCCCGGGCCCACGGCTGCCGTCGTGCGGGCGATCGAAGGCTGCGCGAGCGCCTCACGTCCGCGCGGCGGACGCACGCGTCGGGCGAGCCCGTCCACGTGGTGTTCGCGGCGCGCCCGCCGCAGGCCCTTCCGGAGGGCTGCCGTCGTGTCGCCCGGTGCGTCGGGGCGCCCGTCGGGGCCCTGGCCGAGTGGCTGGGCCCGGTGCGACGGCCGTCCGACGGGCCCCGCGGGCGGGATTCAGGCGGGGACGAGCGCCGTGCGGCGGCGGCGCTCCGCGCGGCCCACGAGCCAGCGGTCCGACCAGAGGGCGGCGGCGATGCCGCCGAACGCGCCGAGCAGGGCGACGCCCACCAGGCCCCGGCTCTTGGTGCCGCTCACCAGCCCCGCGTTGGGCGGTACCAGCACCGAGACGGTCATCCGGGCCGCGGTCGGCACGTGCTGGCTGTTCTGCAGCGCGACGATATGGGCCGTGTAGACGTCGATGACGTGCTGCGTCACCGCGTCGGCCGTGTTCGGGTCGGACTGGTCGGCGGTGATCTGCAGCGAGGGGATCAGGTACTGCGGCGTGGCGTTGGTGCCGCTGTTGCGCGGCGACAGCGCGTACACGCCGTGCACGCCGGCGGCCGCCAGCTCGGCCTGCCCGGCGGGCGTGCCGAGCTGCTGGACCACGTCGTAGGAGACGGTCGCCAGCGTGGGCTGGAGGTTGGCGAGTTGGTTGGGCTGGTTGCCGGTGACCGGCGGCTTGAGCACGACCACCGCCGACGCGCGGTAGAGCGGGGTGGGCTTGAGCACGTGGTACGCGCCCGCCGCGGTCAGCAGCAGTGCGAGCAGCAGCACGTACCAGCGTCGGAGCAGGGCGCCGACGAACGCTTCAGGCGACACGGGCTGTCCTTCCGTCAGGAGCGATACTGCCAGCCCCACTTGACCGCACGCCAGGAGATCGATGAGTCTGGTCCGGACTTCCGGGGGGAGGAGCGACGGTGAGCCTGGCCGAGATCCTGGCGACCCTGCGGCGACGCTGGTACCTGATGGTGCCGATCTGCGTCGTCAGTCTGCTGGCGGGGGGCTATCTGTACCGGACGGTTCCGGTCAGCTACTCCTCCGAGAGCTCCATCAGCCTGCTGGACTCCACGGACGTGGCCAAGCTGGCGCCCACCTTCGGCAACCCGATCTCCAACGCGGGCGGCCCGCTCATCGTCACCGCCGACGTGCTGATCCGCACCCTCCAGTCCGCCGACGCGGCCCGCTCGCTGCAGGAGCTGGGCGTCACCGACACCTACAAGGTCGGCTTCGCCGTCGACGCCCCGGGGCCGCTGCTCACGCTGAGCGTGACCGGGGTCGGTCGGACCCGCGTGCTGGACGAGACGAGCACGCTGACCCGCTTCGCCGGACAGCAGCTGCACGCGCTCCAGCTCCAGGCCGACGTGCCCACGGCCTTCCAGGTGCAGTCCACGCCGGTCGTCCTGCCGCAGCAGCCCGTCTCGCAGCTGAAGACCAAGATGCAGGACGTGGCGGGGACGATCATCGTCGGGTTCACCGGCGGGTTCCTGCTCTGCTTCCTGGTGGACGCCGTGTCCCGCGCCCGTCGCAGGCGACGCGGCGAGCCGGAGGCCCCCACGACGGCCGTACGCCGTCGCGGGCTGTTGCACCGCCGCCTGGACGCCACGGCCGTACTGACGGTCTACCTGTACCTGGCGCTGTTCATCCCCTCCAACCTGGCGGTGCCCGCGCTCGGCGGCGTGGGGACGCCGGCCAACGTCTTCGCGCTGCTCGGCCTGCTCTGGTTCCTCGCGTCCTGGCTCGGCGGCCGGATCACCGCGCCCGCCGGGACGCGCTCGGCTCGGCTGGCGATGTGCGTGCTCGCGGCGGCGGTCCTGCTCAGCTACATCGCCGACGCCGCCCGGGACAGCTCGCACGAGGAGCAGCTCGGCGCCGATCGCGGCGTCATCGGCCTACTGGTCTGGGTCGGGCTGGTGGTGCTCACCACCGCCGGGATCCAGGACCGCACCCGGCTGGAGGTGCTGATGCGGCGTCTGGTCGTGATCGGCGCGGTCGTGGCCGCCATCGGCTACTACGACTTCTTCTCCGGGACCAACATCGCCGACTCGATCCAGATCCCCGGGCTGCACGCGAGCGTGACGGGCATCGAGGCGATGGACCGGGGCGACTTCGTCCGACCCCGCTCCACGACCGCGCAACCACTGGAGTTCGGCGGGATGCTGGCGATCCTGCTGCCGTTCGCGATCCAGCAGGCCCTCGACCCGAACCGGCCCGGCGGGCGGCTGCGGCGCTGGATCCCGGCCGCGGTCATCGGCGGCGCGCTGCCGCTGACCGTCTCGCGCACCTCGATCATCGGCGTGGCGCTGGTGCTGCTGATCATGGTGCCGCGCTGGAAGCCGCAGCGGCGGTGGACCGCGATCGCGGTGATGCTGGGCGCGGTCGCCGCCTTCAAGGTGATCATCCCCGGCCTGATCGGCACCCTCACCAACCTGTTCAGCTCGTTCCTCAGCAACTCCGACAGCAGCACCCAGACCCGCACCGTCAAGTACGCCGAGATCCTGCCCTACCTGGAGCAACGCCCGCTGTTCGGGCGCGGCTTCGGTACCTTCACGCCCGACCTGTACTTCTTCACCGACAACCAGTGGATGCTGATCGCGGCCGAGATGGGCGGACTGGGCGTGCTCGCGCTGCTGGTGCTCTGCTTCACCGGCGTCCACCAGGGCGGCGCGATCAGGCGGTTGGCGCGGACCGACGCCGACCGGGAGCTGGGCCAGGCGTACCTTGCCACCGCCGTGGTCACCCTGGTCATCAGCGCGACGTTCGACTCGCTCAGCTTCCCGATGTTCGCCGGCATCTTCTTCCTCACCCTCGGCACGGGCGCCAGCCACCTCGGCTTCCTGCGCCGCGAGGACGCCGCCGAGCGGGCGGCGGCACGGCAGTCCGTCCCCGAGGCCGGGGCGTCCCCGTCCGAACCAGTGCCCGTCCTGGAGGCCACGCCATGACCCTCGACCAGCAGTCCGCCACCGTTCCCGCCGTCGGAGGCGCGCCGGCCGGCGCGGTCGGCGGGCAGGTCGTCGTGATCGCGGTGACCTGGAACAGCGCCGCCGTGCTGCCCGGTTTCCTGGCCGCGCTGCCCGAGGGGATGGGCGGCGTCGACGACTGGCGCCTGGTCGTCGCGGACAACGCCTCCGCCGACGACACCGTCGCCGTACTGCGCGAACTGGCCCCCGACGCCCAGGTGGTGCAGACCGGCCGCAACGCCGGCTACGCCGCCGGCATCAACGCCGCGCTGGCCGCGTGCGACCCGGCCACCACCCGCGCCGTGCTGATCTCCAACCCCGACGTGCGGATGCGGGCCGGCTGCGCCCGCACGCTCGTCGACGCCCTGGACACGCCGCAGCCGGACGGCTCGCGCACCGGCATCGCCGTCCCGGTGCTGCACGAGGAGGACGACGCGATCTTTCCCTCGCTGCGTCGCGAGCCGAGCGTGGCCCGGGCCTTCGGCGAGGCGGTGCTGGGCAACCGCCGGGCGGGCCGCTTCGGCCGCTGGGGCGAGATGATCACCGACCCGGCCGTCTACACCCGCCCGACCCGGGCGGACTGGGCCGGCGGCGCGATCATGGTCCTGTCGCGGAACTGCCTCGACGCCTGCGGCCCGTGGGACGAGTCGTTCTTCCTGTACTCGGAGGAGACCGAGTACTGCCTGCGCGCCCGCGACCTGGGCTACGCCACCTGCCTGGCGCCCGAGGCGTCGGCCGTCCACCTCGGCGGCGACTCCCGCGTCTCGCCGCGGCTGTGGACGCTCCAGACGCTCAACCGCGTGCGGCTGTACCGGCTCCGGCACGGCGCCGCGGCCACGGCGGCGTTCCACGCCGCGGTGCTGCTGCGGGAAGCCTCGCGCGCCGCGCTCGGCCGCAGTCGCGGGCCCAACCGCGCGGCGGCGGCAGCCCTGCTCAACCCCAGCCGCCTCGCGGAGAAGCCCGGCCCGTGACGGGCGCCGCACCGCGTCGAGCGGCGCGGGATCAGCCGACCTCGCCGATCGACACGGGGCGGGCCCCCGCGTCGAAGGCGCCGAAGGAGTGCTCCCACACCGCGTCGGGCCAGTAGTAGCTCACCCGGCCCTCCCGGGGCCGATAGGGAGCGGTGTCGACCGTTCCCAGCCACTCGTGGTATGCGGACTGGTACAGCCGCGGCTTGAACATCGCCGCCACGTCCGTTCCGGCTGCCCGGACGGCGCTCAGCCGCTCCTCGTCGGGAACCGGCAGACGCCGGTGGTTGGCGGCGCAGGCGTCCGAGCTCACCGTCATCGGGATGTCCGACCCCACAGGGGATCGGGACGGGCTCAGCGGAAGCCGCGGAGCGCCTTCGCGGCGATGCCGCGCAGGAGTTCGGCGGCGGCGAGGGCGCGGCCGGTCGCGCCGGAGGCGAGCCGCAGCGCGCTGCGGCTGAAGGCGAGCGCCTCGAAGCGGCCGTCGCGCAGGGCCGATTCCACCGTCTCCCGGCTTGCCGCGCCGTCGAGGGTCAGCTCCATCGCCAGCGGGAAGAACTGCCGGGCGGTGTGGAAGTCGAGCGACACGAAGCCCGGCAGGCCGAGCTCCTCCCGGAACGCCAGGGCCCGGCGGTTCGGGGCCCAGCCGTCGTACTTGCGGTTCCACACCTCCACCGCTGTCAGGTGCTTGGCCCACTGCGGGTCGAACCGGCGCCAGGCGTCGCGCCGCCAGGGGTGCGCGAAGACCGCGACCCCCCGTTCGGCCTCGGCCCGCGCGAGGACCTCCGCGATCTCCGGGGTCTGGCCGAGGAACGGCACGTCGCCCCAGACCGGGACGTGCACGACGTTGTCGGCGTCGTTGTACTCCAGGCCGGGGACGACGAGCACCTCCGGGGTGCTCGCCCGTGCGCAGGCCTCGACGTACTGCGACCAGCGGGCGTCGCTGAACCCCCGGCTGTGCTCGCACATCAGCAGGACGTCCACCCGGCGGCGCCGGAACGACTCCACCAGCTTCTCCAGCGGCCACGCCGCGTCGTCGGACCACTCGGAGTGGATGTGGGCGGCTGCCCGGACGCGCTGCACCTGCGTCATGTACGGCTCCTGATCTGACCGGCGACCGTCTCGTACGTGTCGCGGATGAACACCCCCGCCTCGCCGCGCCGCCAGTTGTACCAGCGGTCGCCGCGGCGGGGGAGCATCGCCCGGAGCGTCTCGGCGCGCCCGGGCCAGCGTCCGGCGTCCGCGCCGGACGCGCCGCGCAGCACGGCGGCGAGGTGGACGAGCTCGCGGCCCAGATGACGGCAGACCAGATCGGGCGCGCTGTCCGGCACTTCGGGGACGAACGCGGGGTCGAGCGCCTGGCGGACCGCCCAGACCGGGTAGGGGTAGCCGCGGCGCACGGCCAGCGCCATGCTGCCCCAGGTCCGGCCGTTGACCTCCATGAACCAGGCCGTCCCGTCGGGCTGTCGGTGGTCGCGCAGCAACTCGACCATGAAGAGTCCGCGCCAGCCGATCCCCTCGACCAGCCGCTCGGCGGCGGCGCGCAGCGGTTCCGGGACCGGGATCGAGCGGCAGGCGCTCGACCCCGAGCCGCGCGGGTTCATCATCCGGATCCGGCGGTGCCCGCTCCAGGCCCGCACGCCCGACGCGGTCGCGAACCCGAAGACCCCCTCGCCGACCCCGGTGACGGCGCGCTGGACGAGCACGGGGCCGTCGATCCGCGCGCCGAGCGCCTCGATCCCGCCCTCGTCGCGTGCGAGCGCGCCGGTCGGCCGCAGCAGCCGGCCCTCGTGCTCGACGACGGCGAGCGCGGGCTTGACGATCCACGGCCCGGCCCCCTCGCGCCCGGGGACGTCGAGGCCCGCCGCCTGCGCGGCGGCGATCTGTTCGCGCTTGTCGAGCGCGAAGCGCGCCGCGTCCCCGGTCGGCCCGGCGAGCGGGACGGGGAGGTCCTTGCGGCTGCACGCCCACAGCGCGTGGTCGTCGAGCGGGAGCACCGCGACCGGCCGGTGCCGCTCCACCGCGTCCGCGATGTCGCGCACGCACGCGTCGGCGTCGACCTCCGGGGCCGTCACCTCGACGACCTCGACGCGCGGGCTGGCCGCGAGCGCCGGACGGGTGCCGCGGCGCGCGAAGGCCACGACCCGGTAGCCGTGATCGGCGAGGCAGAACGCCGACTCCGGCGCCGCGAGGGCGTCGGCGAAGCCGATCAGCACTGCGCCGTGCGCCGGAACTCCCCTCGTGCGCGCGTCACTTCCCCCGGCCTCCGGCCGGGCGCCGCCCCCCGCCGAGGCGCGGTTCGGGTCACGCCCTTCGTCCGTCACTCCGCTCACCGCCACCGCTTGACCGTGCCGACGGCGGCGTCGCGCAGCCGCCGGGCCGGTCCGCGACCCGACAGCACACCGGTCCGGAAGGACTCGAGGGTGTCGGTGGCCAGGACGCTGAAGCGGGCCTGGAGCCAGGCGTCCCCCGCCGCCGGACGGCGGTCGCTGGTGTAGACGCGCCGGTAGCCGAGTGCGCGCAGCCGCCCCAGCACCCGGCGGTCGTACGCGCCGAAGGGGCAGGCCGCGCTGTCGACCGGGCGTCCCGCCGTCTCGGCGATCCGGGTCCGTGCGTCCGCCAGCTCGGCCGTGAGCTCGGCGTCGGGGACCTCGGGCCAGGCCCGGTGGCCCAGGCCGTGGCTGCCGACGCCCATGCCGGCCGCGACGAGCGCGCGCACGCCCTCGGCGGAGACGTTGCCGGGGGTGCCGATCCGCCCGGCGATGACGAAGAAGTCCGCCGTCAGGCCGCGTTCGACCAGGGCGGGAAGGGCGACGGCCACGTCCGACTCGTTGCCGTCGTCGAAGCTGAGCCGGATGCCGGGTCGGGCGGCGCAGTCGTCCAGGATGCGCAGGAAGGAGTCCCGGCTCACCCAGTAGTCGTGCTCGCCGGGTTCGCGTTCCGGGCCGGGGGTCCCGACCCCGTGGAACGACACGTTGTGGATCACTTGCGAGCGCATCGGCTAGCTCTGCCATTCCGTGTAGTAGCTGCTGGGGTTGGTCAGGTATCGGACCGTCACCTGGGGGATGTGGACGACCCGGTGGCTTCGGCTGTAGCGGTGGACCAGCTCCCAGTCCTCCCGGGGCAGGACCTCCGGCGTGCGGCGGATCCGGCTGAAGCGCAGCGCGGGGGTGCGGCGCGCCACGAAGGCGTTGGTGTCGAGGAACGCCTTGCGCGCGGCGAGCCGCCGGTCGAACGGCACCGAGAGCACGTCCTTCTCGGTCCCGTCGGGCAGGACCCGGCGCAGCGCGGTGTAGACGGCTTCCGGCCGGTCCTTGCCGGTCAGCGTGGCGAGCGCGCACTCCAGGTGGTCCGGCTCCCAGAGGTTGTCGTCGTCGAGGAAGGCGACGAAGCGGGAGTCGGTCAGCCGGATGCCGACGTTGCGCACCACACCGGCGATGCCGACGTTGCGGGAGAGCGAGACCGCCACGAGCCGCGGGTCGTCCGGCAGGCCCGGCGGCAGCCCGGCGCCGTCGTCGACGACCACGACGACCTGGTCCGCGACGGTCTGGGCGAGCGCCGAGGCCACGGCGGCGCGCAGCGCCTCGGGCCGCCGGTAGGTGGCGATCACCGTGGCGACGAGCGCGGTCGGACGCGGAGCGCGGTCGAGTCGGCGGACCTCGGCGTCCTCGGTCCGGCGCAGCGCCCAGGCCGTGTGACCGAGCACCACCTTGTTGCGCAGCTCGAACAGCACGTGCCAGCCGAACAGCAGCTTGGCGAGCTCCCACGGTGCGCGCGCCACGGCCCGCACCAGCTTCTTCGGTCGGCTCACTGCGGCGTCACCGGCTTTCCGTCCGAGGTGGTGTTGTCCGCCCAGACGTTGCCCGCGCCGCCCGCGTTCCAGTAGGCGACGTCGCCGTAGTAGCCGCAGGCGGGGTGGAACTGGTCGGAGAAGACGTTGTGGGTGACCTGGATGCCGGTCGATCCCGGGCCGCCGCCGTAGAGCGCGTAGGCGCCCCCGGCGATCCAGTTGCTGTCGACCACGGCGTTGTTGACCGTGCCGCTGTCTGGGAAGAGGCCGATCGAGGCGGAGGCGCCGCGGTCGACGCCGGCCTCGTCGAGCAGCGTGTTGTGGCGGATCACCAGCTGCCCGTTGCCGCCGCCGTCGCTGATCACCGCGTCCAGGTGCTGCCACTGGCCGCTCGCGTTGACGAACGGCGAGAGGTCGTGGACGTAGTTGTCGTGCAGGTCGCCCTGGCCCATGGACAGCGCGTTGCCGAAGACCGAGATGTCGCTCCAACCGACCTCGACCGAGCTGGTGCCCATGTTGGACACCGCGTAGTCCTCGCCGCCGTTGTCCAGTCCCTTGCCGGGGACGCCGGTGATCCGGCTGTGCAGCACCCGCAGCCCGTGGTACCCGGCGCGCAGGTTGACGCCCCACCAGTTGCTGGAGGTGATGCTGCTGTCGACGACCGTGACGTCGTTGGCGTAGATGTCCAGCGAGCCGGTGAGGTTCCAGCCGTCGATCACGGTGCCGTCGGTGCGGACGGTGATGTTGCCGCTGTGCCCGCTGCCGGGCGTGCTGCGCGGCCCGGTGGTGGCGGCGGTCGGGAAGCCGCACGCGCCGGGGGAGGAGCAGGGACCGCTGGGGCCGCCCGCGGTCGCGCCGGAGCGCCCCGGGCTCGCCGTCGCGCTGCGCGAGCCGGAGGGCGACGCCGACGCGCTTCCCGTCGGCGAGGCCGTGCCGGTGGCCGTGCCCGCGCCGGTCCCGGAGGACCCGGCCGAGGCGGATCCACAGGCCGACGACGCGGACGAGGCGGACGACGCGGACGACGCGGACGGGGCGGATGCCGAGGACGACGCGGTCGGACAGCCTGACGCCGTGCGCTCGTCCAGGTGGGCGCCGAGGGCGTCGGCGACCAGCAGCGCCAGGGTCAGCGCCACGGCCGCCAGCAGCACGCGCACGGCGGTGCGCCGTCTGTCACGCCGTCCCGGCGGTCCGGGCACGGGCGCGGGGGCGTTCCCGGAGGGGTTCTCGGGTGTGCTCTCGGGTGTGTTCGGGGGCATCGGGCTCACCTGCCCCGCCACGGCCGGGCGTGCCGACCGTGCCCCGGTTCGATCCCGCGCAGCCGGTCGCGGCTCGGCAGGACGCAGACGGTGTAGGCGGCCAGGGCGGCGACGCCGGTCGCCAGCAGCGCGGGCAGGCTTTCGCCGAGCAGGCCGCGCAGCGCCCACGCCGCGGCGGCCATCGCCGCGCCGCCGACGAACGGCCAGGCGCAGGCACGGGCGAGCGACCGCGGGGTGATCCCGGTGTGGGCCAGGCCGACGACGTACACCGGCACGACCACGCCCGCCGCCACCAGGACGTGGCCCTCGGCGACGCCGACGATGCCGCGCAGGTGCGCCGCCGCGGCCAGCACCGGGATCAGGAAGACCAGCCAGAGCCCCTGGGTGAGGATCAGCAGCCGCCGCCGCCCGATCGCCACCAGGCAGTCGTAGGCCAGTTCGCAGCCGATGCGGACCAGCCCCAGCGCCATCAGCCACGGCAGTGCGGCGGCCGCGGGCAACCACTGGCCGCCGTAGATCAGGTGGATCACCGGTGTCGCCAGCACCGCCAGCAGCACGCACAGCGGCACGCTGCCGGTGACCAGCACGCCCAGCGCCCGACTGAAGCCGTCCGCCAGCGCCTGCGGCGAGGACGCCAGCCGCGAGAAGCCGGCGAAGGAGACCCTCCGGGCGGCCTCGGAGATGATCCGCACCGGCCATCCGGAGATGTTGAACGCCAGGACGTAGAAGCCGAGTTGGACCTTGCCGAGGGTGGACCCGACCACGAGGGTGTCGACGTTGAGCACGCCCAGGGCGAGCAGGCTGGCCCCGGCCAGCGGCAGGCCGAAGCGCAGCAGGGCGCGCGCCTGGGCGGCGTCCCAGCCGAAGCGCAGCGAGCCGGGCGCGGCCAGCACACAGCCCAGCAGCGCCGCGACGTTGCCCGCGACCGAGCCCCAGGCGAAGCTCATCGCGCCCCACCCGCGGAAGGCCAGCACCAGCGTCACGGCGGTGCTCAGCACGAAGTTGAGCGCGTCGATGGTCATCCGGCGGCCCTGCGCGAACTCCCGCGTCAGGAGGCCCGCGGGCACCTGGGAGACGCCGTCCAGGATCACGCACAGGCTCATCACCCGCAGCACGCCGGTGGCGCCGGGGGAGCCGAGGGCCGTCGCCAGGTGCGGCGCGGCCACGAACAGGACCACGTAGAACAGGCTGCTGGACAGCGTGCTCAGGGTCAGCACGGTGGGCGCGAAGCGCCGCACGTCGCCGTCCCAGCGCACCACGGCCAGGCCGACGCCGAGTTCGTTGGCGGACAACAGGACCAGCAGCACCGTCTGGGCGACCCCGTACACGCCCCAGGCCGCCGGGCCCAGCGCGAAGCGCGCGAGTACGACGCCTGCGGCGAAGTTGCCGAGCCGCATCACCACGGTGTTGATCAGGCTCCACCGGGCGGCGTTGCGGACCCGGGAGCCCAGCCCGGACGGCTCCGCGGCCGGCTCCGGCCCGGCTTCCGGCTCCGGTTCGGAGCGCTCCCCGGCGGCGGGGCCTCCCGACGCGGCCACCGAGCCGCGCGGCGCGGACAGGGCGGCGTCGAACAGCTCCACGTCGAACGGGTCGACGGCGCGCAGTTCGACGGCGGGCGGTTCGACAGCCGGCGGCTCCTCCGACGGCGGGGCGACGACCGGCGCGGCGGCACCCGGTGGGGCGGCGTCCGCAGGGACGGCGGCGGGGACGGACCGGCCGGTTCCGTCGAAGCCCCGGTGGGTGGCAGCCGTGGCAGCACTGGCGGTACTGGCAGCGCTGGCTTCGGCGGCATCGGGGGCCCGGCCTGCGGGCGCGGTGTCCGACGGGCCGTCCGGCCGGGCGGTGGTTCCGTGGGCATCGAGGCCCGGTGCGGGCGCGGTGTCCATGACGGGACTCCTCGGGGGGCGACTCGGGAGCCGGTGGCGGTCAGCCGAACCAGGAGGATCGCTGCTCGGCCGGTGCGGCACCGGGCGTGGGAAGGACGGCGAGCTGCACGGTCGGGCTCTCCGGCTCGGGCTCGCGGGCGGCCTGCTGCTGTGCCGTGGCCGGTTCCGGCCGGGCCGGGACCCGCACCGTCTCAGTGCCGGCGCGCAGCGGCTCCGCCGTCGGCGTGGCCGTCGGCGCGACGGTCGGCGGGGCGCTCGGCCGCCCGGCGCTCGGACCGACGGCGACGGCGACGGCCTCGCGGCTGGAGTCCGTGTCCCGGCCGGTGTCACCGTCCCGGCCGGCGTCCGTGCCGGGACCGGCGTCCGCGTCCGCAGCCGGGCGCGGACGACGCCGGGCCTCGACGAAGAACGTCGCCACCAGGCTGAGCGCGAGGCCGAGCAGGGCGGCCAGCACCGTGTACTCGATCCGGGTCTTGGTCTGGGCCACCGGAGTCTGCGGCGACACGATCGTCACCATGCGGATCATCGCGTTCTGCGGGACGGACTGCTGCGTCTGGAACTGGTCCAGGCGCTCGGCGGCGTAGGCGGTCAGCGTCTTGTCCTCGGCCAGCACCTTGTCCGGCTCGGTCCCGGTGACGGTCAGCCACATCAGCGGCGCCTGCGCGTTGTCGGCGATCATCGCGTCGTAGGTGTCGGTCACGCCGCGGCCGGCCAGGTCGGCCTTGGCCGCGTCGGAGTCGAGGTTGCGGCCGAGGCTGTCGGCCATGCCGGTCAGCGAGGTCTGCGTGCTCAGGAACGGGTTGCCGTCGAAGGGCACCGTCGCCTTCTGCGAGTTGAGCAGCTCGACGGTGCTCTGCGACTGGTACTTCAGGGGCAGCATGAAGATGATCGCGGCAGCGAGCACGCCTGTCAGCAGCAGTCCGGGCAGCAGGACGTACCAGCGCCTGCGCATGACCCGTGCGATCTCGGCGAGATCCATCAGTTCCCCCTCGCGGCCCGCGCCGTGGTGTCTCGTTCCTGTGCCTGCCGGGCGCGGCGTCGTGCCGCCCCGCCCGTGCCGCAGTCCGGCCGCGCCCCGCCCCCGTCGGGTCCGCGGCCGGACTGAGGGCTTCTCAGTTCCGAACGCTCGTACCGCAGTCGAGCATAGGTCGCGGCACGGCTCGCGCGCGGCGGTTTCGTCCGCCGCGTGCGCAGGTGGTCAGCCGTTCCCGGCTGGGGACACCAGATCCGTCGGCCGAGGACGGCTTCCGGCGGGTCCGCCGTTCAACAGCACCTCGGCGATGCGCTCCCCGGCCCGGCCGTCCCACAGGGCGGGGCGGCGGGCCGGCGGCGGCGCGTCGAGGACGGCCAGCGCCGTGCGGAGGATGCCCTCAGGCTCCACGCCCGCAAGGACGTTGGTGCCCTCGGTCACGGTGATCGGGCGCTCGGTGTTCTCCCGCAGGGTCACGCACGGCACGCCGAGCGCCGTCGTCTCCTCCTGCACGCCGCCGGAGTCCGTCAGCACGATCCGGGCGGACGCCTGGAGCGCGAGGAAGTCGAGGTAGCCGGCGGGCGGCACCAGACGGACGCCCTCCGGCACGCCCAGCGCGGTGATCTTGTCGGCCGCGCGCGGGTGCGCGGGCAGCAGCAGCGGGCAGCGCCGGGCCACTTCGCCCAGGGCCTTCAGCATGCCGCCCAGCACCGCCGGGTCGTCCACGTTGGCGGGCCGGTGCAGCGTCACCAGCCCGTAGCCGCCGGGCTCCAGGTCGAGTCGCTCCAGGGCGCCCGCCTGCCGCGCCCGCGGCAGGTTGGCCAGCAGCGAGTCGATCATGACGTTGCCGACCAGGTGGATCTGGTCCTCGCGGTAGCCCTCCGCCCGCAGGTTCTCCACCGCGTCCTCGGACGGCGCCAGCAGGTAGTCGCTGAGCCGGTCGGTGACGACGCGGTTGACCTCCTCCGGCATCCGCCAGTCGCGGCTGCGCAGGCCCGCCTCGACGTGGGCCAGCAGCGGCCCGGCCTTGGCGGCCACCAGTGCGCAGGCGACCGTGGAGTTGATGTCGCCGACGACGACCACCGCGTCCGGGGCGACCTCCGTCAGCAGCGGCTCGAAGCCGGTCATCACCCGGGCGGTCTGCTCGGCGTGACTGCCGGAGCCGACGCCGAGGCTGCGGTCCGGCCGTCGGATCCCGAGGTCCTCGAAGAAGACGTCGTTCATCGCCGCGTCGTAGTGCTGGCCGGTGTGGACGAGCAGGACCTCGGCTCCGCGCCGTTCCAGCGCGTCCATCACCGGCTTGATCTTCATGAAGTTGGGTCGGGCCCCGACCACGCACACGATCCGCATCGGTCTCAGAGCACCTCGACCGTCGCGCCGGCCGCCGTGTCGGGCTGCTCGCCCGAGGCGTCCTGCGTCATCAGGCGGCGGCGGCAGTCCAGCACGTAGGAGGCGTGCGCGCGCACCAACGCGTAGTCGAAGGAGTCGTGGTCGGTCAGCAGCACCACGGCGTCGGCGGCGGCCAGCTCCTCGGCGGTCAGCTCGACCCGGGCGAGCCGGGCGTCCACCTCGGGCGGCTCGACCACGTGCGGGTCGGCGGCGTGGACCTCCGCGCCCAGGTCCAGCAGGAGCTGGGCCACCCGCAGCGCGGGCGACTCGCGGGCGTCGCCGGTGTTCTTCTTGTAGGCGAGGCCGAGCAGCAGCACCCGGGAGCCGTTGACGGAGCGGCGGCGCTCGTTGAACGCCTCGATCAGACGCCGCGTCACGTACTCGGGCATGTGGTTGTTGATGTCGTTGGCCAGCTCCACGAAACGGAAGCTCTGACCGAGTTCGCGCTGCACCCGCCACGACAGGTAGGACGGGTCGATCGGCAGGCAGTGGCCGCCGACGCCCGGACCCGGAGTGAACCGCATGAAGCCGAACGGCTTGGTCGCGGCCGCGTCGATGGCCTGCCAGACGTCGATCTCCAGATGCCGCGCGAACATCGCGATCTCGTTGACCAGCGCGATGTTGACGTGCCGGAAGGTGTTCTCCAGCAGCTTGGCCAGCTCCGCCTCCTTGGGCGAGGAGACCGGCACCACGGTGTCCACCAGCTGACCGTAGAAGGAGCGGACCGCCTCCAGAGAGGTCGGATCCACCCCCGAGACCACCTTCGGGGTCTGCTGGAAGCCCCAGACCGCGTTGCCGGGGTCGATCCGTTCGGGGCTGTAGCCGAGGTGGAAGTCGCGGCCCGCGGTGAGCCCGGAGCCGTCCTCCAGCAGCGGTCCGAACAGGTCCTGGGTGGTGCCCGGGTAGGTGGTCGACTCCAGCACCACCGTCGCGCCGGGGCGCAGGTAGCGGCTGAGCGTCCGAGCGGACTCCTCGATGTAGCTGAGGTCCGGCACGCCCTCGCGCAGCGGGGTCGGCACCGTCACCACGGCCACGTCGAACCCGCCGCAGTCGCGGGCGGCGTCGCTGGCCCGGTAGGCCCCCGAGGCGAGGACGGCGCCGAGCCGCTCCGCCGCCACGTCCTCGACGTACGACTCTCCGGCGGCCAGCCGTTTGATCCGGCCGGCGTCGACGTCGTAGCCGATCACCTCGTGCCCGACCTCGGCCGCCCGCACCGCGAGCGGCAGCCCCACGTACCCCTGCCCGACCACGACCACGCGCATCAGTTACCTCCTGCCGGTGTCGGCGGTTGCGACGGTTGAGCGGTGCGCGCGAGCATCGCCCGCGCGGTCATCAGAGCAAACTGGGTGTTCGTCACCAGGTAACGGCGGCCGAGCCGGCGCGGCTCCTGAGCCACCCGGTAGAGCCACTCCAGGCCCAGGCGCTGCCACAACTCGGGCGCCCGACGGGTGACCCCGGCGAGCACGTCGAAGGAGCCGCCCACGCCGTGCACGACGCGGACGCCGCTGCGCTCGCCGTAGGCGGCGGTGAACAGCTCCTTCTTCGGCGAGGTCATGCCGAGGAAGAGCAGCTGCGCGCCGCTGGCCGCGATGGCGTCGGCCACCTGCGGCTGCTCGTCGTCGGTGAAGTAGCCGTCCCTGGCCCCGGCCACCCGCAGCCGCGGGTGCCGCTCCGCGATGCGGGCGAGCATCGCGTCCAGCGCCTCGCGCCGCGCGCCCAGGAAGTAGACGCTGAGCCCCCGCTCCTCGGCGACCGCGAGCAGCCGCTGGAACAGGTCGATCCCGGCGACGCGTTCCGGCAGCGGCGCGCCCAGCAGCCGGGACGCCCAGACCACCGCCTGCCCGTCGGCCAGCACCAGGTCGCAGCCGGTGACGGCGTCGGCCAGCCGCGGGTCCTTGCGCATGGTCACCAGCTTGGCCGCGTTGACCACGCCGACCTCCAGGCGCCGCCCCTCGCTCGCGGCGCGGGCGCACTCGTCCACCGCCTGGGTCAGCGTGAGCGGGTCGAGCTCGACGCCGAGCACGGTCAGGCGCTCCACGACCGGAGTCTGATGCTGCGTCATGCCTTCTCCTCCTGAGGCGCGGAGGGGTCGACGGAGCCGAGCCAGGCGTGCAGCATCCAGCCGAACTCGTAGGGGCGGCACTCGCGGTCCACCGCCACGGGCGGGAAGTACCGCTCCAGCGGCTCCAGTCGCAGCCCCGGGACGAGCCGGCTGCCGACGCCGCGCGCCGCGCGGACCGCCTTGCGCGGGTCGCCGCGGAACACCTTGCGCCAGGTGACCCCCAGCTCGTCGCGGATCAGCGACTCCGGCTCGCCGGCGCCTGTGCCGCGCGCGCGGAGCTCCGGGACCTCGGTCATCCAGCGCAGTCCGAGCCGGACCGCCGCGCCGTGGTCCTTGCCGCCGGCCTCGGCGAGGTCGAGCAGCGCGGTGGGGGCCATCGCGTGCTGGTGGACGCTGTAGACCGGGTAGCCCTCGACGACCGAGCCGTCACGGGCGTCGTAGTGCCACCACCACTGCCCGCCCTCGCCCTGGAGCTCGCAGATGCGCGCCCCGCAGGCGTCGGCCGCGGCCAGCGCGGTCTCGTCGCCGCCGGTGTGCTCGCCCGAGACATGGGCGCGGGCGAGCGCCTGGAGCGGGTAGGTCTGGTCGGCGAAGCAGCCGACATGGGAGCGGTACCAGGGCAGCAGTCCGGGGCCGGTGGCATGCGGGAACAGCGGGCTCGACCCGATCCGCGCGCGCAGCAGGCGGTCGCGGGCGGTGCGCAGGCGTCGCTCGACGCCGGTCGCGTCGGTCAGACCCCGGGCGGCCGCGAGAGCGGAGAGCACCCAGGCGGCCTCCACGGTGTAGCGCGGCTGCGGCGCGCCCTCGTCGAGGTCGTCCAGCGCGGCCAGCCGCGCCAGCGCGTCCTCGAGCTTCGGGTGGCGGGTGTCGGCTGCGGCCCAGGCCACCAGCGCGGCGTCGCCGAGATTGGTCACCCGCGGCAGCCGCTCGACCAGGACGCCGGTGTACTCCGCCGCGGTCCGGCCGCCGAAGAGCGGCCGTTGCCGCTCCTCGGGGAGCAGCCGTGCGCCGAGCACGGTGATGGCGGCGTAGCGCACGCTCTCGCCGCGCGCCTCGAGAACGGCCTCGGCCCCCGGGAGGGGCGGTGCGACGGCGGCCCGGGTGAAGACGAAGTCCTCCTCGTTCGGGCGGAACATCGCGGGCAGTCCGGCCTCGGCCAGCCGGAGCAGGCGTTCCAGGAGCGGGGCGAGGGCGGGCTCGGCCGCCACGAGGGCCGTGGTGCGTGTGGTGGTCATCAAGTCCTTCACCGCGTCAGGGGAATGCCTGTCCGGCGGCGGGGGTCGATGGTGCCGACCGCTTCCGCCGCGCCGTACGAGGGCTGGGTGGAGGTGCGAGAGGTGCTGGGAGAACGTGCTGCCGGACGCAGCGTACGTCCACACAATAAGCACACATGTGTCTGCCTGGTGTCGGTTCGTGGAACTCAGCCGAGGTGCACAGGTTCTGATGATCACTCAAAAAGGCCGGATCCTGGCTTGTCCACGCGCATGTCAATCACAGCCGACGTCAGAAACTGTTGCCGTCAGGGCTATTGATCGTCGGCCGCGCGCGCCTCTAAGTTGTGGAGGCCAAGTGAAGAACGGGGGAGGTCAGATGGGGGACGACGGATTCCTGCGGATGGTGGCGCTGGAGGCGGCGCGCGTCTACTGGGGCAACGACGCCTGGAGTGAGAACAACCGGGGCCAGCGGCAATTGTTGGCGCGTTCCCGCTCCCGGCCGGCCCTCCTCGCCGACCAGGCCGGGCGGTTGCTCGCGGCGGCGGCCGAACGCGAGGGGTTCGCCGTGCTGGACCCCGGATACCGCCCCGGTCTGATCGGGGAGGTCCGTGCCGGTTACGAGGAGCTCATCGACGATCCGACCGTGACCGTCGACATGGGCGGCCGAATCAAGGACGCGGTCCGCTACGTGATGGACCCGGTGGGCCGGGTTCCCGTCCTGCGGGAGCTGCTGAACGCCCCGGTGCTCGGCGCGCTCGACGCCTACTACGGCGGCCGCTGGCGGGTGCAGCACGTGCGGATGTGGCGGATCTCCCACCTCCCCGAGCGCGAACGCGCCTTCCACCACTACGGGAACCTCTGGCACTGCGACCAGCACCCGGTGTCCACGCTCAAGTTCTTCGTCCAGATCAGCCAGGGCGTCACGGCCGAGGGAGGCGCCTTCCGGCTGCACCCCGTGCCGAGCACCCGCCGCCTGATGCGCACCGGCTTCCTCGGCCAGGGCTGGGCCAAGGGCCCGGCCCGGCGGCATCTGGACGACCCGGACCGCGTCGTCCCCTTCACCGCCCCGGCGGGCCACGGCGCCTTCGTGAACACCACCCGCTGCCTGCACCGCGCCGGCATCCCGCCGGAGGGAACCACGCGCGGGATGGTGCAGTTCACCTTCGTGCCGTCCCCGGACCCGCGCCGCACGGACGACCCGCTCGCCGACCTCCCGGCGGACCCGAACGTCGCCCCGGGCCGCACCGCCTGACGCCGCCCGCGCTACTCCCGGCGCTCCTGCGCCGGGGAGCGGCGGCGGCGGATCCCGTCCAGCAGCGCGACCTCCCGGTCGCTCTCGTGGATGCCCCGGAGCCACGCCTCGTGCTCGGCCGCCCTCCGGCGGTTCCACGCCCGAAGCCGTATCGCCGCTGCCGCGACCCCGCCGACACAGAGGACCGCCACCAGGCACCCGACCGTCGTCCCGACCGCCGTCAAGGGCTCTCTCCGTACGCAGTTCGCACCCAGGCGCCGTGTCGGCGCCGCCACGACGTCACCCTACCGAAACCGGACCGCCTCACTCCCCGTCAGCGGCCCGTTCCGGTGCAGTCTTCGGTGCAGGCGCAGTACCGGGCACTACTGCGCCTGTACTGCTCCGGTACTGATGGAACCCGTGGCCGGACGTCCGGCGCGAGCCCGGCGGGCAGTCACCCGGACGGGTTCGACGCGGATGCGTTCCGCCGGAGTGCCACGGATGCTGGGGCCATGACGGCCGAGACCCTGCGAGGCTTCGACATCGGCAAGGCCCGCGGTGGTGGCGTGGTCGTGCTGGTCTGGGAGGTCGAGATCGTGGACGACGTCGGAACCCGCGAGGTGCTCGACAGGCGTCCCGCCGCGACGTGGGTGGAGCTGGCCGAGCTCGGCGCCGAGTACGGCGTCCCGCAGGAGCAGTGGGTGATCGACGAGGATGCGCGGGAGGTCCTCGACGCCGACTCGCCCTGAGTACCGTCACGGCCCCGCCCGGAGCATCCGGTGCAGGGCCGTTTCCGGGTCGTCAGTACTGGTAGAAGCCGCGGCCGGACTTCCGGCCGAGGAGCCCCGCGTCGACCATGCGCTGGAGCAGCGGCGGGGCCGCGTACAGCGGCTCCTTGAACTCCTCGTACATGGAGTCGGCGATGGAGACGATGGTGTCGAGGCCGATCAGGTCGCACAGGCGCAGCGGGCCCATCGGGTGGGCGCAGCCGGCCTCCATGCCCTTGTCGATGTCCTCGGCCGTCGCGATGCCGGACTCGAACATGCGGACCGCGGAGAGCAGGTAGGGCACCAGCAGTGCGTTGACCACGAAGCCGGCCCGGTCGCGGGCGCGGATCGGGTCCTTGGCGAGCTCCTCGCGCGTGAAGGACTCGGCGCGGGCCACGGTCTCGGCGGAGGTCGTCAGGGTCGGGATGATCTCGACCAGCTTCTGCACCGGGGCCGGGTTGAAGAAGTGGATGCCGAGAACCTGCTCCGGTCGGCTCGTCGCGGAGGCGAGCTTGACGATCGGGATGGAGGAGGTGTTCGAGGCCAGGATCGCGTCACGGCGCTCGACGACGCGGTCGAGCGTCTCGAAGATCGCGACCTTGATGTCCTCGCGCTCGGCGACGGCCTCGACGACCAGGTCGCGGTCGGCGAAGTCGGCCAGCTCGGTGGTGAAGGAGATGCGTGCCAGCGCGGCGTCGCGCTCCTCCTCGGCGAGCTTGCCGCGGCGGACGGCCGTGTCGAACGAGCTGGTGATCCGGGTGCGGCCCAGCTCCAGGGCCTCACCGCTCGCCTCGGAGACCTTGACGTCCAGACCCGAGCGCGCGAAGACCTCCGCGATGCCCGACCCCATCAGGCCGCAGCCCACCACTCCTACTCGCGCGATGTCGCTCACGTGTGGCTTCCCCAGTTCCGTTCGTCGAAGAGTTCGAACACTTCGAAGAGTTCTATTCAAGGCAACGGCCCGACGTTACCCCCTCCTCCTCCGCGTGTCCGCCGCCGGACCTGCCAAGGCCGGACCAGGATGAGGTGGACGAACACGCCAACGGGAGCACGCCTGGGGGAGGGAGTGAAGCGGTGGGACTGCGGAGTCTGGAGGGCGGGTCCGCGCTGGTCACCGGCGCGGGGCGGGGAATCGGACGGGAGATCGCGCTCGGCCTGGCCGAGGAGGGCATGAACCTGGGGCTGCTCGGCCGCCACCGCGACACCCTCACCGACACCCTGCACGCGTGCGTGCGCCTCGGTGTGAAATGCGTCGCCTTCACGGCGGACGTGGCCCACCCGGGCCAGGTGAAGGCGGCGGTCGACGGCGTCCAGCGGGACCTGGGCCGGATCGACCTGCTGGTCAACAACGCGGGCCAGGTGGACCGCGCCGAGGTCCCGCTGTGGGAGGCGGACCAGGCGCAGTGGTGGCAGGTGGTGGAGACGAACCTGCGCGGCCCGTTCAACCTGCTGCGCTCGGTCCTGCCCGGCATGGTGGAGCGCGGCTCGGGCCGTGTGGTCAACCTCAACAGCGGTTTCGCCCTGCGCCCCGAAGGCCGCTACACCGCCTACGCGACCTCCAAGGCGGCGCTGCTGCGCCTCAGCGACAACCTTGCAGAATCGTTGCGCCCGCACGGCGTCACCGTCCTCGACATCAGCCCCGGCGCGGTGGCGACGGAGATGACGGCGAACATGCCGATGTTCGAAGGCATGGTCCACTGGGGCAGCATCCCGTATCTGGTCGCCACCGTCGTCGACGCGGCCCGCGGCCGCCTCGACCCCCTCCACGGCCGCTTCCTCCACCTCGGCCGGGACGACCTCGAGGCCCTCCTCCGTGACGCCGAGCTCATCCGCGCGCGCGACGCCCGCACCCTCCGCCTCCGCCCGTACGGCGACGAGGACCCGCTCGGCGGCTACGCCTGACGCCCGCCTGATAGCCTCCCGCTCCGCCGACCGGGAACGGCCGGCACCGGGGTGGGACAGGGGGCGGCCGGTGGGCAGGGAGGACCGGCGATCGCGGATCGCCGCTGCGGTGGGTGTGGTCGCGCTGGTGGTGCTGGCGCTGACGTCGTGGCGCGCGGTCTCGGCGGCCGTCGACGAGCACGCCTACGCCGGCGCCCGGCCGTGCGTCGGCGCGGGGACCGGCGACTGCCGCCTCGTCGGGACCGGCACGGTCCTCGGCGTGACGGAGATCGGCGGGCAGGGCGCCGAGTACCGCCTGGACGTCGGCACGGCCGACGGCCCCGTCGAGGTCGGGTTCTCCTCCGACAACGCCGTGCTGGCGAGTGTCGTGGACGGTTCCACCGTCTCGCTGACGTCGTGGAACGGGCGGGTCGTCTCCGTCCACGGCCGGGGCGGCAGCGCCGAGACCGCCGACGCGCCTCGGGTGCGCTTCGCGTCGATGCTCGGCTACGCGCTGCTGGCCCTCGGAGTCGCCGACTACGGCCTGCTCATGGCGTCCCTCCCCGGGCTGACACGGCGTCACGGAAACGGCCGGATCGTCGGCCGCGACGCCACCGGTCCGCATGCGGTCGCGCGGGGCTTCGGGTTCGTGGTGGCGTCGATCGGCGGGCTGGTGCCCCTGGGGGCCGGCCTGGTGCAGGTGAGCGGCGGGCCCCAGGACACCGTGCCCGTCCTGGTCGGCTCGGGCGTGGGGTTGTGCGCCGTGCTGGCGCTCGCGTGGCGGCTCGCGACGGGCGGGCGGCGGCGGTCCGCCGCCCGGGTCCGCGACCGCGCGCCGGCGCCGGACGCCCCGGTGGCGACCGCCCCGGTGGCGCGACCGCGTGCCCGCGCGTCCCTCGGCTTCCGCCTGCGGCGGCTGCGGTCCGAGGGATCGCGTCGGCCCGCGCTGCTGCCGCAACTGCCGCTGCCGGCGTTCGGGAAGTCCCGCTGGTTCGGCTG
>NZ_BBPQ01000008.1:33131-78137 GCF_000787855.1 Streptacidiphilus anmyonensis | reverse complement strand
AGTCCCGCTGGTTCGGCTGGCTGGTGCCGCTGCTCGGCGGCGGCGGGCTGGCCGTCGTCGTCCTGGCGACCGGCCCGGTGCTCTCCGCGCACGCCTACCGCACCGCGCCGCCGTGCGTGGACCAGGTCGTGACCGCCGACTGCCGGGGTGTCGTCGCGACGACCGTGAACGGCGTGCGGACCCCGGCCGGGGCCGGGTGGCCGGCCGTGTCGCTGGTGACGGCGGACGGCAGCCTCAACAGCTGGACCGACTTCGGCGACGGCCCGCTGGTCGGCCGGGCGGCGGCGCTGCGGAGCACCGGCACGGTGCTGAACGCCCACGTCTGGCGCGGCCGCATCCTCGGTGTCGACCTCGACGGCACGACGGACTGGGCGGTGGACGGGCCGCCCGACGGCACGTTCGGCCTGGCGGCGCTCGGTGTGGCGCTCGGGCTGTTCGTCCTGCTCAACCGCGGCTGGGCGCGGAGGCGCAATCCCTCGGGGGCGACTGCGGCCCGGCGTCTTCTGGCGGAGGACGCCGCGCAGTTCGGCCTGCTCGCCGCCGGTCTGTGGCTGCTGGGCGAGGGATTCGTCTGGGCGCTGGCGCCGTTGCTGGCCGCGCCGGTCTGGTCGGCGTTCTGCGTCCGGCAGGTCTGGATCCGGGAGCGGGCGCGCGGCTACGTCCCGGTTCTGCCCGGTCGCACGGAGCGGGAGCCGGTCCTGACGGGAGGGACTCTCGCCGACCGCTTCGCCGAGCTCGCGGACGCGCCGCTGCTGCTCGAACCGGCCGACCGCAGGATCGAGACGCTCGTGAACCGGGTCCGCCTCGAGCCCGAGCTGCTGGACGACCCCGCGGCGGACGATCTCCCGTCGCTGCTCGAAGGGCTGTCGACGACCCTGCGGGACCGTCTCGCCACGGCCGGGCGCAGCGGCCCCGCCACCTTCTACGCCTACCTCCCGGCCGAGGACGCCGGCCTGTACTGCGGTACGACCTCACGCACCCCCGCGCAGACCCTGGACGCCCCCGTGCCCTTCCTCCCCGTCGACTCGGCGGCGGAGCTGGTCGCCCACTGGCCCGGGCGGGTCGCCGAGAGTGCTGAGGACGAGGACGAGGACGAGGACGAGGACTGGGACGAGGACGAGGATTGGGACTGGGACTGGGACGCGGACGCCGCGGAGACGCGCGTTCCGATCTGGGTCGTCGAGCTGGCCTGATGCCGGTAGGGCCCTCCCCGGCGGGCTTCATTGCATGAATCTGTGGACCTCCGTATAGTTATCCCCACACGAGGAGGGCAGCACATGGCAGCGAAGGCCACTTACCGCGCGGCGGTCGCCGGGGCGAGCGGGTATGCCGGGGGAGAGGTGCTGCGACTGCTGCTGGCCCACCCCGCGATCGAGATCGGGGCGCTGACCGGCGGGTCCAACGCCGGGACGCGGCTCGGGGAGCTGCAGCCGCACCTGTGGCCGCTGGCCGACCGGGTGCTGGAGCCGACCACCGCCGAGACGCTGGCCGGGCACGACGTCGTCTTCCTCGGCCTGCCGCACGGCCAGTCCGCCGCCGTGGCGGAGCAGTTGGGGCCGGACGTGCTCGTCGTCGACTGCGGCGCGGACTTCCGGCTGCACAGCGCGGAGGACTGGGAGAACTTCTACGGCTCCCCGCACGCCGGCACCTGGCCGTACGGGCTGCCCGAGCTGCCCGGCGCGCGCAAGGGGCTCGAGGGGACGAAGCGCATCGCCGTTCCCGGCTGCTACCCCACCTCCGTCTCGCTCGCGCTGTTCCCCGCCTACGCCGCCGGGCTCGCCGAGCCCGAGGCCGTGGTCGTCGCCGCGTCCGGCACCTCCGGCGCCGGGAAGGCGGCCAAGCCGCACCTGCTCGGCAGCGAGGTCATGGGATCGATGAGCCCGTACGGCGTGGGCGGCGTCCACCGCCACACGCCCGAGATGACGCAGAACCTCTCCGCCGTCGCGGGCGAGCGCATCGCCGTCTCGTTCACTCCCACGCTCGCGCCGATGTCGCGCGGCATCCTCGCCACCTGCTCCGCCAAGGCGAAGCCCGGCGTCACCGCCGCGCAGGTGCGGGCCGCCTACGCCGAGGCGTTCGACGGCGAGACCTTCGTCCACCTGCTCCCGGAGGGGCAGTGGCCCGCCACCGCCTCCGTCCAGGGGTCCAACAACGCGCTGGTCCAGGTCGTGCTCGACGAGGGCGTCGGCCGGATCATCGCCATCGCCGCCATCGACAATCTGGTCAAGGGCACCGCCGGCGGCGCCGTCCAGAGCATGAACATCGCCCTCGGCCTGCCCGAGGAGCTCGGCCTTCCGCAGACAGGAGTCGCACCGTGAGCCAGAACCCCGTGACCAATGCTGGTGTCGGCGTCACGGCGGCCCGCGGCTTTCGCGCGGCGGGCGTCGCCGCCGGGATCAAGGCGTCCGGCGCGCCGGACCTGGCGCTCGTCGTCAACGACGGCCCCTCCCACGCCGCGGCCGGCGTCTTCACCTCCAACCGGGTCAAGGCCGCGCCCGTGCTCTGGTCCCAGCAGGTCGTGAGGGGCGGCGAGATCAGCGCCGTCATCCTCAACTCCGGCGGCGCCAACGCCTGCACCGGCCCGCTCGGCTTCCAGGACACCCACGCCACCGCCGAGAAGGTCGCCGACGTGCTGGGCCTGAGCGCGGGCGAGGTCGCCGTCGCCTCCACCGGCCTGATCGGCGTCCGGCTGCCGATGGAGCAGCTGCTCCCCGGCGCCGAGACCGCCGCCGCCGCGCTCAGCGAGGACGGCGGCGAGGCCGCCGCCGTCGCCATCAAGACCACGGACACCGTCCACAAGACCGCCGTCGCCCAGGGCACCGGCTGGACGGTGGGCGGCATGGCCAAGGGCGCGGGCATGCTCGCCCCGGGCCTGGCCACCATGCTGGTGGTGATCACCACCGACGCTCTCGTCGAGGCCCCTGAGCTGGACGCGATCCTGCGCTCCGCCACCTCGAAGACCTTCGACCGCGTCGACTCCGACGGGTGCATGTCCACCAACGACACCGTGCTGCTGCTCGCCTCCGGCGCCAGCGGCATCGTCCCGGACGCGGACGAGTTCGCCGCAGCCGTCCGCGAGGTCTCCGCCGACCTGGCCCGCCAGCTGATCGGCGACGCCGAGGGCGCGAGCAAGGACATCCGCATCGACGTCGTGAACGCCGCCAGCGAGGCCGACGCCGTCGAGGTCGCCCGCTCCATCGCCCGCAACAACCTGCTCAAGTGCGCCATCCACGGCGAGGACCCGAACTGGGGCCGGGTCCTGTCCGCCATCGGCACCACCTCGGCCGCCTTCGAGCCGGACCGGCTGAACGTCGCCATCAACGGCGTCTGGGTCTGCCGCGACGGCGGCGTCGGCGAGGACCGCGAGCTGGTCACCATGAAGGACCGCGAGGTCGTCATCACCGCCGACCTGAACGCCGGTCAGGAGACGGCGACGGTGTGGACCAACGACCTCACCGCCGAGTACGTCCACGAGAACAGCGCCTACTCCAGCTGACCACCTGAAGACTGGACCCGTCGTGCAGATCGCACCCAAGGGCGAACAGGCCCGCAACAACACCGCGCTCCCCAAGGCGCTCACGCTCGTCGAGGCCCTGCCGTGGCTGGAGCGCTTCCACGGCAAGACCGTCGTCATCAAGTTCGGCGGCAACGCCATGGTCGACGACCAGCTCAAGGCGGCCTTCGCGCAGGACGTCGTGTTCCTTCGCTACGCCGGCCTGCGCCCCGTCGTCGTCCACGGCGGCGGTCCGCAGATCAGCGCGCAGCTGGCCAGGCTGGGCCTGGAATCCACGTTCACCAACGGTCTGCGCGTCACCACGCCGGAGACCATGGACGTGGTGCGCATGGTGCTGGCCGGACAGGTCCAGCGCGACCTGGTCGGGCTGCTCAACGAGCACGGCCCCTTCGCCGTCGGCATGACCGGCGAGGACGCGCACACCATGACCGCGATCAAGCGCTACGCCGAGGTCGACGGCGAGCAGGTCGACATCGGCCTGGTCGGCGACATCGCCAACGTCGACGCGGGCGCGGTCAAGGCGCTGATCCAGGACGGGCGCATCCCCGTCATCTCCTCCGTGGCGCGCGGCTCGGACGGCCACGTCTACAACGTCAACGCCGACACCGCCGCCAGCGCCATGGCCGTGGCGCTCCAGGCCGAGATGCTGGTCGTCCTCACCGACGTCGAGGGCCTCTACGCCGACTGGCCCGAGTCCGACGACGTGATCAGCCAGCTGGCCGCCTCCGAGCTGGAGAAGCTGCTGCCGACGCTGGCCAGCGGCATGCTGCCGAAGATGGAGGGCTGCCTGCGCGCCGTCCGCGAGGGCGTGGGCACCGCGCGCGTGCTGGACGGCCGCGTCCAGCACAGCCTGCTGCTGGAGATCTTCACCGACGAGGGCATCGGCACGATGGTCGTGCCGGACGCCGAGACCGACACCGAACTGACCGTGATGGCTGGGGGGCTGGCATGACCGGCAACGCTGCGGCAACTTCCGACGACCAGCTGACGAGCCGTTGGCAGCACGCGCTGATGGACAACTTCGGCACCCCGCGGCTGCCGCTGGTCCGCGGCGAGGGCGTGCACGTCTGGGACGCCGAGGGCAAGCGCTACACCGACTACCTCGGCGGCATCGCGGTCAACTCGCTCGGCCACGCCCACCCGGCGATCGTCGCCGCGGTCACGCGGCAGATCGGCACCCTCGGCCACGTCTCCAACCTCTTCATGGCCGAGCAGCCGATCCGGCTCGCCGAGCGGCTGATCGGCCACACCGGCCACGAGGAGGCGCGGGTCTACTTCTCCAACTCCGGCGCCGAGGCCAACGAGGCCGCCTTCAAGCTGGCCCGGCTCACCGGCCGCACCCACATGGTCTCCGCGCTCGGCGCCTTCCACGGCCGCACCATGGGCGCGCTCGCGCTGACCGCCCAGCCGAAGAAGCAGGACGGCTTCCACCCACTGCCCGGCGACGTCACCAACGTCCCCTACGGCGATGTCGAGGCGCTGCGCGCCGCGGTCACCGAGGAGACCGCCGCCGTGATCCTGGAGCCGATCCAGGGCGAGAACGGCGTCGTCGTCCCCCCGGCGGACTACCTGGTCGCGGCCCGTGAGATCACCCGGGCCAAGGGCGCGCTGCTGATCCTGGACGAGATCCAGACCGGCATCGGCCGCTGCGGCCACTGGTTCCGGTACCAGGCGTTCGAGGGCGTCGACCCGGACGTCGTGACGCTCGCCAAGGGTCTCGGCGGCGGCCTGCCCATCGGCGCGACGATCGCCTTCGGCGACGCGGCCCACCTGTTCAAGCCCGGCCACCACGGCTCCACCTTCTCCGGCAACCCGGTCGTCTGCGCGGCCGCCAACGCCGTCCTCGACACCATCGAGCAGGACGGCCTGCTGGACCACGTCACCAAGGTGGGCGAGCGGCTGCGGGCGGGCGTCACGGCCCTGAACGACCCCCTGGTCGACCATGTTCGTGGCGCCGGTCTGCTGATCGGCATCGTGCTCACCCGGCCGGTCGCGGGCGAGCTCCAGGCCGCGCTCCAGCGCGCGGGATTCCTGGTGAACGCCGCGGCCCCGGACGTCATCCGGTTGGCCCCGCCGCTGATCCTGACCGAGTGGGACGTGGACGCCTTCCTGGCGGTCCTCCCGGGTGTGCTCCGCTCGATCAAGTAAGGGACACTTGCTCCATGACCGAACCCCATCGCGACGCGCCGGCCTCGTCCGCGGCGGCCCAGCTGCCGCAGACGCGCACGGCACGCCACCGGCGGATCGTGGAGCTGCTCACACGTCAGCCCGTCCGCTCGCAGAGCCAGCTGGCCAAGCTGCTCGCCGACGACGGGCTGACGGTCACTCAGGCCACCCTCTCCCGGGACCTGGACGAGCTCGGCGCGGTCAAGATCCGCAACTCCGACGGGGCGTTGATCTACGCCGTCCCGGCGGAGGGCGGCGACCGGACGCCGCTGGCGCCGATGGGGGAGTCCGCGTCGGAGACCCGCATGGCCCGGCTGGCGGCCGAGCTGCTGGTCTCCGCGACGTCCTCCGGCAACCTGGTGGTGCTGCGCACGCCGCCGGGCGCGGCCCAGTTCTTCGCCTCCTCCATCGACCAGTCGGGGGTGGAGGAGATCATAGGCACCATCGCGGGCGACGACACGGTCCTGGTCATCAGCCGCGACCCGAACGGCGGCCAGGACCTGGCCCAGTACCTGCTGCGGCTGGCGCAGTCCTGAGCGGCGCTCCGCCCACGCCGGGAGGTCCGCCGAGGTCCGGCCGTCAGTCCAGGTAGGCGCTCAGCAGCAGGCCGGGCGGGTTCTTCAGCAGTCGGTCGAGGCCGGCCGCGCGCGGGTCGTCGCCGGCGGTGTGAGCCATCGGCTCCCAGTCGACGCGGGCGAACCCGGCCGACTCCAGGGCCTGTTGGAGGCTCGCCGCCGGCCAGTAGCGGACTTCGACCGTGGCCGGCGGCGTCGCCGGAATGGTGACGGTGAAGGCGTCCCCCTCGTGCGCGTCGGCGGGCCGGTCGACCAGGAATCCGAAGTCCTTCGCCGCCTCCGCGTCGCACTCGGTGTTGCCGACGTAGGCCAGCAGCCGCCCGCCGGGGGCGAGCTGCGAGGCGAGCTGTCGGCACATGCTCTCCAGCGCGCCCCGGTCGTCCGCGTAGTGCAGCACGTTGACGGCGACCACCACGTCGAACGCGCCCAGCGACGGCATCGCCGCAAGATCGTGCACGAGATAGCGGATTCCCAGCGGTTCCTCGGCCTCGGCGGCCTCGGCCAGGCGGATCATCTCGGCGGAGGAATCCGTCCCCACCACCTGCGCGGCGCCCTGCCGTGCGACCTTCCGCGCATAGACGCCGTCGCCGCACCCCACGTCCAGCACGCGCATTCCACGCGCTTTTCCGAGGGCGTCGAAGAACGACGGGAATTCCACGGTCTCGCGATAGAAATGGATCGCCTTCTCGATGTCGGCGAGACGCGCGGCGAGTTCGTCGTACTGCGTCATGGGTCCCCCTCGTGGTGATGACGCCGGATGGCACGGCCACCTTCGCATTCATGCCCGCCCGGAGGCCAGCGCCCATGCCCCGCCGGTCGAGTCCCGTTCGAACGCGGCTCAAGCCGCGATGGATCCGCAGGCGGTCGAACTGCGTGTTCGCCGCCCATTCCCATCACCATTACCCGGCCTCCGCATCCGGATGGGATCTTTCTTGGTTCGCATTCCCACCAGCAATGGTATCCGTGCCTTTCCGGGCTCCTTGACGGACTGTTCGAGGCGAACCTAGGGTGATTTCGATTCGCGTGACCAATCGGTTGGAACCGAATGGCAATGGGGGAATCCGTGTCCAATCTCCAGTTGTGGAAGTCCAGTCTGGGACTTCTTTTCGACCGCCGGGCGGAAGCCGGAAAAGCGATGGTCTTCCGTCTGAGCCGACCACTCGACATCGATCCGACCGGCCAGGACATCCTCGACGTCGAGGCGATGGCCCAGCTGGTCCGCAGGACCGCCGCCGCGCTGCACGCGGCCGGACTGCGCCGCGGCGACCGGTTCGCCGTCTACAAGGAGAACCACTTCGACTGCCTGCTGCTGGCCGCCGCCGGGGTCCGGATCGGCGCGGTGCCGGTCATGCTCTCGGGCCTGCTCTCCCACGACACCGTGCGCGCGCTGCTCCAGCGGGTCGAGGCCAAACTGCTGGTGAGCAACCGCCGGCTGCTCGAGAGCCGCGGAAGCGACGGGGACTCGCTCGTCTCGTTCGCGGAGCGGACCGTCTGCCTGGACGACCGGCTGCCCGACACGCTGGCCTTCGCCGACCTGTGCGGCGGCGAGGAACCGCCGCCGAACCCGGTCGGCGACGACGAGCTGATGATGCTCACCCACACCTCCGGCACCACCGGCATTCCCAAGCTCATCATGTACACCCCGAGGAAGCTCCAGGGTGAGATGGCCCGGCTGGAATGCCGGCACCTGCCGCCGATCACCTTCCGGCGCAACGACACCGTGGCGATGTTCCTGCCCTACGTCCACGCCCGCTCCTTCACCTGGATCTACTCGGTGCTGACGCTCTCGCCCGCGAAGGTCCTGCTGATGAGCGACAGCGACCCCGAGGTCGTCGGCCGGCTGTTCCGGCAGTACCGGCCGACGGTGATCGAGGCCCTGCCGGTGGACTTCTCCCAACTGGAGGGGCTCGCCGGTGACGGGCGCTTCGGCGCCTTCCGCGACGTGCGGATGTTCATCAGCAACTTCGACGCCGTGCACTGGTCCACCGTCCGCACCTTCCTGAACGCCTCCGCGCACCGGATGCCGCTGTGGCGTGAGGGCTACGGGCAGTCCGAGACCGGCGGCATGGGGATGACGTTCATCACCCGCCAGCGGGCGAACCGGCGCCGCGACGCGCAGCCGGGCCCGCGCAAGGTGGGCCGGCCGATGCCGGGGTTCGTCCAGCTCAAGGTCGTGGACCCGAAGACCTTCGCGCCCGTGCCGAACGGCAGCCCGGGGCTCGTCCTGGCCCGGACCAAGGCACGCTGCATCGGGTACTACCGCGAACCCGAGCGCTGGGAGGAGAAGGCGGTCGGTGAGTGGTGGAACACCGGCGACATCGGGATCAAGACCCGGACCGGTGCCCTGAAGCTCCTCGACCGCGAGGTCAACTACGCGCCGGGTGTCAGCTGCCTGGAGCAGGAGGACGTCATCGTCGACCGGCTCCCCGAACGGCACGAGGTGGCGCTGCTCACGGTGCCGGACCAGCCGCCGGTCCCCGTCGTCGCCACCCCGGAGGGCCAACTGGGCAGGGAGCTCTGGGAGGAGGCCGTCCGAGGGCTGCCCGAACTGGCCGAGCCGATCGTGATCGCCTTCAAGGACATGCCGCGCACGGGCACCGGGAAGATCCTCCGGGAGGAGCTCCGCCGGCGGTATCTCGGCGACGCCGACCACGTCGGCTCGGGGCGATGGACCTGATGACCGCACGGGGGAGTGCGGTCGACCGGAGCGGATCGCCGGTCGTCCAGGGGCCGTTCACGGTCGAACCGTTCACCGAGGCCTGCCGCGCGGTCTGGGAGCAGCGGCAGCACGTGGTCGTGGGTGTGAGCCCCGGCAACAGCTACTTCAGCGTGCCCAGGCTGACGGCTCTGCTCGGCTGGCTCTGTGACGAGTTCGCCCGCGTCGACGTCGTCATCCCGGACTCGGCCCTGGAGCAGACCTTCCTGGCGCTGGGTCACGACCCCGCCCGCGCGGCGAAGAAGACCAGGGGCGAGATCAACGCCCTGGTCAACCGGGTCACGCGCGCCTGGCGCGAGCGTGGCGGACCGAGGCCCGAGGACGGCCTGCACCGGATGTCGCAGCTGGAGTCCAACGACGTCTACCGAGAGCGGCTCGCCGAGTGCGAGAAGGCGCTGGCCGAGGACGACGCGCTCTGGGAGACGTGCGCGGACATGAGCCGGGAGGTGCTCGCCGCCCGGGGCAGCCAAGGGCCGCACACCGACGGCACCATCGCCCGCGCCATGGGCTACCTCGTGGCGGAACTGCCGTTCTTCCTGGCGTCCGCCGACATCTTCGACGCTCCCACGTCGTTGAACTTCTATCACCGGCCGCTTCCGCTGGCGGAGCTGCTCTTCACCGGGAAGTGCCTGATCCAGCCGTCGCCACGGCAGGCCTACGCCACCATCCGCCCCGTCCGGCCCGTCTGAACCCGGGCATCGATATTCAGGAGAGCACCATGTCACGTTACGACTGGGGCAAGCAGAACCCCGCGATCGACGAACTGCGGGCCGCCGTGTCGGCCGCCCGTTCGGAGGTGACCGGCCACCCGGTGTACCGATGCCTGACCACCCTCCGGGACGTCAACACCTTCACCGAGAACCACGTCTTCGCCGTCTGGGACTTCATGTCCCTCCTCAAGGCCCTCCAGCGCGAGCTCACCTGCGTCGATGTCCCGTGGGTGCCGCGGGGCTCCTCCGAGAGCCGCCGGCTGATCAACGACATCGTCCTGGTCGAGGAGAGCGACGCGCTGGGCGACGGCTTCATCAGCCACTTCGAGCTGTACCTCGACGGCATGGCCCAGGCCGGAGCCGACACCGGACCGATCGAGACGTTCCTCGCCCGCGTCCGCGCGGGCGAGGACGTCCGTTCCGCCCTCAGGACGGCGTGCGTTCCGGCGGCCGCGGCCGACTTCGTCAACGCCACCTGGAACTTCGTGGAGGCCGCACCCGTCCACTGCCAGGCCGCGGCCTTCGCCTTCGGGCGCGAGGACCTGATCCCCGAGATGTTCGACCAGATCGTCAGGATCGACGACCAGGGCGGCCGCCTCGCCACCTTCCGCGACTACCTCGCCCGCCACATCGAGGTCGACGGCGAGGAGCACACCCCCATGGCCATGGCCATGCTGGCGGATCTGTGCGGCGACGACGAGGCCAAGTGGCGCGAGTGCGCCGAGACGGTCCGCACGGCCATGCGGGCGCGCCGTGCCCTGTGGGACGGGATCGTGGCGGAACTCCACGCCGAGGAGCCCGTCGGCGAGGCGGTCTGACGCCGGGTCGGCGCCCCCCGCGGGGGCGCCGACCGTCAGCCGCGGGAGCGCAGTGTCGCCCGGATCGGGCTGGAGGGCTGGAGGGTCAGCCCCGTGAAGGGCTTCACCTCGCCCGGATCGGTCTCCACCCGCCACCTCTGCGCCAGCACGGCCAGCACCAGGGCCGCCTCCACCAGGGCGAAGCGCGTCCCCAGGCAGGTGCGGGGGCCGCCGCCGAAGGGGAACCAGGCGTGGTCGGGGACGGGGATCGGGGCGTCGGGGTCCCAGCGTTGCGGACGGAAGGCGTCCGGCTCGGGGTAGAGGCGGGGGTCGCGGTGCACGGACCACTGGCTCGTCCAGACCGTCGTGCCGGTCGGCACCTCACGGCCGCCCAGGCGCGCGCCCTCCCGCGCGACCGCGCTGATCAGCCAGATCGGCGGGAAGAGCCGCAGCGACTCCTTGACCACCGCCTGCGTGAACGGCAGCCGCGCGTAGTCGTCGAAGGTGGGCAGCCGGCCGTCCAGGACCTCGGTGAGCTCCGCGTCCAGGCGGGCACGGGCCTCGGGCGCCCCGGACAGCAGGTGCCAGGCCCAGGTCAGGGTGGTGGAGGTGGTCTCGTGGCCGCCGATGTAGAGGGTGACGGCCTCGTCACGCAGCTCCCGGTCCGACAGCGGCGCGCCCGTCTCGTCGCGAGCGGCGAGCAGGCGGCTGAGCAGGTCGTCGCGTTCCTCGCCCGCCGCCCGCGCGGCGTGGTGCTCCTCGATGATGCGGTGGATCTCAGCGTCCAACTCGGCCACGGCGACGCGGAGTCGGCGACGCCCGGGAGTCGGCGCCCAGGCCGGGAAGAAGACGGTGACGCCGCGCAGCTCCGCGCCGATCTCCTGCTGCGCCACCGCCATCGCCCTGGCGATGGTCTCCTCGCGGCCGGCGGTCTCCACCCCGAACAGCGTGCGGACCGCGACCCGCTGCGTCAGGCGGGTCATCTCCTGCTGCACGTCCGCACGTTGGCCGTCCCGCCAGGACGACGCGACCGCGTCGGCGCACTCGACCATCGTCGCCGCGTAGGAGCGGACCTGCCGGGGCCGGACCGACGGCTGCACCAGCGAGCGCTTGCGGCGCCAGTCGTCCCCGGTGCTGGTGACCACGCCCTGGCCGAGGACGTGGTGCAGGGCCCAGCCCAACTCGGAGGGACTGAAGGTGACTTCGACACCCGCCAGCAGCTCGTTGACCTCCTCGGGCCGGGAGATCAACAGGCAGGGCCTGGGGCCGAGCCGCCATGACGCCCAGTCGCCGTACTCGTCGCGCAGGCGGCAGAAGAAGGCCAGCGGATCGCGGGCGAAGGCGGGCAGGTTGCCCAGCAGCGGCAGCCCGCGCGGGCCCGCCGGCTGCGCCGTGGTCGTGGTTCCCTTGGCAGAGGCCAGAGTTGAGGTCACCCGGCCAGGATGGCCGGACCCGCCCGAGGTCTCAAGACCGGATCCGGCATCGGGCGCCGCCCGGCCGCTGAGGCGGTGCGAGGGGACACCCCGCCTCCAGCGCCCATCCCGTGGACTCCGGCGCGGGCCGACACCGCTGACCTGTGGCGACACGCCCGGATCACCCACCCGCGCGGCCTAACGCCGGGGTGACCGCCGCGTGCGGCCGTCGTTGATCACGGCATGAACAAGTTCGTGAAGCTCGCAGCGCCGATCCTGCTCCTCAGCCTGGTCCCGGCCCAGGCGGCCCAGGCGGCCCCCGTCCACTCCTCCGGTCACGGAGTCAAGGCCGTGCACGTCATGCACATCGTGCACGGCGACGGCTCCTGGAGCCACGCGGTCGACCGGCGGCACGACCGCTTCCAGGGCGGCTACTACTGGCGCGAGATCGCCGGGATCACGGCCCGCTGGAACGCCCGGGACGACCGCTGGGAGCGCAGGGCCGGCCACGGCTGGCAGCACTGGAACGGCCACCGCTGGGTGGCCTAGCAACCTCTGACCCTCGACACCGGCGGGCCCCCGCGCAGCGTTCGGCGCGGGGGCCCGCTGCTGCCCGCGCCCCTCCACGGCGGGGCGCCTCAGTAGTACGACAGCGGCTCCTTGGCCCGCGCCTCGCACGTGGGGCAGACGGTGTCGCTGCCCCGGAGGGTGGGCGGCCACTGCTCGACGCCGGTGGGGACCGCGTGCAGCCCGTTGGTGCTCTTCTCGCACAGAGTCCACTGCGGACCGTCCGCGGCATGGAAGACACGCCAGCGAACGGGACCGTCGGCGGCCGGGGCCAGACCCTGCTCCATCCACGTGACGACTCGCATAGCTCAACGATCGACGCGGCGCCGCGAGTGCGCATCCCAGGCCGGGGCCGGCGGGGGCGGACTCAGGTGACGGCCTCGCCGCGCATGTGGCCGAAGATGAGGCTGGTCTCGGTGTGGGCGACCGCCGGGTGCGCGGTCAGGTGGTCCAGCACGAAGTCGCGAAGCGCGTCGGTGTCCGGGACGGCGACGTGGAGCAGGTAGTCGTCCGCGCCGGAGAGGTGGTAGGCCGCGATGACGCCCGGCAGGCGGGGGATCTCGGCGGTGAAGCTGGAGATCCGCTCCTTGGTGTGGGCGTGCAGCCGTACCGCGATCATCGCCTGGATGCCGAGCCCCAGCGCGGCCGGGTCGACGTCGGCGTGGAAGCCGCGGATGACCCCCCGCTCGCGCAGCACGCGCATCCGCGTCAGACAGGTGGACGGTGCGATGCCGACCGCCTCCGCGATCGCGTTGTTCGGCATCCGCGCGTCCTGCGCCAGCAGGCGCAGGATGGCGCGGTCCACGGGCGCGAGCGCGGGCTGCGGATTCTTCGGCACAGGGCCCATCGTGCCCGCCGAGCCCGAACAAGTACACAACGGGACGCGGGGAATCCGAATCTTCTGCGGAACTGTGGCGTCGAATGCGTCGGATCTTCATTGTGGGGGCACCGCCGCGGCCCCGACCTGGGCCGTCCGGCTCCACAGCCCTCGACGAGGAGGACTCCCCATGCTGTCCGACGCCACCCGCGCCGACACCCGTGCCGTCCACGCCGGCCGCACCGACCTGCGCGGCCTGGGCGTGCACGTCCCCCCGATCGACCTGTCGACGACCAACCCCCTGCCGGGCGTCGGCAGCGGCGGCGACAGCTACGAGTCGCTCGCGACCGGCGGTCTGATCCCCGAGGGCGGCAGCGCTGTCTACCAGCGCCTGTGGAACCCGACCACCGCCCGCTTCGAGCAGGCGCTCGCCGAGCTGGAGGGCGCGGAGGCCGGCGTCGCCTTCTCCTCCGGCATGGCCGCCATCAGCGCCTGCCTGCTCGCCGCCCGCGCCGACGGGAAGGGCCACGTCGTCGCGGTCCGCCCGCTCTACGGCGGCAGCGACCACCTGCTCGCCACGGGCCTGCTCGGCACCGAGGTCACCTGGGCGACGGCGGAGGACGTCGAGGCCGCGATCCGCCCGGACACCGGCCTGGTCGTCGTGGAGACCCCGGCCAACCCGACCCTGGAGCTCGTCGACCTCGCCGCGCTGGCCGCCCGCTGCGGCGAGGTCCCGCTGCTGGTCGACAACACCTTCGCCACGCCCGTGCTCCAGCAGCCGATCCGGCACGGCGCCACGATCGTCGTGCACAGCGCGACGAAGTACCTCGGCGGCCACGGCGACGTCCTCGCCGGCGTCGTCGCCACCAGCGACGTCTGGGCCCGGAAGATCCGCCCGGTGCGCGCCGTCACCGGCGGCATCCTGCACCCGCTCTCCGCCTACCTGCTCCACCGCGGCCTGCAGACCCTGCCGCTGCGGGTGCGTCACCAGTCCGAGGGCGCGGGCAAGCTGGCCCTGTGGCTCGCGGGGCAGCCCGGCGTCGACCGCGTCTTCTACCCCGGCCTGCCGGACTGCGACCCCCTCGGCCTGATCGGGCGGCAGCAGTCCGCGCCGGGCTCGGTGCTCGCCTTCTCCCTCGGCGGCGGGTTCGACGCGGCCGCGCGTGCGGCCGAGCGCTGCCGGCTGATCACCCACGCGGTCTCGCTCGGCGGCGTGGACACCCTGATCCAGCACCCGGCCTCGCTCACCCACCGCCCGGTCGCGCCCGAGGCCCGTCCGCACGCGTCGGTGCTCCGCGTCTCGGTCGGCCTCGAGGACGTAGAGGACCTGTACGAGGACCTGGCCCAGGCCCTGTCCTGACGCGCGCCCCCGCTGCGCCCGCGCCCTGCCGCGGGTTGAGCCCAGCGCCCTGCCGCAGGCCGAGCCTCTCGGCCTGCCGGGCTCGCGGCGGCAGGTGGCTCGCGGCACACGCTCCGCGCCTCGCGCCTCGCGCCTCGCGCCTCGCGCCCCGCGGCGAGGCGCGGGGCGGTGGCCGGTGCGGGTGCTTGCGGTGCGTCGCGCAGGGCGAGCGGGGCGCGGAGCGGTGGGCGATCCCGCGCTCGGCAGCCGTGCCGGGTCAGGGCCGGCCCTCGGATGCGGGTCCGGCCCGGCCCGCGCCGTGGGTGGCGACCCGGGCCCTGGTGGGCGCGGGCGCCCCGGTCGGGTGGACCGGTACGACTGTTCGGCGGGGCGGCGGCGTGCCACGGCCCGGTGTGGCCGCGGTTCGTTGGCAGCCTGCTCCGGGGGCTCCCGCGAACCGAAGGGCAGGCGTGCCGGTGAAACAGGTCCAAGGTCCACGACGGACGCGTCTGCGCGGCCTGCTGGCCGCCGCGTGCGCGGCGGCCGCGCTCGTCCCGTTCGCGACCGCTCCGGCCGGCGCCTCGGCGTCGGCCGGAGCGGTCGCGGTTCGTTCGGCGGCTGCCGACCCCGGCGGGGCCGACGGGCTGTCCCCGGCGCTGGAGACGCGGCTGGACCGCGCGATCCGGACCGCGATGCGCACGTACGGCATTCCCGGCGCGGTCGTCGGGGCCTGGCTCCCGGGGCACGGGCGCTTCGTGCGCGCGTTCGGCGTCGCGGACGAGAAGACCGGCGAGCCGATGCGGACCGACGTCAACACCCGCATCGGCAGCGTCACGAAGACCTTCACCGTCACGGCCCTGCTGGAGCTGGTCGACCAGGGCCGGGTGCACCTGGACGACCCGATCTCCAAGTACGTCGCCGGTGTCCCGGAAGGGCACAGGATCACGCTGCGGGACCTCGCGGACATGCGCAGCGGTCTGTACCCGTACACCGCGGACAACGGCTTCGAGAGGGACTTCCTGGCCCACCCCACCAGGTCGTTCACCCCGCAGCAGCTGCTCTCCTACGGGTACCGGCACCCGAACCTGTTCCCGCCCGGCAGCCAGTACCTCTACTCGAACTCCAACACCGTGCTGCTGGGCCTGGTCATCGAGAAGCTGACGCACACGTCGCTGAGCGACGACGTCGGCCGGCGCGTCATCGCGCCCAGCGACCTGGACCACAGCGTGATGACCCCGACGACCTACCTGCCGCGGCCCCGCCCGCACGGCTACACCGCGCAGACCCTGAACGGCACCGTCGCGGACGCCACCGGTTGGAGCACCAGCTGGGGCTGGGCCGACGCCGACATGGTCTCCGACCTCAAGGATCTGCACGACTGGGCGTACGACCTCTACCGGGGGACGCTGCTGTCGCGTCACACGCAGGCCCAGCGGCTGAGGTTCATCCCCACGGGTCAGCCGGGCCTGGGCTACGGCCTCGGCGTCGCGGACTTCAACGGCTGGATCGGCCACAACGGCGAGGTGCCGGGCTACGAGACCGTGGACGTCTACCTGCCCTCGGAGCGGGCCACGCTGGTGGTCATGGTGAACACCGACGTCCCGTACCAGGGCAACGTCGCCAACGCCCCGGGCGACCTGCTCGCCACGGCCGTGACGTCCGTGATCACCCCGAAGAACGTCTTCCCCTGACGCCCGCCCGCCGCGCGCCGCGCGCTCAGCGCTCGTAGATCCCGTCGAGCCGTCCACGGGCCAGGATCGGGCCGTTGACGGACGCGAGCACCTCCCGGGGGCGCGCCTTCGCCAGCGCGGCGCCGTCCAGCGCGTTCTCCAGGGCGAACAGCTGGAACACGTACCGGTGCGGACCGTGGCCCTTGATCGGCTCCGGGCCGAGATAACCCGACCTGAAGGTCGAGCGCAGGATCCGCACGCCCTCGGCGGGGGCCTTCGCGTCGAGCGCCCCGGTGGGCAGCGCGGTCAGCTCCGGGTCGATCAGGGCGACGGTGTGGACGGCCGGGGAGCTGATCGGCACGTCCGGGTCCTCCATGACGAACAGCAGCTGGGCCGTCCCGGCCGGGGCGGGCTTCCAGGCGAGGTCGGGGGAGACGTTCCCGCCCCCGGCGCGGCGGCCCACCTGGGCGAGCGGCATGGTCGCGCCGTGAGCGAAGGCGTCGCTGCGCAGGTCCAGGGTGTCGGGGCCGTCCAGGTTGGCGCGGTGCCAGGCGACGTGCTCCTCGCCGGCGCGCCTGTTCTTGAGCAGTCGTCCCATGATCGCCACGGTGCGGATTCCTCTCCTGTTTCTGCGATCAGCGTTCGCAGTATTCTGCCGACTAAGATACTGCATACGGCGTTCGCAGAAAAGAAGGGTCCGTTCTGTGGCGGAGCAGTCGGAGCGGCAGTCGTTGCAGCAGGCCGAGCAGTCCGAGACCAGCATCTGGCTCCGCCCGGCGCGTTCCGGGCGCGGACCCGCGCCGGCCTTCGACCGGGACCGTCTCGCGGAGGCGGGCGTCGCGCTGGCCGACGCGCAGGGTCTCGCCGCCGTGACGATGCGCGCGGTCGCCCAGTCGCTCGGGTCCGCGCCGGCGTCGATGTATCGCTATGTCGCCACACGGGACGAGCTGGTCGAGCTGATGACCGACCGCGTCAACGCGGAGATCTCCTACGCGGGCCTGGGGGCGGGGAGCTGGCTCGACGACCTGCTCGCGCTCGCCCGCGAGGCCCGCGCGGTCTGCCTGCGCCACCCGTGGCTGCTCGACGTCTTCGCGGGCAGCGCGCCCGTCGGTCCGAACACCCTGGTCTACCTCGACCGCTGCCTCGCCTGCCTCGCGGAGCTGCCGCTCGGCGGAAAGGAGAAGCTGGAGGCGATCGCCGTCCTCCAGTCCCTGGTCGCCTCCCTCGCCCGCGCCGAGCTGGCCAAGCAGCTGGACGCCACCGAACCCCCGCCCTGGCGGCGCGCGCGCGACGAGTACCTGCGCCATGCGGCGGCCACGGGGGAGTATCCGCACCTCGCCGCCGCCCTGAAGGGCGCGGGCGCCCCGGGCTCCAAGTCGGCGGACGAGCTCTTCGACCGCATCGTCACGCGCGCCCTGCGCGGGCTGCTGGCCTGACGGCGCGGGCGACCCCGCCCGGCCCCGGCCGTATCCGCTTTGAATTTCATACAGCGGCATGCATAATTATGCCTAGGTCGCCGCGGTGCTTCCCCGCACCCGCACCCATGCCTTCAGCGGCCCTGGACGCATGCCCCGCCTGCCCTGTGAGTGATTGGAGAAAGCCGTGACCGAGCGCGTCGTACTCGCCTACTCGGGCGGTCTGGACACGTCCGTCTGCATCGGCTGGATCGCCGAGGAGACGGGCGCCGAGGTCGTCGCCGTCGCCGTCGACGTCGGCCAGGGCGGCGAGGACCTGAACGTGATCCGCGAGCGCGCCCTCGCCTGCGGCGCGGTCGAGGCCGAGGTCGCGGACGCCCGCGACGAGTTCGCCGACGAGTACTGCCTCCCGGCGATCAAGGCCAACGCGCTGTACCAGGGCGAGTACCCGCTGGTCTCCGCGCTGTCCCGGCCGGTCATCGTCAAGCACCTGGTCGCCGCCGCCAGGAAGCACGGCGCGACCACCGTCGCCCACGGCTGCACCGGCAAGGGCAACGACCAGGTCCGCTTCGAGGTCGGCATCGCCAACCTGGCGCCCGAGCTGAAGTGCATCGCCCCGGTCCGCGACTACGCGATGACCCGCGACAAGGCCATCGCCTTCGCCGAGGCGAAGAACCTGCCGATCGCCACCACCAAGAAGTCCCCCTACTCGATCGACCAGAACGTCTTCGGCCGGGCCGTCGAGACCGGCTTCCTGGAGGACATCTGGAACGCCCCGATCGAGGACATCTACGACTACACCCAGGACCCGGCGCTGCCGCGCGAGGCCGACACCGTCGTCATCTCCTTCGAGGCCGGCGTCCCGGTGGCGATCGACGGCCGCAAGGTCACGGTGCTCCAGGCCATCGAGGAGCTGAACCGCCGGGCCGGCGCGCAGGGCGTCGGCCGCCTCGACATGGTCGAGGACCGTCTCGTCGGCATCAAGTCCCGTGAGATCTACGAGGCTCCCGGCGCGATCGCGCTGATCACCGCGCACAAGGCGCTGGAGAACGTCACCGTCGAGCGCGAACTGGCCCGCTACAAGCGGCAGGTGGAGCAGCGCTGGAGCGAGCTGGTCTACGACGGCCTGTGGTTCTCCCCGCTCAAGCGCGCCCTGGACGGCTTCGTCGACGAGGCCAACCAGCACGTCACCGGCGAGATCCGGCTGGTCCTGCACGGCGGCCGCGCCGTCGTCGACGGCCGGAAGTCCTCCGAGTCGCTCTACGACTTCAACCTCGCCACCTACGACACCGGCGACACCTTCGACCAGTCCATGTCCAAGGGCTTCATCGAGATCTTCGGCATGTCGTCGAAGATCGCGGCGAAGCGGGACCTCCAAGGCTGAGGCGGCCGGATCACGATGGCGAAGAACGAAGACGTCCGGCTCTGGGGTGCGCGGTTCGCCGACGGTCCGTCGGAGGCGCTGGCCGCGCTGTCGGCCAGTGTGCACTTCGACTGGCGGCTCGCCCCCTACGACATCGCCGGCTCCAAGGCGCACGCCAAGGTCCTGCACCGGGCCGGGCTGCTCAGCGACGACGAACTGGCCCGGATGCTGGAGGGTCTGACGGTCCTGCTCGCCGACGTCGAGTCGGGCGCCTTCACCGGCACCGTCGCCGACGAGGACGTGCACACCGCGCTGGAGCGCGGCCTGCTGGAGCGGCTCGGCCCCGAGCTCGGCGGCAAGCTGCGCGCGGGCCGGTCCCGCAACGACCAGATCGCCACGCTCGGCAGGATGTACCTGCGCGACCACGCGCGGATCGTCGGCGGGCTGCTGCTGGAGCTCCAGCAGGCGCTGGTGGGCCTCGCCGAGGCCCACCCGGCCACGGCCATGCCCGGCCGCACCCACCTGCAGCACGCCCAGCCGGTGCTCTTCGCGCACCACATGCTGGCGCACGTCCAGGCCTTCGCCCGGGACGCGGAGCGGCTGCGCCAGTGGGACGGGCGCGCGGCCGTCTCGGCCTACGGCTCCGGCGCGCTGGCCGGCTCCTCGCTGGGCCTGGACCCGCAGTACGTCGCCGCCGAACTCGGCTTCGAGGGCGGCTCCGCGGCCAACTCCATCGACGGGACGGCCTCGCGCGACTACGTCGCGGAGTTCGCCTTCATCACGGCGATGATCGGTGTCAACCTCTCCCGCGTCGCGGAGGAGGTGATCATCTGGAACACCAAGGAGTTCGGCTTCATCACGCTGCACGACGCCTTCTCCACGGGCTCCTCGATCATGCCGCAGAAGAAGAACCCGGACATCGCCGAGCTGGCCCGCGGCAAGTCGGGCCGCCTCATCGGCAACCTGACCGGTCTGCTGGCCACGCTCAAGGCGCTGCCGCTCGCCTACAACCGCGACCTCCAGGAGGACAAGGAGCCGGTCTTCGACTCCTGCGACACCCTCGAGGTGCTGCTGCCCGCCTTCATCGGCATGATGGCGACGCTGACGGTCCACGAGGAGCGCCTGGAGGAGCTGGCCCCGGCCGGGTTCTCCCTCGCGACGGACATCGCGGAGTGGCTCGTCAAGCGCGGCGTCCCGTTCCGGGTCGCCCACGAGGTCGCGGGCGCCTGCGTCAAGTTCTGCGAGCCGCGCGGCATGGAGCTGTGGGATCTGACGGACGAGCAGTTCGCGGAGATCAGCCCCCAGTTGACGTCGGAGGTCCGCGAGGTCCTGTCGGTGAAGGGCGCGATCGCGGCCCGCAACGGCCGCGGCGGCACCGCCCCGGACGCGGTCGCGGTCCAACTGGCCGAGGTCAAGGCCAACCTGACGCTCCAGCAGGAGTGGCTGGACGCGAAGCGCTAGGTCCGCCGCGTCGGAAGGTGCCGGGGTCGGCCGTCGTACGACGGCCGACCCCGGCACCTTCACCTTTGCGGTGGGACGGGCGACGCGTCGGGCGAGTCCTGCCGTATGTCGTACTGCTCCTGGTTGGCGAGGAGCTCGTCCCCGTGCCGCCCGAACCACTGGATGAGTTCGGTCAGCGGACCCGCCAGGCTGACCCCGAGTTCCGTCAGGCTGTAGGTGACCTGCGGCGGGTTGGTGGGCGTGACCCGGCGGTCGACGAGCCCGGCCCGAGCCAGGGCCTTGAGGTTCTGCGACAGCATCTTCTGGCTGATGCCGCCGACCCGCTGGTGCAGTTGCGCGAAGCGGTGCGGGCCCGCGATGAGGGCCGAGATGATCAGGGTCGCCCAACGGCTCGTGGTCTGGTCCATGATCGGCCGCAGCGGACACCTCTGATCGAAGGTGTCATGGGCCAGGAGCCGCGCTGCCGTTGCGACCTGCTGGGTTTCCGTCACCGCATGAGCTTACAAAAAAGTACGTACTTCCCCGTGGAAACCCGCTTTCCTACGGTGACTTCCGCAGGCATCAACGTTCGAGAACGTTCCAGGAGTCACTGTGAGCAGCAACAACGCACGTACGGCGATCGTCACCGGTGCGTCGAAGGGCCTCGGCGCGGGGATCGCCAGGACGCTGGCCAGGACCGGCGCGGCCGTCGTGGTGAACTACCGGGAGGACGCGACGGGCGCCGAGCGGGTCGTCGCGGACATCACGGCCGAGGGCGGCCGGGCGGTCGCGGTCCAGGCCGACGTGGCCCGCGGCGGAGACGTGCGCCGCCTGTTCGATCGGGCGCGCGAGGAGTACGGACCCGTCGACGTGCTCGTGAACAACGCCGCCGTGGCCGTCTTCATGCCGCTGTCGGACATCACCGAGAAGGAGTTCCAGCGCGAGATGACCACGAACGTGCTCGGGACGATCCTCACCACGCAGGCCCTGGCCGCACAGGACGACATCGGCGCCGCGTCGGTCGTCAACGTCTCGACGGCCGGCACGCTCACCCACCCGCTCTACAGCTCGCTCTACGTCGCGTCCAAGAGCGCCGTCAACGCGTTCACCATCGCCGCGGCCAAGGAGCTCGGGCCGCGGGGCATCCGGGTCAACGCGATCATGCCCGGACCGTCGGACACCGAGGGCACCAGGGCGATGGGATTCGTCGGCTCGGCTCAGGAGGCGCAGGCCATTGCCGACACCCCGCTGGGCCGTACGGGCACCCCGGACGACTACGGCCCGCTGGTGGCCTTCCTGGCGTCCGACGACGCACGCTGGATCACGGGGGACGTGATCCTCGCCTCCGGCGGCATGCGCTGACGCTGACACCGCGTCTGTTCGGCGGTGGGCTCCGCCACATGCATCGGACCCTTCGTGTCGGTCGGCCCTGTTAGTTTGGGGACCCACTGCACGGGGTGGTGACGCGCCATGCGGTGGAGCCGCATGTCAGCAGAGTCTCAGCCGAGTCCATGCCCGATGTTGGAGCCCACGTGCAGCCTGTCTTCGCCGACTTCTCCGCCGCCGCCCCCCGGACCGGCAACGCGGCGGTCACCTCCGAACGGGCCCGCTTCGCGCGGGACCACTTCGCGCTGGACGCCGGGGCGGCGGTCACCCTCCTGTTCGACGTTCCCGAGGAGGGCGTCAGGGACGAGCTCACGGTCAAAGTCCGGGCCCTCGTCTCCAAGCTGGGCTCGCGTCCCGGCTACGCACCGCTGGAGCTCGCCGTCAACTCCCGGACGGTCGTGGCCGACTTCCGCATACCCGGTGGGGGAGACCTCCCTCAGCAGATCACTTTCGCGGTGCCCGCGGAGCTGCTCAAGCCGGGCGGAAGCAACACGCTGACGCTCCGCACGGCCTCCGACGCGCGCTCGCAGCTGTGGCTCTACCGCGTGCTGGCCGAGCCCGTCTGGGATCGCGACGCCGCCGAACGGGCGTGGCTGGCCGAGTCGTTCGCACAGTCCCTGCTGACCTACCGCACCGACCGGCGCGCGCCTGGAGCGGAGGAGTGGGAGCCCGCGGCGGCCTGGCGTCTGCATGTCGACTCCGGCGAGGGCGCGATGCCCTCACGCCTGGACTGGCGGGTGCGGTCCGGAGCGGAGGCGTCGGTCGAGTTCGCGCTCGAGCTCCACACCTTCTACGGCCACGCCCGCGACGCCGAGGGCCGGTGGTACGAGCTGCGCGGCGCGCTGACCGACCGTCAGTCCTTCCCCGGTGACGCCGACCCGGCCGATACGCACGCCTTCACGACCGAGGCCGGCTGGGGCGGCCGCTGGCACCAGGGCGGGCCGCTGACGTTCCACCTCGCCGTCGGCGAGGAGACCCCGTTCGAGCGTGTCGCCTGGACCGACCAGCGGGCCTGCTCGGCGTCCATCGGGTTGACGGAGGACGGGAGTTCGTTCCAGGGGTGGTCCCAGCGCGTCAACGAGGGGCCGGTCGGCTACCGGGGCGCGGTGGTCGTGCCGGAGCCCGGGACGTCGCAGGGCCCGTCGGAGCGGCGGGAGCCGAACACCTTCGCCGAGGACCTGGACGAGCTCGGCCAGGCGTTCGCCAACCTGGCCGACACCGCGGCGAAGTCGCTCGGCTCGTTCCTGCGCAGGTTCTGAGGCGGGCCGCCTGTCTGCTCCGGTCTACTCCGGCTCGACCAGGAGCCGGGCGTAGTTGGCCATCGACCGCTGGTAGCGCGGCAGATGCGGAGCGAGGGCGGAGAGCGCGACCGAGACGGCCTCCCGCTCGCGGCCCGAGTCGACCAGGCAGAGCGCGAGCGTGGCGGCGACGGCGTCGTCCAGCACGGCGGCGTCCGGGTCGTGGTTGTCCCGTTCCGCTGTGAGCAGTTCGACCGCCTCCGCCACGCGGCCCACGTTCCGCAGCGAGCTGGACATCTGGACCACGGCCCGGCGTCGGCGCATGCCCGCCAGGCCGCGGTCCAGAGCCTCCCGGTAGAGCGGAACGGCCTTGTCGGAGTGGCCGGTCGAGTCCCACGCGCAGGCACGCTCGAACGGAACCACGGGGCTGTCCTGCGGCAGCTCGGCGGCGAGCGCGTCGATCCGCGCGCGGAACTCGGCCTCACCGGCCTCGCCCCGCTCGTAGTAGCCGTCGATCTCGGCCCAGGCCTGGGCGCTGCGCCGCTCCCAGTCGTTGATGTCGATCTTCACGTCCATGCGGGCAGCCTCGCACGCCGGTGCGGGCGGGTCCAGGGGGTTCCGCTCTGATCCGCTCTGTCCGCTCTGATCCGGCCGGGTCCAGGCGGATCTAGGCGGCGTCCTTCAGCTTCTCCTGACCGGCCTTCGGGGTCTCCGCCTTGGCCGCCTTCGCGGCCAACAGCTTGGCCTTCGTGGCGTACATGTCCACGTACTCCTGGCCGGAGAGGTCCAGGATCGCCGAGACGATCTCGTCGGTGACGGCGCGGAGCACGAAACGGTCCCGCTGCATGCCCTCGTAGCGCTCGAAGGTCAGCGGCTTGCCGAAGTGGATCTCCGGCCGGACGCGGAACGGCCGGCGCCAGCGCATGCTGCCGTTCGCCTGGACCTGGTCGGTGTTCACCAGCCCGACCGGGATCACCGGCGCACCGCTGGCCAGCGCCAGATGCGCGACGCCGGTGCGGCCCCGGTGGAGGCGGCCGTCGGGGGAGCGGGTGCCCTCGGGGTAGATGCCGAAGAGGCGGCCCTTCTCCAACTGCGCCATGCCGGTGTCGATCGCGGCCATGGACGCCCGGCCGCCGCTGCGGTCCACCGGGACCGCGCCGACGCCGGTGAAGAACCACGCCATCAGCCGGCCCTTGACGCCCTTGCCGATGAAGTACTCCTCCTTGGCCACGTAGTGCACCTGACGCGGTGCCGCGAGCGGGAGGAAGACCGAGTCGCAGAAGGAGAGGTGGTTCGGCGCGATGATCGCCGGACCGTCGACGGGGACGTTCTCCAGACCCGTGACCCGAGGCCGGTAGAGGGTGCGGACCAGCGGGCCGACAATGATCTTCTTGAGCGTCCAGTAGAACACCGTGCCTCCGTCGTGGCCGAGCGCTGTCGCGGGCGGGTTGCGCGTAACGGGATGCGGTGATCCTAGTGGCCTTCTGTTACCGCCGGGTACGCGGCCTGCGGTGGTCTGGGTTACATTCCGTTGATCATCTGATGACGCGCAGTCCGCCGTGCGGGTGAAACGGCCTCCGGGCGGCAGCCGGGGAGGCTTCGCCGAGCGTCCCCGAGGGCATGGCCAACGCTGAGATCCCCGCCGGGCTGCGGCTTCCCCGTACCGGCGGCTGCCCCGAGACCCACCACCTCGCCCAAGAGCGCGCGGCGCGGCTGCGCGCCGCGGTCTCACGCCTACCCGCCCGCTGCGGCGCGCTGTTCGCTGCGCTGCTTGACGATCCGACGGCGGACTACGCCGCTCTCGCGGCGCGTCTCGGCATCCCGCGCGGCAGCATCGGCCCGACCCGGTCGCGTTGCCTGGAGTGCCTCCGCCGCCGCCTCGGCCCGGACATCTAGTGGCAGCACCTTGAGGGGCGCGGGGAACTGCGCGAGCAACCACCCTGTGCGCACGGCCCTGTTCATTGAGGACCAGCTGCGTGTCAGTGGCTTGTCGCGCCCACGCTGGGGGCACCTCCCGGCCGAAGGCTGGGGGAGGAGCCGCATGTCGGCACAGCCCCGCGCCCCTGGGGGGTGCAGCCGGCTCAGTTGCCCAGCCAGGCCGTCAGGCCCGCACGGACCTGGGCCGGGGTGGGGTTGTCCGCGGCCCAGGCGACGTAGCCGTCGGGGCGGACGAGGACCCACTCCGAGGTGAGGCTCGGGGCGGTGGCCGTCACGACGCGGTCGCACCAGTCGTCGGGGAACTCGGCGGAGCCGTCCGCATCGGCCGAGCCGGCCGGTCCGACGAGGACGAAGCGTCCCTCGCGCAGCGCCTCGTAGAGGCGGGTCGGGGCCTTGTCGCCATCCGCGCTCGTGAGGTCGATGTCCGCCGCGCGGTCGCCGACCAGGCGGTGGGAGCCGGCCGGAGCCTGCTCGCGGTAGGAGACGGAGATGCCGGAGACCTCCATGCCGCCGCGCCGCGCCAGCGGCGCGAGGTGGGAGCCGAGGGCTTTCGCGAGCCCCCGGGCGAGCCGCAGCGGCGCGGACTGACCGATCGACAGGCGCAGCAGGCCGCCCGAGGTGCGCAGCACGTGCGCGCCGACGGGGTGCCGCTCGGCCTGGTAGCTGTCGAGCAGGCCCGGCGCGGCCCAGCCGCGCACCGCCGCGACCAGCTTCCAGCTGAGGTTCGCCGCGTCCTGCAGGCCGGTGTTCATGCCCTGGCCGCCGGCGGGGGAGTGGCAGTGCGCCGCGTCGCCGGCGAGGAAGACCCGGCCCACCCGGTAGCTGGTGGCCTGTCGTTCGTCGCTGTGGAAGCGCGAGGTCCACCGGGGGTCGCGCAGCCCGTAGTCCTTGCCGAGGACCGAGGTCACCAGGCGGCTCATCGCCTCGAAGTCGACGGGCGCGGAGTCGGGGAGCTGCTCGGCGTGGTCCCAGGCGATGACGCGGTACCAGCCGTCGCCGTAGGGGGCCATGAAGGCGAAGCCCTGCCTGCTCGCCCCGACGGTCAGGACGTCCTCGGGCTCGGTGTCCAGCTGGACGTCGGCCAGCATCACCGAGGAGATCGCCGACTCGCCGGGGTAGTCGACGCCGAGCAGCCGCCGCACGGTGCTCCGCACCCCGTCGCTGCCGACGGCGTACGCGGCCCGCAGGGTGACGGTCCCGCCGTCGACGACGGCGTCCACCTCGACCGCGTCCGCGTCCTGGCGCAGGGCGGTGACCTCCGCGCCGCGCAGCAGGGTCGCGCCGGCGTCGAGGGCCCGTCCCAGCAGGACGCGCTCGGTCTGGTACTGAGGGGTGATCAGCAGCTCGGGGAACCGGCTGGGCAGCTTGCTCATGTCGACCCGCACGGCGCCGAAGAGGCTGAGGCTGGTCAGTCGCGCGCCCGTCCCCAGCAGCTCGTCGGCGACGCCGCGGGCGTCGAGCTCCTCCAGCGTGCGGGCGTGGACCGCGAAGGCGCGGGTGAGCTCGGACTCCTCGGTGCGCTTCTCCAGCAGGGCGACCCGCAGGCCGGCGGCGGCGACGTCCCCGGCGAGCAGCAGGCCGGTCGGTCCGCCGCCGACGACCAGGACGTCGTAGTCGCGGTTCTGAGCAGTGTTCATCGTCGTGCTCCCCCATCGCTCGGTGATGCCCCTGGGTCTGTGATGGCCCAGGACTCGAAAGTAATTCATCGTGTGATGAATTACAAGTACCCGAGTCGGCTCGGGTGCGGGTCGTGGTCCGGTCGCGGTCGGCTCGCGGCGCGAGGTTGCAACCGGGAGGCCGCGGGGTAAAGGGGACTGGAACGTATGCCGATGGCGACGCATGATCGTCAGGCAGACCACACCTCCGGTCAGGGCAACCCGGTCGTACTCCCCTCGCACACCGCGCGGCCGGGCTCACGAGAAAGGGAGGAAGCGCGTGGGCATGAGCGTGACCACCTCGGTGGCCACCGAGGACGACGCCGAGCGGATCCTGAAGTTGCAGTTCCTCTGCTACCAGGGCGAAGCCGAGCTCTACGGTGACTGGGCCATCGACCCGCTGACGCAGACGCTGGAGAGCCTGCGCACGGAGCTGAAGGAGCACCAGGTGCTGGTGGCCCGTCTGGGCGACGAGGTCGTCGGCAGCGTCCGTGGCTGGGTCGACGCCGACGGCGTGGGCCGGATAGGGCGCCTGATGGTCCACCCGCGGATGCAGCGGCACGGACTCGGCAGCCGACTTCTCAGCGCGATGGAACGGCAGCTCGCCTCCGGGCCGCGGCCGCCCACCGGCTACCGGCTCTTCACCGGCCACCGCAGCATCGGCAATCTGCGCCTCTACCAGCGCCTCGGCTACCGCCAGACCCAGGTCGAGGAGATCAACAACAAGCTGAGCTTCATCGTGCTGGAGAAGCAGGCCGCCCATCCGGCGGAGCAACTGGCCGCCACCGCGTGACGCGCGCCGCCCCGGGCTCTCCCCACGTCCCCGGGGCGGCACGACCCTGGCCCTGTCGGCGGCGCTGACCAGCGACGTCTCGCGAAGCGTCCACACTTCGTCTCATACTCCGGACGCCCCTTTTGGGTGATCCGCAGACCATCTGTTTAACTGACTCCCATGACGACGACCACGCACACCCACAGCACCGGCGCGATGCCGGCAGGTGGTCGTGGCATGCGCGGCATGACGCGCTGTTGTCGAATGTGCGGCTGCTGAGCCTTCCCGCCCAGCGCAAGACCCGCCCGTAGAGCACCGCTCCGGGCCGCCCCGCACACCCTTCCCGCGCGAGACAGGCCGCACGCACGGCTTCGCGCGCCGACCCACGGAAACACTGTGATCACCACCTCTGACCTGCGTAAGGTCTACCGCGCCCAGGGCCGTCCCGGCTCGACCACGGAGATCGCCGCACTCGACGGAGTCGACCTGCACGTCCGCCAGGGCGAGGTCTACGGCGTCGTCGGCACCAGCGGCGCCGGCAAGTCCACCCTGATCCGCTGCGTGAACCTGCTGGAGCGCCCCACCTCCGGCAGCGTCAGCGTCGACGGACGCGAGCTGACCGCGCTCTCGCCCGCCGAGCTGCGCGCGACCCGCCGCTCCATCGGGATGGTCTTCCAGCACTTCAACCTGCTGGCCCGGCGCACCGTCGCCGAGAACGTCGAACTGCCGCTGGAGCTCACCGGCCTGAGCCGCCGTGAGCGCGTCGCCAAGGCGCGCGAGCTGCTGGAGCTGGTCGGCCTGGCCGACAAGGCGAAGGCCTACCCGGCGCAGCTCTCCGGCGGCCAGAAGCAGCGCGTCGGCATCGCCCGCGCGCTGGCCGGCGACCCCAAGGTGCTCCTCTCCGACGAGGCCACCTCGGCGCTCGACCCGGAGACCACCCGCTCCATCCTGCAGCTGCTGCGCGACCTCAACCACCAGCTCGGCCTCACCGTGCTGCTCATCACGCACGAGATGGACGTCATCAAGTCTGTCTGCGACTCCGCCGCGCTCATGCGGGCCGGTCGCGTCGTCGAGTCCGGCACCCTGCACGAGCTGCTGGAGCGGCCCGGATCCGAGCTCGCCCGCGAGCTGTTCCCGCTCGGCGAGGGCGAGCCCCTCCAGGGCAGCACCCTCCTCGACATCACCTTCCAGGGCGAGGCGACGGCCCAGCCGTTCATCTCGCAGCTGGCCCGCACCTACAACGTCGACGTCAGCATCATCGGCGCCGCCGTCGAGACCCTGGGCGGCCGTCAGGTCGGCCGGATGCGCGTCTCACTGCCCGGCAGCTTCGACGAGAACGTCGTGCCGATCGGCTACCTGCGCGAGCAGGGCCTCCAGGTGGAGGTGGCCGCGTAATGGGCTGGAACGACATGCAGCCGCTGCTGGTGCAGGCCACTCAGGAGACGGTCTGGATGGTCGGCCTGGCCACCCTCGCCACCGTCCTGGTCGGCCTGCCGCTCGGCCTGCTGCTCGCGCTCACCCGGCGCGGCGGCCTGCTGCAGAACGCCGGCGTCAACAAGCTCTTCGGCACGGTCGTGAACGTCGGGCGCTCGCTGCCCTTCGTCATCCTGATCGTGGCGATCATCCCGTTCACCCGCTGGGTCACCGGGACCACGCTCGGCTGGCAGGCCGCGACCGTGCCGCTCGCCGTCGGCGCGATCCCGTTCTTCGCCCGGCTCGTGGAGACCGCCGTCGCCGACGTCGACGGCGGCCTCGTCGAGGCCGTGCAGGCCATGGGCGGCGGAACCTGGGCCGTCGTGCGCAAGGCACTGCTGCCCGAGGCGCTCCCCGCTCTCGTCTCCGCGTTGACCACCACCGTGATCGCACTGGTCGGCTACTCGGCCATGGCCGGCACGGTCGGCGGCGGCGGGCTCGGCACACTCGCCATCAACTACGGCTACATGCGCTTCGAGACCACCTTCATGTGGGTCATCGCCGCCGAGCTCGTCGTCCTGGTGACGCTCGTCCAGCTCGTCGGCGAGGGCCTCGCCCGCGGCCTCGACCACAAGCGCCCCACCACCCACCGGACGTTCCGACGTCGGGTCACCCCCCAGATTTCCGCCGCCCCCAAGGCCGCGGAGACCCCCGCGCGGGAACCGGAGCTCACCGGCTCCGTCCAGCGCTGAACCACCGCACCACCTCGACTGGAAGGGCACTTTTCGTGCGCACCTCCGTGAAGTTCACCACCGCCGCCCTCGCCACCAGCGCGCTGGCCCTCACCCTCGCCGCCTGCGGCTCCTCCTCGTCGACCTCGTCCGCCGGCAGCTCGTCCCATGACGCGAGCAAGCCGCTGGTCGTCGTCGCGAGCCCCACGCCGCACGCGCAGATCCTCGAGTACATCCAGAAGAACCTGGCCGCCAAGGCCGGCCTGAACCTCCAGGTCAAGGTCGTGACCGACTACGTCACGCCCAACCTCGCGGTCCAGGACGGCTCCGCCGACGCCAACTACTTCCAGCACCAGCCCTACCTGGACGACTTCAACAAGACCCACGGCACGAACATCGTGTCCGTCGAGGCCGTCCACCTGGAGCCGCTGGGCCTGTACTCGAACAAGGTGAAGTCCGCCGCCGCGCTCGCCGACGGCGCCACCGTCGCCATCCCCAACGACGCCACCAACGAGGGCCGCGCCCTCCAGCTGCTGGCCGCGAACGGCCTGTTGAAGCTGAAGGGCGGCGCCGGGACCACGGCGACCCCGGACGACATCACGGACAACCCCAAGCACCTGAAGTTCCAGGAGATCGACGCGGCCCAGCTGCCGCGCACCCTCGGCGACGTCGACGCCGCCGTCATCAACGGCAACTACGCCCTCGACGCCAAGCTGAACCCGACCAAGGACGCGCTGCTGCTGGAGAAGGCGCAGGGCAACCCCTACGCGAACATCCTCGCCGTCAAGAACGGCGAGCAGAACGACCCGCGTGTGAAGAAGCTGGCCGAACTGCTGCACTCCCCGCAGGTCAAGCAGTACATCGAGCAGACCTTCTCGGGCTCGGTCATTCCGGCCTTCTGAGGGAGCGAGTAGCCTCGTTCTCCCACACGCCGTCACCTCCGAGTCCCGGCACGCCGGGGCAAAGAGGTGACGGCGGCCCCCACCCTGGAGCATGATCGTTCCATGAGCAGCAGCGATGCGGCGTCCGGGCCGTCGGGATGCGCACCGGTCTTCCCGGAGATCACCATCAACACCGATCGCCTGGTGCTGCGTGCCTTCGACCCCGACGACGCGCCCGCGCTCGCCGAGATGATGAACGACGACCTGGTCCACCAGTGGACCACCGCGCCGCATCCCTACGGGGTCAGGGACGCGCAGTCCTGGGTCCACGTGCGGTCGGTGGGGGAGCGCGTCGCCGGCCGCGGCCTGGCGCTGGCGGCGGTGGAGTTCCTGACCCAGCGGCTCGTCGGCACGGTGCGCCTGCGCGCGACGGACTGGCGCCTGCGCAGCACCGAGATCCAGGTCGTCACGGCCCCCTGGGCCCGGGGCGAGGGCTACGCCGGCGAGATCGCGCACGCGGTGGCCCGCTGGCTCTTCGAGGACCAGAAGTTCGAACGCCTGGAGCTGCGGACGGCGGCGGGCAACATCGCCGCCCAGCAGGTCGCCCAGAAGCTGGGCGCGATCAGCGAGGGCGTCCTGCGCAGCGCCTGGCTCGTCCGCGGCGCGGACGCGGAGCACACCAGCCGCTCCGACCTCATCGTCTGGAGCCTCCTCCCGGAGGACCTCGACCCGATCTGGATCTGAAGATTCGGTCCTGCAGACGGTTGCCCTGTCCAGGGGCGCGAGGCTGTGGCGACATGCGGCTCCGCCGCGTGGGCGCGGGCAACCACCGGCGTGCGGATGGCCCTGCTCGTTCGGTGTGCTTCCTCCGTGGGGGGCTTGTCGCCCCCACGCTGGGGGCACCTCCCGGCCGAAGGCTGGGGGAGAGCCGCACTTCGGTTCAGCCTCGCGTCCCTGAGGGGTGCAACCTCGGGCGGCAGTGGGCAAGGGGGGCAACTGGCCCGGCAAAGGCTTGGCGGCTAGCCTGTGCGGGGCCCGGGTGGAGGACGACGGTGGGGGAAAAGGTGCGGAGCGACCGCCATGGCTGACCGGGTCACCGTGATCGGCTGGGACGGCTCGCCGCTCGGCGACGCCGCACGCGCCGCGTTGGACGCGGCCACGCTCGTCGCCGCGGGAAGCGTCCCCATGCGGGCCTTGCGGCTCGCGCCCAGCGTCGAGCGGATGGCGCTCGGCAGCGTCGAGCTCGTGGCGCGGCGCATAGCCGAGCACCGCGGGACCGCCGTCGTGGTCGCGGACGGCGACCCCGGATACTTCGGCGTCGTGCGCACCCTGCGAAGGCCCGAGTACGGGCTGGAACTCGAGGTGCTGCCCGCCGTCTCCGTCGTCGCCGCGGCCTTCGCGCGCGCAGGGATGCCCTGGGACGACGCGCAGGTCGTCTCCACCCACGGACGCGGCCTGCGCCGCGCCGTCAATGTCTGCCGGGCGAACCCCAAGGTGGCCGTGCTGACCGCGCCGGGCGCGGGGCCCTCCGAGCTCGCGCTGATGCTGCGCGACGTGCACCGCACCTTCGTGATCTGCGAGTCCCTCGGCACGCCCGAGGAGAACGTCACCGTCCTCACCTCCGACCGGGTGCCCGACCACCTGTGGCGGGACCCGAACGTCGTGCTGGTCATCGGCGGCTCGGGCAACGGCGGGACGCCGCCGCCGTCGGGATGGCTCGCCGGGCGGCCCGTGGACTTCCCCGGCAAGGCCGGACGCGGCTGGGCGCAGCCCGCTGAGCCGCAGCCGACGGAGCAGGGGACGCCGGTGTCCGAACTGCCCGCGCCCGTGCGGGCGCTGGCACTGGCCCGGCTCGGGCCGCGGCCGGGCGACCTGGTGTGGGACGTCGGGGCCGGCGACGGCGCGCTCGCCGTGGACGCCGCGCGCTGCGGCGCGGCCGTCATCGCGGTGGACCAGGACCCCGACGCCTGCGCCCGACTCGACGTCAGCGCCCGCCGCGCGGGCGTCGAGGTGCAGACGGTGCTCGGCGCCGCCCCCGGCGTGCTCGCCGACCTGCCCGAGCCGGACGTCGTACTGGTGCGGCAGGGGGCCGCGGTCCTTCAGGCGTGCCTGACCCGGCGCCCGGAGCGGATCGTCGCGCTCCCGCGCACCACGGCGGAGCTGGAGGAGGTCCGGCGCGCGTTCGCGCGGTCGGGCTACCGCGCCGAGGGCAGCCTGCTCCAGTCCTCTTCGCTGGACGCGGAAGGGGAGTTGGGGGCCTCCGCGCCGCGGTGGGTGCTCTGGGGGGACCGCGCGTGAAGGCCCGGTGGACGAGCTGCGAGGACTGTCCACGGCGCAAGACCGTGGCGTCCGGCGTCACTGACGGCAGGTAGGCTGACGCCGTGTCCCGAGGGGCGCGATGCAACGTGGCGGAAGCCACAGCATCGTCGGGCGTGCGCGTTGGCCATGGCCCCCGGTGGGACGGAAGAATGCCGGTGTGGCCGGGGCGATCGTGCCGGTTGCCCCGGTTCTGTCGTTCTTCTTTGTGGCGGGCGGGGTGTGCACCGGTCCGTCGCAGTGAGGCGAGGACCGGAACGGTGGGTGTCGTGGCCGCAGCCGCGGTGCCGTGGACGCCAGGCGGCCCTGGAAGGAGCCAGTGACATGAGCGAGACCGGCAACGTCCCCCATGGGGGCCAGGTACCGGGCCTCGAGCCGGAGCAGGTGCCGCAGCACGTCGGCTACGCCGCCGAGCAGGGCCCCGTCCAGGGTGTCCGGCCTGCTTACACCTTCCTCGACGAGGTCGACGAGGAGGAGGACGAGCTGCTCATGCCGGGCCCGCAGGGCGCGTGGAACGAGGCCGCCCGCGGCCAGGAGTACCCCCACGCGCAGCACCTTCCGCCGGTCGTCCCCGTCGTCCCGGGTCAGCCCGGCGTCGTCGGATCGAACCTGACGGGCATGGAGGGAACGCACGGCATGGCCGGCCTCCCGGGCGCCTACGAGTCGGGCGCGCAGGCGCACGTGCCGGCGCACGGCGAGCCGCCCGCGCCCTCCTGGCCCCCCATGACGCCCCCCGGGCCCGAGGCCCCGCACGTCGGCGCGGCGCAGTCGCTCGCGCCGCCGATGGTCGACCCGTTGACCGATCCGCTGCCGTCCGTCCTCGGTCAGGCCGCTCCGGTCGGACAGCCGGTCCAGCCCGTCCAGGCTGTCGCTCCCGTCGCGCCCGTTCAGGCTGTTCAGGCTGTTCAGCCGGGCGTGCGGGTCGAGGCGTACGCCGCCCAGGGCTACACCACCGATCCGTACCTCGCCGCCGTCGGCATGCCGGGCCTTCCGGTCGAGCAGACCGTCGAGGGCGCCCAGGCAGGTCAGCCGGGTCAGGTCGGCCCGGCTGTTCAGGCTGCCGGGTCCGTCGAGCGGGCCGAGTCGGTCGAGCAGGGCTTCACTGTCATGCCCGCCGAGGCCACGGCGCAGGCCGAGCCCGCCCCGGCCCCGGAGGCCGCCGAGCCGACCGCCGCCGAGCCGACCACCGTCGAGACCGCGGACGCGGCGGAGGCGGCGGACGCACAGGCTCAGCTGGCCGCGCCGCGGCGACCGCTGCACGCCGGCCCGCCGATCCCGGACCCGTCCCTGATGACCGGCCAGGTGCCGGTCCGCTCTCTGGCCGACCGCGGCCCGAGCGGCCACTGCGGCAACGCTTCGGTCCCCGCCGGCACGCCCCCCTACGGCGTCGCCACGCCGAGCGGCCCCGCGACGCTGGGTGGCGCGCCCGAGTACCTGGACCGCACCGCGTCCGCCGCCACGGCCACCGCGACGGCGACCGTCCCGGTGCAGATGCCGTCTCCGGACAGCACCTTGGGCGGCTCGGCCGCCCAGGTCGAGACCGCCCTCCAGGACGGACCGGCGGCTCCCGCCGAGCCGACCGCCACGGGGCCGTTCGTCATGGAGCCGGTCCCGGCCGAGCCGGTGGCCGCCGAGCCGGTAGCCGTCGAGGCTGCCGGGCCCGTGGTCGAGTCGCCCGTCGTGACCGAGCCCGCGGAGGCCGACGAGCCCGCGGAGGCCGACGCCGCGTCCGTGGAGCAGCAGGAGACGCAGGCGCAGCCCGAGCCGGTGGTCCCGGCGCAGGGCCGGGCCGTCAACGGTCCGCGGACGCGGATCGCCTCCTTCATCGCCCCGCCGTCCCAGACCCCCGCTCCGGTCCAGCCCGAGGAGACCGCGCAGGGCATCGGCGTGCTGACCGGCGAGCCGCTGGCCGAGCCGGTCGCCGAGCCCGTTGCCGAGCCCGTCTCCGACGGCGCTACGGCCGAGGCCGCGCAGGTGCCCGCCGCCGAGCAGCAGCCCGCGGCCGAGGCGTCGGCGTCGGCCGAGCCCGTCACGGAGACGGCCGCCCAGACCCCCGCCCAGCAGGTGAACGAGTCAGCCGCCGAGCCCATGAGCGAGCCCGTGACCGAGCCGGGCGCCGAGGCGTCCGCGGACGTCGCGGCCGATCCGGTCGACGGGTCGGACGACCGGCCGGTGGGGGAGCAGGGCGCTGAGTCCGGTGTGCAGCCGGGCACCGAGGCGCCGGGGAAGTCGGACGTGGTGGAGGCAGAGATCGTGGCGGAGCAGGCCGTCGAGCAGGTGCCGGAGACGCAGGAAGTCCAGACGGCCCACGAGCCGCCGCAGGCGACGGCGGTCGAGCCGACCGTCCCGCACCCGACGGTCGGTGACGAGCCGGCCCCGACCGCGGACCCCGCCGCGCCCGTCACACCGGAGGGTGAGGCCGTCACCGCCGAGGCCGCGGAGGCCGCCGCGGTCGAGGCCGCGGTCGAGGCCGGAGCCGAGGCCGAGGTCGAGGACCTGGGCGACGCCGCTCCCGGCTACACCGAGGACATGCGCGAGGCCGTGCACCGCGTGATGCGCGAGCGCCGCGACATCCGCAACGGCTTCCGCTCCGACCCGATCCCGCACGAGGTGCTGATCCGGGTCCTGGAGGCCGCGCACACCGCGCCCAGCGTCGGCTACTCGCAGCCGTGGGACTTCGTGGTGATCCGCTCCGCCAAGACCCGGACCAAGATGCACGAGCTGGCCGAGCGTCAGCGCGACATCTACGCCGAGTCGCTCCCCAAGGGCCGCGCCAAGCAGTTCAAGGAACTGAAGATCGAGGCGATCCGGGAGACCCCGGTCAACATCGTGGTCACCGCCGACCGCACCCGCGGCGGCCGCCACACCCTCGGCCGTCACACCCAGCCGCAGATGGCGCCCTACTCGGCCGCCCTCGCGGTGGAGAACCTCTGGCTCGCGGCCCGCGCCGAGGGCCTGGGCGTCGGCTGGGTCAGCTTCTTCGACGAGGAGGAGCTGGTCCGCGAGCTGGGCCTGCCGGAGCACCTGGAGGTCGTCGCCTACCTCTGCGTCGGCTACGTCAACGAGTTCCCGGACGAGCCGGAGCTGGCGCAGGCCGGCTGGGCGAAGAAGCGCCCGCTCTCCTGGGTGGTGCACGAGGAGACCTACGGCCGCCGCGCCCTCCCGGGCGAGGAGCCGCACAGCGTCCTCCAGGAGACCCTGCGCGGCATCCGTCCACTGGACGCCAAGGCGCTCGGCGAGGCGTGGGACCGTCAGAAGCGGATGACCAAGCCGGCCGGTTCGCTGGGCATGCTGGAGATAATCTCCGCGCAGCTGTGCGGGCTGAGCCGCAAGTGCCCGCCGCCGATCCCGGAGCCCGCGTGCGTCGCGATCTTCGCCGGCGACCACGGCGTGCACGCCCAGGGCGTGACCCCGTGGCCGCAGGAGGTCACGGCGCAGATGGTCGGCAACTTCCTGGCGGGCGGCGCGGTCATCAACGCGTTCGCGAGCCAGCTCGGCGCCGAGGTCTGCGTGGTCGACGTGGGCGTCGCCTCCGAGCTGCCTCCGGCGATCGAGTCCGGCCGCACCACCGGCCTGCTCCCGCGCAAGGTCCGTCCCGGCACCGGCGACATGACGCAGGGCCCGGCGATGACCCGCGAGGAGGCCATGCGGGCGCTGGAGGTCGGCATCGAGACCGCCCGCGATCTGGTCGCGGCGGGCAACAAGGCGCTGGTCACCGGCGACATGGGCATCGCCAACACCACGGCCGCCGCCGCGCTGATCTCCGTCTTCACCGGCGAGGACCCGGCCGCCGTCACCGGCCGCGGCACCGGCATCGACGACGAGACGCACGCCCGCAAGGTCGCCGTCATCCGTCAGGCGCTGGAGCTGCACCGCCCCGACCCGTCCGACCCGATCGGCGTCCTGGCGGCGGTCGGCGGCCTGGAGCACGCGGCCATCGCGGGCTTCCTGCTGGGCGCGGCGTCGCTGCGCACGCCGGTCATCCTCGACGGCGTGATCGCCGGCTCGGCGGCGCTGGTCGCCAAGGCGATCGCCCCCGAGGTCCTGGCGGCGTGCATCGCCGGCCACAGGTCGGCGGAGCCGGGCCACAAGGCCGCGCTCGCGAAGCTGGGTCTGCGTCCGCTGATCGACCTCGACCTCCGCCTCGGCGAGGGCACGGGCGCGCTGCTGGCGCTCCCGCTGGTCCAGTCGGCGGCGCGGGCGATGCACGACGTGGCGACGTTCGACTCGGCGGGTGTCACCGAGAAGCACTAGGCCCTTCCCGGGCGAATCGCTTCTGCACGTGCGGTGGATCACCTTTCGCTCCCGCATGTGGTTGCACTATCTAAAGGGGCGCGGGGAACTGCGCGACAAGCCACCGACGAAGCTGGCAGGCCCAACGCGCAGGGCCATCCGCTCGTCATTGGTTTCTCGCGCAGTTCCCCGCGCCCCTGCGTGTTCCCCGTCCGTCTCAAGAGTTCTCCGGAGTGCCCATGCCCACCGCCCCGCTCGACGACGACGCGACCCCGCCGTACCCCGTCGGACTGCGACTGGCCGGCCGACGTGTGATCGTCCTCGGCGGCGGTGTGGTGGCGCAGCGACGCCTGCCCGCGCTGCTCGGCGCCGGTGCGGACGTGGTCCTGATCGCTCCCGAGACCACGCCCGCCGTGCAGGCCATGGCCGACGCCGGCGAGCTGCGCTGGGAACGGCGCGGCTACCAGGCCGGGGACCTCGCCGACGCCTGGTACGCGATGATCGCCACCTCGGATCCGGAGACGAACGCCGCCGCCGCGGCCGAGGCGGAGTCGCGACGGATCTTCTGCGCCCGCAGCGACGACGCCTCCGGCGGCACCGCGTGGACCCCCGCCAGCGGGCGGGCGGAGGGGACGGTCGTGGCCGTCCTGTCCGGTGACCCCCGGCGTTCCGTCGCGTTGCGCGACGCCGTCGTCGGCGGTCTGCGCGACGGCAGCCTCGCCGCCGCGCACCACCGCGGCCGGACGGCCGGCGTCGCGCTCGTGGGCGGCGGGCCGGGGGACCCGGAGCTGATCACCGTCAAGGGCCGCAGGCTCCTCGCCGAGGCGGACGTCGTGGTCGCCGACCGTCTCGCGCCGCGCGAGCTGCTGGACGAGCTCCCGCCGAGCGTCGAGGTCATCGACGCGTCGAAGATCCCCTACGGCCGGTTCATGGCCCAGGAGGCGATCAACAACGCGCTGATCGAGCACGCGCGGGCGGGCAGGTTCGTGGTGCGGCTCAAGGGCGGCGACCCGTACGTCTTCGGGCGCGGCATGGAGGAGCTGATCGCCTGCGCCGAGGCGGGCGTGCCGGTCACCGTCGTGCCGGGCATCTCCAGCTCCATCAGCGTCCCGGCCGCCGCCGGGATCCCTGTCACGCACCGGGGCGTGACGCACGAGTTCACCGTCATCTCCGGCCACGTCGCGCCCGAGGACCCGCGCTCCCTCGTCAACTGGGATGCGGCCGCGAAGATGCGCGGCACGCTGGTGCTGCTCATGGCCGTCGAGCGGATCGCCGCCATCTCCGCCGCGCTGGTCGCGGGCGGGCGCGCCGCGGAGACGCCGGTTGCGGTGATTCAGGAGGGCACCACCGCCGCGCAGCGCGTCGTGCGGGCGACCCTCGCGACCGTCGCCGAGGTCGTGGCCGCCGAGGGGATCCGGCCGCCGTCGATCGTCGTGATCGGCGACGTCGTCGCCTTGGCAGGCTGAGCGCGAGCGGGCAGGATCGACCCGTGGCCGAGCTCATCACCATCGAGGACCCGGAGGACCCGCGCCTCCACGACTACGTCGCGCTCACCGACGTGGACCTGCGCCGCCGCCGCGAGCCGGAGGAGGGCCTGTTCATCGCCGAGGGCGAGAAGGTGATCCGCCGCGCCCGGATCGCCGGGTACCGGATGCGGTCGATGCTGCTGTCGGCCAAGTGGATCGACCAGATGAAGGACGTCATCGACGAGGTCCCGGCGCCGGTCTACGCGGTGACGCCCGCGGTGGCCGAGCAGGTGACCGGCTACCACGTGCACCGCGGCGCGCTGGCCTCGATGCAGCGCAAGCCTGCGGCGCCGGTCAAGGACGTGCTGGCCGGGGCGCGCCGGGTCGCGGTCTTCGAGGACCTCGTCGACCACGCCAACACCGGTGCGGCGTTCCGCAACGCCGCCGCCCTCGGCGTCGACGCGGTCCTGCTCAGCCCGCGCTGCGCGGACCCGCTCTACCGACGCTCCGTCAAGGTGTCGATGGGCGCGGTCCTCAGCCTCCCCTACGCCGTGCTCGACCCCTGGCCGGACGGGCTGACGGAACTGCGCGACGCGGGCTTCACCATCGCGGCCTTCTGCCTCGCGGACAACGCGGTCTCCCTCGACGAGTTCGCCGCCCGCCGGCACGAACGCGTCGCGCTCGTCTTCGGCACCGAGGGCAACGGCCTCAGCACGGCGGCCCTGCGGGCGGCGGACGAGTGGGTCACCATCCCGATGTCGAACGGGGTCGACTCGCTCAACGTCGCCGCGGCCTCCGCCGTGGCGTTCTACGCCACCCGTCCCTGAGCTGCGCCGAGTGATCCGGCGCTACACCACCGGCCCCCGGCCCGGCTCCCAGTGCGGGTCCCGGCCGGTCAGGGCCAGCAGGCGGTGCAGCAGCGGCGCGTCCTCGGCGACGGCCACGGCCGGTCCGAAGAGTCCGGGCACGCCCTCGGGGTTCTGCGCCGCGACGGAGCCGACCCAGGCGTAGGCGGTCTCCATGGACTCGGTGAGCGCGCCGTCGGCGACGGGATAGGGCTGACGGGTGGCGGCGGCCAGGTCCCAGCCGTGCACCAGCACCTCGTCCAGGCCGGAGGCCCCGGCGACCGGCGCGGGCAGTTCGAGGCCGCCGACCGTGGTCACCCCCTCCCACGCCGCGCCCGGATCCCAGGCCTCGGCCAGTGCGTCCAACCCCGCGGGCAGGCGCTCACGCCACGTGTCCTCGAGCCGCGCCGCGTCCGGCTCCCGCGCCCGGCCTCCGTCCGGCAGCCGCTCCTTGCGCGCTGCTGCGGTGAAGGCGAGGCTGAGCCCGTCGATGTGGTCCAGCAGCCGTCCGACCGAGATCCCGCCGCAGGGCGTCTCCAGGTCCCACTGCTCCTCGCGCACGCCGCGCACGAGCGCGCCGAGCAGCTCCGTCGCCGGGCGGAAGTCGACGGGGCCGCCCAGCGCAGCCGGCCCCTCATCCGGTGTCGCCATGGCCGTCCCTTCTCGGAGTCGTCACGGACGAGTCTTCTCCGAGTCTCCCCGTAATTGGCCGCCGGGCCCAGGACCGACTCCGGCGCGTCGAGACCTCCTCCCGGCCCCAGCAACGAGCACGCGGCAGCGCTCGCGCGCGCCGAAGGCGGCCAGGGGTCGAAGGCGGCGCGGGGCTCAGCCGTGGGCGGGGGAGGCGGTCGAGGAGGAGCCGAGGGCCTGGGCGGCCGGGGAGGAGGCTCCCGACGCCGAGGCCGAGGCGGAGGGGGCGGCCGGAGAGGAGGCCGCGCCCGTGCCGGGCCAGGTCTCGGTCATGGTGCCCTTCGCGGCGACCGTGTAGCGGGTGGTGCTGACCGTCCGACCGCCGCTCTGCGGCGTGCGCTCCTCGCGCAGCACCGCGCCGTTCTGGATCTGCCAGACGCTCGTGCCGTTGGGGTCTCCGGTGGTGGCGTGTGCGGCCAGCAGAACCGGTTCTGCACCGCTGCGGACCCGGTAGAGCTCGATCATGTCCTCCGGCACGGCCCGGTCCCGGCGGGTGAGCACGACGACCGCCGCGGTCTCGCCCTGGTAGCGGGCGGGCAGCACGGTGGTCAGCGTCACGGGCGCTCCCGGGGCGGTGCCGTGACCGTTCGACAGGTCGATGCGCGAGCCGTCGGCGGGGTCCTGGTAGGAGCGCGAACCCCAGTCCACGGCCGCCACCGCTCGGGCCGCCGGGTCGTTCGCGGCGACCGCTGTCAGGCCGGCCGAGGCGTCCTGCGCCGAGGCGGGGGCGGCCGCGGAGGCCCGGACGCCCTGCGGCGACGGCGAGACCGGTCCGCTGCCCTTGGCCGTCCGGTTCTCGCATCCCTGCGCGGTCGCGATCGCCAGCGCCACGCCCAGTGTCACCGTGATGAACACGATCAGCCGCTGCCGCAGCAGCCGACGCCGGGCCGCGGGGCCGCCCGGCCGGACCGGGGGAGGCGTGCGGGAGGGGCCGCCGGACGGCTTGCGCGCGGGGCGCGGGGACGGTGTGCGGGGCGAGGGGGTGCGCGCGCCGGGCGCGGGCGTCGGACGACGCGAAGGCTCGCCGGTGCGGCGTGCGGGAGCGGGGTGCTCCACCGTCTCCCGCACGGTCGGCGGCAGCGGACGCCGCGACGCCGGAGGCCGCCCCGCGCCCGGCCCGGCTCCCGGCCGCGTACCCGAACGCCCGGCCGTGCCCGCACCGCTCCGGGGGACGCCGGCCTGCGGGTGCCCCTCGGCTCCCGCCGCGCCGCGCGCCGGGACCTGTCTCTCGCCGAGGCCCACGCCGACGCCCGGTCCGCCCGCGGATCCGACTCCGTGAACCTGGCCGTCGCCGTACGGCTCGCCGTGCGCCTCCCCGGACCCGGCCGGATGGCCGGCCGCGTGCGCCTCTGCGTGCCGCTCCGCGCGCTCGCCGACACCGTCCGACGCAGTGCCCTGCCCGGTCCCGTGCCCGTGCGCCTGCGGCGCGATGCTGCGTCCGATCGCCGCGCCGCGCGCCGCGAGCTCACGCAGCCGGTGGTGGACCTGCGCCGGGGTGGGACGGTCGGCCGGGTCCTTGGCCAGGCAGGCGCGGATCAGCGGGGCGAGCGCCGCCGGAACGCCCGTCAGATCCGGCTCCTCGTGCACGACCCGATACAGCATCACCTCGGAGCTGCCCGAGCCGAAGGGCGTGTCCCCGGTCGCCGCGTAGGCGAGGGTGCTGCCGAGCGCGAAGACGTCCGTCGCGCCGGTCACGCCCACGCCGCGCACCTGCTCGGGCGCGAGGAAGCCGGGGGAGCCGACGGCCGTGCCGACATGGGTCAGCGTGCTCGCGCCGCTGGACCAGGCGATGCCGAAGTCGATGATCCGCGGCCCCTTGGGGGAGAGCAGGATGTTCGAGGGCTTGAGGTCGCGGTGCACCACCCCGGCGTCGTGCACCTGCTCCAGGCCGTCGGCCAGCGCCGAGCCGATCGCGGCGACCTCGGCCCACGGCAGCGGGCCTTCGTCGCCCACCTGCTTGTAGAGCGAGGGGCCGGGCACGTAGACGGTGGCGAGCCAGGGGCGTTCGGCGTCGATGTCGGAGGAGACCAGCCGCGCGATGCAGCCGCCCCGGATCCGCGCGGCCGCGGCGACCTCGCGGGCGAACCGGGTGCGGAACTCCGCGTCCCCGGCCAGCTCGGCGCGGATCAGCTTGAGCGCGACCTTCTGTCCCTTGCGGTCCGACCCCAGGTAGACGACCCCCATGCCACCCGCGCCGAGCCTGCGGTGCAGGCGGTAGGGCCCGACGAGTCGCGGGTCCTCGCGCCGGAGCCGCATCTTCGTCACATCGCCGTCCCACCGTCAGGTCCCCGTCTCCGGGGGTGTGCTGGGCATGCCCGAGCACGGATTGCTGATTGCCAGGACCACAGCTTACGGACTGTGCGAGCCGGTGTGCTGATACGCAACGCACGGGAGGGCGCGCGGCGGGCGCGCGGGGCCGGTCGCCGAGCTCTCAGGGACAACCCTGAGACCGGCCTTGGGGCGTTCTCCACCTCCGGTAGTACTCCTCAGGTCGGAGGCTCCTCCCTCCGGCGGCCCGCAGGACCCTGCGCTGGCATGACGACCGGGAAGAAAGGGCCGCCTAACGTTGTTCTTGTGCGGTGGGCGGGACGCTCGTCCCCCGAGGATCTTCGCCCGCCGCGCCCGGAGCACGACGCGACGAACGACGACGAACGACGACGAACAGGTGGATGGGGGAGTCAGCGATGGCCATGCAGCAGACCGGGAGCCGACCGCCGCGTCGGCGTCGGCCGACCGGTGACGGCACCAGGAACCCCCTGGTGGCGCTTGTCATCGCCCTGCCCGTCGCGGCCTTGCTCGCCTACGCCTTCGGGGGTTGGCATCAGTTCGCCCTTCAGGCGAACACCATGGTGCAGATGATGAGCCGCTGACGCGCTCCGCTGCACCCCAAGGACTGCGGGTGGTGGGTCCGGTCTGTCGGTGAGGGCTGACCGGGCCCACCCCCCGCACTTTGTCTGCTTGGCCCGGGGGATGCGTAAGGGCCCCGACGGATCCATCCGTCGGGGCCCTTACGCTGTGCTGCGGTGCGCGATACTGGGATTGAACCAGTGACCTCTTCCGTGTCAGGGAAGCGCTCTCCCGCTGAGCTAATCGCGCGGGTGGTACTGCCTGTGGTGCACGACCCTGTGAAGGGTCAGTGCGCGATACTGGGATTGAACCAGTGACCTCTTCCGTGTCAGGGAAGCGCTCTCCCGCTGAGCTAATCGCGCGGGTGGTACTGCCTGTGGTGCTTGGTACTGCTGTCATGCACAACCCCGTGAGGGGTCAGTGCGCGATACTGGGATTGAACCAGTGACCTCTTCCGTGTCAGGGAAGCGCTCTCCCGCTGAGCTAATCGCGCATGGAGGTGGAGACGGGATTTGAACCCGTGTACACGGCTTTGCAGGCCGTTGCCTCGCCTCTCGGCCACTCCACCGAGGAGGGGGCCGATGAAGACCCCCCACTCAGAGCGGACGACGGGATTCGAACCCGCGACCCTCACCTTGGCAAGGTGATGCTCTACCAACTGAGCCACGTCCGCGTGATCTCCGTTCGGCTTCCCGCTTTATTCTTGCGGTCCGCGTCCCGGCGACGTGTTGAACTCTAGCGGATTCCGGGCCCAGCTCAAATTCCGTATCCCCTGCATGCCGGAGCCGGTGCCCTGGCCAGGGGCGCGCCGGCCTGCGGAGACCTAGACTTCCGCCACCGCCGCAAACGCACAGGAGTCGGAACAACCGTGACCCAGCCAGCCCCCACCACCGATGCCATGGCCCGCTTCGCGGGCCGGGTCGCGACCGGTCTCCGGGAGGTCAGTCATGATCCGGCGGTTCTGGACGGCACGGGTTTCTGGGCGGTCGTCGCGGACTTCGAGGGCCGGATCACCTGCGCACGGTTCGCGGACGTGCGGGCAGAGGAATCGTTTCCGCAGACCGATCCCGCCGGCTGGCTCGGCCCCGACCGCTCCGCGTGGAGCAGTTCGCTCGACCGCGACGCCTACACCGCGGGTGTCCGCCGCATCCGCGAGCACATCGCCGCCGGTGAGGTCTACCAGGCCAACCTCTGCCGCGTCCTGCACGCACCGCTGCCGGACCCCGACCGCGCGGACGTGGACGCCCTGACGTCACGTCTGGCGCACGGAAACCCCGCGCCCTACGCGGGCACGGTCCGCCTCCCCGACCACGGCGTCGAGGTGGCCACCGCCTCCCCGGAGCTCTTCCTGCGGCGCGACGGCGAGGTCGTCCTCTCCGGCCCGATCAAGGGCACCGGCCGGACCGAGGCCGACCTGTTGGAGAAGGACTTCGCCGAGAACGTCATGATCGTCGACCTGGTCCGCAACGACCTGTCGCGCGTCTGCGCGACGGGAAGTGTGTCCGTCCCGGACCTGTGCGCGGTCGAGAAGCACCCGGGCCTGGTCCATCTCGTCTCGACGGTGCGGGGCGAGCTCCGCGCGGGCGCGGGGTGGCCGGAGCTCTTCGACGCGACGTTCCCGCCCGGATCGGTCACCGGCGCGCCCAAGAGCAGTGCGCTGCGGATCATCGACGCCCTGGAGAGCGTGCCGCGCGGCCCCTACTGCGGCGCGGTCGGCTGGGTCGACGCGGACCGGGGTGTCGGCGAACTGGCGGTCGGCATCCGCACGTTCTGGGTCGAGCGGGACGGAGCCGCCGCGACGGTCCGCTTCGGCACGGGCGCGGGCATCACCTGGGGCTCCGACCCGGACCGCGAGTGGGACGAGACCGAGCTGAAGGCTTCCCGCCTGCTGGCCGTGGCCTCGGCCCAGTAGCCGCACGGCTCAGCGCACGGGCCCCCAGATCTGCAGCTCACCCCGAGCCTCCGGCCTTCGCCTCCGGCCTTCGCCTCCGGCCTTCGCCTCCGGCCTTCGCCTCCGGCCTTCGCCTCCGGCCTTCGCCTCCGGCCTTCGCCTCCGGCCTTCGCCTCCGGCCTTCGCCTCCTGCCTTCGCCTCC
>NZ_BBPQ01000008.1:0-32958 GCF_000787855.1 Streptacidiphilus anmyonensis | reverse complement strand
TCGCCTCCGGCCTTCGCCTCCGGCCTTCGCCTCCGGCCTTCGCCTCCGGCCTTCGCCTCCGGCCTTCGCCTCCGGCCTTCGCCTCCGGCCTTCGCCTCCGGCCTTCGCCTCCGGCCTTCGCCTCCGGCCTTCGCCCCTCGGCTGCTTGGCTCCCCGACCCCAGGTCGGGCGGAACCTCACCCGAGCTGTCGCGCGGGACCTACGGCCTCCGGCCCCTGGCTCCCCAGCGGCTCCCCGGCCCTCCAGAACACCCACCGGAGCTGTCGGGCGAGACCTTCGGCCTCCGGCCCCCGACCCTCGGCCTCGGCCCTTCTGCTCCCGACCCTCGGCCCCCCGACCCTCGGCCCCTCGGCCCTTCGGCTCCCGGTCCTTCAGCCTTCGGCATGTGGCCGGGCGGCGCCGCTACCGCGAGGCGGCGGGCGGGAGGGGGGTGGCTTGTCGCGCCCGCGCGGTGGTGGCGCGGGCGTGCTGGGGCCCGTGCCCCTGAGGGGACTGCACCGGGCCCACTAAGATCAGGTGCAGCGAGGTGCCCGGCTCACAGCGAGGAGAGCGACCGTGCGGATCTGGGTCAACGGAGCCCTGGCGGACGCCGGTGAGGCGACCGTCTCCGTGCTCGACCACGGGATGACCGTCGGCGACGGCGTCTTCGAGACGGTGAAGGCCGTCGAGGGGCGGGCCTTCGCGCTGCGGCGGCACCTCAACCGGCTGGAGCGTTCGGCGCGCGGCCTCGGGCTGCCCGCGCCCGACCGGGACGAGGTCGCGCGGGCCTGCGCGGCCGTGCTGGAGGCCAACCCGGTCGCGCTCGGCCGACTCCGCATCACCTACACCGGCGGCGTCGCGCCGCTCGGCTCGGACCGGGGTGACGCCCCCGCCACGCTGATCGTCGCCGTGGGCGGGACGCCGCGCCGCCCGGACACCGCGGCCGTCGTCACCGTCCCCTGGACCCGTAACGAGCGCAGCGCGACCGCCGGTCTGAAGACGACCTCCTACGCGGAGAACGTCGTCGCGCTGGCCCGCGCGCACGAGCACGGCGCGAGCGAGGCGCTGCTCGCCAACACCGCAGGAATGCTCTGCGAGGGCACCGGCTCCAATGTCTTCGTCGTCCTCGGCGGCCGACTGCTCACCCCGCCGCTGACCTCCGGCTGCCTCGCGGGCATCACCCGCGCGCTCGTGCTGGAGTGGACCGACGCGGAGGAGGCCGACCTGCCGTACTCGGTGCTGGCGGAGGCCGAAGAGGTCTTCCTGACCGGCACGTTGCGCGACGTCCAGGCGGTCGCCAGGATCGACCGGCGCGAACTGCCGGGCGCGCCGGGCCCCGTGACGGCCAAGGCCATGTCCGTCTTCGCCGAGCGGATGGCCGCCGACTTCGAGCCCTGACCCCTCGCTTTCTCCGAGCCGTCCGCCAACGTCCGTGAGGAGCCCTGCTTGACCACCACCCTGCGGCCGACCGGCCCTGAACGCATCGACGAACTCGGCAGTCGGGAGCGCTCGTTCACGGTCTGCGTCAACGGCCGTGCAGTCGGCGGCATCCAGCTCCAGGCCTCGCAGGAGGGGAGCGGACGGATCAGCGGGCTCTCGATCGCGGACCGGGACCGCGGACGCGGTCGCGGCACCACGGCGGTCCTGGCCGCCGAGGAGGTCCTGCGCTCGTGGGGTTGTACCCGGGCCGAAAGCACTGTGGAGGACGGTCCGGAGGTCGAACGGGTGCTGCGGTGGACGCGGAGCCTGGGCTACGCGCTGAACGGGCGCAACATGGTCAAGGACCTCCCGTCCACGCCGCCGGAACTGCCGGCCGGTCTCACCGCGCGGCCGCTGACCGCAGGGGAGTTCGAGGCCTGGCAGGAGGCGCATCGGGAGAGCTACGCCGCGACGTTGGTGCGGCACACCGGGCGCACCCCCGAGCAGGCCGCCGCCAAGGCGGCGGCGGACCACGCCTGGCTGTTCCCGCAGGGGTTGGACTCGCCCGGCGTCTCGATCCATCACCTGCTGGCCGGGGGCGAGTCGGTCGGCACGATCTGGGTCTCCACCGCGACTCCGACCAGGGAGGCGCACCCCGCCTGGGTGTTCAACGTCAAGGTGGGCGAGGCGTTCCGCGGACGCGGCTACGGCCGCGCGCTGATGCTGCTGGCGGAGCGGGTGACGTTGGCCGCCGGGGTCGGGGAGCTCGCTCTCAACGTGCACGCGGGCAACGTCCCGGCCGAGCGGCTCTACGACTCCCTCGGCTATCGCCCCTTCCGCTGGGCGGTCGCCAAAACGCTCTGAGGTGCTCTGAGGTGCTCTGGAGGTGCTCCGAAGCGCCCTGCGGCTCCACAGGCCGCCCGCCCCGAACGGGACGGGCGGGCCGCGGCGGCTACGCCAGGAGGGACTCGATCCGCTCCCGCAGGCCGTCCTGGCTCTTCGAGCCGTCCAGCAGCTTGCCCGCGACGACGTAGGTGGGCGTGCCCTTGACGCCGATCGCCTTGGCCTCGGCGTGATCGGCCTCGACCGTGAAGCTGTGACGGCCGTCGATCAGCGCGGTGTCCAGCTCCTCGCCGTCCAGGCCCAGCTCGTTCGCCAGCTTGACCAGGAAGCCCGTGCCCCCGCGCTCCAGCTCGTCCACGCGGCCGAGCAGCGCCTCCACGAACGGCCAGCCGCGGCCCTGCGCGAAGGCCTCCTCGGCGGCCTCTGCCGCCGGGAAGGCGAACTTGTGCTTCTCGAGGGGGAAGTGCCGCAGCACGACGTCGACGCCGTCACCGTGCGCGGCGCGCAGCGCACGGACGTCGTCGAGGGCGGTCGCACAGTCGGGGCACTGGAGGTCGCACCAGAACTCGACGGTCCTGGGCGTGGAACTTTCGGTCATGCTCGCAAGTCTCCCATTCTGGGAAGGGAACGCAGCGGGCAGGATGGAATTGCAGCGAGCCGCAGCAAGGAGAGCACGATCATGACAGCGATCATCTGCATGGCACTCTCGGCCCTCGGCGTCGTGATCGCGGTGCTGACCGCCGTGCGGGGCCGGAGGCGGGCCGCACTGCGCTGGCTGGCGGTGGCGCTCGTGCCGACGGGTCTGTATCTGACGGGCCTGATCCCGGTGTTCCACACCATCGGCACGACGCTCGCGCACTGGGCGAGCCACCTCGTCTTCGACCCGAAGGTCTGGGTCGGCATCGCCATGCTCGGCGCCACCGTGCTGCTGCTCCTGGCCACGGGCGTCCGCGCCGGGCGCGGACGCGGCAAGGGCGGCAAGGGGCAGGGGCAGGTGCCCGCCCGCGGCGGGAAGCCCGCCGCTCCGCCCGGACGTCCGGCCGGGGCCGCCGGGGCCGCCGGGGCTGCAGGGGCCGCGGGGGCCGCACTGCCGGCCAGGAGCGACGCGCCGACCGCCGACCTGGGCGATTTCTCGGACATCGAGGAGATCCTCAAGCGCCGCGGGATCTGACCGCCTCGGCGGAGCGCAGATCCGGCCGGTCCCGCTGCTCCCATCCGACGAGACCGACGAGCAGCGCGGTCGTGGCAGCCAGGGCCGCCCCGCCGCCGGACCACCGCAGCGCGGGGACGCCGACGGCCGCGACCACGACCGCCGCGACGAGGCGGCGCAGCGGCCAGTCGCCGGCCAGCGCCCGGTGGAAGCAGGCCATGCCCACGAGGAACAGCCCGACGCCCAGCGGGAGCAGGACCGCCGCGAGCCCGTGCAGGGGGCTGGTGAAGGAGTCCAGCGCCTTCTGCATGCCGACGGCCGTGACCGCGATCCCGAAGACCAGGACGAGGTAGGCGTACCCGAACGACCAGAGCGCGGCGTGCGGTCGGCGTTCGGCCGGGATCCGCTCCAGCAGGGCGGCGCTGTCCTCCTCCTCGCGGTCGAAGTAGAGCCACCACATCGCCGCGGTGGCCGCCAGCGCCAGCAGGGAGCCGACCAGCACAGTGGTGAGGTCGTCGAGACGGCTCGCGGCGGCGCCGACCTCGGTGATGGACTCGCCCAGCACGATGATCACGGCGAGTCCGTGCCGTTCGACGAAGTGGCCGACGCCCACGGTGAAGCCGCCCACGCCGGACAGGAACGGCGTGAACCACTCCATCAGGCAGGCCGCCAGCCACACCCAGGCCCGGTGCTCGGCGGGGACGAACCCGGCGGCCAGCACGACCAGCGCGCTGGCGATGTTGAAGGGCCCGATCCGGTGGATGCCGCGCTGTCCCGAGGTGCCGAGGAACCCCACGAAGTGGACCGCGACCACGACCAGGTAGGCCGCGCCGAAGACCACGCCCCAGGGCCCCGGGCCGCCCGCGCGCGGCACGGCCAGCGACATCACGAAGAAGCCCGCCGTGCCGAGCAGCAGGAGCAGCCGGGGTCCGGTGCGGTCCAGCGCGAGCGCGTTGGTGAGCCAGGCGTAGCCCCCGTACATCCACCAGGTGATCGTCAGCAGCAGCGCGGAGCGGGCCAGCCCGCCGAGGTCCGGATGTTCGGCCAGCAGGCCGGCGATCTGCGTGACGGTGAAGACGAAGACCAGGTCGAAGAAGAGCTCGAGCGAGCGCACCGACTCGGCGGCGTCCGGGGACGACGCCGCGGGTGTCACGATCCGACGCCGACGCCGCCGCGTTCGGCCTCCGCCGGAGGCGAGGTGCGCTGCCGTGCCCGGTAGGCGGCGACGTGGAGGCGGTTGCCGCAGGTGCGGCTGTCGCAGTAGCGGCGGGAGCGGTTGCGGGAGAGGTCCACGAAGACGCGGACGCAGTCGGGCGCCTCGCAGTGGCGCAGCCGGTCGCGCTCCCCGGCGACGATCACCAGGGACAGGGCGATCCCCGACTCGGCGGCCAGCCCGTCGGCGAGGGCGGCGCCGGGCGCGTAGTAGTGGACGTGCCAGTCGTGGCCGTCGTGGTCGGTGAGTCGCGGTGTGGTGCCGGCCCGCGCGAGCATCGCGTTGAGCAGCTCGGCGGCGTCCCGGGTGCTGGTCGCGTCGAGGACCTCCCAGAAGCCCTGGCGCAGTCGGCGCACGGCGTCCAGGTCGGCCTGGGTGAGCGGGCCGATGTCGCTCATCTCGCGCCGGACGACGAATTCGCGCAGCGCGGCGAGATCGGGCAGCCCCTCCTGGCCGCAGGCCTGGGGGGAGGTGTTCAGAAGTTCCACCAGCACATCGAGTGCGCACTCGGTGTCGTGGGTGATCAGCACGGCGGGGCTCCTGGCTCGTCCGTACGTGGCGCGACCGGTTGCGCAGAGCCTACATGGAGCGGCCCGTTGTCGTTCATGTCCACGCCGAGTCGGCGTCACGCCCGCGCGCGCCCCCTGGGACGTGCAAAGACGACGCCGCCACGATCACGTGGATCGCAGCGGCGTACTGTGCCGCGCCGCGCGCCCCCGAGTCAGCACGCCTGCGCAGTCTGTCGAATGCGGTATGTGGGCTTCGGACGCCCGGGTCACGGGCGCCGCAGCCTCAGCTCTCGGCCAGGATGTGGCTCAGCTCCCTGTCCAGGTCGAAGTGGCGGTGCTCCGTCCCCGGGGGGACGGCGGCGTCGGTGCGCTTGAGGAAGGACTCCAGCGCTCGCGCCGGGGCCTCCAGCAGGGCTTCTCCTTCCGGAGAGCTCAGGGCGATGCAGACGACTCCCTGTCCGTGGCTGCGTGAGGGCCACACCCGGACATCGCCGGTCCCGGTCGGCCGGTGCAGCCCCTCCGCGAGGAGGTCGCGGGCGAACACCCAGTCGACGGTCTCGTCGGCGCCCGTGTGGAAGGTGGCGTGCACGGCATAGGGGTCGGCCGTGTCGTAGCGCAGCCCCGCCGGAACGGGGAGGGAAGACTCGCTCGACACGATGAGGCGCAGGTGCAGCTCGCAGCTGACCGTGGTGTTCATAAGCGCCAAGGCCTTTCGCTCAGTGTGCGCTCGGGGATCGCACGTCGGCGAACGGACCATCCCACCTTCCGGCCCGGTGTAAACCCGTCTGTCCGGATTAGTGCGCTGCTGATACCCCATCCGGCTCAGCAGTCACAGTCGTCACACGCGTCACAGTCCTGGCTGGTCGGAGGGGGCGAACGGGTCGTTCAAGGAGGGTTACGCGGGTCGTTTTCAGCCACCGGCGCCGACGGGCTCCGGGCGTGCCGGAGCACGGTCCGGCATGCGGTAGTGTTTTCCCTGCACCCGGGCGATTAGCTCAGTGGGAGAGCGCTTCGTTCACACCGAAGAGGCCACTGGTTCGAACCCAGTATCGCCCACCCGGATGCAAAGGCCCGCAGGTCAGCGACCTGTGGGCCTTTGTCGTGCGCAAAGTTCCCCCGGTCGGCTCAGTCGAAGGCGACCGCGTCCGCTCCGGCGATCACCGCGCCCGCCGCCGCGAGTTCGAGTTCGATCCGGGCGGCCGCGTCGGGGTCGTAGCCCTCGTGCGCCCCGGAGATCAGCACCACGCGGTAGCCGCGCTTGACCGCGCCGAGCGCGGTGGTGCGCACGGCCTCCTCGCTCCACACGCCGGCGAGGGCGATCCGGCAGCCGTGCGGGAGCGCGTCCGTCAGCGCGGAGCCGAGGAAGGCGTCGTCGGCGGTGTGCTCGACGATCTGCTCGTCCGGCCACGAGCCGAACATCAGTTCCTCTCTCCCCGTGCGCAGGTGCACCACGGGTGCGCCCTCGTTGCGGGCCTGGTTGAGCAGCGCCCGGAGGGCGGTGGCCACGGAGGGGGAGAGCAGCATGTCGCGCTGCGCATCGATCAGGACGAGCACGGTGGGCATGCCTTCACGGTAGCACTGGTGTTCGATTCGTTCGAGGCGAAACGCCGCCCGTCGGAAACGCGTTTTTCGGCATCGGCCCAGGCAGTGCTAATGTTCTCTGCGTGCCCGGGCGATTAGCTCAGTGGGAGAGCGCTTCGTTCACACCGAAGAGGTCACTGGTTCGAACCCAGTATCGCCCACCCGTGCAGTACCTGAAGGCCCCTCAACTGAGGGGCCTTCAGTCGTTCAGGCCGCCTGCTCCAGAGGCAGGCGCAGCGGCCAGGCCGGCTCGACCCGGGCGGGCGAGCCGCTGCGGGCGAACCACTGCTCCAGGCCCCGGGCTTGGGCCGCGTGCCAGACCGCCTGACGCAGATGCAGCTCGGCGGCGCTCAGTCCCTCCAGGGCGCCGTGGTGCCGCCGGCCGATCGCACGCGCCAACTCCAGTGCGGCGGTGGCGTCCGCCCCGGCGTCGTGCGCGTCCGTCAGCGGCACCCCGTAGTGCGCGCACAGGGCGGTCAGCGTCCGGCGTCCCTTGCGGTAGCGGTCGACATGGCGGTCCACCACCCACGGGTCGACGACCAACAGCGGCGAGCCGGACGTGTACTGAGCGAGCGTCAGCCCCCGATGCCGACGCAGCTCGCGGTCCAGCAGGGTGAGGTCGTACGGGGCGTTCATCACCACCAGCGGACGCCCCGTGCGAGCGTTTTCGGCCAGCGCCCGCGCGATCCCCTCGACCGCGGGCCCTGGCGCCGCGCCGTGCTCGCGCGCCCAGGCGTCGGTGAGTCCGTGCACGGCGGTGGCCTGCGCCGGGATCGGCAGACCCGGGTCGACGACCCAGTCCTGACGCCGCAGCGGGCCGCCCGGCCGCTCCTGGACCACGAGCGCGGCCGTCACGATCCGGTCGCGTTCCACGTCCACGCCGGTCGTCTCGGTGTCGAAGGACGCGAGCGCGCCCTCGTGCCAGAGCGTCATCACCGACCCCCTGCCTTGCCCGTCCCCGTCTCCGTCGTCCCAGGTGGAACGCGAAGTGCTCACGATCGGGTGATACCCGGTCACTTTGCGCATCCAATCCTCGATCGGCCGGGCTTTTTTCGTTTCATGCCACCGGCCGGTGGAAAGACCGGAATTGACGGGGGGTCCGGGACCGGGCAGAACCTCCCCGTCGCCCAGACCGAGAGCGGCAGTGATGGCAATCTCCCTGCCCGAGCCGGCCGAGCGACCGGACGACGGGCGCACGCTTCGCGGCCAACTGGCCGTCACTTCCTGCATGGAGACGCTGCAGGTCGGCTATCTGCACGCGGTGGCCGCCGCGGCGGGCTGCGCGCTTGCCTCGCCCTTCCCCGACAACGGGATCGACTGGCACCTCAGCCACGGCAGCCCCCTGCACATCGAGGACGACGAGGTCACCATCAAGGTCCAGCTGAAGTGCACCTACCAGATCGCGCCGAATCCGGGCGGGCCCTCGTTCGGCTTCACGCTCGACAACGAGCACCTGCGCAAACTCGCCCACCCCCGGGTCGCGGTCCACAAGATCCTCGTCGTCATGCTGGCGCCGCGCGAGGTCGACCAGTGGCTGCTGGCCCAGCCCGACCGGCTGGAACTGCGGCACTGCTGCTACTGGGTCAACCTGGCCGGCCACCCCGTCACCGGGCGGCGGCGGACGAATGTCCGGATACCGACTCAGCAGGTCTTCGACGATCTCGCGCTGTGCGCCATCATGGCGCGTGTGGGGGCGGGCGAACGGCCCTGATCGACCCGTTCGAGGGCACCTCGCCGCGAAGCGGCGGCCATCGAGCGGTACAGCACCCCACCGGCGCGGGAGGCGAGGGCGTGACAGCCAGGCGGCGTGACACCACGGCAGATGCGGTGACCCCCGTGGCCCGCGCCGCCGTGCGCGCGCGGGGACCCCGCGCGTCCCTCGCGGACCCCGACGCGACCACGGACGAGCAGGCCGTCCCCGACGCGAGCCGCGTCGACCCGGACGTGCTCACCACCCTGCTGACCCGTCACGGCTGGGTCCGCCGCGGCGGCGCGGGCGGCCGGTACAGCCGCTGGGCGCCGCCGGACGACCAGGAACCCGACACCAGCCTTCTCGTCCCCGCCGACCGGGGCTTCGACGACAGCGTCGACCTGCTGGAGGAGAGCCTCGGCACGCTCGCCCGTTCCGGTGTGCCCTCCGCGCGCGCCATCCTCGCCGCGCTGCTCGTGCCCGGCGACGAGATCCACTGGCGCCGGGAGGTGCCCGGTGTGGGCGGCGCGGTGTCGTGGGGGAGCGAGACGGAGCTGCGCGAGGCGGCGACCGCGATGCTCGCGGCGGCGGCGAAGGCCGGACGGGCGCGCTGCGCCTACTTCGGCGCGCGGCTGGACCGCTACGCCGCCCGCTTCCTCGACCGCGTCCTGGTCGTCGCGCCCGGCACGGGCGCGGGGCTGCTCACCGCCTACACCCCGGCGCCCACCGACCGGCCCGCCGCCACCACGCTCGTGCTCGCCCTGGAGGCGCTGCGCGAGGCCGTCGACCTCCAGCGCGCCACGGGGCGCACGGACGCGTTCGACAACGGCGTCCGACTCGGGCTGAGCCGGGAGCTGATCTCCTCCGTCGTGCTGCTGGTGCGCGGCAGCGAGGGCGCGCGGGTGAGCCTGCACTGGTCCGCGCAGGTCGGCCCGCCCCCCGGCTTCGGCAGCCGCCGTCCGACGGTGGAGTTCTCGCCCGGCGACCTGCCGGCGCTCACGGACGCGGCGGCGCGGCTCGAACGCAGCGAGCCGGCCGTCGAGGTCGAGCTCACCGGGGCCGTCGTCCGCCTCAAGCGTGCGGCGCCGGGCGGCGCGGGCACGGTCCGCCTGCGGGTCCTCGGCGGCGCGGACGTGGACGAGGTCCGCGTCAAGCTCTCCGACGCCGAGTACCGCGTCGCCGTCGCCGCGCATCTCGACGGCGTCCCCATCCGCCTGCGCGGCCGCCTGGAACGCAAGGGCGGCTTCCGCCGCGTCGCCGCCGCGTCCGAGGTGACCCCGGTCGAGCTGGACGAGGGGGAGCGCGAGCGGCTGGCGAAGACGCTGCGGCTGCGGGCGGGGCTGGCCACGGGCGTCGGCGACGCCGAGGACGAGACGGACTGAGTCGGCTCCCCGCGCCCCTGAGGAGGGCGACATCCCGGGTACCATCGTGATCGCAGTGTCGAACGCTGCGCTTCCATGAGGAACCGAGAGTCAGGAGAGTCCGGTGTCGGACGTCCGTGTGGCCATCAGTCGCGAACCCGATCGGGAAGACCGCGTGGTGACGACGGGCACGACGGCCGCCGAGCTCTTCCAGGGCGAGCGCGCCGTCATCGCCGCCAAGGTCGGCGGCGAGCTCAAGGACCTCACCTACGTCCTTGAGGACGGCGACGAGGTCGAGCCGGTCGAGATCACCAGCGAGGACGGCCTCAACATCCTGCGCCACTCCACCGCGCACGTGATGGCCCAGGCCGTGCAGGAGGTCTTCCCGGAGGCCAAGCTCGGCATCGGCCCGCCGATCAAGGACGGCTTCTACTACGACTTCGACGTGGAGAAGCCGTTCACTCCCGAGGACCTCAAGGTCATCGAGAAGAAGATGCAGGAGATCCAGAAGCGCGGCCAGCGCTTCCAGCGCCGCGTGGTGACCGAGGACGCCGCCCGCGAGGAACTGGCCGGCGAGCCGTACAAGCTGGAGCTGATCGGCCTCAAGGGCTCCGCCTCCACCGAGGACGGCGCGAACGTCGAGGTGGGCGCCGGCGAGCTGACCATCTACGACAACCTCGACGCCAAGACCGGCGAGCTGTGCTGGAGGGACCTCTGCCGCGGTCCGCACCTGCCCAGCACCCGCCTGATCCCGGCCTTCAAGCTGATGCGCAACGCCGCCGCGTACTGGCGCGGCAGCGAGAAGAACCCGATGCTCCAGCGCATCTACGGCACCGCCTGGCCGTCCAAGGACGAGCTGAAGGCGTACCTGGACTTCCTGGAGGAGGCCGAGAAGCGCGACCACCGCAAGCTCGGCACCGAGCTGGACCTCTTCTCGATCCCCGAGCAGATCGGCTCCGGCCTCGCGGTCTTCCACCCCAAGGGCGGCATCATCCGCCGCGCCATGGAGGACTACTCGCGCAAGCGGCACGAGCAGGCGGGCTACGAGTTCGTCTACACCCCGCACGCCACCAAGGGCACCCTGTTCGAGACCTCGGGCCACCTGGACTGGTACGCCGACGGCATGTACCCGCCCATGCAGCTCGACGAGGGCGTGGACTACTACCTCAAGCCCATGAACTGCCCGATGCACAACCTGATCTTCGACGCGCGTGGCCGCTCCTACCGTGAGCTGCCGCTGCGCCTGTTCGAGTTCGGGACGGTGTACCGGTACGAGAAGTCCGGCGTCGTGCACGGCCTGACCCGCGCCCGCGGCTTCACCCAGGACGACGCGCACATCTACTGCACCAAGGAGCAGATGGCGGACGAGCTCGACTCGCTGCTGACCTTCGTGCTGGACCTGCTGCGCGACTACGGCCTGAACGACTTCTACCTGGAGCTCTCGACCAAGGACCCGGAGAAGTACATCGGGTCGGACGAGGTCTGGGAGGAGGCGACCGAGACGCTGCGCAAGGCCGCCGAGAAGCAGGGCCTTCCGCTGGTCCCGGACCCGGGCGGCGCGGCCTTCTACGGCCCGAAGATCTCCGTCCAGGCCAAGGACGCGATCGGCCGCACCTGGCAGATGTCGACCATCCAGGTCGACTTCAACCTGCCGGAGCGCTTCGACCTCGAGTACACCGCGCCCGACGGCTCGCGCCAGCGCCCGGTCATGATCCACCGCGCGCTCTTCGGCTCGATCGAGCGCTTCTTCGCCGTCCTGCTGGAGCACTACGCCGGCGCGATGCCGCCGTGGCTGGCCCCGGTCCAGGCGGTGGGCATCCCGATCGGCGACGCCCACGTCGAGTACCTCCAGGAGTTCGCCCGCGAGGCGAAGGCCAAGGGCCTGCGCGTGGACGTGGACGCCTCCGGCGACCGGATGCAGAAGAAGATCCGCAACCATCAGAAGCTGAAGACCCCGTTCATGATCATCGTCGGCGACGAGGACATGGCGGCCGGCACGGTCTCCTTCCGCTACCGCGACGGCTCCCAGGAGAACGGCATCGCGCGTGCCGACGCCCTGGCCAAGCTGGTCGACGTGGTCGAGCGCCGGGTCCAGGTCTGACGAGTTGATCCGAACGTGAGGGCGGTCCCGACGGGACCGCCCTCACGTCTATGCTGATCAGCATGACGACGGAGCCGGAGCAGCAGTACGGAGCGGGTGTCCCCGACGGATTCGGGCGCCTGTGGACCCCGCATCGGATGGCCTACATCCAGGGCGAGTCCAAGCCGACCGGTCCGGCGCCCGACGACGGCTGCCCGTTCTGCGCGATCCCCGCCATGACGGACGAGGACGGCCTGATCGTCCGCCGCGGCGTCCACGCTTACGCGGTCCTCAACAAGTACCCGTACAACGGCGGCCACTTGATGGCCGTCCCGTACCGCCACGTCGCCGACTACACGGAGTTGACGGCGGACGAGACGGTCGAGATCGCCGAGCTCACCAAGCAGGCCATGACCGCCCTGCGCAAGGCCTCGAACGCCCACGGCTTCAACATCGGCATCAACCAGGGCTCGGCCGGCGGCGCCGGCATCGCCGCCCACCTCCACCAGCACATCGTGCCGAGGTGGGGCGGCGACACCAACTTCATGCCCGTCGTCGGCCACGTCAAGGTGCTGCCGCAGATGCTCGGCGACACCCGCAAGCTGATCGCCGACGCCTGGCCGGAGTAGCAGCCCCGTCGGCTACATCAGCAGGGTGCGCTCGCCGAACGTCCACGCCGTCGTGGTGAGCAGGTACAGCGCCCCGGCCAGCGGCAGCAGGAGTGCGAACAGGGCCGTGCCGAACGGCAGCAGTGCCGCAGGCGCGGTCCTTGCGGCGAAAGGCGCTGTCCTCGGCGGTAGTTGAGATACCCCAGGGCGAGCAGGCCGAGCAGGATCGCGCCGAAGACCAGCGCCGTGGGCAGGGACGCCCCGGCCACGGCCAGGTGGGCGCCGAGCGGCACGCCCAGGAGCGTGTGCGCGAGCAGGGCCTGGCCGGTCGGGTCGGCGACCCCCGTGAACAGCCGGTACATCACCGAGAAGACCGGGATCTGCAGCAGCACGGGCAGGCATCCGGCGAGCGGTGACGCGCCCTCCTCCCGGTAGAGCGCGGAGAGCTCACGCTGCATCTGCTCGGGATCGCGCGCGTGCTTCTTCCGCAGCGCGGCGACGCGCGGCGCGAGGCGGGCGCGCGTCCTCTCGCCCCGGGCGGCGGCCCGGGCGAAGGGGTGGAGCAGCAGTCGGATGCCCACGGTGAACAGGACCACCGCGAGCGCGGCCGGGACCAGCTGGGACAGGGCGGCGACGAGCCGCCCGGCCTCCCGCGCCACCGGGTCGAGGAGCGCGAACGGGGACAGCGCGGGCAGGGCAAGGAAGACGTGCATGACGAAAGGACCCTTCGACGGCGTCGCGTGACGCAATGGTGTGCGGACGCAGAAGGGCGGCACGGAGACGGCGGCGCGCATGTCGGCGCGCGGTCGCGCGGGGTCAGAAACGGGGGAGAATCCCCGTCCAGCCCCGGTCGGTGACCGCCCGGAGCAGGGCGGACGGGGCTCGGGGGCGGCGTCGGCCGCGGGCGTCGGGGTCGCGCTGCGGTAGGAAGGCGGTGTGCCACGTGTACTCGCGTCGCGGCCATGGGCGTCGGGCGGCTCCCGTGCCCATGAGCAGTCGGAGACGCCCGCGGAGGGCCCGGCGGGTGGTCGAGCGCACGAGCAGCGCGAGTGTGGCGAGGGCGGCCACCGCCAGCAGCGGCCCGTCCCCGGGCAGCAGCAGGTGCAGCGTCTGCGCGAGCAGCGCCAGCACGGCGCCGACGGCCGACTGCCCGGTCATGTGCACCTTCCCCTCCACGGATCGGCCGGCTCAGTCCGCGTCGTAGACGTCGGCCTTGAACGGGCGGATGCCCTGGACCTCGCCGCTGAGCATCTGCGAGCGGGCCTGGAAGCGCTCCAGGTTGATGTCGTGGTCGGCGAGGAGCTCCATCGCGCCGGCGTGGCAGGCACGGAGGAACGGGGTGGCGACGCGGATGGCGTCGTCGGCCATGAAGCGGTGGGTCCACGGGCGGCCCGCCCAGGCGGAGCGGATGCCGAACGGCTCGGGGAGCTTGACGGAGCCGCCGAGCCAGTTGAGCAGCGTCGCGCTCCACGGCCAGGTGAAGGGCGCGCGGGTGGCGAGGCGGACCACCTCGGCGTTGTTGACGATCGGAAGCTTGACCGTCACCTCCTCCCAGAACTTGCCGCGCTTGGCCACGGTCTTCTCCGGGGGCGACGCCTTCTTGCCGAACAGGGGGTTCACCGGCCCGAGGGCGTGGCCGGTCACCTCGATGCGCAGGGTGTCGTGCAGGACGGAGACGTTCGCCATCAAGGTGACGATCAACTGCCCGTTCCAGAGCACGAACTGCGCGCCCAGGTAGTGCCGGGGGCCCTCGCCGAAGGTCTGCTTGTTCGCGAGGTCCGCGACCGAGACCTGACGCATCCGGTGGCCGTCCATGTCCGGCCCCGAGGGCCGGGAGATCTCGTCGGCGCCCTCGCCGACCGGCAGCAGCACCCAGTGGTCCACCCGGACGCCGGGGATGCCGCCCTCGGAGACCGCACTGCGCCCGAGCCGGTGCAGATGCTCCTCGATCTTGCGGACCAGGTCGAAGTTGTGGAACGGCCGGATCTCCTGGTGCCCCTCCGCCGGCGTCAGCTGCTCCGCCAGACTCCAGGACGCCCAGCGCGGGCCTATCCCGAGGATGCCCTTGGAGCCCGCGTAGTGGCCGATGTTGGTGTCCTGCTCGGCCAGCAGCTCGGCGAGGCGCTGGCGCTGGTGCTCCGCCTTGTGGTCGTCCGGCCCCTTCGGCACCGCGCCCGGCACGGTCGGCCCGAGAGCGGTTCCCTCCAGCAGGCCGTTCCACCGGTCGCGCAGCTTCTGCGCCGTGCTGAGGCAGATCCGCCGCGCCAGGTACCAGCCGACCAGCGGCACGATCGTCATCACCCGCAGGTAGATCCCCCAGAACCCGGTGGCGCCGCCCGGCCGCCAGGCCAGGAACCCCGCGATCAGCACGACCACCATCAGGCCGAGGTTCTGGTAGAGCTCGCGGCTCTTCTCCGGCGTACGGCGGGCCACCTCGAACACCAGCAGCCACAGCAGCGTGCCCGGCAGGAAGAGCAGCCCGAAGACCACCGCGACCAGCGTCAGCTGCTTGTCCCGCTGGTGGCGGACGTCCTCCGCCTCCAGGCAGTGCTCGACGACGATGCGCGGCTGGAGCCCGTACGACGGGACGATCGGCTTGCGCTTCGCGCCCAGAGTGCGGGCGATCAGCGCCTCGCAGAACGCCTCGCCCAGGTTCGGGGCGAGCAGCCTGATCCGTCCCGCCTTGGACTTGGTCTCCGGGTGCAGATCGATCAACTGCTTGAAGTCGCCGTCCCGGTAGGCCATGGACGACAGGGAGGTCGTGGCCCCGGAACTCGGCGACGGGTCGGTACGGAGCACCTGGGGCCCGAAGGGTCCATCGCTCATCGTCGCGGTTCCTCCCCTGAACGCGTGTCAACGGGCGTGCGCTGTCAGGGTATCGCTGTGGATCACCCCATGTCAGCGGGTTCTCCCAGGCGACTCCGGGAGGGACCTGCGAGAATGCCGCCATGGACATCACCGCGGGCACACCGGTCCTGATCTACGACGGGGACTGCGCGTTCTGCACCTCCTCGCTGCGGTTCGGTGAGCGCCTGCTGGGCACGGACGGCTGGGCCGCGATCCCGTTCCAGTTCGCCGACATGGACGCGGTCGCGGCGTTCACCGCGGGCGCGGCGACCCGGTCCCGCGCGGAGCGCGAGGTCCTCTGGGTCACCCCGACGGGCCGGGTCGACGGCGGGGCCGACGCGGTCGCGAGGGTGCTGCTGCGGACCCGCCGGGTGCCGTGGGTCCTGCTGGGCGCGGTCGCCCTGCTGCCGGGCGCGCGGACCCTCACGGCCGCGGTCTACCGCCTGATCGCCGCCAACCGCCACCTCCTCCCGGGCGGCACCCCCGCCTGCGCGCTCGGCCCCCGCTAGGGTCTGTCCCTGGGTCTTCGTACCGTCTTCGTACCTCAGGGCCGCGGCACGGGGAGGGTGTACCGCCAGCCCGGACGCCAGGCGGGCGGGTCCTCGAGCAGGTCCGGCAGCGAAGCTCCCGTGAGCAGGCAGTCGAGGGCCCAGCGGTTGGCCGAGTGCGCGATCAGCAGGATCCGGCAGCCGTCCCAGCGGGCGGCCACGTCGCAGAGGAACGCGTCGGTGGCCGCCAGGACCTGGCCGTAGCTCTGGCCGCCGGGAAACGGTTCGTCGATGCGCCCGGCGCGTTGGGCCGCGATGAGGGAGACGGGCGCCCCGTTGAGGTCGCCGTAGTCGCACTCCCGTAACCGGATGTCCTGATGGACGGGCGGCCCGCTGTCCCGGAACGCGATGCGGGCCGTCTCCACGGCCCGGTGCAGGTCGGACGTGTAGACCGCGGCGAACCCGTCACGACGCCGGCGCTCTCCCAGCTCCGCGGCCTGACGGCGGCCCCGTGCGGACAGCCGCCCGGGCAGCCAGCCGGTGGCGATGCCCGCCTCGTTGTCGGTGGTCGTCGAATGGGTCTCGTAGACGATCTCTACAGCCATCGGGCTCCTTCGACCGGTCCTGCGCGGCTGCGGGTCGGCAGACGGCCCCCGGCGGGGGAGCCGTCTGCCGACCCGTTGGGTGGTTACTTCGCGGCCGCCTTCAGGACCTTCGTGGCGATCGCGCCCGGGAGGGTCTCGTGGCGGGCGTAGGCGCGGGTGAAGGAGCCCGCGCCGTGGCTGAGGCTGCGGAGGTCGACGGCGTAGCGGACGATCTCGAGTTCCGGGACCTCCGCGTGGATCGCGGTGCGCCCGCCCGTGCCGACGGGTTCGGTGCCGAGGACGCGGCCCCGGCGGCCGGAGAGGTCGCTGAGGACGGAGCCGACGTAGTCGTCGGGGACGAGCACGTGGACCTCGGCCACCGGTTCCAGCAGCCGCACGTTGTCCGCCGCGGCCTCGCGCAGCGCCAGCGCGCCCGCCGTCTGGAACGCGGCGTCGGAGGAGTCGACCGAGTGGGCCTTGCCGTCCACCAGCGTGACCTTGACGTCGACCAGCGGGAAGCCCGCCGCCACGCCGCGCGCGAGCTGCGCGCGGACGCCCTTCTCGACGGAGGGGATGAACTGGCGTGGCACCGAGCCGCCCACCACCTTGTCGACGAACTCGAAGCCCGCGCCGGTCGGCAGCGGCTCGATCTGGATCTCGCAGATGGCGTACTGCCCGTGCCCGCCGGACTGCTTCACGTGCCGGCCGCGGCCCGTCGCCGGGCCGGCGATCGTCTCGCGGAAGGGGACGATGTAGTCGACGGTGTCGATGTGGACCCCGAACCGCCCGCGCAGGCGTTCCAGCATCACGTCCGCGTGGGCCTCGCCCATGCACCACAGGACCAGTTGCCGCGTCTCGGGGTTCTGCTCCAGCCGCAGCGTCGGGTCCTCCGCCGCGAGGCGGGCCAGGCCCTGGGAGAGCTTGTCCTCGTCGGCCTTGCTGTGCGCGGCGATGGCGACCGGCAGCAGCGGCTCGGGCAGCGCCCAGTGGTCCAGGCTCACGTGGTGGTCGGGGAGGCTCAGGGTGTCCTCGGTCGTGCCGTGGGTGAGCTTGGCGACGCAGACGATGTCGCCGGCCACGGCCTGCGGCACCGGGCGGAGCGTCTTGCCGAAGGGGGACGAGAGCGCGCCCACGCGCTCGTCGGTGTCGGCGTCGGCCATGTGGACCTGGCCGTCGGGCCGGAGAGTGCCGGAGAAGATCCGGCACAGGGTGAGGCGGCCCACGTAGGGGTCGCTGGTGACCTTGAGGACCTGCGCGGCCAGCGGCCCGGTCGGGTCGCAGGCCAGCGCCTCGTCGCCCTCGTGGACGGGCGTCACGTGCTCGACCGGGGACGGGAACGCCGAGGTGATCAGCTCCAGCAGCTCGGCGGTGCCGATGCCCTCCTTGGAGCCGTCCGCCGCCGGGAGGACCGCGATGACGGGGTGGAAGTGGCCGCGGGCGACGGCGCTCTCCAGGTCGTCGATGACGGTCTTGGTGTCGATGGACTCGCCGCCGAGGTAGCGGTCCAGCAGCGTCTCGTCCTCGCTCTCGGTGATGACGCCCTCGATCAGGCGTTCCCGGGCGGGGTCGATCGCGGCGACCAGCTCGGGCCCGGCCTCGGCGTCGACGCGTTTGCCGGTCGCGTAGTCGTAGGAGTGCCGGCTGAGCAGCCCGACCAGGCCGGTGACGGCGGGTTCGCCGTCGGGTCCGGGCGCGCCCTCGCGCAGCGGCAGGTAGAGCGGCAGGACCGTCTCGGGCGCGTCGGGCGCGAACGCCTCGCGGCAGCGCTCGACGGTGGCGTCGAAGTCGCCCTGGGGGGCGTCCAGCTTGGTGACGAGCAGGGCGCGGGGCATGTTCACGGCCGCGCACTCGTCCCAGAGGCCACGGGTCGCGCCGTCGATCTCCTCGTTCGCCGGGACGACGAACAGCGCGGCGTCGGCGGCCCGCAGGCCCGCCCGCAGCTCGCCGGTGAAGTCGGCGTAGCCGGGGGTGTCCAGCAGGTTGATCTTGAAGCCCGCGTGTTCCAGCGGGACCAGGGACAGCTGGACCGAGCGCTGCTGGCGGTGCTCGATCTCGTCGTAGTCGGAGACGGTCGTGCCGTCCTGCACCCGGCCGGCCCGGTTGATCGCCCCCGTGGCCAGGGCGAGGGTCTCGGCGATCGTCGTCTTCCCCGCTCCGCTGTGGCCGACCAGCACCACGTTCCGAATCTGCTCGGGCCGGTCGGCCGACGGTGCCCTGCCGGCGGCTCCCGCGGCACTGCTCGTCTTGTCAGCCATGATCTGATCTCCTCCCGCACGCGCGCTGCAGAGACGCCACGGGGCCGCGCCTGGTGAGCCGGAAGGCCTTGTCGATGACGCCTGCCATGTGACGCAGGTCACCCGCGGTACTTTGGAGCCTCCCACTCTGTTCGCCGGAGGTCCATACGCCGGTCAGGTGCAGTCGGCCCGATACCATGACGCTCACCTGGACAACGCGCCCTCGACGCGTGCGCACCCGCCGGAACCTGCCTGAAACGGAGCGGTCGGAAGACCCATGCTCAACAAATACGCCCGAGCCTTCTTCACCCGCGTCTTCACCCCTCTCGCGGCGTTCCTGCTGCGCATGGGCGTCAGCCCGGACGCGGTCACCCTGGTCGGGACCGCCGGGGTGGTGGCCGGGGCGCTGGCGTTCTTCCCGCGCGGCAGCTTCTTCTGGGGGACGCTGGTCATCACCGCCTTCGTCTTCTCCGACCTGGTCGACGGCAACATGGCCCGGCAGGCGGGCCGCTCGGGCCCGTGGGGCGCGTTCCTGGACTCCACCCTCGACCGCGTCGCCGACAGCGCGATCTTCGGTGGCATCGCCATGTGGTACGCCGGCAAGGGCGACAACCTGCTGCTCTGTGCGGTGACGCTGTTCTGCCTGGCCAGCGGTCAGGTCGTCTCCTACACCAAGGCCCGAGCCGAGAGCCTCGGTCTCAAGTGTGCCGTCAACGGCGTCGTCGAGCGCGCCGAGCGGCTGGTCGGCACACTGGTCGCGGCGGGCCTGGCCGGGCTGCACCAGTTCGGCGTGCCCGGCATCGAGTGGCTGCTGCCGGTCGCCCTGTGGGCGGTCGCCGCCGGCAGTCTGATCACCGTGTTCCAGCGGGTGCTCCAGGTCCGTCGCGAGGCGGCGGAGCTGGTGGCACTGAACGCCGCGACAGCGGCGGAGGGGGAGGCCCGATGAAGGACCAGCTCACCTATCTCGCCTACGCCACCGGCTGGGGCCTGGTGAAGCGCCTGCCCGAGCCCGCCGCCGACGCGGTGTTCCGGCGCATCGCGGACACCGCGTGGAAGCGCCAGGGCAAGAGCGTGCTGCGCCTCGAGTCCAACCTGCGCCGGGTCCGCCCGGAGCTGGACGAGGCGGGCATCCGTGAGCTGAGCCGCGAGGGCATGCGCTCCTACCTGCGCTACTGGTGCGAGTCCTTCCGCATGCCGGTGTGGGACAAGGAGAAGATCCGCGCCTCCTTCGCCCCCGAGCACATCGAGCGCCTCGACGACACCCTCGCCGCCGGGCGCGGCGTGATCCTCGCGCTGCCGCACATGGGCAACTGGGACCTGGCCGGCGCCTGGGTGATCGTCCGCGGCTACCCGTTCACCACCGTCGCCGAGCGTCTCAAGCCCGCGAAGCTCTTCGACGCCTTCGTCGCCTACCGCGAGGGCCTCGGCATGGAGGTGCTGCCGCTGACCGGCGGCGCCCACACCATGGCCACCCTGGCCAAGCGGCTGCGGGCGGGCAAGCTGGTCTGCCTCGTCGGCGACCGCGACCTGTCCGCCTCCGGCATCGAGGTCGAGTTCCTCGGCGAGAAGACCCGGATGCCCGCCGGTCCGGCCGCGCTGGCCGCGCAGACCGGCGCCGCGCTGCTGCCCGTCACGCTCTGGTACGACGAGACCAGGACCATGCGCGGCTGCGTGCACGAGGAGGTCCCCGTCCCCGAGGAGGGCACCCGCCGCGAGAAGACGGCCGCGATGACGCAGGCCATGGCCGACGTCTGGGCCGAGGGCGTTCGTGAGCACGCCAAGGACTGGCACATGCTCCAGCGCTTCTGGCTGGCGGACCTCGAACCCCGGCCCGACAAGCCCGTCGACCCGGATTCCGACGCGCAGCCCGTGGAGGCCCAGGCGTGAGGATCGGCATCGTCTGCCCGTACGCCTGGGACGTCCCCGGCGGCGTCCAGTTCCACGTGCGCGACCTGGCCGAGCACTTGATCGGCCTCGGCCACGAGGTCTCCGTACTCGCCCCCGCAGACGACGAGACCCCCCTGCCGCCGTACGTCGTCTCCGCCGGACGCGCCGTCCCGGTGCCCTACAACGGCTCGGTCGCCCGGCTGAACTTCGGCTTCCTCTCCGCCGCGCGGGTGCGTCGCTGGTTGCACGAGGGCAAGTTCGAGGTCCTGCACATCCACGAGCCGGCCACGCCCAGCCTCTCGCTGCTCGCCTGCTGGGCCGCCAACGGCCCGATCGTCGCCACCTTCCACACCTCGAACCCGCGCTCGCGCGCCATGATCGCCGCGTACCCGATCCTCCAGCCCGCGCTGGAGAAGATCTCCGCGCGCATCGCGGTCAGCGAGTACGCGCGCACCACCCTCGTCGAACACCTGGGCGGCGACGCGGTCGTCATCCCCAACGGCGTCGACGTCGACTTCTTCGCGAGCGCGGAGCCGCGCGCCGAGTGGCAGGGCGACACCATCGGCTTCGTCGGCCGCATCAACGAGCCCCGCAAGGGCCTGCCCACCCTGCTGGACGCGCTGCCGACGATCCTCGCCTCCCGGCCGCAGGTGCGGCTGCTGGTCGCCGGAAAGGGCGACGAGGAGGAGGCGGTCAAGGACCTGCCGAAGGACGTCCGCGACCGGATCACCTTCCTCGGCATGGTCTCCGACGAGGAGAAGGCCCGCCTGCTGCGCAGCGTCGACGTCTACGTCGCGCCGAACACCGGCGGCGAGAGCTTCGGCATCATCCTGGTCGAGGCGCTGTCGGCGCGGGCGCCCGTCGTCGCCTCCGACCTCGACGCCTTCCGGCAGGTCCTCGACGGCGGCTCCAGCGGCGAGCTCTTCCCCGTCGAGGACGCGGACTCGCTCGCCAAGGTCGTGCTCCGCCTCCTCGCCGACCCCGCCCGCCGCGAGGCGCTGCGCGACACCGGCGCCCGGCACGTCCGCCGCTTCGACTGGTCCACGGTCGGCGCGGACATCCTCGCCGTCTACGAGACCGTCGCGACCGGCGCGGCGGCGGTCATCGAGGCCGAACCGGTGCCGGGCTGGCGCTCCAAGCTGGGCCTCGCGCGCGACTGAGCGGCGCGCGGCGGGGTTCCCGTCGGCGCGGGCGGGCGCAACGCCCGCGGTGCGCCCTCCGCGGTCGCCGGGCCGAGTTGATCTAGATTGCCCGTTATGGGAGAACACGGCGGAACCAGCCGTCGCTCGGTGCTGAAGGCCATCCCGGTCGCGGGTCTCGCGGCGGCGTACGGTCGGACGTCCGCCCTGCGGCGTGCGGCACCGCCGACGTCCTTCCCCCAGCCCGCCGTAGCGGCGTCGCGACCGGTACCCGGCGTGGCGTCGCCGGTGCTGGAGCAGACGCTCGACGTCCGGTTCGCGGACGTCTTTGTGCCGGGCTACGGCCGGATCACCACCCGCACCTACAACGGGACCGTCCCGGGCCCGACGCTGCGCGTCCGCGGCGGTCACACGCTGCGTCTCACGCACGTCAACGGCCTGCCGCCCAATCCTCCCCACAGCGGCGGCCACAACACGCCGCACTGCCCCAACAGCTTCAACCTGCACACGCACGGGATGCACGTCTCCCCGGCCGGACAGGCCGACAACGTCCTGCGCGAGTTCGCCCCACGGACCCCGGGCGAGGTCTCAGCCGGAGCCGCGGAGCCCCGGTACGTCTCATCGGTCCATGTCCCGGTCGACCACCCCGCCGGCACCTACTGGTACCACCCGCACCTGCACGGAGCCACCGCGGAGCAGATCGTCGGCGGTATGGCCGGGGTGATCGTCGTCGAGGGCGATGTCGACGAGGTCCCCGAGATCAGGTCCGCCGCCGACATCGTCGTGTGCATCAACGAACTCAAGCTCAAGGACGGCAGGGTCCCGGCGTTCACCTCGGGCGCCTGGATGACCGGCGTCCCGTCGACCTTCACGGTCAACGGGGTCGTCAACCCCACCCTCCGACTGCGCCCGGGCGAGGTCCAGCGGTGGCGGCTGGTCGCCGCGACGGCCTTCACCGCCCTGCGGCTCCAGATCGCCGGGGACGACGGGGAACTGGCGATGCACCAGATCGCCCAGGACGGCGTCACCTTCGCCAGGCCGATCACCGTGGCGGAGGTGAACCTGGCGATGGGCAACCGCGCCGACATCCTCGTCCGCGGAGGCAGGCCGGGCCGCTACGAACTGCGCGCCGCCCAGGTGCCCGCACCGCTGATGACGATCGACGTCGCGGGAGCGCCCCTGCACGCGCCGATGGCGCTTCCGACCTCGTTGCCGCCGGGCAGGCCCTTTCTCGACGAGCGAGACGTCACCGGCCCCGACGCCCATCGGGAGGTCGTCTTCCACACCGATCCCGGCGTCTTCACCGGCCCGTTCCCCAACGCCTTCCGCATCCTGGGCACCGGCGCGACCCCTGCCGCCGACCCCGGTGGCGACCTCACCCGGGACGCCTCCTACGGCCTGTTCGACCCCGGCTACACCAACCACACCCTGCGCCTCGGCGCGGTCGAACGGTGGACCGTCCGCACCGACGAGACGACGCCCGGCTTCAACCACCCCTTCCACCTGCACACCAACTGGTTCCTGCTGACCCACCGCAACGGAGAAAGGCTCGACCCGCCGGTCTGGCACGACACCATCGGCCTGGCCGGAGGCACGCCCGGTGACTCCGTCACCTTCCTGGTCAGGTACGAGGACTTCACCGGCCGCACCATCGCGCACTGCCATCAGCTCCACCACGAGGACCTCGGCATGATGCAGATCGTCGACTACGTCGAGCCGCGCGAGGGACTCAGCGGAGTCCGGTGAACCAGTCCAGGCGCTCGCCGTGCGGCCCCGTGAAGGCGACCGGTTCGCCGTCCAGGGCGAGGATGTTGACGCCGCGCTCGGTCGGGGCGGCGTACGGCAGGCGGGCGTCCACCTCGGGGAGGACCTCGGGGGCCTCGTTCGAGATCCAGCGGCAGGGCAGCTCCCGCACGGTCTTCGTGAAGGCGTGGCGGGCCTCGGGCGGCAGGTAGCACAGCACCGCGGTGTGGAAGACCACCGGCGTCGCGCCCTTCGGCGCGGCCGCGACCAGCTCCGCGACGCGGGCGTTGAGATCCCCGCGCACGATCGTGGCCGGATCGGGCACGGACCGGGCGACGGAGAGCGCCGCGCGCAGCCGGTCGACCCGTTCCTGCTGGCCGGGCCAGACCAGGCTCTCCAGCCAGCGCGCGTCGTCCTCGTCGGCCGGGTCGAGCGGGTTGAGGTCCACCCCGGAGCGGGCGACGACCCGCGGCAGGCTGTCCCGCCCGGGCGACGGAACAGGGAACGGGACGGGGCCGGTCGTCGCGCACGGGAGCGTCACCGGGCTGCCGTCCGCGCCGAAGGCGGCGCGGTCGTCGTAGCGGTACCGGTAGTGGTCCGGGTAGAGGCACAGTCCCGCTGAGGCGCCGACCTCTATCAGGGCCAGCGGCTGCGGCAGGGACGCCAGCAGCGGCAGCAGGGTCGCGCAGCGGCCGGCCTCGTTGGTCTGCGTGGCGCGCGCCAGGATCACAGGCCGCACCTGCTCCCAGTGCGCCAGCGCCCAGGCGACGAAGGTCTCGCCGGAGTCGACCGGACCGCCGAGACAGCGCACGGCCGCAAGCAGCAGGTTCGGCTGCCGTTTGATCGGCGGGAGCGCCACCAGGCGCTCCAGGAGCTCCCGCGACTCGGCGACGGCGACGCTGATCCGCTCGTAGGCGGGCGAGTGGGCCTTCGCGTGGACGGTCCCGAAGACGCGGTAGGTCTCGGCGGTCTCTTTCAGCAGTTCATCGGCGTTCATGTTGCCAATCTCGCCGCCGTGGTCAATAGTTGTCAATGTTGATCCCAGTAATCAATATACGGAGGTGGCCGTGTCCGGCGACGCGGGGATGCTGACGACGCAACAGGCGGCGGAGCGGCTCGGAGTGAAGCCGCAGACGCTGTACGCGTACGTCAGCCGCGGCCTGATCACCCGCGTGCGAGCCGCCGACGGCAAGGGGAGCCTCTTCGCCGCGGCGGACGTGGACGCCCTCGCCGAACGCGGCGGCGCCGGGCGCGGCGGTGCGGCGCCGGATCAGGCCGCCGCGCCCGCGATCCGCACCGAGCTGACCCTGCTGGAGGACGACCGGCTCTTCTTCCGTGGCCGCGACGCCGTCGAACTCGCCGAGCGGGGGAGCTTCGAGGCGACGGCGGTGTGGCTGTGGACCGGCCGCGACGAGCCCGAGGCGCGGTTCGCCCCGCCGGGCGAGCGGCTGCGCGCGGCGGTGCGGGCGTGCGCCGACGCGCTGCCCGCGTCCGCGCGGGTGGTCGACCGGTTCAAGGCCGCCGTCCTGGCCGCGTCCGTGGCCGACCCGCTCAGTCTCGACCTGCGGCCCGACAGCGTCGTCGCCACCGGTCGCGCGCTGATCGGCGCGCTGCTCGCGGCGGTGCCGGAGCGCGGCGCGGGCCCGACGGGGGAGTCGGTGGCGGAGCGCCTCTGGGCCCGGCTCAGCGCGGACGCGCCCACCGCGGAGGGCGTGCGGGCGCTGGACGCGGCGCTGACCCTGCTGGCGGACCACGACATCGCCACCTCCACGTACGCGGCCCGCCTCGCCGCGTCCACCCGCGCCAACCCCTACGCCGTGGTCACCGCCGGCCTCGCCGCCCTCGACGGCCCCCTCCACGGCGGCGCGGGCGCGCTGGCCCGCCGCGTGCTCGTGCGCGCGCACGAGACGGACCCCGTCACCGCGCTGGCGGCGACGCTGCGCGAGACGGGCTCCGTCCCGGGCTTCGGCCATGTGCTCTACCGCACGCGCGACCCCAGGGCCGAGACGCTGCTGCGCCTCCTCGCCCCGCTGCCGGACCCGCGGGGGCTGCGCGAGGCGGCGGCGGAGCTGATCCAGGTCGCGGCGGACCGCTTCGGCACCTTCCCCAACAGCGATCTCGCCCTCGCCCTCCTCGCCGAGCTCTGCCGCTTCCCCCCGGACGCGGAGGAGGCGGTCTTCGCGCTGGCCCGCACGGCCGGCTGGATCGCCCACGCGCTGGAGGAGTACGCGGCCGCGCCGCTTCGCCACCGCCCGGCCGGCGTCTACACCGGCACCCGCCCCTGAGCAGCCCGCATCCGCCGGTCGGGGCTCGGCCCGTGGGCCGCTCCAGGTGGGGCGCACGTCCGGCCGCCGGCCGGTGTGAGGCACAGCCCGGTCGGCGCCTACGGGGAGCAGTGGGCCCCAGGGCGGGCCACGCGCCGCTGGGGGGGTGGGTACGGCTGCCGGTAGGGTCACCCCCTGTGAGCACATGGATCTGGATCGGCGTCGTTGTCGTCGCCTTCGGGCTGTACCTGAGCTGGACCGCCGGGCGGCTCGACCGGCTGCACGCGCGGATCGACGCCGCGCGGGCCGCGCTGGACGCGGCGCTGCTGCGGCGCGCCTCGGGCGCACTGGAGTTGGCGACGTCGACGATGCTGGACCCGGCCGCGTCGATCCTGCTGTACCAGGCCGCGCACGCCGCCCGCACCGCGCAGGACGACGCGCGGGAGGTCGCCGAGAGTGAGCTCTCCCAGGCGCTGCGCGCCGTCTTCGCGGAGCAGGAGCAGCTGGAGGAGCTGGCCTCGCTGCCGGGCGGCGCGGAGGCGCTCGTCGAGCTGGGGGAGGCTGTGCGGCGCGTGCCGATGGCGCGGCGGTTCCACAACGACTCGGTGCGCGCGGCGCGCGCCGTGCGCCGGCATCGGATCGTGCGGCTGTTCCGGCTGGCGGGTAGCGCACCGTTCCCGCTGGCCTTCGAGATGGACGACGAGCCGCCGCGCACGCTCGAAGCAGTACGCACCTGAAGGGGTGTCAATCGGCGGCGATCTGATAACGCCATCATCTCGATGATGTCCGCGTGGTGGACAGAACGCCGCGTCGCCCGGAGATTACTGACGGTGCCTCACATGGCATCGCGACGTCGTGGACTCCGAGCGGCGACTCGACCCGGGAGCAGGCCCCTGCCTGCCCGCGGGCCGACGACCAACGCCCCCACGGCGCCACTTGTGCATCGAACCACGTATCTCGATCGCAGGAGGCGCTCCACATGCCACGCACACCCCGAAGAAACCGCACCCTGGCGCTGGGCGCCCTGCTGACGAGCGTGGCGCTCGCAGCCGCGGGCTGTTCGTCCGGAAAGCCGGTGCCCGGTCCCAGCGGTCCCGACCAAGGGACCTCGTCCGACAACGCGGCGAACATCAACGCCGCCGGAACGCCGGTCAAGGGCGGCACGCTCAAGCTGATCGGCAGCGGCGACGTCGACCACCTCGACACCGCCAGCGGGTACTACACCGCCACGTACACCCTCGAACGCGCCTACACCCGGCAGCTGTTCACGTACCCGGCCTCGACCGACCCGACCAAGTCCACCACCACCGTCGCGGACCTGGCCACCGAGATCCCGACCACCGCCAACGGCGGGATCAGCGCGGACGGTCTCACCTACACGATCCACCTCCGGCCCGGCGTGATGTGGGACACCTCCCCGGCCCGCGCGGTCACCGCCCAGGACGAGGTCCTCGGCATGAAGCGGCTGTGCAACCCCACGCCGAACGCCGTCGGCGCGCCGGGCTACTACGAGGGCGTCATCGTCGGCTTCCAGCAGTACTGCGACGGGTTCGCGAAGGTCAGCCCGACCATCCCGGCGATCAAGGCCTACATCGACAGCCACGACATCTCCGGCATCAAGGCGGTCGACACGACGACGGTCCAGTTCACGCTGGTGAAGAAGGCCAACGACTTCCTGAACATCCTGGCGATGCCCTTCTCCTCGCCGGCGCCGGTCGAGTACCTGAACTACCTCCCGGACAGCGCCGCCTTCCGTTCCAACACGATCTCCGACGGCCCGTACGCCATCACGTCGTACACCGCCAACCAGTCGATCAAGCTGGACCGGAACCCGGCCTGGACCAAGGCGTCCGACCCGGTCCATGACGCGTACGTCGACCACATCACCGTCACCGAGGGCCAGGACGAGGGCCCGGTGCAGCAGCAGCTCCAGGCGGGCACCGCCGACATGCAGTGGGACACCACCGTGCCGACCGCCTCGGTCCCGGCGCTGAAGGCCACCAAGGACCCGAGGCTGGGCATCTACCCCTCCGGCAGCACCAACCCGTTCCTGGTCTTCAATGAGCAGAGCCCGAGCAACCAGGGCGCGCTCGGCAAGGTGGCGGTGCGTCAGGCGCTGGAGTACGCGATCGACAAGGTCGCGATCGGCCAGATCTACGGCGGCCCCACGCTCAACACCCCGCTGGGTCAGGCCATCCCGCCGGGCAGCCTCGGCTACGAGAAGTACGACGCGTACCCGACGCCGGGCAGCAAGGGCGACCCGGCCAAGTGCAAGTCGATGCTCGCCGCCGCCGGTTACCCCAACGGCCTGGTGCTCAAGGACCTGGCCCGCAACGCCGGCAAGCACCCGGCCGTGGCCCAGTCCGTCCAGGCGGACCTGAAGGCCTGCGGCGTCACCACGCAGATCGTCCCGGTCTCCCAGGGTGACTACTACGGCAAGTACCTGAACCTGCCGAGCGCCGCGAAGGCGGGCAGCTGGGACATCACCGAGCCGGGCTGGGTTCCCGACTGGTTCGGCAACAACGGCCGCGCCAACCTGGAGCCGCTGTTCGACGGCCGCAACTACGGCCCGGGCTCGACCGACTGGGGCGACTACAACAGCCCGGCCTTCAACGCCCTGCTCGACCAGGCCATGAGCGCGCCCGACCAGGCCACGGCCGAGTCCCTGTGGCACCAGGCCGACCAGCAGGTCATGAAGGACGCGGCGATCGTCCCCTTCGAGACGCAGAACGACGCGATGTTCCGGTCCTCCCGGGTCCACAACGCGATCTTCGAGCTGTTCTCGCAGAACTACGACGTCACCGAGGTCTGGCTCTCGTCCGGCAGCTGAGCCGCAGCTGACGGGTCGTCGGCCCAGGCGGGCCGACGGCACCGTGCACCGACCCCGTCCGGCACGGCGACCCCGTGCCGGACGGGGTGCGCGATGTCCCCACGCCCCAACGGGTCCAGGGCCGCGAGCCCCTCGACCGTCCACGAGCTGCGAGGCGCCATGAGCCTTCTCGAGGTCTCCGACCTCCATGTCTCCTTCCGCACCACCGACGGCGACGTCCGGGCGGTGCGGGGGGTCTCCTTCGAACTCGACTCCGGCCGCACCCTCGGCATCGTCGGCGAGTCCGGATCGGGAAAGAGCGTCTGCACCCAGACGCTGCTCGGCCTGACCACCGGCGCGCGCGTCCGCGGTACCGCCCGCTTCGAGGGCGAGGACCTGCTCTCTATGAGCGAGGACGAGTTCCGCGCAGTCCGCGGCGCGAAGATCGCGGCGATCTTCCAGGACCCGCTCTCCAGCCTGCACCCGCTCTACAAGGTGGGCTGGCAGATCGTGGAGATGATCCGTGCCCACGAGCCCGTGAGCAGGGCGGCGGCACGTCGGCGTGCGGTCGAGCTGCTCGGCCTGGTCGGCATCCCCCATCCCGCCCAGCGCATCGACGACTACCCGCACCAGTTCTCCGGCGGCATGCGCCAACGTGCGCTGATCGCGATGGCGTTGGCGCTGGAGCCGAAGCTGGTCATCGCGGACGAGCCCACCACCGCCCTCGACGCCACCGTGCAGGCGCAGATCCTGGACCTGCTGCTGCGGTTGCAGCAGGAGACCGGGATGGCGCTGATCATGATCACGCACGACCTCGGCGTCATCGCCGGGCTCGCCGACGAGGTGATGGTCATGTACGCGGGCCGCGCCGCCGAACGGGCGGACCGCCGCGGGCTCTACTACCGCGCCCACCACCCGTACACCAACGGCCTGTTGGAGTCGATCCCGTCCTCCAGCGCGGCCGGGGCCCGGCTGCGCCCGATCCCGGGCCAGCCGCCGAGCCTGATCCGGCTGCCGCCGGGCTGCGCCTTCCATCCCCGCTGCGCGTTCGCCATGGACCGCTGCACCCGGGAGCAGCCCGAACTGACCCCCGTCGAGGACGGCGCCGGGCACACCTCGGCGTGCTGGCTGCCGGGCCGTCTGCTCGGCACCACCGAGGAGATGAAGCGGGCCCGGCAGGACGCGAGCGCCGCCGGACGCACCGTGGAACGGGTGCCCGGACAGGGCACGGGCCAGGACGCATCGGTCGAGGAAGGCGCGGCATGAGCGAGCCCGTGACGACGGAGCCCCTGACGACCGAACCCCTGACGACCGAGCCGCTGGTCGAGGTCGAGGCGGCCGTCAAGCACTTCCCGATCAGGCAGGGCGTCGTCTTCAAGCGCGAGGTCGGCCGCGTGCACGCCGTCGAGGGCGTGTCCCTCACGGTCCGCCGCGGCGAGACGCTCGGCCTGGTCGGCGAGACCGGGTGCGGCAAGTCGACCCTGGCCCGGTGCATCACCAAGCTGCATCCGCTGACCTCGGGGAAGCTGCTGTTCGAGGGCCGGGACATCACCGGCCTCAGCCGCTCCCAGGTGCGCCCGTTCCGGCGACGGATGCAGATGATCTTCCAGGACCCGTACGGCTCGCTCAACCCACGCCGCCGGGTCGGCTCGATCATCGGCGACCCCTTCGCCATCCACGGCGAGGGATCGCGGGACGAGCGCAAGCCCAGGGTCCAGGAGCTGATGGAGCTGGTCGGGCTCAACCCCGAGCACTACAACCGGTTCCCGGCCGAGTTCTCCGGCGGCCAGCGCCAGCGCATCGGCGTGGCCCGGGCGCTCGCGCTCAAACCCAGCCTGATCGTGGCCGACGAGCCGGTCTCCGCGCTGGACGTGTCCATCCAGGCCCAGATCCTCAACCTGCTGGAGGACCTCCAGCACGAGTTCGGCCTGACCTACCTCTTCATCAGCCACGACCTGTCCGTGGTGCGGCACGTCAGCGACCGGATCGCGGTGATGTACCTGGGGCAGGTCGTCGAGCTGGCCGCGTCCGAGGAACTGCACGGGCGGCCGCGCCACCCCTACACCAACGCCCTGCTCTCGGCGGCCTCGGTCGCCGACCCCGACCAGGCGGCGGCCCGGCAGCGCATCGTGCTCACCGGCGACGTGCCGTCCCCGATCGCGCCGCCCAGCGGCTGCCGGTTCCACCCGCGCTGCCCCAAGGCGCAGCAGATCTGCGTGCAGCAGACCCCGCCGCTGGTCGCCCGCGCGGGCGACCCCGACTCCCACCTGACGGCGTGCCACTTCCCGGTGGAGCCGGGCGAGGACCTCACCCGCGTCACCGCCACCATTCCCGAGGAGGAGCGGGCCGAATGAGCGCAGACCTCACCCCCGACGAGGCCCGCGACGACGCCCCCGACACCGCCGGTGTCGCCGTCGCCGTGACGCCGGCCCGGCCGGAGCCGTCCCCAGGGCCCGCCATCGAGGGCCGCAGCCCCTGGCAGCTGGCCTGGATCCACCTGCGCAAGGACCGGGCCGCGATGATCTCGCTGGCCTTCATCCTGCTCCTCGCGCTGGTCTCGGTCTCCGCCCCGCTGCTCGCGCACTGGATCGGCTGGAGCCCCACCGACCAGGACCGCACCCAGGGGCTGACCGTGGACGGGCTCCCCGTCGGCCCGAGCGGCCGCCACCTGCTCGGCACGGACAACCTCGGCCGCGACATCCTCGTCCGCGTCCTGTACGGCAGCCAGGTCTCGCTGCTGGTCGGCGTGGTGTCCACGCTGCTGGCCGTGGCCATGGGCGTCCTGGTCGGGCTGGTGGCCGGCTACTTCGGATCCGCCGTGGACACCGTGCTGTCGCGGGTGATGGACCTGGTGCTCTCGTTCCCGTTCCTGCTGTTCGCGATCGCCCTGGTGTCGATCTTCGGCTCCAGCCTGGCCATCTCGGTGTTCGTGATCGCCTTCTTCTCCTGGGCCGCGGTCGGCCGCATCGTGCGCGGCCAGACCCTGTCCATCCGGGAGAAGGAGTACATCGAGGCGGCCCGCTCGCTGGGCGCCAACGACCTGCGGATCATGTTCGTGGACGTGCTGCCCAACCTGCTCGCGCCGGTGATCGTCTACACCACGCTGCTGATCCCGATCGCGATCGTCTTCGAGGCCACCTTGTCCTTCCTCGGCCTCGGCGTCGTCCCGCCCTCGCCGACCTGGGGCAACATGCTGAGCGACTCGCTGGACTTCTACCAGGTCTCCTGGTGGTTCCCGCTCTTCCCCGGCCTGGCGCTGCTGCTGACGACGCTGGCCTTCAACCTGCTCGGCGACGGGGTGCGCGACGCGCTCGACCCGCGCGCCGAGCGCCTGTTCCAGGACTGAGCGGGAGGCTCGTCGATGTTGCGGTTCCTCGTCCGCCGGGTGCTCTCCGGCGTCCTGGTGCTCTGGCTGATCAGCCTCTTCACCTTCGGGCTGTTCTACGTGGCCCCGTCCAACGTGCCGCGACTCATCTGCGGCCGGCTCTGCACGCAGACCCAGGTCGAGCTGATCACCAAGCAGCTGGGGCTGAACCAGCCGCTGCCGGTGCAGTACTGGCACTTCCTCGACCGCCTGCTCCACGGCGACCTGGGCTTCTCGTACTACAACTCCGAGCCGGTCTCCACCCTGGTCGGAAACGCGCTGCCGATCACCGCCTCGCTGGCGGTCGGCGCCTCCGTGCTCTGGCTGGTGGGCGGCGTGGCCATCGGCGTCGTCTCCGCGGTCCGCCCGCGCAGTCTGCTGGACCGGGCCGGGACGATCTTCGCGCTGATCGGGCTGTCGATGCCGTCGTTCCTGATCGGGATCCTGCTGCTGTACTTCCTCTTCTTCAAGCTCACCACGGCCGGGCTGGCCTGGTTCCCGCCCTCCGGGTATGTCGGCATCACCAGCAACCCGCTCGAATGGGCTCACCACCTGATCCTGCCGTGGTGCGCGCTCGCCTTCATCACCGCGGCCACCTACGTGCGGCTCACCCGCAACCAGATGCTGGAGGTGCTGGGGGAGGACTACATCCGCACCGCCAAGTCCAAGGGCGTCGCCCGCAGCCGGGTCACCATCCGCCACGCCCTGCGGGCGGCGCTGACACCGGTCGTCACCCAGTTCGGCATCGACCTCGCCGGGCTGCTCGGCGGGGCCATCGTCACCGAGCGGCTCTTCGGCCTGCCCGGCCTCGGTGAGCTGGCCGTGAGCTCGGTCACCCGGCAGGACCAGCCCGTCGTCATCGCCACGGTGCTGCTGGCGGCGGTCTTCATCGTCGTCGCCAACATCGTCGTGGACCTGCTCTACGCGGTCCTCGACCCGCGTGTCCGGCTGGACTGACGGCTGGACCGAGGGGAGGCGCGGGGGGCACAGGAACAGGTCCGGCGGGGTGCTACGAATCGGAGCGATCGGAGGCGTCCCGCTGGACCGGGTGGAGCATCGGATAAGGTCGGTACACGCCTACCATTGGGCTTATCGCACCGAATCCGCGTCTTCAGTGAGGTCATTCGTGTCCACCAACACCCCCTCCACCTCCGACCAGCCTGCCG
>NZ_BBPQ01000009.1:193548-197713 GCF_000787855.1 Streptacidiphilus anmyonensis | reverse complement strand
AGCGCCGGCCCTCCGCGCCCGCCGCCGCGTTCGTCGTGCCGGACGAGACCGCCGCCGAGCCGCGCCGCCGGAGCCGCCGTCGCGCCGAGGCGCCCGCCGCCTCGCCCGCTGCCGAGGAGACCGCGGAGGTGACCGAGGCCGTCGAGGAGCCGGCCGAGGAGACCACCGGCCGTCGCCGTACCCGGCGTCGCGCAGAGGTGCCCGCCGCGCCGACCGAGCCCGCCGTGTTCGAGCAGGTCTCCACCCGTGAGCCGCTGGCCGCCGAGGCCGAGGAGCAGCAGGAGGAGACGGAGGAGCCGACCTTCGGCCGTCGCCGTCGCCGCCGCGCCTCCTCGCCCGTCTTCGTCGCCGCCGACCACGCGGACGAGGAGGACGAGGACGGCGAGGAGGACGAGGAGTCCGAGTCCGCCGAGCGCGAGGAGCAGCACGCCGAGGAGGGCCGTCCCTCCCGTCGCCGCCGTCGTGGCGGCCGTCGCCGTCGCCGGGGCGAGGGCGACGCCGAGGAGCAGGAGGCCGCCGAGGAGGGCGCCGAGGGCGACGAGGACGAGGAAGAGGAGGGCGAGGGCGACGAGCTCGGCGAGGCCCTCTCGGCCTCCAGCCGTCGTCGCCGTCGTCGTCGCCGCCGCAGCGGGGACGGCGCGGGCGAGGCCGAGCAGCCGGGCGAGGACGACCCGGAGCGCACGGTGGTGAAGGTGCGCGAGCCGCGCCGCCGGTCCGGCGAGGCGCCGTTCGACCCGGACGAGGTGCAGTCCATCAAGGGCTCCACCCGTCTGGAGGCGAAGAAGCAGCGCCGCCGTGAGGGCCGCGAGCAGGGCCGCCGCCGCGTGCCGATCATCACCGAGGCCGAGTTCCTGGCCCGCCGCGAGGCGGTCGAGCGCGTCATGGTGGTCCGCCAGACCGGCGAGCGCACCCAGATCGGCGTGCTGGAGGACGGCGTCCTCGTCGAGCACTACGTCAACAAGGAGCAGGCCACCTCCTACGTCGGCAACGTGTACCTGGGCAAGGTGCAGAACGTGCTGCCGTCGATGGAGGCCGCCTTCGTCGACATCGGCAAGGGCCGCAACGCGGTGCTCTACGCCGGTGAGGTCAACTTCTCCCAGCTGGGGCTGAAGAACGGGCCGCGCCGGATCGAGTCGGTGCTGAAGTCCGGCCAGTCCGTGCTCGTGCAGGTCTCCAAGGACCCGATCGGCCACAAGGGCGCCCGCCTGACGAGCCAGATCTCGCTGCCCGGCCGCTACCTGGTCTACGTGCCCGAGGGCTCGATGACCGGCATCAGCCGCAAGCTGCCCGACACCGAGCGCGCGCGCCTGAAGTCGATCCTCAAGAAGATCGTCCCGGACGACGCCGGCGTCATCGTGCGCACCGCCGCCGAGGGCGCCTCGGAGGACGAGCTGACCCGCGACGTCCAGCGGCTGCAGCAGCAGTGGGAGGACATCCAGAAGAAGGCGAACAGCGGCAACGCCCCGGTTCTCCTGTACGGCGAGCCGGACATGACGGTCCGCGTGGTCCGCGACATCTTCAACGAGGACTTCTCCAAGGTCATCGTCTCCGGCGAGAACGCGTGGACCACGATCCACGACTACGTCTCGTCCGTCGCGCCGGACCTGACGCCGCGTCTGACGAAGTGGACCTCCGAGGTCGACATCTTCGCGACCTACCGGATCGACGAGCAGCTGATGAAGGCGCTGGACCGCAAGGTCTGGCTGCCCAGCGGCGGGTCGCTGGTGATCGACAAGACCGAGGCCATGGTGGTCGTCGACGTCAACACCGGCAAGTTCACCGGCCAGGGCGGCAACCTGGAGGAGACGGTCACCCGCAACAACATCGAGGCCGCGGAGGAGATCGTCCGCCAGCTTCGCCTGCGGGACCTGGGCGGCATCGTCGTCATCGACTTCATCGACATGGTGCTGGAGTCCAACCGCGACCTGGTGCTGCGCCGTCTGCTGGAGTGCCTGGGCCGGGACCGGACCAAGCACCAGGTGGCCGAGGTGACCTCGCTGGGCCTGGTGCAGATGACCCGCAAGCGGGTCGGCCAGGGGCTGCTGGAGTCCTTCTCCGAGACCTGCGTCCACTGCAACGGCCGTGGCGTCATCGTCCACATGGACCAGGCCGCGCCCGCGCCCAAGGGTTTCGCCGGCCCCAAGCCGGGCGTCGGCGGCCAGGCGCAGCAGGGCGAGGAGGGCGGCTCCAAGCGCCGTCGCCGCGGCCGCGGTGGCGCGGGCGAGGCGGCCGAGGTCCACGAGCACGAGCACGTGCACGAGGACCACGAGCACGTCGACCACGAGCACGAGGAGATCGAGGTCGTCTCGCGCGACGCCGAGCCGGTGGCGGCGTCGGTGGCGGAGGAGGCCGGGCCGCTGACGGTCGAGGCGGTCATCGCGACGCCGGTCGCTCCCGCCGTGGACGTGGCCGCGCAGGCCGCGGCCGAGGAGCTCGCCGAGTCGATGGTCGAGGCGCCGGCGTCGCGCGGTCGCACCCGCCGTCGCGCGGTCCGCAAGGCCACGACGACGGTCGGCGCCGAGCCCGCCGTGGTCGTGATCCCGAGCGAGGCTGCGGCCGCCGAGGCCGTCGCCGAGGCCGCTGTCGTGGTCGAGCCCGCCGGCGCGGAGGCCCCGGTCGAGGACGTCGAGGTGGACGTCGAGGCCGCCGCGGCCGAGGCTCCCGCCGCGCCCGCCCGCAAGCGCGCCGCGCGCAAGGTGGCGGCCAAGAAGGTCGCCGCCAAGAAGACGGCCGCGAAGAAGACGACCGCCAAGCGGACGTCGAAGAAGGCCGCGTCGGAGCCGGCTCCCGAGCCCGCCTCGGAGTAACGCGCGACACCCCGGGGCCGGTGCGCATTCCGCGCACCGGCCCCGAGCTGCGCCGATGGCGTCGGTGAAGCCCCTTGGCCCGGTTTGACCCGGGCCCAGGGGCTTCCGTAGTCTTGACCCTCGGCGTGCTTTGCATTCAGTGAGTTGCGCCTGCTTCTGAGCACATCCCTCCAGGGCTTTCGTCCAGGAGAGGCCCCCGGGTATTCGGACCGGTGTGGCTGGCGTCAGGGGTTCCGACCGAATCGAGAAGGGTTCAACGTGTACGCGATCGTGCGTAGCGGCGGACGGCAGCACAAGGTTGCCGTCGGCGATGTTTTCGAGGCCGACAAGGTCGACGCCAAGGTTGGCGAGACCGTTGAGCTCTCGACGATCCTGGTCGTCGACGGTGACGCGATCACCAGCGACCCGTGGGTCCTGGCGGGCGTGAAGGTCCGCGCCGAGGTGGTCGACCACACCAAGGGCGAGAAGATCCGCATCCAGAAGTACAAGAACAAGACCGGCTACAAGAAGCGTATGGGCCACCGCCAGCGCCACACCGCGCTTCGCGTGACCAGCATCGACTCGGCGAAGTAAGGGGCGAGGGACACATGGCTCACAAGAAGGGTGCGAGTTCCACTCGCAACGGTCGTGACTCGAACGCTCAGCGCCTCGGCGTGAAGCGCTTCGGCGGTCAGGTCGTCAACGCCGGCGAGATCATCGTCCGCCAGCGTGGCACCCACTTCCACCCGGGTGCGGGCGTCGGCCGTGGCGGCGACGACACGCTGTTCGCCCTGCAGGCCGGTGCGGTCGAGTTCGGCACGCGCCGTGGCCGCAAGGTCGTCAACATCGTCCCGGTCGCCTGAACTCCTTAGGCCGACACGCAGGACACAGCAGTACCTCACTGAGGGTGGATCGGAACATTCCGGTCCACCCTTGGTGTTTGGAAAGAGTTGCTCATTCCGCCGACCGAGAGGCGCCCGCATCATGACCACCTTCGTCGACCGCGTCGAACTGCACGTCGCCGCGGGCAACGGGGGCCACGGCTGCGCCTCCGTGCACCGCGAGAAGTTCAAGCCGCTGGGCGGCCCGGACGGCGGCAACGGCGGCCGTGGCGGCAGCGTCACGCTCGTAGTGGACCCCCAGGTCACCACCCTGATCGACTACCACCACCACCCCCACCGCAAGGCCGGCAACGGCAAGCCCGGCGCGGGTGCGAACCGTACCGGCGCCGAGGGCGAGGACCTGGTCCTGCCCGTGCCGGACGGCACCGTGGTGATGGACAAGAAGGGCCGTGTGCTGGCCGACCTGATCGGCAACGGCACCTCCTACGTCGCCGCGGCGGGCGGCGTCGGCGGCCTCGGCAACGCGGCGCTGGCCTC
>NZ_BBPQ01000009.1:172677-193340 GCF_000787855.1 Streptacidiphilus anmyonensis | reverse complement strand
GGCGGCGGCAACGCGGCGCTGGCCTCCACCCGCCGCAAGGCGCCGGGCTTCGCGCTGCTCGGTGAGCCGGGCGACGACGCCGACATCGTGCTGGAGCTCAAGTCCGTCGCGGACGTGGCCCTGGTCGGCTACCCGAGCGCGGGCAAGTCCTCGCTGATCTCGGTGCTCTCCGCCGCCAAGCCGAAGATCGCCGACTACCCGTTCACCACCCTCATCCCCAACCTCGGTGTGGTGACCGCCGGTTCGACGGTCTTCACGATGGCCGACGTGCCCGGACTGATCCCCGGCGCGAGCCAGGGCAAGGGCCTCGGCCTGGAGTTCCTGCGCCACGTCGAGCGCTGCTCGGTGCTCGTGCACGTGCTCGACACCGCCACGCTGGAGTCCGAGCGCGACCCGCTCTCCGACCTCGACATGATCGAGGAGGAGCTCAAGCAGTACGGCGGTCTCGAGGACCGGCCGCGCATCGTGGTCCTCAACAAGATCGACATCCCGGACGGGCAGGACCTCGCCGACATCGTCCGCCCGAGCCTGGAGGAGCGCGGCTACGAGGTGTTCGAGGTCTCGGCCGTGGCCCACAAGGGCCTGCGCGAGCTCACCTTCGCCCTGGCGAAGATCGTCGCCGAGGCGCGGGCCGCGAAGCCGGTCGAGGAGGCCACCCGCATCGTCATCCGTCCGAAGGCCGTGGACGACGCGGGCTTCGAGGTCGTCCACGACGAGGAAGAGGACCTCTACCGCGTCACCGGCGCCAAGCCGGAGCGCTGGGTCAAGCAGACGGACTTCAACAACGACGAGGCCGTCGGCTACCTCGCGGACCGCCTCAACCGCCTCGGTGTCGAGGAGGCGCTGGCCAAGGCCGGCGCGCGCGAGGGCGACACGGTCGTCATCGGCGCCACCGAGAACGCCGTCGTCTTCGACTGGGAGCCGACCATGGCCGCCGGTGCGGAGATGCTGGGTCGCCGCGGCGAGGACCACCGTTTCGAGACGCCGCGTCCCGCCGTCGACCGCCGCCGCGAGCGCGAGGCCAAGCGCGCGGACGCCGCGGCCGAGGAGTTCGCACACTTCGACCCGCTGAGCCGGCACGCCATCGAGGCGGACGACGAGGAGTACTGATCCTCGTTCCGAGGGCTGGAACCGGGTGAGTCACGCCGCCCACTTCGCGTAGATTGCTGGTCGTTACAGAAAGCGCAGTGCAGCTTTGAGACCGGCATCGGACGTACGGGAGCGACGGCGTGACTGGCACCACCCTGCGGGAAGACGTGCTGCGGGCGCGACGGATCGTGGTGAAGGTGGGCTCCTCGTCGCTCACCACCGCCACGGGCGGGCTGGACGCGGACCGGGTCGACGCGCTCGTCGACGTGCTCGCCAGGGTCCGCGAGCGCGGCACCGAGGAGGAGCCGGTCGAGATCGTGCTGGTCTCCTCCGGCGCCATCGCCGCCGGTCTGGCCCCGCTGGGCCTGGAGCGGCGCCCCACCGACCTCGCCCGCCAGCAGGCCGCCGCGAGCGTCGGCCAGGGCCTGCTGGTGGCCCGCTACACCGCCTCCTTCGCCCGCTACGGCCTGCGCGTCGGCCAGGTGCTGCTCACCGCCGACGACGCCAGCCGCCGCGCCCACTACCGCAACGCCTACCGCACGCTGGAGCAGCTGCTGGCGATGCACGCGGTGCCGATCGTCAACGAGAACGACACCGTGGCCACCGCCGAGATCCGCTTCGGCGACAACGACCGCCTGGCCGCGCTCGTCGCCCACCTGGTCCGGGCGGACCTGCTGGTGCTGCTCTCCGACGTGGACGGCCTCTACGACGGCGACCCGAGCAAGCCCGGCACCAGCCGCATCGCCGAGGTGCACGGCCCCCAGGACCTCGCGGGCGTCGAGATCGGCAGCGCCGGCAAGGCGGGCGTGGGCACCGGCGGCATGGTCACCAAGGTCGAGGCGGCCAGGATCGCCACCGGCGCGGGCATCCCCGTCGTGCTGACGGCCGCCCGCCACGCGGCGGACGCTCTCGCGGGCCGCGACACCGGGACGATCTTCCACCGCACCGGCCGCCGCGCCGCGGACCGACTGCTCTGGCTGGAGCACGCCAGTTCGCCCCGGGGCGCGGTCACCCTCGACGCGGGCGCCGTCGCGGCGGTCGTGGAACGGCGAACCTCCCTGCTCCCGGCCGGTGTGACGGGAGTTGAGGGTGATTTCGCTGCGGGCGATCCGGTGGACCTTCTTGACGAAAACGGCAACATCGTCGCGCGAGGACTGGTCAACTTTGATGCAAGGGAGCTTCCCCGGCTGCTCGGCCGGTCGACGCGGGACCTCGCCCGGGAGTTGGGCCCCGCGTACGAGCGGGAGGTCGTTCACCGCGACGACCTCGTCGTGCTGACCGGCTGAGAGGCGGGTGGGCGGCTGCCTTTGGACCGCGGGGACGACTACGCCGACAGGAGGCCGCCGGTGGGATACAGGCGCAGTCCGGGTGCGGGGCCCGTGGGCAAGGGCAGGGTGGTGCTGACCAGCATCCCGGGCGGCGGGGAGCGGCCCGGCGCGGCCGGGCCGGAGGCCGTTTCCGCGGAGCACACGCGCCCGAGCTCCAGCGCGGCGGAGATCGGCCAGCGGGCCCGCATATGGCACGTCGTCCTGAACGTCGCCGGCGGGGTCACCCCGCTGCCGTCCCTGAAGCAGGGGCTCGAACAGCTCGCCCACGAACACCCGCCCTTCCTCACGGCCCGCTACGCCGTGGACCACGCGGAGATCCGGTACTGGGAGCAGGCGGACACCCTCCAGGACGCGGCGGCGCTGGCGCTCCGCCTCTGGGGCGAACACCGCAGCTCGGCCGGGTTGCCGCCGTGGGAGGTCGTCGGCCTGGAGGTCGTGGACCGGCCGACCTACCACCAGCGCATCGCCGAGGGCTACGCCGAACCGCCGGCCTTCCTGGGCGGAGTGCATCCGTACTGAGCTGACGTTTGAGGCCGCGGGGGACGTTGCCCGACCCAGGGGCGCGGGGCTCTGCCGACGTGCGGTTGGGAGGGTGCCCCCCGGCGTGTGGATGGTCCGCAGCGCGCAGGGCCATCCGCACAGGGTGGTTCCTCGCGCGCCCTGCGTGCTGCAACTGACTCGTCTCACCCGGCGGAAAGCGCGTCCTACCGTCCGGCGGCAAGCCTTACGCTGTGCGTATGAGCAGCCACTCCGTTGAGTTCCCCTCTCCCGACCTGCCGTCGCCGCTGCCGAAGTCGCCGGTGCTCCAGGCCGCGTACCGGGCCAGGGCCGCCGCTGCGACGCTCGCGCCGCTGCCGCGGACGCCGAAGGACGAGGCGCTGCTCGCCATCGCCGACGCACTGCAGGTCCGCACGCGCGAGATCGTCGAGGCCAACGCCGAGGACGTGGAGCGGGCGCGTGCGGCCGGGACGGACGAGGCGGTGATCGACCGGCTGACGCTCACCCGTGAGCGCGTCGCGGCCATCGCGGACGACGTCCGCAAGGTCGCGGGGCTGCCCGATCCGGTCGGCGAGGTCGTCCGCGGGTACACGCTGCCCAACGGGCTCGACGTCCGGCAGGTGCGGGTCCCGCTCGGGGTGGTCGGGATCATCTACGAGGCGCGTCCCAACGTCACCGTCGACGCCGCCGCGCTGTGCCTGAAGTCCGGCAACGCCGCGCTGCTGCGCGGCTCCAGCTCCGCCATCGCGTCGAACCGCAAGCTCGTCGAGGTGATCCGCGACGCGGTGGGCGGCGCGGGGCTGCCCGCGGACGCGGTGCAGCTCGTGCCGGGGGAGAGCCGCGAGAGCGTGCAGGAGCTGATGCGGGCGCGCGGGATGGTGGACGTGCTGATCCCGCGCGGTGGCGCGGGGCTGATCCGGACGGTCGTCGAGCAGTCGACGGTGCCGGTGATCGAGACGGGGACGGGCAACTGCCACGTCTACGTCGACGCCGAGACGGACCTGGCCATGGCGGTGGAGATCCTGATCAACTCCAAGGCCCAGCGCGTCAGCGTCTGCAACTCCGCCGAGACGCTGCTCGTGCACAAGGACGTCGCCGACGCGTTCGTCCCGCTCGCGCTCGCCGCGCTCGCGGAGGCGGGGGTGACCGTGCACGCGGACGAGCGGGTGCGGGAGATCGCCGAGCGCGAGGGCAGCAAGGCCGTCGTGGTGCCGGCGACCACGGAGGACTGGGAGACGGAGTACCTCTCCTACGACATCGCGGCCGGCGTCGTGGACTCGCTGGACGCCGCGGTGGCGCACATCCGGCTGTGGACCTCGGGCCACACCGAGGCGATCGTGACGACCTCTCAGGCGGCGGCGCGTCGCTTCACGCAGCTGGTGGACTCCACCACGGTCGCGGTCAACGCCTCGACGCGGTTCACCGACGGCGGCCAGTTCGGCTTCGGCGCGGAGATCGGCATCTCCACGCAGAAGCTGCACGCGCGCGGTCCGATGGGTCTGCCGGAGCTGACGTCGACGAAGTACATCGTGACGGGCGACGGCCACATCCGCCGCTGATCGCGCCCGTCCCGCCTCTTGGGCCGACTGGCGCAAGGCGCAGACAAAGCGGGCGCGCTGCCCTACGCTGATGCTGTGTCCGACGGCCCCGGCCACGGCTTCGACGCTGTCGAAGGCGCGGGTGACGACGACCACGGCCGACCGGACGGGGAGTTCGGGGCCGTGGCGTTCGACGAGGCCTTCGTCCGGGCCGCCCTGGTGCACGAGCCCTCGGCGCGTGAGCGCGCGCTGAGCGGGCCCGCCAGGACGCCCGTGGTCGACTACTCGGACGAGCTGGACGAGGACGCGGACGGCCTCCCGCTGGAGTTGCGGCCGCTGCCCTACGAGCCCGAGCAGGTGGGCGGCTGGCAGCGGATGGTGGCGCGGGTGATGCTCGTCGTCATAGGAGTGGTCGCGGTGCTGGCGGCGGCCGCCGCCGTGTACCGGGCGTCGGGCGGTTCCAACGATCCGAACACCCATCGCGGTCCGGCGCCGACGGCTCCGTCAGCACCCGGAGGCCAGAACAGCCCGACGAGTGACGCGAGGGTACTCGCGGGCATTTGAGGCGCGGGCGGGGCGTGACGAGGGCCCGGCAAACCGAGCGAGATGTCCCTTTTGCCGTAAATAGGCCAATTTTCCGACGGGTGACGGACAGTCAATCGAGTCTCTGCGGCAGAACATGCGGGGCGGGCCTGACCGCTTCGGCGCGCGGCGATTTACCCTGGACGCATGGGTGGCCGGGCAGAGCCCCCCGAGGGCGGGCCGGAGGGCGGCGCCGGGGGCGAGGACGAGTTCCGATCCGTCGTGTTCGACGAGTCGTTCATTCGGGCTGCCCGGATCCAGGAGCTGTCCGCCAGCGAGCGCCTCTCCGGGGCGCACCGCTCGGTGCGTCGCCGCGGCTCACGCGGAGGGCTGCCCCGCCAGGCGCTCGCGCTGATGCTGCTGATCGGCTTCGCCTTCGCGACCGCCGTCTACATGGGCGTGCGCCACCCCTACGCTCCGCCGATCACCGGCGCGGCGGCCAACCTCACCACCCAGGTCATCCCGCTCCAGCCCGGCCCGGCGGGGATCCCGACGGACCACAACCCGGTCAACCTGCCGCCGAGCCTGGTCGCCTCCGCGTCCGCGTCCGCCTCGGCGTCCGCCGCGGCGGGCGGCGCGCCCTCCGGCGGCGCGTCCGGCTCCGCCTCCGCCACGCCGTCGGGTTCCGCCTCGGGCGCCTCCCCCTCGGCCTCGGTCTCCGCGCCCGCGGTGGTCGGGCACGACCCGGTCTTCTCCGGACTGCCCGGCTCGGAGTACCTGCCGATCGGCGCGACGGGCTTCAACCTGCCGAACGCGCGGCACACCGACCACTTCACCCACGACCAGGTCTACGCGGCGCTCCAGGTGGTCCTGAACTACCTCAAGGCCTCGTCCCTCGACGCCGACGTGCTCGCCGCAGGGAACACCGACGACGTCCGCCAGTACCTCTCGCCGGGCCAGACGGAACAGTTCAGCGACAGCGTGGACCATCCGGCCAACGACCAGCGCCACCTGGCCACCGGCTGGATGGTGCGGTTCGACCCGGCCAAGGTGCGGCTCGCCACCCAGCAGGTGCTGGTCGCCCCCGGCAGCGTGGCCTACCACGAGCTGGACTCCGGGACGCTGGAGGTCACCAGCGACTACACCTTCGTCTACGCGCTCTCGCCGGTGCGGCCGGCCCCGGCCACGCCGACGGCCGCGCCCTCGGCGTCCGCCTCCGGGAGCCCGTCCGCGACGGCCACCGCCGAGCCGGTCGTCTACTACGCGGTCCGCCGGGCGCTGACCTACTGGCTGACCCCGGACGACATCACCGGCGGCCACCTCCAGGTCGTCGACTCGGTGACGCAGGCCGGAGCCACCAGCTGCGCCGCGGACAACAGCGCGTTCCTGCAGCCGCTCTTCCCGGCCTCGGGCCACACCGGCGCGCAGCCCAAGGGCTCCCCGTCCGCGTCCGCCAAGGCCACGCCGACGCCGACCCCGCACCCGAGCGGCAGCCCGAGCAGCACGCCGGGCGCGGTCGACCCGTTCGACCACAGCCGCGACGCCTGGACCGTCTGCGGCCAGCTCTCCTGGGTGCTGTAGCCGAAACGTAGGGGGCCTGCCCGGACCGACGGTCCGGGCAGGCCCCCTACGGCGTTCCCGTCCGGCTCAGCCCTCGGCGCCGGAGTCGTGGTGGTCCTCCGGGGCGCCGCTCCCGTCGCCGTTGCCGTTCGCGCCGCCGTTGGCGCCGCTGGTGCGGCCCGCGAAGACGTCGCGCAGCTTGCCGCTCAGGTCCGCGGTGCCGCCCGCGATGTCGCGGATCAGGCCCATCAGCGGGTCCTTGGTCTCGCGGAAGCTCTGCGCGTAGGAGTCCGCCGCGGCCTTCGCCTGCTCGCGCACCGAGGCGTTGGCGTCGTCCTCGCGACGCGGGTACGCGCCGGCCATGATCGAGCGGTACTCGTCGCCCTCCGCCCACTGCTTGATCTTCGCCACCCGCACCGCCGCGAAGGGGTGCGACTGCGGCAGGATCTGCAGCAGCTTTATCACGCCGTCCCGCAGGTCGCCCGCCCGGTCGTACTCCTCGGCCTGCTCCAGGAAGGCGTCGGTGTTCATCTCGTGCAGGTGGTGGCCGCCGGCCAGCTTCATCAGGCCGCGCATCGAGGCCTGCAGGTCCTGGCCGACCAGCAGCCCGGCGCGGTCGCAGGAGAGCTCGGCCTTGCGGAACCACTCGTTGAGCGCCGTGATCACGCCCATGATCGCCAGGCCGCCCAGCGGGATGAACGCGATCCGCTGCGCCAGGTTGGTCAGGATGATCAGCATGGTGCGGTAGACCGCGTGGCCGGACATCGCGTGCGCGACCTCGTGGCCGATGACCGCCCGCATCTCCTCCTCGTCGAGCAGTTCGACCAGCGAGGTGGTGACCACGATCACCGGGGCGTCCATGCCGATGCACATGGCGTTCGGCTTCGGGTCCTGGGTGACGTACAGCGGCGGGACCTTCTCCAGGTCCAGGATGTACGCCGCGTCGCGGACCATCTCGTGCAGCTGCGGGAACTGCCGCTCCGACGCACGGACCGCGCTGGCCAGGAACATCAGCCGCACCGCGCGCTCGGAGACGAAGCCGCCGAGCTTCTTCAGGATGTCGTCGAAGCCGCTGAGCCTGCGCAGCGCCACCAGCGCCGAGCGGTCGGCCGGGTGCTCCCAGGCCCTCGTGGAGATGCCGGGGAACCGCTTGCGCGTCCGGCTGGGAACGTTGGTGCTGTCGCCCTGCTGCGTCATCTGCTGCATCCTCCCGAACGACGGCGGACCCGGCCTGTCGCCGGCCCCCGCCGTCCTGTGGACTCTCGAAACCGCTACGGAATCTCTGTCTGCGTCCTACCGCGTCACGCTACTGCTCGTCCCCTCCCCGGGGAGACGTTCCGGGGCGGTGTCGGGTTCCCGTAAGGACAGGACTAGGCTCGGATGGCGCCACCTCTCCGTTCGAAGGACACCCCATGCACACCAACGAGACGCTGATCCAGCTCGCGGCCATCTCCAACGGCAGCGGTCCGGGCATGTTTCTGCGCTGGATCGTCATCGCCGCGATCGTCGGAGTGGTGCTCATGGCGTGGTTGCTGCTGCGCGGCTACCGCGACTGAACCGAGTGCGTAGCATGAGCTCCACCTGCCCCACCTGCCACCGAGTCAGAAAGTCTCATCTCAGATGACCTCTCACGTCGCTGCTGTCGCCCAGCTCGCCGAGGGCAACGGCCTGCACAACAGTCTCCAGCCGTGGCTCACCGGCGGTGGCGCCCTGCTCATCCTGCTGCTGCTCCTGGTCGTCACCGTCAGCTTCAACAAGGACCGCTGAGAAGCACCTCCGAGTCTTCACCGCGTCGAGCGCCCGGGGCCACGGACCGTACGGCCGTGGCCCGGCCGGATCGCGTAGGGTGACCCGCTATGAGAGAGCATGCCGAGGCGCCGGCGGGTGTCGAGCCGCAGAAGAAGCGGCTCGGGGTCATGGGCGGCACCTTCGACCCGATCCACCACGGCCACCTGGTCGCGGCCAGCGAGGTCGCCAGCCTCTTCCACCTCGACGAGGTGGTCTTCGTGCCCACCGGCGAGCCGTGGCAGAAGACCGGACGGGTCGTCTCTCCCGCCGAGGACCGCTATCTGATGACGGTCATCGCGACGGCAGAGAACCCGCAGTTCTCGGTCAGCCGCATCGACATCGACCGCGAGGGTCCGACCTACACGATCGACACGCTGCGTGAGCTCCAGACGCTCCACCCGGACGCCGACCTGTTCTTCATCACCGGCGCCGACGCTCTCGAGCAGATCATCTCCTGGCACAAGGCCGAGGAGCTCTTCGACCTCGCGCACTTCATCGGCGTGACCCGACCGGGGCACACGCTGACGGACCCGGGACTGCCCGACGGCGGCGCGACCCTGGTGGAGGTGCCGGCCCTCGCCATCTCCTCCACCGACTGCCGCGAGCGCGTCGCCCGCGGCGAACCGGTCTGGTACCTGGTCCCGGACGGTGTGGTGCGCTACATCGACAAGCGCCGCCTGTACGCGCCCGAGGCGGTGGCCGGGACCGACGACGGCACAGGGATAGGGACGGCGTGAGCGGAACCGCAGACCGCAGGGGACCCGGCGGATACGAGCAGGCCTACCAGGACCCCTACACGGGCGAGTGGGTCTTCCCGTCCCAGCAGCCGGGGCAGGCCCCGCAGAGCCCGCAGCCCCCCCAGGAGCAGCAGCCCTACGGGCAGGCCCAGGGCTACCAGCAGCCCTACCAGGCGCCGCAGGCCCAGCAGACGCCGCAGGCGCAGCAGCCGTACGGCGGCTACCAGCAGGAGTACGACCCCTACGCCGGGTCGTACGACCCTTATGCCGGCTACCAGCAGCAGCCGCAGGACCCGTACTACGGGCAGCAGCAGGGATACCAGCCGCAGAGCGGCTACCAGCAGGCGGCGCAGCCGCAGCAGCACGCTCCCCAGCAGGCCCCGCAGCAGTCGTTCTCGACCGCGTACCAGCAGCCCTATCCCGAGCAGCCCCCCGCCGAGCCCGAGCCGCCCGCGCAGGCGGTGCCGCCCCGGCAGCGCCCGCCGCGTCAGGAGGCGCCCACGGCGCGTTCCGAGGCCGTGAAGGGCGCCGGGCCGAGCGCCGGGCCGGGTGCGGGCGCGGGGGCCAAGTCCCGTTACAACTCGGAGGAGTTCGAGTTCGTCGACGACGCCGAGGAGTCCACCGACGTCATCGACTGGGTCAAGTTCTCCGAGACCCGCGGGGAGCGCCGCGACGAGCGGCGGCGCAAGCTGCGCGGCCGGGCCGTCGCGGTGGTCGTCGCCCTGGTGCTGGTGGCCGGCGGCGGCGTCGGCTACCTCTTCGCCACCGGCAAGATCGGCTCCGGTGCGTCGACCGCCGTCCCGGCCGCGACCAAGCGTGAGGTCATCGCGGTCCACCTGCACGACCTGAACAAGAACGTCTACAGCGCGCTGCTGATCTCCGAGCCCTCGCCCGCCAAGGGCGTCACCCTGCTGCTGCCCGGCACGCTCGGCGTCCCCCAGGACTCCGGCAACGGGCTGCTGGCGCTGGACACCGCGGTCGACAGCCTCGGCGCCTACGGCACCCGGACCGGCATCAACAACCTGCTCGGCACCGACATCTCCGCCACCTGGAACATCCAGACCCCGTTCCTGCAGAACCTGGTCGACCTCCTCGGCGGCGTGAAGATCAACTCGGATGTGGCGGTCAGCCTGGGCGGCAAGCAGGTGATCAGCCCCGGGCAGAACACCGCGGTCAACGGCGCGGCGGCCATGGCCTTCGCGACCTACAAGGCCAAGGGCGAGAGCGACCAGGCCCAGCTGAACCGCTTCGGTGTGATGCTCCAGGCGCTGATCACCGCCATGCCGACGGACCCGACCGCCGCCGCCGCGAACATCACGCACATGGGCGCGGTCGAGGACCCCTCCCTCAGCGACAACGCCCTCGGCGCGCTGCTCGCCAAGCTCTCCACCGACGCCCGAGGCGGCTCGTACTCGACCGAGACGCTCCCGGTCCTCGGCAACGGCACCCTCGGCTCCGGCGCGGGCACGATGGTCAGCGGGCTGCTCGCGGGCAAGGTCAGCAGCGAGAGCGGCCAGACCGCGCCGCGCGTCCAGGTGATCGACGCCAGCGGCAACGCCAAGGCGGCCGAGTACGCGCAGGCGGCCATCACCAACTCCGGCGACGTGGTGGTGCCCGGCACCGCCAAGGCGGCGACCCGCAGCACCTCGGTGATCGAGTACGGCGACGACACCCGACTCAGCGACGCCAAGGCCCTGGCCGCGACGCTGGGCCTGCCGGCCTCGGCCGTGAAAAAGGTCACGTCCCCGCTCTCGGTCGACCTCGTGGCCGAGCTCGGCCGCGACTACAAGGCCAGCGCCTGACGGGACCGCGATGAGGCCGCGAAGGAAAGGCTTTCGCGGCCTGTCGGCGGTTCGTGAGACCCTGGATGCATCTGCCCCCTGACGGAAAGCATGCTGTGACCGCAACCGACCGGGCCCTCGAACTCGTCGCAACGGCCGCCCAGGCCGCCGCGGACAAGCTGGCCCACAACATCATCGCGTTCGACGTCAGTGAGGTCCTGGCCATCACCGACGCCTTCGTCCTCGCCTCCGCGCCCAACGACCGCCAGGTCAAGGCCATCGCGGACGAGGTCGAGGAGCGGCTCGCCCAGGAGTGCGGGGCCAAGCCCGTCCGCCGTGAGGGCGAGCGCGAGGGTCGCTGGATCCTGCTCGACTACCTGGACATGGTCGTCCATGTCCAGCACTCCGAGGAGCGCGCCTACTACAGCCTGGAGCGGCTGTGGAAGGACTGCCCCGAGATCGACCTGCCGGAGGACGCCAAGGCCACCCGCAAGCGCGCCGAGGAGGCCGCTCTGGTCGACGGCGAGCCCGCGGTCCAGCCGGCCGAGTTCGCCCACGTCGAGGCGGTCCTGGCCGCCGAGGCCGCGAAGGCCCGGCGCTGAGCGGGCAGGCCGACGGACGCCGTGTCGTCTTCTGGCGGCACGGCCAGACGTCGTGGAACCTCGAGGGCCGTTTCCAGGGCAGCACGGACATCCCGCTGACCGAGACGGGCCTCGCTCAGGCACGCCGCGCCGCGCGCCTGCTCGCGGCGCTGAAGCCCGACGCGATCGTCTCCTCGGACCTGCAGCGCGCCACGGCGACCGCCCAGCAGCTCGCCGAGGTCACCGGCCTGCCCATCAAGCAGGACCCCGGCCTGCGGGAGACCTACGCGGGCAGCTGGCAGGGCCTGACCAACGCCGAGATCCAAGCCAAGTACGGCGAGGAGTACCGGCTGTGGAAGCAGGGTGAGCCGGTCCGCCGCGGCGGCGGCGAGCTGCACACGGAGGTGGCCGACCGGGCCGTCCCCGTGGTCCTCGACGCCGTGCAGGCCGTGCCGGACGAGGGCACCCTCGTCGTGGTGAGCCACGGCGGCACCATCCGCATGGCGATCGGCCGCATGCTGGGCCTGCCCGAGCACAGCTGGGAGGCGCTCGGCGGCCTGTCCAACTGCTGCTGGTCGGTGCTGGGCCGCGGCTACCGCGGCTGGCGCCTCGAGGAGCACAACGCGGGCACCCTGCCGGAGCCGGTCATGGGTGACGACACCTGAAAGGCCCGAGGGCCTGGGGTGCCGTGGGGCCGGATTTCGCAGTTCGGCCCCACAACCGCTAGAGTCTTCTTCGTTCGCGGGACGCGGAAGCGGCCGGGGACGAAGAAGGAACAAGGGGCTGTAGCTCAGTTGGTAGAGCGCTTGCATGGCATGCAAGAGGTCCGGGGTTCAATTCCCCGTAGCTCCACGCAGGACAACCGCATAACCCGCATCTTGGGGCTGTAGCTCAGTTGGTAGAGCGCTTGCATGGCATGCAAGAGGTCCGGGGTTCAATTCCCCGTAGCTCCACAATCGAGAGCCTCCCGGCATCCGCCGGGGGGCTCTTTCGCGTCAGTGGCTGCGGCGCCGCAGGCCGGTCGGGCGGGTCCGACGCCGCCGGGGACGGTCGAGCCGGGCCGGGCGCGGGTGTGCTGGTCAGGAGGGTGCCTGGGGCCCGGGGCCGGGGAAACGGATTGGTCGGGGCCCTCGTGGAACGTGTACAGTTAGGCACGTCGCCGCGAGGCGCACGGGGCTATAGCTCAGTTGGTAGAGCGCTTGCATGGCATGCAAGAGGTCTGGGGTTCAATTCCCCATAGCTCCACAGCAGGCTCGAAGGGTCGGTGTCCGGGAACGGGCACCGGCCCTTCGGCGTTCCCGTGTCGATCACGTCCGACCCTGACAACAACCCGATCTGATGAATAATCAGCAGATCATCGGAGCGATCGGCCGCACCCCTGCTCCGGAGCCCCTCCCGCTGCGCATCCTCCCCTCGACCGCGTACCGACACGGCGCGCAGACGAGAGAGGTGTTGCTTCCATGCGTCCCACCAGGAGGCCCCTGACCCTGGCCGCGGCTCTGCTCTGCGCCGGGCTCACGGCCGCCGCCGCACTCCCCGGCGGCGCCGCCGCCGCGGACCGCGGCCGCCCGGACCGGGTCCCGCTGCCCGGCACCGCACCGGCCTGGACGGCGACCCAGGCCGTCGACGAGGGCGTCGTGCCAGGCGCGTCCAGGGTCGTCGCCCGGGTCTACCTGGCCGGCCGCGCGCGCCACACGCTCGCCGCCGAGGCCATGGCCGTCTCCGATCCCCGGTCCAGCCAGTACCGCCACTTTCTGACGCCCAGCCAGATCCGGGCGCGCTTCGCCCCGTCCCGGGCGCAGATCGCGGCGGTCACGGCCTGGCTGACCGGAGCCGGGTTCGCGGTGGTGGCGGGCAACAGCCACTACCTCGTGGTCCAGGGCGACGCCTCCGCCGCGACCCGCGCCTTCGGCGCGCACCTGCACGCCTACCGCAAGAACGGCCACGTCTACACCGCGCCCGACGGCCTCACCACCGTCCCCGCCTCGGTCGCCGACGACGTGCTCTCCGTCACCGGGCTCGACTCCTCCCCGCACCAGGCCCACCACGGCCGCCGCGACGCCCTGCCCGGTCCGGCCACCGCCTTCGTCAACGCCCCGCCGATGTCGGACTACTACGGCCAGCAGCCGGCGACGACCCTGCCCCAGGCGTACGGCCAGGTGATGCCGTACGTGATCAAGGGCTACACCGGGACGCAGCTGCGCTCCGCCTACGGAGCCGCGTCCACCGGCCTGACCGGCGCGGGCGCGAGGGTCGCCGTCGTCGACGCCTACGACTCGCCGACCCTCGACGGCGACCTGACCCGCTACGCGTCCGCGCACGGGGACGCGCCCTATGCCGCTGGACAGCTCACCCACGTCGACGCCGCCGTCTGGACCCACACCGAGACCCCCTCCGTCACCGCCCCCGACGGCTGCGGCGCCAGCGGCTGGTACGGCGAACAGACGCTCGACCTCGAGGCCGTCCACGCGATGGCCCCCGCCGCGAAGCTCACCTACGTCGGCGCCGCGTCCTGCGGCGACGCCGACCTGGTCGACGCGCTCGACAAGATCAACGACGGTCACCTCGCCGACATCGTGAGCGACAGCTGGGGCGAGCCCGAGCTCGCCAGCGACCCCGCGATGGATTCCGTCTACGACAAGATCTTCACCACCGGCGCGCTCGAGGGCATCGGCTACTACTTCTCCAGCGGCGACGGCGGCGACGAGAAGGCCGCGACCGGTTCGAAGCAGACCGACATGCCCGCCGCGAACCCGTGGGTGACCGCGGTCGGCGGCACGTCCCTCGGCATCGGCGCCGACGGCCAGTACCTCTTCGAGACCGGCTGGGGCACGGACAAGGCGACGCTGGCGCCGTCCGGCACCGCCTGGTCCTCGCTGCCCGGCGCGTTCCTCGCGGGCGCGGGCGGCGGCACGAGCTCGCGCGTCGCCCAGCCGTCGTTCCAGGCGAACGTCGTCCCCGCCGCGCTGGCGGACTACTCGGGCGCGAAGCACCGGGTCGTCCCGGACATCGCGGCCGTCGCCGACTCCAGCACCGGCTTCCTCGTCGGCCAGACCCAGGCGTTCCCGGACGGCACGACGGCGTACAGCGAGTACCGGGTCGGCGGCACGAGCCTCGCGGCGCCGGTCATCGCCGGCATCCAGGCCCTCGCCCAGCAGGCGGCCGGCGGCCCGCTCGGGTTCGCCGACCCGGCGATCTACGACCGCTACGGCACGTCGGCGCTGCACGACGTCACGGACCACCCGTACGGCGAGGGCGTCCAGCTGGCCGTGGTGCGCGTGGACTACACCAACAGCGTCGACGCCTCCAAGGGCACGGTGACCACCCTGCGCACCCTCGGCCAGGACTCCTCCCTCCAGGCGACGCAGGGCTACGACGACGTCACGGGCGTCGGCTCGCCCTCGGCGGGCTACCTCACGTCCTTCAAGCCGAACGGCGGCGCGCTGGCTTCCCGGTAGGCCGTCGAGCCGGAGGCACTCCCAGGGGCGCGGGGAACTCCGCGCCCGCACAGAGCCCCGCGCCCCTGGGAGGTGCAACTGAGCGTGCTGCTACCCTTGCGCCATGCGAACCGCGCGCCTGCTCCTTAGCCGGCCGCGCTGACAAGGACCGGCCTGCTCGAAGCGACGATGGCCGGAGTCAGCGTGGCGACCCCTCCTGCACGAGGGGTTTTTTCGTTTTCCGGCACAAAGACACACTTCCGAGCTGGCACCCCTGGAGTCTGAGGACGATGAGCGAGAGCACCTCCGAGGCGGCTTCGGCCGCTCCGTACCGGTACACCCACGCCCTGGCGGCGCAGATCGAGGCCCGTTGGCAGGACCGCTGGGAGAAGGACGGCGTCTTCGCCGCCCCGAACCCGGTCGGGCCGCTCGCGGACGCCGACGCCGCGGGCGCAGCCGAGAAGCCGCACGCGTTCATCATGGACATGTTCCCGTACCCGTCGGGCGCGGGCCTGCACGTCGGTCACCCGCTGGGGTACATCGCGACCGACGTCTACGCCCGCCACCTGCGGATGACCGGCTACAACGTGCTGCACACGATGGGCTTCGACGCCTTCGGCCTGCCGGCCGAGCAGTACGCGGTGCAGACCGGCACCCACCCGCGGGTGACCACCGAGGCCAACATCGCCAAGTACCGGGAGCAGCTGCGCAGCCTGGGCCTGGGCCACGACCTGCGGCGCTCGATCTCCACGATCGACCCGTCGTACTACAAGTGGACCCAGTGGATCTTCCTGCAGATCTTCAACTCCTGGTTCGACCCGTCCGTCCAGGCCGCCCGTCCGATCTCCGAGCTGATCGCGAAGTTCGAGTCCGGCGCGATGGCGACGCCGGACGGCCGCGCCTGGTCCGCGCTGGCCCCGGCCGAGCGGGACGAGGTGCTGGGCGAGTACCGCCTGGCCTTCGTCAAGCAGGCCCCGGTCAACTGGTGCCCCGGGCTGGGCACCGTGCTGGCCAACGAGGAGGTCACCGCCGACGGCCGTTCCGAGCGCGGCAACTTCCCGGTCTTCAAGGCCAACCTGCGCCAGTGGATGATGCGGATCACCGCCTACGCGGACCGCCTGATCGACGACCTGGACCTGCTGGACTGGCCCGAGGCCATCAAGCTGCAGCAGCGCAACTGGATCGGGCGCTCCGAGGGCGCCAAGGTCGACTTCGCGGTGCACACCACCGAGGCCGGTGCGGGCGACGCCGCCATCACCGTCTTCACCACCCGCCCGGACACCCTGTTCGGCGCCACCTACATGGTGCTGGCGCCCGAGCACGAGCTGGTCGACTCGATCGTGCCCGCCGCCTGGCCGACCGCCGAGGGCGGCCTGCCCGACGAGTGGACCGGCGGCTTCGCGACGCCCACCGAGGCCGTCGCCGAGTACCGCCGCCAGGCCGCCGCCAAGACGGACATCGAGCGCCAGGCCGACGCCAAGACCAAGACCGGCGTCTTCACCGGCGCCTACGCGGTCAACCCGGTCAGCGGCGAGCTGGTGCCGGTCTTCGTCGCCGACTACGTGCTGATGGGCTACGGCACCGGCGCGATCATGGCCGTCCCGGCGCACGACAGCCGCGACTTCGCCTTCGCCCGCGCGTTCAAGCTGCCGATGCGCTGCGTCGTGCAGCCCTCCGACGACCGCGGCACCGACCCGTCGACGTGGGACGAGTCCTTCGACTCCTACGACGCCGCCATCGTCAACAGCGCCAACGACTTCATCTCCCTGGACGGCCTGGGCGTCGTCGACGCCAAGAAGGCCATCACCGACTGGCTGGCCTCCCAGGGCATTGGCGAGGGCACCGTCAACTTCAAGCTGCGCGACTGGCTGTTCAGCCGTCAGCGGTACTGGGGCGAGCCGTTCCCGATCGTCTACGACGAGGACGGCGTCGCGCACTCGCTGCCGCAGTCGATGCTGCCGGTCGAGCTGCCCGAGATCGAGGACTACTCGCCGCGCACCTTCGACCCGGACGACGCGGACACCCAGCCCGAGACGCCGCTCTCGCGCGCCGAGGAGTGGGTCAACGTCACCCTGGACCTGGGCGACGGGCCGAAGCAGTACCGCCGCGAGACCAACACCATGCCCAACTGGGCCGGTTCGTGCTGGTACGAGCTGCGCTACGTCGACCCGGAGGACGACACCGAGGTCGTCAACCCGGTCAACGAGGCGTACTGGATGGGCCCGACCGAGGCCAAGAAGGCCGGCGGCGTCGACCTGTACGTCGGCGGCGCAGAGCACGCCGTGCTGCACCTGCTGTACGCGCGCTTCTGGCACAAGGTGCTGTTCGACCTGGGCCACGTCAGCTCGTGCGAGCCGTTCCACAAGCTGTTCAACCAGGGCATGATCCAGGCCTACGTCTACCGCGACGAGCGCGGCTTCCCGGTCCCGGCCGCCGAGGTCGAGGAGCGCGACGGCGTCTGGTACTTCGAGGACAAGGTCGTCAGCCGCGAGATCGGCAAGATCGGCAAGTCGCTGAAGAACGTCGTGGCGCCGGAGGAGGTCACCGGCGAGTACAGCGTCGACACGCTGCGCCTGTACGAGATGGCGATGGGCCCGCTGGACGTCTCCCGCCCGTGGGACACCCGCGCCGTCGTCGGCTCCTTCCGCTTCCTGCAGCGCCTGTGGCGCACCATCGTCGACGAGGAGACCGGCGAGGTCGTCGTCACCGAGGAGACGCCGGACGAGGAGACGCTGCGCGCGCTGAACAGGGCGATCGACGGCGTCCGCACCGACTTGGCGGGCCTGCGGTTCAACACGGCGGTCGCCAAGGCCACCGAGCTGAACAACTTCCTGGTCAAGCGCGGCTCCACGCCGCGCGTGGTCGCGGAGCAGGCGGTGCTGCTGGTCGCCCCGCTGGCCCCGCACATCGCCGAGGAGCTGTGGGAGAAGCTGGGCCACGAGGAGTCGCTGACCCACGCCCTGCTGCCCGAGGCGGACCCGGCGTACCTGGTCGAGGACTCGGTGACCTGCGTCGTGCAGATCAAGGGCAAGGTCCGCGCCCGTCTGGAGGTGCCGCCGGCCATCGACGACGCCGAGCTGGAGGCGCTGGCCCTGGCCGACCCGGCCGTCGTCGCGGCGCTGGGCGGGGCCGAGGTGCGTAAGGTCATCGTGCGCGCGCCGAAGCTGGTCAACATCGTCGTCTGACGCCGCTCGAACTCCGAGACCGGAAGGGACGGGTCCGCCTGTCCCTTCCGGTCTTCCGGCAGGTAACCTCCAGGCCATGTCCGTCGCCATCCTCACCGACTCCACCGCGTATCTTCCGGAGGAGGCGGTGACCCGCTACGGGATCTCCGTCGTCCCCCTCAGCGTGGTCATCGGCGACGAGGTCCTCGCCGAGGGGACCGAGATCTCCCCGGTCGAGGTCGCCACGGCGCTCCAGCGCAGGGCGCCGGTCACCACCTCCCGCCCCAACCCCGAGGCGTTCGCGGCGGCGTACCGCGCGGCGGCGGAGGCGGGCGCGAGCGAGGTCGTCTCGCTGCACCTGTCCGCCGCCCTCTCCGGCACCTACGAGGCGGCGCTGCTCGCCGCCGAGGAGGCCCCGCTGCCGGTCCGGGTGGTCGACACCCGCATGGTCGGCATGGCCCTCGGCTACTGCGTCCTCGCCGCCGCCGAGAGCGCCCGCGGCGGCGGCACCGCCGACCAGGCCGTCGAGGCGGCCACCACCCGCGCCAAGGGCACCGCCGGCCTCTTCTACGTCGACACCCTGGAGTACCTGCGCCGCGGCGGACGCATCGGCGCGGCACGGGCCATGCTCGGCTCCGCGCTCGCGGTCAAGCCGCTGCTGCACCTGGCGGACGGTCAGATCCAGCCGCTGGAGAAGGTCCGCACGGCGAGCCGGGCCATCGCCCGGCTGGAGGAGCTCGCCGTCGCCCACGCGGGCGCGCACGAGGTGGACCTGGCGGTCCACCACCTCGCCGCCCCCGACCGGGCGCAGGCCCTCGCCGAGCGGCTGCGCGAGCAGGTGCCGCACCTGGGCGAGCTGGTCGTCTCCGAAGTCGGCGCGGTCATCGGCGCGCACGTCGGGCCCGGCCTGCTGGCCGTCGTCGTCTCCCCGCGCTGAGACACGCCCACCGGGTTCCGTTGCGGTTCCGGTGCTGCGTGCACGACGTGGATTGACCCGCGTCTGTGCGGGCATCCTCCCGGCAACCGGGTCCTTTGTGACAGATGGGGCATGCGGGGAGGAGATGGCCATGGCGTTCGTCTGCCCTGACTGCGGGATGGCCGAACAGGTCGTCAAGCTCGACCACTACTACCTGGCCCTGCCCGACGGCAGCGCCCTCAAGTCCTCGTTCGAGCCGCCGGCCACGCGAACGGCGAGCTACGGAGTCCCGCTGCTCGTCGCGGCCGTCGGGGCGTTCTTCCTCGTCGACGGCGCGACCGTGCTCGGGCTGTTGCTCCTGCTGACCGCCGGCGTCGTCGGCATGGTCGTCTCGCGGGGCGTCGACGAGGCGCGCAAGGCGCGCGCGTACTGGGAGCGCCAGATGTTCTGCCGCCACTGTGCGATCCGTTTCGTCCCGGAGGACCCGGCCGGGTAACTCCCGCGAGTGAGGGGGTTTTCCACAGGGCCGGGTTGTCCACAGGCCGTCAGCCCGCGCGGGACGTCGGTAGCCGACGGCTCCTAACGTCGGGCGCATGCGAACCGCCTTCACCCCTGCGGCCCGGGCCCGTCGCGAGGCGACGACGGCCCTGGTACGCCACCGCGTCGACACCCTCTTCGGCCCGCGGGCCCCGTTTCCCGTGGCCTCGGCCGCCGCGCCCTCGCCTCCGCCGCCCCCCGCGTCGGCGCCGCCCGGGTCGGTGCCGCCTGCGCCCGTGCCGCCCGTGCCGGCGCCCGTGGCGGTGGCTCTTGCGGTGCCCGTGCCGGCGGCGGGTGTGACGGCCGTGCTGCCGCAGGCCGCGCCGGATCCGCGGCGGCAGCGCCCACCGCTCGCCTCCTCCCTCTCCTCCCTCACGCTTGCGCTGAAGGAGCGCTGGGATCTGGACCGCCGCGCGCTCGTCGGACTGGCCGTCCTGCTCGTGCTCGCGCTCGGCTACGGCGTCCAGCACTTCTGGGCCGGTCGCCCCGAGCCGGTCGCCGTCCCCGCCCCGGCCGTGGAGGGGACGGCCGCGGTGGCGGCGGCGTCCCCCTCGTCCGGTTCGGCGTCCGGGACGACGTCGGGGACGACGTCCGGGGAGCCGTCCGGTTCGTCCGGCGGCCCGGCCCCGAGCAGCACCGCCATCGCGCAGCTCGTCGTCGACGTCTCCGGCAAGGTCCGCAACCCCGGCCTGCGCACCCTGCCGCCCGGCTCCCGCGTCCAGGACGCCCTCAACGCCGCGGGCGGTCCGCTCCCGGGCACGGATCTGACGGGCCTCAACCTCGCCCGCAAGGTCGGCGACGGGGAGGAGATCATCGTCGGCGGCCCGGCCCCGGGCCCCGGCGGCGCGGCTCGCGCTGCCGGCCCGCTCAGCCTCAGCTCGGCCACGGAGGCCCAACTCGACGCGCTGCCGGGCATCGGCCCGGTCCTGGCCCAGCGCATCATCGCCTTCCGCGAGCAGCACGGCGGCTTCCAGTCCGTCGACCAGCTCCGTCTGGTGCCGGGCTTCGGCGACCGCCGCCTCCAGGACCTCCGCGCCCAGCTCCGGCCATGACGGAACACCAGGAACCCGCCCCGCCACCCGCCACGCACCCCCCGGACGCAGGCGGGGAGGGTCCCAAGGGGACCGCTTCCGTGGCGCAGCCTGGTCCGGGCCGGGCGGGGGTGTCGAGTCCGGTGACGTCGTCGG
>NZ_BBPQ01000009.1:47027-172165 GCF_000787855.1 Streptacidiphilus anmyonensis | reverse complement strand
GCCCGTGCCGTCGCTCGACCGTCGCCGTCGCCGTCGCCCTGGCCCTGCGGACGCGCCGGGCGGGGCGGAGGAACGGCCGTTGGACTGGCGGCTGGTGGGGCCGGCGGTGGTGGTGTGGGGGCTCAGCGCCGCGCTCCTGCCGCTGCGTGGCGCGCACGCAGGGTGGGTGTTCGGTGCGGCCGGGGTCGCCGGGCTGCTCGGGTTCGGGCTGCTGCGCTGCCGGGTGCGGCCGCGCGCTCTCGCCGCGCTGCTGCTGAGCGCCGCTGCGGCCGCGCTCAGCACCGGCCTGGCCGGGGTGGCCCTGACCCGCGGCCCGGTGCCGCAGCTGGCCCGTACCGGCCGCCCGGCCGAGGTGCGGCTGACGGTCCTCACCGACCCGGAGCGTCACGGCACGGACGGGAACACCGTGCTGCGTGCCGTCGTCGACGGCGTGGCGGGGACGGCGACCAGCACGCCCGTCCGCGTGGTCGCGCGCGGCCCCGCGGCGGGGGAGTGGCTGCGGCTGCTGCCGTCGACCCGGGTGGTCGCCGTGGTCCGTGCCCGGCCCGTCACCCCGGACGGACCGCCGGACGTCGCCGCGACCCTGCTGACGACGGATCAGCCGCGCCTGCTCGCGCCGCCCGACGTCGTCCAGCGTGCGGCGGGCGCGCTGCGCGCGGGGCTGCGCCGCGCGGTCGCGCCGCTGCTCGAGGACGAGCGGGCCCTGCTCCCGGGGCTGGTCGACGGGGACACCAGCGCGATGACACCGGACCTCGACGAGGCGTTCGTCGCCACCGACCTGACGCACCTCACGGCGGTCAGCGGATCGAACCTGTCGATCATGATGGTGCTGCTGATCGGCCGCGTCTCCCGGGCCCGCACCCCGGAACGCGGCGGCCTGGCCGCCCGCCTCGGGCTGCCGCTGCGCGGCTCCGCGCTCGCGGGCGCGCTGCTGACCGTCGCCTTCGTGGTGCTGTGCCGCCCCGAGCCGAGCGTGCTCCGGGCCGCCGCCACCGGCCTGGTGATGCTGCTCGGGCTGGCCACCGGCCGTCGCGCCAGCCCGCTGCCGGCGCTCGCGGGAGCGACCTTGGTGCTGATCCTCGCCGACCCGGCCCTCGCCCGCTCCTACGGGTTCGCCCTGTCCGCACTGGCCACCGCCGGGCTCGTCACCCTCGGGCCGCGCTGGTCCGAGGCGCTGCGCGCCCACGGCTGGCCCGACCGCCTCGCCGAGCCGGTGGCCGCCGCCGCGGCGGCACAGGCCTGGTGCGGACCGCTGCTGGTGCTGCGCTCCGGACGGCTCTCCCTCGTCGCGGTCCCGTGCAACCTCCTCGCGGAGCTCTGCGTCGCGCCCGCGACCGTGCTCGGGTTCGCCGCGCTCGCCGTGGCGCCGCTCTGGCTGACCGGCGCGCGGTGGATCGCGCACGCGGCCGCCGTCCCGGTCTGGGCACTGATCCAGGTGGCCCGCTTCGGCGCCGCGCTGCCCGGCGCGGAGATCGGCTGGCCCGCCGGCTGGCCCGGCGCGGTCCTGCTCGTCGCCGTCACCTGCGCCCTGGTCGCCGCCGCGGCCTGGCTGCGCCGCCCGCTGGTCGCCGCCTTCCTGACGCTCTGCCTGCTGCTCGTGCTGCTGCGTCCGCCCCCGCTCACCCGGCTCGCCACGGGCTGGCCGCCCGCCGGCTGGCGTCTGGTCGCCTGTGACGTGGGTCAGGGCGACGCGCTCGTGCTGTCGCCGGGCGGCGATCCCGACACCGCGATCCTCGTGGACGCCGGCCCCGACCCGCACGCCGTCGACGGCTGCCTGCGGGCCCTCGGCGTCACCACCCTGCCGCTGGTGATCCTCACCCACGACCACGCGGACCACGTCGAGGGCCTGCCCGGCGTCCTGCAAGGCCGCCGCGTCGGCGCGGTCGAGACCACGACGGTCGACGACCCGCCCGCCGAGTACGCCCGCGTCCGCCGCTGGACCGCCGACGCCGGCGTCCCGCTGATCCGCGCCGTCCGCGGCGAGCAGCGCTCGCTCGGCGCCCTGCACTGGGAGGTGCTGTGGCCGCCGGACCCCTCTGGAGACTACGTCCCGCCAGGGCCGAACAACGCCTCGGTCGCACTCCTGGTCACCCTCCCGGGGCTGCGCCTCGCCCTCCTCGGCGATCTGGAACCGCCCGCCCAGCAGCGGCTGCTCACCGCCCTCGCCGGGTTCCCCGGCCCGGCGGGCGTGCCGGTGGGCGTGGACGTGCTCAAGGTGGCGCACCACGGGTCGGCGAAGCAGGACCGCGCCCTGATCGCCGCCCTGCACCCCCGTCTCGCGCTGATCTCCGTCGGTCAGGGCAACCGCTACGGCCATCCGGCGCCCACCACCCTGCGCCTGCTCCGCTCCCTCGGCACCACGGTCCTCCGCACCGACCAGCAGGGGGACCTGGCGGTCCTCACCCTGGACGGAGCACTCGCCGTGGCGGTGCGCGGAGGGAAGCCGATAATGGCCAGGTGACCACGACGAGCGACCAGATCGACCACTACGTGCTGGTGCTGCCCGACCGCGACGCGGCCGAGGAGCTGGCATCCCGCCTCACGAGCGCCCACCCCGGCCTGCCCGAACCCGAGCTCCACCGCGAGACCCTCGCCGGCGAGGACGACGCGGAAGACGCCCAGTGGCTCGTCGTCCTCGACCCGCCCCTCCCGATCACCCTCTCCGTCGCCGACCTCCAGGACCTCGTCGCCGAGTTCGACGGCTGGCTGGAGGACTACTGATGCCGCGCCCGGCCCGCGATCCGGTGGGCCCGGCATCCGGGAGAGGCAGGAGCCGGGACTAGGGTCGGTGGCGCCGCCACCGACCCTGCGCACGCGAGGAGCACCGCACTGAGCACGCCCGTAGCCGAGACCGTGTCCATCCTGCTTCTCGCGGTCGTGCTCGTCTGCGCCGTCGTGCGTCCCTTCGGCTGGCCGGAGGCCGTCGCCGCGGTGCCCGCCGCCGGTCTGCTCGTCGCGTTCGGCGCGGTGACCCCCGCGCACGCCATGGGCGAGGCGTCACGGCTCGGGCCGGTCATCGGCTTCCTGGCCGCCGTCCTCGTGCTGGCGCAACTGTGCGCCGACGAAGGACTCTTCGAGGCATGCGGCGCCTGGATGGCCCGGAGCGCAGCGGGGCGCCCGCGTCGGCTGCTGATCCAGGTCTTCGCCGTCGCCGCGGTCACCACCGCCGTGCTCAGCCTGGACGCCACGGTCGTCCTGCTCACGCCGGTCGTCTTCGCCACCACCGCGCGTCTCGGCGCCCGACCCAAGCCGCACGTCTACGCCTGCGCGCACCTGTCCAACTCCGCCTCGCTGCTCCTGCCCGTCTCCAACCTGACCAACCTGCTCGCCTTCACCGCGGCAGGGCTGAGCTTCACCCGCTTCACCGCGCTGATGGCACTGCCGTGGGTGGTGGCCGTCGGGGTGGAGTACGTGGTGCTGCGCCGCTTCTTCGCCGCCGACCTCGACGCGGGCGCGGCGACGACGGACCCCGGACCGGCGCCGGAGCTGCCGCTGTTCGCGCTCGTCACCGTCGCCTGCACGCTGGCCGGCTTCGTGCTCACCTCCGCCCTGGGGATCAACCCCGTCTGGGCGGCGGCGGGCGGGGCCGCGGTGATGGCGGTGCGCGCCCTGGTACGCCGCCACACCACGCCGCGGGCGATCGTCCGCTCCGCGGCCCTGCCGTTCCTCGCGTTCGTGCTGGGCCTCGGCATCGTCGTGCGGGCCGTGGTCGACAACGGGATGTCCACGGCCCTCGCCCACCTCGTCCCGAGCGGGACCTCGCTGCCCGCGCTGCTCGGCATCGCCGTGCTCGCCGCCGTGCTCGCCAACGTCATCAACAACCTGCCCGCGACGCTCGTCCTGGTCCCGCTCACCGCCCCGGCCGGTCCCGGCGCGGTGCTCGCGGTCCTTCTGGGCGTGAACATCGGCCCCAACCTGACGTACGCGGGCTCGCTCGCCACGCTGCTGTGGCGGCGCATCATGGGCGAGCACGACTCGGAGGTGGAGCTGGGCGAGTTCACCCGGCTCGGGTTGCTGACCGTGCCGCTCGCGCTGGTCGCGACGGTGCTGGCCCTGTGGGCCGGGCTGCGGCTCATCGGGACCTGACGGCTGCCGGACTGCGGGCGGCTGGACGGGCGGACGTGACGGCGGACGGACCTGAAGGCGGGCGGACGTGACGGCGGACGGACCTGACCGCGGCTGGACCTGACCGCGGGCGGACCGTCCGCCGCTGTCGGCGGCGACGGATAGGGTGGTTCGCGATGGCCAGGAAACCCTCCGAAGACCTGCTCTCCCCGCTGACCCTGATCGTCGGGCAGGAGGAGCTGCTGCTCGACCGCGCCGTGGCGCAGACCGTCGCCGCCGCGCGGGCGGACGATCCCGACTCCGACGTGCGCGATCTCCTGCCCGGCGCGCTGCAGCCCGGCATGCTGAGCGAACTGACGAGCCCTTCGCTCTTCTCCGAGCGGAAGGTCATCGTCGTGCGCGCCGCGCAGGACGTCGGCGCGGACGTGGTCAAGGAGCTCAAGGCGTACATCGAGGATCCGGCCCCGGACGTGCTGCTCCTGCTCGTCCACGCCGGCGGCGTGAAGGGCAAGGCGCTGCTGGAGGCCGGCAAGAAGGCGGGCGCGCGCGAGGTCGCCTGCCCGAAGCTGACCAAGCCCACCGAGAAGCTCGCCTTCGTCCGCGCGGAGTTCCGCGGCGTGGGCCGTTCGGCGAGCGAGGACGCCTGCCGGGCCCTGCTGGACGCCGTGGGCGGTGACCTGCGCGAGCTCGCGAGCGCGGCGAGCCAGCTGGCCGCGGACACCGAGGGCACGATCGACGAGACGGTCGTCGCCCGCTACTACACCGGCCGGGCGGAGTCGACCGGCTTCCAGGTCGCCGACCTGGCCGTGGCGGGCCGCACCGCCGACGCGCTGGGTCAGCTGCGCTGGGCCCTGGCCGTGGGGGAGAAGCCCACCGGCATCGTCTTCGCGCTCGCCTCCGGCGTCCGCGCGATCGGCCGCGTCGCCACCGCGGACCGCGGCCTGCGGCCTGCGGACCTCGCCCGCGAGCTCGGCATGCCGCCGTGGAAGATCGACCGCGTGCGCCAGCAGATGCGGGGCTGGACGGGCGACGGGGTCGCGGCAGCGCTCCGGGCCATCGCGGACGCGGACGCGGCGGTCAAGGGCGGCAGCGGCGACCCGGCGTACGCACTGGAACAGTGCGTGGTCGCCGTCGCCCAGGCCGCGCGAGCGCGGTAGCGCGACAGGCCACTGATGAGCAGCTGATCCCCGACGCGCGGCGGCCGTCCGCACAGGGTCGTTCCTCGTGCCCACGCGGCGGCGCCGCACGTCAGCACGGCGCCGCGCCCCGGAAGGTGCGACTTCCCTGAGCACGAAAAGGCTCCGCCGTCCCCGAGAGGATGGCGGAGCCTTTCCGTCAGCTTCAGCTATGTGCAGCCCACCCGCGTGGCGAACGCAGGCCGCGTGGGCTGCGGGGTTGTGCGGCTCGTCCGGGGCGTTTGAGAGGGAACGCGTCCGGTCGAGCGTCGATCAAGGGGTTCAGGCCTTGAGCGCGTCAACCTTGGTGGCCAGCGCGGACTTCTTGTTCGCGGCCTGGTTCTTGTGGATGACGCCCTTGCTGACGGCCTTGTCCAGCTCACGGGACGCGGCACGGGCCAGCTCGTCGGCCTTCGCGAAGTCGCCGGCCTCCACAGCCTCACGGGTCTTGCGGATGGCGGTCTTCAGCGAGGACTTGACAGCCTTGTTGCGCTGACGAGCCTTCTCGTTCGTCTTGATGCGCTTGATCTGGGACTTGATGTTCGCCACGAATGAGCCTCAGTCTGAGTTGATTCTTCTGGGACTGCGTCCGCGCCGGGCCAGGTTAGAGGGCATGGCACAGCACAGACACGGTGGTCCACGATACCAGACGGGTTCACACCACCGATTCGCCGAAGTGTTCGACCAGCGGGAAAGGGTCGTAGAAGTGGTGCAGCAGCTGGCGCCACCGCTCGTACTCCGCGGACTTCCGGAACCCCTCGGTGTGGTCCGCGAGCGTCTCCCACCCGACCAGCAGCAGGAAGCGCGAGCCGCGGCCCTCGTCGACGCAGCGGCGCAGCTCCAGCGAGAGGAATCCCCGCTGGCAGGCGATCAAGGGACGGGCCTGGGCGAACGCGGCGAGGAAGGCGTCCTCCTGGCCGGGTCTGACGTCGAGCAGCGCGGACTCCAAGATCATGGCCCAGGATTCTGCACCAGCGCCGCGCCATGGGACGATGGGTGGGAAAAACTTCCTCCCGGCCGATCAGAAGAACTGGATCCTGAGTGTCCGCCATCCCGTCCAACGTTCCGGAGCCCAGCAACACCGACCCGGCGCTGATCCGCAACTTCTGCATCATCGCCCACATCGACCACGGCAAGTCGACCCTTGCCGACCGGATGCTGCAGATCACCGGCGTGGTCGACCCCCGGCAGATGCGTGCCCAGTACCTGGACCGGATGGACATCGAGCGCGAGCGCGGGATCACCATCAAGTCGCAGGCCGTGCGTCTGCCCTGGGTGCCGCGCACCGGTGCGGGGACCGGCTCCACGCACATCCTGAACATGATCGACACGCCGGGCCACGTCGACTTCACCTACGAGGTCTCCCGTTCGCTCGCCGCCTGCGAGGGCACGCTCCTCGTGGTCGACGCCGCCCAGGGCATCGAGGCGCAGACCCTCGCCAACCTCTACCTGGCCCTGGAGAACGACCTCACGATCATCCCGGTGCTCAACAAGATCGACCTTCCGGCCGCCCAGCCGGACAAGTACGCGGAAGAGATCGCCAACATCATCGGCTGCGACCCGACCGACGTGCTGCGCGCCAGCGCGAAGACCGGCCTCGGCGTCGAGGACATCCTGGACGCGGTCGTCGAGCGCGTCCCGGCCCCGGTCGGGGTCAAGGACGCGCCGGCCCGCGCGATGATCTTCGACTCGGTCTACGACGCCTACCGCGGTGTGGTCACCTACGTCCGTGTCATCGACGGCCAGCTCAACAAGCGCGAGCGCATCGCGATGATGTCGACCGGCGCCACGCACGAGCTGCTCGAGATCGGCGTCATCTCGCCGGAGCCCAAGCCGTCCCAGGGCCTCGGCGTCGGCGAGGTGGGCTACCTGATCACCGGTGTGAAGGACGTCCGCCAGTCCCGCGTCGGTGACACCATCACCTCGATGCACAAGGGCGCCACCGAGGCGCTCGGCGGCTACAAGGACCCGAAGCCGATGGTCTTCTCGGGCCTCTACCCGCTGGACGGCTCGGACTACCCGCTGCTGCGCGACGCGCTCGACAAGCTGCGTCTGAACGACGCCGCGCTGGTCTACGAGCCGGAGACCTCGGTCGCGCTCGGCTTCGGCTACCGCTGCGGCTTCCTCGGTCTGCTGCACCTGGAGATCATCCGGGAGCGGCTGGAGCGCGAGTTCAACCTCGACCTGATCTCCACCGCCCCGAACGTGGTCTACCGGGTGATCATGGAGGACGGCTCCGAGCACACGGTCACGAACCCGAGCGAGTTCCCGACCGGCAAGATCTCCGAGGTCTACGAGCCGATCGTGCGCGGCACCATCCTGGCCCCGAACGAGTTCGTCGGCGCGATCATGGAGCTCTGCCAGGCCCGCCGCGGCTCGCTCCAGGGCATGGACTACCTCTCCGAGGACCGGGTCGAGATCCGCTACAACCTGCCGCTCGCGGAGATCGTCTTCGACTTCTTCGACCAGCTGAAGTCCAAGACCCGCGGCTACGCCTCGCTCGACTACGAGCCCATCGGCGAGCAGAGCGCCAACCTGGTCCGCGTGGACATCCTGCTCCAGGGCGAGCAGGTCGACGCCTTCTCCGCGATCGTCCACCGCGACAAGGCCTACAGCTACGGCGTGATGATGGCCGGCAAGCTGCAGAAGCTGATCCCCCGCCAGCAGTTCGAGGTGCCGATCCAGGCCGCGATCGGCTCGCGCGTCATCGCCCGTGAGACCGTCCGCGCGATGCGCAAGGACGTCCTCGCCAAGTGCTACGGCGGTGACATCTCCCGTAAGCGGAAGCTGCTGGAGAAGCAGAAGGAAGGCAAGAAGCGCATGAAGATGGTCGGCCGCGTGGAGGTCCCGCAGGAGGCCTTCATCGCCGCGCTGTCGACCGACGACAACGCTGCCGCCGCCGAGAAGAAGAAGTAGCCCGAGCGCGACCAGGTGTGGCCCCCGCAGGTGGAACCTGCGGGGGCCACACCTTTGTCCGCCCTTTCACGTGATTGCGGTAATCTCCCGGTGCCTACGCGGCGGATCGGCATTGACGGGGTACGGGGTACGGGGAGAAGGACATGACGGCGCAGCAGGACGGCTTCTCGGATCCCCGGATCTTCGGCTCGGTCGGCCTGGACCGCCTCGGCGCCAAGCCGCTGCGCGCCACCGACCCGCGCCGGGTCGGGCCCTACGCGGTCATCGCCGTCCTCGGCGGCGGCGGTATGGGCCGGATCTACCTGGGCCGCGCGTCGGAGGGTTCGTCAGAACTGGCCGCCGTCAAGGTGATCCGCCCCGAGTACGCCGAGGACGAGGGCTTCCGGCGGCGCTTCGAGCGCGAGTCCGCAGCGCTCGCGCGGGTGCGCGGCGAGCAGGCCGCGGTGCTGCTCGGCAGCGGCTACGACGGCGACCTGCTGTGGATGGCCACCGAGTACATCCCCGGCCCGAGCCTCTCGGAGGCCGTCGCCTCGGCAGGGCCGCTCGGCGCGACCGGAGCATGGCGTCTGGCGCTCGAACTCGCCCAGGCCATCGGGGCGATGGAGCGCGTCGGGGTGGTCCACCGGGACATCAAGCCGTCCAACGTCATCCTCGGCCCGGCCGGTTGCCGCGTCATCGACTTCGGCATCTCCCAGGCCGCCGACACCAGCGCGATCACCACCACCGGCCAGCAGGTCGGCACGCCCGCCTACATGTCGCCGGAGCAGGTCCGCGGGCAGGCCGTCGCGACCTCCTCGGACCTGTTCGCTCTCGGCTCCGTCCTCGCCTTCGCCGTCACCGGCAACGGCCCGTTCGGCGACGGCACCACCGTGGACGTGCTGCACCGCGTCGCGTTCGAGGAGCCGAAGCCGGAGGTGCTGGAACGGGTCGAGGACGTCGACCCGCAGTTGGCCGAGCTGGTCCGGGCCTGCCTCGACAAGGACCCGGCCGCCCGCCCGACCGCGCCGGACGTCGCCGAGCGGGCGGCGCTGCGGCAGGTGGCCGCGCCGTGGTCGCCGGAGCTGAGCGCCGCGATCATGTCCCGGGTCGAGGTGGCGATCGCCGTGCAGGCGCTGCCGCTTCCGGCGCCGGACGCGCCCGCCGCCCCCGTCGCCGACGACGGCACGATGCTGCTGGGCCGCACGGCCGGGGCCACCCCGGCGGCGGCCACGCCCACCCAGACGGCGATGCCGACGCCGCCCACCGCGCAGGCTCCCTTGCAACAGGGACCGGTGCGCCCGACGCCGCCGACGGTGCCGTCCGTCCCGGAACCCGTGCACGCCTTCCAGCAGCCGCAGCCGCAGCCGGTGCAGCCGCACCAGCAGCCCGCCTACGTCTCGGCCGCCCCGGCCGCAGTGGCGCCCCCGCAGCAGGAGGAGCGGCGGCGCGGCAACCGCGCGGTGCTGACCGTCGTCGCGGCGGTCGTCGCCGTGGCCGCCATCGCGGGCACGGCGATCGCGCTCACCGGAGGCGGAAAGCCCGGCACCTCGAACACCACCGCGCAGCAGGGCGGCAGCACCAGTGTGGACGGCGCTTCTGGCACGCCGAGCGCCGGCGCGTCGGGCTCGGCCGCCGCGTCCGCGACGGCCGGGGCACCGTCCGCCTCCGCCTCTGCCTCCGCGTCGGCCGCCGGCTCGTCGGCGGCCCGACCGGGCGGTTCGGCGAGCTCCAAGCCGGGCGGCGGGACGGCCACGACCCCGGCCGGATCCCAGACCACCCCGGCCTCGCAGCAGACGACGCCCGCCGCGCCGCCCACCTCGGCCCCGCCGCCGCCGAGCACGCCGAGCTGGGACCAGGACTGCACCTACTACTCAGGGAGCGAGGAGACCGACATCCACGGTCACGGCAGCACCGCCGCGATCGAGGAGGTGCAGTGCCTGCTCCTGCACCGGGGAGGGCAGCTGGCGAGCATCATCACCTCGTCCGGCGGGGTCGACGGGCAGTTCGGCCCCGGCACGCAGCACGCCGTGGAGACCTTCCAGAGCTGCGTGGGCCTCAGTAATGACGGCGGCGTCGGCCCGCAGACCTGGCCCGCTCTGCGCGGTTCCGGTAACTGCTAGGCCCTGCGTCCCGACAGGGCCAACGCACGGGCGAAGGCGCCGGCGTCGTCGCCGGCCGGCGCCGGCCGGGCGAACCCGTCGTACTGGCGGAACATCTCCGCCCACTGCTCGACCTGGCCCAGCACCGCCGTGGCCGTCGCCTCGTCCAGGGTGTAGGTCTGGCCGGAGCCCTCGGCCGCCTCCCAGCCATGGAGGGAGAACTCCAGCAGGATCATCCCGGCGATCGCCGCCGCCGGGACGGCGGAGTCGCCCATCGGCATCTCCCGCTCCCAGACCGACGGGTCCGACCAGGCCGCGAGCGCCTTGTCGACCTGCTGGGCGTACGCCTCCGCCCAGCCCGGCTCCGCCGTGAAGTCGCGTTCGTACCACTCGGCGGGAACGGACCCGCCCTCGGCGCGCAGCGCGAAGTTGTGGGCGGTCCACAGGATCAGGTGGTTCACGACGGCGCGCAGGTCCCACTCGGCCGAGGGGGTGGGGGCGTCCAGCGCGGCCGGGTCGACGCCCCGCAGGACGCGGACGGTCTCGGCGGCGGAGGCGCGCAGCGCGCCGTACAGCTCGGGGAGCTCGGGGAGCTCGGACGTGTGGTTCGTGTCGTTCATGACCACGACGGTACGGACGACACGCGGCGCGGTCTTGAAGAAACGCGACACGCCTAGGGTGGTGCTCATGGAGCGGAACGACGGCCGTACGGCGCCCAGGGGTGTCCTGCACCCGGAGCAGGGCGCGAGCCGGTTCACGGTCACGACCGCGCCGGCAGGGCCCGCGCTCGCCCCGTACGTGGAGTACCACTGGATCGTCCGCTGGGACGTGACGGGACAGGCGCCCTACGACTCGCAGGTGCTCTCGCACCCGAACGTGCACCTGGTCTTCGAACCGGCCGGGCCCCTGGTCTACGGGGTGATCCGCGGCGTCTACACCCGCCGGCTCGTCGACGCGGGGCAGGTGCACGGGGTCCGCTTCCTGCCGGGCGGCTTCCGGGCCTTCGCGGACGGGCCGGTCCAGGAGCTGACCGACCGGGTCCTGCCCGCCGGGGCGGTCTTCGGCCCCGGCGTGGACGAGCTGTGTCCGCGCGTGCTGGCCGGTGCGGGGACCGACGCGATGGTGGCCCTGGTCGAGGGCTTCCTGGCCGCCCGCCTGCCGGCCGGGCCGGACCCGCAGGCGGTCCAGGCCGCCGCCGTCGTGCGGGAGATGACGGTCGACCACACGCTGGTCCGCGTCGAGCAGGTGGCATCGCGGTTCGACCTCTCGCCGCGCAGCCTGCAGCGCCTCTTCGCCGAGTACGTGGGGGTGAGCCCGAAGGCGGTGCTGCGCCGCGCTCGTCTGCACGAGGCGGCGCAGCGCGCCGACAGCGGCTCCGTGGACTGGGCGGCTCTCGCCGCCGACCTGGGCTACAGCGACCAGGCCCATCTGACCCGTGACTTCACGGCCGTCGTGGGTGTGCCGCCGTCCCGGTACTCCCGCGGGGAGCGCTGATCAGCCCAGTGCGAGGGCCTGGACGCGGGTGATGTCGCCGTTGAACTCGTCGTGGTCGCCGACGTACGGGCCGGAGTCGGTGTACTGCCACATCGTGTAGTAGCCCCAGCCGGCCGGCAGGGTGCCGGGGGAGCCGTTGTAGTTCGCGATCCACAGCGGGTCGTCGGCCGCGAAGCCTCCGTAGTTGCCGGTGCACTGGACCCACCAGGAGGTCGCGGTGTAGATCACCGCCCAGCGGCCGGTGCGGGCGTGGTACTCGTTCAGGAAGCCGGAGATCCAGCTGACCATGGCGCTCTGCGAAAGGCCGTAGCAGGCGGCCCCGTACGGGTCCCACTCGATGTCCAGGACGCCCGGCAGGGTCCTGCCGTCGGCGGACCAGCCGCCGCCGTGGTTCACGAAGTAGTCCGCCTGGACGCCGCCCGAGGTCGTGTCCGGGGTGGCGAAGTGGTAGGCGGCGCGGATCATGCCGACGTTGTAGGGGCCGTTGTACTGCTGCGCGAAGTCGGGGTTGGTGTAGTAGGTCCCCTCGGTGGCCTTGGTGTAGGCCCAGCGGACGCCGCTGTTCCACAGCGTCGCCCAGTCCACGGTGCCCTGGTAGCTGGAGACGTCCACGCCTTCGGTCTGGGTGACCATCGGCTGGACGCCGCCGCCGGCTCCGCCGCCCCCGTGCGCGCGGACGCCGATGCCCATGTAGGCGTCGCCGCGCGGGAGTTTGGCGGAAGCTGCCTGGGCGGGAGCCTGGGCGGACGTGGCCTGGGCGGATGCGGCCTGCGCGGGTGCGAGGGGGGTCGCGGTCGCCAGGCCGAGCGCCGCGAACAGGGTTGCGGCGGCGGTGAGTCTGCGGGGGAGGGAAAGGGAGTTCATTGCGTCGCGCCTCCGTGTTGTCCTCGTGCTGGACGGCAAAGGGCTTGCGAGAACGCTGAACTGACGGCCGGAAAGGTTCTTGTCCCAGCCATGCCACAGGAATGCTACGCATGTAGACCCGGATCGGGAAAGAGTTTTCAAGCGATTGCGACGAGCCTTTCCAGCCCCGCGCCGGAAGCCCCGGGTGTGCCAGACTCGCCCGCATGCACAGTGATCGACTGACCGTCGGCGACGACGACGCGGAGCTGAACGCGCGGCTGTCCGCCGGCCTCGACGAGTTCAACTTCCCCGCGACCGGCACCACCGCTGCGGACCAAGGCAAGCTGTCCGTCAAGGTCGTGGACGACGCGGGCGAGATCGTCGGCGGCCTGGCGGCCTGGACGTGGGGCGGCCTGCTCGGCATCGAGATGCTCTGGGTCCGCGAGGACAGCCGCAAGGACGGCTGGGGCAGTCGCCTCCTGCTCGCCGCCGAGGAGGAGGCCCGCCGCCGCGGCTGCGACCGCGCCGTCGTCTCCTCGTTCACCTTCCAGGCGCCGGGCTTCTACCAGCGACACGGTTACCGGGAGACCGGCCGCACCCTCGGCATCCCCGGCGGCGCCGAGGACGTTCACATGTTCAAGGAGCTGGCCTAGCCTGAGCCGGTGACAGGCACACCCGACGAGGACGACCGGACACCGCGCAACCCGCTGCTGGACCCCCGGCTGGCCGGGGCGGGCGGACTGCTGATCACCGCCGCGGCCCTCGCGTTCCTGCTCACGCACGGCGGTCACCACGCGCCCGCGCCCGCTCCCGCTCCGGCAGCCCCCGCGACCGCGAGCCGGTAGGCGGAAGGCGGAAGGCCGGCACCCGCCCCCGGAGGGGAGCGGGCACCGGCCTTCCGGGTGAGGCTGCGACTCAGTCGACCTCGGCGACCGCCTGGGCGAACTGGGCCTTGTAGAGGCGGGCGTAGGCGCCGTCCCGCTCCAGCAGGGAGGCGTGGTCGCCCTGTTCCACGATCGCACCGTTCTCCATCACCAGGATGGTGTCCGCGTCGCGGATCGTGGAGAGGCGGTGGGCGATGACGAAGGCGGTGCGGCCCGCGCGGAGCTTGGCCATGGCGCGCTGGATCAGCACCTCGGTGCGGGTGTCGACGGAGCTGGTCGCCTCGTCCAGGACGAGGATCGACGGCTCGGCCAGGAACGCCCGCGCGATGGTGATCAGCTGCTTCTCGCCCGCGCTGACGCCGGTGCCCTCGTCGTCGATGACGGTGTCGTAGCCGTCCGGCAGGGTGCGCACGAAGCGGTCGACGTGCGCGGCCTTGGCCGCCGCGACGATCTGCTCGCGTGTCGCCCCCTCGGACCCGTAGGCGATGTTGTCGGCGATGGAGCCGCCGAACAGCCAGGTGTCCTGGAGCACCATGCCGATGTGGCCGCGCAGTTCCTCGCGGTTCATCTCGGCCACGTTCACGCCGTCCAGCGTGATCCGCCCGCCCGTCGGCTCGTAGAACCGCATGAGCAGGTTGACCAGGGTGGTCTTGCCGGCGCCGGTCGGGCCGACGATGGCCACCGTGTGGCCGGGGTCGGCCAGCAGCGAGAGGTCCTCGATGAGCGGCTTCTCCGCCTCGTAGCGGAAGGCCACGTGCTCGAACTCGACTCGCCCGCGCACCAGTTCCGGACGCTCCGGCCGGGCCGGCTCGGGGGACTGCTCGTCGGCGTCCAGCAGCTCGAAGACGCGCTCGGCCGAGGCGACGCCGGACTGCACCAGGTTGGCCATGGCCGCGACCTGGGTCAGCGGCTGGCTGAACTGCCGCGAGTACTGGATGAACGCCTGCACGTCACCGATCGACAGTGCACCCGAGGCGACCCGCAGACCGCCGACGACCGCGACGACGACGTAGTTCAGGTTGCCGATGAACATCATCGCCGGCTGGATCAGGCCCGAGATGAACTGCGCCTTGAAGCTGGACTGGTAGAGCTTCTCGTTCTCGGCGTGGAACTGCTCGATGGCCTCCTGCTGGTGGCCGAAGACCTTGACCAGCGAGTGGCCGGTGTACATCTCCTCGATGTGCGCGTTCAGCTTGCCCGTGGACTTCCACTGCTGGACGAACTGCGGCTGCGCCCGCTTGCCGACCTTGGCCGCCAGCACCGCCGAGGCGGGGATGGAGACCAGCGCGATCAGGGCCAGGATCCAGGAGATGTAGAACATCATCGTCAGCACGCCGACGACCGTCAGCAGCGAGGTGATGACCTGCGACATCGTCTGCTGGAGGGTCTGCGCGATGTTGTCGATGTCGTTGGTGACCCGGCTCAGCACCTCGCCGCGCGGCTGCTTGTCGTAGTAGCTGAGCGGCAGCCGGGAGAGCTTGTCCTCGACGTCCGCGCGCAGGCGGTTCGCGGCGCGCTGGACGGCCACGTTGGCCAGGCGCGCCTGGACGATGCCGCACAGGCCCGCGAACAGGTAGATCAGGGTGACCCAGAGCAGCACGGTGCCCACCGCGCCGAAGTCGATCCCCTTGCCGGGGGTGAAGTGGATCGACGACAGCATCTGCTGCTGCTGGTGGTTCAGGTGCTCGTTCAGCACGGCCGGGTTGGTGCCCGCCGGGATCCTCTTGCCGAAGACGCCGCCGAGGATCAGGTCGGTGGCGTGGCCGAGGACCTTGGGGCCGATGACCGAGAGCGCGACGCTGACCGTGGCCAGCGCCAGCACGCCGATGATCAGCGGGCGTTCGGGCCGCAGCCGGCCCAGCAGCCGCTTGCCGGACGCCTTGAAGTCCATCGACTTCTCGGCGGGCTGGGCGCCGCCCATCCAGCGGGCGGGGCCCGCCGCGGCCCCGGGGCGGCGCTTGGCCGCCGCCTTCGCTTCGTCGCCGCCGGAGCTCATGCCGCCTCCTCCTCGGTGAGCTGAGACAGCACGATCTCTCGGTACGTCTCGTTGTCGTCCATCAGTTCACGGTGCGTGCCCTCGCCGACGATCTGGCCTTCGTCGAGGACGATGATCCGGTCCGCGTTGCGGATCGTGGAGACGCGCTGGGCCACGATGACCACCGTCGAGTCCCTGGTCTCCTGCTCCAGCGCGGCGCGCAGCCGCGCGTCGGTCGCGTAGTCGAGCGCGGAGAAGGAGTCGTCGAAGAGGTAGACCTCGGGCTTGCGCACCAGGGCGCGGGCGATGGCCAGGCGCTGGCGCTGGCCGCCGGAGACGTTGGTGCCGCCCTGGGCGATCGGCGCGTCCAGGCCCTCGGGGAACGTCGAGACGAAGTCCTTGGCCTGCGCCGTCGTCAGGGCCGCCCACAGCTCCTCGTCCGTCGCGTCCGGGTTGCCGTAGCGGAGGTTGGAGGCGACGGTGCCGGTGAACAGGTAGGGCTTCTGCGGGACCAGGCCGATGGACTTGGACAGCACCTGCTCGTCGAGGTCGCGCACGTCGACGCCGTCGACGAGCACGGAGCCGTCGGTGACGTCGGAGAGCCGCGGGATCAGGTTGATGAGCGTGGTCTTGCCGGAACCGGTCGAGCCGATGATCGCGGTGGTCTCGCCGGGCCGGGCGGTGAAGGAGATGTCGCGCAGCACGGCCGCCTCGGCGCCCGGGTAGCGGAACTCGGCGCCGCGCACCTCGAGGTAGCCGCGGGCGGAGAGCTCGCGGACCGGCACGGCCGGCGGGGCGACGGTGGTCTCCGTGCCGAGCACCTCCTGGATGCGCTCGGCGCAGACCTCGGCGCGGGGCACCATCATGAACATGAAGGTGGCCATCATGACCGACATCAGGATCTGCATCAGGTAGCTGAGGAAGGCCGTCAGCGCGCCGATCTGCATGCCGCCGGAGTCGATCCGGTGCGCGCCGAACCAGATGACGGCCACGCTGGAGAGGTTGACCACCAGCATGACCAGCGGGAACATCAGCGCCATCAGCCGGCCGACGCGCAGGCCCACGTCGGTCAGGTCGTCGTTGGCGCCACGGAAGCGGGTGCGCTCGTGCTCGTCCTTGACGAAGGCGCGGATCACGCGCAGGCCGCTGATCTGCTCGCGCAGGACGCGGTTGACGGTGTCGATGCGCTCCTGCATGGAACGGAAGAGCGGGCGCATCCGGCTGACGGTGAAGCCGATGATGACGCCCAGGATCGGCACGATGACGATCAGCAGGCTGGACAGCGGCACGTCCTGGTTGAGCGCCAGGATGATGCCGCCGACGCACATGATCGGCGCGGAGACCATCAGGGTGAAGGTCATCAGCACCAGCATCTGCACCTGCTGCACGTCGTTGGTGCTGCGGGTGATCAGGGAGGGCGCGCCGAACTGGCCGACCTCGCGCACGGAGAAGGACTGGACCCGGGTGAAGACCGAGGCCCGGATGTCCCGGCCCAGCGCCATGGCGGTCCGGGCGCCGAAGTAGACGGCGCCGACGGAGCAGACCACCTGGGCCAGTGAGACGCCGATCATGATCCCGCCGGTCGCGAGGATGTAGCCGGAGTCGCCCTTGATCACGCCGTTGTCGATGATGTCGGCGTTGAGGGTGGGAAGGTAGAGGGTCGCGATCGTCTGGACCAGTTGGAGCAGGACCAGCAGGGTGATCTGCCTGGAGTACGGCCCCAGATGGGCGCGCAGGAGTCGGATCAGCACAACGGATCTCTCAAGATCTCTCTGAGGAGGAGAGGAACTGGTGGGCGGAGTAGGGTGAAGATTTCTGCGTACACCGTACCCGGTTGTGTGGGCGCGGGCTATCGAATTGGCGGCGCGGCATCGTACGAAGCTTACCTGCCGCCCGGCAAGTTGTGTGGGCGCCCTCACCTTTCCCCTCTTACGTCCGGGCCCCTAACGTCCTACGCTGATCGTTGCCCGCTGGTTACTCGTGAGTTAAGCAGTGGGTCAGAAGTGACGCCCGCGGTCTGCCCGCACCGCAGTCCGCCCTCGTCCACCCCCGCAGTCAGCCCCGCCGTCCGCACCGCTTTTCGCCCCTCGGCCGCCCCACACCGGCCGTCCGGGCACCGGAGGTAGCCGTGAGCTTGAAGCCGCTCGTCGCCGAGCCCCTGCTGGACAATCGCCCGGAGTCCGTGGCGCAGCTTTTCCTCGCCCGTGTCGCCTCCACCCCGGACCGGGTGGCCTACCGCTATCCCGTACCGGTCGACGACCACGCCGCCGACGGCGCGCCGGGCGCCGAGCAGTGGCGTTCCATGACCTGGGGGCAGGCGGCGGAGCGCGTCCAGGGCATCGCGGCCGGCCTGATGAGCCTCGGCGTCGTCCCGGAGGAGCGCGTCGGCATCTCCTGTTCGACGCGGATCGAGTGGATCCTGATCGACCTCGGCATCATGTGCGCGGGCGCGGCCGTCACCGCCGTCTACCCGAGCACCAACGGCGAGGAGACCGCGTTCATCCTCTCCGACTCCGGCAGCCGGGCGATCTTCGTCGAGGACGGCAAGCAGCTGGCCAAGGTGCTGGGCGTGCTCGGCGAGGCGCCGGAGATCCGGTTCGTGGTCACCGTCGACGGCAGCAGGCCCGAGCCGGGCGCGCAGCCGGACGGGGTCGAGGTGCTCTCCCTCGCGGAGCTGGAGGAGCGCGGCGCCGCCCACCTGAAGGAGCACGGCGACGCGGTCGCCGCGGCCGTCGCCTCGATCAAGCGCGAGCAGCTGGCCACCCTCATCTACACCTCCGGCACCACCGGCCGGCCCAAGGGCGTCCGCCTGCTCCACGACTGCTGGGCCTACCAGGCCGCCGCGCAGACCTCCCTCGGCCTGACCGACGACACCGACGTGCAGTACCTGTGGCTGCCGCTGTCCCACGTCTTCGGCAAGACGCTGACCTCCGGTCACATCCAGCAGGGCTCGGTCATCGCGGTCGACGGCCGGATCGACAGGATCATCACCAACCTGCCGCTGGTCCAGCCGACCTACATGGCCGCCGCGCCGCGCATCTTCGAGAAGGTCTACAACGGCATCGCCGGCAAGGCGCGGGCCGAGGGCGGCGCCAAGTACAAGATCTTCATGTGGGCCGCCGGGGTCGCCCGCGAGTACGCCGAGACCGCGCAGAAGAACGAGGTCACGACCGGTTCGCGGACCGTCCCGTTCCCGCTCCAGCTCAAGCACGCGGTCGCGGACAAGCTCATCTACGCCAAGATCCGCGCGGCCTTCGGCGGACAGCTGCGGGCCTGCGTGTCGGGGTCGGCGGCGCTGGCCCCGGACATCAACTACTTCTTCTCGGGCGTGGGCGTCCACATCCTCGAGGGCTACGGCCTGAGCGAGACCTCGGCCGGTTCCACGGTCAACCCCGGCGAGAGCTACCGCATCGGCACCGTCGGCCGCCCGCTGCCGGGTACCGAGGTCCGCATCGCCGAGGACGGCGAGATCCTGCTGCGCGGCCCCGGCGTCATGCAGGGCTACCACAACCAGCCCGAGAAGACCGCCGAGGTGCTGGAAGCCGACGGCTGGTTCCACACCGGCGACATCGGCGAGCTCGACAAGGACGGCTTCCTGCGGATCACCGACCGCAAGAAGGACATGTTCAAGACCTCCGGCGGCAAGTACGTCGCGCCGAGCGAGGTCGAGGGCCGGTTCAAGGCGGTCTGCCCGTTCGTCAGCAACATCCTGGTCATCGGCAACGGCCGCAACTTCTGCACCGCGCTGATCACCCTGGACGAGCCGGCCATCATGCAGTGGGCGGGCACCAACGGCCAGGCGGGCAGGTCCTACGCCGAGGTCTGCACCTCCGCCGAGACCCACACGCTGATCTCCGGCTTCGTCGACCAGCTCAACGGCGGGCTCCAGCGCTGGCAGACGATCAAGAAGTTCACCGTCCTGCCGCGCGACCTCGACGTCGAGCACGGCGAGCTCACCCCGAGCCTGAAGGTCAAGCGCCCCGTCGTCGAGCGGGAGAACGCCGAGCTGATCGAGGCGATGTACGCGGGCGCGCGGGAGGCGTAGGCGGTCGCCGGAGGGCATGCCCGACAGATAGCGGACAATGGACGGCATGCCCTCCGCTCTGCCCGACGGCGAAGCCGTCCCCGCCGACGGCGCGCTGCCCGAGACCGCCCTCGGCGGGCTGGGCGCGCGCCCCTTCGGCTTCTACGTCCACGTCCCGTACTGCGCCACGCGCTGCGGGTACTGCGACTTCAACACCTACACCGCCACCGAGCTGCGCTCCTCCGGCGCCGTCGCCTCCCAGGACACCTACGCCGAGCACCTGATCGCCGAGATCAGGCTCGCGCGCCGCGTCCTCGGCGACGCCGACCTGCCGGTCGAGACGGTCTTCCTCGGCGGCGGCACGCCGACGCTGCTGCCCGCCCGCGACCTGGTGCGGATGCTGGGCGCGATCCGCGACGAGTTCGGCCTCGCGCCCGGCGCGGAGGTGACGACGGAGGCCAATCCGGAGTCCGTCGACCCCGCCTATCTGAGCGAGCTGCGCGAGGGCGGCTTCACCCGGCTCAGCTTCGGCATGCAGAGCGTGCGCCCGCACGTGCTCCAGCTCCTCGACCGCCACCACACCCCGGGCCGCCCGCAGGCCTGCGTCGCCGAAGCGCGCGCCGCGGGCTTCGAGCACGTCAACCTCGACCTGATCTACGGCACCCCGGGCGAGTCCGACGACGACTGGCGCGCCTCCCTGGACGCCGCGCTCGCCGCCGAGCCGGACCATGTCAGCGCCTACGCCCTCATCGTCGAGGAGGGCACCAAGCTGGCCGCCCGCATCCGCCGCGGCGAGATCCCGATGACGGACGACGACGTCCACGCCGATCGCTACCTCATCGCGGAGGAGCGGCTCCGCGCGGCCGGCATGGAGTGGTACGAGGTCTCCAACTGGGCGACCTCGCCGGCCGCGCGCTGCCGGCACAACGAGCTCTACTGGACCGGCGCCGACTGGTGGGGCGCCGGCCCCGGCGCGCACAGCCACGTCGGCGGCGTCCGCTGGTGGAACCGCAAGCACCCCGCGGCCTACGCGCAGGCGCTGGAGGCGGGCGCGACCCCGGCCCAGGGCCGCGAGCGGCTGGAGGGCGAGGACCGGCGCGTCGAGCGGGTCCTGCTGGAGCTCCGCCTCTCCGAGGGCTGCCCGCTCGACCTGTTGCGCGAGGCCGGTCGCAAGGCGGCCGACCAGGCACTGGCGGACGGGCTGTTGGAGGCCGGGCCGTTCGCGGCGGGCCGGGCCGTGCTGACGCTGCGCGGACGCCTGCTCGCGGACGCGGTGGTCCGGGACCTGGTCGACTGACGGGCGTCGGCGGGGCCGTGGGGCGGCGGGGCCCCGGCGCGGTAGCGTCTGCGGCGTGACCCCACTCACCCCGAGCGTCCTCGACGCGCTGACCCGCGCCCGCTACGTCAGCCTCACCACGTACCGGAAGAACGGCACGCCGGTGGCCACCCCGGTCTGGCACGCGATCGACGACGGCAAGCTCTACGTCTGGACCGAGGCCGGCAGCGGCAAGGTCAAGCGCCTGCGCCGGGACGGCGCCGTCAAGGTCGTCGTCTGCGACGTGCGCGGCCGGATCGCGCCGGGCGCGGCGGAGGCCGAGGGCACCGGACGGCTCCTCGACGCCGAGGGCACCGAGAAGGTGCGCCGCCTGATGGGCCGCAAGTACCTGATGTTCCGGTTGGGGGACTGGTGGTCCAGGCTGACGGGCCGTCGGCGCCGGCACCCCATCGCCACCGTGGAGATCAGCTTCTGACGTCCCCGCGGTGGCGCTCCTTCGCGCGACTTCCACTCGTCCCGGCACGGGCTCCGACCTCCGGGCGTAGGATCACCGCTGCCCGCCCGGCACGGGCGGCCCGAGCGACTTGACGCGGTGTCACCACCGACGGGGGGGAGAAGCGATGAGGAAGACCGTCCACAGAGCCTTGGCGACGTGCGCGGTGCTGGCCGCCATGGCGGCGGGGACCGGGTTCGCGCCGTCGGCATTGGTCGCGTCGGCCGCCCCGGCCGCGACCGGCGGCGCGGGTGCGCACACGGTCGCCGCTGGCGCCACCGCGACCGCGACCGCCGGCACGATGCCCGGCTGGCTGCGCGGCACCTGGACCGCGCTCGTCTCGAACGCGACGGGCTACACCGGGCGCTACTGCAGCGGGATCAGCCTGGGGACCTTCCGCGAGCTGGTGCCCGCCGACTGCTCGGTCACGCGCGGCCCCGACCAGCTCCAGGGCTTCGCCACCGCGACCGGCGCGATGGCCGGCGGGGGCGGCGGCGGGCCGCACCGGGCCGATCCGCGCTACGACCCCAAGACCGGACAGGACGACCTGGCCGTGCTCTTCGACAGCACGAGCAGCGTCAGCGCGCCCGTCCTCGCGGGGGCCGGGGACGCGGCGCTCTACCGCTCCGGCACCCAGGCCGAGTTCTACTCCTGGACGACGTCCGCCCCCGCGGCCGGCCAGCTCGCCGACCACTTCACCGCCCACAGTGAGGCGGTCCAGGTGCACACCGCCGCCGACTGCGCGGCCCTGCTCGGCCGGGGGATGGCCGCGGGCACCTTCTGCACCACGCCCGCGCCCGGCGCCCCGGCCGTGCCGCAGCAGCAGCAGTGCTACGGCGACGCGGGCGGCGCCCTCGTCGCCGACGGCAAGCTGATCGGCGTCTCCGCGACCCCGGTGAACGGCTGCGTCGTCGGCGGGGTCCGGGTCTACACCTCGATCGCGGCGCACCAGGCGCTGATCCGGAACTGGACGGCCTACATCGGCCCCGTCGACAACGGCGGCCAGGACGGCACGTTCGCGGCCATGGCCTCGAACCGGATCATCTCCTCCTTCTGCGTCATGCCGCTCACCGGGTGCCTCGCGGGCGGCAGCGGTGAGAACGGCAACGCGCCGGGCTGGGCCGACCTGATCCTCCCGGCCGGGGACCTCAACCATGACGGGTACGGCGACGTGCTGATCCGTCGCTCCGACGGCGTCCTCTTCGCCGACCTGGGCTACATGACCCAACGTTCGCACTCGTTCGACCAGATGAGCCTGCACCGGATCGGCGGCGGCTGGTCCGCCTACACGACCATCCTGGCCCCGGGCGACCTGAACGGCGACGGGATCCCGGACCTGGTGGCCCGGGACCGCTCCGGAGTGCTGTGGTTCTACCCCGGCGACGGCCGTGGCGGGTTCCTCGCGCGCGTGCGGATCGGGGGAGGCTGGAACGCCTACACCCTCATGTCCGCCCACGACGACCTGAACGGCGACGGGATCCCGGACCTGGTGGCCCGGGACGCCTCCGGGGTGCTCTGGTTCTACGCGGGCAACGGGCGCGGCGGGTTCCTGCCGAGGGTGCGCGTCGGCGGCGGCTGGAACGCCTACAACGCGCTGGTCGTCGGCGGCGCGCTGGACGACCTCGGCCGCAACGAGCTGGTCGCCCGTGCGCCCGGTGGTCACTTCTACCTCTACGTCAGCAATGGAAACGGCGGCTTCGCGCCGCGCGTCGCCGTCGCAGGCAACAGCTTCCTCGCGGGCGCGACGCTCATGGGCTGACCGGACGCAGCAGGCCGCGGTTGAACGCCTCCGTCACCGCTGCCGCCCGGTCGCCGACGCCGAGCTTGGCGTAGATGTTCAGCAGATGGGACTTGACGGTGGCTTCGGTGATGAAGAGCCGGCCCGCGGCCTCGCGGTTGGTGCAGCCGGACGCGACCAGCTGAAGCACCTCGAGCTCCCGCTGGCTCAGCGGCCCGCTCGCCGCGGGCGGGCCGGCCGTCGCCCCGGCCGCCGTCCCGGCGGGCGAGGCGGACGGCGCGGCCTGTGCTGTCTGGGCGGGTGTGCGGACGCGCCGCATCAGCAGCGCGGCCACCGACGACGCGAGCACGGACTCGCCGCGTGCCGTCGCACGGACCGCGCGCAGGAGTTCGTCACGCGGGGCGTCCTTGAGCAGGTAACCGGCCGCGCCCGCCTCGATCGCGGGCAGGACGTCGGTATCGGTGTCGTACGTCGTCAGCACCAGGACCCGGGCCGGGTCGCCGCGGCGGGCCAGCTCGCGGATCGCGGTGACGCCGTCGGTGCCGGGCATCCGCAGGTCCATCAGGATCACGTCCGGGCCCTGCGCCTCGGCCAGCCGCAGCGCCTCCGCGCCGTCGGCGGCCTCGCCGACCACCTCGAAGCCCGGCTCGCGGGCGAAGAGGCTGGCGAGACCGTCCCGCACCACGGGATGGTCGTCCGCGACCAGCAGCCGGATCGCGCGCCCACCCGGCATGGCCTCGCCCGCCGGGTCCTCGCCCGTCGCGCCCGTGCCCGTCGTTCCCGCGTCCCCGCTCATGTCCCCACTCATGTCTCCGCCTCCGTCGGTCCGGCCGGCACGCGGGCCGAGATGCCGGTGCCGGAGCCGGGCTCCGACTCGATCTGCAGTGTGCCCGCCACCGACTCGATCCGTTCCCGCATCCCGACCAGCCCGAACCCGCCGTCGGTGCGCGGAGCGGCGACCGCCGCGCGCGCGGGGTCGAAGCCCGTGCCGTCGTCGACCACGTCCAGGGCGACCTCGGCCTCCAGGTACGACAGCGTCAACGCCACCTGCCGGGCACGGGCGTGCTTGGCCACGTTGGCCAGTGCCTCCTGGGCGGTGCGCAGCAGCGCCAGCTCCGTCTCCGGGGGCAGCGGCCGGGGCGTGCCGGTCGTGGAGACCCGCACCGGCGTGCCGCTCAGGGCCGTCCAGCGCTCGGTCACGCCGGTCAGCGCCTCGCCGAGCCTCGCCGTCCGCAGCGGCTCCGGACGCAGCGCGTGCACCGAGCGGCGGGCCTCGGTGAGGCTCTCCTTCGCCAGCCGGGCGGCCGCGTCCACATGGCGGTGCCACACGGCCGGGGCGGCGGCGTCAGCTCCCTCCGCCGCCTGCTCGGCGGCCCGCAGCTGCGCGATGACGCCGGTGAAGCCCTGCGCCAGGGTGTCGTGGATCTCCCGGGCCATCCGGCGACGCTCGTCCTGCACGCCCGCCTCGCGGGCGCCGGCCAGCAGTTGCTCGTGCAGCGCGGCGTTCTCCGCGAGGCTCGCCTCCAGCCGCCGGTTCGCCTCGCTGATCTCGGCCAGGGCGCGCTCCCGCTCCTCCTGGTACCGGTTGCTGCGCTGGGCGAACCAGGAGAAGCCGCACATCGGCACGATGTTGGCGAGCAGGATCGCCAGGTACTCCGCCGCGCCCAGCGGTGTGCCCTTGCCCACGCCGTAGGCCTGCGCGGTGCCGGCGACCGCCGCCACCGCGCCCACCGCGACGGGCTCCCAGGGCCAGGGGACCACCCGGAACGCGTACACGTACAGGGCCGGGGTGAAGAAGCCGAACCACGGGTCGCGGAGCACCAGCACGGCCGCGATCCCGATCAGGACGGCGAAGAAGACCGCCATCAGGCGCGGGCGCTCCCGCCACGCCGGGCGGAGCGTGAAGAACGCCAGCATCCACGCCGCGGCCGCCGCGCACAGCGTCAGATCGGCGACGCGGGAGCCGCCGGTCCTGCTGACCGCGGTCACCGCGGTCAGCAGGGCGAGGAGGAGGTAGGGCATGACCGTCGCCGCCAGGGGCCAGCGCCGCCCGGGACCGTCCACGCCCGCCTCCGCTCCGTCGCGCCGCCGCCGACCGCGACCAATCCGCTGATCCGGCCAATCTATCGACGGCGTGCGCGTCGCACTCTCCATCCGTTCGTTCTCCGCTCACGCGGCGAAGGCGGCGCGCAGCTGACGGCCGTTCGCCACGGCCACGACGCCCAGCAGCAGGACCCCGCACAGGCCCTGCTCGATCCGCATCCACAGGGGCAGGAACCCGGGGAGCGAGACGATGACGGCGATGGCGACGACCATCGCGCCCGAGGCGATCCGCAGCCTGCGGAACGCGCCCCGGCTGCCTCGGGCGCTGCGCGTCACGAACGAGAGCATCAGCAGCGAGGTCAGCGCGACGATCCCGCCGCGCACCCACACCGTCGCGGTGACCAGATCGCTGTGCGCGCGCAGCAGGTAGGCGACGGCGAGGGTCGCCACACTCAGTCCGGCGTAGCAGGTGACGAGGTTCTTCAGGGTCCGGAACGCCGACAGGCTGAGCGGGTGCGCCGGCGCTTCGTCGGCGGTCGTCCCGGTGGCGGCGGTGGTGGCGGTGGAACGGTCGGTCCTGGTGCTGGTCATGACCGGGGTCCTCTCTGGGGTCGTCTCTTCGGCTCCCTTCCAGAGTCGCGACCAACGGCCCCGCGCACATCGACCGATCCACCGGGTGCGGGGCTGAATCCCCGCGCCCCACCGAACGGTTGACCCGCCTCCACCGATGGGCTGAGAGGGCCTCCTCAGTCCGGCTGCGTGACGAAGTCGATCAGCTCCTCGACCCGGCCCAGCAGCGCCGGGTCGAGGTCCTTGTAGGAGGTGACGCTGCCACGGATGCGCCGCCACGCGGCCGGGGTGTCCAGCGGCCACCCCAGCCGGGCGCAGACGCCCGACTTCCAGTCCTCCCCGCGCGGCACCTGCGGCCAGGCGGCGATGCCGACGGACGCGGGCTTCACGGCCGCCCAGATGTCGATGAACGGATGCCCGACCACCAGCACGTGGTCGCCGGTGACCTGCGCGGCGATCCGCGCCTCCTTGCTGCCCGGCACCAGGTGGTCCACCAGCACGCCGAGACGCCGCCCCGGCTCCGGGGCGAACTCCGCGACGATGGCGGGCAGATCGTCGACGCCCTCCAGGTACTCGACGACGACCCCCTCGATCCGCAGGTCGTCGCCCCAGACCCGCTCGACCAGCTCGGCGTCGTGCCGGCCCTCGACGTAGATCCGGCTCGGCAGCGCCACGCGCGCCTTCACGCCCTGCACGGCGATCGACCCCGACGCGGTCCGCGCCGGGCCCTGCGGCTTCACGGCCGCGCCCGGCTGCGGGCGCACCAGCGTCACCGGCCGGCCGTCCACCAGGAACCCACGCGGCGTCAGCGGGAAGACCCGCAGCTTGCCGTGCCGGTCCTCCAGGGTGACGGTGAACCCCTCGGCGGTCTTCTCGCAGCGCACCACCGCACCGCAGAAGCCCGTCGTGGCCTCCTCCACCACCAGGTCCCGCTCGGCGGGAACCTCCGGCACGGCGGAGGGCCGCTTCCACGGCGGCGTCAGGTCCAGCGCGTCATATCGGCTCACCCGCCGATCATCGCAGAGGCGGGCCCGGTGGGCGTGGGTGGCGGCGTCGCGGGGATTGATTCGCCATCATGGGCGGGTGGCCGCACCGTACGCCGAGACGACGCTCGAACCGCTCCGGGGCCCGCTCACGGGCTACTGCTACCGGATGCTGGGCGCCGCCGGGGAGGTCGACGACGCCGTGCAGGAGACGCTGCTGCGCGCCCACCGCAACCTCCACCGCCACGACGCGAGCCGGGCGAGCCTGTCCACCTGGGTGCACAGCATCGCCACCAACGTCTGCCTGGACCTGCTGCGCGGAGCGCGCCGCCGGGCCCTGCCGTGGGACCTTGGTCCCGCGTCGACCAGCGGCGAACTGGGCGCGCCGCTGCCCGACTCGCAGTGGGTCGAGCCGCTGGCGGACTCGCGCCTGCCGCACGTGGCCGACCCGGCCGAGCTCGCCGTGCGCCGCGAGTCGGTGCGGCTGGCCTTCGTCGCCGCGCTCCAGTGGCTGCCGCCGCGCCAGCGGGCGGCGCTGGTGCTGCGCGACGTCCTCGGATTCACGGCGGCCGAGACCGCGCGGATCCTCGACTGTTCGACGGCCGCCGCGAACAGCGCGCTCCAACGGGCCCGCGCCACGCTGGAGGAACACCGGCCCGCGCCCGCCGACCCGGTGGACCCCGTGGACCCGGACGACGCCGCGCAGCGGCGACTGCTGCGCGACTACGTGGACGCCTTCGAGTCCCACGACGTGGACCGGCTGATCGGTCTGCTCGCCGACGACGTGCGCTCCGGCATGCCGCCGTTCCTGTGGTGGCTGCACGGTCCGGCCGCCATCGGGGCGGCCATCGAGGCGGGCGCGGAGTACTGCGCCGACGACCGCATGCTGCCGGGCGCCGGCGCCAACGGCTGCCCGACCATCGGCCAGTACCGGCCGGACGCGGACGGGGTGCTGCGGCCCTTCGCGCTGCTCGTCCTGGAGGTGCGCGGCGGCCGGATCAGCGAGATCGTCACCTACCTCGGCGCGGGGGAGCGGTTCGCGGAGTTCGGCCTGCCGCCGCATCCGTGAACTCGTTCCGCGGCGACCGATGAGTTCCGGATGGCCCGGTCGTACCAGGAGTGTCAGCGCTTCTCCGACCAGGAAGACCGGGCACGATCATGACGACGCACGCCGAGCAGACCGATCCGCGGGCCCAGACCTACGCCGAGCGCGAGCGCCTCGCCGCACTGCTCGCCGGCCTCACCCCCGCGCAGTGGGACGCGCCGTCCCTGTGCGCGGGCTGGCGGGTGCGCGAGGTCGTCGCGCACATCACCTTCCCGTTCCGGACCAGGCCGCTGCGCTTCATCGCAGGGTTGGCGGCCGCGGGCTTCTCCTTCAACCGCTACTCCGACACCGCCGCCCGCCGGGACGCCTCCCGCATGTCCGCGGACGAGCTGCTGCGCTCCCTGCGCGGCAACATCCACCACCCCTGGCAGCCCCCGCGCGGCGGCCAGGCGGGCGCGCTGAGCCACGACGTGATCCACGGGCTCGACATCACCGAACCCCTCGGCCTCCCGGCCGCCCCGCCGGACCGGATCGCCATCGTCCTGGCCAACACCGACACCAACGCCCGCTCGCTGGCCTACTTCGGCGTCGACCTCACCGGCTTCACCCTCCGCGCCACCGACGCGGAGATCGCCATCGGCACGGGAGCGCACGTGGTGGAGCTCCCGGCCAAGGACATCCTGCTGACCGTCACGGGCCGCCGCCCGCTGCCCGCCGTCAGCCCGTGATCGGGAGGAGCGCGGCGGTTTCGAGAACGAAGTCGAAAGGGGCGGGGATGCGGACGGTCTCGCCGAAGTCGGCGTCCTCGCGGCTTCGGTACCGACCGTTCTCCGGCTCCGAGAAGAGCGTCACGGTCTTCGCGCGTGCGTCGACGATGAGGTACAGCGGGATCCCCATCACCGGGTAGTCGCGCAGCTTGCCGATCCAGTCGTTCTCCGGGTTCTTCGGCGACACAAGCTCGACGGCCACCAGGGCCATGCGGGCCGGGACGTCGTGTTCCGGCAGATCGACGGACTCGTCGGGCAGGTACGTCAGATCCGGGTTGCGGACCTTGCCCACCTCGGCAGACGCAAGATCGCTGCTGCCGCTGGGGAAGTAGCCCGGAGGGCAGTTCGCCTCGAACTGGCGCTGCACGATGGCGAGGTTGCGCTGGTGCAGCGCTGACGGGGACGCCTGCATGACGACGATGTCGCCGCTGAGCTCGACCTTGACGTTCTCAGGCGCGGCCTTCCGGGCCCGTTCCAGCAGCTCGTAGTGGCGCGGGTTCATCGGCATCCCTCGTACGGACCGACTGACGATGCATCGCCCTCATCGTAGGACTGGGACTACAACCCCGGCGCGCCCCACACGGGGAACCAGCGGTTGAGGTCCTGTTCGATGCGCAGGTCGTTGCCGAGCATCGCCTTGATCTGGAGTTCCAGCGGGTTGTCCCGCTTCTCGCCCGGGAGCGGGGCGAAGGGGTAGAAGCTGCCGCGCTTGTAGAGGTAGACCAGCGCGAGCCGGCGCTGCTGGGCGTCGGTGAAGTTCACCAGGGTGCACAGCAGCTGCGGGCCGAAGCCCTGGGACTCCAGGCCCGAGTTGACCGCGTGGACGTCGTTGACCAGCGAGACGATGTCGTCCGGTGACTGGCGGGCGGTGATCCAGCGGTAGCCGTAGGAGTCGCGCTGGGTCACCTCGATCGGCGCGCCGCCGCGGCCGGTGTCCGCGTCCAGCAGGGCCTGGATGTCCTGCTGGACCTGGGCGAAGGCGCCGCCCTCGGCAGCGGCGAAGCAGACGGAGCCGACGCCGGTCGGCTTGAAGCCGGCCGCCGCCTCCAGGGTGATCGCGGCCGAGGGGAGGCCGAAGAGCTGGTCGAGATCGGGCTTGACCGGCTTGGTGCGGCCCAGCAGGGCATCCAGGAAACCCATCGCTACGTCTTCCTCTCGGCCGGCCTCGCGGCGCGTCTTTCTACTTCTCTGCTGCTGTTCTAGCGCAAAGCTCAGCCCTTGCCGAGCTCGGCGGAGATCTTGCCGAGCTGCTCGAGGCGCTGCTCCAGCGAGGGGTGGGTGGAGAAGGCGTTCGCCGCGACCTCGCGGGCCGACAGGGCCGGGGCGAAGTAGAAGGCGTTGTACGGCTGGGCCTGGCGCAGGTCCTTGGTCGGGATCGCGGCGATGTCGCCGGTCACCTTGGTCAGCGCCGAGGCCAGCGCCGACGGACGGCCGGTCAGCAGCGCGGCCGAGCGGTCCGCGGACAGCTCGCGGTAGCGCGACAGCAGACGCGTCAGCAGGAAGCTGATCGCGTAGACGACGGCGCTGACGGCGATGACGACGAGGGCCGCGATCGCCGCGTTGTCGTTGTCGCGGTTGTCGCGGTCGTTGAAGCCGCCGAACATGCCGAACTGCAGGCCGACGCGGGTGATGATGCCCGCCAGCACGCCGAGGAAGCCGGCGATGGTCATCACCATGACGTCGCGGTGGGCGACGTGGGAGAGCTCGTGGGCGAGCACGCCCTCCAGCTCCTCCGGCTCCAGCCGGCGCAGCAGGCCGGTGGTGACGCAGACCACGGCGTTCTTCTCGTTGCGGCCCGTGGCGAAGGCGTTGGGCATGTCGGTGTCGGCCACGGCGACGCGCGGCTTCTCCATGTCGGCCAGTGCGCAGAGGCGGTCGATGGTGCCGTGGAGCTCCGGGTACTCCTGCGGGGAGACCTCACGGGCGCCCATGCTGAACGCGGCGATCTTGTCGCTGAACCAGAACTGGGCGATGAACAGCCCGCCGGCGACGATCAGGACGATCGGCCACGCCCCACGCAGCACCACCAGCAGCAGCCCGACGAAGACCACGAAGAGCAGACCGATCATGAACATCGTGATCAGCATGCGCGTGGTGAGCCCACGGTCCGGCGCGAAACGAGTCCTGGACATGAGGTCCCTCCTGGGCGGTGAACTGCCGATCGCAATTCTGCCGTGCCGCCTTCGGTATGTGGTACGTCTGACGAGGTCCAGACGTTCCGGTCGCGGACCGTCGCGCTTTACACTGACAGCTGACGGAGGCTGGCACTCGAATGTCCAGAGTGCCAGAGCCGAGGTAGGGACGGGATCAAGGTCCGGCTGGAGGTGCGTGCCCGTGCGTGAGGAGCGTCAGCTCGACGACCGCAAGCTCGCGGTGCTGCGCGCCATCGTGCAGGACTATGTGGGCACGGAGGAGCCGGTCGGCTCCAAGGCCCTGGTCGACCGGCACAACCTCGGCGTCTCCTCGGCGACCGTCCGCAACGACATGGCCGTGCTCGAGGACGAGGGCTACATCCACCAGCCGCACACCAGTGCCGGCCGGGTGCCCACGGACAAGGGCTACCGCCTCTTCGTGGACCGGTTGACCGAGGTCAAGCCGCTGTCGGTGGCGGAGCGCCGGGCGATCACCAACTTCCTGGACCAGGCCGTCGACCTCGACGACGTGGTGGCCCGCACGGTCCGGCTGCTCGCGCAGCTGACCCGTCAGGTCGCGGTCGTCCAGTACCCCTCGCTGACCCGGTCCACGGTCCGGCACGTCGAGCTGGTCGCACTGTCCCCGACCCGGGTCATGCTGGTGCTGATCACCGACACCGGCCGGGTCGAGCAGCGCCTGGTGGACTGCCCGCAGCCGGTCGGCGAGGCGATGCTCGGGGATCTGCGCACCCGCCTCAACGCCGGGGCAGGGGGCCGCCGCTTCGCGGAGGTCCCGAGGCTGTTGCAGGATCTGCCCGAAAGTTTCACACCCGCGGACCGCCCCGCCGTGTCGACGGTGCTGTCCACTCTGTTCGAGGCGTTGGTGGAGCAGACCGAGGAGCGCGTCGTCCTCGGCGGCACCGCCAACCTGACCCGGTTCCCGCACGACTTCCCGCTCACCATCGCTCCCGTGCTGGAGGCGCTGGAAGAGCAGGTGGTACTGCTTCGGCTGCTGGGTGAGACCGCGGATCCGGGCGTGATGGTCAGAATCGGTCACGAGAACGCCTACGAGGGCCTCAATTCCACCTCGGTCGTCTCGGTGGGCTACGGTTCGGGCGACGAGTCCGTCGCCAAACTCGGCGTGGTCGGACCGACTCGCATGGACTATCCGGGAACCATGGCAGCCGTCCGGGCGGTTGCCCGGTATGTCGGCCAGATCCTGGCCGCGTCGTAGGCGGCATCGACGACGCGACGAGAGACCCAGCAGGGACCGACGACAACGGCCCGACGACCGGCACGAGCCTCAGACGGAAACTAGCGGAGCATTTTGGTGGCCACGGACTACTACGCGGTACTCGGCGTCCGACGGGACGCGAGTCAGGACGAGATCAAGAAGGCTTTCCGCCGTCTGGCGCGCGAGCTGCACCCTGACGTCAACCCGGACCCGAAGACGCAGGAGCGGTTCAAGGAGATCAACGCCGCGTACGAGGTCCTCTCCGACCCGAACAAGCGGCAGGTCTACGACCTCGGCGGCGACCCGCTCTCCGCGTCCGGCACGGGTGCCGGCGCGGGCGGCTTCGGCCAGGGCGCGGGCTTCGGCTTCAGCGACATCATGGACGCGTTCTTCGGCGCGGCCGGCGGCCAGCGGGGCCCGCGTTCGCGGACCCGGCGCGGCCAGGACGCCATGATCCGGATCGACATCGATCTGGAGGAGGCGGCCTTCGGCACGACCAAGGAGATCCAGGTCGACACGGCGGTCCGCTGCAACACCTGCAACGGCGAGGGCGCGGCCCCCGGCACCTCGGCGCAGACCTGCGACATGTGTCGCGGCCGCGGTGAGATCTCCCAGGTCACCCGGTCCTTCCTGGGCCAGGTCATGACCTCGCGCCCCTGCCCCCAGTGCCAGGGCTTCGGCACGGTCGTGCCGACCCCGTGCCCCGAGTGCGCCGGCGACGGCCGCGTGCGGGCCCGTCGGACCCTGACCGTCAAGATCCCGGCCGGCGTCGACACCGGCACCCGGATCCAACTGGCCGGCGAGGGCGAGATCGGCCCCGGCGGCGGCCAGCCCGGCGACCTGTACGTCGAGATCTCCGAGAACCCCCACAAGATCTTCCAGCGACGCGGAGACGACCTGCACTGCACGGTCACCCTGCCGATGACGGCGGCGTCGCTCGGCACGAAGGTCCCCCTGGAGACGCTGGACGGCGCGGCGGAGATCGACATCCGTCCGGGCACGCAGTCCGGCCAGTCCATCCCGCTGCACGGGCGCGGCATCACCCACCTGCGCGGTGGCGGCCGCGGCGACCTCATCGTGCACGTCGAGGTCCTCACCCCGAGCAAGCTGGACGCGGAGCAGGAGAACCTGCTGCGCCAGCTGGCGAAGCTGCGCGGTGAGGAGCGCCCGTCGGGGCAGTTCGCTCCCGGGCAGCAGGGACTGTTCTCGCGGCTGAAGGACGCGTTCAACGGTCGGTAGCGATCAGACACCACCCTGTGCGGATGGTCCCGTCTGTCGGGGAACCACCGCATAGGGTGGTTGCTCGCGCGCGTGGTTCATCAAGCAGAGCCCCGCGCCCCTGGGTTGTCTCCTTCCGAAAGCTGAGCGCACATCGTGACCGCACCCGTCTTCCTCCTCCCCGCCGACCGACTCTCGACCGCGCGGGTCGGCGGGACGGTGCGGCTCGACGGTGCGGAAGGGCGGCACGCCGTCTCGGTGAAGCGGCTGAACCCCGGTGAGGAGGTCGTGCTCACCGACGGTGAGGGCGCCGGGCTGCGCGGGGCCGTCGCCGCCGTCGAGGGCAAGGACGTCCTCGACGTGAGCGTCAGCGAACTCCTCGCCGAGCCCGAGCCGGACGTGCGGATCGTCGTGGTGCAGGCGCTGCCCAAGGGCGACCGCGGCGAGCTGGCCGTGGAGCTGATGACCGAGGTCGGGGTGGACGAGATCGTCCCCTGGCAGGCGTCCCGCTGCATCACGCAGTGGAAGGGCGAGCGCGGCGAGAAGGCCCTCGCGAAGTGGCGCGCGACAGCGCGCGAGGCGGGCAAGCAGTCACGGCGGCTGCGGTTCCCCGTGGTGCACCCGGCGATGAGCACCCGTCAGGTCGGCACCCTGCTCGCCTCGGCCACCCTCCCGGGCGTGCTGCACGAGGAGGGGGCGGCCCGGCTCGCCTCCGCGGACCTGCCGTCGTCCGGTTCCGTCGTCCTGGTCGTCGGCCCGGAGGGCGGCGTCTCCCCGGACGAGATGGACGCCTTCACCACCGCCGGCGCGGGCGCGTACCTCCTCGGGCCGTCCGTCCTGCGCACCTCCACCGCGGGCGTCGCCGCGGCCGCGCTGCTGCTCGGCCGCAGCGGTCGCTGGGGATAGCCGTCGTCCTGGTTCGACCACGGAAAAAGATCTCGAATCTCGGACGCCCCCTCGATAGCGTGCGCGCGTGACAGAGACGCAGACGCACACTCAGCAGCAGACGCCCCGTGCCGACGGCTACTTCCGGCACCCCGACATCCACGGCGACCTGGTCGCCTTCGTCGCCGAGGACGACGTGTGGGTCGCGCCCGTCGAAGGCGGGCGCGCCTGGCGGGTGAGCGCCGACCACGTGCCGGTGGCCGGGCCCCGGTTCTCGCCCGACGGCACGCTGCTGGCGTGGGCGTCGACCAGGGACGGCGCGCCGGAGGTGCACGTGGCGCCGGTCGACGGCGGCCCCGCGCGGCGGCTGACGTACTGGGGGAACCCGCACACGGCCGTGCTGGGCTGGACCGCCGACGGCGAGGTCGTCGCCGCGAGCGCCCAGGGCAGGCGGTCCCGGGCGAACGTGTGGGCGCACGCCGTGCCCCTGGACGGCGGCCCCGCCCGCACGCTGCCGTACGGGCGGCTGGGGCGGCTCGCACTCCGGCCGGGCGGCGACGGCGTGCTGCTGTCGACCTCCTCCGGGCGCGAGGCCGCGCACTGGAAGCGCTACCGCGGCGGGCGTGCCGGCAAGCTCTGGATCGGCGTCGAGGGCGGCGAGTTCACCCGCCTTCACGCCGCCGTGGACGGCAACCTCGAATCGCCGATGTGGGTGGGGGAGCGCGTCGCGTTCCTCTCCGACCACGACGGGGTGGGACGCCTGTGGTCCAGCCTCCCCGACGGCTCCGACCTCCGCGCCCACGGCGGCCACGACTTCTACGCCCGCAACGCCGCGACCGACGGCGCGCGCGTCGTCTACCACGCCGGCGGCGACCTGTGGCTGCTGGACTCGCTCGCCGAGGGCGCCGCGCCGCGACGGCTGGAGATCCGTCTCGGCGGGCCGCGCAACGGGCGGCAGCCGCATCCGGTCGAGGCCGGGTCCCACCTGGGCGCGGTCGCCGTCGACGCGGACGGCCGCTCCAGCGTCGTCGAGGTGCGCGGCACCCTGCACGGCGTCACCCACCGCGACGGGCCGGTACGGGAGCTGGCCGCGACGCCCGGGGTGCGGCACCGTCTGCCGGTGGCCCTGCCGGACGGCGCCTCGGCGTGGGTGACGGACGCCGAGGGCGACGACGCGCTGGAGTTCTCCGACGGCCGCCGCGTGCTGGCCGGCCGCCTGGGACGCGTCGAGGAGCTGGCCGCCTCGCCCGACGGCCGCCTGCTCGCGGCCGCCGACCGGCTGGGCCGGGTGCTGCTGGTGGCGACGGGCGATCCCGAGGGCGACGCGGGCCTGCGCGAACTGGACCGCAGCGAGCACGCCTTCGCGACCGGCCTGGCCTTCTCGCCCGACTCGCGCTGGCTCGCCTGGTCGCACTCGCACTGCGCGGAGGAGACGACCAGTCAGATCCGCCTCGCCCGCACCGACACCGGCGCGGTGGTCGAGGCGACCCCGGCCCGCTTCCGCGACTGGTCGCCCGCGTTCACCGCCGACGGCCGCCACCTGGCCTTCCTCTCCGCGCGCGACTTCGACCCGGTCTACGACGAGCACGCCTTCGACCTGTCGTTCCCCGCCGCCTCCCGGCCCTACCTGCTCACGCTCGCCGCCGACACCCTCTCGCCCTTCGGACCGCTGCCGCAGGGACGGCCCGTCCGCGAGGCCGACGACGCCCGGTCCGCCGACGCGCGGTCCGCGGACGCCCGGTCTGCCGCGAAGACGGCCACCGAGGTTCCGACGACCGAGGTCGACGTCGAGGGCCTGGGAGCCAGGGTGCTCGCCTTCCCCGTCCCGGCCGGCCGCTACGGCCGCCTGCACGCCGTCAAGGGCGGCGTCGCCTGGCTGCACCACCCCCTGGTCGGCAACCTCGGCAACGGCCGCGCGACGCCGGAGACCGAGCCCCAGCGCAGCGCCCTGGAGCACTACGACCTGACCGCCCGTCGGCTGACCGTGCTCGTGGACGCGCTCGACGGCTACGCCGTCTCCGGCGACGGCGGCCGCGTCGTGGTCCGCGACGGCGGGTCGCTGACCGTGCTGCCCGCCGACAGCCGCGTCGACAAGGACGACAACGCCGACGCCCGCGTCGAGGTCGACCTCTCCCGGATCCGGCTGACCGTCGACCCGGCCGCCGAGTGGCGGCAGATGTTCGACGAGACCGCCCGCCTGATGCGCGACAACTTCTGGCGGCCCGACCTGGGCGGCATCGACTGGGACGCGGTGCAGGCCCGCTACCGGCCGCTGGTCGAGCGGCTGGGCAGCCACGGCGACCTCGTCGACCTGCTCTGGGAGCTCCAGGGCGAGCCCGGCACCTCGCACGCCTACGTCTCGCCGCGGGAGTCGGGCCCCGGCGCCGCGCGTGCCCAGGGCTTCCTCGGCGCGGACCTCGCCCGCGACGAGCACGGCGTGTGGCGGGTGGCAGGCGTGCTGCCGGGCGAGTCCTCCGATCCGCACGCGCGCTCGCCGCTGGCCGCGCCCGGCGTCGCGGTCCGCGCGGGAGACGCGCTGCTCGCCGTCGGCGGTCGCCCCGTCGACACCGTCACCGGCCCCGCGCCGCTGCTCGTCGGAACGGCGGGCAAGCCCGTCGAACTGCGGGTCGCCCCGGCGGACGGCGGCGCGGAGCGCACCGTCGTCGTGGTGCCGCTCGCCGACGAGGCGCCGCTGCGCTACCACGCGTGGGTCGCCGACCGCCGCTCCCACGTCCACACCGCGTCCGGCGGCCGCCTCGGCTACCTGCACGTGCCGGACATGGTCAGCAACGGCTGGGCCCAGCTCCACCGCGATCTGCGGACCGAGGTCCGCAACGAGGGCCTGGTCGTGGACGTCCGCGAGAACCGCGGCGGCCACACCTCGCAACTGGTCATCGAGAAGCTGAACCGCCGCGTCGTCGGCTGGGACCTGCCGCGCGACAGCGTCCCCGTGACCTACCCCATGGACGCGCCGCGCGGCCCGCTGGTCGCCGTCACCGACGAGTTCGCGGGCTCCGACGGCGACATCGCGGCGGCGGCGTTCCAGGCGCTGCGCCTCGGCCCGGTGGTCGGCGTCCGCAGCTGGGGCGGGGTGGTCGGCATCGACGGGCGCTACAGCCTGGTCGACGGCACCGGGGTCACCCAACCGCGTTACGCGACGTGGATGGACGGCTACGGCTGGGGCCTGGAGAACCACGGCGTCGACCCGGACGTCGAGGTCGTCCTCGCCCCGCACGACGCCGCGGCGGGCCGGGACCCCCAACTCGACGAGGCCGTCCGCCTGGCGCTCGCCGCGCTGGAGGACCGCCCGGCGGTGACCCCGCCCCCGCTCCCCGAGCTGTAGCGACGGACGTTCTGTCGCAGCACTCAGGGGCGCGAGGAACCGCGCGACAAGCCACCCCAGGTGGCGAGTCGCCGCACGCGCGGGGCCGTCCGCCCAGGGTGGTTCCCCGCGCCCCTGAGGCAGTGCGACGATCGGTACGATTCCCCGTGAGACCCCCAGACTTCAGGAGCGAATGATGGCCGGCGAGGCCCAGGCGGACTGCGTGTTCTGCAAGATCGTGGCCGGGGACATCCCCTCGACCAAGGTGCGCGAGACCGAGCACACGCTCGCCTTCCGCGACATCAACCCGCAGATGCCGACGCACGTCCTCGTCGTGCCGAAGGCGCACTACCCCGACGCCGCCTCGCTCGCGGACGCGGACCCGGGTCTCGCGGGGACCGTCCTCGCCGAGGCCGGGCGGGTCGCGGAGGACGAGAAGGTCGTCGACAGCGGGTACCGCCTGATCTTCAACACCGGTTCCGGCGCGGGCCAGACCGTCTTCCACGCCCACGTGCACGTGCTCGCCGGGGGCGGGCTGCACGAGAAGCTGGTCTGACCCGCGTGTCGGCGCGCGAGCTGGTCGTGCTCGGCACGGCCAGCCAGGTCCCGACGCGGCACCGCAACCACAACGGCTACCTGCTCCGTTGGGACGGCGAAGGCCTGCTCTTCGACCCGGGCGAGGGCACCCAGCGGCAGATGCTGCACGCCGGGGTGAGCGCGCACGACATCACCCGGATCTGCGTCACGCACTTCCACGGCGACCACTGCCTGGGCCTGCCGGGCGTGATCCAGCGCATCAACCTCGACAAGGTGCCCTACCCGGTGCCCGTGCACTACCCCGCCTCCGGCGAGCGGTTCTTCGAACGGCTCCGCCACGCGAGCGCCTTCTACGAGTCCGCCGAGCTGCGTCCCGAGCCCGTCTCGGGCGAGGGCGGGCCGCTGAAGGCCACCGGCCGCGAGCGGACGCCGTTCGCGCTCGAGGCGGCACGCCTCTCGCACCCCGTCGAGTCCTACGGCTACCGCCTCGTGGAACCCGACGGGCACCGGCTCCTGCCGGAGCGGCTGCGGGCGCACGGCATCTCCGGCCCGGACGTCGGCCGCCTCCAGCGCGAGGGGCGGCTGGGGGACGTCACCCTCGGCGACGTCAGCGAGACGCGGCGCGGTCAGCGGGCGGCGTTCATCATGGACACCCGGCTCTGCGCGGGCGTGCACGCCCTCGCCGAGGGCGCGGACCTGCTGGTCATCGAGGCCACCTTCCTCGACGCGGACGAGCACCTCGCGGAGGAGCACGGCCACCTGACCGCCGCCCAGGCGGCCAGGGTCGCGGCCGAGGCCGGTGTCCGGACGCTGGTGCTGACGCACTTCTCGCAGCGCTACCCGGACCTGGAGACCCACCTCGCCGAGGCCCGCCGTCACTTCGACGGCGAGATCGTGATCGCCGCGGACCTGATGCGGATCCCCGTCCCGGCCCGTCGCTGAACGAACCGCCGAGCGAGCCGCACGATGAACCGCCCAGATGAACAGCGGAACAAATCACTGGCGCATCCCCGTTGACCGGCGCAGCATCGTTGTCCCCGGCCGTATCGTCCGTCGTACCCTTTTCCTATCCGAATCGGTGGGAACCGATGGACCCGACAGAGAAATGGGATGAGGCAGGCCCCAGCGCCGACCTATGACCTCTCAAACGCAGACTCAGACGCCCCAGTCGCAGACTCAAGCGCGCATCGTCATCCCGGAGAAGCACCCGATGGTGACGGTGCTCGGTACCGGGGACTCACTCCTCCGCGTGATCGAGAACGCCTTCCCCTCCGTCGACATCCACGCCCGTGGCAACGAGGTCACCGCGACCGGTGAGCCGCGCGAGACCGCGCTGGTGCAGCGTGTGTTCGACGAGATGCTGCTCGTGCTCCGCACCGGGCAGCCGCTGACCGAGGACACCGTGGAGCGTTCCATCGCGATGCTGCGCAAGGCCGCAGAGGATCCGAACAGCCCCGAGGCGCACGAGAGCCCCTCGTCCGTCTTCACGGCGAACATCCTCTCCAACCGCGGCCGCTCGATCCGTCCCAAGACGCTGAACCAGCAGACCTACGTGGACGCGATCGACCGCCACACCATCGTCTTCGGCATCGGCCCGGCCGGTACCGGCAAGACGTACCTCGCCATGGCCAAGGCGGTGCAGGCGCTCCAGGCCAAGCAGGTCAACCGGATCATCCTGACCCGTCCGGCCGTCGAGGCCGGCGAGCGGCTCGGCTTCCTGCCCGGCACGCTCTACGAGAAGATCGACCCGTACCTGCGCCCGCTCTACGACGCGCTGCACGACATGATCGACCCGGACTCGATCCCGCGCCTGATGGCCGCCGGGACGATCGAGGTGGCCCCGCTCGCCTACATGCGCGGGCGCACCCTCAACGACGCGTTCATCATCCTCGACGAGGCGCAGAACACCAGCGCCGAGCAGATGAAGATGTTCCTGACCCGTCTCGGCTTCAACTCCAAGATCGTGGTCACCGGCGACATCACGCAGATCGACCTGCCCGGCGGCACGGTCAGCGGCCTGCGTGTGGTCCAGGACATCCTGGCCGGGGTGGACGACATCCACTTCTCGCGCCTGACCAGCGCGGACGTGGTCCGCCACAAGCTGGTCGGCCGCATCGTCGACGCCTACAGCCGCTACGACGCGAACAGCGCGCCGAAGCCGAACTCCCACCGCAACTGACGCAACCGACCAGGAAGCCGAGAACCGCACTCGCCATGGCGATCGACATCAACAACGAATCCGGTACGGACGTCGACGAGGAGGCGCTCCTCGACGTCGCGCGTTTCGCGCTGGACCGGATGCGCATCCACCCGCTCTCCGAGCTGTCCGTCATCGTCGTGGACGAGGAGGCCATGGCGGCGCTCCACGTGCAGTGGATGGACGAGCCCGGTCCCACGGATGTGATGTCGTTCCCGATGGACGAGCTGCGGCCCGGCAAGGAGGACGAGGAGCCGCCGCAGGGCCTCCTCGGCGACATCGTGCTGTGCCCGGAGGTGGCCGCCCGGCAGGGCGCGGCCAACGGGCACTCCATGGACGCGGAGCTGCAACTGCTGACCGTCCACGGCGTCCTGCACGTCCTCGGCTACGACCACGAGGACCCGGAGGAGGAGCGGGAGATGTTCGGCCTGCAGAAGCGGATCCTCGACGACTGGCGCGCCACCCGCGGCGAGACCGGCCCGTCCCCGGCACCCACCATCCGCTGAGCGCGTTCGAGCCGAAGACGAAGAAGAGAAAACGCCACAGAGATGAGCGGCAGTAGTACCAGCTTCAGCACCTCCTTCCTCATCGGGGCGGTGCTGCTCGTCATCTGCGCGTGGCTGGCCGCCTGCGCCGAGGCGGGCATCTCGCGCGTCTCGCGCTTCCGCGCCGAGGAGGCGGTCCGCAACGGCAGGCGCGGCGCCGAGCGGCTGCTCGCGCTGGCGAGCGACCCGATCCGCTACCTCAACCTGGCGACGCTGATCCGCGTCACCTGCGAGATGGCGGCGACGGTGCTGGTCGCCGTCGTCTGCGTGCGGGGCTTCCCGCACACCTGGCAGGCGGTGCTGGTCGCCATCGGCGCGATGGTGCTGGTGTCCTTCGTCGCCACCGGCGTCTCGCCGCGCACGATCGGCCGCCAGCACCCGCTGAACTCCGCGACCGCGGCCTCCTACCTGCTGCTGCCGCTGGCCCGGGTCATGGGCCCGGTCCCGCGGCTGCTGATCCTGCTCGGCAACGCGCTCACCCCCGGCAAGGGCTTCCGCGAGGGCCCCTTCGCCTCGGAGGCGGAGCTGCGCGCCCTGGTGGACCTGGCCGAGAAGGACGACCTGATCGAGGACGACGAGCGCCGCATGGTGCACTCCGTCTTCGAGCTCGGCGACACCATCGTCCGCGAGGTGATGGTGCCCCGGACCGACCTGGTGATGATCGAGCGGGGCAAGACCATCCGGCAGGCGCTGACGCTCGCGCTGCGCTCCGGCTTCTCCCGTATCCCGGTGGTCGGCGAGAACGAGGACGACGTCGTCGGCATCGCGTACCTCAAGGACCTGGTCCGCCGGACCCACACCAACCGCGACGCCGAGTCCGAGGCGGTCGGCTCGGTGATGCGGCCCGCGACCTTCGTCCCCGACAGCAAGCCGGCCGCGGACCTGCTGCGGGAGATGCAGCGCGACCGCATCCACGTCGCCGTCGTCATCGACGAGTACGGCGGCACGGCCGGGCTGGTGACGATCGAGGACGTGCTGGAGGAGATCGTCGGCGAGATCACCGACGAGTACGACCGGGAGACCCCGGCCGTCGAACCGCTGCCGGACGGCTCCTTCCGGATCACCGCGCGCCTGCCGGTGGAGGAGCTGGGTGAGCTCTTCGGCCTGGAGTTGGAGGACGAGGACGTCGACACCGTCGGCGGCCTGCTGGCCAAGGCGCTGGGCCGGGTCCCGATCCCGGGCAGCGACGCGGAGGTGCCGCTGCCGGAGGACGAGGACCTGCCGATCGCCGCGATCCGCCTCACCGCGGAGAGCACGGCGGGCCGCCGCAACCGGATCGGGACGCTGCTGGCGTCGCCGGTCCCGCGCCTCGACCGCCGCGAGGAGCACGACGCCGAGGAGCCGCACGCCGAGTCGGCGTAGCCGGGCGGTCGACGGGCGGTCGACGGATGGTCGACGGGGCCGTCTCAGGGGTGCATCCGCGCGCCCTTGAGCACCTTGTCGACGACGTTGCGCGGCCCGTACACGGCCAGACCCACCAGGTCGAGGTCGTCCCGGCGCACGGCGCGGACCGCCGCGCGGTTGTCGGTGTCGTTGCCGGTGACGAACAGGTCGGAGGTGAACACCGCCCGCGGCAGCGCGCGGGCGAGGGCGCGGCCGTGCGCGGCGGTGAGCGTCTCCTTCGACGCCTCGAAGACCAGCACGGGTTGGCGGAACATCCGCAGGTAGGCGGTGCCGTCGGCGTCGGCGTAGGGCTCCCCGATCACCTCGGGCAGGTCCGTGCCGAGGCCGCTGACCAGGAACGCGGTCACGTTCAGACGCTGCCAGGTCGGCAGGTCCTCGCGGAGCAGCACGGCGATCTTGGTGTCGAAGCGGACGGGCGTGTTCTCTTGCTCGCTCATGGGTTGAGACTGCCGCCCGTGCGCCGCTCCGGTCTTGTACGTTCTTTGCATGGCCGCACGCGAGGAGGTCTCCGCGTGGCGCCCACAGGTCCCGGGCGTCACCGAGGTCTTCCACGCGCACTTCACCGAGCACGCCTACCCGATGCACGTCCACGACGTCTGGACGCTGCTGATCGTCGACACCGGCGCGGTCCGCTACGACCTGGGCCGCCACGCCTGCGGCACCCTGCACGAGACCGTCTCCCTGCTGCCGCCGCACGTCCCCCACAACGGCTCCCCGGCCACGCCGGAGGGCTTCCGCAAGCGGGTGCTGTACCTGGACACCTCGGTGCTGGACCCGGCCCTGATCGGCTCGGCGGCGGACACCCCCGACTTCACCGATCCCCTGCTGCGTCGCCGGGTCGGCCAACTGCACGGGGTGCTCGCGCACCCGGGCGACGAGTTCGAGGCGGAGAGCCGGCTCGCCTTCGTCGGCGAGCGCCTGCGGGAGCATCTGCGGGCGCGGTTCGAGCCCACACCCGAGCGGCGGGACGTGGCCGGCCGCTTCCGGGACCTTCTGGACGCGCGTGACCTCCAGGGCGTCACCCTGAAGGAGGCGGCGCAGATCCTGCACGCCCACCCGGCCCACCTCGTCCGCGCGTTCAGCACGGCGTACGGGCTGGCCCCACACCAGTACCTGACGGCCCGCCGGGTGGAGCGCGCCCGCGCGCTGCTGCTGGACGGCCTGCCGCCCGCCGAGGCGGCCACCTCGGCGGGCTTCTACGACCAGGCGCACCTGGGACGGCATTTCAAGCGGATCGTCGGCGTCCCGCCGGGGCGGTTCCGCGGTCAGTGACGGCGTCGGGCGGCCGTGCCGAGCCCGAGCGCCACGGTGACGGCCAGCGCCGCCACCGCGACGGCGTCCGCCGCCAGGCCGAGCCGCACGCCGCTCAGCACGTCGCCGCGGGTGGAGGCCAGCGCGGCCAGCAGCGGGATGCCGACGGTGATGCCGACCTGCTGGGTCGTGGTGGTCAGGCCCGTCGCCTGGCCCTGCTCGTCGTTCGGCAGGCCCGAGGTCGCGGTGACGTTGTAGGAGACCATCGCCGCCATGTGGCCGATCCCGGCCAGGGAGATGACCACCAGGAAGATCCACGTCCCGGCGGCGCCCGCGCCGACGGCGAGGAGGCCGAAGGTCAGCACTGCCTGGAGCAGCAGCCCGCCCGCGAGGACCTTCGCCGACCCCACCCGGGCGACCCAGCGCGGAGCGAGGGCGCCGGTGACCGCGCAGCTGACGCCGAGCGCGCCGAAGACCAGCCCGGTCAGGATCGGGGAGAGGTGGTTGACCTGCTGGAGGTAGAGCGTGCCGAGGAAGACGGCCGCCGTCATCGTGGCGATGGTGGTGAGCCCGCCGAGGTTGCCGAAGGCGACGGTGGGCCGGCGCAGGATGCGCAGCGAGACCAGCGGCTCGGCCGTGCGGGCCTCGATCGCGACGAACGCGGTCAGCAGGACCGCGGCCGCGACCAGCGTGACGAGGACCGACAGGTCCCCGAAGCCGCGCTGCGCGGCGGTGGAGAGGGCGTAGATCAACGACAGCAGGCCGCCGGTGACGGTGATCGCGCCGGGGATGTCCATCCGGGGACGGACCTCGTTGCGGGACTCCGGCAGCAGCCGCGGCGCGGCGAGCAGCACGGCCGCGCCCATCACCACGTTGAGGGCCATCGTCGAACGCCAGGTCAGCAGTTGGGTCAGCACGCCGCCGAGGACCATGCCGCAGGTGAAGCCGACGGCCATCAGGCTGCCCATGATGCCGAGCGCCCGGTCGCGCTGCGGGCCCTCCCGGAAGGTCGTGGTCAGCAGCGCCATCCCGGCCGGGACGATCGCCGCCGCCCCGAGCCCCTGCAGCGCGCGCCCGGCGAGGAAGCTCGCCGGCGACCACGCCAGCGTGGCCAGCACGGACGCGGTGGTGAACAACGTCAACCCGCCGAGGAACACCCGCTTGCGCCCCACCGCGTCGGCCACCCGCCCGAACAGCAGCAGGAACCCTCCGGACGGCAGCGCGAACGCGGTCATGCCCCACTGCAGGTTCGCCTGCGACAGATGCAGCGAGGCGCCGAGCGACGGCAGCGCGATGTTGAGGATGGAGAAGTCCAGGGCCACCGCGAACTGGGCGGCACAGAGCACGAAGAGGACCAGCCTGGCCCGTAGCGAGAGCCCCTCGCCACGCCCGGGGTCGTGGTCGGCGGGCAGTGGGGCGCTGGTGGTGGAGCGGGAGTCCGCTGTGGTGTCGATCGCCATGACCATCATGGTTCTGCGGATCAACACGCCCTGGAGAGAGGGCGCTTATCCTGTTGGTGCCACCACCAGGCAGGCTGCGGACGTCTACTGGCCCATGACGTACTTGACTGTCGGGCCCGTCGTCCAGCCGCCGTCGACGGCGAGTTCGGCGCCGGTGATGTAGGAGGCGGCGTCGGAGAGCAGGAAGACCGTGGCGGCGGCTGTCTCCGCCGGCTCGCCCACGCGGCCCATCGGGGTGTTGGGGTAGTTGCCCTCGCCCTGCCGGATGCCGGTGGCGGCGGTCATCGGGGTGTAGGTCATGCCCGGGTGGACGGAGTTGACGCGGATGCGCTCTGTGCCGAGCTCCACCGCGCCGATCTTGCTGAGGCCCCGGACGCCCCACTTCGACGCGCCGTACCCCGCCGTCAGCGCCAGGCCCATGAGGCCGGCCGCCGAGGAGATGTTGACGATCGAGCCCCCGCCGGCCGCGCGCAGGGCCGGAATCGCGGTCTTCATGCCGATGAAGACGCCGGTGAGGTTGACGTCGACGACGCGGCGGAAGTGCTCGACGGACTCGTCGGCGAGGAGGCTGCCGGTGGCGATGCCCGCGTTGTTCACCAGACCGTGCAGGCCGCCGAAGGTCCGCTGCGCGAAGGCGACGACGTCGGCCCAGTCCTGCTCGGAGGTGACGTCGTGGTGGAGGTAGCGGGCGCGGTCGCCGAGCGCCGCGGCGGTGGCCGCGCCGTCCTCGTCGAGGACGTCGGTGAGGACGACGTTCGCTCCGGCGGCGACGGCCTGACGGGCCGTCTCCGCGCCGAGGCCGCGGGCCGCGCCGGTGACGAGGACCGTCTTGCCGGTGAGGTCGGCCCCCGCGGTCGTGGCGGCGCTCGATTCGGTCGTGGCGGTCGTGTCGGTCATGGGGTGCTGCTCCTCAGGGGTCAGGACGAGGGGGTGGGGGCGGTGAGCATCGCCGTGGAGATCGCCGCCAGGTCGGCCAGGAAGGCCGCGTTGGTGGTCAGGGTCGGCTCCCCGGCGGTGAGTTGGCGGGCCCGCTCGGCCAGAGCGGTGCCGATCAGGCTGAGCACGAGATCGATCCGCTCCAGGCGGACGGGCTCGGGCAGGGCGTGCGGAGGGTCGGTCAGCGGCCGCTCCAGCGCGCTGATGAGCCGCCAGTAGCCCGTGCCGGCCAGGCCGGGGTGCGGCTGCCGGGAGCGGACGCCGCTGTCGTGGCTGAGCTGCGCGGAGATCCGCAGGCAGTGGCGGCCGCGCTCGGTCCGCAGCTCGCTGCTCTCGGCCGTGATCAGCGCGTCCAGCAGCTCGGGCAGCGACGCCTGCTCGACGCGGACGCCCAGCGCGGCGAGCGCCGCCTCGACTCGCTGCTGCCGCTCGGCCATCAGCGCCTCCAGCAGCCCCTCGCGGGAGCCGAAGTGGTACTGCACGGCCGAGGGGTTGGCCTGACCGGCACGGGTGACGATCTCACGCAGCTGTGCGCCGTGGACGCCGGAGGTGGCGAACAACTCCTCCGCGACGCGGAGGAGGCGGTCGCGGGTGCTGATGCCGGAGGCAGGGGTGCGAGCCATGCCCCCACTCTAATGCTGCGCATTATTAAGGCGACATAAGCGCAGCGGAGGGCGGCAGCCCGTCGGCGCCAGGCCAGGAATTCAGAGGACCGCCGACGGCGCTTGGCTAACCTGGAGGCACACCATCAGCCAGGGGGGACTGTGGACGTTCGCACCAACACCGCCGAGGTCCGGCGCCGCGCCGACCTGCGGGAGTTCCTGATGGGTCGGCGCGCCCGGGTCAGCCCGGCCGAGGCGGGGCTGCCGGACGGCGGGGCGCGGCGGCGGACGCCGGGACTGCGTCGGGAGGAGGTGGCCGTGCTCGCGGGAGTGGGCGTCAGCTGGTACCAGTGGCTGGAGCAGGGGCGGGACATCACCGTCTCCGGCCAGGTACTGGACTCCGTCGCCCGGGTGCTGAAGCTGGACGAGCCCGAGCGCCGCCACCTCTACGTGCTGGCCGGACTCAACCCGCCGCTCCTCGCGGTCCCGCAGGAGCAGGCCCCGGTCAGCGACTCGATCCAGCGGCTCATCGACTCCTGGCTGCCGCTCCCCGCCAACGTCATCGACCGCTACTGGAACAACGTCGCCTACAACGCCACGGCCACGGCGGTCTTCGACTTCGACGAGCGCTGCCTCAACTGCCTCTTCTCCTTCTTCGGCAACCCCATCTACCGTGGCCGCAACGGCGGCTGGGAGAAGGACGCGGCCCTGGTCGTGGCCGAGTACCGGGCCGCCGCCGCGGAGTTCCCCGGCGACGAGGGCTTCGCGGCGATCGTGGACGAGCTGAGCGCGGCGGACGAGCTCTTCGCCGAGCTGTGGGCGCGCGGCGACGTCAGACCGCCCGGCACCCGCTCGAAGCAGGTCGAGCACCCCCTCCTCGGCGAGCTGCGCTTCGAGAGCACGCAACTGCGCATCCCGGACCGGCCCGACCTCACCGTCGTCCTCCACAACGCCGTCCCCGGGACGGACACCCTGAGCAAGCTGGAGTGGCTCGCCTCCCCGGAGGGCCGCCGCTCCACCCTCCGCCCCGTCGCCGGCTGATCCGTGCCGGCTGATCCGTGTCGGCTGATCCGTGCGCGAGACCGCGCGCTGCGGCTGATCCGTGCAGGCCGTCGGGCCTCGGGCCGGACGGGACGACCATGGGCGCGCCCTGAACGTCCCACCGGAGGAGACGCCGATGACCCCCACCCTCGCCGAGTCCGCCGCGTTGTTGCTGCCGGAGTTGGTGGCTTTGCGGCGGTCGGTGCACGAGGAGCCGGAGATCGGCCTGGATCTGCCGTTGACGCAGGCGAAGGTGTTGGCGGCGTTGGAGGGGCTGGGGCTTGAGGTCTCGGTGGGGGAGAAGCTGAGCAGTGTGACGGCGGTGCTGCGGGGTGGTCGTCCGGGTCCTGCGGTGCTGTTGCGCGGTGATATGGACGCGTTGCCGGTGCAGGAGACGTCGGGGTTGGCGTTCGCGTCGCGGGTGGCGGGGGCGATGCACGCCTGTGGGCATGATCTGCATGTGGCGGGGTTGGTGGGTGCGGCTCGGTTGCTGGTGGAGCGTCGGGAGGAGCTGGCGGGTTCGGTCGTCTTCATGTTCCAGCCGGGCGAGGAGGGCTGCGGCGGCGCGAAGATCATGATCGACGAGGGCCTGCTGGAGGCGGCCGGTACCGAGGTCGTCGCCGCCTACGGCATCCACGTCACCAGCGGCCTGCTCCCGGGCGGCGTCGTCTCCGGCCGCCCCGGCGCGGCGATGGCCGCGGCCGACACCCTCCACGTCACCATGCGCGGCCGCGGCGGCCACGGCTCCGCCCCGCACGCCGCCCTCGATCCCGTCCCGGCGCTGTGCGAGGCGGTCATCGCCTTGCAGACGATGGTCACCCGGCGCTTCGACGCTTTCGACCCCGTCGTGGTGACGGTGGGTCACATCCACGGCGGAACGATCAACAACGTCATCCCCGACGACGCCGCCTTCGAGGCCACCATCCGCACCTTCTCGGCGGAGGCCCGCGACCGCGCCGAGGAGGAGACCCTGCGGATCGTGCGGGGCGTGGCGGCCGCCCACGGCCTGGAGGTCGAGGCCCGCTACGAGCGCCTCTACCCGGTGACCCGCAACGACGAGACGGAGGCCGCGTTCGCGGCCCGCACGGTCCGCGAACTCCTCGGCGAGGAGCGCTTCCGCCCCATGCCCCAGCCCCTCGCGGGCGCGGAGGACTTCTCCTACGTCTGCGAGCGCGTCCCCTCGGCCTACTTCTTCCTCGGCGCGTGCCCGCCCGACCGCGACCCCGCGACGGCCCCGTACAACCACAGCCCGGAGGCGTTCTTCGACGACTCCGTCCTGGCAGACGGCGCGGCGCTGCTCGCCGCACTGGCGATGGGCCGCCTCGCCCGCGCCTGAGCCCCCGCGCCGCGGTCGGGGGCGGGGAGCGCGCTGGCCCGCGGCGCGGGCGGGCACGACCCGCGGCCCCCGTCCGGGACGCCGAGTCGCCCGCGCGCACTGCGCAGCCGCGGATCGGCGGCGCGGACCTGATCGTGTGGCCGCGACTCGCCCAGCCCCGCCCGACGGTCCCGCCGCCCGCAGGCGGGGCGAGGCGGCCCGCAGGGAGATGCCCTCGGGCCTCCGGCCTCCGGTAGGGAGGTGCGGGGCTCCGCCGCCGTGCGGGGAGGCCGTCAGCGGGTCCGCCGACTCCGGCTCGCCCCGGCCGCGACGCGCCCGGCCCTCGGGTGACCCCGGCCGCCCGCAAGCAGGGTCCCACCCGCACGGCCACGGGCCCTGGCCTCCGGCACAGGACTGCCCGGGACGGGGCGAGGGTCGCGCCGTGGGGGACGTGTCCGCGCCCGGGGCTGGTCGTGGAGCGCAGCCTCTTGGTCGCGTGGCCCCGACTGGCTCAGCGCTGTCCCGTGGTCCCCGCCGCTCGCAGGCGGTGACCCCGTCCCCGGCACCGGGACGTGCCTGGGGCAGGGGTGCGGGCCGCCGTAAGGGACGTGTCCGCGCCTGGGGGTCGGCATCCGAGCGCGCCGCCGCAGGCTTGGTCGTGTGGCGGCGACTCGCGCAGCCCTGCCCGGTCGTCCCCGCCGCCGCATGGGGGTCCCACCCCCGGCACGAGAGGAACCCGGGGCGGGGGCGAGTCCCCTTGGAATCGGGGAGCCGTCCGCCCGCGGGGGTCAGCCGCGGAGCGCTGTCAGGACCTCGCGGAGCTGGCCCAGCGGTTCGGGGCCGCAGACGCGGGCCACGACCGTCTGCGCGCCCGCGGCCCCCAGCGCGCGGAGCGCGTCCGCCGCCTCCTGCGCCGTGCCGCCGGCCGCGAACGTCTCCGAGGTGTCGCGACCGAGCCACTCCGCGTGCCCGGCGACAGCCTCCCGCAGGGCGGGCGCCGCGGCGTCTCCGACACCCAGGAACGTGAACACCGTCAGCGTGTGGTCCGCGCCCGCGCCGCCCCGCTGCGCCGCCGCGCGGGCGGTGTGGAGGTCCTGCGGGCCGTGGCCCTCGGCCACGAGCGTCCCCTGGGCGGCGCGGCCCGCCAGCTCCAGCGACCTGGGCGAGACGACACCCGCGATCACCTGCGGCACCGCGTCCTTCGCGGGCGGGTGGACCAACTCCACACCGTCGATGCGCAGTTCCCGCCCGTCGACGGTGACCCGCTCGCCGCGCAGCAGGCCGCGCACCGCGCCCAGGGTCTCCTCCAGCAGCGCCAGCGGCGACCGAGGGGCGACGCCGACCTGCCGCATCCACTCCCGCACGCCGTGGCCGACGCCGGCCACCAGACGGCCGGGGAAGACCCGCGCCAGTGTCGCGATCTCCATCGCCAGCAGCGCGGGGCTGCGCAGCGGCGCGGGGGCGATCCCGAGGCCGACCCGCAGCCGCTCGGTCGCGCCCAGCGCGACCGCCGCGGCCGAGATCCCGCCGTTCCAGCCCAGATCTTCGACCACCCACAGGTCGTCCACCCCCAGCGCCTCCACCTCCCGCGCGAACGCGGGCAACCCGGCCGGGTCCCAGGAACGGTCGTACATCACACCGATACGAAGAGCCGTCATGAGCGGCCAAGCTAGCGCCTGCGCCGAGGTCCGGCCGACCCCTTTCCCTCCCGGGGCAGGGTCCCGCCTCGGAACCCGTCGCGACCACACGCTGAACACGACCGATCATGACGAGGCGACAGACCTTATCCTCGTGGCATGAGCGAGCAGTCCGTCGAGCTTGACGCCGAAGACAAGAAGATCATCACCCTGGCCCGGTCGGCCCGCGCCCGCAACGGCGTCGCCGAGGGCGCCGCGGTGCGCGACGAGACCGGGCGTACGTACGTCGCGGCGACCGTCTCCCTCCCGTCCCTGCACCTCAGCGCCCTGCAGACCGCCGTCGCCATGGCCGTGGCCAGCGGCGCGAAGAGCCTGGAGGCAGCCGCTGTCGTGAGCGACGCCAACCACCTCGCCGAGCCCGACCTTGCCGCCGCCCGCGACCTCGGCGGCGCCGCTACGCCGGTCTACCTGGCCGGCACGGACGCGGTCGTGCGGGACACCGTCGTCGTGAACTGAGGGTCGTCGTGAACTGAGAACTGAGGCGTTCCTCGAGCCTTTCTCTCTTGCCAACGCCCCGAGGCCGACTATGGTCGGGGCGTCGGTGTTCGCGCGGTGTCGGGCGGCGGTGGGGGAGCAGACGTGATGAAGGGCGTCGCGTTCATCTGTGGCGTGCTGTTCGTGCTGATGGGCATGGGGCACTGGCAGCAGGACAACAACCCGGGCTGGCTCGCCGCCTCGATCATCGTCGCCCTTTTCACCGTGATCGGTGGCGTCGGAGCGCTGTTCAAGCGCGGCAAGTGAGCCTGCGCTCGCTCGTTCGGGTGAGTTAGCCCCGAACCCCTCTGGGTACGCTGGACGGCACGACGAGGACCTGCGGCATGGGAGCAGCGATGACCGTCGCGCCGACGAACCCGCCCGCGAGCGGGGACGACTCCGCCTGCGCGGAGACCGCGTGGCCCTTCCCGCCCGAGGGCGGTTGGACGGCGGAGCACCTCGACCAACTCCCGGACCTCCCCCGCCACACGGAGTTGCTCGACGGGAGCCTCGTCTTCATGTGTCCGCAGCGCGGTTTCCACATGCGCGTCATCCGGCTGCTGGAGTTCCGCCTGATGGCCACCTGCCCGGGCCATCTCACCGTCATCCGGGAGATGACCGTCACGCTCGGCAAACGGGATCGGCCGGAGCCCGACCTGATGGTCATCTCCGCGGAGGCGTTCGACGACGAGCTGACCAGCTACCAGCCCGAGGACGTGCACCTGGCGGTCGAGGTCGTCTCCCCCGAGTCCGACGTGCGCGACCGCGAGGTGAAACCGCGCAAGTACGCGGCCGCCGGAATCCGCTACTTCTGGCGGGTCGAGCGCGAGGGCGCCGATCCGGTCGTGCACACCTTCGAGCTCGACGACGCCATCGGCGCCTACGCCCCGACCGGTATCCACCGCGGCAAGCTGGAGACCGAGCTGCCCTACCCGATCGAGGTCGACCTCACCGACCGGCGGCTCCACCGCTGACGTCGCGCCCTCCCCGCGTAGGGGAGAATGGCCATATGAGTTCTACCCAGCAGCACCGATCGGGTTTCGCCTGCTTCGTCGGGCGGCCCAACGCCGGCAAGTCCACGCTCACCAACGCGCTCGTCGGCACCAAGGTTGCGATCACCTCCGACCGCCCGCAGACCACCCGGCACACCGTGCGCGGCATCGTGCACCGCCCCGACGCGCAGCTCGTGCTCGTCGACACGCCCGGCCTCCACAAGCCCCGCACGCTGCTCGGCGAGCGCCTCAACGACGTCGTGCGGGCCACCTGGGCCGAGGTCGACGTCATCGGCTTCTGCCTCCCCGCCGACCAGAAGATCGGCCCCGGCGACAAGTTCATCGCCAAGGAGATCGCCGGGATCAAGCGCACCCCCAAGGTCGCCATCGTCACCAAGACGGACCTGGTCGACTCCAAGCGCCTCGCCGAGCAGCTGCTCGACGTCGCCAGGATGGGCGCCGAGCTCGGCATCGAGTGGGCGGAGATCGTTCCGGTCTCGGCGAAGGACGGTCACCAGGTCGAGCTGCTGGTGGACCTCCTCGTCCCGCTGCTGCCGGAGGGCCCCACCCTCTACCCGCACGGGGACCTGACCGACGAGCCCGAGCAGGTCATGGTCGCGGAGCTGATCCGCGAGGCCGCGCTCGAGGGCGTCCGCGACGAGCTGCCGCACTCCCTCGCGGTCGTGGTCGAGGAGATGATCCCCCGCGAGGGCCGCCCCGCGGACCGTCCCCTCCTGGACATCCACGCGAACGTCTACATCGAGCGCCAGAGCCAGAAGGCCATCGTCATCGGCACCCGCGGCGCCCGCCTCAAGGCGGTCGGCACCGCCGCGCGCACGCAGATCGAGGCGCTGCTCGGCACGCCGGTCTTCCTGGACCTGCACGTGAAGGTGGCCAAGGACTGGCAGCGCGACCCGAAGCAGCTGCGCAAGCTGGGCTTCTGACGGCCCTCCGGGCTCAGCTGCTCTCCCGCACCGCGATCCGCGCGCTGCCCAGCGCGTGGGTCTCCGGCGGGGTGTCCGGCTCGTGGATCAGGCGGTCGATCAGGTCCGCCAGCGCGAGCCCCTTGGGCAGCGAGACGTGGACCGACGTCAGCCTGGGCCGCAGCACGCGCGCCAGCATGAGGTCGTCCGCGCCGACGAGGGCCGCGTCCGCCGGGACGGTGATGCCCGCGTCCTGGAACGCCGCCTGGATCAGGGCCGCGTACTCGTCGTTGTAGCAGAACAGCGCCGTCAGACCGAGTGAGGGCCAGCGCCCGGCCAGGGCCGCCGCCGACTCCTCGGTGTAGTCCAGGTCCAGCGGCTCGACGCGGGCCCCCGCGGGGCCCGCTGCCTCCCGCAGCCCTGCGAGCCTGGGCTCGCTGAAGCGGCGCAGGGTGGCGTCCGTCGGCATGACGACGCCGATGGCGCGGTGGCCCCGCGCCACCAGGTGCTCGCCTGCCGTCGCGCCGACGCCGCCCTGGTCGAGGATCAGCGAGTGCGCGCCCGGGACCGGGCGCTCGGTGAGCGCGAGGACCGCGCGGGTGCCCGCGCGCTTGAGGATCTCCACGCCCTCGGGCGTCAGATCGTCGGTGACGCCGGTGATGACGGCCGTCGGCCGCAGCTCCGCCCAGGCGCGGGCGATCTCGCGGGCGGAGAGGTCGGCGCGGGTGCCGTAGAGGACGGCGGTGTAGCCGTGGTCGCGCAGGCCCGCGCGCAGATCGGTGAAGAACTCGTTGAAGAGCCGTCCGAGGGTGACCTCCGGCGCGGCCATCAGCACCAGCCCGGTGTGGCCGGCGCGCAGCGAGCGCGCGGCGGCATGCGGGACGTAGCCCAGCTGGTCGGCGGCGGCGCGCACGCGCAGCCGGGTCTTCTCGCTGACCCGGCCGCCCGCGGTGTCGTTCAGCACGTAGGAGACGGTGGCCCGGGAGACGCCCGCGAGGCGGGCGACGTCCGCGCTGGTGGGCGCGGATGATGACGTTTCGCTCATGGCGTTCCACATCTTTGCAGACTCGTCGGGCCCAGGGGCTGGTCTCTTACCGAAACCAATGCTAGACATGTGCTTACACGAGTCATGTGACACGTGTAAGCAAGCGCCTCACAAGGAGCGGCGCGGGGTTGCGAGACCCCAGCCGCGGCGGACTCCCTCAACCGGCCGCGGCACCCCCACCCACAGCTCCGAGTCAGGAACCAGGAGGGCACCGTGGCCCTTTCCGAACCGACCCCCACGACCCCCACCCCCGTCCACGCACCGGCCCAGCACGCCGAGGCCGGGGCCGGGGCCGGGGCCGGGGCCGGGGCCGACGCCGGCGCCGACGCCGGCGCCGACGCGAGACCCTCCAGAGCCGGAGGGCTGCTGCCGCTGCTCTTCACCGGCAACACGGCGATGTACGCGCTCTACGTCGGCGTCGGCGGCATCCTGCTGCCGCTCCAGATCGAGAAGATCGCCCCGCACGACAAGGTCGCCATGCTCGGTCTGGTCGCGGGCGTGAGCGCGGTCTTCGCCACCGTCTTCAACCCCGTCGCGGGCGCGCTCTCGGACCGGTCCGGGCGGCGCAACCCGTGGATCCTCGGCGGCGGTCTGCTCGCCGTGCCCGCGATGCTGCTGCTCGGCGCGGTGAACTCGATCCTGCTGGTCGCCCTCGCCTGGTGCCTCGGCCAGGCCGTGATGAACGTCTACCAGGCGGCGATCACCTCGGTGATCCCGGACCGTGTGCCCGTCGCACGCCGTGGCGCGGCCTCGGCCGCCGTCGGGCTCGGCGTGCCGGTCGGCTCCATCCTCGGCGTCCTGGTCGCGAACGGGTTCTCCGGCCACTTCACCACCGGCTACCTCGTGCTCGGGCTGCTCGTCGCCGTCGCGGCCGTGCTGTTCACCGCGCTCGGCAAGGAGACGCCGCGCCCGCCCAAGGCCCCGGCCACCCTCGGCGAGCAGGTCCGCGCCTTCGCGGACAGCCTGCGGGCCCACGACTTCCGCTGGGCGTTCATCGGCCGGGCGCTGCTCGTCCTCGGGTACTTCGCCGTCAGCGGCTACCAGCTCTACGTCCTGCAGGACCACATCCGCCTGCCGCACGGCATGAGCGCGACGGCGGCCGCGGCCGTGCTGACGCCGGTCAACAGCGTCGCCATGGTCGTCTCGATCGCGGTCTGCGGCCCGCTCTCGGACCGGCTCGACGCGCGCAAGCTCTTCGTCGGCATCTCGGCCGCGGCCTCGGGGCTGGCTGTGCTGATCCCCATCAGCAGCCCCACCTTCGTCGGGATGGTCGTCTTCTCCGTCGTCAACGGCCTCGCCTTCGGGTGCTTCTTCGCCGTCGACAACGCGCTGGTCACCCTCGTCCTGCCGAAGGCCGAGGACGCCGCCCGCGACATGGGCGTGCTGAACGTCGCCAACGCAGGTCCGCAGATCGTGGCGCCCTTCGTCGCCTCGATGCTCGTCGGCCTCGGCGGCTACGACCTGCTCTTCGCCGCCGGCGGCGTCCTGGCCGTGCTCGGCGCCCTGGCCATCCGACCCATCCGCTCCGTCCGCTGAACCGATCCCCGAAAACCTCGGGATCCTCGAATCCTCGATCCTCGAAAGGCAGTTGCACCGCATGAAGCTCAACACCCGTGAGTGGGGTTCCGGCGACCGCCTCGCCCTGCTCGTCCACGGCGTCATGTCCGACTCCCGCACCTGGCGACTGGTCGCCCCGGCGCTGGCGGACCGCGGCTACCGCGTCATCGCGGTCGACCTGCGCGGCCACGGCGCGTCCGAGCGCGGCGCGTACAGCCCCGAGCTGTTCGCGCAGGACCTCGTCGACACCCTGCCCGCCGGCGCCGACCTCGCGATCGGGCACTCCCTCGGCGGTCTCACCCTCTCCCTGGCCGTCGACCGGCTGCGGCCGAAGCGCGCGGTCTACTCCGACCCGGGCTGGAACATCCCCGCCGCGGGTGACGCCTTCGACCCGGCCATGTTCGTGCAGTTCGCCGAGCACGCCACACGCGAGTCCGTCGCCGCGATGAACCCGCGCTGGGCGCCGGAGGACGTCGAGGTCGAGCTGGAGACCCTGGCCGTGTGGGACCGAGCCACCATCGGCATGCTCGGCGAGGCGGGCGGCCACTCGATGATGCCCGCCGCGCCGGTCGTCCCCTCCCTCGTCCAGGTCGCGGACCCGAGCTTCCTGCTCTCCGCCGCGGACCAGGAGACGCTGCGCGAGCGCGGATTCGAGGTCCGCGTGGTGAAGGGCGCGGGGCACACCGTCCACCGCGACGACTTCGACGGGTTCATGGCCTCGCTCGACGGCTGGATCTGACGGACAGTTGAACAAGGCGGCAACCGGGGGAGTGAGAGAGGATGTACGAGAGATGACACCCGATCAGCAGCGTGAGGCGACCGTCGAGGCGGCGCTCGGCAAGCTGGACCTGACCGCCAAGGTCGCCCTGCTCGCGGGCGCGGACATGTGGTCGCTGCCCGCCAACGAGGACATCGGCCTGGGCCGGCTGGTGATGTCCGACGGGCCGGCCGGTGTGCGCGGCGAGAACTGGACGCCGGACGACCCGTCGGTGTCGGTGCCCTCGCCGACCGCGCTGGCGGCTGCCTGGAGCCCGGAACTGGCCCACCGCACGGGACAGTTGCTGGCGCAGGAGGCCCGTCGCAAGGGCGCGCACGTGGTGTTGGCGCCGACGGTCAACCTGCACCGCAGCCCACGCGGCGGGCGGCACTTCGAGGCGTACTCGGAGGACCCGCTGCTCACCGGCGAGCTGGGCGCGGCCTTCGTGTCCGGCGTCCAGTCCGGCGGCGTGGCCACGACGCCCAAGCACTTCGTCGCCAACGACTCCGAGACCGACCGTTTCACCGTCGACGTCCGCGTCGACGACCGGACCCTGCGCGAGCTCTACCTGGCGCCGTTCGAGGCGATCGTGCGCAAGGCCACGCCGTGGGGCCTGATGTCCGCCTACAACAAGGTCGGCGGCACGTTCATGACCGAGCACCAGGAGCTGAACAACGACGTCCTGCGGGGAGAGTGGGGCTTCGACGGGATGCTCGTCTCCGACTGGACCGGCGCGCGCGACACCGTCCGCGACGCGCTCGCGGGCCTGGACGTGGCGATGCCGGGCCCGGCCACCGTCTACGGCGAGCACCTGGTCCGCGCGGTGCGCGAGGGCCTGGTGCCCGAGGAGACGGTGGACGAGCTGGCCCGCCGGGTGCTGCGGCTCGCCGCCCGCGTCGGCCTGCTGGAGGGCGCCCCCGCCGCCGTCCCGTCGTCCGAGCTGCCCGCGCCGATCGACGGCGAGGCGTTGGCCCGGGAGGTCGCCGCGGCGGGCATGGTGCTGCTGGCCAACGACGGCGTGCTGCCGCTCCCCGACTCCGTCGGCTCGGTCGCGGTGATCGGTCAGGCCGCGCAGGAGGCACGGATCGGGGGCGGCGGGTCCGCGCAGGTCTTCCCGACGCACGTGGTCAGCCCGCTGGAGGGCCTGCGGTCCGCACTGCCGCAGGGCACCGCCGTGGCCTACGCCGTCGGCGCGGACCCGAACGTCCACCTGCGCCCGCTCGCCGCCCGCACCGAGGCGCGGTTCCTCGGCCGTGACGGCGCGGAGCTCGGCACGGCCTCGCTGCCCGACGGAGCGGCGCGCTGGATCGGCCGGCTTCCGCACGGGCTCTCCTTCGCCGATCTCGCGTCGGTCGAGCTCGGAGCCACGCTGGAGCCGGGCCGGGCGGGCACGCACCGGCTCGGCATCCGGGGCGTCGGCCGCTTCGTCCTGGAGGCGGACGGCGCGGTGGTCTTCGACGACGCGGTGCTGCCGGAGGGCGAGGACCCGGCGGCCGCGTTCCTCAACCCGCCGGAGCGCGTCTTCGAGCTGGAGGTCGCCGAGGGGGCCGCGCCCGTGTCGCTGAGGCTGCGGCACGTGCTGCCCGAGAGCGGCGGCTTCGCGGGGTTCGGCCTGGTCTCCTTCACCCTCGGCCACGGCGAGCCCGTCGGCACCGCCGACGAGATGCTGGAGGAGGCCGTCTCGACGGCGGCCGCCGCCGATGTCGCGGTGGTCGTCGTGGGCACCACGGAGGAGGTCGAGAGCGAGGGCGTCGACCGCGCCTCGCTGGCCCTGCCGGGCCGTCAGGACGAGCTCGTGGCCCGCATCGCGGCGGCCAACCCGCGCACGGTGGTCGTGGTCAACGCGGGCGCGCCGGTGCTGATGCCGTGGCGGGAGCAGGTCGCGGCGGTGCTGCTCGCCTGGTTCCCCGGGCAGGAGGCGGGCGCGGCGCTGGCCGACGTCCTCACCGGCGTCCGCGAGCCGGGCGGCCGTCTGCCCACCACCTGGCCCGCCGCGGAGGCCGACGCCCCGGTGTGGGACGTCGAGCCGGTCGACGGGCGGCTGGACTACGCGGAGGGACTCTTCGTCGGTTACCGCGCCTGGCAGCGCCGGGACGGCGTCGCCCCGGCCTACTGGTTCGGCCACGGCCTCGGCTACACCGCGTGGACCTACGAGGGCCTCGACGTGCGGCTGCTGCCCGCGCAGGCGGACGGCGGGGGCGACGACCCGTACGCCGCGGTCGCGGAGGCGGTGGTCCGGCTGCGCAACACCGGCGCACGGGCCGGACGCGAGGTCGTCCAGCTCTACTTGTCCCCGGAGGGCTCGGACGGACCGACCGGCTCGGACGCGTCTCGGCCGCGCACCGCGCTCGCCGGTTTCGCGGCCGTGACGGCGGAGCCGGGGGAGGCGGCGGAGGCACGCATCCCGGTGCCGCTGCGCGCCTTCCAGACCTGGACGGACGGCGCCTGGACCGACCGCCCGGGCTCCTATCGGATCCAGGTCGGCCACAGCGTGGCCGACCTGCCCCTGACCGTCACCGCGGAGGTGCCTCTCCGCGGCTGACGCAGCACACCGTCCCCGCGTTCCCGGTCGTGCCTGGCCTCGGAACGCGGGGCCGGTGGCTCCGCGGTCCCGCCTCCGCGCGGGTCAGCCGCCGTGCAGCACCAGTGATATCAACGACCGCTGCGAGGACGTGAGTTGCGGGTCTGCGCAGTAGCCGGTCGGGCGGCCGTCCACGGTGATGGCGTAGGCGAAGTGCGGGGCGTGCGGCAGGCCGAGGGAGGGGTTGCGACCGCAGGCGCCGAGGGCCTCGCGCACCAGGGCGTGGATGTGGGGAGCGTCCGGGCGACCCTCGGTGTCCAGCAGGGCCCAGTGCTCCGTCGTGGCGGACCCGCCGGTGCGGGTGACCATGATGCGCATAGTAATCAGTGTGCTCCGAGGAGCGACGAAAGAGGAGTGCTTTCGGGCCTTGACTCTTGACCGCGACCAGTCCAGCCGGAGGGTCAGAGGTCCAGACCTCTCGTCTCATCAGGCGGACTACCGGCGGGTTTCGCTTAGCTCTGCGTCGCGGCTGGGTTACTCTGGCAGACATCATGCGTAGCGGTCTGCTTCTTCTTAGCTGCCGCGGCGAGGGCCCGAGTTGATCGAGGCCGACTCCCTCGCCGCGGGGGTGGGTGCTGCGCGTTAGTTGATCACTGGTGATCCCGCAGCCGTCGGCCGCCTCTCGGAGCGACGAGCATCAGGAGACTCACCCACCATGAGCCAGCAGCCCTTCAACGAGCGTCCCACCCCGATCACCGCGGCGAGCGTCCGCCAGCAGCCGTCCGGGATGCCGTTCCAGCGCTACGTACCCTTCGGCACCGTCGACCTGCCGGACCGCACCTGGCCGAGCCAGGTCATCACCAAGGCCCCCCGCTGGCTGTCGACCGACCTGCGCGACGGCAACCAGGCCCTGATCGACCCGATGTCCCCGGCCCGCAAGCGCGCCATGTTCGACCTGCTGGTCAGGCTGGGCTACAAGGAGATCGAGGTCGGCTTCCCCGCCTCCGGCGCCACCGACTTCGACTTCGTCCGCTCGATCATCGAGGACGGCGCGATCCCCGAGGACGTGACCATCTCCGTCCTGACCCAGGCCCGCGAGGAGCTGATCGAGCGCACGGTCGAGTCGCTGCGCGGCGCCCCGCGCGCGACCGTCCACCTGTACAACGCGACCTCGCCGCTGTTCCGCCGGGTCGTCTTCCACGCCTCCAAGGACGAGATCAAGCAGATCGCCGTCGACGGCACCCGCCTGGTCATGGAGTACGCCGAGAAGATCCTGGGCGACGACACGGTCTTCGGCTACCAGTACTCGCCGGAGATCTTCATCGACACCGAGCTGGACTTCGCCCTGGAGGTCTGCGAGGGCGTCATGGACGTCTGGCAGCCCGGCGAGGGCCGCGAGATCATCCTGAACCTGCCGACCACGGTCGAGCGCTCCACGCCGAACGTCTACGCCGACAAGATCGAGTGGATGTCGCGCAACCTGTCGCGCCGCGAGTTCGTCGCCCTGTCCACCCACCCCCACAACGACCGCGGGACGGGCGTCGCCTCCGCCGAGCTGGCCGTGATGGCCGGCGCCGACCGCGTCGAGGGCTGCCTGTTCGGTCAGGGCGAGCGGACCGGCAACCTGGACCTGGTCAACGTCGCGCTGAACCTGTTCTCGCAGGGCGTCGACCCCATGGTCGACCTGTCCGAGATCGACGAGATCCGGCGTACCTGGGAGTACTGCAACCAGATGACGCTGGCCGAGCGCCACCCCTACGTCGGCGACCTGGTCTACACGTCCTTCTCCGGCTCCCACCAGGACGCGATCAAGAAGGGCTTCGACGCCCTGGAGGCCGACGCGGCCGCGGCGGGCGTCCCCGTCGGCGAGCAGACCTGGGGCGTCCCCTACCTGCCGATCGACCCGAAGGACGTGGGCCGCTCGTACGAGGCGGTCATCCGCGTCAACAGCCAGTCCGGCAAGGGCGGCGTCTCCTACGTCCTGAAGAACGAGCACAACCTGGACCTGCCGCGCCGGATGCAGATCGAGTTCTCGAAGATCATCCAGGCCAAGACGGACGCGGAGGGCGGCGAGGTCACCCCGGCGCAGATCTGGGCCGTCTTCGAGGACGAGTACCTGCCCACCCCCGACGCGCCCTGGGGCCGCATCCAGCTGCGCTCCCACCAGGCGTCCTCGGCGGCGGACGGCACCGAGACCATCACGGTCGACGCGGTCGTCGACGGCGCGGACTTCACCCTGGAGGGCACCGGCAACGGCCCGGCCGACGCGTTCGTCCGCGCGCTGAGCCAGATCGGCGTCGGCGTCGACGTGCGCGTCCTGGACTACGCCGAGCACACCCTGAGCCAGGGCTCGGGCGCCCAGGCCGCGGCGTACTGGGAGTGCGCGGTCGACGGCAAGGTCGTGTGGGGCGTCGGCATCGACACCTCGATCGTCCGCGCGTCGATCAAGGCCATCGTCTCCGCCGTCAACCGGGCACAGCGACAGTAACCATCGAGGGGCGCGAGGCTCTGCCGATGTGCGGCTCCGCCGCGTGGGCGCGAGCAACCACTGTGCGGACAGCCCTGCTCGTTCGGGGACCCACCACACAGGGTGGCTTGTCGCGCAGTTCCCCGCGCCCCTGGGGCTACGCCCCTTAAACGGCGTTCGCGGTGCTGACAGGGCGTCATCCGCATGGCAGCATCAATGGTCAGTCGGGACGGCGACGGGGCGGTCTCGGCCGACGCAGGCAGGAGCCCAACGTGGCGCACGTGGTCGCTGTCTCAGCCCGGTGGCACACCGAGCTGCTCGGGGAGTTCTACTGCCTCGCCTGCGGCGGCGACCGCAACTACCGCAGACAGCGCGGCCGCAACTGGCTACGGGTCGCGGGGATCCCCCTGCTGCCGCTACGCCGCACCGCGGCGACGCTGCAGTGCACGTCCTGCCGGCACCGCTACGGGCTGGACGCGCTCGCCCACCCCACCTCCGGCCAGCTCCTGGCCATGCTGCGCAACGCGCAGCACGCCGTCGCGCTCGCCGTCCTCGCCGCCTCGGGCGGCCCCGGCGCCGCGCCCGCGGTGAAGGAGAGCGCGATCGGGGTGCTGCGCGACGCCGGCTACGCGGACCTCGACGAGCCCGGCCTGCTGGCCGACCTCGCCGCCTCGAGCGAGGACGAGGACCCGCTGGGGGACGTCTGCGGGTGCGGCAGCGCCCTCGTCGTCGAGCTGCACACCGCGATCGAGCCGCTCGTGCCGCACCTGCTCGCGCCGGGGCTCACCCGTCTGCTGACCCAGGGCGCGCTGGTCGCGCTCGCGGACGGACCCTACCGGGCCGCCGAGCGCTCGGTGCTGCGGGCGATCGGGCAGTGCCTCGGCTTCAACCGGGAGGAGACCGACGCCGCGCTCGCGGTCGCGGCGCGGACCCTGCGTCCCTGAGCCGTGTTCGCGAGCCTGGTCCCGAGCACTGGGGCCGACGCGTCAGAATGGACCTATGAGTCTGATCCGGGACGACGGGGTGGTGCTGCGCACCCAGAAGCTGGGCGAGGCGGACCGGATCATCACCATCCTGACCCGGCAGCACGGCCGCGTCCGCGCCGTGGCGCGCGGGGTGCGCAAGACGAAGTCGAAGTTCGGCGCCCGGCTCGAGCCGTGCTCGCACGTGGACGTGCAGTTCTTCTGCCGCGGGGACGAGATCGTCGGGCGTCATCTCGCGCTGTGCACCCAGGTCGAGACGATCTCCCCGTACGGGGGCCGGATAGCGGTCGACTACGACCGCTGGACCGCCGCCTCGGCGATGCTGGAGACCGCGGAGCGCTTCACCGAGAACGAGGGCGAGCCGGCCGTCCAGCAGTACCTGCTGCTCGTCGGCGCGCTGCGCACCCTCGCGAGCGGCGAGCACGAGCCGCACCTGGTCCTCGACGCGTTCCTGCTGCGCTCCCTCGCGGTCAACGGCTACGCCCCGTCCTTCGCGGCCTGCGCCGCCTGCGGGCTGCCGGGGCCGAACCGGTTCTTCTCCGTGCAGACCGGCGGATCCCTGTGCGGCGACTGCCGGGTGCCGGGGAGTGTCGTACCCTCCCCTGAGACACTGGAGCTGCTGGGCGCGCTGCTGTCCGGCGACTGGGAGACCGCGGACGCCTGCGAGCCGCGGCACCGCCGCGAAGGCAGCGGGCTGGTCGCCGCCTACGTCCAGTGGCACCTGGAACGCGGGCTGCGTTCGCTCCGGTACGTGGCCCACTGAGGCACTAGGCAATAGTCGTAGCAGAGAAGAAGTAGGGCACATGGCTGTGGCACGGCGCGGACTCTTCGGCGGCAAGCGGACCCGGGAGTACCTCCCGCCTCCCCCGCACCCGAGCGGCGCGCAGCCGCCCAAGATCCCGGGCGAGCTGGTCCCCGAGCACGTCGCCATCGTCATGGACGGCAACGGCCGCTGGGCCAAGGAGCGCGGCCTGCCGCGCACGGAGGGGCACAAGGTCGGCGAGGCCGTGGTGCTCGACGTGCTCAAGGGCTGCCTGGAGCTGGGCGTGAAGAACCTCTCGCTCTACGCCTTCTCCACCGAGAACTGGAAGCGCTCGCCCGACGAGGTCCGCTTCCTGATGAACTTCAACCGCGACGTGATCCACCGCCGCCGCGACGAGATGAACGACATGGGCATCCGGATCCGCTGGGCGGGCCGCATGCCCAAGCTGTGGAAGTCCGTCGTCCAGGAGCTCCAGGTCGCCGAGGAGATGACCCGCGACAACGACGCCATGACGCTCTACATGTGCGTCAACTACGGCGGTCGCGCGGAGATCGCCGACGCCGCGGCGGCGCTGGCCAAGGACGTCGCCGAGGGCCGGCTGGACCCGGGCAAGGTCAACGAGAAGACCTTCGCGAAGTACATGTACCACCGCGACATGCCGGACGTGGACCTGTTCATCCGCCCGAGCGGCGAGCAGCGCACGTCCAACTTCCTGATCTGGCAGTCCGCCTATGCCGAGATGGTGTTCCAGGACGTGCTCTGGCCGGACTTCGACCGGCGCGACCTGTGGCGGGCCTGCGAGGAGTTCGCCATGCGCGACCGCCGCTACGGCGGGGCGCTGCCGAACGAGGTCCCGTCACAGCCGGGCCCCGTTCAGACCTCCTGAGCGTTCAGACCTCCTGAGCGGCGTTCGCGCCCCGCGCGGCGCAGTCCGCGCAGGTGCCGAAGATCTCCAGGGTGTGGGCGACGTCGACGTAGCCGTGCTCGCGCGCGACGCCCTCGGCCCAGCGCTCCACGGCCGGACCCTCGACCTCGACGGTCCGGCCGCAGGAGCGGCAGACCAGGTGATGGTGGTGGCCGCTGCTGCAGCGGCGGTAGACCGCCTCGCCGTCGTCGGTGCGCAGCACGTCGATCTCGCCGGCGTCGGCGAGCGACTGGAGCGTGCGGTAGACGGTGGTCAGGCCGACCGAGTCGCCCCGGTGCTTGAGCAGGTCGTGCAGTTCCTGCGCGCTGCGGAAGTCGTCGATCTCCGCGAGCAGGGAGGCGACGGCGGTGCGCTGACGGGTCGACCTTGCGGGGGACGACGGGTTCGCGGGGGTCACCGGCTCTCCTGCGGATAGTTGTCGGTTGAGGGGAGGACGGGAGTCCTCCCGGGCAATTGTGCCAGTCCGTGCGCGCACGGGAGCGTTTCGTACGGCAGCATTCACATGAAAACGATTTTCAATCTACCACGGATTTGAAACGTTCCCCACGCCGCCCGGTAGCCTGTGATAACCGCGTGCATGGAAATCCATCCTTGACCGCTTCGTCGTACCTGAAGAGAGCACTGTGGCCGCCGACAAGATCGACACCATCGTCAGCCTGAGCAAGCGCCGTGGCTTCGTCTACCCCTGCAGTGAGATCTACGGCGGTCAGCGAGCCGCCTGGGACTACGGACCGCTCGGTGTGGAGCTCAAGGAGAACATCAAGCGCCAGTGGTGGCGTGCGATGGTCACCGGCCGCGAGGACGTCGTCGGTCTTGACTCCTCGGTGATCCTCGCGCGCGAGGTGTGGGAGGCGTCCGGCCACGTCGCCACCTTCAACGACCCGCTGACCGAGTGCACCTCCTGTCACAAGCGCTACCGCGCGGACCACCTGGAGGAGGCGTACGAGGCCAAGCACGGCAAGCTCCCGGCCAACGGCCTCGCCGACGTCAACTGCCCGAACTGCGGCACCAAGGGCCAGTTCACCGAGCCCAAGCAGTTCTCCGGCATGCTCAAGACCCACCTGGGCGTGACCGAGGACGCCTCCGGCCTCGCGTACCTGCGTCCGGAGACCGCGCAGGGCATCTTCATCAACTTCGCCGCGGTGCAGACCACCTCGCGCAAGAAGCCGCCGTTCGGCATCGCCCAGACCGGCAAGAGCTTCCGCAACGAGATCACGCCGGGCAACTTCATCTTCCGCACCCGCGAGTTCGAGCAGATGGAGATGGAGTTCTTCGTCAAGCCGGGCGAGGACGAGAAGTGGCACGAGTACTGGCTGCAGGAGCGCTGGGACTGGTACCGCAACCTCGGCATCCGCGAGGAGAACATCCGCTTCTTCGAGCACCCGAAGGAGAAGCTCTCCCACTACGCCAAGCGCACCGTGGACATCGAGTACCGCTTCAACTTCGGCGGCAACGAGTTCGGTGAGCTGGAGGGCATCGCCAACCGCACCGACTACGACCTCGCCTCGCACAGCGAGGCCTCGGGCGTGGACCTCAAGTACTTCGACCAGGAGTCCGGCGAGCGCTGGTACCCCTACGTCATCGAGCCGGCCGCCGGCGTCAACCGCGCGATGCTCGCCTTCATGCTCGACGCCTACCGCGAGGACGAGGCGCCGAACGCCAAGGGCGTCATGGAGAAGCGCGTCGTGATGCGGCTCGACCCGCGTCTCTCCCCGGTCAAGGTCGCGGTGCTGCCGCTGTCGCGCAACGCGGACCTCTCCCCGAAGGCCCGCGGCCTGGCCGCGGACCTGCGCAAGTTCTGGAACGTCGAGTTCGACGACGCCGGCGCGATCGGGCGCCGCTACCGCCGCCAGGACGAGATCGGCACGCCGTTCTGCATCACCGTCGACTTCGACACCCTCGAGGACAACGCGGTGACGATCCGCGACCGCGACTCGATGGAGCAGACTCGCGTCTCGCTCGACCAGGTGCACCAGTTCCTGGCCCCGAAGCTCCTCGGCTGCTGACCCTGGGCTTCCGCAGATAGTTGCAGCACGCTTGAGGGGCGCGAATTGCGCGAGAAACCACCCTGTGCGGATGGCCCTGCTCAGTGAGGACCATCTGCTCGTCAGTGGCTTGTCGCGCAGTTCCCCGCGCCCCTCTTGTGGTTGCCCACCGCGCACAGGTTCCCCGCGCCCCTGACGTCTGCAACGTCCCTAGCGCGACCAGCCGGCGCGGACGCGGAGCTTTGTGGGGGTGCCGTCGGGGGCGTGGGCGATGACGCGGGCGGCGTCACCCTCGGCGAGGGCGAGCCAGAAGCCGCCGGGGGTGGTGATCGCTCCGAGGAGGGGCGTGCCGGCCCGGCCGAGGGTCAGCGCGGGGGGCGTGCCGTCGGGACAGACGTGGCCCCAGGCCAGCACGCTGTCGCGGCCCTCGCGGGAACCGCGCCGCGCGCCGCGCAGCAGTTGGGGGGAGAAGTCCGTCTGCACCATCACGTCCAGCAGCAGGCCGTTGTTGTAGACCTCCAGCGCCCGGCGGCCCCGCGTGGCGCGGGCGAACCGGACGGACCAGGGCGAGTCCAGCAGCGGCAGACCGCGGAACTCCAGGTCCAGCGCGCTCGGTTCGCCGAGTTCGGTGTCGTTCACCGGTCCCCTCCCAACGGGTCGTTCTGGCCTACGGTGTCCAAGACTTCCGGATCCGCCTGTGAAGCGCGGTAGCGCTGGTCGCCGTTTCGGGGGTGGTGCCAGGTACACCCTGAGACGGTCTCAGGGTTCATGGCGACGGTGATCATTCAGCCCCTAGCCTGGGCGCATGCCCTTCTCCCGTGCGGTCCGCACAGCCCTCGCCCCGTACGGGCGCCAGGGGCTGCGCGACCTCGTCTTCCTCGCCTCGGCCGTGCCGACGGCGAACATCTGGGCGTTCGCGGTGTTGGTCCGGCCGAGCGGCGCGGCGTTCGTGCTCGGGCCGGTGATGGCGCTCCTGCTGATCCCGGTGCTGACGAGGATTCACCGCAGTCGTTTCCGTTCGCTCCTGGGGCTGGAGATCCCGGCCGTCCCGCAGGTGCGGCCGCGCTGGCGCGCGCTCACCGTCGAGACGACCTGGCGACAGCTTCTCTACCACCTCCTGGTGAACACCGTCATGGCGCTGTATGCGCTGGCCACCGTATGCGTGATCACCTGCGGGCTGGTGCTGGTGAGCCTCCCGGCGTGGTACTGGGCGGTGCCGAGTGGCGGGACGACCGGCGAGCCACCCGTGCTCGGCGCACCGGGCGGCACGCCCGCCACGCTCGTCCTCGGGATCAACCACCACGGCATCACCTGGCTGATCGTGCTCGGCTCGCTCGCGCTCGTGTTCGCGCCGTGGATGGCGTTGTTCGGGCGGATGATGGACACCCGCGCGGCGGCCGGTCTGCTCGGGCCCAACCGGGCCCGTGAGCTGGCGGAACTGACGCGGCGCGTGGAGGACCTGGCGGAGAGCCGGGCCGAGGTGGTCGACGCCGCGGACGCCGAGCGGCGCCGGATCGAGCGGGACCTGCACGACGGCGCGCAGCAGCGGCTGGTGTCGCTGGCGATGAACCTCGGGCTGGCCAAGCGCACACTGAAGAACCTGCCACCGCAGGAGCAGGCCGCGCGCGCGATGGTCGTGATCGACGAGGCGCACGGCGAGGCTCAGGCCGCCATCGCCGAACTGCGCGACCTGGTACGGGGCCTGCACCCGGTGGTGCTGGAGGACCGCGGCCTGGACGCGGCCCTGTCGGGGATCGCGGCCCGCGCGCCGCTGCCGGTCCGGCTCCAGGTGCGGCTGGAGCGGCGGGCCGCGCCGGCCGTCGAGGCGGTGGCGTACTTCGTGGTCTCCGAGGCGCTGGCCAACATCGCCAAGCACGCCCGCGCCTCACGCGCGGAGGTCGCCGTGGCGGAGCGGCCGGGGGTGAACGGGCCGGTCCTGGTCATCACGGTGACCGACGACGGGGTCGGCGGAGCCGACCCGGGCAAGGGCAGCGGCCTCGTGGGCCTGCGCCAGCGAGCGGCGTCCGTGGACGGGACGCTGCAGATCAACAGCCCCCTCGGGGGACCGACGACTCTTCATGTGGAGCTGCCGTGCGCGCTGTAATCGCCGAGGACTCCGTCCTGCTGCGGGTGGGACTGGTCAAGGTGCTCGAGGCGGTCGGGTACTCCGTCGTCGCGGCGGTCAACGACGCCGAGGAACTGCTCGCCGCCGTCGACGAGCACCAGCCGGACGTCGTGGTGACGGACGTGCGGATGCCGCCCGGCTTCACCGACGAGGGGGTGCGTGCGGCCCTGATGATCCGCCGTCAGTGGCCCTCCGTCGCGGTGCTGCTGCTCTCCCAGTACGTCGAGGAGCGCTATGCCGCGGACCTGCTCACCGGCGACAACCGGGGCGTCGGCTACCTGCTGAAGGAACGGGTGGCCAACGTCGACGACTTCCTCGACGCGCTGGAACGGGTCGCCGCGGGCGGCACCGCGCTGGACCCCGAGGTCGTCTCGCAGCTGCTGCTGCGCCGCCAGAGCGGGCCGCTGGACCAGCTCACCCCGCGCGAGCGCGAGGTGCTGGGCCGGATGGCCGAGGGCCGCTCCAACGCCGCGATCGCCCGTGAACTCGTGGTCAGCGAGAGCGCGGTGGCCAAGCACATCAACAGCATCTTCACGAAGCTGGACCTGCCCCCGACCGAGGGCGAGCACCGCCGCGTCATGGCGGTGCTGCGTTTCCTCGACGCCTGAGACGAGCAACTGGGAGGGAAAGAATGGACAGGCAGAAGAGGATCTGGTGGGTGCTGTCGGCGCTCGTCATCATCGTGGCGGCGACCTTCTCGTCCGGGGCGCTCCTGACGCAGATGCTGCAGAAGCAGTCGTCGCACACGGATGCGTACGCGGCCGACCAGGTCAAGTCGGTGCAGTTGAACACCGGGCCGGCGCAGGTGCAGGTGCATCCCGCGAGCGGGGGCACGGCGCGGGTGACGCAGTCGATGCAGTGGGTGTTCTCCAAGCCGACGGTGTTCGTGAAGTTCGACCCGGCGAGCGGCACCCTGAACGTGGACGCGAGCTGCGACGGGGAGAAGTTCCCGGTCGACAAGTGCGCGGTGCAGCTTGACGTCACGGTGCCGGCCACGGCCGAGATCGTCTCCACGGGAGGCTCCGGGCAGCTGGGCGTCACGGCCATGGCGGGCCCGGTCACCGCACAGTTCGGCTCGGGCGAGGTCGACCTGTCCCGCACGAGCGGCGCGCTCGACATCCGGGTGGGATCCGGCCAGATCAGCGGCACGGACCTGACGAGTGACAGGGTGGACGCCGTCGCCGGCTCGGGCGAGGTGGACCTCGGGTTCGCGGCGCCGCCCGTGTCCGTCACGGCCGGCGCGACCTCCGGGCAGGTCTCCGTCGCCCTGCCACGCGGCACGCAGTACCGGGTGAAGGCGTCCGTCACCAGCGGCAGCAGCTCGGTGGACCCGCTCCTGTCCTCTCCCTCGGCGACCGGCGCGGTCTCCGTGGCGGTGACGAGCGGCGAGGCCGACGTCCACTACCGGTAGCAGGACTACTCCGCGGCCAGCCGGTCCCGGGCCTCCATCAGGGCGAAGCCGAGGAGGTTGAGGCCGCGCCAGCGCCCTGGGTCGGTGGACGCCTCGTCGGCCGCGCCGAGGCCGATGCCCCAGATCCGGTCGCGCGGGCTGGCCTCGACCAGAACGCGGCGGCCGGTGCCGAGCAGGTACTGCCGCAGTGCGGCGTCCTGTCCGAACTTGGCGACGTTGCCCTGGACCACCAGCTCGAACCGCTCGGCGGCCCAGCGCTCCTCGTCGTTGTTGGCCACCGTCCGACGGCCCGGCTGTCGGCGCATCGACCCCGACGGGTAGGGGTTGGCCTGCGGTCTGGGCCATGCTGGCAGGCGCGGTGTCGCAGAGGCAGCTATGCCAGGGGTACGGGTAGCGTTTCCTGGCGAATGCTCAGTTGTGCGAGCACTGGCACTGATGCGCCCTAACGAGGTAGTAGAGTTCGTCGTGGGTCGCTCCCCACCAAGCATCCAAGCCCCGCAAGAGGGCGGGGCTCTGATGGTGGAGGTAGTCGATCATGGCCAAGCGAAGGCCGCCCTGGTGGCTCCCCTTGGTGATAGCCGCGGTGCTCGCGCCGATCGCCAACGGGTTTTACCAGTACGTGAGCACTCACGTGCAGTGGCGCTCGAACGAGGCACCGCAGTCGTGCGACCGGCAGGGTTCGGGCATGTGAGTAGCCCGACCGCGTGATAGTCGGTCGGGCTACTCGTACCTCTGGCCTGGGGCCCGGTTCCTGGTAGCACAGGAGCCGGGCCTTTCATCTACCGAGGTAGGCCCTACTGCGGGCGCGGCACCCGAGTCTCAGGCCCCGTCAAATCCCACATTGAACATGCTAGCGGTGTTTGAGAAGTGATACACGGGAACCGGTAGTGACTTTCGCTTCATTGCTGGAGTGGCCTCAGAATGATGCTGACAGCATCACAGCCTGCCGTGGACAGTCGTACAGCGACATTTTTGGTGCCGTTGGGGCGACACTCTCGGTGTAGCGCAGCGCTGGGCCATCTGGTCTGCCTCTCGAAGAGCGCTCCCGACTGCCTGTGTGGCAAGTCCACGAGACGGGCCAGCGTGAAGCCCTGACTCGTGTAGTACCGCTGGAGCGCCACGTTCGACTTCCAGGCGTCAAGTCGCTGGAGGGGTTTTCCCGCTGCCGCGGCCCGCGCTGCAACCCAGTCCAGCAGACGGGCGCCCACCGCCTGCCCAGCTACATCCCGAGTGACGCCCCGCAGACGGCCCCTGAGCCCTCGTAAGGCGCGGACCTGCTAATCCATCAAAACATCAGCCACTTGGGACGCGCGCCGGCCGCCACGAGGGCGGCCAGCTCTTCCCGGCTACGGGCTCCAGCCGGGTGTTCGTGGGTGGTGATGTCGTTCTGCGTCATGCCCGAGATCCTGGCAGTCGGCACTGACACCCTGCCACGCGTTATCCACAGCCCTCACCCGACCTTGCGCGGCAGGCGCGTTGCGAGGGCGACGACCAGGAAGGTCGCGGCGAACTGGAGGCCCAGCACCAGGGTGAGCGCGTCCCGCATGCCCATCGAGGGGCCGAGCGAGAGGAAGAGCGTGCCGAGGGTGGCGACGCCGAGCGCGAGGGAGGACTGCTGGGTGGTGGCGAGGATGCCGCCGCCGACGCCGGCCCGCTCCACCGGGATCTGGCTCAGCACCAGGCGGATGAGCGGCGGCATGACCAGGCCCTGTCCGGTGCCGGCGATCAGCATGCCGGGCAGCAGCACCCAGGGGTTGATGCCGGACCAGTCGTTCGCGACGGTCAGCGCGAGCACCCCGAGGCCGATCGCCTGGATGACGGTGCCGGTCACGATGACACGGGAGCCGAAGCGGGCCAGCAGGCGCGGACCGGCCAGCGACGCGGCGAAGAAGCCTGCGGCCATCGGGACCATGGCGAAGCCGGAGGCGATCGGGCCCTCGTGCAGGCCGGTCTGGAGTGCGACGGCCATCACCATCATGAAGCCGCCGAAGCCGGCGAAGAACGGCACGGCCATGGTCAGGCCGACCTTGAGCCCGCGCAGCCGGAGCAGCGAGATCGGGATCAGCGGCACCTCGCCCCTGCGCTCGCCGCGCCGCTCGACGACCACGAAGGCGGTGAGCAGGACGGGGAAGAGCGCCAGCAGCACCCAGGTCCAGACCGGCCAGCCGAGCGAACGGCCCTCCATCAGCGGGACCAGGAGCGCCAGCAGCGAGGCCGCCAGCAGCACGGTGCCGGGGACGTCGACGCGGGCGGGGTTGGCGGAGCGGGTCTCGGGCACGGTGCGCATCGCGAGCAGCACCGCGACCAGCGCGACCGGCACGTTGACCAGGAAGATGAAGCGCCAGCCGGTGCCGAAGAGGTTCGCGGTGAGCAGTACCCCGCCGAGCACCTGGCCGATGACGACGGCGATGCCGCCGACGGCGCCGTAGACGCCCATGGCCTTGGCCCGGCGCTCGCCCTCGGTGGCGGCCTGGATGGTGGCCAGCGCCTGCGGCAGCATCAGCGCGGCCGAGGCGCCCTGAGCGACGCGGGCGGCGACGAGTGCCAGCGCGGTCGGGGCGAAGCCGCAGGCGGCGGAGGTGAGGCCGAAGAGCAGCGCGCCGGCGACGAACAGCTTCTTGCGTCCGTAGAGGTCGCCGAGTCTGCCGCCGAGGACGAGCAGGACGGCGTAGGCGATGCCGTAGCCGGCGACGAAGAGCTCCAGGGTCGCGGGCCCGGCCTTCAGGTCCCGGTCGATGGTGGGCAGCGCGACGTTGACGATGAAGAAGTCCAGCATCGGCAGGAACGCGCCGAGCAGGACGGTGACCAGGCCCAGGGTGCTGAGCCGGCCGGAGGGAGTAGCGGCGGGGGCAGAGGAGTGGCCGAGGCGGATGACGCGCGGCAGCACGTTCGCCCGGGTCGGCGTCCCGGGGGTCTGCTGAGGTGTGGTCTGGATCGTCACGACCACTACGATCCGCCCCTTGGTACCCTGGTACCAGGGTCTGCTTATCCTGGTATTCGGAGTACCTGGCAACGGGATGAAATCCGTTGCATCCTGGAATACATGACCACCGCACCCGCGTCCAGTCTCGAACTCGTCCCGCCGCTCGGGAAACCCGAGCAGCTGCGCCGACGCGAACTCGGCGCGTTCCTGCGCAGCCGCCGTGAGCGCATCTCGCCCGAGCAGGTCGGCCTGCCCAGCGTCGGTCGCCGCCGTACGCCGGGGCTGCGCCGCGAGGAGGTCGCGCAGCTCGCCGCCGTCGGCGTCACCTGGTACACGTGGCTGGAGCAGGCCCGCGACATCCAGGTCTCCACCCAGGTGCTCGACGCGATCGCGCGCGGCCTGCTGCTGGACCAGGTCGAGCGGCAGCACCTGTTCGCGCTGGCCGGCGTCGCCGACCCGACCGGCGGACCCAAGGCGTGCCCGGTGGTCACCCCGCCGGTCCGGGCCATGCTTGACCAGCTCTCGCCGATGCCCGCGGTGGTGCTCAACGCGCGCTTCGACATCATCGGCTTCAACGACGTCTACTCCCGCCTTCTGGGCGGCCTGGAGCACTACGAGCCGGACGAGCGCAACATCATGTGGCTGGCCTTCACCGAGCCGAGCTGGCGCGAGCTGCTCGTCGACTGGGAGACGGCCGCGCGCGGCATGACGGCCAAGTTCCGCGTCGCGCTCGCCGAGCACGTGGCCGAGCCCAAGTACAAGTCGCTGCTCAAGCGTCTGCTGCTGGCCTCGCCCGAGTTCGCCGAGGCGTGGCAGCACCACGACGTCACCGGCACCGCCGAGGGCACCAAGCGCTTCCTCAACAGCGAGGTCGGCCTGCTGAACTTCGAGTACACCAACCTCTGGCTCGGTCCGCGGCCCGGCTACCGCATGACCACCTACATCCCGGCGGACCCGGTGACCAAGGCGCGCGTGGAGCAACTGGCGGCAATGGGACAATAGGGGTTCTGCCTCCTCGCCTCCCGGCCCGAGCCCGACCGAAGGACTGCCCCGATGACCACGCCCGCGCCCGATGCCGTCACCGCCGCCGCACCGCTGCGTCTCGGTTCCGCGCTCACCGTGTGGCCGCCGGTCGTGCTGGCGCCGATGGCCGGGATCACCAACGCGCCCTTCCGCACCCTGTGCCGGGAGCAGAGCGGCGGCAAGGGGCTGTTCGTCTCCGAGATGATCACCACGCGGGCCCTGGTCGAGCGCAACGCGAAGACCATGAACCTGATCCACTTCGACCCGAGCGAGCAACCGCGCTCCATCCAGCTCTACGGCGTGGACCCGGAGACCGTCGGCCGCGCGGCGAAGATGATCGCCGAGGAGGATCTGGCCGACCACATCGACCTGAACTTCGGCTGCCCGGTCCCCAAGGTCACCCGCAAGGGCGGCGGCTCGGCCCTGCCCTACAAGCGCAACCTGCTGCGCGACATCCTGCGCCAGGCCGTGGCGAACGCCGGCGGCCTGCCGGTCACGATGAAGATGCGCATCGGCATCGACGAGGACCACATCACCTACCTCGACGCAGGCCGGATCGGCGCGGAGGAGGGCGTGGCCGCGATCGCCCTGCACGGGCGCACCGCCATCCAGCACTACAGCGGCGAGGCCGACTGGTCCGCGATCGCGCGCCTGCGCGAGGCCGTGCCGGACCATGTCCCGGTGCTGGGCAACGGCGACATCTGGTCGGCGGACGACGCGGCCCGCATGGTCCGCGAGACGGGCTGCGACGGCGTCGTCGTCGGCCGCGGCTGCCTGGGGCGCCCGTGGCTGTTCAAGGAGTTGGTCTCGGTCTTCGAGGGCGAGGTCGACTACGCCCGCCCCGACTTCGGCTACGTCGCGAAGACGATGATCCGCCACGCGGAGCTGCTGGGGGAGTGGATCGGGGACGAGAAGCGCGGCGTCATCGACTTCCGCAAGCACGTCGCCTGGTACACCAAGGGCTTCTCGGTCGGCTCGGAGCTGCGCAACGGCCTGGCCACCGCCTCCTCGCTGACCGAGCTGGAGGAACTGCTCTCCCGGATCGACCCGGACCAGCCGTGGCCGGACAGCGCCGACGGCCCGCGCGGCCGGACCTCGGGCGCGAACCGCGTGGTCCTTCCCGAGGGCTGGCTCGACGACCCGTACGACTGCGCGGTCCCCTCCGCCGACGCGGAGCTCGACACCTCCGGCGGCTGAGGCCCGGTTTCCACAACGGAACGTGGACGCTTGGCGACGCATGGTGAGACGGGATACGTACGAGGGGTGAGATGGAGCCCCTGCTGTCGCGTGACTCCGGCCACATTTGCCGTCACTTTGCGTCAGATGGACATAAAACCGCAGGTGGGGCGGGGTGTGAAACGCTTCCCGAACGAGGCTGAACGCGGCGACCGGCCCCTGTCTCCAAAGGATCAAGGCAAGGACGCCGGAGCGTAACGTTCCGCAGTTGTCCGGTTGCGATCGTGTGAGATCAGGGTTTCCCTGGGTTCAACAGGTGAAGGCGCGCTAGCGTCAGGGCGACGATTTTACTTTCGCAGGCAAAGCCCGTTTGCGGGCATGCGATCTCGCGGGTTACCCGTCGGTTCCGGCCTCTGACGGCCTATCTGGGGCAGCCAAGTGCCTTCGATCTGGGTATGTTCTCCGGCATCAGGGCAACCGTGCGGCAGGAGAGGCTCGTGGCCACTCAGGAAAAGTTCGTCTTCGACTTCACTGAAGGCAACAAGGACCTCAAGGACCTTCTCGGCGGCAAGGGCGCGAACCTCGCCGAGATGACCAACCTCGGGCTCCCCGTCCCTCCGGGGTTCACCATCACCACCGAGGCCTGCAAGGTCTACCTGGAGACCGGCAGTGAGCCGGCCTCCCTGCGCGACGAGGTGAGTGCGCACCTCGTCGCCCTCGAGACCACCATGGGCAAGAAGCTCGGCGACGCCGCCGACCCGCTGCTGGTCTCGGTCCGCTCCGGCGCCAAGTTCTCCATGCCCGGCATGATGGACACCGTCCTCAACATCGGCCTGTCCGACGCCTCGGTGAAGGGCCTGGTCAAGCAGTCCGGCAACGAGCGCTTCGCCTGGGACTCCTACCGCCGCCTGGTCCAGATGTTCGGCAAGACCGTGCTGGGCGTCGAGGGCGAGCTCTTCGAGGAGGCCCTGGACGAGGCCAAGCGCGCCAAGGGCACGGTCAACGACCTGGACCTGGACGCCGCGGACCTCAAGGGCCTGGTCAAGACGTTCAAGCAGATCGTCAAGAAGCACGCCGGCCGCGACTTCCCGCAGGATCCGCGCGAGCAGCTGGACCTGGCCGTCCACGCCGTCTTCGACTCCTGGAACAGCGACCGCGCCAAGCTGTACCGCCGTCAGGAGCGCATCCCGCACGACCTGGCCACCGCGGTCAACGTCTGCTCCATGGTCTTCGGCAACCTGGGCGAGGACTCCGGCACCGGCGTCGCCTTCACCCGCGACCCCGCCTCCGGCCACCAGGGCGTCTACGGCGACTACCTGTCCAACGCCCAGGGCGAGGACGTCGTCGCCGGCATCCGCAACACCGTGCCGCTGGCCGAGCTCGAGCAGCTGGACAAGAAGTCCTACGACGAGCTCATGGCCATCATGCAGACCCTGGAGAACCACTACCGGGACCTGTGCGACATCGAGTTCACCATCGAGCGCGGCAAGCTGTGGATGCTGCAGACCCGCGTGGGCAAGCGCACGGCCGCGGCCGCCTTCCGCATCGCCGTCCAGCTCGTCGACCAGGGCCTGATCGACCTCGACGAGGCGCTGCACCGCGTCAACGGCGCGCAGCTCGCGCAGCTGATGTTCCCGCGCTTCGACGAGAACACCAAGGCCGAGAAGATCGGCCGGGGCATCGCCGCCTCGCCGGGCGCCGCGGTCGGCAAGGCCGTCTTCGACTCCTACACCGCCGTCAAGTGGTCCCGCTCCGGCGAGAAGGTCATCCTGGTCCGCCGCGAGACCAACCCGGACGACCTCGACGGCATGATCGCCGCCCAGGGCATCCTCACCTCGCGCGGCGGCAAGACCTCGCACGCCGCCGTCGTCGCCCGCGGCATGGGCAAGACCTGTGTCTGCGGCGCCGAGGAGCTCGAGGTCGACACCAAGAAGCGCCGGTTCACCACCGCCGACGGCCGGGTCATCGAGGAGGGCGACCTCATCTCGATCGACGGCTCCACCGGCAAGGTCTACCTCGGCGAGGTACCGGTCGTACCGAGCCCCGTCGTCGAGTACTTCGAGGGCACCCTGCACGCCGGCGCCGACGAGGAGGGCGGCCTGGTCAAGGCGGTCCACCGGATCATCGCCCACGCCGACTCGGTCCGCCGCCTGCGGGTGCGCGCCAACGCCGACAACGCCGAGGACGCGAGCCGCGCCCGCCGCTACGGCGCCCAGGGCATCGGCCTGTGCCGCACCGAGCACATGTTCCTCGGCGAGGAGCGCCGCAAGGAGGTCGAGCGGCTGATCCTGGCCGACAACGACACCGACCGCGAGGCCGCGCTCTCCGTCCTGCTGCCGCTGCAGAAGAACGACTTCGTCGAGCTCTTCGCGGCGATGGACGGCCTGCCGGTCACGGTCCGCCTGCTGGACCCGCCGCTGCACGAGTTCCTGCCGGACATCACCGAGCTGTCGGTGCGCGTGGCGCTGGCCGAGGCCCGCAAGGACCCGAACGAGAACGACCTGCGGCTGCTCCAGGCGGTCCACCGCCTGCACGAGCAGAACCCGATGCTGGGTCTGCGCGGCGTCCGCCTCGGCCTGGTCATCCCCGGCCTGTTCGCCATGCAGGTCCGGGCGATCGCCGAGGCGGCGGCCGAGCGCAAGCTCGCCGGCGCCGACCCGCGCGCCGAGATCATGATTCCGCTCGTCGGCACCGTCCAGGAGCTGGAGATAGTCCGTGACGAGGCCGAGAAGGTCCTCACCGAGGTCTCGGCGCGGACCGGCGTCGACCTGAAGATCGCGCTCGGCACCATGATCGAGCTGCCGCGCGCCGCGGTGACCGCCGGTCAGATCGCCGAGGCCGCCGAGTTCTTCTCCTTCGGCACCAACGACCTGACCCAGACGGTGTGGGGCTTCAGCCGCGACGACGTCGAGGCCAGCTTCTTCACCGCCTACCTGGAGAAGGGCATCTTCGGGGTCTCCCCGTTCGAGACCATCGACCGCGACGGCGTGGGCTCCCTCGTCCGCAACGCCGCGATCGAGGGCCGCAAGACCCGTCCGGACCTCAAGCTCGGCGTCTGCGGCGAGCACGGCGGCGACCCGGACTCCGTCCACTTCTTCCACGAGGTCGGTCTGGACTACGTGTCCTGCTCGCCCTTCCGGATCCCGGTGGCGCGCCTGGAGGCAGGCCGCGCCGCCATCGAGACGGCGGGCAGCGACTCGCGCTGACAGACCCTCACCCGGTCTTCACCTCACCGGGTGCCAGCGCGAGGCAAGCCCCTCCCATCGTCACACCGTCCCCGACCAAGGCGGAAGTTGATGCAAGGGGGGAGGGGTCGCTGCCCGCACCTGCTCCGTCGCGGAGCTCGGCGCAGAGTAGCCGCGACGGAACCCGCCCGGGCGGGAACGGACAAAGGCGTCCGTTCCCGCCCGGGCCTTTTGTTTGCCGGACTGTTTCCGGAATCTCTGAGTTCACTCTGACGCTTACGCGCTCTTGAACTACGCGCGACGCATCGCCTAACGTCTCGGAACGCAAGCGCACCACCCTTCTTCGTGGTGACACCACGGTGCCGCCTGGCCAGCGGCGTTGCACAGCCCTCCGGTTCCTCCCCCTCTGTTCAGAAGGGCACCACCGTGCTTCGTTCCGCACTTGTCGCCGGCTGCGCCACCGCGCTGGCTGCCGCAGGTTTCGCCATGGCCGCCCCGGCCGGCGCTTCCGAGCTCGCCCCGCACCACATGAACGCCCACAAGGCGGCGGCCGCCGCCAGCAGCGCCGGCAACCTGGTCTACGGCGGTGGCAACGTCGTCACCAGCCCGACCGTCTACTACGTCTACTGGGGCAACCAGTGGGGCACCGGCTCCACCGTCACCAACGACCCGTCGGGTGAGGTCGCGCTCCAGCAGAGCTTCTTCTCGCACGCCTACGGCAGCGGCGACACGTTCTTCACCTCGCAGACCCAGTACTGCCAGGGCGTCGCCACCGGCACCACCCAGTGCAACGGCGCGGGCACCCCGGTCGGCCACCCCGCGTCCAACCCGCTGGGCGGCACCTGGCTGGACAGCTCCGCCAAGGCCCCGAGCCGCCCGAGCGACGCCCAGATCGCCGCCGAGGCGGTCAAGGCGGCCTCGCACTTCGGGATCTCCGGCGACAACGTCCAGGTCATCGTCGACCTGCCGCACGGCGTGGTGCCCTCGGGCTTCAAGACGCAGTACTGCGCCTGGCACGACCACACCACCGCGAGCAACGGCGCGGACCTGCCCTACACCAACATGCCGTACATCACCGACGCCGGCTCCGGCTGCGGCGCGAACTTCGTCGCCACCGGCTCCTCCGGTGTGAACGGCACGGACGAGGGCATCACCATCGTCGGTGGCCACGAGTACGCCGAGACGCTGACGGACCCGGCGCCGAGCAGCGGCTGGGTGGACAGCACGGGCGCGGAGACCGGCGACAAGTGCGCCTGGATCTCCAGCGGCCAGGGCGCGTCGTCGATCATCAGCCTGAACGGCGCGAACTTCGCCGTGCAGTCGCTGTGGAGCAACAACTACGGCGGCGGCGCGGGCAACTGCGTGGTGTCCTACACCAGCGCGAGCAACCAGCACTGACACCGCATCACCCGATGCCGTAGGCCGGGCCCCCTCCCAGGGCGCTCGGCCTACGGCCGTCCCCGAGGAGCCCTGTCGTGAACCGAGCCCTGCGTCTGCTTCCCCTGGCGGCCGTGGCCCTGCTGTCCGCGTGCAGCAGTGCCGCGCCCGCGTCGCCGGCCGCGGCGCCGGCGCCGGACCCCTCCCCGACCGTGCTTCCCGCCTGCACCAAGCTGCCGGAGCCCGTGCTGCCGCACTCCGCAGGGGAACTGACGCAGCAGCAGTCCGGTGCCTACTGCCTGCCCCGCGGGCAGCGCGTCGACATCTTCCTCACCGCGGCGCACAGCGGTGACACCTGGCAGCCGGTCCAGGCGACCGGCGCGATCCTCGCCCCGGCGAACACGGGCGTCATGACCGCGCCCCTCGGCGTCACCCCGGCCATGTTCGTCGGCACCACCGACGGCACGTCGGTCCTCACGAGCGCGGCCCCGTCGGGCAAGACCTGGAAGGTCACCATCGTCGTCAAGGGCTGACGATCCGCTCCCGCGGGTCGTTGCACCATCAAGGGGCGCGGGGAACTGCGCGACAAGCCACCCACGTGCGGATGGTCCCCATCGGGCAGGGCCATCCGCACAGGGTGGTTTCTCGCGCAGTTCCCCGCGCCCCTGGTTCCGCTTACGCGGAGATCAGCGGCCTCGCGGCCACGTGGCGGGTCGGGCCGATCGCGACGCGTTGTTCGAGGCCGGAGCGGACGTTGGGCCACTCCTCGTCGAGGATCGAGTAGAACGCCGTGCTGCGCACGATGCCGTCCAGGCCGCGGGTGTGCATGCGGTGCACCCCGTCCAGCACCGCGCCCAGGCGCTCGATCGCCGCGCGCGAGCGCACGTTGCGGGCGTCGGCGCGCATGGAGATCCTGCGGACGCCCCACGTCTCGAAGGCGTGACGCAGCATCAGGAGCTTCGCCTCGGTGTTGATGCCGGTGCCCTGCGCCCGGGCCGAGAGCCACGTCGCGCCGATCTCCGTCGCGTCGGGGATCGCGGTCAGGGGATCGCCCACGGGGCCGCGGGGGGCCGGCGGCCAGATGACCGGGCCCTGCCAGTAGTCCAGCTCGGTGAACCGGGTCGACCCCACCACCAGGCCGTCGCTCGTTCTGACCGTGGCGAAGGGAAGTGCGCGGCCCGCCGCCTGCGCGGCCAGCGCGTCGCTGACGTAACGTTCCGTCGCCTCGATGCCGTGCGGCACGGGCGTGAACGCATAGCTGCTTCGGTCCTCTGCCGCGGCCGCGGCAAGGGCCTCGATGTGTCGCTCGGTGAGCGGCTCCAGCCGCACGGTGCGGCCGCAGAGGAAGACGGGTACGGGCACTTGGCCTTATGTCCTTCGGCGGGTGGGGTCGGGAAAGGTGCGCCCCGACGGCCGTGGGTACGACGACGGATCGCGTTCGCCGTGAGGCGTGCGGGGAGCGAAGGGGACAGTGTGTGTCCGAAAAATGGCCGAGGCGGGAACGAGAGCGCGAAGGACAGCGGGCGGCCAGGTGAAGGCAAGGTGCGATGCGGGGTTCTGCGAAGGTGCTGCGAGGGGTTGTGCGGCGATCTCCACGCAGCCTACGCGGTGCCAGAGTGGAGTGCAGCGAGAGGACCATACCCGCCCGGAGGGGTTAAGTCACCCCAGCCGCGCGAAACCGACGTGCACGGCGTGTCTCCGGGGCGCATGGCCGCGGTTCGCACTCCGAATTGGGGAATGAACCCTGGTTCCGGGATGCTGGAACCAGGGTAATGGATGCTGTTTCGACAGCCAGAGGACGGGAGTGGGATCCAGGTGCTGGAACCCGAGGGGCTGTACGCGTTCGAGCCGGACGCGGAGGAGCTGGCCGCGGACTCCTCCATCCTGCTGCACTTCTTCGACGGCTTCATGGATGCCGGTGAGACCGGCGAACAGATCGTCGCCGAACTGCTGGAGGATCCTGAGCGCCGGCTGATCGCCCGTTTCGACGCGGACCGGCTCGTGGACTACCGGGCCCGTCGCCCCACCATGCTCTTCGACCGCGACCACTGGGCCTCCTACGCGGCCCCGGCGCTGGAGCTGCACCTCGTGCACGACGCCGTCGGCGCGCCCTTCCTGGTCCTCTCCGGCCCGGAGCCGGACGTGGAATGGGAGCGCTTCGCCGCGGCCGTCATCCAGGTGGTGGAGCGGCTCGGGGTGCGGCTCTCGGTGACCTTCCACGGCGTGCCGATGGGCGTCCCGCACACCCGGCCGACGGGGATGACCCCGCACGGCAACCGCAAGGACCTGATCGGCGCGCACCCGCGCTGGTTCGAGCAGGTCCAGGTGCCGGGCAGCGCGGGCGGCATGCTCGAGTACCGCCTGGACGAGGCGGGCCACGACGTCCTCGGCTTCGCCGCGCACGTCCCGCACTACCTCGCGAGGACCCCCTACCCGCACGCCGCCGTCGCGGTGCTGGAGGCGATCCAGTCGGCCACCGGCCTGGTCCTGCCCGGCACGGGCCTGCGCGCCCGGATGGACGAGGTCCGCGAGGACGTCGACCGCCAGATCGCCGAGGGCGACGCGGACCTGCGCACCGCCATCGCGGGGCTGGAGCAGCAGTACGACGCGGTGGCGGGCGCCGCCGACCGCGAGAACCTCATGGCCGAACCGGTCGACCTGCCCTCCGCGGACGAACTCGGCCGCGCCTTCGAGGAGTTCCTGGCGGAGCAGGGCGACACGGAGTAGCCCGGGGCCCGTACGACGCAAGAAGGCCGCTCCCGACGCGCACCAGCGCGTCGGGAGCGGCCTTCTTATGGCCTCAGCGGCCTCAGCGGCTTGAGCGGCCTCAGCTGTGCGTCTGGGTGGGGGTGGTCACCGTGCCGTTGAGGGCGAGGCCCGGAGCGGGCGGCACGGACGGCTTGCCGGCGGGCTTGCCGGACGCCTTCGGGGACGCGGACGGCTTCGCGCCGACCTGGCCCGGGGGCAGGGCGCCCTTCGGGGCCGGGGCCGGGGTGGGAGCCGCCGGCTGCACCAGCTGCGGGGCGTCCAGCTGCTGGCTGAGCCACGGGAAGACGACCGGGAAGAGCGACGCCCAGGTGCCCCAGTTGTGGCCGCCGTCCTTCAGCACGATCGGCTGCGCGACGGTGACCGGGAACTTCGCCGCCGCCCGCAGCGCCTGCGCGTTCGCGGGGGTGCTCCAGCGGTCGTGCGCGGTGGTGGCGATCAGGATCGAGACGTCCGCCTGCGGGCCCGCCGCCTTCATCAGCGCCAGCGGGTTCTGCGTTGCGAGGACCGCCTTGTCGCGGACGACGGTCGGATCACCGTGGAAGTCGTCGGGGCTGAGCGCGACGGCCGCGCCGAAGCGGTCGGGGTGCTGGAGGACCAGCTTGGTCGCGCAGTAGCCGCCGGTGGAGTCCCCGACCAGGCCCCAGGCGTGGGAGTCGCCCAGGACCCGGAAGTCCTTCTTGATGAGGTTCGGCACGTCGGTGTCGAGCCAGGTGCCGTTGCGGACGTTGCCGACGTCGGTGCAGTCGGTGTTGACGCCGTTGGGGTTGATCCGCGGCACGACCAGGATCGCGGGCTTCATCTTGCCCTGGGCCATCAGGTAGGTCAGCGGGCCGGGCATGCCGCCGCCCTTGAGCCAGGTCTCCGGGGAGCCGGGGTAGCCGTGCAGCAGCTCGACGACGGGAAAGGAGTAGTTGCGGTACTGCGGATCGCTGTACTGCGGCGGCGTCCACACCAGCACCTCGCCCGTCAGGCCGGAGGCCGCGCCGTGCAGGACGGTGCGCTGGAAGCCGTTGGGGCCGCCGGTGAAGGAGGCCGCCTGCGCCTGCGGGTTCGCGGCGTCGCCGGTCACGCCCACCCCGGCGTTGTCCTGCTGGCCGAAGAGGTCGCCCCAGGAGGAGTAGAGGCCGTTGGCGTTGTTGATCCACACCGCGACCACCGCGATGGCGGTGAGCTGGCAGAGGCCGATCAGGCTCAGCCGGACGAACCCCCGCAGGTACTTGGGACCACGAACGGCACCCCAGGTGACCATGGTCACCACGACGGCGACGATCGTCGCCGCGATCAGGGTGTAGAAGAAGGCGGTGCCGGTGAGGCTCACAGTCCCGTTCTCTCTTCACTGCTGGACGGACATCGGGAGGTCCGAGCCCTGTCAGCACCGTCCCACCGCCGTGAACGTTAGCCGGGCCGGGTGAGCGAAAGTCTCTTACCTGACGCTTCGGGGCGGTTCGTGACAGAACTGTCGCACGGGTGAGGCAAGCTGTGACTCTGTGCGCAAGGGAAGGGGCATCGGGGTGACCGACGACGGGGTGACCGACGGCGGCGTCGCCGACGACGGTGTGACCGACGCGACACACGAAAGCCCCGGCGTCCGCACTCTCGACAGCACCCGTGTCCGCCTGCCTATGATCGGCGAAATGACCAGAGCCCAGCTGCGCAGCGCCACCCGCGCTCTCGGTCTGCTGGCGTTCGCCGTCTGTTTCGCGCTCGTACTTGTGAACGGGGCGTTCGGCTCCGGCGGGGCCGACGGGAGCCCGACGGGCCCCGCCTCCGCGTCCGACGCGGGTCGGCGCGCCCTGCCGACGGGCTCGGTCGGCCCCGCCGCGAACGTGCCCGCCTCCCTCGCCGGGCCCAAGGCGACCCCCGACGGCCACAGCACGCCCTTCGAGGGACTGCCGGCCGTGGGCGTGCTCTTCTATCCGGACGACAACGGGGCCAACCACCACTTCTGCACCGCGAGCGTGGTCCACTCGACCGGCGGCGACGTCGTCGCGACCGCCGCGCACTGCCTGAGCGATCCGGCCAACGGCTCGCCGAACCCCGCCTCGGTGGTCTTCGCGCCCGGCTACCACGACGGACAGCGTCCCTTCGGGCTCTGGAGGGCGACCTCCGTCCTGCTCGACTCGCACTGGTCCGCCGACAGCGACCAGGACTCCGACGTCGCCTTCCTCGTCGTGCACAAGGACGGCGATCCGAACGCCCGGGTCGAGGACGCGGTCGGAGCCGAGAGGATCGCCTTCGGCATCACCCGCCCGACGACGGTCGGCGTGATCGGCTACCCGTCCGGCAGCGACCGACCGGTCTCCTGCCTGAACTCGCTGACCGTCTACAGCGCGACGCAGTCCGAGTTCGACTGCACCGGCTTCGCCGACGGCACCAGCGGCGGCCCGCTGCTCCAGGGCATCGACCCGAAGACCGGCCTCGGCACATTGGTCGGGGTCATAGGGGGATACCAGGAGGGCGGCGACTCCGACGACGTGTCGTACGCCGTGTTCTTCGGCGACCGGATCCAGGCGCTGTACGCCCAGGCGGTCACGGCCGGCAGCCCCTCCCCGTCGCCGTCCTCGTCGGCCTCCCCGTCCTCGTCGGCGTCGGTCCCGGCGTCCGCGTCGGCCTCCGCGAGCGGCTGAACGGCCGCGGCCGAAGGCACCTCACGGCGGCCCGCCCGGCGCTACGCTTCCCCCGCGATCGTCGGAGGGGGAGCCACGATGGAGAAGCAGCCGGGGCCGGAGAAACCGGGAGTCGAGAAGTACAGCGAGCCCTGGTACGCCACCGCGCTGCGCGCCGGGCTCGAACTGGTCGGCTGGATCGGGCTGCCGATCGCGCTGTGGCCCCACTCGATCCCGGCCGCCGTCGGCGTCGACGTGCTGCTCATCGGCGTCCCCGCGGCCTTCCAGACGCCCGGTGACAAGCCGGGGACGAACATCGCCGTGCCCGGCTGGGTGACGATCCTCATGGTGATCGCCGAGCTGGGCGGCGCGGTCGCCGCGGCCTGGCTGCTGTTCTGGCCGTGGGCCGCGGTGCTCGTCACCGCCCTCGCCCTGCTGACCTGTCTCACCGAGCTGCCGCGCTGGAAGCGCCTGCTTCGCTGGACCCGGCCCGTGCGAGCCTGACGCCGCGTTGTCCCTCCCAGGGGTTACTGTGCTGGGGATGGACGAGATCGCGCAGGTCATCAGCTACAGCCCCGGCGCGCAGGCGCGTTGGGTGGAGGAGCCGGACAAGCGCCCGGGGCGCACCGCGTTCCAGCGCGACCGCGCGCGCGTGCTGCACTCCGCCGCGCTGCGGCGGCTTGCGGGAACCACACAGGTCGTCGCGCCCCTGGAGAGCGACTTCCCGCGCACCCGGCTGACCCACTCCCTGGAGTGCGCCCAGGTCGGACGCGAGCTCGGCGCCGCCCTCGGCTGCGACCCGGATCTCGTCGAGACCGCCTGCCTGGCCCACGACATCGGCCATCCGCCCTTCGGCCACAACGGCGAGGAGGCGCTCGACAAGGCCGCCGAGCCGTGCGGCGGCTTCGAGGGCAACGCGCAGTCGCTGCGCATCCTGACCCGCCTTGAGCCCAAGCGCTTCGTCCCGCACGCGGAGGCCAACGGCCACCCGATCAGCGTCGGCCTGAACCTCACCAGGGCCGCCCTCGACGCGGCCACCAAGTACCCCTGGGGCCGCGGCCAACATCCGGAGCTGCCGCACAAGTTCGGCGTCTACGCCGACGACCTGCCGGTCTTCACCTGGATGCGGCAGGGCGCGCCCGGCCACAAGCGCTGCTTCGAGGCCCAGGTGATGGACTGGTCCGACGACGTCGCCTACTCCGTCCACGACGTCGAGGACGGCCTGCACGCCGGCCACATCCGCCCCGCCGCGCTGGGCGCGCCGGGCGAGCGCGCCGAGCTGTACCGGGTGGCCGCCCGCTACGCGCCCAACGCCGAGCAGGAGGAGCTGGAGGAGGCCCTGGACCGGCTGCGCGCACAGGAGTGGTGGCCGCACCACTACGACGGCTCAGCCCGGGACCGGGCCGGGCTCAAGGACGCCACCAGCCAGCTGATCGGCCGCTTCTGCACCTCCGCCGAGACGGCCACCCGCGCCGCCTTCGGCGACGGCCCGCTCACCCGCTACCGCGCCGACCTGATCGTCCCGCGCGAGGTCCGGCTCGAGTGCGCCGTGCTCAAGGCCGTCGCCGACCGCTACGTGATGCAGCGTGAGGACCAGGAGCAGCTGCGCCGTCGCCAGCGCGTCGTCATCGGCGAGCTCGCCGAGGCGCTGACGCGCAGCGCGCCCGAGGGGCTGGACCCGGTCTTCCGCACCCTGTACGAGGAGGCGTCCGACGACGCCGGCCGACTGCGCGCGGTGATCGACCAGATCGCCACCCTGACCGACGCGAGCGCCCTGGCCCGCCATCGGGCGCTCACCAAGTCACCATGAGATCTTGACGAACGATCAGTGACGCCCTCTTCACCTCCGGGTGTGCATACGGGAGGCTCACTGGGAAATCCATGCTGAGACACAGACACCCATGAAGGATCCACCGAGGTAATCCACGGAGGCAGACGGACATGGTGGGCACGCACGCGACGATGGCGATCGTCGGGGCGGGACTGGCCGGGGCCAAGGCGGCGGAGACGCTGCGCGCGGAGGGCTTCGACGGCCGCGTGATACTGCTCGGCGAGGAGCGTGACCACCCCTACGAGCGCCCGCCGCTCTCCAAGGGCTACCTGGTCGGCACCAGCGAACGCTCGGAGGTCTTCGTCCACGACTCCGCGTGGTACGCGGCGCACGACGTCGAGCTGCACCTGGGCCAGCCGGTCGTCTCGATCGACCGCGCCGCCCGCGAGCTGCGCCTGGGCGGGGACGGCGACGTCCTCGGCTACGACAAGCTGCTGCTGGCCACCGGCTCCGCGCCGCGTCCCCTGGAGGTGCCCGGCGCGGGCCTGGGCGGCGTGCACTACCTGCGCCGCCTGGCCGACTCCGAGCGGCTGCGCGCGACCTTGCAGACGCTGGGCCGCGAGAACGGCACGCTGGTGATCGTCGGCGCGGGCTGGATCGGCCTGGAGGTCGCCTCCGCGGCCCGCGGCTACGGCGCCGAGGTGACGGTCGTCGAGCCGCTGAGCACCCCGCTGCAGACGGCGCTCGGGCCGGAGCTGGGCGAGTTCTTCGCGCGGCTGCACCAGGACCACGGCGTGAAGTTCCACTTCGGCGCGTCGGTCACCGAGATCGAGGGCCGCGACGGCATGGTCCTGGCCGTCCACACCAGCGACGGCCAGGAGCACCCCGCCCACGCGGTCCTGGTCGGCATCGGCGCGATCCCGCAGACCGCGCTGGCCGAGCAGGCCGGCCTCGAGCTCGCCCCCCGCGAGGAGGGCGGCGGCATCGCCGTGGACGCCGCGCTGCGCACGTCCGACCCCGACGTCTTCGCGGCGGGCGACGTCGCCGGCGCGTTCAACCCGCTGTTCGGCCGCCGCCTGCGGGTCGAGCACTGGGCCAACGCGCTGAACGGCGGCCCGGCGGCGGCGAAGTCGATGCTCGGGCAGGAGGTCGTCTACGACCGCGTCCCGTACTTCTTCTCCGACCAGTACGACCTCGGCATGGAGTACTCGGGCTTCGCCGCGCCCGGCGGCTACGAGCGCGTGGTCATCCGCGGCGACGCGGGCAAGCGTGAGTTCATCGCCTTCTGGCAGAGCAGCGACGGCCACGTGGTCGCGGGCATGAACGTGAACGTGTGGGACGTCACAGACCCGATCCAGGCGCTGGTGCGCGCCCGCACCCCCGTCGACCCGGAGCGCCTGGCGGATCCGTCGGTTCCGTTGGAGTCCTTGCTCTAGTCGCACTCCCCAGGGCGCGGTTCCCCGCGCCCTGGAGGGCGCGACCAGCCGTAGACTTCCTCTGTGGCGGGACGGATCAGGGATGAAGACGTGCAGGCGGTGAAAGCCGCCCTGCGGATCGACGCCGTCGTCCGCGACTACGTCCAGCTCGCCAACGGCGGCGGCGGGCAGCTCAAGGGGCTGTGCCCGTTCCACGACGAGAAGTCCGCCTCGTTCTACGTGAACCCCTCCAAGGGCGTCTACAACTGCTTCGGCTGCCAGGAGAGCGGCGACACCATCGGCTTCGTGATGAAGGTCGAGCACCTCTCCTTCGTCGAGGCGGTGGAGCGGCTCGCGCCGCAGGTCGGCATCACGCTCCGCTACGAGGGCGGCTCCTACGTCCCGGGCCGCCAGCAGGGCGAGCGCATCCGCCTGCTGGAGATCAACCGGCTCGCCGCGGCGTGGTTCCAGGAGCAGCTGAACGGGCCGGAGGCCGAGATCGGGCGGCGCTTCCTCAAGGAGCGCGGGTTCGAGCGCGAGGCCGCCGCGCACTTCGGCGTGGGCTACGCGCCGGCCGGGTTCGAGAACCTGACCCGCCTCCTGCGCGGCAAGGGCTACACCGACAAGGAACTGCTCACCTCCGGCATCTGCTCGGAGGGTCGCCGCGGCCCGATGGACCGGTTCCGGGCGCGGCTGGTCTGGCCGATCCGGGACCTGACCGGCGAGGTCGTCGGCTTCGGCGCGCGCCGCCTGCGCGAGGACGACAACGGGCCGAAGTACCTGAACACCCCGGAGACGCCCCTCTACAAGAAGTCCCACGTGCTCTACGGCGTGGAGCTCGCCAAGAAGGAGATCGCCCGCTCCGGGCGTGCCGTCGTCGTCGAGGGCTACACCGATGTGATGGCCTGTCACCTCGCCGGGATCAGCTCGGCCGTGGCGACCTGCGGTACCGCCTTCGGCGAGGACCACATCAAGATCCTGCGCCGGCTGCTGCTGGACACCGCGGGCAGCGAGGCCAAGGTGATCTTCACCTTCGACGGCGACGCCGCCGGACAGAAGGCCGCGCTGCGGGCCTTCGAGGACGACCAGAAGTTCGCCGCGTCGACGCTCATCGCGATCAGCCCCGGCGGCATGGACCCGTGCGAGCTGCGGATCGCCGAGGGCGACGACTCGGTGCGCAACCTGATCGACCGCGCCTCGCCGCTGTTCGAGTTCGCGATCCGTTCCACCGTCGCCCGGCACAACCTCGACGCCGCCGAGGGCCGGGCCGCCGCGCTGGACGCGTGCGCGCCGATCGTCGCGCAGATCAAGGACGCGTCGATCCGGCACGAGTACGCGGTCCAACTGGCCGGCATGCTCGGCATCCTCGACGAGCGGTTCGTGGTGCGCCGGGTGCAGCAGGTGGCGCAGTGGGCCGCCGAGCGCCGTGAGGGGCGCGGCAACGCGCGCGGGCAGCAGCGTCCCGGCCAGCAGCGGCCCGGGCAGGCCCCGCCGGAGCCCGCCGCGCCGGTCCGGTCGGCGTTCCGACTGGACGCGCGCAACCCGCAGCAGTTCGTGGAGCGCGAACTGCTGAAGCTGGCCGTGCAGTTCCCGACCCTGGTCGCACCGATCCTGGACGCGTTCAGTCCGGAGGAGTTCGTGACGCCGCCCTACGCGGCCGTGCGGGAGGCCATCGCCTCGGGCGGCGGCGTCACCGCGGGCGCCGAGGCGGCCGACATCTGGGTGGACGTGCTGCGCGAGGTCGCACCGGACGACGCCGTGCGCGGCCTGATCACCGAGCTGGCGGTGGAGCCGATCCGCACCAGGCGTGCGCCGGACACCCTCTACGCGGGGGAGTTCCTGGTGAAGCTGCGACTCCATGCCGTGGCCCGGCGGGTGGCCGCGTGCCGCGTCCAGCTCCAGCGGCTGGGGCCGAACGCGTCCGCCGAGCAGACGGAGGCGGTCCAGCGGGAGCTGTGGGGTCTGCAGCAGTACGAGGGGGAGCTGCGCTCCCGTGGGGCTGCGGCACTCTGACGGTGCGTCGAGCTCACCCTCGGTGACCGCTCCTGCACAGAAACTCCTCGCACGGGTCTCTGCCCGGGCCCCCGGACTGCTCCACACTGGGAGTCGGTGCCTCAATCCTCTCAGCCGCGGCCCGCCGACTCCGGCGGCGCCGCGCCCCAGGCTTCCCGGACGCGGGGTGACGAGAACCCTCCCCACGTTCCGATGCCGCGTGCCCCCGATCCCGCTTCCGAGCAGGCGTCGGCCCCGCCCCCGGGGTGTCCTTCGGCGCCGGAAGGGATGGACGTGGAACTTGCCGCCACGGCCCTCCGCCCCCAGCCCCTCGACGAACCCGGGCCCCTCGACGAACCCGGGTCCCTCTCGCTCGCCCCGGTCGTTCCCGTGCAGCGCGCCGCCGCGCCGGACGAACGGGCGGCCCCCGCCGCGCCTCCCGACGCCGCGCCTTCCGACGCCGGGCGGCCGACCGGGCCCGGCCCGGACGACCTCCGCTCCGTGGAGCACGAACCGCCGCTCCCGGCGCTGGACGACAGCGGCGGCCCGGCCGCGGACCTGTTCCGCCAGTACCTGCGGGAGATCGGCCGCATCCCGCTGCTCACCGCCGCCGACGAGGTCGAGCTGGCCCGCAGCGTCGAGGCGGGGCTCTTCGCCGAGGAGTACCTGGCGCTGCATCACGAGACCGTCGCCGACGGGCTCGCCGACGACCTGGACCAGCTGATCGTGCGCGGCCGCATCGCCAAGCGCCGCCTGGTCGAGGCGAACCTGCGGCTGGTCGTCTCCGTCGCCAAGCGCTACGTCGGCCGCGGGCTGACCATGCTGGACCTGGTGCAGGAGGGCAACCTCGGGCTGATCCGGGCCGTCGAGAAGTTCGACTACACCCGCGGCTACAAGTTCTCGACCTACGCGACCTGGTGGATCCGCCAGGCGATGAGCCGCGCGCTGGCCGACCAGGCCCGCACCATCCGGGTGCCGGTGCACGTCGTGGAGCTGATCAACCGGGTGGTCCGGGTCCAGCGCCAACTGCTCCAGGAACGGGGCATGGAGCCGACGACGGCCGAGGTCGCCGCCGTGCTGGAGCTGCCCGAGGAGCGCATCGGCGAGGTGCTGCGGCTGGCCCAGGAGCCCGTCTCGCTGCACGCTCCCGTGGGCGAGGAGGACGATGTCGCCCTCGGCGACCTGATCGAGGACGGCGACGCGGCCTCCCCGGTGGAGTCCGCCGCGTTCCTGCTGCTGCGCGAGCACCTGGAGGCCGTGCTCAGCACGCTGGGGGAGCGGGAGCGCAAGGTCGTGCAGCTGCGCTACGGACTGATCGACGGCCGCCCGCGCACGCTCGAGGAGATCGGCCGCCTCTTCGGGGTGACCCGCGAGCGCATACGGCAGATCGAGTCGAAGACGCTGAACAAGCTGCGCGACCACGCGTTCGCCGACCAACTGCGGGGCTATCTCGATTAGTTGCCCGTTAGCGTCGTCCCATGACGTGAGACTTTCGAAACGTCGGCGCAACACGAAACTCCCTTGAAACATCGCTGTCCGACGGCGGTAACGGAGGCGGGAAAAACTGCCGCATGCTCCTCGCCTCCTCCGCGTCCGGTCTCGACACCGGCGACACCGCCTGGCTGCTGGCCAGTACCGCGCTCGTGCTGCTGATGACGCCGGGCCTGGCCCTGTTCTACGGCGGCATGGTCCGCAGCAAGAGCGTGCTCAACATGATCATGATGAGCTTCGTCTCCATCGCGGTCGTCACGGTGGTCTGGCTGACGGTCGGCTACGCGCTCGCCTTCGACCCCGACGCCGGAGCGGGTCTCATCGGGAACCTGAGCCATCTCGGCATGTCCGGGATCACCCCGGGCAGCCTGACCCGGCATGTGCCCACGCTGCTTTTCGCCGCGTTCCAGCTCACCTTCGCGATCATCACCGCCGCGCTCATCAGCGGCGCCATCGCGGACCGCGCGAAGTTCGGCGCCTGGGTGCTGTTCACGGTCGTGTGGACGGTGCTGGTCTACGCGCCCGTCGCCCACTGGGTCTTCGCCCCCGACGGCTGGATCGCCGCGCGCCTCGGCGCGCTGGACTACGCGGGCGGCACCGTCGTCGAGGTCGACTGCGGCGCCAGCGGCCTGGCGCTGGCCCTGGTGCTGGGCCCGCGCGTCGGCTTCAAGAAGGAGGCCATGCGCCCGCACAACCTGCCGCTGGTGCTGCTCGGCGCGGGGCTGCTCTGGTTCGGCTGGTTCGGCTTCAACGCGGGCTCGGCGCTCGGCGCCAACGGCATCGCGGCGGCCGTGCTGCTCAACACCCAAGCGGCGGGCTGCGCGGGCCTGCTGGGCTGGCTGGTGGTCGAGAAGCGCCGCGACGGCCACGCCACCACCCTGGGCGCCGCCTCCGGCGCGGTCGCCGGCCTGGTCGCGATCACGCCGTCGTGCGGCAGCGTCGACCTGCTCGGCGCACTGGTCATCGGCCTGGCGGCGGGCGTGGTCTGCTCGTTCGCGGTCAGCTGGAAGTTCCGCCTGCACGTCGACGACTCCCTCGACGTCGTCGGCGTCCACTTCGTCGCCGGCGTCATCGGCACCGTCCTCATCGGCGTCTTCGCCACCGCGACGATGACCGGCCGCGTCGACGGTCTGCTGCACGGCGGCGGCATGGCGCAACTCGGCAGGCAGGCGCTCGCGGTGGCCGTCGTCGCGCTCTACGCGTTCGCGGTCACCTGGGGCGTGGGCAAGGCGATCGACCGGGTCATGGGCTTCCGCGCCTCCCGCGACGACGAGTTGACGGGCCTGGACCTCGCCGTGCACGCGGAGACCGCGTACGATCACGGGGTCCTGAGCCACGGCGCGTCCGCGCACCACACCGCCGCGCTCCCGCACTCGTCCGACAAGGCGCCCGTCGCATGAAGCTGATCACCGCCGTCATCAAGCCGTTCCGCGTGGACGCGGTCCGCGAGGCGCTGGTCGGACTCGGCGTCCACGGCCTCACCGTCACCGAGGCCAGCGGCTACGGCCGCCAGCGCGGTCACACCGAGGTCTACCGGGGCGCGGAGTACCGCATCGACCTCGTCCCCAAGGCCCGCCTCGAGGTCGTCGTCGAGGACGCCGACGCGGACGCCGTGATGGAGGCGATCACCGCGGCGGCCCGCACGGGCAAGATCGGCGACGGCAAGGTCTGGGCCGTCCCGGTCGACACCGTCGTCCGCGTCCGCACCGGCGAACGCGGCCCCGACGCGGTCTGAGCCGCGTTCGGTCTACCGACCGAGCTCCGGGTGGGTGCGTTTGAGCACCGCCGCGAACTGCGCGCGCACCGCGCCGCCCACGGCGGCCTCCTCGCCGGGCTCCAGCACCGTGTGCGGGGCCGGCAGCTCCCAGACGGGCGGCTCCGCGCCGCCCGTCAGCGCCCACGCGGCCTGGCGCGCGGCGCCGATCGCGGCGTACTCCGCCTGCGCCGGCACCACGACCGGGACGCCGAAGATGGCCGGCGCGGACGCCTGCACGGCGGGAAGGCGCCCGGCGAGACCGGTCAGGAACACCCGCTCCACCGCGACCCCGTTCGCGCGCAGCGCGTCCAGCGCCTCGGCGAGCCCGCACAGCATGCCCTCCACCGCCGCGCGCGCCAGGTGCTCGGGCTTCATCGACTCCACCCGCAGCCCCGACAGCGTCCCCGCCGCGTGCGGCAGCGGCGGCGTGCGCTCGCCCTCCAGGAACGGCAGCAGCACCAGCCCGTACGCGCCAGGCGTCGACCGCAGCGCCAGCTCGCTCAGCCCCTGGAGGTCCGTGCCCAGCATCGCCGCGGTCGCGCGCAGCACCCGCGCCGCGTTCAGGGTGACGACCTGCGCCAGGTACCGGCCCGTCCCGTCCGCGTAGGTCGAGATCGCGGGCTCGCTGAGCGCCCGGTCGTGCACGGCGTGGACGGTCCCGGAACTGCCGACCGAGACCATCACGTCGCCCAGCCCCAGCCCCAGCCCGAGCGCGGTGGCCATCGTCGTGCCGGTCCCCGCGGCGATCAGCAGACCTTCCGGGCTCTGCCCGGCGGCCTCGGCCGGCCCGAGGACGGTCGGCAGCTGCTGGAGCTCGTGCCCGAGCGCGAGCGCCGCGAGGTCCGGACGCCAGCGCTCCTCGACGGCGGACCAGTAGCCCGTGCCGGAGGCGTCGCCACGGTCGGTCGTCTTGCGGGCGGACTGCCCGAGCAGCTGCCACACCAGCCAGTCGTGCGGGAGCAGGACCTCCGCCACGCGCTTCGCGGACTGCGGCTCCCGGTCCGCGAGCCAGCGCAGCTTCGCGATCGTCGCGGAGGCCAGCGGCACCGCGCCGATCGCGTGCGCCCAGGCGGCGGGCCCGCCGAGCTCCTCCACCAAGGCGACGGCGGACGACGCCGCCCGCGGATCGTTGCGCAGCATCGCCGGCCGGACCAGGACGCCTCCGGCGTCCAGGGCGATCAGCCCCTGCTGCTGCGCGGAGACGCCGATGGCGGCGATCCCCTCCAGCAGTCCGCCCTCGGCCGCGGCGCCGAGCGAACGCAGCCACTCCTGCGGATCGATCTCCACCGGCGCGGTCCCGGCGGCGACACCGGGATGCGGCGCACGGTTCTCCCGCAGCACCGCGCCCGTCTCGGTGTCGCAGACGGTGATCTTCGTGAACTGTGCAGAGCAGTCGATGCCCGCGGCGATGGCCATGCCGAGATCATGCCTCATCCCGCCACCTCAGCGCGGGGGATCAGCGGCTTCCCGCAGGGGGAGTGGCACGGCCTCGCGCCCCTGGGGTGCGTGCGACCTGCTGCGGGAGCGAAGGGCTCAGCTGCGGGCGCTGTCCCAGTCGTCGAGGGTGGAGCCCTTGCCGTTGAGGTACGGGATGCGGTCGGTGACGGCGGTCGGGAGGCGGTCGCCGACCCTGTCCGCGACCGCCTGGCCGGCCTTGGACGCCGCCGAGCCGGCCGCGGCCTTGGCGTTGCGGGTGGCCGACTGGACGGCCTGCGTCTGCGAGAGGTCCCGCGCCGTCTGACGCAGCTGCTCGTAGCGCTCCCGACCGGCGCGCGTCCCCAGCACGTACCCGATGGCCAGGCCCGCCAGGAAAGTGAGCTTGCGCATACCCCTCCGCCCTTCTGCTTGCTGCTCTTGCCGCTCCGCGGCCACTGCCGCTCTGCCGGGATGGAGCCTAGGCGCGGCGGCGCGGACCTGCCTGTTCGGCGCGCCGCCGGGTGACGGCGAGAGCCCCGTCACAAGCGAGTACCCCTCGCTCCGGCCCCCGAACCGCAACGGATTGGCGGAGCACCCCCCCACGTGCGCTAATGTATGACCCGCAGCAAGCGCCGCGCCGGTCACGGAGCGACGCGGCGGCGACGAACGATCCCCCATAGCTCAATTGGCAGAGCAGCCGACTGTTAATCGGCAGGTTATTGGTTCGAGTCCAATTGGGGGAGCGCGGCACCGATGCGGTGCCCAAGTGCAGTCCCCCATAGCTCAATTGGCAGAGCAGCCGACTGTTAATCGGCAGGTTATTGGTTCGAGTCCAATTGGGGGAGCCTCTCCTCGGCGCGCGAGGCGCGCGATCGCCTCCGATCCTGGTCGTCATGGACCAGATGACGGAAACCCTCCCCGGCCCACTGCAGCAGCTCGCCCGCAGCGCGTGGCAGGTGCTGCTGGTGCTGGGCGTCCTCACCATGCTGCTCGGCGTCGCGGTGCTGGCCTGGCCCAAGGCGACGCTGACCGTCGTCGGTGTGCTGTTCGGCCTCTACCTGGTCATCTCGGGTGTTCTCCAACTGGTCGCGGCCTTCGGCACCCACGTCACGACGTCCCTGCGGGTGATGGCCTTCATCAGCGGCGCGCTGTCGATCCTGCTGGGTCTGTTCTGCTTCCGCGGCGCTCTGGAGTCGATCCTGCTGCTGGCGCTGTGGATCGGCATCGGCTGGCTGTTCCGGGGGATCACGCACCTGGTGGCTGCCGCCTCCGACCCGGCCATGCCGGCCCGGGGCTGGCAGATCTTCGCGGGGGTGCTCACCGCGATCGGCGGCGTCGTGGTGCTGGTCTGGCCGTTCCACTCGATCGTCGTGCTCACCGTCTTCACCGGGATCTGGCTGCTGGTGATGGGCGTGATCGAGATCATCACCGCGATCCAGGTCCATCACCGGGCGAAGTCGATCCCGCAGGGGATGTGATCCCGCGGGTCCTGCTCCTGGTCCTGGTTTTGGTCCCGGTATCCAGGTGGCCCTGCTACCGGGACAAGAGCCCTCTGGTTGGGGACGCGGCCGCGACCTAGCCTCAGGACATGACCGCTGAGAAGATCACCACCGACCGGATCGAGATCCCGGTCGCCGACGGTACCTCGATGGGCGGCTACCTGGCCCGTCCCGCCGGAGCGGGGGACCACCCCGGCGTGGTCGTCGCCATGGAGCTGTTCGGCGTCGACGCGCACGTCCGCGGGATCTGCGACGACCTCGCCCGCCGCGGGTTCACGGCTCTCGCGCCCGACTTCTACCACCGGGTCCAGCCCGGCGCCGACCTGCCGCACGACGCGGCGGGCCGCGAGCGGGGCTTCGAGCTGCTGCCGCAGCTGACCCGCTCCGACGTGATCGCCGACGCCGCGGCGGCTCTGGCCGCGCTGGACTCGCTCGGCATCCCCGGGGCCGGCATGCTCGGCCTCAGCGCCGGCGGGCACCTCACCTACCTGGCCGCGACCGCGCTCGACGTCCCGAATGCCGTCGTCTGCTACGGCGGCTGGCTCACCGGCAACCCGGACCTCCCGGTCACCGGGCCCGAGCCGACCCTCACCCTGACGCCCAAGATCTCCGGCCGCCTTCTCTACCTGGTCGGCGCGGACGACCACGTCATCGGCGCCGAGGAGCAGCGCCAGATCGCCGCCGCGCTGGCAGCGGCGGGGGAGCGGCACCAGTTCCTCGCCTATCCCGGCGCGGGGCACAGCTTCCTGCGCTCCGACGCCCCGGCGGTCCAGGACGCGTTCGCCCGTATCGACGCCTGGCTGCGGGGGGAGTGAGCTCCGGCCCGTCCCGCTCGTCGGCGCCGCGCGTCGGCCGACCCTGCCGCGTGAGCCCCGGCGTCGTGGGTGGTGCCTCCCGGCCGACGGCCGGGGGAGTGCCCGCCGCGCCTCGGGGCAGGGCGCAGGACGACGGGCGCGGTGCCCGTTCCTGACAGGACCTACTCGGCCAGGGCGTGGAGCATTCCGTGCAGGCCCGGGAGGGCCTCGCGGTCCGCGCGCCAGACCGCGCGCAGGCGGAGCCGCGGCTCGGTGCCCGGCCCCGGCAGGCGGACCAGGGAGCCCGAGGCCAGCTGCTCCCGGACGGCGGACTCCGGGAGCAGCGCGATGCCGAGACCGCGCTCCGCGCAGGCCCGGGCGACGGCGATCCCGCCGGTGGGGACCCGCTCGACCGCGCGGCCCAGCAGCCGCTCCCCGGCCAGGCGGAAGGAGCAGGCCCGCACGCCGACCAGCAGCTGCTGACCGCGCAGGTCATCGAGGGACAGCGCGTCGTGTTCGCGGAGCGGATGGCCGGGGGCGGCGACCAGCGCCAGCGGCACGTCCTCGATGTCCAGGTGGCCCAGCGGTGCGGGCGGCAGGGCGAAGCCCAGCCCGCCGAGCGGGCCCGGGACATCCAGGACCACCGCCGCGTCCAACGCCCCGGCCGCGACGGCGTCCAGCAGCCCGTCGTGCTCGGCCGCGGTGTGCAGGGCGACCCGCACGTCCGGTCGGCGCTGCGCGAGCCGGGTCGGCATGTCCGGCGCGGAGGCCGTCGCGAGGGTCTCCAGCACGCCGAGGCGCAGCTCGGGCCGCTCGGTCACCGTCTCCTGCCGCGCCTCCTCCGCGGCGTCCAGCAGCCGCCGCGCCCACGGCAGCAGCCGTCTCCCGGCCGGTGTCAGCGTCATCCCGCGCGGTGTGCGGGCCAGGAGCGGGACGTCCAGCGACTGCTCCAACTCCCGTAGCCGCTCGGCGACCGAGGACGGCGCGAGGCCGAGCACCTTCGCCGCGTTCGCGACGGTGCGGTGCGCGGCGACGGCCTCGAAGGCACGGAGTTGGCGCAGTTCCACGTCGGATCCCCGATCGTTCGGCTATCCGGCATGGTACGTGGGGGCGTCGGAGCCGCCGCGCGCCGGGGATCATGACAGTTCATCAAGTGCAGGCAGGCCGTGCGGGAACCGGCGCATCTGTCCGACCTGCACTCCAACAAGTGGACGCAGGAGAGCGCTCTCGAACCTCTTGACGGTCTAGACCATACGGGAGTTGAATGCGGCGGCGTCCCAGTCCATCCGCCCCCACGCGAAGGGCTTCGCCCATGCGGTCCCTGCGGTCCATGCGGTCGAAACGACTGCCCGCCCTGCTCGCCGGAGCGCTCGCCGCCTCCGGACTCCTGCTCGCCTCACCCGCCGCCACCCCCAGCGCCCATGCGGCGGGCCCGGCCGTGAACATCTGGCTGACCACCACCTCCGACTCCGGAGGACGGACCGTCGCCCGGGGCCTCCAGCAGCAGACCCCGATCGCCTTCTCCTCCGGGTCCGGCAGTTCCGCCGCCACCGTGAGCGTCGACGAGAACACCCGCTACCAGCAGTTCACCGGGGCCGGGGCCTCGTTCACCGACACCGCCGCCTGGCTGATGAACAGCAGCGGCGCGCTCAGCACCGCCACCCGCAACGCCGTGATGACCAACCTCTTCGACCCGGTGAACGGCATCGGCCTGGACTTCCTGCGCAACCCCATGGGCGCGTCCGACCTGGCCCGGTACAACTACACCTACGACGACATGCCGAGCGGCCAGACCGACCCCTCGCTCGCCGACTTCTCCATCGCGCACGACCTCACGGACGTGCTGCCGCTCACCAAGCAGGCGGAGCAGCTCAACCCGAGCCTCAAGGTGATGGGCACGCCGTGGACCGCGCCGCCGTGGATGAAGGACAGCGGCGCCTACAGCCAGGGCTGGCTCCAGTCGCAGTACTACGCCGCCTACGCGCAGTACTTCGTCAAGTACATCCAGGCCTACCAGGCCCAGGGCGTGCACATCGACTACGTCTCCCCGCAGAACGAGCCCACCTGCTGCAGCGGCTACCCCTCGATGCAGTGGAACGCCAGCGGGCTCGACTACTTCACCGGTACCGACCTGCTGCCGGCCTTCCACGCGGCGGGCCTGTCGACGAAGGTCCTGGCCCTGGACTGGAACTGGGACGACTACGACAGCTACGCCGCCCAGACCGTCAACGACGCGGCGATCCGGAACGACCCGCTCTTCGGCGGGATCGCCTGGCACGGGTACAGCGGCGACCCGAGCGAGCAGACCACCGTCCACAACGCGTACCCGAACGTCGACGCCTTCGACACCGAGCACTCCGGCGGCACCTGGATCGCGAACCAGCAGCAGGAGGACATGCAGAACATCGTCGACTACACCCGGAACTGGGGTAAGTCGGTGGTGAAGTGGTCGCTCGCGGTGGACCAGAACATGGGCCCGCACAACGGCGGCTGCGGCACCTGCACCGGGCTGATCACCGTGCACAACGGCGACTCCCGCAGCGGGCAGGTGGACTACAACATCGAGTACTACGACCTCGGCCAGCTGACCAAGTTCGTCAAGCCGGGCGCCTACCGGATCGACTCGACCGCCAGCACCGCCGTGCCGAACGTGGCCTGGCTCAACCCGGACGGCTCCAAGGCCGTGGTCGCCTACAACGCCACCGGGGGCTCCGAGCCGTTCACGGTCAACTGGGGCGGGCAGCACTTCACCTACACCCTGCCCGCGCAGACCAGCGCGACGTTCACCTGGACGGGCACGGCGTCGGCCGCGCCGACCGGGCAGATCACCGGCTACGGCGGCAAGTGCGTCGACGTCGCGGGCGCGAGCAGCGCCGACGGCACCGCCGTGCAGCTCTACGACTGCAACGGCACGAGCGCGCAGGCGTGGACGGTCGCCTCGGACGGCTCGCTTCAGGCGCTCGGCAAGTGCATGGACGTCACCAGTGGCGGCACGGCCAACGGGACCCAGATCCAGCTCTACGACTGCAACGGGACCGGCGCGCAGCAGTGGCAGGCCCAGGCGGACGGTTCGCTGGTCAATCCGCAGTCGGGCCGCTGCCTCGACGCCACCGGCCCCAGCTCGGCCAACGGCACCCGGCTGCAGATCTGGGACTGCACCGGCGGCGCCAACCAGAAGTGGACCTTGCCGAGCTAGCCCGTTCAATCCCCCAGGCACGAGCCCTTTCGGGTGAAAAACGCTCCGTGGTGCAGGCACCACGGAGCGTTTTCGCTAACGTACAGGCAGGTATCACCCGCACGTCCTCGATGTGCGTCGACTGTCCGTCGACTGTGCGTCGGTGGGGCCGGTGGGACTCGAACCCACGACCAAGGGATTATGAGTCCCCTGCTCTAACCGGCTGAGCTACAGCCCCTCATCTCGTACACCAGCACGAGCGGCCCTGCGAAGGGGCCGCTCGCCGCAGCATAGCTGGTGAGACGTTGTCCGTGCGCGGCGGGTTCCATCCTTCAGGAGCGGGATCAGTCCTGACGCCGCGCCTGGTCGAGCATCCGCCGCAGAAGATCACGGAGCTGGAGCCGCTCGTCCTGGCTGAGCGCGGCCAGCGGCTCCCGGGCGAAGTTGAGCGAGGCGCGCAGCTCCGCCGTGGCGGCGCTGCCCGTCTCGGTGGCGGCCACGCGCTTGATCCGGCGGTCCTCGGGGTCCGCCTGGCGCTCGACCAGCCCGCGGGCCTCCAGGCGGTCGACGATGCCGGTGATGTTGGACGGCTCGCAGCTGAGCGTCTGCGCGATCTGGCGCATCGGCAGCGGCCCGCGGCGCAGCAGGCCCAGCACCTTGGCCTGGGCGCCGGTGAGGGAGCGGGCGGCCGCGGCCTCCTCGTACTCCTTGTGGAAGACGCCCACCAGCGCGGCCATCAGATCCACGACCTCGGGCGTGAGCGGATCGGTGTGCTCCTCTTGCATGCCTCCTAGGCTACCTGAATATTTGACAAGCTGAACCTTTCTCGTCCACCGTTACTTGAGTACCTCAAACTTCCACCCTGAAAGTGATCACTCATGGCCGAGCAGACCCTCCCCGCCGCCGCCCGCGAGTGGCAGCTGGCCGCCCGCCCGCAGGGCTGGCCGACGCCCGCCGACTTCGCCCTGGTCGAGAAGCCCGTCGCCGCCCCGGCGCCCGGCCACATCCTGGTCCGCAACGAGTTCCTCTCCGTCGACCCCTACATGCGCGGCCGGATGAACGACGTGAAGTCCTACGCCCCGCCGTACCAGCTCGGCGAGGCCATGCAGGGCGGCGCGGTGGGCCGCGTGGTGGCCTCCGCCGCCGAGGGCTTCCAGGTCGGCGACGCCGTGCTGCACGGCCTCGGCTGGCGCGAGTACGCCGACGTGCCGGCCGCGCACGCGGTCAAGGTCGACGCCGAGGCCGCGCCGCTCCAGGCCTACCTCGGCGTGCTGGGCATGCCGGGCCTGACCGCCTACGCCGGCCTGCTGCGGGTCGGCGGGTTCAAGGAGGGTGACGCGGTCTTCGTCTCCGGCGCGGCCGGGGCCGTCGGCAGCACGGTCGGTCAGATCGCCAAGCTGCGCGGCGCCTCGCTCGTGGTCGGCAGCGCCGGCTCGGACGAGAAGGTCCGCAAGCTCGTCGAGGAGTACGGCTTCGACGCCGCCTTCAACTACAAGAACGGGGACATCGCGGGCCAGCTCGCCAAGGCGGCGCCCGAGGGCGTCGACGTCTACTTCGACAACGTCGGCGGCGAGCACCTCGAGGCCGCGATCGGCGCGCTGAACGTGCACGGCCGCGCGGTGCTGTGCGGGGCCATCGCCCAGTACAACGACACCAACCCGCCGGCCGCCCCGCGCAACCTGGTGCAGGTGATCGGCAAGCGGCTGACCCTGGCCGGCGTGCTGGTCGGCGACCACTACGACCTCCAGTCCGAGTTCGTCGCCGAGGTCGGCGGCTGGCTGCGCGAGGGGAAGCTGCGCTTCGAGGAGACGGTGGTGGACGGCTTCGAGAACGCCGTCGACGCCTTCCTCGGCATGCTGCGCGGCGCGAACACCGGCAAGATGCTGGTCAAGCTGGGCTGACACGTCGGTCGGCCCGGCTGGGCCGACCGGATCAAAAGTCTGACCATCAGTCATCACGTGCGACCACTCGGGCGGATCAGCGTGCCGTCCGGGTGGTTGTGCTGGACGAGGGCTCCAGCGGCGCTGCTGAGCGGTACCGTTTCTCCACACGGCCCCGGTCCCGTCGACCGGACCGGTCTCGCGCGTGTTTTGTCGCCGCCCGTGAGGGGTAGTCGTCAGCCCATAGCAGGAACAAGCGGAAATATCGGACAACGGACACACCGTCACCAGGCTGGCGCGAGACCGCTGGGGAAGGCGCCCCTCGCACCACACTGGAGGTCCGGTGACGACTCGTGGAGTTCTCTACGTGCACTCCGCGCCGCGCGCGCTCTGCCCGCATGTGGAGTGGGCCGTGGCCGGCGTGCTCGGTCAGCGGGTGAGCCTGGACTGGATCCGCCAGTCGGCCGCGCCCGGCACCTGGCGCGCCGAGCTGTCCTGGCAGGGCGCGCCCGACACGGCCTCCCGGCTCGCCTCCGCGCTGCGCGGCTGGCAACTGCTGCGCTTCGAGGTCACCGCCGAGCCGACCACGGGCACCGAGGGGGAGCGCTTCTCCAGCACCCCCGACCTCGGCATCTTCCACGCCGTCATCGGCGTCCACGGCGACATCATGATCCCCGAGGACCGGCTGCGGGCCGCGCTGCTGCGCGCGCGGCTGGGCGAGGGTGAGCTGGAGTCGGAGATCGTCCGGCTTCTGGGCAAGCCCTGGGACGACGAGTTGGAGCCCTTCCGGCACGCCGGCGAGGGTGCGCCGGTCCGCTGGCTGCACCAGGTGGTGTGACCGTCGTCCGAGCGCGGACGGAACCGATCCAGCAGCCGACACGTCCAACTGTTCAGAGACTTTCCAGAAATTCCAGCCGGTTGGGGGCCCCCGGTCGGGGGGAGTGCGCGCTGACGCGCGCCGTGCGCGTGTGCGGATGATCCACGCGCACTCATGGCGGCCGACTTGCCCGGGTATGACCTCGATGTCGCGCCACGGATGACCTGCGTCAGACCGATATGCGTGCCGTCGCGTTCAATTGGCGGACGGTCAGCACGATGCGTCCAGGAAGTGAAGTCTGTATTCACTCCCGGTGGTGTCACGGTGGAAAAGAACCTCCAAGGGACCCTTGCGTCGCAAATCCGAGCCCGTGTAGACATCCCCCGGGGGCTTTCGAACAATCTCTGTCGCTCCCTTTCCTCTGACGGACCTTCATCCTGGGAGTCGTCATCAGCACAAGCAGCAACTCCCGCGTCAGCCGCGCCCGGATAGCCACCATCGCCGCCGCTTCACTTGCGGTGGTCTCCGGTTCGCTGGTTCTCGCCGCTCCTTCGCAGGCCAGTGCGCCTGCTCCCGCCGCCAAGACGGTCACCGGCACCCACCCGGAGTGGGCCACCCACGCCGCGGACCAGGGCACCGCGCCGAGCAGCGCCAAGTTCACGGGCACGGTGTACCTCGCCGCCCGGGACCAGGCCGGCCTCGCCGCCTACGCCTCGGCGGTCTCCGACCCGACCAACGCCCAGTACGGCAAGTTCCAGAGTGCCGACTGGGTGCGCAGCAGCTTCGGCCCGACCGACGCCGCGGTCGCCCAGGTCAAGAGCTGGCTCACCAGCTCCGGCCTGTCCATCGTCAGCAGCAGCTGGCACGCCATCACCGTCTCGGGCACCAGCGCCCAGATGGCGAAGGCCTTCGGCACCCAGATCCACGACTACCGCGTCCAGGGCCAAGAGGCACACGCCCCCGCCGCCAACGTGGTCGTCCCGGCCCAGGTCGCCTCGTACGTGCTCGGCGTCGTCGGCATCAGCTCCAACATCGGCTCGCACGCCACGCCGGACTCGGTCAAGGTCAACAGCACCGCGACCGGCGCGGGCAGCAAGGCCGGCGGTGGCCTGCCCACCACGGCGACCTGCTCGGACTACTGGGGCCAGAAGAAGGCCACCGGCGCTCCGGCGGGCTACGTCAAGGGCGCCGTGCCGTTCGACCAGTGCTCGTTCGTCCCCTCGCAGCTGCGCAAGGCCTACGGCATCACCGCCACCGGCCTGACCGGCAAGGGCGCGCGGGTCGCCATCGTCGACGCCTACGGCTCCCCGACGATGCAGGCGGACGCCAACAAGTTCGCCACCGCCCACGGTGACAAGGCCTTCCGCAAGGGCCAGTACACCGAGGACGTCACCCCGGCGCAGTGGACCAACCAGGACGCCTGTGGCGGCCCCGCCGGCTGGGCCGGCGAGGAGGCGCTCGACGTCGAGATGGTGCACGGGCTCGCGCCCGACGCCCACGTCGTCTACGTCGGCGCCAACTCCTGCGAGGACGCCGACCTGTCGGCCGCCCTCGCGAACATCGTCGACAACCACCTGGCCGATGTCGTCTCCAACTCCTGGAGCGAGATCATGCACACCACCGACCAGGGGGACATGACGAAGGCCCAGATCCAGGCCTACGAGCAGATCTTCGAGCAGGGTGCGATCGAGGGCATCGGCTTCGGGTTCTCCTCCGGCGACTGTGGCGACCAGTCGCCCACCGCCGCGGCGACCGGTGCCAACTGCCAGACGGACACCCCGCGCGCCCAGGTCGGCTACCCGTCCTCGGACCCGTGGGTCACCGATGTCGGCGGCACCGCGCTCGGCCTGGCCGACAAGGCCGGCAAGTACGGCTTCGAGACCTCCATGGGCACCCTCCGCTCGGCCCTGTCGGCCGACGGCAAGTCCTGGAACCCGCTCCCCGGCGCCTTCTACTTCGGTGGCGGCGGCGGTACCTCGGAGGACTTCGCCCAGCCCTTCTACCAGAAGGGCATCGTCCCGAGCGGCCTGTCGCACACGCTGATGACCGGTCAGCACAGCGCGACCGCGCAGCGCGTCACCCCCGACGTCGCCATGAACGGTGACCTGTACACCTCCGTCCTGGTCGGCATGACCACCGGCGGCGTGTACAGCGAGGGCGGCTACGGCGGCACCAGCGTCGCGTCGCCGGAGTTCGCCGCGGTCCAGGCCGACGCGATCCAGGCGCAGCACGGCCGCGCGATCGGCTTCGCCAACCCGGAGATCTACCAGCGTTCGCGCGCCGGCGACTTCCGTGACGTGGTCAACCAGGCGGCGGCGCACCACCAGGCCCCGCTGAGCAACGTCGCCGACTTCGGCGTCATCAGCGGCTCGCTGCGTGTCCGTCTGGTCGCCTTCGGCGAGGACACCAGCCTGCAGGCCGTCCGCGGCTACGACGACGCCACCGGCGTCGGCTCGCCGACCGCGTCCTACCTGCGGTCCTTCCTCTGGGCGGACTTCGGCCGCTAAGCGCCGAGGGATCCGAGGAGATCCGAAGAGCATCACGGCCTGGGCCCGGTGCGGGAGTTCGCTCCCCGCCGGGCCCAGATCGCTGCTCCGACCGCGATCAGCACGACGCCTGCGGCGAGCCACGGCCACGGGCTCCACTCCTCGGTGCAGCTGTCGCCGCTCGCGGTGCAGACGTTCCCGGGCCCGGAGCGGTTGAGCCACGCCACCACCAGCGGCAGCACGCCCGCTCCCGCGACCAGGCCCGGCAGCCCGCCGTGCGAGCGCGGCGTCCTGCCGAGCAGGACCGCGGCGACGAGGGTGAGCACCGCGACGTAGGGCCCGACGGTCAGCACCGTCAGCAACGCCGTCACTCCGCCTGCGCCGACCGCCGCCCAGGCCAGGAACCAGATCCAACCACGCTTGATGACCGTCACGACCGCCTCCGCAGTGAGAAAAGGTCAAGCAGGGTAGCGAGCGAGCCGGCCCGGTCGAACAGGGCCATGGCAGGGGCGGGATCGTCGTCGAGCACGGCCAGCAGCTCCAGGCCCAGATACATCGCGACCACCCCGTGCGCGAGCTCCTCGGGCGGCCCGAGGCGCGCGGCGGGCGTCCCCCGCAGGGCGTCCGCGGCGAAGCCGCGCCAGGGCCGCAGCCGCGTCGCGACCTCCGGTCGCAGTTCGGCGTCGGCCTGGGCGGCGGCGATCATCTCCACGAGGACGGCCGTGTGGCCGAGTTCGAGGTCCTCCTCGAAGACGGTCCGGGCGGCGGCGACGAGCTCCTTGAGATTGCGGCTCTCGTCGACCAGCGCCTGGTACCGCTCCCGCCGCAGGTCCGCGACGCGGTCCAGCGCGGCGAGCAACAGCCGTTCCACGGACCCGAAGTGGTAGAAGATCAGCGCCTGGTTGCACCCCGCCCGCCCCGCGATCTCGCGCGCGCTGGCGTGCGCGTGGCCCTTCTCCCGCAGGGTCGCTATCGCTCCGGCGACGAGCGCCTCCCGCGTCTCCGCCGTGGCCATGGCCTCACACCCCCCGTTTTGAGCACTCGCTCAAAACCGAGGATAGACCTCAACGAGCCCGTTGCAAACGCCAGGGGCGCGGGAAATCTACGCGCGAGCGGCAACCACAACAGGGGCGCGGGGAACTGCGCGAGCAACGACCCTGTGCGGATGGCCCTGCTCAGCGCGGCGACTCACCACATCTGGTGGCTTGTCGCGCAGTTCCTCGCGCCCCTGATAGTGCAACGACCTGCGGGAGCGACTTGTCGGGCTTGTCGCGCCCATGCTGGGGGCACCTCCCGGCCGAAGGCTGGGGGAGGAGCCGCAAGTCGGGTACAGCCCCGCGCCCCTGGGGAGTGCAACTGCCTGCGGGAGCGACGTGCTCAGATCGTGCGGAAGGCCAGGACGACGTTGTGGCCGCCGAAGCCGAAGGAGTTGTTGAGGGCGGTGATGCTGCCCTCCGCCGGGAGGGCCCGCGGCTCGCCGATGACGATGTCCGCGTCGACCTCGGGGTCGAGGTCGTCGACGTTGATGGTCGGCGGGGCCGTGCGGTGGTGCAGGGCGAGGACCGTCGCGACGGTCTCGATGCCGCCCGCGCCGCCGAGGAGGTGGCCCGTCATGGACTTGGTCGCGGAGATCGCGATGTGGTCCAGGTGGTCGCCGAGGACCCGGCGCAGCGCCTTGATCTCGGCGGTGTCGCCCTGCGGGGTGGACGTGGCGTGCGCGTTGACGTGCACGACCTCGGCCGGGTTCACGTCCGTGGACTCCAGCAGCTGCTCGATCGCGCGGGCCACGCCCGCGCCCGTCGGCTCCGGCTGGGCGATGTGGTGGGCGTCGGAGGACAGACCCTGGCCGACCGCCTCGCAGTAGACGCGGGCCCCGCGCGCCGCGGCGTGCTCCGCGGACTCCAGGACCACGACGCCCGCGCCCTCGCCGAGGACGAAGCCGTCACGGGCCTTGTCGTAGGGGCGCGACGCCTGCTGTGGGTGCTCGTTGTTCTTGGACATCGCCATCATGTTGGCGAAGGCCGCGATCGGCAGCGGGTGCACCGCCGCCTCGGTGCCGCCGGCGACGACGACGTCGGCGCGGCCGGTGCGGATCATCTCGATCGCGTAGCCGATGGCCTCGGCGCCGGAGGCGCACGCGGAGACGGGGGTGTGCACGCCGGCCCGCGCGCCGACCTCCAGACCGACGTTGGCCGCCGGGGAGTTGGGCATCAGCATCGGCACGGTGTGCGGGGAGACGCGGCGGACGCCCTTCTCCTTCAGCACGTCGTACTGGTCGAGCAGGGTGGTGACGCCGCCGATGCCGGAGGCGACGACCGCGCCCAGGCGCTCGGGGGCGATCGGGGAGCCGTCCTCGGTCGCCGGGGTGGTGAAGCCGGCGTCGGCCCAGGCCTCGCGCGCGGCGATCAGCGCGAACTGCGCCGAGCGGTCGAGCTTGCGGGCGAGCGGACGGGGAAGCACCTCGCCCGGGTCGACCGCGGTGCGGGCGGCGATGCGGACCGGCAGGTCTGCGGCCCACTCGTCCTCGAGGGGCGAGACGCCGGAGCGGCCCGCCACCAGGCCCTCCCAGGTGGACGCGGCGTCGGCGCCGAGCGGCGTGAAGGCGCCGATCCCGGTGACGACCACGGTGCGGTTGTCGCTGGTCACTGCTGTGTCTCCTGGCAGGGAAGTCCGGGTGGTCCGAAAGGAAGTCCGGGGTGGTTCTGTGGGGGCGGGGGACGCCGCCGGCCGGCGGCGTCCCCCTGGAAGCGTGTGAACGCTCAGGAGTTGGCGATGATGTAGTTCACCGCGTCGCCGACGGTCTTCAGGTTCTTGACCTCGTCGTCCGGGATCTTGACGTCGAAGCGCTCCTCGGCGGCGACGACGACCTCGACCATGGAGAGCGAGTCGACGTCCAGGTCGTCGGTGAAAGACTTGTCCAGCTCAACGTCCTCGGCCGGGATCCCGGCGATCTCGTTGACGATCTCGGCGAGACCGGAGAGGACCTCGTCCTGCGTGGCCATGATGGCTCCTTCTAGTGGTGAACGGTGTTTCCTACGGGAGGGTAACGACTGCGGCTGCGTAGACGAGACCCGCCCCGAAGCCGATGATGAGGGCGAGATCGCCGCTCTTCGCCTCGCCGGACTGGAGCATGCGCTCCATGGCCAGCGGGATCGATGCCGCCGAGGTGTTCCCGGTCTCCGCGATGTCGCGGGCCACCGGGACCGACTCGGGAAGCTTCAGGGCCTTGATCATCGCGTCGATGATCCGCATGTTGGCCTGGTGCGGGATGAACGCGCCGAGCTGGTCGGCGGTGATCCCGGCGGCGTCCAGGGCCTGCTGGGCGGCCTTGGCCATGTCCCAGACGGCCCAGCGGAAGACCGTCTGGCCCTCCATGCGCAGGGCCGGCCACTTGGTCTCCTCGCCCGCGCCGTTGACGGCGTCGGGCTTGGCGAACGCGGTGTCCCACGCGGCGGTCTGGCTGATGACGTCCGCCTGCGAGCCGTCGGAACCCCAGACGACCTTGCCGATGCCGGGGGTGTCGGACGGGCCCACCACGGCCGCGCCGGCGCCGTCGCCGAAGATGAAGGCGGTCGAGCGGTCGTGGATGTCGGTGAGGTCGGACAGGCGCTCGACGCCGATCACGACCACGTACTCGGCGCTGCCGCCGCGCACCATGCCGTCGGCCAGCGACAGGCCGTAGCCGAAGCCGGCGCAGGCGGCGGAGATGTCGAAGGCGGGCGCGGTGCCGCAGCCGAGGCGCTGGGCGATCTCGGTGGCGATGGCCGGGGTCTGCTTCAGGTGCGAGACGGTCGCCACGATGACGCCGCCGACCTGCTCGGGCGCGATCCCGGCCATGGCGATCGCCTTGCTGGCGGCCTGGACCGACATCTCGGCGACGGTCTCCTCCGGGCCGGCCCAACGGCGCTCGGTGATGCCGCTGCGGGTGCGGATCCACTCGTCCGAGGACTCGATCCAGTTCAGCACCTCGGAGTTGGGGATGACCCGGACCGGTCGGTAGCCGCCGACGCCGTGGATGCGCGAGAACTGCGCCCCCGTGCTGGGCTTGATGGTGGGCTGGGCTGTCATGCGTTCTGCTCCCCGGCTCCGTGCTCGGCCACGAGCGCGAGGGCCTTGTCGAGATCGGCCGGTGTCTTCAGGGCCAGCGTCGCGACACCCTTGACGTTGCGCTTGACCAGGTTGGTGAGGGTCCCCGCGGGAGAGAGCTCGATCATCGCGGTCATGCCCAGCCCGGCCAGGGTCTCCATGCACAGGTCCCAGCGGACCGGGTTGGACACCTGCGAGACCAGGCGCGCCAGCACCTCGGCGCCCGAGGTGACGACCTGACCGTCCTTGTTCGAGACGTAGGGGACGGTCGGGTCCGCCGCCGCGAGCGTGGGCGCCAGCTTCTCCAGCCGGACCTGGCCCGGGGCCATGTGCGCGGTGTGGAAGGCGCCGGCGACCTTGAGCGGGATCAGCCGGGCGCCGGCCGGCGGATCGGCCTTGAGCGCGGCCAGCTGCTCCAGCGTGCCGGCCGCCACGATCTGGCCGCCGCCGTTGTTGTTGGCTCCGGTGACGCCGTGGGCGGCCAGCTTGGCGGCCACCTCGTCCGGGTCCCCGCCGAGCACGGCGGCCATGCCGGTGGCGGTCGCGGCGGCGGCCTCGGCCATGCCCAGGCTGCGCTCGCGGACGAAGGCCAGCCCGTCCTCGGGGCTCAGCACGTCGGAGGCGACGGCGACGGTGATCTCACCGACGCTGTGACCGGCGACGGCGCCGACCTGCCGGGCGATGTTCGCGTGGTCCCCGAAGAGCGCGGACGCGGTCACCAGGCCCGCGGCGACCAGCAGCGGCTGGGCGACGGCGGTGTCCTTGATCTCGTCCTCGGACGCCTCGGTGCCGGCGTGCACCAGATCCAGACCGGCCACGTCGGACCAGAGGCGGAGGCGGTCGGCGACGCCGGAGACCTCCAGCCAGGGGGCGAGGAATCCGGGCGTCTGGGCGCCTTGTCCGGGAGCAACGAGTACGAGCACGTCATCAACCTTCTCTTGTCGAGCCGGTGCTCCGCGGGTGAGGACCGCGACGAAGAACCGCGAGCGGAGTTGTGGGTTCCCTACAGCCGGGCATCATCCCAGCTCATCCCTATTGGAGTCGTCCCAGGGCCAGGGCGATGCGGAGCGTGAACGCCGAACGCACGTCCGACGGCGCGTAGCCCGTGATGTCGGTCACACGCCGCAGGCGGTAGCGCACGGTGTTGGGGTGCACGAACAGCATCCGGGCCGCCCCCTCCAGCGAAGAGGCCTGCTCCAGATAGACCGAGAGCGTGTCCAGCAGCGCCGATCCCGCCTCGTCGAGCGGCGCGTAGATCTCCTCGACCAGCTGGGTGCGCGCCTGATGGTCGCCCGCGAGCGCGCGCTCGGGCAGCAGGTCGTCCGCGAGCACCGGCCGCGGCGCGTCCGGCCAGGCCGAGCACGCTCGCAGACCCGCCGCTGCGGCCTGCGCGGAACGCGTCGCGGACAGCAGGTCGGAGACGGTCGGACCGATCACCACCGGCCCGGGCGCGAACTGCCCGAGCAGCGCGCGGGCGGCGACCACCGGATCCCACAGCCGCTCGCCGCTGCGCGGTTTCTTCTCGCCGACGACCACGACCAGCCGGGAGCCGAGCACGCCGGTGAGCACGTGCAGCTTGGCGTGCCGGGCGGCCCGCCGGATCGCCTCGACGACCAGCTCGCTGTCCCCGGCGGGCGCGCTGCCCATGACGACCATGACCCGGTCCGGCTGTCCCCAGCCGAGCGCGGCGGCGCGCGACAGCACGCCCTCGTCCGCGTCGCCGGAGAGCAGGGAGTTGACGACCAGCGCCTCCAGCCGCGCGTCCCACGCACCACGGGCCTCCGCGGCCTGGGCGTAGACCTGGGCGGTGGCGAAGGCGATCTCGCGGGCGTAGACCAGCACCGCCTCACGCAGCGCCTCCTCCGCGCCCGGCGCGGCCACCTCCTCGATCGCCTCCTCGACGACCTCGATGGTGGTCCGGATCATCTCCACGGTCTGGCGCAGGGTGACCGCGCGGGTCAGCTCGCGCGGCGCGGTCCCGAACACGTCCGTGCTGATCGCCTGCGGCGCGTCCGGGTGGCGGAACCACTCGGTGAACGCGGCGATACCGGCCTGTGCCACCAGCCCGATCCAGGAGCGGTGCTCCGGCGGCATGTTGCGGTACCAGGCGAGGCTGTCGTCCATCCGGGCGATGGCCGCGGTGGCCATCTTCCCGGCGGCGCGCTCGAGGTTCTTCAGCGTCTGCGCGTGCTGCTCGGCGGTGGCCATCACGGTTTTGCGCTCGAAGGCCGTCCCGCGCCGCGAGCCGCGCCGCGCGGCGGTGCGCTCCACGGTGTCGGCGGTCTTTCCGGGGGCTGCCTCGGCCGGCTGGTTCGCGGGGTTCTGGGCGACTGGGTCTGGCACAGACTAAGCCTGCACCATCGCCGCGCCGATCCGTGCACGGGGATGCACCCGGCGCGGGAGACGCGGGTCACAAGTGCCTAATGTGGCCCTATGCCGCTCAGTATCCGCCGCGCCGGCCACCGGTACCGCTCCGAGCCGGAGCCCGGCGTCCGGACCGCCCACGCGTTCTCCTTCTCCGCGCACTACGACCCCGCCAACGTCTCCTTCGGCGCGCTCCTGGCCTGCAACGAGGAACTCCTCGCCCCGGGCGCGGGCTTCGCGGCGCACCGCCACCGCGACACGGAGATCCTCACCTGGGTCCTGGAGGGCGAGCTGGCCCACCGCGACGACCACGGCCACGAGGCGGTGGTCCGGCCCGGACAGCTCCAGTACCTGAGCGCGGGGTCCGGCGTCAGCCACAGCGAGGTCAACGCGGCCACGGACGAACCGGTGCGGTTCCTGCAGTTCTGGCTCCAGCCAGGGGAGTTCGGCACGGACCCGGCCTATGCGGTGCGGGATGCGGACGCCGAGGCGGGGGCGGGGTCGGTGCTGCTGACCCCGCCGGGACTGCTGCGACGCGCCGACGCCGCCCTGCATCTGCTGCGCGCGGGCGCGTACCTGCCGCTTCCCGAGCTGCCGCGGGCTGCGTACGTCTACCTGCACGTCGCCCGCGGCGGCCTCGGCTTCCGCGAGTCCGACGGCCCGAAGGGGCGCGGCCGCGAGCTCGCCGCGGGGGACGCGGTGCGGATCAGTGGAGACGCCGTCCTGGTCGACCCCACGGCGGGCCCGGACGGCGTCGAGTTGCTGGTGTGGGCGATGGAGTCGGCCGTCAGCTACGGGTGAAGCTCGGCGAGCACGGCGTCCGTGAACGGGGTCCACAGCTCCGCCGCCCACGGGCCGAAGTCGCGGTCGGTGAGGACGACGCAGGCCGCGCCCGCCGCCGGGTCGACCCACAGGAACGTGCCGGACTGGCCGAAGTGGCCGAAGGTCGCCGGGGAGCTGCTCAGGCCGGTCCAGTGCGGGGACTTGTGGTCGCGGATGTCGAAGCCGAGGCCCCAGTCGTTCGGCTTCTGGTGGCCGTAGCCCGGCAGGACCCCGTTCAGGCCGGGGAAGGCGACGCGGGTGGCCTCGGCGAGGGTCTCGGGGTGGAGCACGCGCGGAGCCTGGAGCTCCGCGGCGAAGCGGGCCAGATCCTCGGCGGTGGAGACGCCGCCCGCGCCGGCCGGGCTCTTGCTCGCGGCGTCGAGCCAGGTCCCGCTCATCCCGAGCGGGGTGAAGACGGCCTCCGCCGCGTACTGCGGGAACGGCATGCCCGTCGCCTTGGAGACCGTCTCGGCCAGCACGTCGAAGCCCGCGTTCGAGTAGAGGCGGCGGGTGCCGGGCGCGGCCATGGTGCGGTGCTCGTCGAAGGCGAGGCCGGAGGTGTGCGCGAGCAGGTGCCGGACCGTCGAACCCTCGGGACCCGCCGGGTCGTCCAGCTCCAGCGCGCCCTCCTCGACGGCGACCAGAGTGGCGTAGGCCGTCAGCGGCTTGGTCACCGAGGCCAGCTTGAACGGGTGCCGCTGCGGGCCGTGGCTGCCGGCCACGCTGCCGTCCCGGCGGACCACGACGGCCGCCGCGGTGGTGACGGGCCACTGTTCGATCAGGTGCAGGCTCTCCATGGGTGCCGAGTCTACGGAGCGGCGTTTGCTTAGAGTGCACTCAAGGTCGGTAGCGTCGATCAGGACACGATCGGAAGGGGGCCCGGGATGTCGCAGATGTCGCAGGCGGCGGTCGCGGGAAGCGAGTTCGAGGCTCGCTACACCATCGGCGAGGTGGTCGAACGCACCGGCCTGACCGCGCACACGCTGCGCTGGTACGAGCGGATCGGCCTGCTGGACCACCCGGCCCGCTCGCACCACGGGCAGCGTCGCTTCAGCGACGCGGACCTGGGCTGGCTGAGGTTCCTCGGCAACCTGCGGGCGACCGGCATGCCCGTCGCGGCGATGCTGCGCTACACCGAGCTGGTCCGCGCCGGCGACGACACCCGCGCCGAGCGCCGCGAGCTGCTGATCGCGCACCGCGAAGAGGTGCTGGCGCGGATCCGCGACCTCCAGACGAACCTTCTGGTCCTGGACTACAAGATCGACTTGTACGGCCAAGATTGTCAGTAAGGCGAGAGGCAGGACTGAGTCATGAGCACCATCCCGACCACCACGTTGGGCACGAACGGCCCCGTCGTCGGCGTCCAGGGCCTCGGCTGCATGGGCATGAGCGAGTTCTACAGCGACCAGTTCGGCGACACCGGCGAGACCGAGTCCCGGGCGACGCTCGAGCGGGCGCTGGAGCTGGGCGTCACCCTGTTCGACACGGCCGACATGTACGGCTACGGCCGCAACGAGCAGCTCGTCGGTCCGTTCGTGCAGGCCCACCGCGACGAGGTGGTGCTGGCGACGAAGTTCGCCATCGAGCGCCGCGAGGACGACCCGACGTACCGCGCGGTCCGCAACGACGCGACGTACATCCGTCAGGCCGTCGACGCGAGCCTGCGACGCCTGGGCGTCGACCACATCGACCTGTACTACATGCACCGCCGCAACCCCGAGGTCCCGCTGGCCGAGTCCGTGGGCGCGATGGCGGAGCTGGTCGCCGCGGGCAAGGTGCGGTTCCTGGGCCTGTCCGAGGTCAACGGCGAGGAGCTGCGGGAGGCGCACGCGATCCACCCGATCACCGCGCTCCAGTCCGAGTGGTCGCTCTTCTCCCGTGACGTCGAGCGCAGCGCGGTGCCCGCGGCGGCGGAGCTGGGCGTCGCGTTCGTGGCGTACTCGCCGCTCGGCCGCGGCTTCCTGACGGGGTCCTTCAGCAACGCGGGCGAGCTGGCGGCGGGCGACTTCCGCAACTACCAGCCGCGCTTCACCGGCGACAACGCCGCGCACAACGCGGCGCTGCTGGCCCCGGTCCACAAGATCGCCGCGGACCGCGGCGCGACGCCGGGCCAGGTGGCCCTCGCCTGGGTCCAGCAGCGCGCCCAGGTCCACCACCTCGCCGTCGTCCCGATCCCTGGCACCCGCAAGCGCACCCGCCTGGAGGAGAACACCGCCGCGACGCGGCTGATCCTCACCGACGCGGAACTCGCCACCCTGGAGCCCATCGCCGCCCAGGTCGCGGGCGACCGCTACGCGGACATGAGCAGCATTTCGCGCTGACGGTCACCTTCAGGGCGCAGGGCTGCGCGAGGGGCCTTCCGCACGCCGGCGGTTGCTCGCGCCCACGCGGCGGAGCCGCATATCGGCAGAGTCCCGCGCCCCTGGGTAGTGCACTTCCCTCGGTTACGAGGTCACGTCGCCGTACTGGCCCAGCGCGATGTCCGCGTAGTTGCGGAGGCTGGCCGTGCCCGGGGCGTAGTAGCCGTTGTGGCCGGCGGCGCCGGTGGAGGCGACCAGGTGGGAGCCGAAGCCGGGGCTGGTCGGGTCCTGGCCGTGGCCGAGGCCCGCGAACTCGAGGTAGGGGACGTTGCCGATCCAGTCGGTGGCGTTGCGCACCGTCGCCCACAGGCGGACGCCCTCGCCGAGGGCGGAGGCGCCGTCGATGTCCATGCCGGGGCTGCCCAGGACGACCATGTCGGTGACCGTGCCGGTCGCGTGCAGGGTGGGCGCGGCGACGCCGCAGACGACCGAGCCGTAGGAGTGGCAGAAGAGCGACGGCGGCGTGCTCGGGTGGGCGGTGACCGCGAGGCCCGCGAGGAAGCGGGTGAGCCGGGGGGCGGCCGCGTCCGCGAGGCGCGAGGTCGCGGCGTCGGCGCCGAGGCCCACGGGGGTGACGTAGTCGGCCCAGGCTATGGCGGCGGTGGTGGTGCCGGGGGAGACCTGCTGCTCCTCGGCGCGCAGCGCCTGCGCCTCGTCCTGGACCTTGGCGAAGTGGGCCAGGTCGATGTCCGAGCCGGGGACGAGGACGGAGACCTTCTCCGCGGTGGCGAGGTCGCCGAAGACCTCGGCGACCAGGCCGCGGCTGCGCGGGTCGAAGGCGATGACCTGGTGGCCGGGCTGGGTGAGCTGCGTCAGCATCGCGATCTGCGCGGCGGACTGGGGGTCCTGCTTCTTCAGCCGGTCCAGCTCGGCCTGCATGGCGAGGTGGTTGGCCTGGTAGCGCAGGGCCAGGGGCGCGCCGTCGAGGTTGCCGACGACCAGGGGGTAGGCGGCGACGAGCCGCTGCTGCTGGGCGTCGGTGAGCCCGGCGAAGAAGTCGGCGACGTCGGTCGCGCTCGCCGTCGCAGGGTCCGGCATGGTGACGCCCAGGGAGCGGTCGTGGAGCCAGCCCGTGCTGCCCGCGGGCGGGGTGGTGACGGCGATCTGCTCGGCGGAGACGGCCGCTCCGGCGGCCGCGGCACCCGTGCCGGCGAGGCAGGTGAAGGAGACCATCGCTGCCACCAGGGTGCGCTTGAACCGCATGCAGGTGTCTCCTCGGGGATGCCGGCGACCGTCGTGCGGGCGCGAACAGCCCGGTTGGTCTCGCGGGTGCGGGGCGTCACGGCGTGAGGCGAGATGCCCGCCATGCGAGACGCTTTGCGCAAGCGTAAGGGCATCGTCCGGCTGCGTACGCTGTACGGAGCAGACGCAAACTGCGACAACCATCACAATGGCCGTCATTCGGCCGTGACTCGCGCGTGATTCTTACGAGGCGTTCACACAGCGACGGTGGGCGCCGCCGTGAGGCGTCACCCACCGTCGTCAACCGGTCGCCAACCCGTTGTCAGCTGTGCTTCCAGGTCACCGAGAAGTTCTCGCCGCCGGAGAGCGAGGAGGTGGTGGCCTTGGTCGTGGAGCCGGAGACCATGTTGATCTGGTCCGGGCTGTAGTTGCCCAGCGGCTGGCCGTTGGCAAGGGAGTTGGTGAAGTTGACGGTGCCGAAGTTCGTCAGCGGCAGCACGCCCGTGGAGCTGGACGGCGCCTCGGCGATCACCTCGACCGAGTAGCGCTGCGCCGGCGAGTAGGTCTTGCTGACCGAGCGGCTCCACCCCTGGGTGGTGTCGCTGAGCTTCATGGTGAACTTGCCGGAGCCGTTGAAGGTCACCGAACCCGTGAAGTGGTCGCCCGGCCTGACGGTGTTCGAGAAGTTGACCGGGTACGCCGGGTACATCTCGTACCAGGAGTAGTACTGCGGCGAGCCGCCCGAGCAGTCCACCTCCGAGCCGGTCTGCTCGACGCTGTTGCTGCCGTCGCCGTCGATGCCCACCCAGAAGCTGGAGTAGCTCGTGGCGCTGGTGCACTTGCCGGTCGGCTGCACCCAGCTGGCGGAGATGCTGGTGAAGCCGCCGCCGGTGGCGGCGAAGCCCGACCAGTTGGAGCTGGAGCTGTTGCGCAGGTGGATGTGCAGGTTGTGCACGGTGCCGTTGGCGATCGCGGGGGCGGTGACCGCGACGGCGGGGGCGGCCGTCCCGAGGGTGGCCAGAAGTGCGGCGGACAGAGCGGTGGCGCGACGAGTCGTACGCATGGGGCTCCTCTCGCACGAAGTGCCGACTGCGTTGTCGGCGTTCGGCCAAGGTAGAGGAGTGCCACCACGCGCGGGAGTGGTTTGCCTGAATCCACAGAAAAAACGCAGAGGCCCGGTGACGGATCGTCACCGGGCCTCTGTTACTTAAGGATTGCCAGGACTACGCGTCGCCGCCGGCGTTGCCCGGGTGGGCGGCCGCGACGTCCAGCAGCTGGTAGCGGTCGATGGCCGCCTTCAGCGCCGTGCGGTCGACCTTGCCCTGCTTGGCCAGCTCGGTCAGCACGCCCAGCACGATCGACTGCGCGTCGATGTGGAAGTAACGGCGCGCTGCGCCACGGGTGTCGGCGAAGCCGAAGCCGTCGGCACCCAGCGACTGGTACTGGCCCGGGACCCAGCGCGCGATCTGGTCCGGCACCGCGCGCATCCAGTCGGAGACGGCCACGAACGGGCCCTCGCTGCCGGCAAGCTTGCGCTGCACGAACGGGACGCGCTGCTCCTCGTCCGGGTTGAGCAGGTTGAACTCCTCGGTCTCCACCGCGTCGCGGCGCAGCTCGTTCCAGGAGGTCACCGACCAGACGTCGGCCTTGACGTTCCACTCCTCGGCCAGGATGCGCTGGGCCTCACGCGCCCACGGCACGGCCACGCCGGAGGCGAGGATCTGCGCCGGGACCTGGCCGCCCTGACCCTCCGCCAGCTTGTAGACGCCCTTGAGGATGCCCTCGACGTCCACGTTCTCGGGCTCGGCCGGCATCTGGATCGGCTCGTTGTACACGGTGAGGTAGTAGAAGACGTCCTCGCCGTGCGGGTGCTCGGGGCTGCTGCCGTACATGCGGCGCAGACCGTCCTGGACGATGTGGGCGATCTCGTAGCCGTAGGCCGGGTCGTAGCTGACGGCCGCCGGGTTGGTCGAGGCCAGCAGCTGGCTGTGGCCGTCGGCGTGCTGGAGGCCCTCACCGGTCAGCGTGGTGCGGCCGGCGGTCGCGCCGAGCACGAAGCCGCGCGCCAGCTGGTCGGCCATCTGCCAGAACTGGTCACCCGTGCGCTGGAACCCGAACATCGAGTAGAAGACGTAGACCGGGATCAGCGGCTCGCCGTGGGTGGCGTAGGACGAACCCGCGGCGATCAGCGAGGCGGTGGAGCCGGCCTCGGTGATGCCGTCCTGGATCATCTGGCCCTGCGGCGAGGTCTTGTACGCGAGCAGCAGGTCGCGGTCGACCGACTCGTACTGCTGGCCCATCGGGTCGTAGATCTTCGCGGACGGGAAGAGCGAGTCCATACCGAAGGTGCGGTACTCGTCCGGCGCGATCGTCACGAAGCGCTTGCCGATGTTCTTGTCCCGCATCAGGTCCTTGAGCAGGCGGACGAACGCCATGGTGGTGGCGATCGACTGCTGGCCGGAGCCCTTCTTCAGGACCTTGTAGGCGTCGTCGCCGGGGAGCTCCAGCTTGCGCGGCCGGACCTTGCGGGTCGGCATGTAACCGCCGAGCTCCGCACGGCGGTCGTGCATGTACTGGATCTCCTCCGAGTCCTTGCCCGGGTGGTAGTAGGGCGGGTAGCCCTCGTCCAGCTGCTTGTCGGTGATCGGCAGGTGCAGCCGGTCACGGAAGCGCTTGAGGTCCTCGACCGTCAGCTTCTTCATCTGGTGGGTCGCGTTGCGGCCCTCGAAGTTCGGGCCCAGCGTCCAGCCCTTGACGGTCTGGGCCAGGATGACGGTCGGCTGGCCCTTGTGCTCGGTCGCGGCCTTGAACGCGGCGTAGACCTTCTTGTGGTCGTGGCCGCCGCGGCCCAGGTGCTGGATCTGCTCGTCGGTCAGGTTCTCGACCATGGCGCGCAGGCGCAGGTCGCCGCCGAAGAAGTGCTCGCGGATGTACGCGCCGGACTCGGTGGCGTAGGTCTGGAACTGGCCGTCGGGCGTGGTGTTCATCTTGTTGACCAGCGCGCCGTCGCGGTCCTGCGCGAGCAGCGGGTCCCAGGTGCGGTCCCAGATGAGCTTGATCACGTTCCAGCCGTTGCCGCGGAAGATCGACTCCAGCTCCTGGATGATCTTGCCGTTGCCGCGCACCGGGCCGTCGAGACGCTGCAGGTTGCAGTTGACCACGAAGGTCAGGTTGTCCAGGCCCTCGCGCGCGGCGATGGACAGCTGGCCGAGCGACTCGACCTCGTCCATCTCGCCGTCGCCGAGGAAGGCCCACACGCGCGAGTCGGTGGTGTCCTTGATGCCGTGGTTCAGCAGGTAGCGGTTCATCCGCGCCTGGTAGATCGCGCCCAGCGGGCCGAGGCCCATGGACACGGTCGGGAACTCCCAGAAGTCCGGCATGTTCCGCGGGTGCGGGTAGCTGGACAGGCCGTACGGCGCGCGCGAGTGCTCCTGGCGGAAGCTGTCGAGCTGCTGCTCACTCAGTCGGTCCAGCAGGTAGGCGCGGGCGTAGATGCCGGGCGAGGCGTGGCCCTGGAAGTAGATCTGGTCCCCGGAGGCGCCCTCGGCGTCCTTGCCCTTGAAGAAGTAGTTGAAGCCCACGTCGTACAGCGACGCCGAGGAGGCGAAGGTCGCGATGTGGCCGCCGACGCCGATCCCCGGGCGCTGCGCGCGGGAGACCATCACCGCGGCGTTCCAACGGGTGGCGTTCAGGACCTTGCGCTCGATCTCCTCGTTGCCGGGGAAGAACGGCTCGTCCTTGGTGGCGATGGTGTTGACGTAGTCCGTGCTGCGCATCTCCGGCACGGCGACGCGCCGCTCGCGGGCGCGCTCGATCAGCCGCAGCATGAGGTAGCGGGCGCGCTCACGGCCGCGCTCGTCGACGGCGGCGTCGAGGGAGTCCAGCCATTCGCTGGTCTCCTCGGGATCGAAGTCGGGGACCTGGCTGGGCAGGCCGCCAATGATGATCGGGTTGCGATCGGATCCGGAAGCCACGCTGTTCCTTCACTTGTCGGTCGTTGCGGAGGGTGTGTCGCGCCGCCTCCATCGTGGACCGCAGGGGGAGAAACGTCATCTCTACCCATGAGTAACCGAATCGTGCCCTTATGGGAGTAATCCCTTAGGGGCAATCGAGCCGGTTCTCGCCAGGTGCGCGGTGTCGCACGACGAGGTGGCCCGACCCGTCCCCACAACGTTGTGGAGTGGGCAGGCTGGGGAGGGCCAACAGGAGACTCTACGCCTGGTCAAGGAGTACTCGGTCACATGGTCGAGTGATGAGACACGCTCGGTTGCTCTCCGGACCGGGATCCCTACGAGGAGTGAGCAACGCCTACAGCGGGTAAGGGGAATCACGATCCGCTGCGCGGAACGTCGTTTGATGGTGATACTGGGGCAAATGGGAGTGATCCCGGTCACTCCCGGCGGCGTGTCGCACCGCGACTCACCGTAGCCAGGGGCTGATCGGAGGTCGGGTACTTGCGCTCCGCGCCCCGCCCGTGTGGACTACCGGCACAGCCCTGGTACCAGAAGACAGGGTCGGATATAGGAGGCAATTCCCGTGAGCGCGACCGCGGACCCCGCGGAGGACAAGACCAGTGCGGCACGTCGGCTGGGTCTTGAGGCCGGACAGGTGGTCCAGGAGCTCGGTTACGACGACGACGTCGACCAGGACCTGCGTGAGTCCATCGAGGAACTCACCGGAACCGAGCTCGTCGACGAGGACTACGACGACGTCGCGGACGTCGTGCTGATGTGGTTCCGCGAGGACAGCGAAGACGGAGATCTGACCGACTCCCTCGTCGATGCCCAGGAGTACCTGGTGGAGGGCGGCCTGGTCTGGCTGCTCACCCCGAAGACCGGGCGCGAGGGCCACGTCGAGGCCAGTGACATCGCCGACGCCGCACAGACGGCCGGCCTGTCGCAGACCAGCACCGCCGCGGTGAGCAAGGAGTGGTCGGCGGTCCGCCTGGCCACCCCGAAGACCGCCAAGGCCGGCAAGCGCTGAGGCGCTCCCCGAGCATCCCGAGCTGACGAGCGGGGCCTGGACGGATCCTCCGTCCGGGCCCCGCTTCGCGCGTCCCGCCCAGGGTTTCTCCGCGGACGCGAAACGGCCGAAATGCCGGGCTTGCGGCCCCGGCGGCAGAATGGCGGCATGGCAGAAGATCACCAACCGGTCCTGCACGGGCCGCGCGGCGTCGCCGAGGAGCCCCCGGAGAGCCTGCGGGCCCGGGTCCTCGGCGGCTGGGACGCGGTCCTCGCCGTGGCGACGGAGGAACCGCGCGAGGGCCGCGAGCAGCAGGGGCCACGGGATCTGCGTCCGCTCGCCGCGCTGGGCTCCTGGCCCGGACGGCCGGTCCTCGGCGCCGTCATGGCCGCGGCGCACGGCCTGCCGGCGCCCGAGCGGCGCCCCAAGCCCTTCGACCCCTCGCCCGAGGAGGTCCGCGCCGCCCTGGCCGAGGCCCGTGAGCGGGTCGCCGCGGCCCTGGAGGAGGTCCTGGCCGCGCCGGAGCTCGGCCGCCGCATCGTGGACTCCCCCCTCGGTCCGCTGCCGGTCCTGACGCAGATCCACGCCATGGGCCACGAGGCCGCCCAGGCGGTCCACGACGCCACCGGCACCGTCCCCCCGCCGCTCGCGGACGCCGGACTGGCCGCGATGGTCGACGTGGTCGGCGCGCTGGCCTGGCGGGCCGAGATCCCCTCTTCGGCGGGCCTGTGGGAGCCCGACGGCGGCCTGGGCTGGGTCTTCACCGCCGACGCCGACGGCTGGCGGGTACGCCGCCACGAACCGGCGGACGACCTCCCCGGCGTCGAGGGCGCGGCCCGGCACCTGCTGGTCTCCACCGGCTCGGTCCCGTCGATGCTCGCCCGTGGCGAGATCCGCATGCGCCGCGTCGGCGGCCTGCTCGCGCTGGCGCCGCTCGTCGACCAGGTCCCCAACCTCCCGGGCGGCCCGCTGCTGCGCAAGGCCGTCGGCGCGGTGTCCTTGCTGAGCCGCCTGCCCGGCTTCCGCTGAGACGTTTCGTCGCACCATCCAGGGTGCGAGGACGTCGTCCTCGGGAAGCGGCAACCTTTGCACAGCAGGGAGCCCGGCCTCGGCGTGGCAGGATTGGCCACGGCACGGCCTACGACGATGAGGGGTTTTCGCATGGCTATCGAGGTCGGTTCTCCGGCTCCCGAGTTCTCGCTCAAGAACCAGCACGGCGAGGTCGTCTCGCTCGCGGACTTCCGTGGCGAGAAGAACGTTGTGCTGGTCTTCTACCCGTTCGCCTTCACCGGCGTCTGCACCGGCGAGCTCTGCAGCATCGAGCGTGAGCTGCCGTCGTTCCAGAACGACGACGTGCAGATCCTGGCCGTCTCCAACGACTCGCCGTTCACGCTGCGCGTCTTCGCCGAGAAGGAGGGCCTGGAGTACCCGCTGCTCTCGGACTTCTGGCCGCACGGTGAGGTCTCCCGCGCCTACGGCGTCTTCGACGAGGAGAAGGGCTGCGCGGTCCGCGGCACCTTCGTCATCGACAAGCAGGGCGTCGTCCGCTGGAGCGTCGTCAACGGCCTGCCGGACGCGCGTGACCAGCAGGAGTACCTGAAGGCGCTGCAGGGCATCTGAGCCTGATCCGCCGAGCTGACGAAAGGGCCCGCGGGAACCGGTTCGCCGGGTTCCGCGGGCCCTGTGCTCAAGTGCTGATGCCCCGTTACGATCGAGCCCAGCAACGAGAGATCGGCGCGGCAGAGGGGCAGGAACACAAGCCATGGGCGTCACGCTGGCCAAGGGCGGAAACGTCTCACTCTCCAAGGCGGCACCGCACCTGACGACGGTGCGGATCGGGCTCGGCTGGCAGGCGCGGTCGGCGAACGGCGCGCCCTTCGACCTCGACGCCAGCGCCCTGCTCTGCTCCGGCGGGCGCGTGCTCGGCGACGAGTACTTCATCTTCTACAACCACCTCAAGAGCCCCGAGGGCTCGGTCGAGCACCACGGCGACGACGTCCACGGCGGGGACGGCACCGAGGACGACGAGGCGATCACCGTCCAGCTCGCCCTGGTGCCCACCCAGGTCGACAAGATCGTCTTCCCGGTCTCCATCTACGACGCCGAGATCCGCAGGCAGAGTTTCGGCCAGGTTCGCGGGGCCTTCATCCGCGTGGTCAATCAGCAGGACGGGACCGAGCTCGCCCGCTACGACCTGTCCGAAGAGGCGTCGGACCAGACCGCGATGATCTTCGGCGAGCTCTACCGCTACGACGGGGAGTGGAAGTTCCGCGCCGTCGGTCAGGGGTACGCGACCGGATTGCGAGGCATCGCCCTAGACTTCGGGGTGAACGTTTCGTAAGAATCCGTCATGAGATGCTGGGGGCATCTCCCGGCCGACGGCGGCCGGGCGAGCGTCGACCGACGGCGGAAGCGAGAGGGGTGGGCGCGCGGTGTTTCTCCGCACCTTCGGCTGGTCCTTCGGGGTCACCCTGCTGGGACTGGCCGCGGCCGGGTACCTGTGGGGGGCGGACGGCTTCGGAGTCGTCCTGATCCTGGCGATCCTCGAGATCTCGCTCTCCTTCGACAACGCCGTCATCAACGCCACCGTGCTGCGCCGGATGAGCCCGTTCTGGCAGCGGATCTTCCTGACGGTCGGCGTGCTCGTCGCCGTCTTCGGGATGCGGCTGGTCTTCCCGCTGCTCGTGGTCGGCCTCACCGCGCACATCGCTCCGCTCACGGTGCTCCAACTGGCGCTGGACTCCTCGCGGACGTACCACGGCCTCAGCTACGCCGAGCACCTCGACGCCGCGCATCCGGCCATCGCCGCCTTCGGGGCGGCGTTCCTGCTGATGATCTTCCTGGACTTCCTCTCCGGTGAGAAGGAGCTGCGCTGGTTCGGGCCGCTGGAACGGCTGATGGAACGTTTCGGCCGGATCGAACGCCTGCCGGTGATCCTCACCCTCGGCGCGCTGCTGCTCGCCGCCCGCCTCTTCGCCGGGGACCGCACGGAGACCGTCCTGCTCGCCGGGGTCGCCGGCGTGCTCACCTACCTGCTCGCGACCGGCCTGGCCGACCGCTTCGAAGCGGTCGGCGTCCCGGACGGGAACGGCGAGGACGCGGCCGCCGAGCGGGCGCCAGCGCCGCGCCCGAGGCGCTCGGCGGTGCACGTGGCCGGCAAGGCGGCCTTCGTGCTCTTCGTCTACCTGGAGATCCTCGACGCGTCCTTCTCCTTCGACGGTGTCGTCGGGGCGTTCGCGGTCAGCCAGAACATCTTCCAGATCGCGCTCGGACTGGGGATCGGCGCGTTCTACATCCGGTCCCTCACCGTCCACCTGGTCCGCCGGGGGACCCTGGACGACTACGTCTACCTCGAACACGGCGCGCACTACGCGATCGGCGCGCTGGCCCTCATCCTCATGGCCTCGATCAGGTACCAGATCCCCGAGGTCGTCACCGGTCTGATCGGCGTCGCCTTCATCGCGCTGGCCCTGTACGGCTCGGTGCTCCGCAACCGGCGGGCCGAGAGCCTTGCCGCCGAGGGGGGCGAGGACGACGGCGACGACGGCGACGGTGACGGCGACGGTGACGTCGAGGGAAATCCCGTTGTCTCCCGATCGATCGGGCTCTAACGTTCCCGGGTGGACTTCACTCCTGACGACTCGGTCGCGCTCTACGACGAGATGTACCGCTGGGACGGCGCGGCCAACGCGACGGACCGGTTCTACGACCTGTTGGTGATGGCCGCGGACTCGGTCCTGGACCTCGGCTGCGGCACCGGCATGATGCTCCATCAGGCCCGCGGGCACGGCCACGCCGGCCGCCTCGTCGGCCTCGACCCCGACCTTCCCTCCCTGCGGCGCGCCCGCCGCCGCACGGACATCGAGTGGGTCGAGGGGGTCGTGTCGGACGCCTCGCGCTGGCACCGCGAGTTCGCCCTGGCCACCATGGCCAGCAACGCCTTCCAGTGCCTGGTCACCGACGAGGAGCTGCGCGCCTCGCTCGCCGCGATCCACGGCGCGCTCCGCCCCGGCGGGCGGTTCGCCTTCGAGACCCGCAACCCCGCCGCGCGGGCGTGGGAGACCTGGAATCCGTCCACGGTCCACACGATCACGGGCAACGGCTGGGATCTGCGCCAGTGGCACGAGGTGAGCTCCGTGAAGGACGACCTCGTCACCTTCACCGAGACCACCGCGACCCCGGACGGCACGATCCTCTCCGTCGACGGCACGACGCTCCGCTTCCTCGACGAGGCCCGGCTCGACGCCTTCCTGACGGAGGCGGGCTTCGAGATCGAGCGCCGCGAGGGGGACTGGAACGGCGGCCCGGTGACGGCCACCAGCCGCAGCATCGTCACCGTCGCCCGGACCTGAGCGCCTGAGCCTGAGCCCGGGTCCGGGGGCAGGTCTGGGCCGCCTGAGCCCGAGGCGGGGTCCGGGTCTGGGCCGCCTGAGCCCGAGGCCGGGCCCGGGAGTGGGCCGCTTGAGGCCGAGCCTGGGCCCGAGGCCGGGCCGGGGCCGCTTGAGGCTGGGCCTGAGCCTGAGGCCGACCCTGGGCCCGTGCCCGGGCCGGGGCTGGGTCGCCCGGGTCCGAGCCCGGGTCCGGTCTGGGCCGCCTGAGCCTGGGGCCGGGCCTGAGCCCGAGGCCAGGGCTGGGTCGCCCGGGTCCGAGCCCGAGCCTGAGCCTGAGGCGGGGTCTGAGCCCGGGTCCGGGCTGGCCGCCTGAACCTGAGGCCGGGGCTGGGTCGCCTGAGCCCGAG
>NZ_BBPQ01000009.1:0-46425 GCF_000787855.1 Streptacidiphilus anmyonensis | reverse complement strand
CCCGAGGTCGGGCGTTGCCGCGTCTCAGGCACCGCCGCTTCCTGCGGGGGAGCAACGACCGCCCGGGGCGGTCGGAGTGCCTGCCGGGTGTCCGCGAAGCCGCGCCAGGCCGGGGCGCCCCGCGGGGCCGTCCCTTGGGCGCGGGCCGAGAACCGAGCAGCGGGCAGGGCTCGCCCGGGGTGAGCACTCCTGAGGCGGCAGCCTCAGGGGCGGCGGTGGCCTGCGGTGAAGCGGGGCGCGAGGATCTGCTCCAGCGCCTCGCGCGTCGCCACCGCGATCGCGCCCGTGAGGACCGCCGCCTCGCCCAGCGTGGAGACCTCGACCCGCGGCGGGTAGGGGACCCGGGAGGCGAGGCGCTCCGTGACACGGTCCAGCAGCAGGTCCGCGTTGAGGCCGATGCCGCCGCCCAGGATGGCGAGTTCGACGTCGACCACCGCCGCCACCGGGGCGAGGTAGCCGGCGATGCGCCGGGCCTCCTCGTCGACCGCGGCGACCGCGGCCTCGTCGCCCGAGCGTGCCAGCGCGAACAGCTCCTCCGTGGAGGCCGGCGCCGAGCCGGACGGGAAGAGCCGTGCCGCGCACCGCAGCAGCGCCCCCGCGCAGGGGTCCTTGCGCTCGATCTCGTCCTCGGCGAAGACGTTGTCCAACTCCCCGGCCGCCCCCGCGAAGCCGCGGTGCAGTTCGCCGCGCAGGACCAGTCCCGCGCCCACGCCGGTGCCGACGGAGAGGAAGCAGAAGCTCGCCGCGTCCCGGCCCCGTCCGGACCGCTGCTCGCCCAGGGCGGCCAGGTGGATGTCGTTCTCGAGCGTGACCGGGCAGCCGAGCGCCTCGCCGAACCGCTCGCGGGCCGGGAAGCCGTCCAGCGCGGGGATGTTGAGCGCCTGCCAGATGCGGCCCTCGCGCAGGTCCACCACGCCGGGCACGCCGATCGCGGCGTGCTGGATCAGGTCGGGCCGGATTCCGGCGCTCTCGCGGAGCCGCCGGGCCAGTGTCGCCGCGGCCTCGACGATGCGCGGAGCGTCCAGCCCGGCCACGTCGGCGTCCTCGCGGGCGAGTTGGCGGCCCTCCAGATCGGCGACCGCGCCGCGCAGGCGGCGCGCGCCGACGTCGAGCGCCAGCACGTGCGCCGCCTGGGGGCGCGGGGCGAAGAAGAGCGCGCCGTAGGTGGGGCCGGAGTTCTGCTCGTCGCGTTCCGTCTCGGTGACCAGGCCCAGGTCCAGCAGGTCCTGGAGCAGCGCGGAGACCGTGGGTTTGGAGATCCCGGTCTGCCGGGCCACCTCGGCGCGGGAGATGGGCGCCTGCGCGCGGATCATGTCGAAGACCGTGCGGAGATTGATCTCGCGCAGTGTTGCGGAGGTCGCCGGCTTGGACGGGCCGGACGGCACGGCGGGCCCCGAGGGGCCGGACGGGGTGGCGAGCATGGTCAACACTGTACGGTCTGGCCAGGCACGTCAGCCGGGGAGCCCGGGACCTGCACAGACGGCTCAGGGCCGGGTCCGGGGCGAACCGGGCGCAATCGTCCCAGTCCGACCGCGGACCCGGCCCCGGATCCCGTCGAGGTGGCCGCCCGAAGGCTCAGCCGAACTGCTGCTCGAGGTCCTTCAGCTTGCGGTCCAGCGAGTCGAGCCGCGACATCGTCGAGTCCTCGTCCTCCTCGCGGCCGCCCGACGCCTGCGCGGCACCCGTCAGGGCGCTCGCGCTGCGGCGGCGCGGCAGGACGCCGCGCGGCGCGGCCGGCTCCAACGCGGAGGCCGCCGAGCCCTCGGCGGTGGCCGAGGCGTCCAGCGTCGTCAGCTCCTTGATCGGCGCCGAACGCGCTATCGCCTTCAGCTCCGCCCGCTCGCGCCGGTCCGCGCTGCGCTGGGCGGCGGCTGCCGCCTCGCGCTGGCGCTTGTCCTCACGGACCTCGTCGACCGCCTCGTCCAGGCTGCGCACGTTCTCCAGCAGCATCAGCGACCACGCCTTGTAGGTCTCGACGGGCGCGCGCAGCCAGCGGACCATGCGGATCTGCGGCAGCGGACGCGGGACCAGGCCCTGCTCGCGCAGCGCGGCGCGACGCGTCTGCTTCAGGGCGCGGTCGAAGAGGACGGCGGCGGAGAGGGACATGCCCGCGAAGAACTGCGGCGCGCCGTTGTGGTCGCCGCCGCGCGGCGCGTGCACGAAGTTGAACCAGGCGGACGCGCCGGCGAAGAGCCACACCAGCAGACGCGAACCGGTCGCGGCGTCACCGTGGCTGGCCTCGCGCACCGCGAGGACGGAACAGAACATGGCCGCGCCGTCCAGGCCGAACGGAACCAGGTACTCCCAACCGCCGCTCAGGCCCAGGTTCTGGCGGCCGAAGCCGACCAGGCCGTGGAAGGAGAGCGCGGCGGCCACGGCGGCGCAGACGAACAGCAGTACATAGGACGCGGCCCCGTAGACGGCCTCCTTGCGGCGGCGACGCTCCTCGCTGCGCTCCCAGGAGTCCTCGGTGGCGGCGTGCTTGGGCTTCTTCGTGCGCAGCAGGCTCATGACGACGAGGACGACGAGCGCTAGAGCGCATCCGACGACCAGCCAGACCAGTTGTATGGAGGAGAGGTTCATACGGGGACGCCTCGGCTTGGGTGTGTGGCAGGAGACTCCGTATCGTACGCGTGAGCAAGCTGTGTTATCGACCGGGTCGTGTCAAGACCCGTCAATTACCCGCCGACCGCCTACCCTGCCCCGCATGCGGTGCGGTCCTGCGGGTATACCCGCAGGTGAACCGGGTGGATTGAGGGGGCGGTTGGAATGGCCGGACTGTTGGACCTGCTGCGCAGGGCCGACCGTGGTCTGGATGCCGGCATCGAGCGGATCACTCTGGACCGCAAGCGCCGCACCTACTCCCTCACCGAACAAGGTGCGCTTTCCGGCACGATGCAGGTCAATCTGCACTGGACCGCCCGCGAGTTCGAGGCCCCCCGCAAGAGCGCCCGGGAGCAGGTGCGGGCCCTGCTGAACCCGAACCCGTTCCGACCGGTGACTCTCGGTCAGTCCGGGACCGAACCACTGGCCGTCGACCTCGACCTGGGCTGCCTGTACGAGATGACGGACGGCAGCAAGGGTGTGATCCAGCCGCTCGGCCCGTACATGGGCGACCTGCAGCACGCCCCGTTCATCCGGCTCAGCCGCGACGACCGCTCGGGCGCGCCGACCGGCGAGATGATGTACATCGATATGGACAAGCGCGAGCAGTTCAAGCGGCTGCTCATCTTCGTCTACATCTACGACGACACCCCCGCCTTCGACCGCACCCACGCCGTCGTGACGCTCTTCCCGACGTCCGGCCCGCGCATCGAGGTCCGCCTGGACGAGCGGGCGGCGCAGGCCCGCTCGTGCGCGGTGATGCTGATGGAGAACAAGGGCGGGGGAGAGTTCCTGATCACCCGTGAGGTCCGCTACGTCTACGGCTTCCAGGCGGAGCTGGACCGGCTCTACGGGTGGGGCCTGCAGTGGCAGCGCGGATTCAAGCCGGCGGGAGCGTGAGGCGCGCCGGCTTGTCGCCGCGCCGCGTGGCGCCGCCGTGGCCTGACGTGGCACCCGCGCGTCACGGGTGCAGGAACTGCGGACCCTGCGGGGGCAACTGGAACCCGTCCGGCTCCGGCAGCAGCTGCTCCAGCGAGGGCTCCTGCTGCACCGGCGGCACCGGCGGCACCGAGGCTACCGGCGGCAACGCCGGAGGCGTCGGCGGGACCGGTTGCTCGACGGGAGCCTCCGGCTCCTCGTCCTCCTCCTCGACGGTGACGCCGAAGTCCTGCGCCAGACCGCCCAGACCCGACGGGTAGCCGTGGCCGATGGCGCGGAACTTCCACCCGCCCGAGCGCCGGTAGAGCTCGCCGCAGAGCAGCGCGGCGCATCCGCGCACCTCGAAGAGGTCGAACCGGGTCAGCGCGGCCGCTCCGGGGCCGCCCGCGATGTCGAAGAGCAGCAGTTGCAGGCCGCCGACGGCGGCGAAGTCCTGGCCGTCGCCGACGCTGGCGCCGAGCACGACGCGGTCCACCCAGCCCGGCAGCCGGTCCAGGTCCACGTCGAGGGTGTCGCTGGCCTCGCCGGGCCGTCGCGCCTTGGCCCGGTGGCGGACCAGCCCGCTGGGGTGCCGCGGCTGGTTGTAGAAGACGAAGTCGGCGTCCTCGCGGACGCGGCCCGAAGCGGTCAGCAGCAGGGCCGACACGTCCACGTCCGGCGTGCCGGGCAGCAGCTGCCAGCGCAGCACCACCCGAACCGCCGCCGCTTCGGCGGGGAGCTGCGCGTTGGAGCCCTTGGGCATGACCTCGGTCATGCCCCTCATCCTGCCGTACCCACGCGCGGCGGCGGAACCGGCCGTCGACCTTCGGGCGACCCGTCAGCCGTGCGGCAGCGCACGCGGCGGGAGCGGGTTCGCCTTGGCGGCCTCGGGGTGCCGGTTGCGCCAGTAGGGGTTGTCGCTCGGCAGGTGCAGCGTCACCCGCCCGTACATGCCGAAGAGCAGTAGGGCCAACCCGACCGCGAAGCTGAAGATGATGTTCCGCATGCGGAAGTTCAGGATGTTGTTCGGACCGTCGATCAGCCCGAGGTTCACCCAGCCGCTGATGATGAAGAGGATGCCCACGGCGATGTTGAGCGTCGACGCGAAGTTCCCGCCGACCGCCGCGCCGCCCACCAGCAGGGCGCCGAACAGCACCGAGAGCAGACTCAGCGCGCCGTTGCTGGTCATACCCGCGACGTGGTCGCCGGTCGTGGAGAAGAACCCGACGTTGTTGGTGAAGCCGAGGATGCCGAAGACGATCAGGAACAGGCCGATGGCCCCGGCGCTGTACCGGTAGACCTGGCCCAGCCGGTGGTCCACCGGCAAGTGATCCTGGAGTTTCATGGCCGCCTCCCTGGGGTGCGCGTGGGCGGTGACGGCGTTCCGGCTTCCATCGTCCGACCCGTCCCGACCCCGTGCAACACCCGGGAGGCCGCGTGGAAACCCGCCCGTCGGGCTCGTTCCACGCGGCGGCTACCCCCGGTCAGCCGCAGCAACCGCCTCCGCAGCAACCGCCGCCGCCACCGGCGGCCTGCGGCGCGCCGCCGCCCGCGCCCGCGGTGCCGGTCACCGCGACCATCGACATCAGCTTCACGACGTCGTCGTGGCCGGTCGGGCACACCGTGGGCGCGTTGGCCTGCGACATCGGCCGGTTCAGCTCGAACGTGGCGCCGCAGGTGCGGCAGCGGTAGTCATAGCGAGGCATGTCGCACATCCTCTCACCCGACCCCGACCACCGGTAGCGCGCGACCGGCCCGGGCGGCAGCGAAGCCCCTGGTTGGCGGGGGGACTCCCTCCAGACAGCGGTACTCCGTCGCGCGCCCGACTCGGCAGGATGAGCCGATCACTCGACATGAGCGAGCGATGGAGGCCCCGACCGTGGGGGGACGGCCGGGGCCTCGTCCATCTCCTCGGTGCCGAGCGGATGAGGGAACGAACGGGGATCAGGCGGCGCGGTCGCGCCGGACCCCCTCCACCCCCTCCAGCCCCGGGGCGTCGGGGCGCACGGCGAGCGCAGGGCGAGCGCACGGCTCAGTTCGTCCCGGCCGGCTTCGAACTTCGCGACGCCCTCCTCCTCGAGCACCCGGACGACGTCGTCGTACGACACTCCGACGGCGGCCAGGTCGCGCAGGACCCTGTGCGCCTCGTCGTAGCCCTGGCGCAGGTCGGACACCGGCACGCTCCCGTGGTCGTCGACCGCCTCCAGCGTCGCCTCCGGCATGGTGTCGACCACGCCCGGGGCTCTCGCCCTCGGCTGGTGCTTCGGTTCGGCTGGTCCCTCGGCTGGTGGGGTGCTTCGGGTTCGGGTGGAGTTCCGGTCCGGGTGGGTTCCGGTCGGCCCGCTCACCAGTCACACGTGATCATCTTGAGGACGCCGGGCATGCCGTGGTCCTCGAAGACGGCGCGCTGCCGTTCGGCAGGGGTGCCGATGCGCAGCAGCCGTTCGACACCCCGCTCGACCGTCGCGCGGTCGCCGGCTTCGGCGAGGGCGGGGGCGACGCGCTCCACGAGCTCGCCCACCACGGCCCCGGCCTCGCGCTGCCGCCCGCCGCGCGGGTCGTACAGCGTCCCGGTGAGCCCGTACCGGGCCGCCCACCAGGTGTTGGCGGCCAGCAGCTCGGGGGCGTCCACGGGCGGCGGCACGCCGTCGCGTGCGTCGTGCAGGGCCCGGACGACGAGCGCGCGGATCAAGCCCACGTACAGCACCGCGTCGCACGGACTCGGCTGCACGTCGAGGACCCGGACCTCGACGGTCGGATAGCGCTCCGACGGCCGTGCGTGCCAGTAGAGCTGCCGCCGGTCGGCGATGACGCCCGCGCGCAGGAGGCTCCGGACCCGCCGTTCGTACGCCGCGGCGTCCGCGAAGGCGGGCGGAGGCCCGCTCACCGGCCACCGGCCGAAATGCAGCGTGCGCCAGCTCGCGTACCCGGTGTCCCGGCCGTCCCACAGCGGGGAGTTGGCACCCATCGCCGCCAGCACCGGCAGCCAGGGCCGCAGCCGCGTCACGACGGCCACCGCGCACTCGCGGTCGGGCACCCCGACGTGCACGTGCATGCCGGTGATCAGCTGCTCGTCGACGAGCACCCGCGCCCGGGAACGCATCGCGGCGTAGCGGGCGCCGTCCGACACCGGTACGACGGCGTCGCCGCGCGTGGGCGCGGCACCGGTCGCCGCGACATCGCACCCCACCTTCCGCGCCGCGGTCCGTACCGCCGCCCGCAGCCGGCACAGCTGCGAGCCGACCTCGTCGACGGTGTCGCACACGGGCGTGGAGATCTCGATCTGAGCCTTCAGCAGCTCCGGACCGACCTCCCCGGCGGCCACGCCGGGCAGCGCCGAGGCGACGGGCCGCACGCGCGGGCACTCCGCCGTCGGCAGGCCGGTCACGGAGTCGAGCAGCAGGTACTCCTCCTCGACACCGATGGTCACCATAACCGTCGTCTACCCGCAGCAACCTGGCGAAACCGACGCGAACGCATAGGAAGCAGCAGAAATCATCCAAGTCCGATGAAACCGAATCATCCGAATCCACCGGGCTGCCAGTCGGGGCTGCCACTCGGGTGGGCCACGGGTTTGCAGGCACCCCGGCCGGTTATGCGCGAGCAGGGGCCGAGCGGAGTGCCGAGTGCCGAGTGCCGAGTGCAGAGAGCGGAGAGCGGCGATGACCAGGCGGCCAGGAGGCCGACACGAGAGCGTCGAGGAGTCGGCGGACCGCCGCTGGACGGACCTCGTCCAGGAGGTCCGCATCGCCCAGACCGGCGCCCAGATCATGTTCGGGTTCCTGCTGTCCGTCGCCTTCACGGACCGCTTCGCCCGGCTCCACGGCTTCGACCGGTCCCTCTACGAGACGGTCGTCGTCCTCGGCGCGGTCGCCACCGGCACGCTGATCGCCCCGGTCACCTACCACCGCATCCTCGCCGGGCAGCACGTCAAGCCCCGGATGGTGCGCGCCGTCAGCCGCCTCGTCGGCCTGGGCGTGACTCTGCTCGCGCTGGCGATCGGCTGCGCCCTGCTGCTGCTCATGCGGGTCGCCGGACTCGGCTGGGGCGCGTGGCTCGTCGCCGGCCTGGTACTGACGTGGTTCGGGCTGTGCTGGGTGGCGCTGCCCCTCTTCGTACGCCGCCACCGCGACACCCGGGCGGATGCCCGTTCGGGTGTGCGCCTCGACGCCAGCACGGATGCACACGTGAATGCCCGCCCGGACCTCCGCTCGACGCCCGGCGCCGGACCGCACAGCGCCGTCGGCGAACCGCGCAGCGGCGTGGACCCCTGGCACGTGGTGTGGCGGGACCGGGATCCGCGCAGCGCGCTGTGCGGTCGGGCGCTCGGGCCGGAAGACGGCCAGGCGCTCTCCCTCGCGGACCTGGACGAGGTGCCGCCGGAGGAGGTCTGCCAAGCCTGCTGGGCCCGCTACCTCGACCTTCAGCCGGACCGCCACATCGACGGTTGACGCGGGGTCCCGGTGGTGGAAACGGGCGAAGCGGGGGAATAACGCACACACCCGCCGAACCTGCCCCGAACGACCCTCCCTCACGGGTCACTCGTCCTCGCCCCGCACGCGTCCCCCGCACTCGTCCCCCGCTCGGAGGCCCCGCTCATGCCGCCCGCCGTCGTCCACCACCCCCACCCCGTGCGGGCGTGGCGGCTGCGCATGGCCGACCGCCGCTCGCAGGCGGCGGCGCGTCGCTGGCGGCACACCGGCGAGGAGGCTCGCTGGGCGCGCAGCGACCTCCGCGCACGCCGCCTCCTCGCCCGGGTGTTCGCGGTCCTCTTCGTCGCTGGCGCGGGCCTCTTCGGCTTCCTCGCCGTGGTGAATCCCGCCGCCGACGTGGGGTTCGACATCGCCACGGCCGCTGTCTGCGCGGTGTTCGCGCTGGTGGCGCTGGTGGATCTGACGGTCATCCGGCGAAGGATGAACGAACAACGCCGCTGGGGGCGCGAGCCGTGACGAGCCCTGGTGGCCGACCGCCTTGCGTTGTCGACTTACAGCCCTGTCGACCCGGCCTCTCCGTCCGTTCAGCCTGTCAGTCGGTTCAGCCTCTCAGTCGGTTCAGTCGGTCGGCCCTTCGCCAACCCCTCGCCAATCCCTGGCCTGCCCTTCCTCAGGCCGCCCGCGCCGCGCGCCTGCGGTGGCGCAGCAGATCGGCGCGTTCTTCCTCGGTGAGACCGCCCCAGACCCCGTAGGGCTCCCGAACGGCCAGCGCGTACGCCCGGCATGCTTCGAGCACCGGGCACGTGGAGCAGACCTGCTTCGCGGCCTGCTCCCTCGCCCGGGAGCCCTCGCCTCGTTCGCCGGTCGGGTGGAAGAACAAGCGCGGATCGAAGCGGGCGCACGCCGCACGGTCCTGCCACGACCAGGCCCAGCTCACTGAGCCGGGAAGTTTCGGCTTCTGGTGTCCCATCGACACCATCCCTCCCTCCAAGGCGGCCGCGTTCCGGGGCTGCGACCCGCCTGCCGGTGCCGCCGCTCGGCATCGGATGTCGGCGCGTCTAACCGGCGACCCCCGACCGCAAACCGTCCCGCCCGCGGGCGAGTCAGCCTCAGTCGGGTGGTTCCTCCGGGTTCGGCACGCCGGGCTCGCGGGGCCGGGGTGCGGACGGCTCGGACCGGCCAGGGGGCTGATCAGGCACGGGCGAGTCCGGGGAGCCTGGCGGCCTGGGCGGGTCCGGCGTCGTCGGCTCCTCGGGAGCGGGCGGCGGAACGGGCTCGTTCGGCCGTGGTGGCAGCGGCGCTTCGCCGGGCTCGGCAAGGGTGGGGACGGAGGTCATGGCGCACGTCATGGCGCGCTCCCTTCGCTTCGCGAGACCGCGGTCGCCCGCACGGCCCGCACGCTCGCGGTTGCTCGCGCTCCGGGCCCCGGGCCTCGGCACTCGGCACTCGGTCCTCGACTTCTCGGGCACTTCGAGCCGCGCCTGCCCCCTCTCGCGCTCGACACGCGCTCGACACACCCCAGTCCCAGCCGTCCCTCAGGGAGTGGAGTGGATGTTGTGGCGGACGCGTGAACCGTGCCGCGTCGCGTCGTATCCGCCCGGCCGTGCGGGCACGATGTCATTCCGAGGTCCGCGCTCCAGGGATGTCCGCGCGGGCTTCCGTGGGGCCCCGCCGGTTCGACTCGCCTCTTCCCGGCGGGGCCCGTCCCTTCCCGTTCCCTGCTCTCCCTCATCCTGCCCGGGGCCGCCCACGCCTCCGGACGGGTCGTCGGCGGGATCGGTCCGCACGTCCGGGGCATACGTAGGGGGTGTCCGGCATCCCGAGTGCGCTGAGCCGAGCCCGTCGTGACCCCGTCGTAGTCCAGACGCTGCGGGCCACCGTCGCGGCGACGCTGTCCTACGCGGTCGCGGAGCAGCTGAGCAATCAGCCGGCGCCGCTCACCGCCCCGCTCACGACGCTCCTCGTCGTCCAGGTGACCCTCTACTCGACGCTGACGACGAGCGTCCGACGGGTCGTCTCCGTGGTCGCCGGGGTGGTCCTCGCCATCGGCTTCAGCTCCGTCGTGGGGCTCTCCTGGTGGAGCCTCGGCCTGATCATCCTGGCCGCGCTGACGTTGGGCCAGTTCATCCGGGTGGGCGAGTTCGTCCAGGAAGTCGCGATCAGCGCGATGCTCGTACTCGGGGTCACCCAGCTCACCTCCCAGGCGTGGGACCGTGTGCTGGAGACCCTGATCGGAGCCGGCGTCGGGCTGGCCTTCAACCTGTTCCTCGCCCCGCCGGTGTGGGTGGAGAGCGCGGGGGAGTCGCTCGAGGACCTCGCACGCCGGGTCCGTCAGCTGCTGCTGCGGCTGGGGGAGGAGCTGGACAGCCCGATCCCCGTCGCCCGCGCGGCGGAGCGGCTGCACGAGGCGCGACGCCTGGACCAGTACATCGCCGAGGTCGACGCCGCCCTCCGCCAGGCGGAGGACAGCCTCCGTCTGAACCCGCGCATCAGCGAACCGCTGCTCTCCCGCGTAGTGCTCCGCACCGGGCTCGACACGCTGGAGATCTGCGTCGTGGTCGTGCGGGTCATCGCCCGTTCGCTGACGGACCTCGCCAAGCGGCGCAGCCACGACGAACCCCTCTTCGACACCGAGATCGCCGCGGGCCTGCGCGACGTGCTGGGACACCTCGGCGGCGCGCTCGTCAGCTTCGGCGTCCTGGTGACCACGCAGGTCAGCCGCGACGCGGAGGGCGCGGAGGAACGCCTCGCCGCCGAACTGCACGCCGCTTGGGCCAGCCGCGACCACGTGGCCGCACTCCTGCTGCGGCAGGTCCAGGACCACCCCCTCGCCTGGCAGCTCCACGGCGCGCTCCTGGCCGAGGTCGACCGCATCCTCGACGAGCTCGACCTGGAACACCGCACCACCCGCCTGATGGAGGAACTGGACCGCGGCAGCACCCTGCGCCACCGCCGCGCCACCGCCCTCGCCCGCCTCCGCCGCCTCGCCCGCGGCGAACCCTTCCGCTCCCGCCGCTGACGGGCGCGGTCCGGGGCAGACACCGGCGTGGCATTCCCCGCTGCCGGGCGCTCAACTGAAAGGGTTGCCGGGGCAGCAGGACAGTCCCCGGAGGCGTGCCGCATGGCTGATGACTCTGACGTGCCCCAGAACTCCGGTGACGAGCCGCCTGGCGGGCAGAGCTGGACACGCAGGCGGCTCACCCGCCTCCGCGGCGGCATGCTGGGCCGCTTCCTGCGAGCGGTCAGCGAACTGGACCTGATGCGGCGGTCCATGATCTTCGCAGCCCAGGGATTGGTCACCCTCCTCCCGCTGCTGCTCGTGGTCGCCGCCATCGACCCCTTCCGGGAGCGCGGCTTCTCCGACTGGCTCGCCGACGGCATGGACCTGAGCGCCCACAGCGCCACGCCTCTCGAGCAACTGTTCGCGGGTCAACACCAGGTGGCGACCACCACGGGCGCCCTGGGCCTGGCCCTCCTCGCCCTCTTCGGCATCGCCTTCGCGGCCGAGGTCCAGGCGGTCTACGAGAACGTCTGGCAGCTCCGACCATCCACTTGGCGCCGGATCTGGCGCCAGGCCATCTGGCTGGTCGTCCTCACCCTCTACCTCTCCGCCGAGGTGGAGAGCGGCGTGTGGCTCCGCCACGGCTACCTGGAAGCCCTCGAACGGATCGCCCTGCTCGGAGCCTCAGGCACGCTGTTCTTCTGGTGGGGCCAACGCTTCCTCCTCGGCGGCCGCATCACCTGGCGCGCCCTCCTCCCCGGCGCCCTGGCCACCCTCGTGGGGCTGGGCGGCCTGCGGATCTTCTCGGCCTACGTCTTCGACCCGATGATCGTCAGCAACGCCGAGTCCTACGGCGGCGTCGGCATCGTCCTGGTCGTGGAAACCTGGCTCATCGGCGTCGGATTCGTCTTCTACGCAGGCGCCCTGTTCGGCCGTCAACTCCACGAACGCCACGCCGCGCCCGCGGACCAGGGCTGAGCTCCGGACAGGTCCCTCCGGCACGCGAGTGGGACTCGGCGCCTCACGCTCCGCCGTACTCAAGGGATGGTGGGCACAGACGGATTTGAACCGCCGACATCTGCTTCCCGTCTGACCTGCGACCCTCTGAGCTGCGCTCTCACAGTGCGGGTTCCCGCGATTACCCGCTGGGCGCCCGCCGTCCTGGCACGGTTCTGGCACGCGCCCGGGGCAACCTCAGGACTTGAGGTCTTGCCGACACATGGTGGGCCGCTGGAGAACCTCCACGTACACGATGCGATGATCCACGACATCCAGGATCAGCATGCCCGTGGAGGGGGACAGGGGAACACACCGGTGGCCAGCTCCGTACGGCTGTCCCTGTGGATGGTCCGAAGTCCGGATGCTCTGACAGAAGTCGTCACGGCAGCCGCACTCGCCGAACAAGCGCAGATCCCATGCGCAGATTGACAGTTCGCGTTCCCCTTCGTCCTCCAAGAGTGCCATCAGCTCACTGATGAGTTCCGGGAAGACGTCGCGTACTAGGGGGTGCTCCTGCTCCATGCTGCGAAGTTAGACAGGCCCCTGAGTGAGCGTCCACGGGATATCCGCAGGACCGCTCCGGTTGGGGAGCAGCAACGCTGACCCCCTCGATGCGAAGTACCGGCAGTTCGGTCGCTGAGGTCTCCCGTCCTGGTCAATGACGTTTCCGGGGTTGGGATCGGTCGGCTGCGGTCGACACGGTTGCTGTACCTCCGTGCGGTACATCTGCCGTGCGCTGCTCACACTGAACCGGCTGCATGTCATGACTGTTTGGACGGGCCTGCGATCAATCGTCGGTGATGGGGAACATGTCTGCGTAAGGGTCCGGCTCGCCTGTCATCGGATCCAGTCCCGCGACCATGCGTCGCCGCTGTTCGCGCCAGCTGACGAACGGTGCCGTTCGCTTCCACAGCGAGGCATTCCCGAGGGGGCAATCGTCGAACTGGCCGAGCATCATGCGAGTGATGAACTGGACCATGCCGCAGTCGAACATAGCCCAGTGTGATTCGCCGTAGCTCACGTGCCGTCTGCACGCGACGACAGGCCACATGTCCGGATCCTCATCCGTCATGAGCCACGCCATCTCATTGGCGTTCATTCCCGAGCCCCACGGCAGCACAGCCTCAGCGAATGAGACACCAGGAACGCCCCCCCAACTCGGCCCGAGTCAGCGCAGGCCGGCAACCTGGGTCCCGGTGGCTCCCCCGGGCTCTCCCTCCCGTCCCGCCCCGTCTGGCGCGGTTCTGGCGCTGTACGCTCGGCGACGCGCAGATGCTTCGGAGGGCTTCATGTCATCGCTCGACGACCTTCGTTCGATCCTGGGAGATCCGCTTGCACTCGACCCGGACTCGGACTCCATCTGGAGCGAGATCGAAGCCGACCTGTCAGCCACCGTTCCGGACGATGCCCGAGACTTCCTGAACGCTTACGGCGGGCTCATGATCGAGGGCTTCTTGGCCATCCACCACCCCGGGGCACTCCTGGATGTGCACCAAGACTTCGGGCCGCAGATCATACGCAACAGGCGAATCCCGGACCCCCTGCTGCCCTCCCCAGGAGGCATGCTGATCTGGGGGAACACCGTGGATGCGGACCAGCTTTTCCTGGTGCAGCGCTCGGGAGGGTGGCGCGTGGCTGCGTGGTGCCGGCAATGGGTCGAGTGGTACGAGACGGAGCTCAGCCTGCCGGCGTGGATCTCCCACGCGCTATCGCCGGAGCAGAACGTCCAGTGGCTGCCCGAGTGGGAGTTCCCGCTGTCGGTAGAGGAGCTTTAGCCAGCCCATCGCCTGCTGTCCGCGTTCCCAGCCCCTACGGGCGCACAGGGGCATGCCTGCGGCTCCTGGGTGTCAGTCGTACTCGATACCGTCCAGGTGCGCGGTCGGCAACGAGGCATCCAGCTCTGTAGTGCAGCTGCATCCCTGGTTCTGTCCGGGGGCGGCCCGATAGTCATGCTCGGGACCTAACCGACGACCAGGCTTCGTCGATGGCCAAGAGTGCAGCCTGTCTGTGCCGGCCGCGCACTCTGACCCCCCTCGCTGAGGACTACCGGCAGTTCGGTCGCTGAGGTCTCCCGTCCAGGTCATCCATGCAGTCAGGGTCAGGGCCGGTCGGCTGCGGTCGACACAGTTGCTGTTCTTCTGTGCTGTACATCGGCCAGCGCCTCGCTCTGGCCAGCATGAACGATGAGCCAGTCGTCGGCACGTCTGACGAGCAGTGCGTACGGCCATGCGATTACTGCGGTCACCAGGTCGGCGTGGACTCAGTCGACGAATACGACTGCCCGGTCTGTGGCCAACCGGAGCAGAAGGGCTGTTGATCGCGTCAGCGACCGCCCCCTTGCGGGGGTTCGTACTTGGGTGGCTCGTCGTTGCGGCGGGCCACCTGCCGCCTGCCGCCGGGCGCACGGCGGCGGAGACGGTGGAACTGCTGCCGAGCATGACCGCGCGCCTGGAGCACTTCGTGGCTCCCGGCCCCGTGTCCCACGTTTTCACGGGCGCCCTGGGCGGGCAGTTTCGGCGGAGCAACTTCCACGAGGTGTGGGAACGGGATCGGAAGAAGGCGAAGATCAGCGAAGAGGTGCACTTCCACGATCTCCGCCAGACGGGGAACACCCCCGCGTCGAACGCCGGCGCCAGCACTCGGGAGCTCATGACCCGGATGGGTCACAGCAGCACCCGGGCTGTTGATCTATCAGCACATGACCGCCGGCCGGGATCGCGTCATCGCGGACAAGCTGGGGCAGATGATCAAAGAAGCCACGGAGGCCGGTCAGCCGCCCCCAAGTAGCACGTAGGTGGCACGCGGAGCCTCACGCCGATCATGGTGTGGGGCTCCGTTGCTGTTCAGAGCTGGTGGGCACAGACGGATTCGAACCGCCGACATCTGCTTTGTAAGCCTTCCCGGGTCGGATCTGGGCTGACCTGCGAATCTCTGACCTGCACGGAAGCCGCCCGTGTCCCCGTGACTACCCGCCGGTCCCTGCTGGACGCCCGCCGTCCTGGCACGCTAATGGCACGCGGTGGACGGCTACCAAGTGGCTGTGGTCGCCTCGAAGTGCTCCCGGAGCGCCGAGCGGTCCACGACGGCCTCCTCGGGAATGAGCAGCCTCGTACCGTGGAGCGCAATGTACTCGGCATATCCGCGGAGGCTGGGGGCGACGCTGACCACAAGTTCGGGGCTGATGGTCAGCAGGCCGTTGTCCAGGAGCCGGTGAATGTCCGCCCGCAGCATGAGGCCTTCCTCGACCCGGTGCTGCTCGGTCACAGCGAATGGACGGAGGTGGGCGGCTTCAAGCACCTCGGCCGGGGCTGGACCTGTGACGGCACAGACCATTCCGTACTGACCCACGAGCGCGCGCCGAAACGCGTCCTGGCCCCTCCGCGCCGCGGCCATGGATCGCCGCCGGCCGCCGGGTAGCTCTCTGGGGTGCCGCCGCTCGCGCGGTGTCTCTCGCCCATCGTCAGGAAGGCGGACGCCGCGAATGGCCAGAGCAGCCATCAGCTCCTCGTGGTCCATGGCCTTGATCGAGTGCTGGTCGGACTTGCTGAGGCTCAATTCAGCCAGCTGTACCTTGTCCAGGCAGCCTTCCAGAGCCTGCCAACTTCCGCCGTAGTGCGCTCGGTAACCGGTGACTTCGATGGTCTCAACATTGGCCACGTCAAACGCGGTCTTGCAGGGGCTGCACTTGTACCGAGGCAGCTCGGTCGTCCGCTCCTTGAAGCTCGTGCTGCCACAGTGCGGACAGCGGCTACGGATCTTGGACTGGTTGGGCAGTACCTCCAACTCCTCGATGTGGCCCGCCCCCAGGGCTTCCCGGCCGTTGCGAACAACGATCAGATCGCCCTGCGCGACTCGACGGTGATTCGCGACGGTGGAGTCGTAGCTGTAGGACTTCTCCACCACGTCGTCGTAGCCAGCGTTCCCCATGAACTGCCGTTCCTCGCCTGTGACGAGAAACGACCAGGCTTGGCCGCTCGTCCCAGCGGTCAGAGTCTCTATGCCCACCCCATTCATGCTGGGATCTTACGAGCGATGACTGACGCTCGGCTTGGGCATGGCGCCGTGCCGGCGGTTCCTCGGTCCGTGTGTGACTGCGCCCGACTTGCCTCCCACTTTGCCGAGTTGAAGGTTTCCGCAGCTCAGCAGGCACGATGGAGTATCACGGAGTCCGGTGAGCTTGTTACGTTCGGCCGCGTGTCGGAGATGTGGTCCCCAAGTGGTCCCTGGGGTGCGCCTCTCGATAGGCGCCGGCCCGTAGATCAGTCGACCGGCAATGGGGTCCGCCCCGGTCGCCAGTGCCACCAGGCGCACACCTCAATCACGGCGCTCGCCTGGCACAGGGGACCGACCCACCTGGAGGTCACTTCATCGCTGGCGTCTCCGCCAGACGCACCGGCGGTGTCTGATTCGCCCCGCCGAAGGCGCGTCCGCCCACGAGCTCTCGGAGCGCTGCGATCGGTGAGCCGCCTTGTGTGTGGTCGCGTGCACCGCGTGTGGTCCCAGTCGACTAACCCCTCAGCGTTGTCGGCAGGCACCGCTGACAACGCCTTCGAATCGATGTCTCATCTGACCCATTGGGGATCTGGAGTACAGCCTTCCCTTGGATAGGGCGGACGAACGTTTTTTGCGGGCGCATACCTGGACGTTTTCATGTCAGTAACCATTTCCCCTCCAGTGCCATTGGGTTGCATTCGCCAAGCGCTGGGCAGCATGCAGTCTTCCGATGCGTCCAGCATTTGAGCCCCGCTGAGGTCTATGGAATGCGAGAATTCAGAATTGCTTTGCGGGAATCTGCGGTCAATGAACCTGATGTCTGCGTAGAATAGTGCATTGGAGAACCAAGTGTTCCCCTGGAATCGTGCTCGCACTAGGCTGAATTGACGATGAAAGGCAGAATTCCTGAAGTCGGCTACGCTTGCGAACGTTAGATCATGCAGGGCGACGTAGTCATAGAACTCTGTTCCGTCGAACCCTGCCCAGCCACTGAATTTTGCGCCACCAAATGTCGTAGCTCCATTGAACGTCGCTCCGGAGAACCTTGTCTGGCCAAGGAATTTGCAGCCATCAAAGGAAGAATCGCCGAAATGGCATTCGGTGAAATCTGCATCAATGAGAACGGCTGATTGGAGGTTCAATTCGACTCCAGGCCAGTACTGTTCCGATGCCGGCGGCTCGTCGCTACTCCGCCGGATCCTGTAGCCAAGGGTGTACTTGCGCAAGTGCTTCGCCAGGATATCCTGGGCTGCTCGGCGAACCTCTCGCTCCTGAGATGCCTCCGACTCAAGTGAATTCTCTTGGTCGGGTGAATCTGGATCCAGAAAACTCTTCGGCGGCGTGTAGGGCATGCGCAAGTATGCGCATATTACCTCGACGATTACTTGCCGATGCGTTTCATTCTGCTGCCCCAGTCGCTCGAGCGAATACAGGCCTCCGAGTCGCACGGCTGCTTTGCTGTGCCCAAGTTGTTCAACGGCTTTGCTGTAGAGCTCTGTGATCCTTCGTTCGGTCGCGTCGTGAATATTTTCCTGGGCGATGAGCTGGGCGTGTGCCTGAATGCGCTCGGCGCGCTCGCTGGCAATTTCCTCTAGTCTCTGTCGGCGATATGCGGTCACAAGTGCGACCAAGGCGCCAGCTCCCGCAACGATAGCCAGGACGAGTTTTAGGATGTCAAGCTCATCTGACGCGGTTGTGGCCTTGGCATGTATTCGAAGTGGAGTGCCGAGGAGCCACGAAATTGCGAACCAGCTACCAGCCAGCAGGGCGACGGAAGCCAAGACGGAGATGGAGAGCGCACGACGAATCGACCAGAGCCCCAGTGTCCGATGGGCGTCTTTCGGAACGGGACTCGTTGCAGAAGGGCTAGAAGACCGAAGCATGCGAGACATGATGGCATTGCCGAAGCTACGCCTGGGACATTTCTGCCTAATCGAGTCTTCTGCCGTTGAGGTGCTGCCTCGTGCGCTGGCGGTGGCCTTGCTACGGCAGCTTGGCGGGGGGACTGGCCCGCGGTGCGAACACATGCGCAGGGACTTGACCGCCGGCGCCTCGGCGGGCGAGCCGCTGACCGGCCACACCGCACCGGGTCAGGGCAGTGGCGGGTACGGCGATGAATGGGCGTCCTGTCGTCGTCACGGCCGGCGACGACTTCTCCGTGTAGGTCTGGAACCTGACCACTCGGATGTGCGCCGACGTGATTCAAGTCCAAGTCGACGCACTCACAGCAGCCGGGGCGGCAGGTCATCACCGTCGGGCCAGATGGGGAGCGCCACTCAGATCACTGGACCCCCAGTTCGGCGAGTTAAGGGTTCCCACAGCTCAACGGGCACGAGGGACGTGTCGCGAGGTCTCGATGAGCTTGTGTTGTTCGGAGGCGTGCAGGCTGTGTGGTCCCCAGGTCAGGCGTCCACCTCGATCGGCGCTGCCCCTACGAGTCCTCGGGGGACCCTCGCCCAATGTAGGGCGCCGGACCTGATAGTCACGGGGCTCTTGACCCCTGGCGAAGACTGGAGACCATCCATGCAATTTGCTACGTGCCGCGCATCAATGGAGACCGAGGCAAATGCTTTGATACTTGGTGGCGAGGTCAGCAAAGGACTCCTTCGTATGTTTCTGGAGGTCCTCGCTCAGGGTCCCTTGGGCTTGCATTACGCGTGTTGCGCAGGATCTGAAATCACCAAGACTATCGTTCCAATGAATCTCTTGCTGCTCTTGGATTGCCCTCCAGACGGCGACATGATGCCCGCCCTTTCTCCAGTGGGAATCTCGAATAGTGTCGTCGTATACGAGTTTGGTAAGCCCGCGCTCTCGGCGGTAGACGCGGACCTCCAAATCAACGTCGATGCCGTCATCCAGTGTGCGGGCGGTATCCAGGACGCCACTATAGGCCTGATCATGGACCGTTGCTGGGACATAGCGGCCAAAGCCGGTTTGAGCCTTATCATTGATATAGCGGAGAATCACCGAGAGCTTGCTGTATGCACCATGGACTGCCGTGAATGCAACGACGATCTCGTAGTTGTGCGCGGCGAATGGCTTAATTTTCTTCGCTGCCTGCGCGGGGTCCTTCAGCGTTGCGCTGACAATCGCATCGAAGCCGCATTCGGCCACGTACCTTACCGCCCGGTCTACCCACGCCCCGATCACCGGCTGCTCCTTCGAAGCAGCAGAGGTGTCGTCGGTGATATTCCAAGGCGTGTGGCTGGGGTGATGAACACGCCACTTGTCGCCGTCGATAATTACAGCGTCTTGGTATTCCGCGCTGCGCTTTAGGTCTCGCTCGGTGGTGCTTTTAAGGGAAGCGGGCTGCCCTGCGAGAAAAATTACACGGGGTTTCCTGCCTGTGGGTTTCCGGCCCTGAAGGCTGGGCTTCACCTTTTCATCGAAGATGCTATCGATGTCTTCCTCAGGCTGTGAAGCTGCTATTCTCTCCGGCTTGTCCATGGCCATCGCCCCGCAAAATTTGCGCTTCATCCATGATCTCTTGGAGCTGCGGCTCGCTCAGCGTTTCAAAATTCTGCAAGAGGTCAACGTAGGCCGCGTGCTTTGCGCTCCACTGTGCATGCTCTGCGTCGCCGGCTGCATTATTTGCGCGAGCGTCACATTGGATTATCAGCGCTTCCAGCGCGCCACGAGCCGCCTCGTACCGCTCGATTTCTTCGTCGGTCCACGTTCCCAGAATAATCTGAGTGTCGGACTGGCGAGATGTTGGGCGGGAGTGCATAGATGGCGCCTTTTGCGGGTTTGGGGACTTCAGCTGCGCAAGCAAGCGCCTCTGTCCGGCCATCGTTACACCTCCCTGTCCCAATCGACCAGGCCCAGGATCGATTGTGACCTTCGTCACTCAGGGCGTTGCTAGCTCGAAGCCCGCGTCTTCATCGTCAACCACCCTCCGGAGAGTCGCCACCGGAGATCTGCCCAGCTCGCGGCTCGGGATCTTCGACACCGCCCGGCTGAGGGGGCACGGGCCTCAGTAAACGACGGTGCCGCTGCCATCCCGTCTGCCGTCGACCCACACGTACGTGGAGCGGGCTTGCCCCCTGGGGTCCAGGTGGAGCGCCCTACTGTCCGAACGACCTGGACCCCAGGGGGCAAGTCTGCTCGGCTTTGCCTGGGTCGATGGTGGGCGGAATGGCAGTCCCCACATCAGCCCTCCACGACCTGCACATTCGGCACAGCCCCGGTCATCCCGGTGCCGGCTGATCCCCCGCTTGTCCGGACGGTCAGTCCGGTTACCTCCTCCGCCCACGCGGGCCCGCCGGCCGCCCGGCCAGGCGCGAGCTCAAGACGAGCGCCGGCCGGAGCGGGCGGGCGGGCCGCGCCGCGTAAGCGGCGTGGTCCCTTGATTCAGTAGAGAAAGTCATCACCACACCTCTCCCTACCTCCTCCCACCTGCTCAATCGAGAATCACACGCCCGTCATGCGCCCGAATCGCGGCGCGCTCGCCTCCGCCCAACGCATCCAAGACCCGCACAGCAAAGACCTCGCTCATCCGCACTGAGACCTCCGCTGGCGTGAGCCAATCGACGGCTGTGGTCTCGTCTGAGGGGCGCGCTTGCCCGTGCTCCGGGCGGCAGAGGAACACGAGGGCCACGATCCCTCGCGGAACGTTCTTGTAGATGCCGGTGAGCCGGTCGACGGTCACCCTGACGCCGGTCTCCTCGTAGACCTCGCGCTTGGCGCCCTCTTCCACGGTCTCCGAGAGTTCGAGCACGCCGCCTGGAGGCTCCCACGCCCCGTTGTCAGCGCGCTGGACCGCCAGGACACGGCCGTCGTCTCGGACGACTACGCCGGCCACGGAAACGGAGTGGAGAGGGTTGCTCATGGCTTCGCGTCGGCGCGCTCCGCGAGTCCTCGAAGCTCTGGGGAGGCTGATCGTCCTGCAACGAGCATGAGTTCGCGGATCGTGTCACGGGCTGCCACGTGGGTGCTGATCATCTCGGGAGCCAACTCCTCTGCTCTGAGGAGGAAGTCCAGCGCTTCCCCAGGCTGCCTGCGCTGCGCGTAGGCGCGTCCGAGGTCCATCAGCAACCGGGCCTGGCGCTCTACCGAGAGATTGGCGGCGTTGATTCCCTCGCCGAGGTCGATGGCCTCGCCGGCGTCTCCGAGCTCCACGGCACTGGAGACGGCCTGGATCTCGACGTTCGTCGGCCCGAACTCCAGGTTGAAGTCGTTCCGGTCTTCGCCCATGCGTCGCGCTACCTCGCGCGCTTGCTGGATCTCTTCCCGAGCCCGTGTGCGGTCGCCGGCCTTGGCATGGACGGTCGCGAGCTGTAGGTGAAGTGCTCCGAGGACGGAAAGGGCCTCGGGCTCCTCGTGCGTCGCGGCGTACTGAGCAAGGGCGTTGGCTGCAGTCGTTGCAGCGTGCTCCGCCTGGTCGAGCCTCTTGAGTCGGACGAATGCCTGCGCCAGTCGGTAGATGCCAGCGCAGACCTGGAGTGGTTGGCCAGACTGCTCGGCGGCCCGGATAGACCGGTCCGCGGCGACCCATGCGGCATCTGGCTCGTCCTGGCGGACGAAGGCGGCGGCAAGAGCCTGGTAGGTCCGACCGAGCAACTGCCAGAGCTCGGGACGGTCCTTGGCTGGGGCGGTCCGGACGGCACGCTCCAGCCTGGGGATCAGCGGGCCAAGGTTGGTGCTCAGCTCGGCGAACTTGTCCGCGTGCGTGAGTTCCCAGATGCGATCGACGGCGGCACGCAACTCTGGCAGACCCGCACGGTTCGCAGAGCTCTCATCAGCAAGCAGCACCTCGGGGACCGGGTGGCCCGACAGCAGCAACCGGGCCTGGTCAAGGTCGTTGGGCTTGCTCTCCTCCGCGTCTGCGGGGGCGATCGCTTCAAGCTCTGGCAGGTCGGGGCGCAGTGAAGCCTGCGATACGCCAAGAGCATCCGCCAGCATCCGCAGCACGGGGAGCCGGTTCACCGGCTGGATGCCGCGTTCCACTTGGGAGAGCCAGCTCGCCGTGCGTCCGATTGCGGCTGCCAACTCAGCCTGGCTCATGCCGCGTTCCTTGCGGAACCCTGCAACTCTGGCGCCGAACGCGCGGTCTTCTGCGCTCATGCTGGCATCGGCCCCTTGCCTGCCTGCGCTTCGAGGAAGGTCACGTCAAGGCCAGTGAGGTACTGCTCCCGCTCGGTGAGGAAGTACCGGGTGTGCGGCTGCTCCTCATGGGCCTCGAAAGCGGTCCGGTCGGCGTACAGCTCGTAGAAGACCCGGACGTTCGGCTCGTCGGGAACGGTGTGCACCACATATGCCAGGGTGCCGGGCTCGTGCTTCTTGATGCCTTCGGCGGTCTGTGCAACCAGCGCGTCGAACTCTGCTGCTGCCTCGGCGTCGCGCAGTTCGAACCGGACCACCAGGCCAAAGCCGCTGCTCATGGAGCCTCCCTCTCAGTCACAGACAGACTCTCAGATCCACAGCCGGCCTGCTACTCGCAGAATTGCTTGACTCACAGTTTTTCTGTGAGTAGCTTCGTAGTGAAGCTGCTACTCGGCGTCAGAAGCCGGGTACCGACTGTGGGAGTTGGCTCATGCCTGCCTTCAAGATCGACCTTTCGACCGCCGTCGTTTTCGTCGCCGTCGCGCCGGCGCCCAAGCTCAAGAACCTGAAGACGGGTGAGCTCGCGATCGACGCGGCCACCGACAAGCCCCTGTACACGGTGGGCCTGATCGTCTCGGACGAGGGTGACGGGAACCTGCTGACCGTGAGCGTGCCTGAGCCGGGCCTGCCAACGGAGGGCATCGCCGTGGGTACCCAGGTGGCCGTGACCGGCCTCAAGGCCCGCGACTGGGAGAACGAGATCAACGGCAAGATGAAGCACGGGATCGCGTTCCGCGCCGTGGCCGTCACCCCGCTCGCGCCGGTGAAGGGCTGAGCGTCGTGAACGACCTGTTGGCGCTCATCGAGGCGGGCGGACCGATAGCCCTGTCCGGCACAGCCGGTGCGCTCTACGCCCGTGAGCACGCCCCGCGCGGCTACTGGTCCACGGTCGGTCTGCCGGCCGCGCTGTTCCGGATCGGTCGGGACTGGGCTTCCACGATGGAGGTGTGCGGTCTGTCGACCGAGCCGCCGCTGTGGAAGGTCTTCCTGACTCGCCGCGAGGGTCAGCAGCTCGCCCGCCCGGTCCCGCCGAAGGTGCGCGGGGTCCGCCCCTCCACCCGGGGTGTCCGGCTGCGGGTCCGGCTCGCGAAGGGCATGACCACCGCCACCGTGGCGGATGCGGCGGAAGCCTTACGGCACGCATGGCAGGTCCACTCGGTCCACGTGGTCGAGGTCCGCCCCGGCATCGTGGACATCCGGATCACCGGCTTCGACGTGCTGCGCAACGTGGTCATGCCTGGCAAGCTCAACGCCAAGCCCGGCAGTCCGCTACGGGTTCCGGTGGCGCTCGCCGAGGACGGCACCGTCTACGAGCGCGACTACCAGGCCAAGCCCCACGCGCTGAACCTCGGGGCCACCGGGTCCGGCAAGTCCATGCTCACCCGCAACCTGATCCACGGCCTCGCCCCGCGGCACGTCGCCATCTGCGGGGTCGACTGCAAGATGGGCGTCGAGCAGATGCCCTTCGCCCCCCGCCTTTCCGCCCTCGCACCCGATCCGGATGCGGCACTGGACCTGTTCCGGGTCCTGGTCAAGACCGTCATGGTCGAGCGCTACGACCTGATCCGCGACTACCTCGGCATTCCAGGCAGCGTGACGAACGGCGACATCACCGCCGACATCTGGGGCCTGCCCGAGCGCATTCGCCCGGTCCCGATCGTGGTGATCGTGGACGAGATCGCGGAACTGTTCCTCGGCTCCTCCGACCGGGACAAGAAGCGCATCCAGGAGACCGTCACGCTCATGGTCCGCTTCGCCCAGCTCGCCCGATCCGCCGGCATGTACCTCGAAGTCAACGGCCAGCGCTTCGGCTCCGAACTCGGCAAGGGCGCCACCTTGCTGCGCTCCCAGCTCTCCAACCGCGTCGTCCACCGCGTCAACGACACCGACACCGCCAAGATGGGCCTCGGGGACGTCGCCGAGTCTGCCGTCCACGCCGCCGTCAACATCAGCCCCGACCTGGCCGGCGTCGCCATAGCGGGCGACACCTCCGGGCACTGGCAGCGCATCCGAACCCCGTACCGCTCGCTCAACGAGACCGCCGTCCTGTGCGCCCAGACCGCGCACCTCGTGCCCAACGTCCCAGCCCTGAACGGCTTCCGACCGGTCCCGGTCGACGCGATCCCTGAGGACTCGGTCTACATCCCGGCGCCAGCCGCCCCGTAGCGGCACCGAAAGCCCCTGGTCGGTGCACCCACGCGCCAAGTCCCTACCGAGCCATGCCCAATACCGAGACGGGCGGTCGGCCGAGCGCCCCGCCCGCCTCCGGTCTCAACCCTCCGAACGGAGACCCCCGATGAACCGCCGTCTCCTGCCCCGCGTGGACGCGGTCCTCGTCCAGGCCGTCATCGCCGCCGCCCTGTCCTTCGCCCACCTCCACGACGTCGCCGGCTCCGCCGGGCAGACCGGCTGGAAGGCGTGGGCCTACCCGATCAGCGTCGACCTGCTGTTGGTCGCCGCCTGGCGCCGCCTCCGAACCGACCGATCCGCCCGCCTCGCCTGGGCCTGGTTCACCATCGCCCTCACCGCGTCGCTCGGCGCGAACGTCGCCACCGCCGGATTCCTCGACATGCACAACGCCCCCGCCTGGCTGCGCATGCTCGTCGCCGGCTGGCCCGCCGCCGCGTTCCTCGGCGGCACCCTCCTCGCCCACGACCGCACCCCGCGCCCCTCCGATAGCGACGCCCCGGGGGTCGCGCCCGCACCGGCCCCGGTGCTCGACGTGGAACGCGACACCCCGCCCGCCCCGGTCGAGGACACCGCGCCCGTGCTGCCAGAGCCGGAACCGGCCCCGGCCCTGCCCCCAGTCCCGGCCGCCGTCCCGCCGGTGAGCGTCCCGGCCGCGCTGCTCGACCACGCCCGCAAGCTCGCCGACGCCCACCAGACCCGCACCGGTACCCCCATCGACCCGGACACCCTGCGCTCCCGCCTCAACCTCCCGGCCGACGTTGCCACCGCGATCCACGCCCAGCTCGAAGGAGTCCCGGCATGACCGTCCAGCTCCCGCTCGTCGTCGTCCTCGGCCTGATCGTCTGGCTGCTCATCAAGTTCATTCGCCTGCGGCTGTGGATCGTCGCCGTGGTCCTCCTCTTCGGCTTCTACCTCGCCCACACCATGTTCGCCCCCGCGATCAACTCCACCACCAAGACCGGCGTCGACGTCGTCAACCAGCACCACTGACCTGCGAAAGGACTGATCCGCCATGGGTATCCGCCCGACCTTCGCCCCCGGCTCCAACCGCATCTACACCATCGCCCAGACCCCGCCCCCGGCCCCCGTGCCGGTCCACCCGCCAGCGCCGCTGCCCACCAACTACCAGCAGGCCCAGCCGTACTACGCCCCGCCCGCGCCGATCGTCGTCCAGGCCCCGCGCCCGTCGGTCGCCCCGTACGTCGCCGGCGGCATCGGAGCCGTCGTCGCGATCGTCACCGTCGGCGCCATCGCCATCGGGCTCCTGCTCGCCTTCGCCGTCAGCGCCCTCGCCCTCGCGGTCGTCGCCGCCGTCCTCAAGAGCCTCCTGAACAGCACCCAGGACCACCGCACCCGCCGATAGCTCCACCTCGGGGCGACCGATCCCGGCCAAGGAATCACGGTCGCCCCGAGCCTCCCGAACCGCCATCAACCGACAGGACAGGAGTCCCACCATCATGCCCGCGAACACCTCCTCCGTGCGCATCTGCCCGACCTGCGACGGCTTCCCCGTCGTCGCCATCTCGATCGGCCCCCGCGCCCTGGACGGCTCCCTGCCGACGCTCCCCGTGATCTGCCTCCACTGCTCCGGCACCGGCAACGTCCCCGCCAACGACAAGACCCCCATGCTCGCCCCGGCTGGCCGGTGACGTGATGGCCGATACCTGGGTCACCCCCGACAACCCCGGCATCCACGTCTACGCCCCGGGCTGGCCCGGAGCCCCCGAGCCCACCGGCGACTACCTGTGCCACTGCGGTGCATCCGGCGAGGCCACCGGCCCGACCGAGGTCAAGGCCCTGGTCAGCGAGTACCTCGCCCACCAGACCACGCACAAGGACCGGTGACCCCGTGAACGCGATTCTCGACCTGTTCGCCGGCCCCGGCGGCTGGTCCCAGGGACTTCGCGCCCTCGGACACCGGGACTTCGGCATGGAACTCGACGCCGCCGCCTGCCAGACCCGCAACGCCGCCGGACACGCAACCGTCTGCACCGACGTGGCCAGCTACCCGACCACGTCCCTAGCCGGAAAGGTGACCGGGCTGATCGGGTCCGCGCCGTGCCAGCCGTTCAGCGCCGGCGGTCGCCGCAAGGGCCTGGACGACGCCGACCTGTGCCACCAGGTCCTGCACGACCTCGCCCACGGACGCGACACCCGCGACGCGATCCGCCCCGGCCTTAAGGACCCCCGCTCCCTGCTCGTCGTGGAGCCGCTGCGCTACGCCCTCGACCTGCGCCCCGAGTGGATCGCCCTGGAACAGGTCCCCGCCGTGCTCCCGCTCTTCGATCACACCGCCCACCTGCTCGAAGCTGCCGGATACGCGACCTGGACCGGCCTGCTCAACGCCGCCGACTACGGCGTCCCGCAGACCCGCCGCCGCGCCTTCCTCCTCGCCTCCCGCACACAGCCGGTCGCACCCCCGGCCCCGACCCACGCCCGCGACCCGGAACCGGACACCCTTTTCGGCCCCGGCCGCGCTGGCTGGATCAGCATGGCCACCGCCCTCGGCCTCGCCTCCGGCGAGGTCACCACCCGCGGCGAACACACCACGGGCGGCAACAAGTTCACCGCCGACCTGCCCGCCTGGGCCCTGACCGGCCGCGCACGCTCCTGGACCCTGCGCGTCGGCAAACGGTCCGCGGCCACCCGTCGCCGGCTGGACGATCCTGCGCCCACGCTGCTGTTCGCGCACGCCACCGCGGACGTGTCCTGGCTCGACAGCGACGGCACGAAGATGCGGCAACTCACCGTCGCGGAAGCCGCCGTCCTCCAGACGTTCCCCACCGACTACCCGTGGTGCGGCTCCAGGACGAAGCAGTTCGAGCAGATCGGCAACGCCGTCCCCCCACGCCTCGCCGCCGCCGTGCTGGCCACGGTCGTGCCCGCGCGCCTGTCTGCGGGAGTCGCCGCCTGATGACCACCACACTGACCCGACCCACGGACCCCCCCCTCACCGGCGCGGTCCTTGGGCGGGACCTCGAACCCGTCGAAGACCTCGCCCGCCTCGCTGCCCGCGGCGACCTGCCCCGGCTCGTCGAGCAGATCCGCCGCACCGGAGGATGCGCCAACCCCGTCAACCTGTGGGGCTCCAAGACCATCCGCCACCTGCCCACCGGCCTCGTCCTCAGCGAGTACAGCACCGCCGACGAACCCGGCGGACGCCTCAAGGTCGCCTGCGGCAACCGCCGCGCCACCCGCTGCCCCACCTGCTCCCAGACGTACGCCGCCGACACCTACCACCTGATCCGCGCCGGCCTCGTCGGCGACCAGACCAAGGACGTGCCCGCCACCGTGCGGGACTGCCCCCGCGTCTTCGCCACCCTCACCGCGCCCTCGTTCGGCCCGGTCCACAACCGCCCCGACACCGGCTGCTGCCGCTGCGGCAAGCAGCACCCGAAGGGAGCCCCCGCGCTCGGCTCGCCGCTCGACCCGGAGCGGTACGACTACGCGCACGCCGTTCTCTGGAACAACTGGGCCTCCGAGCTGTGGCGCCGCTTCACGATCTACCTGCGCCGCGAACTGGCCAAGGCATCCGGCCTCACCCGCCGGGACTTCGACGCCACGGTGAAGCTCGCGTTCGGCAAGGTCGCCGAGTACCAGCGCCGCGGCGCCGTGCACTTCCACGCCGTCATCCGCCTCGACGGCGCCGACGCCCCCGGCACCACCCCACCCGCCTGGGCCACGGTCTCCCTGCTCGACCGTGCCATCCGCTCCGCCGCACGGGCCGTCACGGTGCCGCTCGACGCTGCCGGCCCGCACCCCGCCCGAGTCCTGCGCTGGGGTGAGCAGGTCGACGTGCGCCCCGTCCGGGCCTTTGGCGACGGCTCCGAGATCACTGAGCAGGCGGTTGCGTCCTACGTCGCCAAGTACGCCACCAAGGCGGCCGAGGTCACCGACAGCGTGGATCGGCGGCTGCACTCCCTCGGCGCTCTCGCGGACTACGACCTGCCCGACCACACCCGCCGACTGATCGAGACCTGCTGGGAACTCGACGACGCCTACCCGGAACGGCTGCTCGCGCACTGGTCCCACATGCTCGGCTTCCGCGGCCACTTCTCGTCCAAGTCGCCCCGCTACTCCACCACCCTCGGCGCCCTGCGTCAGGCCCGCGTGGACTACCGCGCCCAACAGGCCCACGAGGAACTGCGCGAACGGCTCCTCGCCGCCGGCCTCCCGGACCTGGACGACTTGGAGCACGACGGGGAAACCCTCGTCCTCGCCCACTGGGTCTTCGCCGGACAAGGCCACACCCCCGGCGAATCGGTGCTCGCCGCCACCATCGCCGAACAGATCCAGCACAACCGCACCGCCGCCAGAGAGGAGCGCCTATCGCTGCTCCAGGATCGAGAGGAGGAACAGGCGTGGACCGCCTGCTGACCGTGCGTGAGGTCGCCGAGATGCTCGGCACTTGGAACACGAGCAAGGAGCGCTTCCCGCGCCGGCTGATCGAGGAACGTCGCATCGAGTTCGTCCACGTCGGCCGCAACGTGCGCATCAAGGAGAGCGTGGTTCAGGCGTACATCGACGCCAACACCGTGCCTGCCATCGCCCGGGGCTCGCGCCGTCTGGGGGTGGCTGCCTGATGGCCAACCACAAGGGCAAGCGCCGCCGCTTCGGTTCCGTGCGCCAGCTCCCCTCCGGACGTTGGCAGATCCGCTACCCCGACCCGATCACTGGGTTGATGCGGACCGGCGAGGAGACTTACGCCACCAAGAAGGAAGCCGAGATCGCACTGACGCTGATCGAGGCCGACATCACGCGCGGTCGCTGGACGGACCCGGACGATGGCAAGGTGAACTTCGGCGACTACGCCGACGCCTGGCTCCGAGACCGGAAGCTCGCCGAGACCTCCCGCCAGCGCTACGCGATCTCGCTGCGGCTCCACATCCAACCGACCTTCCGACACAGCACTGTAGGGGAGATCACGACTGGGAAGGTCCGGGCCTGGCGCTCGAAGCTGCTCGCCTCCGGCGTTGGTGAGCCAGCCGTGGTCAAGGCGTACCAGGTACTTCGGGCCATCATGAACACCGCGCTGGATGACGAGCTGATCCAGCGGAACCCCTGCCGGATCAAGGGCGCTGGGCAGTACGAGGTACCGGAACGTCCCGTGCTGACCGTGGAACAGGTGCTCGCCGTCGTGGAAGCCATCCCGGCGCGCTACAGGCTCATGGTCCTCTTGGGTGCCTTCACCACGCTCCGCTTCGGGGAGCTCGCAGCACTCCGCCGCTCGGACGTTGACACAACCGCGCTCACGGTGTCGGTTCGGCGCTCGCAGGCTGAGCTGTCGACCGGGCAGCTTCTCGACAAGGCGCCCAAGACGCGCGCCGGCGTCCGGGTGATCGCCTTCCCGGTCGAGCTGCTGCCCGCCGTGACGGTGCACCTGGAGCACTTCGTGGCTCCTGGCCCCACGTCCCACGTGTTCACGGGCGCCCTGGGCGGCCAGCTCCGACGCAGCAACTTCCACGAGGTGTGGGAGAGGGCTCGGAAGAAGGCGAAGATCAGCGATGAGGTGCATTTCCACGATCTGCGCCACACGGGAAACACCCTGGCAGCTAACGCCGGCGCCAGCACTCGGGAGCTCATGACCCGGATGGGCCACAGCAGCACCCGCGCTGCGTTGATCTACCAGCACATGACCGCCGGCCGGGATCGCGTCATCGCGGACAAGCTCGGGCAGATGATCAAAGAAGCCAGGGAAGGCAGTCCACCGGATGTGGACCCATCTGGCACGTAAGTGGCACGCGGAGCCTCACGCCGATCATGGTGTGGGGCTCCGTTGCTGTTCAGAGCTGGTGGGCACAGACGGATTCGAACCGCCGACATCTGCTTTGTAAGAGCAGCGCTCTACCGCTGAGCTATGCGCCCTCGGGGCGTGCCCGGGGGTCCCGGTGGGGTCCGGGACAAGGGCTAAGAGTACCTGGTCCGGGCGGGGGCTCGCTGCGGTGGCGGGGGGCGGGTTGGCGTCAAGGAGGCGTCAGGGTTGTCGGGGCGGGCGGCAAGGGCGCGTCAGGGTGGTCGGGGAGGGATGCGGGGGCGGGGTAGCTTGATCGTCGCAGGGGGCCGGCCCGGGGTTCTGTGGGGAGCTGAGGGGCCGGATGCACCGTCTTGCCGGGCGCGGGCCTTTGGCGGGGTCCGGGTTCGGCGGAGGACGGAAAGCAGGTCAGGGGCGTGCGGCTCGAGAGTGCCGCGCGCCCCTGTTGCGTCTTTCCGCCGGGTGGACGGTGACCGTGCGGGCGGTGGGCGGCAGGTGGAGAGGTGCGCCGGGGAATCAAGATCACCCGTCCGGGCGGTGGCCGTTCCCGCAGGTGGGGGCGTTAGGACTGCTGGTCGCCGTCCCCAGCAGCCCGAGTCCAGGAGTCCGTCGTGCGCCATCTCGCCTACGCCCTCGTCGCCGCCCTCACCCTGGCCGGGGGTGCAGTGGCGGCGCCCGGGGTGCAGCGGGGCATGCTGCCGCAGCAGAGCGTCTACCTGCACGCCACGTCCGGCGACGGGAGTGCGGACGGGGTGTCCGACCTGACCGTCACCCGGGAGAGCGGAGGCTACCGGCTCCGCGGCTACGTGGAGTCGGTGAAGGGCTGCTCCGAGCTCAAGGCCGTCAACATGCACTTCGGCACGTACCTCGGAGGTGACTCGGTCGGCAAGGTCTGCGGGGACGACGTCCAGGCGGGCGTCGACGCCTGGACTCATCACAGCGAGGTGGTGCTGACCGCGCTGGTGCCTCACGGCATGGACTGGGACTCGAAGATCGTGACCTTGACGGGCCGTCCTTAGAAAATCTTTATTTCGGGCGTGCTTGAAGCCGACGACGGGGTGACGATGGGGATGTACGTCGATCGGCACGAAGCCATCAGGTGGTGGAGACCATGCTCCCGAACCAATCCACTGAGCGGCGGCATCCCGTGCTCCTCACCGGGGTCGTGGCCGGGCTGATGCTTGTCGCGGCTGCCTGCGGCAGTTCGGGCTCGAGCTCCGGCTCCGGCTCGAGTACGAGCCCGGCCGTCTCCAGCCCGGCCGCCACGGCCACCGCCACCACGGGGGCGAGTGCGCCGGCGAGCGGCAGCGGGGCCTCCGCGCAGGCGTGCGCGACAGGGGTGGCGCCCACGGTCAGCGGTTCCGGTCCGAGTGACACCGCGGCGGCGGGACAGAGCGTCGCCGAGAACTTCTCCAAGTTCTTCAGCCCCTCGACGCCGAGCACCGAGAAGGTCGCGCTGCTGCAGAACGGCACGCACCTGACGACGGTGCTGCAGGGGTTCGCCGGGAACCCGTTGGCGTCGAAGGCGAGCGTGACCGTCACGGCCGTCGATTTCACCAGTCCGACCATGGCCCAGGTCACCTACAACCTGTGCCAGAGCGGCACCGTGGCCCTGCCCAACGCGAAGGGCACGGCCGTGCTGGAGAACGGAACCTGGAAGGTCTCCGACACCACGCTGTGCGCGCTGGTGGCCCTGAGCAACAACGGTAAGACCGTTGCTGGTTGCTCCTGATTCGAATGCGACCGCCGCGACCTGACTGCGACCGACAGCCGTCGCTCCCGCCGTCGCCGTCGCCGCGAGCTCGGCTACGCCGGGAGCGCCCGCGCCTCGGCCGGGTCGCACAGGCGCGCCGCCAGGTCGCCCCGGTCGGCGACGCGGGTCGCGACGTCCGTAGGGGAGAAGGCGAGGTCGGCGGGGGAGGTGCAGGACTCGACCTCCGACCAGGTGAGCGGTGCGGAGACGCCCGGGACGGGCGTGCGGGTCGCGCGCAGCGTGTACGGGGCGGAGGTCGTCTTCGATGTCGAGTTCTGCGACCAGTCGAGGAAGACTCGACCGGTGCGCAGGGACTTGGACATCCGGGCCACCAGCAGCCGCGGATGCGCGGCGGCCAGCCGTTCCGCCACGGAGCGGGCGTAGCCGACGACCGCGTCCTCCGGGCTCGGCCGGAGCGGGGCGTAGAGGTGGAGGCCCTTGCTGCCGGAGGTGACGGGCCAGCAGGGCAGGCCGTCGGCCGCGAGGGCCTCGCGGACCAGGAGGGCCGCCGCGCAGCACTCGACGACGGTCGTGCCCTCGCCGGGGTCGAGGTCGACCACGAGGCGGTCGTGGCCGTCGCGGCCGGTGGCGAGGGTCCACTGGGGGACGTGGATCTCCAGGCAGTAGAGGTTGGCGGCGGCGATCAGGCTCGGGGCGTCGTCGAGGACGAGGTGCGGGCGCGGGCCCTCCTTGGCCTCGATCACCTCGATCCTGACCCAGTCCGGCGTCTGCGGGGGCGGGTTCTTGGCGACGAAGAGGGGGCCGGTCATGCCCTCCGGTCCGCGCAGGAACGACGCCGGGCGGTCGCGCAGGTGCGGGACCATCGCCTCGGCGACCCGGGCGTAGTAGTCGAGCATCTCGGCCTTGGTCCACGCGGGCCACAGCACCTTGTCCAAGTGGGACAGCAGGAGGGGCCGACCGTCGACCTGCACGCGCACCTTTTGGGGCATAACGTGTCAATACCCCCCAGGAAAGGTCGGCACCCCGGGAAAGGTTCAGCCCATGCCCCGCAGCGTCTGGACGGGCAGCATCACGTTCGGTCTGGTCGCCGTACCGGTCAAGCTCTATCCCGCCACCGAGACGCACTCCGGTCCGGTGCTCCACCAGGTGCACCGCGAGGACGGTTCACGCGTACGGCTCAAGCGCTTCTGCGAGGCGGAGGACCGCGAGGTCGAGTACGGCGAGATCGCGCGGGGCTGGGACGCGCCCGACGGCGGCGTCGTGGTGCTGACCGACGACGACCTGGCGACCCTCCCCGTGCCCAGCAAGAAGATCATCGACGTGGTGGCCTTCCTGCCCGCCGAGCAGATCGATCCGCTGCGCTGGGACAGCCCCTACTACGTGGGCCTCGGCGACAAGGCGCCCGCCAAGCCGTACGTGTTGCTCCGCGAGGCGATGCGCGACTCCGGCCTGGTGGCCGTCACCAAGGTCACCATGCGCTCCCGCGAGTCGCTCGCGGTGCTGCGGGTCCAGGACGACCTGCTGGTGCTGCAGACCATGCGCTGGCCCGACGAGATCCGGTCGCGCGAGGGCCTCGCCCCCGAGGGGGACACGACTTTGCGCCCGCAGGAGCTGGCGATGGCCCGCTCGCTCATGGACACCCTCTCGGAGGACTTCGACCTGGACGCCGAGAAGGACCAGTACGCGGTCGCCCTGGAGGAGTTGCTGGACGCCAAGGCCCACGGCGCGACCCCGGCCCCGGCGCCGGCGGCCGAGGGTGGCGCGGAGGTCATCGATCTGATGGCCGCGCTCCGCTCCAGCGTCGCCGCCGCGAAGGCGAGCCGCGGCGAGGAGGTTCCCCAGGAGGAGGAAGCGGAAGAGGAAGACGCGAAGGCGCCCAGACGTGCCGCGCCGACGAAGGCGACGGCGACGGCGAAGGTGACAGCGAAGGCGAAGGCGACGGCGGTGAAGGAGTCCGGCAGGGAACCGGCCGCGAAGAAGTCCACGTCGACGAGATCCACGGCGAAGACCGCAGCCGCGAAGACGACGGCCGCGAACACCACGGCAGCCAAGACCACGGCCAAGAAGGCCGCGGCGAAGAAGACCGCAGCCGCCGCCCGTAAGACCGCGCCGCGGCGCGCCTCCTGAGCGGCGGTCCGTCATGTCCCGTGCCCGCGCCCCGATCGCGCTCCCCGTCTACGCGCCGATGCTGGCGACGACCGCGCCGCTGCCGCGCGACGAGGCGCACTGGGCGGCGGAGGTGAAGTGGGACGGCATGCGCGTGCTCGTCTACGTCCCCGGCGACGGCAGCGTCCACGTCCGGTCCCGCACCGGCGGCGAGGCCACTGAGCGCTTTCCCGAACTCGAAGCGGTGGCAGAGGCGTTGGGCGATCGTGCCGCGGTCCTGGACGGCGAGGTGGTGGCGCTCGGCCTGAACGGGTCGCCGAGCTTCGGCGCGCTCCAGGAGCGGATGAGCCTGCGCCGCCCGTCGCAGATCCAGGCCGCGCGGCACCAGACCCCCGTGACGCTGATGGTCTTCGACCTGCTCAACCTCGACGGTCACGACCTCACCCGGCTCCCGTACACCGCCCGCCGCGCCCGACTGGTCGAGCTCCCGCTCGACCAGGAGCACGGTCCCGTCCGGACTCCGCCCGCCTGGCTCGGGGATCTCCGCTCGGCGGTGGAGTGGACGGAGGCCTACGGCATCGAGGGCATCGTCGCCAAACGGCTCGACTCCCTCTACGAGCCGGGCCGCCGCTCACGCGCGTGGATCAAGCACAAGCACCGCCAGAGCATGGACGTCCGGCTGGGCGGGTGGCTGGCCGACGAACGGGGACGGCTGCGCAGCGTGCTGGCGGGGCTTCCGGAGCGGGACGGCCTGCGCTATCTCGGGGCCGTGGGCTCCGGCATCGGGGTGCACGAGGGGGAGGACCTGCTGGTGCTGCTCCAGCACCTGGAGACCGACGTCTCGCCGTTCCTCGGGACGCCGGCAGACCTGGGCAGGCCGGACTCCACCGTGCACTGGGCCTCGCCCGCGCTGGCGGCGGAGGTCGAGTACCAGGAGTTGACGGCGGGTGGGATCTTCCGGGCGCCCGTGTGGAAGGGACTGCGCGAGGTCACGCCGCAGGGTTAGCAGGTCGCGGGCGCGGCCGCGTGCGGCGGCTATCCCCGGGTGGAGACCAGGCCCGCTTCGTACGCCAGGATCACCAGCTGCACCCGGTCCCGCGCGTCCAGCTTCGTCAGCAGCCGGGCCACGTGCGACTTCGCCGTCGCCACGCTGATGACCAGTGTCTCCGCGATCTCGCTGTTGCTGAGGCCGCGGCCGACCAGGGTCAGGACCTCGACCTCCCGGTCCGTGATGCCTGCCAGCTTCCGCACCGGGGTGCCGGACGACCGGGAGTGGTCCGGGCGGCTGGCGAACTCCGCGATGAGGCGGCGGGTGACGCTCGGGGCGATGAGGGCGTCGCCCGCCGCGACGACGCGGATCGCGCTGAGGATCTCCTCCAGGGCCATGTCCTTGACCAGGAAACCCGAGGCGCCCGCGCGCAGCGCGCCGTAGACGTAGTCGTCGTCGTCGAAGGTGGTGAGCATCAGGACGCGGGGCGCGTCCGGCGACTCGACGATGCGGCGGGCGGCCTCGATGCCGTCCATGCCGGGCATGCGGATGTCCAGGACGGCGACGTCGGGCTTCACGCTGGCGGCGAGGGTGACCGCCTCGCCGCCGCTGCCGGCCTCGGCGACGACCTGAAGGTCGGGGTTGTCGTTGATCAGTACCCGCAGGCCCGAGCGGACCAGGGGCTGGTCGTCGGCGAGCAGGATCCGGATCTCGGCGGGGGCGTCGCTCATACCGTCCTCATTCGTCCGTCTTTTGCTGCTGCTGTGGCGTTGTCGCTGTCGCTGTCGCTGCCGTCGTCGCCGGGGTCGGCGACGGTGACGGCGACGGCGATCTTGATCATCTCAGCTCCGGTCATCCGGCGGCGGCCGTCGCCTCGGCGGGCGCGGGCGCTTCGGCGACCTCGGCCGACGTGGACGCCTCGGCCGGGCTGTTCTCCGCCTCCCTGCCGCCGCGCGGCAGCGGCAGGCGGGCGGTGACGCGGAAGCCGCCCTCCGGGCGCGGGCCCGCGCCGAACTCCCCGTGCAGCAGGCTGACCCGCTCGCGCATGCCGGTGATCCCGAACCCGGACCCGGCCCCGGACCCGTGGGTGGAATGCGGTCCGCCGAGCGGGCCGCCGACACGTCCGTCGTCCACGATCTCCAGCGCCAACTGCTCCGCGCCGTAGTCGATCGACACCCGGCAGGAACGCGCGCCGGAGTGGCGGACCACGTTGGTGACCGCCTCCTGCACGATGCGGAACGCCGACAGGTCTATGTCGCCCGGCAGCGGGCGGCGCTCGCCGTGCCAGGCGACGTCGACGCGGATGCCGGCCTCGGTCGTGGTCGCTGCGAGCTTGTCGACGTCGTCAAGACCGGGCGCGGGGGCGAGCGGAGCCAGCAGGCTGCCGGGCGCGGGGTCCGCCTGACGCAGCGCCACCAGCGTGCGGCGCAGCCCCGAGAGGGTCTCCCGGCTGGTCGCCTCGATGGCCTGGAGGGCGGCGCGGGCCTCCTCCGGCTGGCTGTCCAGGACCCGGCTGCCGACGCCCGCCTGGATGGCGATGATGCCGATGCTGTGCGCCACCATGTCGTGCAGTTCGCGCGCGATGCGCAGCCGCTCCTCGGTGATGGCCTGCTCGGTGGCCTGCGCCCGGCTCGCGGCGGCGAAGATGCGCCGGGTGCGGATCGACCCGCCGATCAGTTGCGCCAGCGCCAGGATCAGCAGCATCGGCAGCACGTTGTAGGTCCGGACGAAGGGCAGGCCCTCCGCGACGCGGCCGAGTTCGTAACCGACCAGCGTCGTGTACGCCATGACCGCCGCCGGTGTGCTCACCTTCCGGGGCTGGGTGGCGCAGATGTAGCAGAGGGCCAACTGCGCGGGCAGCGTCTGCTGCAGGGCGACCACCTCGACGGGGTAGACCGCCCTCGTGCTGGTGTACAGGATCAGCGCGAGCAGCACCCCCATGCTCGTGCGCGGGAAGCGCCGCAGCAGCAGGGAGCCGAGGGAGATCCACAGAGCCACCGTCAGCGGTCCCTGGTGCACCACGCCGTCGCGGGTGCTCATCGGATCGGGGGCCAGGTCCACCACGAAGAGGATGACCAGCAGCGTCACCATGCTCTGAGCGAGGCCCGTCCACACGCCGGAGGGCACGCGGGAGAGCAGCGGAGGACGAGGCGCGGCGGTCATGCGTCGAGCGTATCCGCGGGTCCACGGCCCGGCATCGACCTGCGGGATTAGTCCTGCGGGCTACCCCGCCCGCCCCGCGTTGCCATCGCCGGTCCGATGCGGATGACGCCGTCCGCCCGGCACCGTGGACGGCATGATCGAAGTCCATGAGCTGACCAAGCGCTACGGGGACAAGAACGCCGTCGACCGACTGAGCTTCACCGTCCGTCCTGGGCAGGTGACCGGCTTCCTCGGGCCCAACGGGGCCGGCAAGACCACGACCCTGCGGCTGATCCTCGGCCTGGACGCGCCCACCTCCGGCGGCGCGACGGTGAACGGGGTGCGCTTCGCCGACCACCCGCGCGGCCTGCGCCATGTCGGCGCGCTGCTCGACGCCCACCACGTGCACCCGGGCCGCAGCGCCGAGGCCCACCTGCGGGCGCTGGCCCGCAGCAACGGCATCCCGGCCCGCCGGGTCGGCGAGGTGCTGGAGGAGGTCGGCCTGACGGACGCCGCGCGACGCCGCGTCGGCGGCTTCTCGCTCGGCATGAAGCAGCGCCTCGGCATCGCCACCGCCCTGCTCGGCGACCCGCCGGTGCTGATGTTCGACGAGCCGATCAACGGCATGGACCCCGAGGGCGTGCTGTGGGTGCGGCGGCTCTTCCGCCGCCTCGCGGGGGAGGGGCGCACGGTCTTCCTCTCCAGCCATCTGATGACGGAGATGGAGAACACCGCCGACGAACTCGTCGTCATCGGCCGGGGACAACTCGTCGCCGCCGAGCCGGTACGGGAGTTCGCGGCGCGCTCGACGCGGCACAGCGTGCTGGTGCGCACGCCGCAGGCGGCCGAGCTGACCGCTGTGCTGGTCGCGGCGGGGGCCGAGGTCGCACCGGAGGGCCACGCGGGCGCCGAGGGCCTGCGGGTCGTCGGCCTGCCGGCCGAACGGATCGGCGCGCTGGCCTTCGACAACCGCGTGATGTTGCACGAACTGGCGACCCGCTCAGCCTCGTTGGAGGAGGCCTTCATGGAACTGACCGCCGACCGCGTCGAGTACCTGGCAGGGCAGAGCCGATGAGCACCGTCACCTCATCCGGGCGGGTCGGGGCCGCGTCGGCTCTCCCCGGCGACGACGCAGCCGACGTCCGCCCGCGCTTCCTGGACCTGGTCGGCGCGGAGTGGATCAAGTTCCGGTCGCTGCGTTCGACGTGGTGGACCCTGGTGGTCGCGATCCTCGTGCCCTGGGGCGCGGCGGCCGCCGCGGCGACGGCCGACTACGACAACTGGCCGAGCTACGGCCCGCTGGAGAAGGCGGCCCCGCACCTCTTCGCCGTCCACGACTCCTGGCCGTTGGAGGGTTACGTCGTCATCATGCTGGCGGCCGGGGCGCTCGGCGCGCTGGCCATGGCCGGGGAGTACGGCAGCGGGCTGATCCGCACGACCACCGTCGCGGTTCCGGCGCGGGGTTCGGTGGTGCTGGCGAAGGCCGTGGTGCAGGCGGGGGTGTGGACGGTCGTCGGCTGGGTGTGCGCGCTCGGCTCCTACGCGATCGCCCAGGGCATCCTCAGCGGACGCCACGCGACGATCGCGCTCGACTACTCGGGTGTGCCGCGCGCGCTGGTCGCGGCGGCGATGGTGGCGCCGGTCTGCGCGCTGGTCGGCCTCGGCATCGGCGCGCTGGTCCGGCACGCGGGCGGGACGATCGGCATCCTGGCCTTCGTGGTGCTGCTGCTGCCGCAGTTCTTCTCGCAGACCAAGCAGTGGTCCGCCGACATCCGGCACCTTTTCCCGGTCTCGGCGTTCGGCCGCCTCACCGAGGTCTGGACGGCGCCGAAGCAGCCCGGCTTCTACCCGGCGACCATCACCGGCTCCTGGCTGGACTACCTGGTCTGGCCACTGGTCGCGGTCGTGCTCGCGGTGTGGATCGTCCGCCGCCGCGACGTCTGAGGCTCCCGGGCTCGCCCGAGCCCCGTGGCGACATGCCCCTAGGATCGGGGCATGTCGCTGCCCCACGCCATCCTCACCGCCCTGCTGGAGAAGCCGTCCTCCGGGCTGGAGCTGACGCGGCGGTTCGACAAGTCCATCGGCTTCTTCTGGGCCGCGACGCACCAGCAGATCTACCGTGAGCTCGGCAAGCTGGAGCAGGCCGGGCTGATCCGGGCCATCCCCGGGCCGCCGGCCCAGGGGCGGCGCAAGGAGTACGAGGTGCTGCCGGAGGGTCGCGCCGAGCTCGCGGCGTGGGTCTCGCGCAGCGACCCGCCGCGCCAGCTCCGCGACCCGCTGGCGCTGCGCCTGCGCGCCGCCGCGGTCGTCGGGCTCGGGGACGTGGGCGCGGAGGTGCGTCGCCACCTGGACCTGCACACCGCGCAGCTCGACGCCTACCGCGCGATGGAGACCCGTCAGTTCCCGCCGGGCAAGCGGGAGACGGCGGAGGCGCGGCTGCAACACCTGGTCCTGGAGGCGGGCATCGAGATGGAGCGCTTCTGGACGCAGTGGCTGCGGCGCGTGGACGCGGCGGTGTCGGAGCTCGCGGTGTCCGAGCAGGCGGTGACGGAGCCGGCGGAGGACGGAAGCGCGGGCGGCGAGGAATGACGGGCGGGTTCACCTACTCCGAGGTCGGCGCGACCCTCGACGAGACCGTCGGCCCCCTCGGCGGCGGCCTGCCGCCCGGCTACTCCCAGCTGCGCCACCGCGTCCGGATCGGCCACGGCGAGGCGGCGTTCCGCGCGGCCGCCGACGCGCTCGCCACGTTCCGGATGCACCGCCGCCTCCCCGTCGGCGTCACCGCCTCCGCGCCGCGCGCCGAGACGGGCGCGGAGGTGACGGTCACGCTGGCCGGTGTGGTGCGCGCGCCCTGCCGGATCGTGTGGGTCGTCGACGAGCCGGACCGCTACGGCTGGGCCTACGGCACCCTCACCGGCCACCCGGAGTGCGGGGAGGAGGCGTTCCTGCTCACCCGGGACGGAGGCGGCGACGTCCGGCTCGACGTCGTCGCGTTCAGCCGCCCCGGCGGCCGGGCGACGCGGGCGCTCGGCCGGCTGGTCCCGATCGCGCAGCGCCTCTACGCCCGCCGTTGCGGCATGGTCCTGCGCGGGATCGCGCGCTCGGCACGCTGAACCGGCGGGACGCTGTGGCAGGCTGAGCACGTCGGCCGCACCACAGGGACGGAGCAGCGATGGCACACGGCGAGCACGGCCACGGCGAGCACGGCCACGGGCATGGGCACGGCGCCCACGGTCACACGCACGGCGAGGACGAGGAGTTGTCGTTCGCCGCGCCCCGGCCCGGGGACGCGAAGCGCATCGAGCTCGTCTGGCCGTTCGTGCGGGAGCAGCTCGCGGGGCTGGGGCCCGGTTCGGTGCTGGAGATCGGCTGCGGGGTGCTCGGCGGCTTCGTGCCGCTGCTGCGCGCCGAGGGCCACCGGGCGGTGGGCGTGGACCCCGAGGCGCCCGAGGAGCCGGGCTTCGTCCGCAGCCGCTACGAGGACCACAAGCCCGACGCCGACGAGCTGCCCTACGACGCCGTGGTCGCGTGCCTGTCCCTGCACCACGTCGACGACCTGGACGCGCTGCTCGCCTCCGTCGCCGCCCAGGTGCGGCCCGGCGGGCTGCTGGTGCTGCGCGAGTGGGCGCGGGAGGAGTTCGACGAGGCGACCGCGCGCTGGTGCTTCGACCGTCTCCCGGAGGAGACAGCCGAGAGCGGCGAAGGAACCGAGGCGGCGGACGGGGACGAGGCGGCGCAGACCCCGGCGTGGTGGCTGGCCGGTCATCGGGAGGGCTGGCAGGAGTCCGGCGGCAGTTGGGAGGAGTACTTCCAGGGCTGGGCGGAGGGGCACGGCCTGCTCAGCGGCGCGGCCGTGCTGGACGCGCTGGAGCGCTCCGCCTTCGAGACGGTGCTGCTGGAGCGGGACCCGTACTTCCACACGGCGCTGGCGGACGTCACGGCGGACGAGGAGCGCGCCGCGATCGACGCCGGCCTGATCCGGGCCAACGGCCTGCGCTACGTGGGCCGCCGCCGAGCCGAGTGACCCGCCCGACCCGCGCGGGGGTCGCGCGCGCCGAGGCTGCGCGCCCGTTGGACAGCGCCCCCGCCGGGGCAGCAGACTCGCTGGTCATGAGCGCATCCGGAGACGCAGCCATGATCGCGGCGATCGACGTCGGCGGCACCAAGATCGCAGGCGGCCTGGTCGCCCCGGACGGCACGCTGCACCACCGCGTGGAGCACCCGACCCGGGCGCGGGCCGCCGATCCCGCGGAGGTGTTCCTCACCGTCGCCGAGGTCGTCGCCGAGCTCGCCGAGGATCCGCGCTGGGCGCGGGTCGACCGCGTCGGCGTGGGCAGCGCGGGGCCGGTGGACATCGTCAAGGGCACGGTCAGCCCGGTCAACATCTCCGCCTGGCGCGGCTTCCCGCTCGTCGGTGAGATCCGCGCGCTGCCGCAGGTGGCCGGCGCGCCGGTGGCGCTCGGCGGGGACGCGGTGGCGATGACCGCGGCCGAGCACTGGCGCGGCGCGGCGCGCGGCTTCGCCAACGCGCTCTGCCTGGTGGTCTCCACAGGCGTCGGCGCCGGTCTGGTGCTGGACGGCCGCGTCTACCCCGGACCCACCGGCAACGCCGGGCACCTCGGTCACATCACCGTGGACCTGGACGGCGAGCCGTGCCCGTGCGGGTCACGCGGCTGCCTGGAACGGGTCGCCAGCGGCACCGCCATCGCGACCTGGGCGCTGCGCGAGGGCTGGCGTCCGACCGGTGACGCGGTGACCGGCCCCGCTCCGGACGCGGCGGCCGTCGCCGCGTCCGCGCGGGAGGGCGACCCGATCGCGCTCGCGGCCTTCGACCGGGCGGCCCGTGCGCTCGCGGCGGGCATCGCGGCGACGGCGACGCTGGTCGAGCTGGACGTCGCCGTCCTCGGCGGCGGCGTGCTGCGCGCGGGCGAGTTGCTGCTGGCGCCGCTCCGCCGCCACCTGGAGTCCTACGCGACCCTGCCGTTCACCCGCCACCTCACCGTGCGGGCGGCGGAGCTCGGCACGGACGCCGGGCTCATCGGAGCGGCGGCCCTGGCCCTCGACTGAGGTCCCTTCGCCGGGGCGGCCCGCGCCTGAAGAGACCTCGCCGGAGCGGCCCGCGCCTGAAAAGCCCTCGGCTGAAGGCCCGTCCGGCGAGGGCCGCCGGTATCCACGCGGTTGGGGCGACCCCACGATCAACCTTGGGTCGTGGGTTTCGGCGCACCCGATCGTTCCCGTGGGCTGGGCCGGGCCCCAGGGCGCCCACGGCGCCCAGGGCGCCCGCGGCCGCTCACGGCGTGCGGCGCGCACCGGATCCGACCGGTTCGCGATCGCAGCCGGGCCTGTCAGTGGCGACGGTTAGAGTCGAGCGTATGGAGACGAAGTTCCACTGGGTCGACGTGCCCACACCGCTGCCCACCGGGCCTGTGCGGGTGGCCGTGACGGGGCACGGCGTCATAGGCGCCACCTTCGGGCCAGGGGACATGCTGCACGCGACGCGGGGCGATGTCGTCGGGGAGCCCGCGCCGCAGGGGGACGAGCGGGCGGCGCGGGTCGCGGCCCACGTGGGGGAGTACTTCGCGGGCCGTCGGCGCGCGTTCGAGCTGCCGCTCGACTGGCGCTGGACGGACGGGGTCCAGCGGCAGGTGTTGCAGACGCTCGAGCGCACTGTGGCCTACGGGCACACCATCACGTACGGGCAGCTCGCCGCGCGCAGCGGCGCGTTCGAGGAGGAGGCGGAGCAGCATCTGGCCGCCCGCGCGGTCGGCCAGATCATGGGGTCGAACCCGCTCTTCCTGCTGGTGCCCTGTCATCGCGTGGTCGCCTCGGACGGCCTGGGCGGCTTCGGGGGAGGCGAGGCCGGGATGTCGGTGAAGCGCTGGCTGCTGACGCTGGAGGGCCACCTGCCGCCGACGTTGGACTGGGACGGCCCGGACGTCCCAGTCTGAAGCCGTAGCCCGCGCACAGCAGGGCGATCACGCCGAGCGTGAGGAAGGCCAGCCGGTAGGCCCCGGCGGGCGGGGAGCCGGTACGGTCCGACGCCGTGCCCAGCACGACGGCCGCGGTGACGACGGCGGGCGCGAGGGCGGTGGAGGTCTGCCGCATGACCGTGCTGAGCGTGGCCGCGTGGGCCGCGTCCGCCCGGTCGAGGGTGGTGAGGGAGGCCGCCGTGAGCGGCAGGTAGACCGCGCCCATGGACAGGCCGAGCAGGAACATGACGAGGCGGAGGGTCCAGAGCCCGGTGTCCGCGCCGGTTCCGGTGGCGCACAGTTCGACGGCGGCCACGCCGAGCAGGCCCGCGCCGACCAGCGGGCCGGGGCCGACGCGGTGGTAGACGCGGCCGACGACCTGGACGGTCAGCAGGATGCCGACGGCCTCGGTGCAGGTGGCCGTGCCGGAGTCGAGCGCGCTGCGCCCTTGCAACTGCTGGACGACGAGGGGGACGAGGAACATCGCGCCGAGGAAGGGCACCAGCCCGAGCGCGTTGAGCACGCTCGCCCGGCGGAACATCCGGTCCTCGAACAGCCGGACCCGCAGGGCCGGTTGGCGCGCCCGCCACTGGTGGCGCACGGCCGCGGTCAGCAGTGCCGCGCCGCCGAGCAAGGCGGCGACGACGGGCGGCGTGCCCCAGCCGAGGTCGGGGCCGGCGCACACGCCGAACATCAGTGCGCCCACTCCGGCCCCGCTGAGCAGCAGGCCGGTCAGGTCGAGGCGCCGGGCCCTGGCCGCCTCCGGGCGGTGTTCGTGGAGGAAGACGACTCCGAAGGCGACGGCGGCGACGCCGAGCGGCAGATTGACCAGGAAGACCCAGCGCCAGCCGAGCGTGTCGACGAGCACGCCGCCGAGCACCGGCGCCAGGGCGGGGGCCAACTGCTGGGGGATGATCAGGACGCGGGCGAGGCGCACCTGTTCGCGCTGGTCGAAGGTGCGGAAGAGCAGACCCTGGCTGACGGGTGTGAGCAGACCCGCGGCCGTTCCCTGGAGGGCGCGGAAGGCGACGAGCTGCGGCAGGTCCCGGGACAGGCCGCACAGCGCGGAGGCGAGGGTGAACAGGGTCAGGCCGAGCAGCAGCATCCGTCGGCCCCCGAACCGCTCCAGCAGCCACGCGGAGGCGGGGACCATGATGCCCAGGCAGACGGGATAGACCACGACCACGCTGTCGAGGGAGGTGGGGGAGAGGTGGAAGTGGCGGCCCAGGGAGGGGAGGGCCACGGTCGTGATGACACCGTCGACAATGACGAGGAACACCGAAGCGAGATACATGACGGGTACGGCGACCCTCTGGTCGCGCAAGGCAGTCACAGATACTGAGCTTACTCACTATGTGAGTACTCACCAATACGGTTTTCCGCCGGACGACGAGGACGGGCGCCACGAATGGGCAAGCAGCGACGGCATGGCAGCAGTGACGTCCTGGTGGACGAACTCTTCGACACCACCACGGAGTTGCGCGCCTACGTGGAGGGCAGGCTGCGCCCGCTCGGTGCGTCGGTGGCGCGGCTGCGCGCGCTGCGGATCCTGGCGCGCGAGGGCGTGCCGCTGCGCATGCGCGACCTGAGCGACATGCTCGGCGTCGCCCCCCGCACGACGACCGCGATCGTGGACGGACTGGAACGCGACGGGCTGGTGCGGCGCGTGCGCCACCCCGAGGACCGGCGCGCCTTCCTGCTCACCCTGACCGAGGCGGGCTTCAGCCACCACACCGAGGCGGAGGCGGAGGACGCGCGGGCGCTGGCCGTCGCCACGGGCACGCTGACGGCGCCCGAGCGCGAGCAACTGCGGGCGCTGCTCGCCAAGATGCGCGCGGCGGTCAGCCAGGAGGTCAATCCTTCCGGGCCGCAGCGATGATCTTCTCGACGGTGTGGTGGAACCGGCCCGTGCCCTGCACGCCGAAGGCCTTCTCCAGCAGCGGCACGGGGTTCGCCGGTCCCTTGCCGTCGACGACCCGGTAGTGCAGGTAGGCGGTGGTGCCGTGCACGCCCACCACCTCCCAGTCGCCGCGCTTCCCCGCCTGCGGCAGCACGTCCTCGGCGAGGCGGCCCGTGGTGAACAGCAGGCTGAACCGCTCGTGCGCCTCGGGCTTCGTGGCGCCGAACGGCGCGGCCGCGTACGCCTCCTCGACCTCGGCCAGGGTGTAGAGCGCGGTGGGGACGTCGAAGCCGAAGGTCGCGGCCAGACGCTGCTCGATCTCGGCGCGCAGCTTCTCCCGGTCCGTGCGGTGCGAGCGGAAGAAGACGTTGCCGCTGGCGATGTACGTCCGCACCGGCCCAAGGCCGAGCCCGTCGAGCTCGGCCCGGAGCCGGGCCATCTCCACCTTCCGTCCGCCGACGTTGACCGCGCGCAGGAAGGCGACGTACGGGATCTGTTCAGCGCTCATGCGCCGATCGTAGGCCGCGGACCGCGGTCGCGAGGCCCTCTCGCGCGTCTACCAGGCGTAGTCCTCGGGGGCGGGCTTGTGGCCGGGGAAGATCCGGTCGATCTCGGCCAGCGTGTCCTCGTCGAGGATCAGGTCGACCGCGGCGAGCGCCGTGTCCAGCTGCTCCGCCGTGCGCGGGCCGATGATCGGCGCGGTGACGGCGGGCGGGTGCAGCAGCCAGGCGAGCGCGACCGTGCCCGGCTCGGTGCCGAGCTTGTCGCACAGCTCCTCCCACCGCTGCAGGCGTGCGACCTGGTCGGGATCCAGGTTCCTCAGCCGCTCGCCGCCGCGCCCGACGCCCTCGTTCGTCGCCTCCTTGCGCAGCACGCCGCCGAGCAGCCCGCCCTGGAGCGGGGACCACGCGATCACGCCGAGCCCGTGGTGCTGCGCGGCGGGCAGCACCTCCAGCTCGACCGTCCGCTGCATCAGGTTGTAGTACGACTGCTCGGCCACCAGGCCGAGGCTGTTGCGCCGGGCGGCCGCGCCCTGGGCGGTGGCGATGTGCCAGCCGGCGAAGTTGCTGCTGCCGACGTAGAGGATCTTGCCCTGCTGGACCAGGACCTCCATCGCCTGCCAGATCTCGTCCCAGGGCGCGGCCCGGTCGACGTGGTGCATCTGGTAGAGGTCGATGTGGTCGGTGCCGAGCCGCTTGAGGCTCGCGTCGCAGGCGCGGCGGATGTTCAGCGCGGAGAGCCGCCCGTCGTTGGGCCAGCTGCCGTCCGTCCCGGGCGTCGGCATCGCCCCGTAGACCTTGGTGGCCAGCACTGTCCGTTCGCGGCGGCCGCCGCCCTGGGCGAACCAGCTGCCGATGATCTCCTCGGTGCGCCCCTTGCCCGCCTGCTGCCCGTAGACGTTCGCGGTGTCGAAGAAGTTGACGCCGCGCTCCAGGGCGGTGTCCATGATCGCGTGGGCCGGCGCCTCCTCGGTGCGCGGGCCGAAGTTCATCGTGCCGAGGCAGAGTCTGGAGACCGAGAGGCCGGTGCGGCCGAGTGAGGTGTAGTCCATGCGGTTACCCTCGCCCGGCCGCACGATCCTGTCGAGGGCGCCTCGCCTCGCCTCGCCTCGCC
>NZ_BBPQ01000010.1:154417-174165 GCF_000787855.1 Streptacidiphilus anmyonensis | reverse complement strand
GGCTCCAGACGCCGGGGCACCGGCTGGTTCGGCTGGGGGCCGGTGTCGGCCATCGAGCCGTCCCCGATCAGGTTGACCGGCGTCGCGCTCGGCGTGCCGGACCCTCCGGTGACGGGCTTGCCGTCTCCCCCCGCTGTCCTCGTGCCCCCGTCGGAGCGCCCGCACGCGGACACGCCCAGCGCCGCCGCCGTGGCGATCGCTCCCCCGGCGAGCACGTTCCTGCGCGACAACGCTCCCATTCGGTCCTGCCTTTCGGGCTGTTCGTTTCTCGGATCCTCAGCTGTTCGTTCAGCTGTGCGCTCATTGGGACGCTTGTCCGGCAACAATCGGTTCGCCCCGATCGATCCGGATGTAAACAACCCTCAGAGCGTCCCTTGCTCGGAGGCGGCCACACGTCCGAGGACCCGCGGGAGATTAAGTCGCCAGTACGTTTCCTGAGGAGGCCCCCCACAGGAACTCCCGGGGAAACTCACACGAACGTGTGCGTTCGACGCGGGGCGGCTACGCTGCGGCACGTCCGATGAGATCACCCGCCGCCCGGCGGTTTCCATCCGTCGGACGGCTGGAAACCGGAGCGGATCGGGGGGAACGCACAGGTGGGCGTGGACTGGGGTACGGCGTCGGCGATTCTGACGGCGGGTGGGACGCTGGTGCTGGCGGCGGCCAGTTTCGCCTCCATCCGCTCGGCCGAACGCGCGGCGCGCTCGGCCGAACGCGCGCTCCAGGTCTCGCTGCGCCCCGTCCTCGTCGGGGCCCGGCCCAGCGATCCCCAGCAGAAGCTCATCTGGACCGACGGTCACACCGCCCACCTCGCCGGCGCGGCGGGCTACGCCCACCTCGGCGATGAGGCGATCTACCTCGGGGCGGCCCTGCGCAACCTCGGCCCCGGCCTCGGCATCGTCCACGGCTGGTCGCTGCGCGAGGGCGACGCCCCCGTCGACGCGGCCGGCTTCCGCCGCCAGGGCCTGGACATGTACATCGCGCCGTCCGACCACGGCACCTGGCACGCCGCGCTGCGCGACCCGGCCGATCCGGCCTTCTCCGCCCTCGCGGACCTGGTGAAGAACCGGGAGCGGATCAACGTCGACCTCCTCTACGGCGACCACGAGGGCGGTCAGCGGACGGTCACCCGGCTGTCGCTGATACCGAAGCGCTCGGACGAGGGCTGGCTGTGCCAGACCGTCCGACACTGGAACCTGGACCGCCCCGACCCCCGCGATTAAGGCCCCGAACCCGATGCGCAGTCTCGACCTGCACCCGATCTTCCGCAACAACCGCGACATCGAGCTGGCGATGCGCCAGTTCCTCTTCGCCTGCGCGCAGTCGGGCGACCCTGTCGCCGAGATCATCCCGGGCAAGGGCTCGGGGCAGCTGAAACGGCGGGTGCTCGCCTTCCTCGACCAGAAGCACATCCGCAGGCTGTACGCCCGCCACGAGGAGGACCCGAGGAACCCGGGCCGGATCCTCGTGCACTTCCGGTAGCCCCGGGGCGTGTGGCGTCACACCGTGAGGACGAGCTTGCCCTGGACCCGGCCGGCCTCCAGCAGCGCGTGCGCGGAGCCCGCGTTCGCGAGCGGGAAGACCGCCTCGACGTGCGGGCGGACCAGTCCGGCGTCCGCCAGCTCCGCGATCCGCTCCAGGGACGCGTAGTCGGGCTCCACGGAGACCACGACCAGCCGCACGCCGCGCTCCCCGGCCGCGGCGGCGAGCTTCTCCCCGCCCTCGAGGATGCTGACCAGCACGCCGCCGGGACGCAGCACGTCCATCGAGCGCTCGCCCTGGGCCGTCGAGTCGAAGACCACGTCCAGGTCGCGCGCGACCTCCGTGAAGTCGACGCTCCGGTAGTCGATCAGCTCGTCCGCCCCGAGGCCCCGCAGGAAGTCGTGGCGCGCCGCGCTCGCCAGCGCGGTGACGTGGGCGCCGTGCGCCTTGGCGAGCTGCACCGCCAGGTGGCCCACACCGCCCGACGCGCGGTGGATCAGCACCCGGTCTCCGGCCGAGAGACGGGCCCGGTCGATCAGGCCCTGCCACGCCGTCAGCGCGGCCAGCGGCAGCGCGGCCGCCTCCACGTGGTCCAGCGAGGCGGGCTTGCGGGCCAACTGCCGGGAGGGCGCGGCGACGTACTCGGCGTAGGCCCCCGCGGCGCGCGGGAAGAAGGGCATCCCGTACACCTCCTCGCCGACGGCGTAGCGGGCGCCGGGCCCGGCCTGCGCGACCACGCCGGACAGGTCCCAGCCGAGGCCGAAGGGCGGCTCACCCAGCAGCGCGTACTCCCCCGACCGCACCGCCGCGTCCACCGGGTTCACCCCGCAGGCGTGCACCCGCACCAGCACTTCGCCCGGGAGCGGGCGGGGTCGCTCGACCTCCTCGACCCCGAGGACCTCCGGTCCGCCGAACGTCCGCTGCCGCACCGCGCGCATCACCGTGCTCCGCCCCCAGTCGATGTGTGACACCCCGAGTCCCGGGACAGCCGGGACCGGCCGTCAGTCGGTCAGCTTGCGCAGGGCCTCGGCGGTCGCGAAGACGTCGTTGCGACCCTCCTTGGCGTGCTCGACGAGGTCCGCCAGCGCGAAGCTGTTCGGCAGCGGCTTGACGCCGGCCATCGCCAGGTAGGAGCGGGTGAGGGTCGCGGCGTAGAACTCGTTCATCGGCGAGTCGAGCGGCGGGCACACCGAGAGCGTGTGCAACAGCGCGGCCGCGCGCCAGTGGACGTCGCGCGGAGGCTCGTCGGCGATCAGGATCACGTCGCTGGCGTGCCGGGCGATCGCCGCGCTGATCGCGGACGGATCCCACACCGTCGGGTCGGACGGCAGGTGGTGCGCCAGCACGTTCCAGGCCCACGCCTCGTCGGCCTTCACCCCGTCCACCTTCACGCGGACTTCTTCCCGCCGAACCGCTCCTGGAAGTACGCCCAGTTCTCCGGGTTGTTGAACTCGGCCGCCGCCTCCAGGAAGCGCTGCCGGTCCGGGTCGAGCTCGCGTCGCGCGGCCTCGGTGACCAGGGCTGTGATCGTCGTGCCCTCGGCCGCCGCCCGCGCCGCCAGCCGGGCGTGGAACTCCTCGTCCACCCGGATGGTGATGTGCTTCGACATGATGGGTACCGTACAGCAGCCGTGCTGTACGGCAGCAGGCTCATGCGGAACTCTGGGGGAAGACTTGACCGACGCAGCGGTAACCGTCATCACCGGAGCAGGCCGGGGCATCGGGGCCGCCATCGCGCTGCGCCTGGCGCGTGAGGGCCACGACCTGGTCCTCGGCTACCACGCGGACCAGGACTCCGCCGAGGGCGTCGCCGCACGGGTCCGCGCCGAGGGCCGCCGCTGCGTCACGGTACGGGTGGACACCACCCACCAGGCCGACGTGGAACGGCTGTTCGCCGCCGCCGAGGAGGCGGGCCTGGGCCCGGTGACCGGCCTGGTCAACAACGCGGGCGTGCCCGGTCCCTACGGGCCGCTGGCCGAGGCCGATCCGGAGGGCGTCCGCCGCAGCGTGGACGTGAACGTGACCGGCTACCTGCTGTGCGCCCGCGAAGCCGTGCGCGCCATGACCGCGTCCGGCACCGGGGGCGCCATCGTCAACATCTCCTCCGGCGCGGCCACACTCGGCAGCCCCGGCGAGTACGTCCACTACGCCGCCGCGAAGGCGGCCGTGGACGCGATGACGGTGGGCCTGGCCAAGGAGCTCGGCCCGCTCGGCATCCGCGTCAACTGCGTGGCGCCGGGCACGGTGTGGACGGACTTCCACCCCGACCCGGAGCGCCCGGCCAAGCGGGCCCCGAACATCCCGCTCGGCCGCTCCGCGCAGCCGGAGGAGATCGCCGGCGCCGTCGCCTGGTTCTTCTCCCCCGACGCGGGCTACGCCTCCGGCGCGGTGCTGCGGGTGGCCGGCGGCATGTAGCCGAGCAGCCGGTCCACCTCCGCCTCGGTGTTGTACAGGTGGAAGGCGATCCGCAGGCCCCCGGCCCGCGCGCTGACCTTGATGCCGTCCTCGGCCAGCTGCTTGGCGACGTCCCCGAGCCCCGAGACCGAGACGATCGCGGAGTCGGCCTCGACCGGCCGGTGTCCGAGCGCGCGCAGTCCGTCGCGGCAGCGGGCGGCCAGCGCGCGGTCGTGCGCGCCGATCAGCGCCGGGGTCAGCTCCTCGATCAGTGCGAGCGACCGCTCGGCGCCGATGAACGGCAGCCACGCCGGACCGTGGTCGAACCGCCGCGCGGACCGGGCGAGCACGACCTCGTCGTAGCAGGCGGCCCACGGGTCCTCGCCCGCGTACCAGCCCGGCGCGATCGGCCGCAGGCCCGGCATCGCGTCCTCGGCGACGACGAGGAAGGCGACGCCGCGCGGCGCGAGCAGCCACTTGTACGCCCCGCACACGACGTAGTCCGCGTCGGCCGCGTGCGGCGCGAGCGGCAGCCACCCCGCGGCCTGCGTCGCGTCGAGCAGCAGCCGCGCGCCGACCCTGCGGGTCGCCTCACGCACCGCGCCGAGGTCGACGAGCCGCCCGTCGGCGGACTGCACGACGCTCACCGCGACGAGCGCGGTCGTGTCCGTGACGGCCTCGGCGAGACGCTCCAGCGGGGCGACCCGCACCCGCAGCCCCGGCCGGTGCTGGAACGGCGCGGTCACGGACGTGAACTCGCCTGCGGCGACCAGCACTTCCGCGCCCTCCGGCAGCGCGGCGGCCACCACCGCGACGTGCTCCGCGGTCGTCGCCCCGATCGCGACGTGCCGCTCCGCGACCCCGGCGAGCCGCGCGAAGGCGCGCCGCGCGGCGTTGACGGGCCCGTCGTACCCGACGACGTCCCCCCGCCCGGCGGCCTGCGCGGCGAGCGCCTCCGTCAGCGCGGCAACGGTCCGCGCGGGCGGCAGGCCCATGCCGGCGGTGTTGAGATACACGGTCCCGGGTGCGAACTCCCGTGCGACGAGATCAAGGTCCATGCCGCCATCGTCCCCGCGGGGCCACGCGCGCACCACAGCCAATCCACTTCCCGTGGCCCCAAGCACGCCGCGCCGAAGGGGCGCGAGCCCCGGCCAGGCGTGCTCCCGCAGGAAGTTGCAGCACGCCAAAGGGGCGCGAGGAACTGCGCGAGCAACCACCCTGTGCGGATGGCCCTGCTCGCTGAGCGACTCACCACCCACGGTGGCTTGTCGCGCAGTTCCCCGCGCCCCTGGCAAAGTGCACCTGGCTGCGGGAGGCAGTGCAGCGAGCTCTTACGCCCGGCCCATCTCCTCGGCGATGGCCGACGCGAACGCGTCGATGTCCGTCTCCGTGGTGTCGAACGAGCACATCCAGCGGACCTCGCCGGTCTGCTCGTCCCAGAAGTAGAAGCGGAACCGCTTCTGCAGCCGCTCGCTCACCTCGCGCGGCAGGAGCGCGAAGACCGCGTTGGCCTGGACCGGGCGGACGACCTCGACGCCGTCGATCGCCGCGACCGCCGTCTCCAGGCGCTTGGCCATCGCGTTCGCGTGCGACGCGTTCCGCAGCCACAGGTCGCCGGAGAGCAGCGCCTCGAACTGGACCGAGATGAACCGCATCTTCGACGCGAGCTGCATCGAGGTCTTGCGCAGGAACGTGATGTTCCTGACCGCGTCCGGGTTGAGCACGACCACGCACTCGCCCAGCATCAGGCCGTTCTTCGTGCCGCCGAAGCTCAGCACGTCCACGCCCGCGTCCGTGGTGAACGCGCGGAACGGCAGGCCGAGCGTCGCCGCGGCGTTCGCCAGGCGGGAGCCGTCGACGTGGACGAGCATGCCCAGCTGGTGGGCGTGGTCGCAGATCGCGCGGATCTCGTCCGGGGTGTAGCAGGTGCCGAGCTCGGTGGACTGGGTGATGGAGACCGCGAGCGGCTGCGCGCGGTGCTCGTCGCCGAAGCCCCAGGCCTGCTGGTCGATCAGCTCGGGGGTGAGCTTGCCGTCCGGGGTGGGGACGGTGAGCAGCTTGATGCCGCCCATCTTCTCCGGCGCGCCGCCCTCGTCGACGTTGATGTGGGCGGTCGCCGCGGCGACGACCGCGCCCCAGCGCGGCAGCAGCGCCTGGAGCGCGGTGACGTTGGCGCCGGTGCCGTTGAAGACGGGGTACGCCTGGGCCCGCTCACCGAAGTGCGCCTTGAAGACGTCCTGGAGGTGCTCGGTGTAGGCGTCCTCGCCGTAGGAGATCTGGTGGCCGTCGTTGGCCACGGCCAGGGCCGCCAGGACCTCCGGGTGGATGCCGGCGTAGTTGTCGCTGGCGAAGCCACGGACGGAGGGGTCGTGGCGGCGCTTGGCCTCGGTCAGTACATCGGTCACTGGGGCGTCAGCCACAGGTGCGTTCCATTCACTTCGTCGGCGGGGCGGGCCCACAGGGAGACGACCTGCTCGGCGAGGTCGGCCGTCTCGGTGAACCCGGCGAACTTGGCGTTCGGCTTCTCGGCGCGCATCTCCGGGGAGACCAGCGCCTTCACCACCAGGATGGCAGCCGCGGCCGAGGTGTCCTTCAGCGAGTCGGCCATGGCCAGCGTCCACGTCTCGGCGGCGGCCTTGGCCGTCGCGTACGCGGCGTTGCCGCCGGTCGGCTTGTGCGCGCCGGCCGCCGAGATGATCGCGAAGCGGGCGTCGTCGCTGCGCTGGAGGGCCTCCAGGAAGCCGAGGCTGGTGTGCTGGAGGGTCCGCACGAGCATGTCGTGCAGGAAGTCCCAGTCGGCCAGGTCGGTGTCGGCGAAGGTCTTGCTGCCGCGCCAGCCGCCGACCAGGTGCACCAGGCCGTCGACGCGGCCGAACTCGGCCTCGATGTGGTCGGCCCAGTCACGGGCGGCCTGCGGGTCGAGCAGGTCGACGACCTGGCCGACGACGATCGCGCCGGGGACGGCGCGGCGCACCGAGTCCATCAGCTCGTCGAGCTTGCGGGCGTCGATGTCGCCGCAGGCGACGGTCGCGCCGGCCTGGGCCAGGCGCAGCGCGGCCGCCCGCCCGGCCATGCCGGTCGCGCCGGCGACCGCGACGACGCGGCCCTTCAGGTCAACGTTCTCGGTGCTCACGCTGCGTTCTCCACGGTGCTCGTGCCGGTCATGCCGGAGGTGGACGCGATGACGCCGGACAGCTTCTTGGACAGCGCCTCGAAGAACATGCTGAGGGGGAACTCGTCCGGAAGCACGGCGTCGCACAGCGCCTTGTTCAGCGTCTTGGCCTCGCTGTGGTCCTTGAAGGGCAGCGCGTCGGCGCCCTTGGCCCAGGTGGAGGCGGGGTGCGGGGTCAGGTACGTGGAGACCAGCTCGTAGGCGGCCAGCCAGTGGGCGGTCTTCGGGCGGTCGATGCCGTCGCGGTAGAGCTTCTCGATCTCCGCGCACAGGTCGTTGGTGACCTGCGGGGCGCGCTGCCAGTCGATGTGCAGCTTGTTGTCGGTCCAGCGCAGCGCGTCGTGCTTGTGCAGGTACGCGAAGAGCAGCTGGCCGCCGAGGCCGTCGTAGTTGCGGACGCGGCCGCCGGAGACCGGGAAGCGGAACATCCGGTCGAAGAGGATCGCGTACTGGACGTTGCGGCCGTGCTCGTTGCCCTGGGCCTCCAGCTCGACCGCGGCCTTGAAGGCCGTCAGGTCGCAGCGGAGCTCCTCGAGCCCGTACATCCAGAAGGGGCTGCGCTGCTTGATCATGAAGGGGTCGAACGGCAGGTCGCCGTGGCTGTGGGTGCGGTCGTGGACCAGGTCCCACAGAACGAAGGTCTCCTGCGCGGTCTGCTGGTCGGCGAGGAGCGCGGCGGCGTCGTCGGGGATGGTCAGGCCGAGGGTCCGCACCGCCGAGGTGGAGACGGCGCGGAAGCGCGCGGCCTCGCGGTCGCAGAAGATGCCGCCCCAGGTGAAACGTTCCGGCACCTCGCGCACCGAGACGGTCTCCGGGAAGAGCACGGCGGAGTTGGTGTCGTAGCCGGCCGTGAAGTCCACGAACGTGATCGGCACGAACATCGGGTTGTCGTAGCGGGTGCGCTCCAGCTCGTCCAGCCACTCCGGCCAGACGACGTGCAGCAGCACGGCCTCGAGGTTGCGGTCCGGGTTGCCGTTCTGCGTGTACATCGGGAAGACGACCAGGTGGGCCAGGCCGTCGACGCGCTGCTCGGCGGGCTGGAAGGCCAGCAGCGAGTCGAGGAAGTCAGGGGTGGCGTAGCCGGAGGCGGCCCAGCGCATCAGGTCCAGCACGACGGCGTCGAGGTACGCCTTGTCATGCGGGAAGAGCGGAGCCAGCTCGCCGATGGCCTCGGTGATCACCGAGAGCTGTGCGTCGGCCTCCTCCTTCGTGGACGCGCCACGGGAGTTGAGGTCGATCGAGCCGTCCTTGGACTGGAGCGGACGGAGCGCTTCGACCGCGGCCTTGAGGCGGAGCCAGGCCGGGTGCCCGGCGAGATCCGCAGTGGATTTGTCTGCCGTGGGGAGCGTCGACGAGAGATTTTCCATGAGGGCCCTGCCTGAACGAAAGAAACTTTGGTGTTGCCACCGTATATACAGAAGGTTCTGTTGTTCAAGAGGGGACTGCAACCGCTGGAGTGGCGATAGTCACCGTTGGTCACCGTCAGCGATATTCGTCCGGGATGTGAGACGGCCTCGGATCCGGAGCAGCCGCTTCACTCTCCTGTGACAACCGGTCGGTAGGCTGCCGCCACCTGTCGTCCATCCGGGAGTCACCGTGAACGCCCTGCTCAAGACCTCTCGTCTGCTCAGCGCCGCCGCCGGCGCGGCCGTCCTGGTGCTCGCCGCAGGCTGCGCGCCCCAGTCGAGCAGCAACGCGAGCGGATCTCCCTCGGGCGCCTCCGGCTCGGCCGCCACCTGCGCCAAGGGCGCGCTGCCCACGCTGACCTCCGGCAAGCTCACCGTCGGCACCGACGACCCGGCCTACGACCCGTGGTTCGACAACAACAAGCCGTCCGACGGCAAGGGCTTCGAGTCGGCGGTCGCCTACGCCGTCGCCAAGCAGCTCGGCTACGACACCTCGAAGGTGACCTGGACCGTCGCGCCGTTCAACAGCGTCGTCGCGCCCGGCCAGAAGAAGTTCGACTTCGACATCAACGAGGTCTCGATCACCGACGAGCGCCGCAACGCCGTCGACTTCTCCTCCGGCTACTACGACGTGCGCCAGGCCGTGATCACGCTCAAGGACTCCAAGTACGCCGGCGCCACGACCGTCGCCGGGCTCAAGGGAGCGAAGATCGGCGCCCAGGTCGGCACCACCGGCCTCACGGTCGTGCAGAAGCTGGTCCAGCCGAGCACCCAGCCCGCCGTCTTCGACTCCACCGACGAGGCCAGCGCCGCGCTGAAGAACCACCAGGTCGACGCGATCGTGGTCGACCTGCCCACGGCCTTCTACATCACCTCCGCGCAGGTCACGGACGCGAAGATCGTCGGCCAGTTCGCCTCCGGCGCGGCCACCTCCGACGGCAAGCCGGAGCAGTTCGGCCTCGTCCTCGGCAAGGGCAGCACGCTGACCTCCTGCGTCTCCCAGGCCGTCGACGCGCTGCGCGCGGACGGGACGCTGGACCAGCTGGCCAAGCAGTACCTGCCGGCTGCCGACTCCGCGCCCGTCCTGAAGTGAGCACGTCTGAGACAGGCGGAGCCGAGATGAGCGGAGCCGACGTGGACTCCGAGAGCGCCGACCCCGTCATGGAGCGCGGGCCGTACGCCCCGTCCGAGCGGCGGCTGGCCCGCGAGGCCTACCGCCGGTCGCGGACCCGCCGCTCGGCGCTGATCGCGACGGCGAGCACGGTCGCCGTGGCGGCGGTGCTCTTCCTCGTCGTCACCGGCTCCCCCGGCTGGCCGGTCACCCAGAAGACCTTCCTCAGCCCGCACTACGCCCGCGAGGCGCTCTCCCCGGTGCTGCACGGCTTCGTGCTCAACCTGGAGCTGCTCGCCGTGTGCGGGCCGACCATCCTGGTCCTCGGCCTGCTGATCGCGGCCGCCCGGACCCTGCGCGGCCCGGTCTTCCTGCCGCTGCGGCTGCTCGCCACCGCCTATGTGGACTTCTTCCGCGGCTTTCCGCTGATCATCCTGCTGCTGCTGATCGTCTTCGGCGTGCCCGCGCTCCAGCTCCAGGGGGTCACCAACGACCCGATCGTCCTGGGCGGGACCGCGCTGGTGATCAACTACTCGGCGTACGTCGCGGAGGTCTACCGCGCCGGCATCGAGTCGGTCCACCCGAGCCAGCGGGCCGCCGCCCGCTCCCTCGGCCTGACCTACACCCAGACCATGCGCTTCGTCGTCCTGCCGCAGGCGATCCGCCGGGTCGTCCCGGCGCTCGTCAACGACATGGCCTCGCTGCAGAAGGACACCGGCCTGGTCTACGTCGGCGGCGCGATCGACGCCGTCGCCGCCGCCCACATCATGGTCGCGAGCAGCTTCAACTACACGCCGCTGGTCGTCGCCGGCCTCGGCTTCGTGATCCTCACCATCCCGATGACCCGCTACGCCGACTGGCTGACGAGGCGGACGGACCGACGCCGCGCCCAGGGAGGCATCGTATGACCGCGACCGATCCGGTCCTGCGCTTCGAGTCGGTCCGCAAGGCCTTCGGCGAGCAGGTCATCCTCGACGACGTCAGTCTGGAGGTGCCCGAACACTCCGTCACCGTGCTGATCGGCGCCTCCGGTTCGGGCAAGTCCACGCTGCTGCGCTGCGCCAACCTGCTGGAGGAGATCGACGACGGCGCCATCTGGCTCGACGGCGAGGACATCACCGACCCGCGCGTCGACGCGGACGCCGTCCGGCGCCGGATCGGCGTCGTCTTCCAGGCGTACAACCTCTTCCCGCACCTGAACGTGCTGGACAACATCACCCTCGGCCCGCGCCGGGTCCACCGCGTCCCGCGCGCCGAGGCCGAGCGGGGAGCGCTGGAGCTGCTGGACCGGCTCGGGCTCGCCGCCAAGGCGAAGGAGTACCCCGACCGGCTCTCCGGCGGCCAGCAGCAGCGCGTGGCGCTGGTCCGCGCCATCGTCTCCGAGCCGCGCGTGCTGCTGCTCGACGAGATCACCGCGGCGCTGGACCCGGAGCTGGTGACCGAGGTCCTCTCCGTCGTCCGCGACCTCAAGGAGCAGGGCCGCACCATGGTGCTCGCCACCCACGAGATGGCGTTCGCCCGCGACGTCGCCGACCAGGTCTGCTTCCTGGCGGACGGTGTCATCCTGGAGCGGGGCACCTCGGCGCAGGTCTTCGGCGATCCGCAGCACGAGCGCACGCGGCGGTTCCTGAGCCGGCTCAGCGAGGCCGGACGGCTCTGATCTGCTTGCTGTTGGGGGGACAGTGACCACGGTGGGGAACGTGTGGGCGCGCGGGCGCGCCTACGTGGAGCAGCGCTGCCCGAAGCTGCCGAGACGGCTGCCGCCGGTGCTGCTCGCCGTGGTCGGGGCGGCCGCCCTCGCGTGGGGCGCCGGCCGGGAGACGCCCGCCGGGGTCGTGGTGGGGATGTCCTTCCTCCCGTTGTGGGTGCTCGCCGGCGGCTGGCGCGTCTGGCGCGCCCCGGAGGAGGGCCTGCCGCAGCTGATGCACTGGCGCAGCCGCCAGCGTCGCGTCTGCGCGCGCGTCGCCGTGTCGATGCTCGCGGGCGCGGGCGTCGCCGTGATGCTGCTGGGCTACGCGTACGAGAAGGACTGGACCGGCGTCCAGCAGGCGTGGACGCGGGCGGCGATCTGGCTGGCGGTCCTCTCCCCCGTGCCGGTGCTGCTCGACCCGCTGGTGTGGCGCGCGTGGACCCGGCCCTTCCGCCGTGCGGTGCGCTCGGCACAGGCCCTGATGCTGCTTCAGGAACCGGACCGGTTCCGGAAGGTCTCCCCTCGCCGCCGACCGGCCTGGGGCTTCGACCCCGACCAGGGCTTCTGCGGCCGCCCGCTCCCGGTCGGCCGCAGCGAGCCGCACGAGCGGCGGGGCGCGCCGCACACCTGCTGGGGCAGGAGCCGGAACGGGACCCAGGTGGGCGTCTCGTGGGACGGCGAGGCGGCGCTCGTCGTCCGGCTGGAGGGCGCGGGGACCGACGTCCGGATCCCGATCGACGAGGTCGCGGAGCTGGTGTGCGTCTCCGAGTCCACCCCGCGCCAGAGCATCGACGAGGTCCTGGTCCTCGACGGCGCCGGCCGCCGGCTGGCCACGCTGCCGCGCGGCACCCTCGGCATCACGGACCTCTCCCGCGTCGCCGCGGCGGCGGGCGTGCGCTTCGCCGACTACGAACTGGGCTTCGCGGAGGGCGCGAGCGTCCTCACCTGGAGACTGTTCCCGCGCGCGAAAACCCATCGGCGCATCACCGCCTGAGCGGATAGCCTCGCGCGCATGGACGAGGGCCGGAACCTGCTGAACGTCGTCGACGTCGAGGCGACCTGCTGGGACGGCGAGCCGCCGCCTGGCCAGGTCAACGAGATCATCGAGATCGGCCTCACCGTCGTCGACCTCACCCGCGGCGAACGGCTGTCCAAGCACCGCCTGCTGGTGCGACCGGGGCGCTCGCGGGTGAGCCCGTTCTGCACGGAGCTGACCGGGCTGACGCAGCAGGAGGTCGACGGCGGGATCCCCTTCGCGGAGGCCTGCCGCCGGCTGGCCAAGGAGCACGCGGCCGGCGCGCGGCCGTGGGCGAGCTGGGGCGACTACGACCGCCACCAGTTCACCCGCCAGTGCCGGGCGACCGGCGTCGCCTATCCGTTCGGCTCACGCCACACCAACGCGAAGGCGGTCTTCACCGAGGCCAACGGGCTGCGCAAGCGCCCGGGCATGGCCCAGGCCCTCCGCCTCGCCGGCCTTCCCCTGGAAGGCCGCCACCACTGCGGCGCGGACGACGCCTGGAACATCGCGGCGCTGATCCTGACGGACGGAACACTGGAGCGCCTTCAGGCCGCGTAGCTGCCTGACGGAGCGCGGGGAACTGCGCGCGCAACCACTCGCATGAGGATGGCCCTGCGCGTCGAGGACCATCCTGGCGTCAGTGGCTTGTCGCGCCAGGCAAGAGGCTCAGAGCCCGTGCTCGCCGACCGGGCCGACGTCCCAGCCCTGCTCCTCGCAGTGGTCCAGCAGGCGCGGCAGCGCGGCCAGCGTCGCCGTCCAGGAGGCGGGAGCGGAGGTGCAGTCCGAGTCGTGGAGGAGGATCGTGCCGCCACCGCGAAGATTGCGGGTGACCGTCTGGAACACGGACGTGCCCGTCGCGCCCGCGCGCCAGTCCGCGCCCCAGGAGGTCCACAGGATCGGCGTCATGCCGAGGCTGCGGGCGCTGGTCAGCGCGGCCGTGGTGGCGATCCCGTACGGGGGGCGGTACCAGCGGGGGGCGACGCCCGTCGCCTCCGCGACGAGGTCCCGGGCGCGGGTGAGGTCGTCGCGGGTGGCGCGCGGCGTGCGGACCACCATCGGACGGTGCAGGTAGCCGTGGACGGCGATCTCGTGGCCGGCCGCGACGATCTCCTTGCCCAGGCCCGGGTCGCGCTCCAGCATGAAGCCGAGCAGGAAGAACGTGGCCTTGACGTCGCGCTTCTCCAGCAGCCGCAGGAACCGCGGGGTGGAGATCGGGTCGGGGCCGTCGTCGAAGCTCAGCGCGATGTGGTTCTCCAAACCCTGGCCGCCGTAGTGCGGGAAGAGCTTGCTGCGCAGCGGCTCCAGCGGCTGGATGGAGGTGAGCGCCGGGGCGGCGTGGGCGAGGGCCAGGCCGCCGGCGATCCCGGCGGCCGTCTTGACGACGCGGTTCATCGCGCGTTCTCCATCTCCATCGAGTCCATCGCCTCCATCGCCGCCCCCAGCGGCAGCACGACTCCGGGCGCGGCCTCGACCATGTGGCCGAGGCCGGCGGCCTCCAGCAGCAAGGTCACCGGGTCGACGCCCCAGGGGGCGGGGACCGCGGACGCGGACCGCACGGCCCGGTCCAGCAGCGGGGCCAGCTCGGCGTGGCTGCGCGCCCAGGGAGCGACGCCTGCCTTGTCGAGCGCGGCCGCGTTGGTCAGGCCGTGGCCGGGGATGGAGCGGTAGGTGACCACGGGGATGCCGGAGGCGACGGCCTCCAGCACGGTGATGCCACCCGCGTTCTGGACCAGCACGTCGGCGGCGTGCATCAGGCTCGGCATGTCGTCCACCCAGCCGAGCGCGGTGACGCCGGCGGCCTCCAGGCGCTGACGCAGCGCCTCGTTGCGGCCGCAGACGACGACGCAGGTGAAACGCGGGTCGGCCGCCTCGACGTCGGCGACGGTGTGCTCCAGCTCACCCGCGCCCCAGGATCCGCCGACGAGCAGGGCGATCTTCGCGTCGTGCGGCAGGCCCCAGCGCTGTCGCGCGGCGGCGCGGGACGCCTTGCTGACCGGGCGGAACCGGCGGTCGACCAGCGGCGTGACGACCTGCACGTCCTGGCAGTCGATCTGCTCGGCCTGCTCGGCGGGGACGGTGTGCACGGCGACGTGCGAGTCCACGTGCGGGGAGGCCCACAGACGGTGCACCGAGAAGTCGGTCAGGTAGGTGTGCACCCGCTGGCTCACCTTGCCGCTCTTGCGCAGCCGGCCGAGGACCTGGCTGGCGAGCGGGTAGGTGGAGACGACGATCGCGGTGTCGTCCTTCACGGCTCTCCGCATGGCCCGACCGGCGAGCCAGGTGAACAGGGCGGCCTGCCCGCTCATCATCCGGGGGTTGTCGAGACCGCCGTACAGCAGCTTCCAGGTCCACGGGGCCCGCTCGAGCATGGTGTGGTAGGTGCCCACGAAGAGCTTGCCGCTGCCGCCGGGCAGCAGGTCGAGGAAGTCGTGCCGGTCGACGTTGAGCCCGGCCTCCAGGAGGCGGACCTCCAGCTCCTTGGCCACCGCGTCGTGTCCCGCTCCGACGCTCGCCGAGACGATCACGGCGCGCGGGGTGCCGCGCCCGGGTGCGGTGCGACGCTGCAGCGGGAGTCGGATCAGTCGGCCCATGGTGTGGCGGTCCCGGTCTTCTCGGCGGCGTGTCGACGCGGCGTCGGCCCCGATGGTGGCGGCGCTGCGGCGACACAGGTGGACGGTTCCACGCTATTGACCGCAACCGCGCGGGGAGAGCGCCCGCAGGATGAACTACCGACCCCGCATCCGTAGTCGCGTCGGGTACGCGCAGGCCGCACATACTCCAAATGGAGTATGTCGCGTCTCGGGGTCGGTCCTGGGAAGGAGGCGAGCGGCGCGGAACGTCCGCTTCTGCGCCTTTGCGCCCCCGGAGCGCCCTGTCGCACGCCGGTGACACGGCGTCACAGTGACGACGTCGTCACTGTCGCAAACAGGAGCATCAGGCGGGAGCCTGACGGGGAGGGCAGGGGGCGCGGATGGGCGGTGCTGAGGTGATCGCGTGGCTGCTGGTGCTGCTGTGCGGAGGCGCCGGGGCCTACTGCGCCGTCCGGCTCTGCTTCCGGCGCGCCGCACCGGCGGCGCATCGCGCGGCGGACGCGACCGAGGCCGTGATGGGCCTGGGCATGGCGGTGATGGCGGCCGGCCTGACCACCCCTACGGGTGTGGGGGTGGCCGTCTACGGGTCGGCGGCGCTCGCCTCGCTCGTGCTCGGCGCGCTCGCCACCGGGCACCGCGCGCACCACGCCTACCACCTGGTCGGGCACGGCGCGATGGTCTACATGACGGTCGTGACGGCCGCCGCGCCACGCGGCACGGCCGGAACGGCCGACACGGCGGGCATGACCGGGATGGCAGGCATGACCGGGATGCCGGTGCGCGGCATACCGCTGGTGACGGGGACGCTCCTGCTGGCGTGCGTCGCCGTGTCGGTCGCGGCCGGTCTGCGGCTGATCGCACCCGCCGCCGCGTCCGCCCCCGGGTCTGCGTCCGCGTCCGCCCCAGGGCCCGGACCGACGTCCGCCACCGCGCGGTCGCTGTGGCGCGCGCCGGCGCTGCCGGACGCCTGCCGGGTCGTCATGGGGCTGTCCATGGCCACCATGCTGGCCCTCATGTGACGTGATGTGGCCTGGTCGGCGGGCCTTTCGACGATCGAATCGTGTCCTGCGTCACTGCTGCGGCAAAGCGATTCCGCCGACCGGGGCGAAGGCATAGGTTGAGGGCGCACGCACCTATGCGTGCGTCCCGTCCTGCCTTGAGGAGCCGCAGCGGTGGGAGCCTTGCCCGCACTCGTCGCACTCGTCGCGCTCGGCGCGGTGCTGGCCCTGCTGGGCCCGCGCGCAGTGGCGCGCGCCCGCTGGACGGTCCAGGAGCCCGTGGTCGCCCTGTGGGCGTGGCAGTGCATCGTGGTGGCCGTGCTGCTGTGCTGCGGCTGCGCGCTGGTCCTCGCGGTGGCGGCCGCCTGGCCCGACGTCAGGTCGCTGGTCTTCGCGGGCGCACCGGCCGGGGTCGAGGCGGCGTACGGCTTCCCATCGGCCCGCCCGTGGGCGACGGCGGCGGCGTTCGTCTTCGCACTCGGCGCCGTCCGCACGGCGCTGGCCCTGGCCTACGAGCTCGCCGGGGCCCGCGCGGTCCGCCGCCGTCAGCGCCGTCAACTGGCCAGGCAGGCGCCGGATCTCCACCCCGAGCTGCGGCCGAGCGCCGGCGCCGGACCGTCCGAGCAGCTGGTGGTGCTGGAGAGCGCCGAGCCGCGCGCCTGGGCGCTGCCGGGCCCGGTGCCCCGCATGGTCGTGACGACGGGCGCGCTGCGGCGTCTCAGCGATCGCGAGCTCGCCGCGCTGCTCGCCCACGAGCGCGGCCACGTCCGCGCCCGCCACCACTGGCTGCTCAGCGCGGCGGAGGCACTGGCTGCGGGCTTCCCCGCGGTGCGGCTCTTCGCCCAGTTCCGCGACGAGGTCGGCCGGCTGGTCGAGCTCGCCGCGGACGACTCCGCGGCGCGCCGGCACGGCCGGCTGGCGACGGCGATCGCCCTGGTCGAGCTGAACCCCGAGAGCACCTGCACGCACCCGCTGGCGCAGATTCCCACGCGCGTCGACCGCCTCCTGGCGAGCGCACCCCGGCTCCAGGCGTGGCAGCGGCTCGCCCTGACCCTGGCCGCGCTGGCGCTGCCGCTGGCCCCCGTCCTGCTCTCCCTCACGCCGGGCCTGACGGCCCTGTAGCTCCCGGCCCCCGGCTCCTGAGTTCCAGCCTGGGGCAGACCGCAGCGTGGCTGCGCCCAGCGGCTCGCGCTCGCGCCACCCGGCCCCGCGGGTTCCGGGAGGGGCCGACCGTCCGCAAGCCGCGCGCCCGGTCGGCCTGCGGCCGCCGGCAGCCACGCCGACGCCTCGGCCACGCCGGCGGACGGGACCGCCCCCAGGCAGGTCCCACGCCTGCCTGCGCCCCGCACCCGCGCCATCCGGCGCGCGACGCCCCGGCCTCCCGGCCCTTCCCGGACGCGGCCCCGCCCCCGATCTTCGATTCCTCGGGCATTCGCCTCCTCGTTCGGGCACGATCGACGACGGGCCGTCAGAGTCGGCGGCGAGGTGAGGGATGCGTGAGGAGTCGGGATGGACAGGATCTGGCTGATCACCGGGGCCAACAGCGGGTTCGGGCGGGCCTTCGCCGAGGCGGCGGTCGCGGCGGGTGACACGGTCGTGGCCACGGCGCGGCGTCCTGAGGCGCTGGCGGACCTCGTCGCGGCGCACCCCGGTCGCGTCGAGGCGCTGCGCCTGGACGTCACCGAGCGTGGCGCAGCAGCCGATGTCGTGGACCAGGTGGCGGCCCGTCACGGCCGGATCGACGTGCTGGTGAACAACGCCGGCCGCACCCACGTGGGCGCGGCCGAGGAGACCACGGACGAGGAGCTGCGCGACCTCTTCGAGCTCCACTTCTTCGGCCCGGCAGAGCTGGTCCGCGCCGTGCTGCCGCACATGCGCGCCCGGCGCTCCGGTGCGATCGTCCAGCTGAGCAGTCTGGGCGGCCAACTGTCGTTCGCGGGCTTCTCCGCGTACAGCGCGACCAAGTTCGCCCTGGAGGGCTTCTCCGAGGCGCTGGCGGCCGAGGTGGCGCCGCTGGGCGTCAAGGTGCTCGTGGTGGAGCCGGGCGCGTTCCGCACGGGACTGTTCGGCAACGCGAGCATGAGTGCGGAGATCGACGACTACCGCGCCACGGCCGGTGCGACTCGCGCCATGGTCAACAGCGGCTCGGGCACCCAGCCGGGGGATCCGGCGAAGGCCGCCGCGGCCGTCCTCGCGGCCCTGGACGCCTCGGAGACACCCTTGCGGCTCCCCCTGGGCGACGACGCGGTGGACGCCGTGACCGCCCACCTGGACTCCGTCCGGGCGGAGATCGCCGTCTGGGAGAAGACGGCGCGGGCGACGGCGTTCGACGCCTAGTCACGGCCGGGGACGCCTGGTCACGGCTGGGGCATGTGGGGTGGGTGCGGCCCGCCCGCGCGCCGCACCCTCCCCACTCGGCCCTCACTCGCCTTCGGCGTCTCCGAGGCCATTCCCAGCAACGCGCGCTACGCTTCGAGCGAGGGGCCACTGCTGACGGCTCGTGACTCTCTGTGGGGGCTTCCCCGTGACGGTGTTTCTTCTCGGCGTAGGCGCGGCCTGTCTGCTCGGGCTGGGGTTCGTCCTGCAGCAGCACGCGGCCCAGCGCGCGCCACGCGACCAGTTGCTGTCCTTCCGGCTGCTCCTGGGGCTGATGAGGTCCCGCGAATGGCTTCTCGGCATCGCCCTGATGGTCTGCGGCCAGGTGCTCAGTGCGCTGGCGCTCAACGCCGGGCGGATCTCCCTGGTCGAGCCGTTGCTCGCGACGAACCTGCTGTTCGCGATGGCCCTCGCCCGACGGATCACCCGGCAGACGCTCGGCGCTTCCGGCTGGGGCGGCGTCCTGCTGCTCGCGGCGGGGGTGACGGTGTTCATCCTCAGCGGCGCGCCGACCGGCGGCGGGACGGAGAAGGGCACGCTGAGACACTGGCTGGTCTTCGGGATCGTCGCGGGGCTGGCCCTGCTGCTGGTGTCCCTGGCCAAGCGGCTGCCCCGGGTCCGCGCGGCGCCCCTGCTCGCCCTGGCCGCCGGGCTGCTGTACGGCCTCCAGGACGCCCTGACGCGCACCGCGGGGCTGCGTCTGGACCACGGCGGCGTCGCGTTCCTGCTGCGCAGTTGGCAGCCCTACGCCGTGCTGCTCATCGGCGTCGTCGGGCTGGTCCTGGTCCAGAGCGCGTTCGAGTCCGCCCCGCTGAAGATGTCCCTGCCCGCCCTGACCGCGGCTCAGCCGCTGGCGGGCATCGCCTGCGGCGTGGGTTTCCTCGGCGACCGCCTGGTGCTCACCCCCGCCGCGCTGGCCGGCGAGGCGTTCGGCCTGGCCTGCATCGTCCTCGGCGTCGTCGTGATCGGCCGCCACCCGGCCCTCCCGGACGCCTGCCTGGAGGCGATGCGCCATCAGGCGGCCGAGGAGCACCAGATGACCAACGTCCGCTGACGCGCCGCGCGGGGCTTGCACGGCCCCCCGCCGCCCGCACCGGTGCCCCGGCGCACGGCGAACCACCGTGGCCGCCGCCGCGCCAGCCTGCGGCCCCGCGCGGACGGCCCCAAACCCATGGACGGACACCCAGGCGGGTTCGCGCCCAGCAGCCGACCACCCTGGCCGCCCTCCGGGCCGCCGCACGGCCGAGCCCGGCCCGCCCGGACGATCCCATGTCCGGGGAAGGACGCCCAAGCGGATTCGCGCCCAGCAGCCGACCAGCCTGGCCGCCCCTGCGCCAGCCCGCGGCCCAGCCCGGCCCCGGGCCGACGGACGCGGCCGGGGAAGGACGCCCAAGCGGGTTCGCGCCGAGCGGCCGACCACCCTGGCCGCCGCCGCGCCAGCCCGCGGCCGAGCCCGGCCCCGCCCGGACGCGGCCGGCGTCCGTGGAGTGGCAGGCCGCCAGGGCCCCGCC
>NZ_BBPQ01000010.1:149531-154231 GCF_000787855.1 Streptacidiphilus anmyonensis | reverse complement strand
CCGCCAGGTCCCCGCCGATCGGGGCCGGCGGCGTCGGCGCGTCCTCGGGCTGCGCCCGCCGGCACGGGCCTACCGGTAGTACTCCCCCATCAGCTCCGTCGCCCACGCGGGCTGACGGAGCCCGCCGCGCGGTCCGAACTCCGCCATCCACGGCTTGAGGTCGAGCACCGGCGTGCCGTCCACCGCGTCGAGGCCGCGGACGTGGAGGTCGAGGCCGTCGACCTTGACCAGTTCGCAGCGCGAGACGCCGAGGCGGTTCGGGCGGTTCTTGCCGCGCTGGGCGAAGATGCCGACGAGCGGCCAGTCCTCGCGACCGCGCGGATGCCGCGCGCCGGTCTCGATCTTCGACTCCGGGACGAGGTGGAACTGGAAGACGACCTCCAGGTGGGAGAAGTCGCCGAGGCCGGCCACGGCCTCGGGGCCGTACTGGGCGGCGTCCAGGCGGATCACCGCCTCCACCGCGCCCCAGTGGTCGTCGCGGACCTCGCCGCGGCCGCCGACGACGTGGCCGATCGGGGTCAGCGGGACGATCTGATCGCTGCTCATGGACATGCTCCGAACGGGGGCCGCGGGTACCGGATCCGCAGGCCCCCCGTGCCCGCTGACCGCCTGAGATCCGCGCGTATATTGACGCCAGGCCAATGAGCGCGGGAGCACCATGTCACCACGGCGGGCGGCAGTCAACGAAGTCATGCGGGCCCGATCCCGCGAGCGCATCATGCAGGCGGCCGTGGAGCTGGTGGACCGGCGCGGCTTCACCCAGGTGACCCTGAGTGACATCGCGGAGCGCGCCGGCGTGGCACGCGGCCTGGTGTCGTACTACTTCCCGGGCAAGCGGTTCCTGCTCCAGACGGCGATGCACCGGCACATGCACCTGACCCTGGCCGCCGCGCTGCGCCCGCTGGACGATCCCGCCCACCCGCACCGCTCCGAGGATCCGGACGTGTGGCTGGCCACGGCGATCGACGCGGTCACCGGTCTGGCCGTGGACCAGCCGACCCTGATGCGCACGCATCTGGCGCTGATCCTCGCGCCGCTGGACGGGGTCTTCGTGCAGGACGAGGAGCAGCAGGAGCTCGGCCGGCTGCTGCAGGAGGTGCTGCGGCGGCGCGGCTCCGCCGATCCGGCGGCCGACCACCCGGTGCTGCGCAGCGCGCTGATGGGCGCGTGCATCGGCATGCTGCTGCCGGGCGCGGAGGCGCCTGCGGAGCTGATCCGGGCGGACCTCTTCGCCCGCTACGGCCTGGACACCGCCCTGGGCCCCCGCGCCCCGCACCGCGAGGGCCACCCCGACGGCCACCGCGAGGGCTGAGCCTCACGCCTCCTTGAGCAGACCCGACAGCAGGTCGACCGTCTGCTCGGGGGTGAGGCTGTCGACGCTGAGCCGCTCCATCACCTGGATGTAGGCGTCGACGTCGTCGCGCTTGTCGAGGTACAGCGCACTGGTCAACTGCTCCAGGTAGACGACGTCGGGCAGGTCCTGCTCGGGGAAGCGCAGGATCGAGAAGGCGCCCGTCTCGGCCGCGTGGCCGCCGAACCGGAACGGCATCACCTGGAGCACGATGTTGGGGAGTTCGGAGACCTCGATCAGGTGCTGGACCTGGGCCCGCATCACGTCACGGCCGCCGATGGGACGGCGCAGCGCGGCCTCGTCGATCACGGCCCACAGACGCGGCCCGGTGCCCTCGGTGATCATGCGCTGGCGGCGCATCCGGAGGTCGACGCGGTGCTCGATCTCCTCGCTGGCCATGTGAGGGCGGTTCAGGCCCATGATGGAGCGCGCGTAGTCGGCGGTCTGGAGCAGGCCGGGGATGAACTGCACCTCGTAGGTGCGGATCAGGGCGGCGGACTCCTCCAGGCCGACGTAGGTCTGGAACCAGTTGGGCATGGCGTCGCTGAAGCTGTGCCACCACCCGTTCTGGTTCGCCTCGCGTACCAGCGTGAGGAGTTGACCGCGTTCGGACTCGTCGACTCCGTACAGACTGAGCAGATCCACGACGTCCCGCTCCTTGAAGCTGACGCGCCCCAACTCCATGCGGCTGATCTTCGACTCGGAAGCCCTGATCGTGTAGCCGGCGTCCTCTCGGGAGATGCCCTTCGCCTCTCGAAGGCGGCGAAGCTGGGAGCCGAGGAGGATGCGGCGGACCATCGAACCGCCCCCCGGCTGAACCGTGGTCATTCCGTCGAACCTCCACCCGCTGGCTACAGGGGCCAGTCTGCCACTGTCCGGCACTGTCCGGGCGCGCATCGTGCCCGGTTGTTCACACGTCGGTCAAGATTGGCGCGAGGACATGCCATGTCCATCGCGCTGTGCAATCACATGATGACACTCTGCACGGGAATCTGCACGTGCATCTGCAAGCAATGCGAATGCACGTGAATCCACTCTTGCATCTGACGTATGCGAAGAGGACCATGGTGCACGTGCACCTGCACGCCCCGAGGCAATCCGCCGAGAACGCCGAGATTCCGCCCCGCACGCCCACAGGGAACGGGGCCGCGCCCGCATGGGAGGAGCTCTTCATGGGCCTGAGCCCGGCGGTGGCAGCGGACCGTGAGTCGATCGTGAGCTGTGCACTGGCACCGCGTCACGAATCGGTCCGCACGGCACGCGAGTTCACCCGGCTGACGCTCAACCGCTGGGAGCTCGGCGAGCTCTTCGACGACGTCGCCCTGGTGGCAAGCGAGTTGGTGACGAACGCACTGCGTTACGGCCTGCCCACGGTGGTCCCCGAGCAGCGCGGCTCCTGGCCGCGGCGCGGCGCGACGAGCCCGATCGGCGACCGGATGGACGCCGTGGCCGACGTCGCCGTCGCCGAACTCCCGGCGCCGCTGATCCGGTTGAGCCTGGTCCGCAACGAGCCTCAGGTGGTCTGCGCGGTGAGCGACCCCAGCGAGCGCGGCCCCGTCCCGCGCGAGGCCGACTGGATAGCGGAGTCCGGGCGCGGACTTCATCTGGTCGAGTCCTTCAGCCAGTCATGGGGCTGGCACCCGATCGCGGTGGGCAAGGTCGTCTGGGCGGTCTTCGAACTCCGCACCCGCGCCTGACGGCGCCGGCGGACCGGCAGCGACGGCGGCGAGACGACATGACGAGATAGCGGACACGAGAAGGCCCAGGAGCGAGCTCCCGGGCCTTCCGCACAGGTGCACCAGCGCGGCTCACTCGGCCAGGTGGTCGAACTCCCCGGCCTTGACCCCGTGGAGCAGGGCCACGATCTCCGCCTTGGTGTAGATCAGCGCCGGACCGTCGGGGAAGCGGGAGTTGCGCACCGCGACGTCCCCGTCGGCCAGCCGCGCCATCTCGACGCAGTTGCCCTGCGAGTTGCTCATCCGAGCCTTCTGCCAGACCACTCCCTCAAGTTCCGTGGCGGCGATGCCGTTGTGGATGCGACGCATAGGTATCTCCCCGGATCGTGCGAGCGGTGCACCATGCAGCGGTCTCACTGCCGGTGATGATATCGCCAGTGCACGTGCACGTGCAGGTGCTTATGCGTGTGCACATGCGTTTACATGAGGTGACAGATTCCTTTACAGCGCAAGGAGTTGACCGCCCGAAACGGGCAAATCCGGGCGGACCGTTGTCGCTCTCGGCTACCGGTGCACTCCGGCGCGCCAAAAACAGCGCCCATGATCGACAGCATGGAACTCCCCCGTGACGCACAGTCAGTAATCATGTGCTGCTTCCATCTATGTGACGCTGCTCACGCCCGTACGGTTCAAACGGCCTGTATAAGGCCACCCGCCTCCCTTCAGGCGAACGGATGACCTACGATCGTCCCCCATGAGCACTGCCGCGACTCCCAGCACGCCGCTGCCCGTCCGTACGCCCAGCGCCCCCGCCAAGGGACGCCACCGCCGCCCCGAGCGCCCTGAGCTGCCCGAGGGCGCGCCCGCGCTGCTGCTTGCGGTCCCCGCACAGCCCTCCACCGAGGCCCGGCAGCTGGCCGAGGAGATCGCCACGCTGATCCGCCTCGAGCAGCCCGGCATCGAGGTCTCCCCCGCGTACCTGACAGCGGGCGAGGAGGACGGCCCCTACACCTGCGTCGGCCTCGCCGACGCGCTGACGGCCGCCGTGGAGGCCGGTGCGCCTCCGGTCGTCGTCCCCCTCTCCCCCGGCCCGTCCACGGAGCTGGACGCCCTGCTGGCGCCGTTCGAGAGCGTCAAGCCGACGGACACCCTCGGCCCGCACCCGCTGCTCGCCGAGGCCGTCCACGTGCGGCTCAGCGAGGCCGGCCTCGCGCGCGCGGACCGCGCGCGCCTGTTCGCCATCAACACCTCCGCCGACGGCATCGTCCTCGCCGGCACGGGCGGCCCCGAGGCGCTGGAGCTGGCCGAGGTCACCGCGGTGCTGCTCGCCGCGCGCCTGGCCGTCCCGGTCGTCGCGGCCTCCCTCGACTCCGCGGAGTCCGTCGCGGCGGCGGTCACCCACCTCCGCGAGACCGGCTGCACCCAGCCCGCGCTGGCCCCCTACCTCCTCGGCCCCGAGGTCTCCTCCGAGGCCCTCAAGGGCGTCGCCGAGGCGATCGACTGCGCGGCGGCGGAGCCGATCGGCGCGTACGCCACCGTCGCCCGCCTCGCCCTCGGCCTCTACCTGCGCGCGCTCGGCATCGACGCCGAGGGCCTGTAAGGGCCCGTCGGCCCGGACGACCGCACGAACGCACGAACGCCCCAGGGGCGCGGGGCTCCACTCGCAGTGAGTG
>NZ_BBPQ01000010.1:79719-149084 GCF_000787855.1 Streptacidiphilus anmyonensis | reverse complement strand
GCTCCACTCGCAGTGAGTGGAGCCCCGCGCCCCTGGACGTCTGCCGGTTGCCGCGCGACACGGACCGCTGCCACCCCTTGCGGGACTACAGGCCCTTGCGGGGCTACGGGCGCGCGCCCGTCGAGCCGCGGACGACGAGCTCGGGCTGGAAGACGAACTCGCCCCGCTGGGCCGGGTTGCCGCCGATCTCCTCCAGGAGGACGTTGACCGCGGCCGCGCCCATCGCCTCGACGGGCTGGCGGATGGTGGTGAGCGGCGGGTCCGCGAAGGCGATGAGCGGGGAGTCGTCGAAGCCCACCACGGAGATGTCCTTCGGGACGGACAGGCCGCGCGCACGCGCCCCGCGGATCGCCCCGAAGGCCATCAGGTCGCTGCCGCACACGATCGCCGTGCAGCCCTTGTCCAGCAGGACGTTCGCCGCGGCCTGGCCGCCCTCGACGGTGAAGAGGGAGTGCTGGATCAGATCCCGGCTCTGCTCCTGCGAGAGGCCGAAGACCTCGCCCATCGCGGCGACGAAGCCCTCCTCCTTGCGGAGCACCGGCACGAAGCGGGAGGGGCCCACGGCCAGGCCGATCCGCTCGTGGCCGAGCCCGGCCAGGTGCCGGACCGCCATCCACATCGCGGCGCGGTCGTCGGGGCTGATGAACGGCGCGTAGACCTTCTCGCTGTAGCCGTTGATCATCACGAACGGGACGCCCTGGCCCTGGAGCTTGTCGTAGCGGGCCGTGTCGGCCGTGGTGTCGGCGTGCAGGCCGGAGACGAAGACGATGCCGGTGACGCCGCGCTCGACGAGCATCTCGACCAGCTCGTCCTCCGTCGAGCCGCCGGGGGTCTGCGTGCACAGCACGGGCGTGTAGCCGTAGCGGGTCAGCACCTGCTCGATGACCTGCGCGAGGGCGGGGAAGATGGGGTTGCTGAGCTCCGGGGTGATCAGCCCGATCAGGCCGGCGCTGCGCTGCCGCAGGCGCGTGGGTCGCTCGTAGCCGAGCACGTCGAGGGCGGCCAGCACCGACTGCCGGGTCGCCGCCGCAACTCCGGGCTTTCCGTTCAGCACACGGGAGACGGTGGCCTCACTGACCCCCGCCTGTGCCGCGATGTCCGCCAACCGCGCTGTGTTCACGGCACCGAAGCCTATTGCACGGACAACCGTTCGCCTGCCGTTTCGTGCAGGGCGGAGGAGACGGAAGGGCCTGGGAGACGGACCGAGAGCGCCAGTGCGACGAGCGCGGCCACCGCAGGGACGTGGTAGCCGGTTCCGGCGGGGGCGTGGTCGACCAGCCAGCCGCCCGCCGCGGTGCCGCCGGAGATGCCGACCAGCAGGCCGGTCGTGGTCCAGGTGAAGCCCTCCGTGAGGCGCTCGGCGGGGACGAGTTCGGCGACCAGGCCCATGCTGGTGGACATGGTCGGAGCGGTCGCGAAGCCCGCGACCAGCAGCATCGCCGCGACCTGCCACAGCCCGCGACCCAGCGGCAGCGGGGCCAGCGTCGCCGCCATCGCGGCCAGCGCCCAGCGCAGCCGGACCACCGCCCGGCCGCGCGGCTTCCACAGGCCCAGCAGGACGCCGGAGAGGCCCGAGCCGAGCGCGTAGCAGGCCAGGACCGCGCCCGCCGCGGCCTTGTGGCCGTGAGCCTGGGCGAAGCCGATGGTGGTGATCTCCATGGTGCCGAAGACCGCGCCGGTCGCCGTCAGCATCAGCACGAGTGCGGGAACGCCCGGTGAGCGCAGCGCGCCCCGCCCCGAGGCCGCGGCGGCGTGCCCCGACGGGGGCGGTTCGGTGCGGCGCCGGGTGGCCAGGGCGAGGACGCCCACCAGCGAGACCAGAGCGGCCGTCAGATAGCCGGCCAGGGGTGAGACGCCCGTCGCGAGCGCCGTCGCAGCCAGCGGGCCGAGGACGAAGCAGAGCTCGTCGACGACGCCCTCGTACGCGTAGGCGGTGTGCAGCACCGCCTCGTCGCCGCGGTGCAGGAACGCCCAGCGGGCGCGGGCCAGCGAGCCGGTGTTGGGGCCGAGGCCGCTGACCGCGCAGGCGAGCAGGTAGACCCAGGTCGGCGCGTGCAGCTCCAGCGACGCGAGCACGCCCAGGCCGCCCAGCGTGGCCAGCAGCACCGCCGGGACGGCGACGCGGGACTGGCCGTGGCGGTCGACCAGCCGGGCCTGCCAGGGCCCGGCGAGGGCGACGGTGACCAGGGACGCCGCGCCGCCCAGACCCGCCAGGCTGTAGTCGCCGTGCAGCGAGGTGACCAGCAGGGTGGCGGCCAGCGAGAACATCCCCGAGGGGAACCGCGCCACGAGCACGGCCAGCGTGAAGCCGACCGCGCCGCGTGGCGCGAACAACGCGCGGTAGGACATCAACGGCCGCCGGACGAGGGCCCGGCCCCCGTCGAGCCGCGCACCACCAGCTCGGGCTGGAAGACGAACTCCGCGCGGTGCGCGGGCGTTCCGCTGATCTCCTCCAGCAGCGCGTCGACCGCTGCCTGGCCCATGGCCTCCACGGGCTTGCGGATGGTGGTCAACGGCGGGTCGGCGAAGGCGATCAGCGGCGAGTCGTCGAAGCCGACCACGGAGACGTCGCTGGGGACCTCCAGCCCGCGCTGCCGGGCCGCCCGGATGACGCCGAAGGCCATCAGGTCGCTGCCGCACACGATCGCGGTGCAGCCCTTGTCCAACAGCCGTGCCCCGGCGGCGTGTCCGCCCTCGACGGTGAACAGCGAGTGCTGCACCAGATCCTTCGCGGCCTCCTCCGAGAGGCCGAGCAGCTCCTGCGCGGCCTCGGTGAAGCCGCTCAGCTTCCGTTCCACCGGCACGAAGCGGGTCGGGCCCACGGCCAAGCCGACCTTCTCGTGGCCGAGTTCGGCGAGGTGCCGGATCGCCATCCACATCGCTGCGCGGTCGTCGGGCGAGACGAAGGAGGCGTCGATGCGCTCGCTGAACCCGTCGATCAGCACGAACGGCACGCCGCGCCCGGCGAGCCGGGCGTAGCGCTCGTGGTCGGCGCTGGTGTCGGCGTGCAGGCCGGAGACGAAGACGATGCCGGTGACGCCGCGTTCGACCAGCAGCTCGACGAGCTCGTCCTCGGTCGAGCCGCCGGGCGTCTGCGTGCACAGCACCGGCGTGTAGCCGTGCCGGGTCAGCACCTGCTCGATGACCTGGGCGAGGGCCGGGAAGATGGGGTTGCTGAGCTCCGGGATGATCAGCCCGATCAGGCCGGCGCTGCGCTGCCGCAGCTTGACCGGCCGGTCGTAGCCGAGCACGTCCAGGGCGGCCAGCACGGTCTGCCGGGTGGTCCCGGAGACGCCCGCCTTGCCGTTGAGCACGCGCGAGACGGTGGCCTCGCTGACGCCGGCCTGGACGGCGATGTCCGCCAGCCGGGCCGGCGGCTGCTGCGGCTGCTGCGGCGCGAGCCCCTGGGACACGGACCCCTGGGACGGGCCGCCCGCTGAGGGAGGAGTCATCTCAGACGGACCACCAGACGGTCGTGTCGGCCGGGACCACCGTCTCCTCGCCCGCCCGGACCGGCTCCTCGCCCGAGGTGAGCAGCAGCCGACCAGGCACGGGCAGCGGCAGTCGGACGGGCGAGGAACCGGTGTTGGCCACGCAGACGAAGGCACCGTCCGCGTGGGCCCGGCGGAAGGCCAGCGCCCCGGCGGGAGCGTCCAGCCACTCGACGCCGTCACCCGCGCCCAGCGCCGGGTGCGCGGCCCGGATCGCCAGCGCGGAGCGGTACAGCTCCAGCGTCGAGGTCGGGTCGCCGGACTGCACCTCGACGCTGAGTTCGGCCCACTCGGCCGGCTGCGGCAGCCAGCTAGGGCCGCCCGCGGCGGGGCCGAAACCGTACGGCGCCTCGGCGCCGGACCACGGGATCGGCACGCGGCAGCCGTCACGGAAGCCGTCCTGGCCGCTGGCGCGGTGGAAGGACGGGTCCTGACGCACCTCGTCGGGCAGGTCGGTGACGTCCGGCAGGCCCAGCTCCTCGCCCTGGTAGACGTAGGCGGAGCCGGGCAGGGCCAGCATGAGCACGGTGGCGGCGCGGGCGCGGCGCAGGCCGAGCTCGCGGTCGCCGGCGGTGCGGATCTGGGTGGCGTCGGTCGGCGGGTTGGCGAAGCGGGTGGCGTGCCGCGTCACGTCGTGGTTGGACAGCACCCAGGTGGCGGGCGCGCCGACGGGGCGCATCGCCTCCAGCGTCAGGTCGACCACCTCGCGCAGCTTCTCGGCGGCCCACGGGGTGGCCAGGTACTGGAAGTTGAACGCCTGGTGCAGCTCGTCGGAGCGGACGTAGTTGGCGGTGCGGTCCACCGTCGGGGTCCACGCCTCGGCGACGAAGATGCGCTCCCCGGGGTACTCGTCCAGGATCGGCCGCCAGGAGCGGTAGATCTCGTGGACGCCGTCCTGGTCGAAGAAGGGCATGGTGTCGTTGCCGAGCAGCTTCAGCTGGTCGTGCACGCCGAGGTCGGGCAGGCCCTTGGCCTTGACCAGGCCATGGGCGACGTCGATGCGGAAGCCGTCGACGCCCAGGTCCAGCCAGAAGCGCAGGATGGAACGGAACTCGTCGGCGACGGCCGGGTGCTCCCAGTCGAAGTCCGGCTGCTCGGGCGCGAACAGGTGCAGGTACCACTCGCCCGGCGTGCCGTCGGGCTCGGTGATCCGCGTCCAGGCCGGGCCGCCGAAGATGGACTCCCAGTCGTTGGGCGGCAGTTCGCCGTGCTCGCCCTTGCCGGCGCGGAAGTGGAACCGCTTGCGCAGCGCCGAGCCGGGGCCCTCGCGCAGCGCCTGCTGGAACCACTCGTGCTGGTCCGAGCAGTGGTTGGGCACCAGGTCGAAGATGACCCGCAGGCCCAGCGCGTGCGCGTCCTCGATCAGCCCCGCGGCGTCGGCGAGGTCGCCGAACATCGGGTCGACCCGGCGGTAGTCGGCGACGTCGTAGCCGGCGTCGGCCTGCGGGGAGGCGTAGAACGGCGAGAGCCAGACCGCGTCCACTCCGAGGTCGCGCAGGTAGGGCAGGCGCGAGCGGACTCCCGCGAGGTCGCCCATCCCGTCGCCGTTCGCGTCGGCGAAGCTGCGCGGGTAGACCTGGTAGATCACCGCGTCACGCCACCAACCGGTTCTCTGCGGCGCGGGCTCGCCTCCACCACTGCGGGCGGACTGGGCCGGAACGACGAGATGCTGGGTCATGGTTTCCCTTGGGTGCGAGAGCTGCGGGAGAAGTGACTGGCGGTCAGATTATGGGCGGAGCCGGGGAGTCGGCTCGATCAGCCCTTGGTCCCGCCGGCGGTGAGGCCGGTCACCAGGTTCTTGTGGACCAGGTAGAAGAAGGCGGCCGCCGGGATGGCGATCAGCACGCCGGTCGCGGCCAGGTAGTTCCACTGCGAGTTGTACTGGCTGACGAAGGTCTGCAGGCCGACCGCCAGCGTGTAGTGGTTCGACGAGAGCAGGAAGAACGAGGCGAAGGCGACCTCGCCCCACGCGGTGAGGAAGGTGTAGAAGGCCGCCACGGCGAGGCCCGGCCGGGCGAGCGGGATGATCAGCCGCCAGAAGGTGCCGAACGGGCTCAGCCCGTCGATCCGGCCCGCCTCGTCGATCTCCACCGGGATGGTGTCGAAGTAGCCCTTGAGCAGCCAGGCGCAGTACGGCACGGCGGTGGTGCAGTAGACCAGGACGAGGCCGGCGTAGCTGTCCAGCAGCTTGGTGTTGGCCAGGATCTTGTACAGCGGCACCATCAGCACCGAGACCGGGAACATCTGGGTCAGCAGGAAGCTGTACATCAGGCTGCCGCGGCCCAGGAACCTGATCCGGGAGACGGCGTAGCCGGCGCTGGCGGCGACCAGGACGCCGACGACGGTCGTGCCCACGGCGATGATCGTGGAGTTGCCGAGCCAGGTGAAGAAGTCGGTGTGGTTCAGCACGTGGCCGTAGTTGGCCAGCGAGGGGTGGGCCGCGATCCGGCTCGGGTGCTGGTAGTCGAACTCCCCCGCCCCGAGCGAGACGTAGGCGACCCAGGCGACCGGGAAGGCGGCGACGAAGGCCGCGACGGCCAGCACGGAGTGCAGTCCGACGGAGGCGAGCGGGCCACGCTGGCCGCGGCCGCGGTTGTTCTTGGTGCTCATGCCTGCTCTCCCTGCATACGCCGGATCCAGCGCCGGTAGAACTCGGTGAAGACGATGAGGATGGACAGGCACAGCACGCCGACCGTCGCGGCGCCGGCGTAGTCCATCGGGTTCTGGCCGAAGAAGAGCTTGTACGAGTAGGTGACCAGGATCTGCACGCTGTCGCTGTTGGTGGAGCCGAACAGCAGGAAGATGACGTTGAACTGGTTGAAGGTCCAGATCACGCCCAGCAGGATCAGCGTGCTGCTGACCGGGCGCAGGCCCGGCAGCGTGACGTTGCGGAACCGCTGCCACGGGCTCGCCCCGTCCATCTCGGCGGCCTCGTACAGCTCGCCCGGGATGGCCTGGAGGCCGCCGAGCATGGAGAGCATCATGAACGGCACGCCGACCCAGACGTTCACCGTGATCGCGGCGATCTTCTGCCAGAACGGGTCGCTCAGCCACTCGGGTTGGCCGAGGCCCAGGGAGCCCAGGAGGTGGTTGACCGCGCCGCCGTCGGAGAGCAGCAGCCGCCAGGAGAAGATGGTGACGAAGGTCGGCACCGCCCAGGGCAGCACCAGCAGCACCCGGTAGAGGGTCCGGCCGCGCACTTGCCGGTTGAGCAGGACCGCGAGGCCCAGGCCCAGCGAGACCGTGATCGCGACACAGCTGACGGTCCAGATGATGGTCCACCAGAAGTGCGGCCAGAACTGGTTGTCGGGCCCGGAGAGGATGTCGACGTACTGCTTCAGCCCGACCCAGCTGAAGGTGTCGGGGATGTGGTTCACCCCGATGGTGTGGCCCACGTTGAGGCTGGTGGCGTCGGTGAAGGTGTACATGATCCCGAGCACCAGCGGATAGCCGACCAGCACGCCGAGGATCACCGCGACCGGGGCGCACATCGCCCAGGCGTACCAGAACTGGTCGTAGGAACGCCGGAGGCGACGGAACGGGCCGGCCTGCTGGGGCGGCTCCTCCTCGGTCCGGCGTGGCGTGGCGGCTTCCGCCGACGCGGCCACGGTCATGCTGACACCTCTTCGGGGAGACTCTGTGGGGAGTACGAAGCGGGATGCCGGTCGGCCGCCTCCACCCTCAAGGAGGCAGCCGACCGGCACGGGATCACTGCGCGGCGTAGCCCGGCAGCAGCTTCTGGGCCTGGACCGTGGTGTTGCTCATGCCCTGCTGGACGCTCTCCTGGCCGGTGAGCATCTTGGTCAGCTCGGTGCCGAACGGCGTGTACAGGTCGCTGTAGTGGGCCACGGCCGGGCGCGGCACGCCCCCGGACAGCACGGCCTGGAAGCCGGCGATGCCCGGGTTGGCGGTGACGGCGGCGGTGTACGCGTCCGAACGGGTCGGCAGCGTCGAGTTCTTGGTCGCGATCTCGATCTGCGACTGGGCCGAGGTCATGAACGCGATGAACTTCTCGGACGCGGCCTGGTGCGCGGCGTCGGAGCCCGCGTAGGCGACCAGGTTGTGACCGCCGATCGGCGCCCCGGCCTTGCCGGCGGAGCCGGCCGGGACCACGGCGATGCCCAGGTTGGTCTTGTCGGAGAAGGCGGTGCCCTTGAAGACGTTGGTGGTCTCCCACGGACCCTGGATGATCGAGGCGACCTTGCCGCTCTCGAAGGCGTCCATGATGTTGGCGTAGCCGTTGGGCGTGGTGTCCAGCTTGGACACGCCCGGGGCGGAGACCAGGTCCTTGAGGGTGTTCATGCCCTTGATCGCGGCGGCGGAGTTGAACTCCAGCTTCTTGTTCGCCACGTCCACCATGTCGGTGCCCTCGCCGTACAGGAACGGCATGGCGTAGTACGACGCCGGGTTGAAGGCGAAGCCGTCGACGCCGTCCTTCTGCTTGACCAGGGCCGAGTCGGCCTTCAGCTCGTCCCAGGTCTTCGGGGCGGCGGTGATGCCGGCCTTGGTGAAGAGCGACTTGTTGTACATCAGCGCCAGGGTGTCGGTCACCTCGGGCATGCCGTACAGCTTGCCCTGGTAGGTGGCCTGCTGGATCAGCTGCGGCTCGAAGGAGGACTTCTGCGCGGCGGCCGGGGTGCCGTCGAGCGGGGCCAGCAGACCGGCCTGGGCGAAGCCGGCCACCCAGCCGACGTCGGAGCGCAGGACGTCCGGAGCACCCTTACCGGCCGTGGCCGCGGTGGTGAACTTGGTCTGCGCGTCGGCGAAGGGCACGCTGACGTAGTTGACCTTGATGCTCGGGTTGGCCTGCTCGAACTGGGCGACCAGGTCCTTGTAGGTCGGGGCCTCGTTCGTGGCGTCCGAGGTGTCCCACCAGGTGATGGTGACCGGGCCGCTGGCAGAGCTGCCGGAGGCGGTCCCGCCGGAGGAACCGCAAGCGCTTGCAGAAACCGCTATCGCCGTCGCCAGAACGGCCGCCGCAATGCCACGACGCATCGTGCACTCCTTCAGGGGTGGGATGCCCAGAGCCGCACTGCCGCTGGGCTTGGGGAGGAACGTAACAGCGGTGTGAGCGCACTGGAAAGTCCTTGCAGCAATTTTCTGCAAGACAGCGGGATCGTTACCTGCGCGTGTCCACGGTGTTGCCGCGAGACGACGGCGGCCGCGCGGCACCAGATGCCGCGCGGCCGGTCAGAGCCTTGTGGTGGTTGCTGCAAGCGGCTACGGAGCCTGCTCGCCCTCCGGTCCCACCGCCCCCTCAAGCACCTCCCGCAGCAGCTGCGCGAGATGCAAGGCCTTGCGGCCGTCCGCGAGTTGGGCGATCTGGGTGCGGCAGCTGAACCCGTCCGCCAGGACCCGCACCCCCGGTTCGGCGCGCAGCGCCGGCAGCAGGACCCGCTCCGCCGACGCGACGGAGACCGCGTGGTGCCCGCGCTCGAACCCGAAGTTGCCCGCCAGGCCGCAGCAGGACGGCGGCAGCCGCCGCACGTCCAGCCCGGCCCGCGCGGCCACCCGCTCGTCGGCGCCGGTGCCCAGCACGGCGTGCTGGTGGCAGTGCGTCTGCGCCAGCGCGTCGCGCAGTTCGGCGCGCGCCTGCGGCAGCCCGTCGGGCGGCGCCTGCTCGTCCAGGAACTCGGCGAAGGTGCGCACGCGCGCCGCGAGTCGGGCCGCCCTCGGGTCGTCGGGCAGCAGCCGGGGCAGCTCCTCGCGCAGCGCGGCGGCGCAGCTCGGCTCCAGCACCACGACCGCAAGGCCGTCGGACGCAAGGCCGTTGGACGCAAGGTCGTCGGCTGCCTGCGCGAGGACGCCGAGGGTGCGGGCCACGGTCCGGCGGGCGGCGTCGAGGCGGCCGGTGCTCACGTAGGTCAGGCCGCAGCAGACGGGACCCGGCGGCAGCAGCGGACGGAAGCCGAGCCGCGTCAGCACCACGGCGCCGGCGCGCAGGACGTCGGGGTCGAGGTGGTTGCCGAAGGTGTCGGGCCAGAGCAGCACCGGCCGCCCGTCGGCGGGCGGCTCGTAGGAACGGGCGAACGACGCGGGCGGGATCTGCGGCAGCGGCCGCTCCGGGGCGGTCCCGGCCACCGCGCGGGCGAGGGCCGCGAGCGGTCGCGCGCGCAGCGCCAGGCGCGCCGCGCGGCCCACGCCCGGGAGGGTGTGCAGCAGGCGCAGCAGGCGCGGCAGGCCGCCGAGCGCGTAGTGCACGCGCGGCCGGAGCCTGCGGCGGTAGTGCCGGTGCAGGAACTCCGACTTGTAGGTCGCCATGTCGACATGGACCGGGCAGTCGCTCGCGCAGCCCTTGCAGGACAGGCACAGGTCCAGTGCGCCCAGCACCTCGCGCGAGCGCCACCCGTCCGTGATCGGCCCCTCCCCCGTCAATGTGCCGCGCAGCAGCTCGCCGAGCAGCCGGGCCCGCCCGCGCGTCGAGTGCCGCTCGTCGCGGGTGGCGGCGTAGCTGGGGCACATCACGGCCGCCGGGTCGTCCGCGACGCACGCGCCGACGCCCACGCAGCGGCGCGCGCCGTCGGCGAGCGGCAGCGCGCGCGGCAGGCCCGGCTGGCGCAGGTCCGCGTCGAGCGGACGCGGGTCCGTGAGGTTGCCGGGGTTGAGCAGGTCCCCCGGGTCGAAGAGGGCCGTGAAGCGGGCGAAGAGCGCGAGCACCTCCGGCGGGTACATCAGGCCCAGCAGCTCCGCGCGCGCCTGGCCGTCGCCGTGCTCGCCGGAGAGCGAGCCGCCGTGGCGCACCACGAGTTCGGCCGCCTCGGTCAGGAAGCGCCGGAAGCGGCCGTCGGCCGGGGCGTCCAGCGGGAAGTCGAGCCGCAGGTGCACGCAGCCCTCGCCGAAGTGCCCGAACGGGGTGCCGCGCAGCCCGTGTTCGGCGGTGAGCGCGCGCAGCTCGCGCAGGTAGGGGGCGAGCCGCTGCGGCGGCACGGCCGAGTCCTCCCAGCCCGGCCACGCCTCCTGTCCGTCCGGCCCGCGCGTCGCGGTCCCTGCGGCGGCCTCGCGCACCCGCCACAGCGCCCGCTGCCCGGCCGCGTCGGAGACGACGGCCACGTCCGCGCCCTGCCCGCGCACGGCGCGCTCGATCGCGCGGGCGTGGTCGCCCGCCTCGGCCTCCAGGAAGAGCCACCCGCCGCCCTTCGGCAGCAGCGCACGGGCCGCGTCCGAACGGATCAGGTCGGCGCCCATCCCCTCCGCGGTCAGCGGATTCAGGGGCAGCAGCTCGACGACGGCCTCGGCCGCGGCCGTCTCGTCGGCGTACCCGGCGACGACCAGCGCGGTCCGGTCCGGTCGCGGCACCAGGTCGACGGTGGCGCCGAGCACGATCGCGCAGGTCCCCTCCGTCCCGGTCAGCGCCCGCACGAGGTCGAAGCCGCGCTCGGGCAGCAGCGCGTCGAGCGCGATGCCGGATCCGCGCCGGGGGAGCCGCGGAAATCCCTGACGCAGGGTCACGAGGTGGCTTTCGGTGAGCTCGTGAAGCGCCCGGTGGAGAGCGCCGACAGGGCCGGGCTCGCGCAGCATGGCCTGCCGCTCGGCGGCCGTCCGCGGGCCGTGGACGGTGAGCTCGGTGCCGTCGGCGAGCAGCAGGTCGAGCGAGCGGACGTTGTCGGAGGTCCGTCCGTACGCGACGGAGTGCGCGCCGCAGGAGTCGTTGCCGATCATGCCGCCGAGCGTGCACCGACTGTGGGTGGACGGATCCGGCCCGAACCGCAGCGCGTGCGGCGCGGCCGCCCGCTGCAGCTCGTCCAGCACCGTCCCCGGCCGCACGCGCGCGGTGCGCGCGTGCGGGTCGACGGCGTCGGCCGGGAGACCGCCGAGCCCGGCCCGGAAGTCCAGCACCAGCGCGCCGGGGCTGATCGCCTGCCCTCCGATGCTGGTCCCCGCCCCGCGCGCGAGCACCGGCACCCCGTGCGCCCGCGCCAGCGCGACCGCCGCCCGCACGTCGTCGGTACACGCCGGTTTCACCACCCCGAGCGGCACCTGACGGTAGTTCGACGCGTCGTAGGCGTAGACCCCGCGCTGGGCGGCCCCGAAGTCCACCTCCCCGCGCAGGGCGGCACGCAGTTCCTCTTCGAGGCTCCGGACGGTCACCCGATCATTCTGTCCCAGCCCCACCCCCGACGCGGGCCGGCGGGCCCGCGCCGGACCCCGACGCGCCGGACGGCGCGGGTGCCCCCTGCCCACACCCGAACCGACGCCCCGAGTGCCCCGGGCAGGGGTCCCGCTGGGCAACTCCGACGCGGGCCGGAGGACCGTACCGGAGCCCGACGGGCCGGACAACCCGAGTCCCGGGGGCTCATCGCAGGCGGCCCTCCCGGTGCGGGAGACCCCTGCCCACACCCGAACCGACGCCCCGAGTGCCCCGGGCAGGGGTCCCGCTGGGCCGACCCCGCCGCGCGACGGCATGACCGTCCGGAGCCCGGCGGGCCGGACGACCGGAGTCCCGGGCGGCCCACCGCAGACGGCCCGGAACGGCGCGCAGGCCGCCCTCCCGGGGCGGGAGACCGCTGGAGGCGCCGGGAACTGACGCCCGGGGGCTCGGCGACGGCCCGGTTGGGCTGTCGGGCTGTGAGGGACGCGCTCCGGTCAGTCCTGGACGGCCGCGGCGGCGGCCGCGTGGGTGGCGTCGCAGGGGGTGAGCGTCGGGGCCGGCCAGGCGAGAAAACCGTTTCTGCTCTGCACGCCGAAGGCACAGGCGCCGTTCACCCCCGCGGCGACGTACTTGCCGGTGCCGAGGCCGCCGATCGAGTTGAGGTCCTGCGCCAGCTGCGCAGCGCCCTCCATGCCGTCCGGCACCTCCGGCGTGACCGGGCAGCGCACGGACGTCGGGCCGGAGACCTCCGGCGGCTGCCAGTCGACCGTGTAGCAGCGCGCCACGCTGACCTCCTGGCGGCCGCCGAACGCGCCCGTGGTCGCGTGCGCCGTGATCTGGACGGTCAGCAGCATGCCCGCCGCGCCGCGCGGGTCGTCCCGCACCAGGACCGCCCCGAGCCCGCCGCCCACCTGCCCGAACCGTGCCTCCGCCGGCTGGCCGTTCGGGGCGAGCTGGCGCAGCGCCAGCACCAGCAGGTGGGCCCGCCCGTCCGCCGCCTGCGCGGCGCGCGCCGAGGACTGGGCCGCCGTCAGCCAGCCGACGGCCTGGCCGACGAAGGCCACCGCCGCGAACGCCGCCAGAGTGATGGCGAGGCCGAGCAGCCGTCGCCACGTCGGCACCGCCAGCCGCTTGGGCCGCAGCGGAACCGCGTCCGGTCCGCCGATCACCGCGTCGCCCATCTCCGTACCGTCACCGCCTTCCGTGCTGCCGCGCATCGCGCTGTGTTGCTCCCGTGAAGAACCATTGTGCGGGTAGCGCAGGGGGTTTGGCGCCGGGGGGTGGGATTCCGCCCGTCTTCGCCGTCCGGCCGAGCGCGCGCACGCCGTTCGGCCGAACGGGCGAACAGCGCGAGCCGCCCTGTCACTCGTTCGCGTAACGCGACCGTCGTGGCCGGTGGGGCCCGGTGCGGTCGGCTACGGTCGGCCTCGCCATGACGACTCGTGCCCTGACGGACCGCCACCCGGACCGTTCCACACCGGTGCGGTCGGCGGCGGTCTCGCCGACGCTCGCCCATCGCGTCCTCTCCCTCCTCGCCGTGGTCGCGCTGTTCCAAGGACTGCCGACCCTGCTGCGCAACGAGGCGGTCTCCCGCGTCTACCTCAGCGTCGGCTTCGGGCTGCTGTACGGCGCGCTGCTGGTGCTGGCCCTGATCGTCGCCGTGGCCCGCGACGACCTGCCGCTGCGCCGCCTGGACGTGGCGGTGCTCGTCGCCGCCGTGGCCAGGCTCGGGCTCCAGACGGCCGAGGCGACCGGGACCCGGGTGCCCACGTACCACGACGACGAGGCCGCGCTGGTGACGACGGCGGCACGCTCCCTCGTCGCGGGAGGGCACGTCTACGGCGTCCACTTCACCGACACGGCGCGGCTGTTCCACGTCGGCATGACGCCGTTGATGAGCGGCGCCACCGCGGACACCTTCGGCTACCCGCCGCTGAGCGTGCTGCTGACCGCGCCCTTCACCGCGCACGGGCCGCTCCCGGCGCCGACCTGGCTGCCGGTGACCGGCCTGTGGTGCCTGGGTGCGCTGGTCGTCGCGGCCGCGCTGATGTTCCGGCTGCTGCCGGCCGCGCTGCGGCCCGCGGCGACGGTGCTGGTGTTCGCGACGAGCTGGATGTTCCTCTACGCCCGCGACGGCTACCCGGTGTTCCTGACACTGCCCTTCCTCGTGGTCGTGCTGGCCGGTTGGAGCGGGATCGGCGCCGGCGGGCGGCTGGGCCGGACCGGCGTCGTCTCCGCCTGCTGCCTGGGCGCCGCCGACGCCGCGCACCAACTCGCCTGGTTCCTCACCGTGTTCCTGCTGGTCGGGGTGCTGCTGCTGCGGCGCGGCGAGTTCGGCCGCTGGCGACCCGCCGTCACGGTGGCGGGCCGTTACGCGGCCGTGGCCGCGGGGGTGTTCCTGCTGCTGAACCTGCCGACCGTGGTCGTCGACCGCCGCGCGTGGCTGCCGGGCGTGCTGACCGTGCTGACCCAGCACGCGTCTCCGCAGGGGCTGGGGCCGGTCGACATCAGTCTCTGGCTCACCTCCGGCAGCGGCGCCCTCGGTCTGTACTCGGCGGCGGCGGCCGCCGCCCTGCTGGCCACCCTCGCGGCGCTGGTGCTCTGGCCGGCCCGGCTGGCCCCCGCGCTGGCGCTGCTGCCCTGGCCCGCCTTCTTCCTCTCCGCCCGCTCCACCGAGACGTACTTCGTGCTGCTGGCCCCGCTCTGGCTGGTCGCGCTGGCCTGCAACGAGCGGGCCCTGTTCGCCGTGGCCTGGGCCTGGCGGCCCGCGCCGCTGCGCCGCCGGACGGTGCGCCTCGCGCTGCCGCCGCTGCTGGTGGCGCCCGCCCTCGCCCTGCTGCTGACCGCCGTGCTCACCCCGTCCCCCCTGCGTCTCGCCGCGACCGCCACCGGCCCGCAGGCCGGGCGCCCGGCGCGCCTCACCGGCCTGGTCCGGATCACCGCGAGCGTGCGCAACACCGGCGGGACGCCGCTTCGGCCCGCCTTCGCCGTCAGCGTCAGCGCCTGGCCCGACACCGGCTGGCGGATCGTCTCCGGCCCCGCCGCCGTCCCGCCGCACGGCAGTGCCGTCTACGTGCTGCGGCGCGTCGGCTCCCCGCTCGCGCCCGACCCGGCCGGGACGACGCTGCTGACGATCCTCACCGACCGTCCGATGACGGTCACCAACGCGCGGCTGCGGCTCTCCCCGCGCTGACCACGCTGTCCGGGCCGACCAGGGTCGACCGGGCCGACCGCCTCCGGCCCGCTCAGCTGTAGACGGACTCCCGCTCGGTGAGCGCGAGTTCGACGACGTGCACGAGGACCTCCTTGACGGAGTCCCGCTCCCGCGCGTCGCAGAGCACCACCGGCACGTGCGCGCCGAGGTCGAGCGCGTCGCGCACCTGGTCCGCCGGGTAGAGCTGCGCGCCCTCGAAGCAGTTGACGGCCACGACGAACGGGATGCCGCGCCGCTCGAAGTAGTCGACGGACGGGAAGCAGTCCTCCAGCCGCCGGGTGTCCGCGAGCACGACCGCGCCCAGCGCCCCTTGGGCCAGCTCGTCCCAGACGAACCAGAAGCGGTCCTGGCCGGGTGTGCCGAAGAGGTAGACCGCCAGCCCCTCCCGGATGTCGATCCGGCCGAAGTCCATGGCGACGGTGGTGGTGGTCTTGCCCTCCACCCCGTGCGTGTCGTCGACGGGACGCCCCGCCGCGCTCAGTCGTTCCTCCGTCCGCAACGGCCGGATCTCACTGACGGCCCCGACCAGCGTCGTCTTGCCCGCGCCGAAGCCGCCCGCGACCAGGATCTTGACGGCGACGAACGAGCCGTCTCCCTTCGTGCCACGCATCACGCGCGCATCATAGGCAATACCGACCGGCATGCGGAACCGCGCCCCCTCGGCTCGCGCGCGAAGGCCCGCTACTTCGGCACGGTTCCCGCCAACTGCGTGAAGCGTTGCAGGGATTGTGTGTATGCCACCGGAGTCACGTGGACCGGGCCGGTGTACGGGTGCGTCATGTGCAGCACCATCCACACCCCGAAGCCGACCACCGCCCCGACCAGGCCGAGGGCCACGGCCTCGCGCCGGTGGAAGGTGAGCCCCGCGATCGGGGCGTACAGCAGGACCAGCATCGCCGTGCAGACCAGCGCGGGATACAGCGGCCAGGGCATCGCCGCCGAGGAGTCGGCCAGGCGGACCTGCCGGGTCGTGTAGACCGCGGTGAGGTCGCTGAGCTCCTGTTCGCGGTCGGCGGAGGCGGGTTCGGCGAGGACCTCGGCGCGGACGGCGTCGAGCCGCTGCCAGGACACGGGGCTGGCCTGGCCCTTGGCCATGGCGGGCCACTCGTCGTGGATCACCGAGGTCACGTAGGCGTGCAGCAGCGGGCGGGTGTGCGCGTCGGCGTCGGTGTAGGCGGCGTTGAGGGCGCGGGCCTCGTCGAGGGTGTGGCCCCGGGCGGTGTTGAGGTTGGACCAGGAGCCCGCGATCAGGAAGGCCGCGATGAGCACGAAGGAGGACAGGGACGCCGAGCCGAGGAAGGCGAGGGCGCTGCCGGAGAAGCTGCCCTCGCGCGAGCGGCTGGTGCGGCCGAAGAGGGCGAGCACGAGCACCGCGAGAACGAGGCCGACGATCGCGGCGAACAGGAAACCGAGGTCCACTCAGCGTCCCCTTCCGAAGAATTGGTGGAACGCGCCGGTCCCGGCGGCCACCAGGGCGGGGATGGTGATGGCCACGTAGACGAACGCGGCCTCGGGGGCGGCGGGCTGGGCCGCCGCCTCGGGTGCCGACAGCGGGCGCGGCACGGCCGTGGCGGCGTGCGTGTGGACGGCCGGGTGCGGCTGGAGGTGGGTGGGGGTGGGGCGCGGCGCCGGCGGGCGCTGGAGCGGGCGCGGGTGCGGGTGCGCGGGCGGGCGCGGATGGACGCGCGCGCAGACCGGCGCGGGCGGGAAGGGCGGTGGCTTGGGCGGCGTGTGCGGGCCTCCCGGCCGCACCGGCGGGACGACCGGGACCGGGGGTGGCGGACAGATCCGTGGCTCCATGCCGCGAAGCTGCCCAGCGCTCCGCCCGCCAGCCCGCGAGGGCGCGCGATCGACCCGTCCGGGGGACGATCCGCGCCGTTTCGACGAACGGGTGATCCGGAGCCGTGCGCGCGTCTCAGAGCGCGCGCAGGCCCCGGATCACCTCGCGCAGGATGTCGACGTGCGGCAGTTCCGCCGCCGGGACCGGCCGGGTGACATGGATCAACTCGGCCTCGAACAGGTCGCCGAGGAGGATGCGCACCACGCCGAGCGGCAGGTCCAGGTCCGCGGCGAGTTCGGCGACCGAGAGCGTGCGGACCCGCACCAGCTCCAGGATCGCCTCGTGTTCGGGGTCCTGGGCCTCCTCCTCGCCCCCGCCCGACTCGCGCGGCGCGGCGCCGATCTGGGTGACCAGGTCGAACACCTCGGAGACGGCGTGGCGGGTGCGCCCGCGGGTGAGGGTGTACGGGCGCACCAGCTGGCCGAGCTCCGCCTCGTCGGCGTAGGCGTCGGCATCATGGTCGGCGTCACGGTCGTCGAAGGCGTCGTCCGGCTCCTCCTCGAAGCCGTCCACGCCGCCGAAGCCGTCCTGCTCCCCCCGCATCGGTCTCACCCCGCCGAGCCCCGCGGATCCGTGCCGAGGTGCTCGCCGACACGGCGGACCAGCAGGGCCATCTCGTAGGCGATCAGGCCGACGTCGGCGTCCGACTCGCTCAGCACCGCGAGGCAGCTGCCGTCCCCGGCCGCGGTGACGAAGAGGAACGCCTGGTCGAGCTCGACCATCGTCTGCCGGACGTCGCCGGCCTGGAAGTGGCGGCTGGCGCCCTTGGCGAGGCTGTGGAAGCCGGAGGCGACGGCCGCGAGGTGCTCGGTGTCCTCCCGGGCGAGCTCACCGGAGGCGCCGGTGGCCAGACCGTCGCTGGACAGCACCACCGCGTGCCGGATCGCGGGCACCCGCCGGACCATGTCGTCCAGAAGCCAGTTGAGGTCTCCGGACGGCTTCGTCGTGGCTGTCATCGGGTGGTTCCTTCCGCAGTCGGTTCTGTGTTCGCGCCTGTGTGGTCATCGGTGGGCCGGCCGGGCCGGGCGGGCGGCGCCGGCTGGGTGCGCCCGCGCTGCAGGCCGCGCTGGAACGAGGCGAAGGTCGCCCGCGCCTGCTCGGGCGTGCGCTCGGAGCGCGGCACGTCCGGCTGCTGCGCGGGGACGTCGGCGTTGCGTCGCAGCTGCGGCGCGAGGTTCGCCTGCCGCACACGCCGCGGCAGGGCGGGCGGGAGACCCACCCGGCTGTCCTCGACGGCGGGCAGCAGCTCGACGGCGAGGTCCTCCTCGCTCAGCACCTCGGCGTCGATCACGTCGGCGCCGGCGACCGGCTCGGCCGAGGTCAGGGCGCCCAGCCCGCCCTCGTCGAGGACCTCGACGTTGAGCACCTCCTCGACCAGCACCTCGTCCGCCAGGACCTCCTGACGCACGGCCTGGAGGGCGGGGTTGGGGCGCCGGCGCGGCAGACCGCCGCCGGTGGCCTCGTCGGGGGTGTGCGGGCGCGGGCCGCCCAGGCGGCCGGGGTAGGCGCGCGGGGTCGACGCGAGGCGGCTGCCGGAGGCGCGGCCGGTCTCGGCCGGGGCGTCGCGCAGTCCGCGGGTGAGCGACGCGGGCAGCGCGTACTCGCCCGAGGCGGTCCCGGAATCGGCGCCGGACTCCGTGCCGGTGACGGACGCCGCCCCGCTGCCCGCGGCGTCGCCGGGGCGCGGTGCGGCCGGGGTCAGCAGCTCGTGCGGGAGCAGCACCACGGCCGTGGTGCCGCCGTACGGGGAGCGCCGCAGCGAGACCCGGATCTGGTGACGGGCGGCCAGGCGGCTGACGACGAACAGGCCGAGGCGGTCGGTGTCGCCGAGGTCGAAGTCGCCTCCGGTGGCCAGGCGGTCGTTGGCGGAGGACAGCGCCTCGTCGCCCATGCCGAGGCCGCGGTCGTCGATCTCCAGCACGAAGCCGTGCGCGACCTCCTCGCCGACGATCCGCACCTGGGTGTGCGGGGGCGAGAAGACGGTGGCGTTCTCGACCAGTTCGGCCAGCAGGTGGACCAGGTCGGAGACGGCGCCGCCGACGACAGCGACGGGCGGCATCCGGTGCACGCGGACGCGGGCGTAGTCCTCGATCTCGCCGACGCCGGCGCGGACCACGTCGAGGATGCGGACCGGCCGCCGCCAGGAGCGGCCGGGCGCGGAGCCGGACAGGATGATCAGGCCCTCGGCGTGGCGGCGCATGCGGGTGGTCAGGTGGTCGAGCCGGAACAGGTCCTCCAGCTCCTCCGGGTCCTCGGCGCGCCGCTCCATCTCGTCGAGCAGGGAGAGCTGGCGGTGCAGCAGCGCCTGGCTGCGGCGGGCGAGGTTGACGAAGACGGCGGAGACGCCGCGGCGCAGCTCGGCCTGCTCGACGGCGGCCTCGATGGCGGCGCGCTGCACGGCGTTGAAGGCGCGGCCGAGCTGGGCCAGCTCGTCGGGCGCGGTCGGGCCCTGTCCGGGCTCGTCGGGGGCGGTGAGCGGCGGGGCCTCGACGGCGACGTCGACCTTCTCGCCCTCGCGCAGCCGCCGCATGACGGAGGGCAGGCGCACGCCCGCCAGGTCGAAGGCCCCGTTGCGCAGCTGGACGAGCTCGCGCACCAGGCGCCGGCCGATGCGCACGGAGATGAAGACGGTCAGCACGACCGCGAGCAGACCGAGCACGCCGGCGATGCCGTCGCGCCAGATGACGCCGAGCGCGTAGTCGCGCCCCTGCTGGCCGGCGACGGTGGCGGACTGCTGGTCGATGTCGCTGAGGCGGTCCAGCACCCGGTCGGCGGTCTCGCGCCACTGCGCGTAGTTGAGCCGGCTGATGTGCTGGGACTCGCCGAGCTGCCCGGAGTAGTCCTCCAGGGCGTTGAGCTCGGAGTAGTCGGAGCTGTCGGCGAAGTCCTGGTAGAGCGCGGCCAGCTGCGGGGGCAGCTGGGCGATGTGGACGCGCAGCAGCAGCTGCTCGGTCGCGGAGGTGGAGAGCATCTCCTGGAACTGGACGGCGCTCAGGTCGGGCTGGAGGTGCGCGCCCTCCTCCAGTGCGTCCTCGCGGGAGATGTACTCGCGGGCGCGGACCAGCTCGACGAGGTTCTGGGCGGTGCGGGCGAGGTCGCCGGCGGGGATGTCGCTGAGGCCCAGGCGCAGGTCGAAGAAGGGGTCCTGGATGTTCGTGTACCAGACGTAGACGCTGAACCAGTCGAGGTAGTGCTGCCCGACCGCGGTGCGCTCCACCTTCAGGGCGTTGATCTGGTCGAGGATCGTCCGCACCGCGTCCTCGGACGGGGCGTTGAGGTCCTTGCGGTGGCCGGCGTCGTTCGCGTGCGACTCGAACATCGCGGCGGCGGCGTCGGTCTTCGCCTCCGCGGCCTGCAGGGGGGCCAGCGCGGAGGCGGGCACGGTCCTGCCGTCGATCCTGGTCGCGGCGAAGGAGACCGCGGCGCGCCGCTCGTCCTGGAGCGCCCGGGAGAGGGCGTCCGCGGGTGCGCCGTACCACTTGTAGTCGTCGACGACCTTGAGCAGGCCCCACACCTGGGTAGCGGACACCACCGAGGTGTAGGCCCAGAGGCCGGTCAACGCGACGAGCGGTACCAGGAGCAACGCGGTGATCTTCGCGCGTATGGATCTGCGGCGGAGTCGCATGGGTTCCTCTTGTGGGCCCGGCAGAAACGCCGCGACTCTACTACTTGCGCATGTACCAGTTCGAGCGTCGCCCGCCCCATCGGCGGCATATTTCCTCCGGTTCTTTGCCACACCCCGTCACATCATGCGCACCAAACCAGAACAACTGGCACATATCTCGCGATATCGCGGTGCGGGGTGGAAGTCCGGTGAAGCAGGTGGACGCCCTCTGGCCACTCTCTGTTTCCGAGAGGTAACTTTCGATTTCGGCCGCCCGCGCCTCGGGGGGCAAGGAGGGAAAAGACCACGTGCGCGAGTTCAGTGTTCCGGCGCTGGCGCGGTGCCCCAAGGCGGAGGGGCTGGCCGAGTCGGTCTACCGGACCGCTGAGGAGACACCCCACAAGGCCGTCCTGGCCCGGCGTCAGGGAGACGCCTGGTCGGACGTGAGCGCCGCCGACTTCCGCGACGAGGTGCTGGCCGTCGCCAAGGGCCTGCTCGCGCAGGGCATCCGCTTCGGCGACCGGGTCGCGATGATGTCGCGCACCCGCTACGAGTGGACCGTCCTCGACTACGCGCTCTGGTCGCTCGGCGCCCAGCCCGTGCCGGTCTACCCGACCTCCTCCGCCGAGCAGCTGCGCTGGATCCTCGCCGACACCCGGGCCGTGGCCTGCATCGTGGAGAACGAGGACCACGCCATGACCGTCGGCTCGGTCTGCGACACCCTCGAGGACCTGCGCCACATCTGGCAGCTGGACTCGGGCGCGCTGGCGCAGCTGGCGATGGCCGGCCAGGGCATGCCGGACGAGTACGTCAACCAGCACCGGCAGGCCGTCGTCGCGGAGACCGTCGCGACCGTCATCTACACCTCCGGCACCACCGGCCGCCCCAAGGGCTGCGTGATCACCCACGGCAACTTCCTCGCCGAGTGCGACAACCTGCTGGCCCGCTACGACGACGTGTTCAGCGGACGCGGCGGCGAGCAGCCGGCCACGCTGCTGTTCCTGCCGCTGGCGCACGTCTTCGGGCGCATGATCCAGGTGACCGCGGTCCGCGGCGGGATCAAGCTCGGGCACGAGCCGAGCACCTCCCCGGCCCAGCTGCTGCCCACCCTCGCGGCGTTCCGGCCGACGTTCCTGCTCGCGGTGCCGTACGTCTTCGAGAAGATGCTCCGAAGAGCCAGGGAGCGGGCCGAGCGGGCCGGGCGGGCGTCCGCGTTCGAGAAGGCGTACCAGGTCGCGGTCCGCTACGCGGAGGCGCTGGAGCGTCAGGCCTTCGACGAGGGCCCCGGTCCGTCGGCCGCGCTGCGGATGCAGCACCAGCTCTACGAGTCCCTCGTCTACGGCAAGGTGCGCGCGGTCCTGGGCGGACGCCTGCGCTACGCCATGTCCGGCGGCTCGGCGATGAGCCGCGAGCAGGCGCTGTTCTTCCGCGGCGCGGGCGTCACCGTGCTGGAGGGCTACGGCCTGACCGAGACCACGGCCGCCGCGACCGCCAACCCGCAGGAGAAGGTCCGGTACGGCACGGTCGGCCAGCCGATCCCGGGCACCAGCGTGCTGATCGCCGAGGACGGCGAGATCTGGATCTCCGGCGGCCAGGTCTTCCAGGGCTACCTGCACGACACCGAGTCCACCGGCCGTACGCTGCGCGGCGGCTGGCTGGCCACCGGGGACCTGGGTCATCTGGACCGGCTCGGCTACCTGCACATCACCGGGCGCAAGAAGGAGATCCTGGTCACCAGCGGCGGCAAGAGCGTCTCCCCGGTGGTGCTGGAGGACCGCATCCGCACCCACCCGCTGGTGGCGCACTGCGCGCTCGTCGGCGACGACCGCCCGTTCATCGCCGCGCTGATCACCCTCGACCCCGAGGCCGTGGAGCACTGGCTGCGGGTCCGCGGCCGCGCTCCGCTCGGCCCACTGGAGGCCGCGACGGATCCGGAGCTCCACGCCGAGCTCCAGCGCGCGGTGGTGACGGCCAACACGGTGGTCTCGCGCGCCGAGTCGGTGCGCGCCTTCCGCATCCTCGCGATCGAGTTCACCGAGCAGGCGGGCCTGCTGACGCCGTCGCTGAAGCTGCGCCGCCGGGCCATCGCCCGCGCCTGCGCGGCGGACATCGAGGCCCTCTACGCGGACGCGGCCGCCGCCCCGGCGGTGCAGCTCACGACGTAGCGCCAGCGACAGGACCGGCGTCGCTCTCGTCGTAGACGAGCTCCAGCTCGAAGCCCTGACCGTCGATCAGGTGCAGCGCCCGCCCGGTGTCCACACGCTCCGTCCAGCCCGCCGACAGCGCCACCGAACGCAGGGCGGCGCTGCGGGCCCGCCCGGGGGCACGCAGCGCCAGATGGTTGATCCCCGCCCGCATCCGGTCGTGCCCTCCGGGCCGGAGCGCGGGCGACTGCTCGATCACGACGTAGCTCCCGCCGGACCGCCAGCTGCGGCCGTCCTGCCAGTGCTGGAACGGCTCGCAGCCCAGGGCGGTCAGCACCGGACCCCACTGCCGTTCGGCGAGGGCCAGGTCGTCCGTCCACAACTCGACGTGGTGGACCAGCGGGAGATCAGAGGTCATCCGCCCAGTATCAGGCGTCCGCGCTGAACACCGGGAGGTAGCCGCCCGACTGGCCTGCGGCGGTGGGGTGGTAGGACTCGTCGATCGGCAGCGTGGTGCTGTGCAGCCACTCGGAGTCCGTGCAGATCTCGTGACCGGAGAAGGCGCCGCGGACGTCGGCGAAGGTGAAGTTGCCGTACTTCGCGACCTCCTTGGCGGTGACCGAGGCGAGGTCGTCGGCCGCGCCGTTGATCGCGGAGCGGCTGGTGTCGCTGATCCCGAAGAGGCAGTCGCCGGGGACCGCGTACAGGTGGGGGTAGTCGAGCACCACCACGTGGGCGTTGGGCGCCTTGGAGCGGATCGCGGAGTAGACCGCGTCGAGCTTGGCGCCGAGCTGGGTGTTGATGAAGTTCTCGGCCGAGCTCACGGCGGACAGGCACGAGCTGGTGCCCTCCAGCACGCAGGTCTCCATCGTCGAGGAGAAGCCGGCGTCGTTGCCGCCGATGGTGATGCTCACCTCGGAGGTGCTGCTGCTCAGCGTGGAGAGCTGACCGCTCAGCACATCCGCGGTGGTCGCGCCGGAGCAGGCCTGGAAGCTGAAGCTGGAGGGCGAGTGCGCCTGCTGCCACAGGTAGGGGAAGGCCAGCGTGCTGCGCTCACACGAGCCGCTGGAGGAGATGTAGCTGCCGCTGCCCACTCCGGAGGAGTAGGAGTCGCCGAGGGCGACGTAGCCGCCCGTCGACGCCTGCGCGGTGGGGGCCGCGGCGAGGGCGCCGGTGATCAGGGCGCCGGCGGCGAGGGCGCCGGCCAGGAGACGTCTGGACGCGGGGGTGCGCATGGAACCTCCACTTGTGGTGGTGGTGCACGACTGGTCAGGGGTGGGGACAGGTCGACGCGCGTCGTCGAACTTTTTACCAGTCGGTAACACGCCCGGGGAAGTGTTCATGCCAGCGTTTTGACAAGTACGGCCTTTTGGCTGACGACTCCTGACAGATCGTCGGATGAGTGGGAGTCAGCTGAGGCCAGAGAGACGCACGGTCCGCGTGGGACCAGGCAGCGTGTCCCGCGTCACACACGCCATCATCGCCCAAGTTGCGTACGTCACAGCATAAATGTCCCTTTTGTGTGCATTCTCGGAGGGAACCGCGCCCCGAAGCGGCGCCCGTCGGCGCCCACGTGGCCGCGACCCATGTCCCCCCTGAAAAGGTGCCCCAGCATGGCCGCTTACCTCTGTCCCCCTGCCGTGATCCACGGCGAGCACACCGTGGAGACCAGCCAGATCGTCGCGGAGGTGCGCGACCGCCACCCGCACGCGGCGTGGGCGCCGCGGATCGACGGCATCGCGGCCGGCACCGGCATCGAGACCCGCGGGTGGATGCTGCCGCTGGAGGCCGCCGTCGCGCCCGGCAGAGCCGGCGGCCTGGCGACCGTCGGCGTCGCCCCGGCCCAAGAGGCGCTGGAGCGCGAGGGGTTCACCCAGCAGCAGGTCGACCGCGTCGTCGCCGCGCTCGAGGCGATACCCACGCCGCAGACCGTCCAGGAGCGCACCGCTCCGGCCTGGGAGGCCGTGCGGTCCTACGGGGAGCGCGCGGCGCGCGGAGCCCTGCAGATCGCCGGGTTGGACGCCGCCGACGTCGACTGTCTGATCACCAGTCACTCCACCACCCCGGCGCTGCCGGGCCTGGACGTCGCCCTGGCGAACAGCCTTGCGCTCCGCAACGACGCGACGCTGCTGCCGGCCACGCAGTGGGCCTGCATAGCGGGGACCCGCTCCCTGGCGCTGGCGGCCGATCTCGTGGCCGCGGACCCCGACCGGGTGGTCCTGGTCGTGATCTCGGAGGCGCTGAGCACGACCTACCAGCCCGCGGACGACACGCTCGAGTCGCTGATCGTCCGACTGCTCTTCGCGGACACCGCGGTCGCCGCGGTGGTCACCGGCCGCCCGAGGGAGGCGTCGGTGCTGCGGCTGGACTCCGCCTGGCACCACACCCTGCCCGGCACCCAGGACCTGCACCGCCTGGACACCCGGGCGGACGGCGCCCACTTCGTGATGGACCGGCGCGGGCCGCGCGCGGTGCAGGAGACGGTCACCGCGATGTGGGACTGGCTGCGCGTCCGGTACCAGGACGACCCCGACTCCTGGCACCCCGACGTGCTGCTGGCGCACCCCGGCGGCACCCGGGTGCTGGAGTACATGGAGCAGACCATGCCCGACGCCTGGCCGTCGGGGCTGCTGGACTACAGCCGGGAGAGCTACACCAGCGGCAACCGCGGCGGCGCCGCCGTGTTCGACATCATGCGGCGGGCGCACGACGCGGGGCAGGAGCCGGGCAGTCGCGCCGTCCTGTACGCGGCGGCTCCGGGTCTCACCGCCACCGCCCTGGAAGGGGAGTGGCTGTAGCGCGGCTCCGCGCGGCCACGACCGGCTCCCCGGCCGTGACCGGTCACCCCGCGATCACTTCGCGGTCACTTCGCGACTTCCGCCCAGACCACCTTGCCGGTGTCCGTCCAGCGCACGCCCCACCGGGTGGTGAGCCGGTGCACGATGCGCAGGCCGCGGCCGCCCTCGTCGAGGAGGCCGCCCCGGCCCAGACGCGGCCTGCCGTTGCCGGTGTCGCCCACCTCGCACAGCAGGCCGGACCCGGTCCTGATCACCCGGACCGTGACCGGACCGGTGGCGAAGCGCACCGCGTTCGCGACCAGCTCGCTGACCAGCAGCAGCACGTCGTCCCGGGTGTCGTCCGCGGCCCCCCACTGCCGCAGCAGTGCGGAGACCAGCGCCCGGGCACGGGCGGGGGCGTCACGGCGGGCAGGCAGCCGCCAGGTCGTGGTGTCGCCCTTGCGGTAGCCGATCATCCGGGCGAGCAGCAGGGTCACGTCGTCACGCCGGCGCGCGGGCGCCACGGCGGAGACGAGGCGGCGGGCGGCCTGCTGCAGGTCGTCCCAGGGGTGGACCGTGGACACGGCGTCCGCCAGCCTGCCGATGCCCTCGTCGATCGACACGGTCGGCTCCTCCACCAGGCCGTCCGTGTACAGGGCGAGCAGGGAGCCCGGGGGCGTGCCGAAGGTGTGCACGCCGAACGGCTCCCGCAGCGCGAACTCGGCGCCCAGGCCCGGGTGAGGCCGGACCGCGAGCTGGCTCGCGTGCCCGTCCGGGGAGAGCAGGACCGGGGGGAGGTGGCCGGCGCTGGACAGCGTCACCTGGTGGCTGACCGGGTCGTAGAGGGCGATGCAGCAGGTCGACCCGAGGGCGCTGTAGCCGGCCGCCAGCCCGGACTCCGTGTCGTCCAACAGCGTCACCGTCTCGTCCAGACGCTCCAGCACCTCGTCGGGCGCCAGCCCCGCGGACAGCAGCGCACGGGCCTCCATGCTCAGCTGGCCCATGGCGGCCGCGGCACCCAGACCGTGCCCGACGACGTCGCCGACCACCAGTGCGGTGCGGCCGTCCGGCAGCGGAAAGCTGTTCACCCAGTCGCCGCCGACGCCCGCGCTGTCGGGGGTGGTCGGCTGGTAGACGCTGGCGATCTCGACGGTGTCGCCGCCCGTCCGCGGCAGCAGTCGGCGCTGCAGGGCCAGGACCTGCGTGTGCTCGCGCTGGTGCTGACGGGCCAGGTCGACGTGGTGGGCGGTCCTGGCCACCAGCTCCTGCAGGTCGAACAGCTCGCTGTCGCGGAACGGGCGGTCCGTTCGCCGCCAGACCTCCGCCACGCCCAGCACGACGGGCGGCTCGCCGTCCAGGACCAGCGGTATGCACGCCACCCCCGCCGACCGGTCACCGGGCACGAGGGCGCGCAGCACCTGCGGACCGCCGAACACCCGCTCCACCGCCTCCCGGTCGGGGATGACGATGGCCTGCGGGGCGTCGTCCCGGCGGACCGCCTGCGCCAGCAGGCGGCTCGCGTCGCCGGGAAGATCGTCGCCCGGGGTCACGTAACCCTCGGGCCAGGCCCGGTCCGGCACCAGCGCCGCCCGCCGCAGCCGGATGCGCCCCTCCCCCTGCCCGGTGATCCCCTCGCCCGTCCACACGGCGTAGTCGAGGTCGACCGCGGCCACGTCTCCCCAGGCCAGCAGGGACTGCGCCAGCGACTGCGCGGTCTCGCCGATGTCCAGCGAGGTGCCGATCGCGGTCTCGGCCGCGTACAGGTGCAGCCTTGTGGCCATCGCGATCAGGGAGACGGTCAGCCCCTCGCGGGGCACCGCGGCGGGCAGGACGGTCAACGAGACCACCAGCTCCGACCCGTCGCCCTGCCGCAGCCGCTGGATCCGGGCGACGTGCGGCTCACCGGTCTCCAGCACCTGGCGCAGCCGCCGGGTGACGGTCGGTACGTCCCCCGGGGGCAGGAGGTCGACGAACGGACTCCCGACCCCGGCGTCCAGACCGGCGAACACGGGGGCGTCCAGATTGCAGCGGGTGATCCGCAGATCCCAGTCCACGCTGACCGCGCCGAGAATCCGATCGTGACGGCCTTCCGCCGAGGTGTCGTCCGCTGCCGCCGCGCCGCCCGAGATGTTGTGCTCCAGGGCGCTGCTGACCAGGTCGACCGGTGAGGAGGACGAGGGAGAGGGTGTGGAGTCCATGCTCCTCCCTCTGCGATCCCCGGCGCGGAGCCGGGGGGTGTTCCGAACCGTGCGACGGGACCCCGAGGTGCCTGCCTGCACCTCTCATTCAATAACACCGGGCCCCGCTTCGCGCCGTGGCTGGTTGGGGGCCTCACGCCAGGAAGCTCAGCCGCACGGTCCGTACCGGGTTGTCGCCGTTGGTGTCCGCCAACCTCCACTAAGACGACCGTCAGCCTACCCGGTAATCGGAACTCGCCCGGCCGGACCCCGTACCCGACCGCTGCTCCAAGCCTTCGAGAGCAGCACGGAGATCGAGCGCAACCGCAAGGCTTCGGTCAAGGTCGACACTCCCGCCGGCGCGATCATGACCACGCCTCCCCCAACGAGCTGATCACAATCTTGGGGGCGCAGCCCCAACATGAAGATCAAGTACAAGGAGACGAGTCGCGGAGGACTCGCGGTCAACGTCATCGAGTGCTGATGAAACACATCCTGATCTGCGACTTTGCATCTTTCAGGGCTGTCAGGGCCTTCCCTGCTTGCACGACGGAAAGTCCCTGAAAAGTCCCTCGGACGAAGCAGAAAGTCCCTGAAAAGTCCCTGGCGAGGCCCTGGTCAGACACTCCCTGACCAGGGCCTCCCTGGACGAGCAGATAACGCCCTTGACCTCACGTTGACTCGGCGGCGGCAAGTGCAGCCGTCTGGTCGGCACAGCACCTCCGTGTCGAACCTCTCCACACAGGCATCCACAGGTATTGACGATTGCTCGACGGTCGTCTGCTCCCAGTGAATTGGCTGCACCATCTCCCCAAGCTCTTGTTCGGTCTCGGCGACCAAATGGCGGCGGGCGCGCCAGAATGGCTGTTCAGTTGCCCCTTCTGAGCGACGCCTGGAGTGGGTAAGGGATCATGGCGAAGCGGAGTTCAAGGATGGCATGGGTGGGCTGGCACCGAGTCAAAGCTGCGGCTCCTAGAGGCACGCGGCAATCAGATCGTCCCTTCGGTGTATGCCGCTCGGGCGAGTCGCGGGCCGGGGTGGGCCAGCTCCTCTCGGTCCGATGACTGAGCCGGTCGCCGCCCCCGGCGCGGGAGACACTGCATCGCAAATGGTGGAGGGGCCGGCGTGGAGCGATGCGGGATTGGACGTCGCCGCAGGCCGATATCCGCTCTCGGTGGAGCGGCATGTGATGCGCATGGTTGATCGCCTGGTGCCCGGGGTCACCGCGGTGACCCCGCATGCTCGCTACTACGCTCTACACGGTCTCGTCGCGGCACATGCCGATGCGGTCGGCCTGGCCATTCCCGCCACCCAGACGCTTCTGCGACGCACCGAAGTGGCACTCGCCACCGTATCGTTCGCTCACCATCCCCAGTCTCTCGAATGGCTCCCGCGCGCCCACGGGGTCGACTCTCTGGCCCGCCGGCTCCACAGTGGAGTGGTCGAAGTGGGTGAGGCCGCGACCCCGGGCAAGGAGGGGTACGTACGCAACTCCTGGGGTTTCTGGGGGCCATACTCAGGTTCGGAGACCGCGCTCGGTATTCTCGGTTCCGGCCCGATGCCAGTGCCCGGACCGCGGCTCGACGCAACCGCAGTACGTGGCGGCCTCGGTGAACTGCTCGAACTCGCCCATGAGAACACGTTGCGTGTGGAGGACCTCGCTTCGCTCAGCGAACGGCTGTGCGTGTGCGCTGGCGGTGACCAGTCGGACGGGCCATGGCTGGCGAGCCTGATGTGCGACCCCGGCGCGGGAGCCGACCGCGCGTCCCGCTCGGCGACGCGTCGGCAGACGATTCAACTGCTGGCCCGAGTGGTCGCCACGCATCCTGTTGGCTTCTTCACCCAGGATGTGGGCCACGCCCTCGCCTTTGGTGACTTCCTGGCCACCGACACAGTGACCAGCGGTATCGAAGCCGCGACCGCCTGGCGCGGGGTGGTACTGCGGAACTACGCCGTCGGCGCGTGGCGCCGGCTGTGGTCCTGGCTCGTGGAGCAGGTGGATGGGCTGGTGCCGGTCGAGGAACTCGCCGACCACTTCGCCGAAGAGCTGCCCGACATGACCGTGGCCGCGTTCCTGTCCGCCTTGCCCCCGACGCAGAGCACGGACGGCGTGCCGTTGCCTGCTGAGCACGATCTGCGCCGGGCCGGGGACTCACTGCCCCTCACGGAGCTACGCGTGCTCGCCACCAGCGCGCGCCGGGTAGACGAACTCGACGGCCGGGTCCGAGACGCATTCCTCGGTCAGCGCGGTGTCGAGCTCGGCCCTGAATGGGCCCAGCGGCGCTTCGACACAGCTCGACCCCTGGGGCTGCGCGATCTCGCCCGCCACCTCACTTACGACCTGGTGACGCGGTCGCAGCGGATCGCGCTGGCCAAGGCCCGCCGCCGCGCCGACGGCTCGCTGTGGCTTCCGACGCGCCTGCACGAGCGCGGAGGGCTGCTGTACCGAACCAGCCAGGAGGGACGCGGTGACGTCGGATTGCGACTGGACCAGCTCGGCACCGTCCTGGCCACCTGCGGCGTGCTGCACTACACCGATCAGGGCTGGTCGGTGACCAATTACGGGAAGGCCCTCGTTGACTGACACCAGACCGGTGCCGGGCGTGGAGCGACTCTCCACGCTTGCCTCGCCGCTGACACTCATCCTCGATGAGGAGCGCACCGGGGTACCGCGCCTGGAAGAAGCGCTGTTCCTCAGCTTCACTGCCGAGCTGGGCTTCTTCGAGGAGATCGCCCTCGGCGTCACCCAGGCCACCGGCGCACGCGTCACAGTGGTGGGTGATGTCGCCATGGCACGCAACGACCCCCGGTCCGTGCGGCGAGCCGGTCGCAGCTATCTCGCCGGACTCGCCTATGCGCAGGGCGCAGCGTTCCACCCTAAACTCATGGTCCTGGCCGGACCGGAGCACGCCACTATTGCCCTCGGCTCAGGCAACACGACGCTGGCCGGATGGCAAGCCAACTCGGAGCTCTGGACTGTGCTGCGGCTGGGCAGCGCCCAGAGCCCCGCCGCGACACTGGAGTTGTCGGCGTGGCTACGCTCCCTTCCGGAAACGGTCAGGTTCTCCGCTGGCGTCCCGCAGGCGCTGGGTCGGGTGGCCGCCCTGCTGGAGCGGCTGCACCGCAACAGCACCATCACGGCTCCGCAGGTGCGCATCGTCAGCAGCCTGCGAAACTCCATCATTGACCAGTTGCCGCACGGTCCGGTCGACGAGCTGGCCGTGTTCGCCCCGTTCCATGACCAGCGCGCCCTCGCGCTGCGGCAACTGCTCGAACGCTTCCGTCCGAGCCGGTTCGCCCTCGCCTACCAACCAGGGCTCACCGACCTCAACGGCCCGTCGGTCGCCGCGCTCGTCCAAGAACACGGCGGCCGGATAGTCATTGATAACGACCAGCGGTACCGCCACGGCAAGCTCGTCGAGTGGACCGCTGGCGGGCAGCGGTGGGCCCTGACCGGCAGTCCTAACCTCTCCGCCGCAGCTCTGCTTCTGCCCCAGGGCCGTGGCGGCAACTGCGAGCTCGGCATCATCACCCCCACCACGACCACACTCCTTCCCAACGGCTCCGACGAGGCCGTCTCCCGACTGCACGCGCTCCGGCCCCTACCCCGCCCCCGTAGCGGCGGCGGTCCGCTGGTGCTCGGCGCCATGCGCGTACCCGACGGCCTGGAGGTCAGCCTCGCGCGGCCCCTTCCCGGAATCACTCATCTGGAGCTGTCAGCCGCTGCGGCACCACCGGAGACATGGGAGCGCATCGCAAACGTCCCTTCCGGTGAAATCACCGTGACCGTGACAGCCCCGGCGGACGCTGGCAGCCGGGTACGCCTGGTCGCAGTCGACAGCTTCGGCGTCCCCAGCTTCGGCAACATCGTGTTCGTCGTCGATCCGGATCGTGCACTGCGCCGGATGACCTCCAGTCAGTTCCGGGCGCCGACGACACGACCTCCGGACCTCTTCACGGATCCCCGGCTCGCCGAACGCTTCCTGGGCGACCTGGAAACCCTCCGGACGGGACTGACTCCTGCACCAACGACGGCTGCCGCGCGCAGCACCGGCGGTGGTCCGGTCGCAACAACCCCAGTAAACAGCGACAAGGACGGCTGGGAGCACTATCTGGACGCCTGCGCTGGGCGTGTTGGAAATCCGCTGACTCGCTTCGCGTTGGGCCTCCCTCCCCTCCCTGCCGTGGTAAACACGCCCTTCCAGGACCTGCTGGCAGTGTCATGGGACGAACGGTTCACCGACGACCTCGAAGCAGCCCTCGACGAGGACAACGCCGAGACGGTCGTTGCTGAGCACGGCACCGAACCCACCAGCGAGGAGGTGAGCACTCCTGTCCTGCCCGACCTCCGGCAAGCCGGGCAGGAGGTCCGCCGCAGATACAGGCGCTGGGTTGAACGCCTCGTCGCGCTTGCTCCCCACGCGGGTCCCCCGGAACGCATGCTCATCGTCCGGCTGACTCTGTGGACTGTCGCGGCCGGCGCCTGGCAGTCGACGGACGCCAACTGGCCGCAGCTGCTCTCTCAAGCTGTGCGCGCCCTGGATCGGGGCGACCTCCCCGAGCTGGTCGAGCCCCAGGTCGGAAGCCTCGCGGCAGTGGCGCTAGCCGTACTCCGAGGGCAGGCCCCACGCTACGAGATCACCCCCGAGACTCTTGCCTTCAATGCAGCGTCCGCAGCGGTCAGCCACCTCCTTCCCGTGGCCGACTCCGCCTACATCACGGAATACACAGCGCTGCTCGACACCGCGTTCGGCTCCGCTGTGAACCCGGCCTCCGTGCTCGATATCGCGACGGAGGTCGTCCAGGATGACCCCTTCGCCGACGCTGCTTGGGCTCTCACCGAGAAGGGTCGCGACGTTCATCGCCACGGGCAGCAACTGCTCCATATCACCGGCCGCTTCGGCAACCCTGCGCTGGTAGCCCTCGAAGCAGTCGGCGCCGCCGAAGACGCTCCCCTGGCCGGAGCTTGGGCCAGCTCCGGCGCCGGGGGCTGGGCTCTGGTCCTGTGGCGCCGTCCCGATCTCATTCTCGTCGAAGCGCGGCCTGCAGGGGCGCTGTGGCGACACTACCGACTCAACGGGCTGGTCGGGCCCAAGGCCCTTGCCGCACAACGCAGCTTCGAATCCGCCACCGCTGTTCCTCACGGTCCCCGCAACCAGCCCTTCGAACTGGCACAGCAGCTACTGTCCGAGCTCCGCCTGACTCACCCCGGACCACCGCACTGCGAGGCATAGTGCCGTTAATTCGCCGGCCGCCGTACACCGAGCCTCGGGAGGCGGCCTGCTCCCGAGCCGCTCCCTTCGGACTCCTGATCGCGTGACGGCTAGCCATCCCTGTTGTCAGACCCCTGGCGTAACGTGAACAACCACCGCGAAGGGAGCCGCAGCGATGGCTGATCTGACTAGTGATGGTCGCCCACCTCTGCGACGCGGGGATGCAGCTCGCGCCTGGTGATGGGAACGGAATGAAGAAGATTGGCAGGAGTTCCCACATCGGGGACAGTGGCATCGCCCTCATCCATCAGATGATCAACAGCATGGGCTTCGTTTGGCACGAGCGTGCCGGAACACTCGATGCTGGCATCGACGGGGAGATCGAACTGCGCGACCCGTCCACCGGCGAGGTCGCCAACAGGCTGATCCTGGTGCAAAGCAAGGCCAGCGAGCGGCCGTTTTCTGGGGAGAGCGAACGCGGCTTCCACTACCTGTGCAAGCAGGAAGATGTGGACTACTGGATGAGTGCCGACAATCCCGTCATCTTGGTCTGCTCACACCCACAGACTGGCGAGGCGTGGTGGATTCACATCCAGAGTTGGTTCACCGACCCCGGTCACCGTGCCTCGGGCCGGATCGACTTCGACAAGCGCACGCAAAGCTTCGACCGAGGCGCGGCACACCGGCTACTCAACCTCGCCGATCCGCACGGGCGCGCCCACGTGCCGGTTGCCGAGCGCCGCGAAGAGGTTCTGACCACCAACCTGCTGCGGCTTACCCTCCCCCACCTGATCTACAGCGCGCCGACCAGTTACACCGTCCCGCGAGACATCATCGTCAGGCAACGTGAGAGCGAAGACCCAGATGTGCGGCACGACTTCATTCTGCGAGGTGGACTCATCTACACCTGGCTGCCGCCCGAAGCGACCGCGCTGCGGCACGCCGTCAACGGTCCCACCGACGCAACGGGTTTCGACGAGTGGAGTTCTGACCCAGTCCGACAGCGCTGGCTGGTCCAACTGCTGAACTACGCGCTGCAGCGCGATGTCGACAGTGACTGTGCGTGGCATGCCGGGCGCAAGATCGTCTACTTCCGCCCCACTCCCAATTTGAAGCCGCGCCACATCCGTGGAGCGAGTGGGCGTCAACGGCTTGTGTTTCATCCGAAGTTCAAGAAGCAGGCAGCCGACGAGGTCAGCTACTGCAAGCACGCCGCACTGGAGTGGCAGTTCCACTTCCTTGACGGCGACTGGTACTGCGCGCTGACTCCGACCTTCCACTACACCCGAGACGGCCATCGAGACTCCTTGTATCTGTCCGAGTACCTGACAGGTATCAAGCGACTCGACCGCAATCCGGCTGTTCATGGACAGACCCAGATGTGGGCAACCTACCTGCGCGGTGAGGACGGAGTGCTCGATCCTCGCGACACGATCTTGGAATTCGGCGACCTGGTTACCCTCACCACCGACCGCGCCATCGACGACGCGGCGTGGCTGGACGACCCCCGCAAGACCGACACCAATAGTGCGGACACCGTCGAAGGTCCGTCCAAGGTCGACGACCCAACCGACGGCGAGCTGGCCCTCTTCGAGGTGGAGCTGTGAAGCTGACCGTACTGGACGAGCCGCCGTTGGAGTTCAGCGGCGGTACCCGCCACATCGACCCGCGTCACGGCATTACCGACTACGGACCGGCTGACGCTACCAACACCGCCGTGCGCACCATCCGGGTCGGCATCGTCGGGCCACCTGCCTCCGTTCAGGGCCTACGGCGCTGGTTCGATGGATGCCGCCAACCGATCGCCGCGAAGGACAGTCGGCTCGGGCGGCTGTTCGTACCGTTCCCGGGCTTCGACACCAGCACCGGTTTCCGGTCGACGCTGGTGTGGGATTCGCGGCTGGAGCGCCCCATCCGCGACCGTGATCTGAAGCAGATAGCCGACCTCAGCCCTCGGGACGCAGTCAAGGCTGCGGTGCAGCTTTACGCCGCCGAGCTCGACGTTCTGGACGAGGAACCTGGATGCGACGTCGTGCTGATCGCCCGGCCCGAGCATCTGCCTGAGCGACCCATACCCGGGATTGACCCGGATGCGCCTTGGAAGAAGGCCCCGCTAGCCGAGCCGGTGGACGACTTCCGCGCCGTGCTCAAGGCCGTGGCCATGCGTTACAGCCGTCCCATCCAGATCATCCGCCGCAGCACATGGGACCCGAGCTTCACCCCACCCGGCAGAGACAGGCCCCATCTGCAAGACGAGGCCACCCGTGCATGGAACCTGCACACCGCCCTGTACTACAAGGCCGGTGGCGTTCCCTGGCGCCTTCCCCGCGAGCCGACAGACCTCGACAGCTGCTACGTCGGGATCACGTTCTACCGCAGCGGCGACCACACCACGCTGGAGACCAGCGTCGCCCAGGTGTTCAACCAGCGCGGCGACGGCGTCATCGTCCGCGGAGCTGCCGCCAAAGTCTCGCGCCACGACAGGCAGCCGCATCTCGCGCAAGCAGATGCGCACGCGTTGTTCGCCGACGCGCTGCGCCGATACCGCCAAGAACACCGCCATCTTCCTGCGCGGGTGGTCTTGCACAAGACCTCCTCTTACACGCCGGAGGAAATCGACGGGTTCCGCGCTGCCGCCGACGACGCAGACATCGATACCGTCGAATTGCTCTGGTTTCCTGCCAGTGACCCCACGCGGCTGTTCCGGTCGGCCGCGCACCCGCCACTGCGAGGCACACTCTTCAGCCTCGACGCCCGCCAGCACGTGCTCTACACCCGCGGCAGCGTGCCCTTCTATGGCACCTACCCGGGCATGTACATCCCCGCGCCGCTCCCCTTCCGCATGGTCGAGACCGAATCCAGCCCGGAACATCTTGCCAAGGAACTACTCGCGTTGACCAAGATGAATTGGAACCAGACCCAGCTTGACGGCCGACAGCCCATCACCCTGCGTACCGCCAACCAGGTCGGACAGATCCTCCGCCACTTGGGCCCGCAAGACCGTCCGCAGGGTCGGTACGCGTTCTACATGTAGCGATTTCGGTCGAGCACGGGCTGGTGTCAGAGATCGGTACTAGCTGGGTTGGGAGACCTCACCCCTCACCCTGACACGCGCCCTTGCTGACCGCAGGTCACTTGCCAAGCAGTCTCACTTCAATCACCCGCCCGCGCGAATGTAGGTAACACCGAACGCCTTGACCTGGCGGTACTCCTGGAGCCTAGTAGCGAGGTCGAACGCGTCACCAGTGACGTACTGGAAGATGTCGAGGCCGCGGCCGAGCACGATCTTCCAGCCGGTGTCGGTGACGATCGAGCGGTCGTGGATCGTGTTGGTGAACGAGACGTCGAGGTTGATGCCGCCGGCTGCTGCGCCCTGCTTAACCTTGAGCAGGAGTTCAAGTTGCTTGCGGACCTTGTCCTCACCACCATTGCTCTCTGAGGTGATGAGCTTAACGTTGACCTCGTCGGCGGCATCCTTGACGGCGGCGATCCCCTCGATAAGTTCCATGAGGTTGCGGGCCTGGTGAAACTGGCGAATGTAGGGGTCTGTGATCGTAATCTGCCCGGCTCCCCGCAAGTAAGGGGCGAATAGCTCGTCGAACGAGACGCCCCGCTGGTTCTCCTGGAACTCCCGGTGCCCCTCGAACAGCGGAGCCTCCAGGACCTGCGCTTGCTTATCCGCAGTCCCATCCTGGACGGTGGGCACCGCCGCGTCCGCCGGCGGCTTGGTCGCGCTGTCAGCAGCCTCGGAACCTTGGCGGCGCTCACGATGGTAATACGCCGGGTATTCGTCCTCTTCCAGAGTCGAAACCGCGTGCCAGGCTCCGCTCCGGTCCAGGTACCCGAACTTGACGTCGGCCATCGTCGAGTCGATCCGCAGGATCTGGTCCTTGACGCGCTTGCGCCCCTCGATCGCAAACCGCAGAATCTCCTCGATCTCCTCGGGAGTCGCCTCACCGTTCGGATAGAGGATCTTCATCAGCCCAGAGAACGTCTTGTGGATCCCGTCGCGGTCACGCGTCGAGATGTCCGACGAGAGCGAGAAGTGCTGCTGGTAGCGGTCCGAGTAGTCTTGAGAGCGCATAGACTTGAGCACTTCGGCGATGTAGTCGACGACAAACCCGTAGCCGTCCGAGAACATCTCCCCGCGGATGGTGTCGACCTCCCACCCGGGGATGCAGTGGTGTAGCCGGTCGAGATATGCGGAGTCGTGGTAGCTCTCCGGCAGCTCGTCGAACAAGTCGGAGTGCTTGAGCATGTACGGCACGGTGTGGGAGGTGTTGCCGACGAACACCATCGACGCCTCAGCACCGAGCGTCTCAACGCCGCGGGAGAAGGACTTGTTCGCCATGTAGTTCTTCATGATGTCGACCAGCGCCCTGTCGGTGCGCTTCTTCTTGCCAGCGAACTCATCGAACGCGACGACATCCCAGTAGCCGACCAAGCCGATGCGCCCGTTGGCGTTGTTGACGAACAGCTTCGGCACGGTGACCTCGCCACCGGAGATGAGCATCCCGTGGGGCGAGAACTCCGAGAAGATGTGGGACTTGCCGGTGCCCTTGGGTCCCAGCTCGACGAGGTTGTAGTTTCGCTCCACGAACGGGATGAGCCGCACTAGCTGGATGAGCTTGGCCCTTCTCCCGAACAACTCGGGATTGAATCCGATGGACTGCACGAGCAAGTCGATCCACTCGTCGGTGGTGAACGCGCGCCGAGCCGTCAGGTAGCCCTCGATGTCGAAGTTTGACAACTGGATGGGCTTGATCGACCCGAGTATCCACGGCACAACCCGCGGGTCGTCAGCGTGGAAGTACTCGATGTCGCAGATGCACCAGACTCCTCCGACGAGCAGCTTCGGGTGCGCCTTAATCGTGGCGGGCTCGACGAGCACGCCCTTGATGCCGAGATTGGCGAACTCGGCCTGGTAGACGTCGTCCTTCTCGTTGAGTGTGGCCGTGACCTTGTCGATGACGCGGTGCCGCCCGCGCTCGCGGATCGTGGACTTCACCAGCTCGGACTGGTTCCTGTGCACGTAGTGGTCAGCCAGGATCTTGCGTACCGTGTCGATGCCCGCCTGAATGGTGGCCTCGTCGTCGGAAGCCGCGTACTGCCCAAGCAGGTATTCCAGCACGTAGGAGGGCACGATGGCATTGCCTTTGACAGCCTTCACCAAGTCCTTGCGCACGACGGCGCCCGGGAAGTGCCGGTTGATCTTGCGGTCCAATTCGCTCTGCGTCGGTGCGGTATCGACTGGCGCGACTGGGCCGGCGGATGCCTCCTGGCTGACCTCGCTCACGGCTGCACACCCTCCTTAGAAGTCGAAGTCCGAGGCGAATGAGCGCTTCAGCGTGTACATCGCCTTGGCGTAGACGCGCCACTGGTTGGTGTTGGGGATCAGTTCTTCCAGCCGGAACTCGACCGCCCGGTTGTTGTAGTCGTTCGCATCCCGGCTTAGTAGCATGACTGCACTCTGGTAGCGGTCTCGCTTGTCGGTCGACTCCTGGTCGAACACCAGCGGGGCATGGTTCGAGATGAGGGTCTCGCCTACGTAAAGGCCCGCCCGTACGGTGCGCGGCTGGACCTTCTCGCTCACCGGCTCGGTCTGGAAGAGCTTAACCACCAACTGCCCGGTCGTGATCTTGTCTGATTCAGGCAAGATCTCCACGTTGACCAAGCGGGTATCGCTCTTGCGCCTCCTGTTGATTGCCAGCACGGGCAGGACAATCTCCTGGAGAGTCGCGCCGCCGTGCACGAATCTCGCGCCCGAGCCCTTGAGTCGCAGCCGGTGGATCGACTTCGGTACCTGCACTTCGTAGTTGCTGTCAAGCCCAAGCTGCGCAGAGGTGAACGTCTTGAACGCCGGGTCGGGTTTCAGCCCTGTTCCCAGCACGTAGCGGCGTGCCCGCACGGCGATATCGTCGCCCTGGGGGGCGACCGACAGGTAGCCGGCGTCGTCGAGTGCGGAGTCTTGAAAGAGGAACCCGTGGTCGGCGGTCACAAGGATGTTGGTTGCATCGGCGCTTGCGAGGCGCTTGACCAGGTCAACAAGCTCCTCCAGCGTCTTCTCTGCAGCCTCGAAAACCTGCCGCTCAGTGCCCTGCTTGTCGCCGATGGCGTCGATGCGATTGTGGTAGACGTACAGCACCTGGTGCTGACGGTAGAACTCGCGAATCTCATCGCGGGTCATGCCGAGTAGACTTTCGGCGGAGATCGCCGTGCCCCGCACGCTGGCGAGGATCTTGCTGCGGTTGCCAGTACCTGCCGACGGTTGGCCATCCACATCTACGAGATCGCCTTTACCGGAGAGTGCGATCGTGGTGTGTGGCAAGAGCGCGGCCATCCCGAGCTGGGTGTAGCTCGGCAGCACACCCAGAACAGCATCAAGGGTCGCGTCGAAACGGTCCTCCTGGCGGATTCGCGAACCCAATTCGTCGGCGATCTCGTAGCGCAGGGCGTCGGAGACGATGACGACGGCCTTACGCCGGCCGTCCCGCGTGATGGGCCTGACGTGGTCGGCGAAGAACGAGGTCTGAGGCCGGAGGACGGCGGAACGCCACCGGTCGACGCCATCGACATGCTGCTGCCATGCGGCGCCGAGGGTGTACATGAACTTGTTCGCATAGAACGACTCGACCTGTGCTCGCAATCCCTCCAGGGGCCCGGTAAATTCGGCGGTGCGGGCCGCGTGGGTGAACTGGCGGTAGAGCTGGTCGATGCGGAACCACTCGTGCCGGTATCGATCCAGGCCCTCGTCGAATGACTGCATGGACAGGCTTATCCCGCCGAGCGCTGTCAGCAGATCGGAAGCGCTGCCGATCGCGGCGTAGAGCCTGCGGTAGCCATCGATCCAGATGCTACTTTGACGGCTGCGGATGACCTCGGTGATCTCACGGGCCGCGATGGTGCGCTCGGCAACGGCACGCGCAAGATCGCTGATGATCTTCCGGTCGACTTCCTCGAACAGGTCATTGCCCAGCAGATCTCGGAAGCTTGCGTCCTCGATCCGGCGCGCGTAGTCCAGGTCGCGAGCGACGCGTTTCGCAAGCGTGGTCATCGCCTTCTGGCTGCGGGGTTCATAGCGCAGTCTTCCGAAGTCAAGCTGGATATTCCGCAGCCCGCCGGGACGTTCAGACTTGAACCCAGCGATGGCTTGGTCGAACATCCACAGCACGAAGTCGTCGATGCTTGGGCGCTGCGACAAGTAACCGTAGATCCTGCCGACACCCTGCCAGTGGAACTCATCGAGACCGTAGTCGGCCAAGGCGCGGTACTTAGCGTCGCTACCGCCGGCGTTCTCGATGAGCAGAGTGCGGGTGATCTCCAGCAGACTGTGCTCGCGCTGCTCGAGCAACACGGCCGCCATCTTGGCGCGCAACTTATCGGCGTCGTCATCGGCATGCAGCAGCGCCTTAAGGCTCTGCACCCGCTTGACGGCCCGGAAGAACTTCTCGTGTGCCCGCACGACCTCGCCGATGCCGTCGGAGGGGAGCCCGAGTTCCTGCTGCAGCATCGAAGGGCGGTCGGCGGTGAACACCCCGTAGGCCAACTCCAGGTCGAGCAACCAGTTTCCGATTCCTGTCGGCACGGTGCCCGAGCGGTAGACGAGGAACTTCGCCTCAGGCTCCAAGTGCAACAGCCAGCTCTTGACTGCGTACTCGTCGTTGGCGACACGCACGATCTCGATTCCGTCCAAGTCGAGTGAGTCGAGCTCAGCGGCGTACTCGCCCTCGGGATCATGCCAGAACACCACTCGGTGCGTGTCGAAGCGACGCTTCAGGTGGAACCGGACGGCGGATGCCTCAGTCATCGCTTGCCTCAAGTCCAGGGATCTTCTTCAAGGCTGCACCGAGCTTCGGGTAGTTGGCCTTCACCCCATCATCGAGGTCGATCTGCACCTGCCGGGTTGCCAGCGGGTACAGCACGTCATGCTCGTACTCGTCGAGTTCGAGCAGCACCTTCCGCAGGCGGTCGACCTCCTTCTGAGCGCCAGCCTTCTCCCGCGGCGTGCCCGGCTCTACGGCGCGGCGCTCGTGCTGCCGGCGGCTAGCCTCCAGCTTCGCCTTGAACTCCCGCAGGTACTCGTTCAACACTGTCGACGCCGTGGACGGCGAGTAGCGGTGCATGTAGATGAGCGCGTTGAAGGAACCCTTGGGGCTAGAGAACAGCCAGTAGATCGGCCGCTTCTTGTACCGCTGAACGTGGTCCTTGTAGAACGACTTCACAAAGTAGTCGCGCAGATTCTTGACGCCGAGCGAATCCGTGACGAATTTCAGGTTCTCCTCGAAGTGCTGCCCACCGAAGGCTGCACGCAGAAACTGCCGGAACCGCGCCACGATGTCGTCTTCGAACCAATCACCGTCGACAATGGGGATCACGTTGTCCGTAGCAGGCATGAATGACGGGTTCGACACTCGGGCCGCATAGTCTTGCAGCGTGTCGCCTTGCTCCGCCAGGATCAGCCCCGGCTCATCCAGGCTGTAGCGCCCGAACATGCAGGCGATCGCATAGGAGATCAAGTCGTTGACCCGCTCTGCCGCATAAAGCTTCCGCTGCTCCGCAGCAGACTTCCCGGCTCCGAATCGATAAACCGGATTGCCGTTCAGAGTTACCCCCGATAGGGGGACATCTGTTTCTACCTCACCTTCGAGTCCGTACGCCTTGGCAATCTCCACATTGAGGCGAGTCTCAAGCTCTTGCACACGACTGGCGATACGAATGCCTCGGTTCAGCTCTTCATTGACCGCCTCGTCAAGCCGGCTCCCGCCTTGAGCGATTATACTCAGGGAACTGAAATCCCATGATGTCTCCTGCTCGTTCCAATCCGCCCGATGGAGCCGCACCAGTTCGTTGACTGAATTTCGCGATTCTTCCGAAATGTCTACAACCGGAAGTTGCGCAAGCGCGCCGACTTCGAAGTTCAGCGTAGGAGAGGTCGCGGCTAGCAGCGCTCCGGCAACAGACGAGTTGCAGATGGCGGCCAGGTGCAACAAGGTTGGCTCCGAAGCAAAAATCGACATCCCGGCGACATCGAAAATGAATCCTTCGGGATAGTAGCGAAAGGTTGGAATTCCGGTGCCGATTTTTGACCACGAGACAGCTGGCAGGAAATAGTAGGCGGTGTTCTGCACGCGCGATCGCGGCCTTCCAGATTCGATCCCGAATGATCGGATCTCTGCTCCGTCATTGCGCCAGTTGACCACGAACTCCTGGTTTCCATACCATTTTCGAGGGCCACCCCCCTTATTGAGCGGGAGCCATTGAAAATTGCCATCGGCAGCCTCCTGGCGAGACAGGCCTCGCCCGAAGCTGCCCCAGCTGACTTCGGACCAGATTCGCGTGAATCGATTATTGTCGGAGGTAATCAGCCCTTGGCGGGGCTCACCGATCTCCACGAGAGGCCTCCCGAGCGAGAAGGCCTTGATCATCGGCTCGGACAGCCAATAGGCAATCACCGCACCCGGCAACGCAGCAAGATCTGCATTCCTTACTCGGTAGAGATTGGCAGAGGCGCCCCCTGATGCGATTCTACGCAACTCCTCCGCCTTTGCGGATTCATTGGCACTACCAGCGAGCCGCACATATGTTCCGAGAGTAGACTCGCGTGGCGAGTCGACTCCGATCACGAAGGCAGTGGTGGATACAACTTCCCCACCGATGCTACCGAAGGCATTGGTGCCCAGATGGGCCATTGCAAGGAGCCGATGCCTGTCGGCGATCCACTTCCTCAGTTTTGCGAATGACGACAGAAACATCCATGACTGCATGGTGACCATGGCCACACGTCCGCCCGGGACGGAGAGGTCAATATTTCTGTCAATGAATGCCGCGAAAAGGTCAGAATTCGAACGAGGGAACTCCGCCTTAATGAAACTATTAAGTTGTGCGTTCATGTTCCCCGAGCCCATGTACGGGGGGTTCGCGACGATCGCGTGGTATCGGGCACCCAGGTACTCGGCCTGGAGGACAACGCGCCGTGCGCGCTCCTCAATATCGTTTCCGATAAGGTCTCGCGTATCCGAGAGATGCGTGTCGAGATGAAGGCGAAGCCGCGCAGTGAGATCCTCACGCGGGCGAATAAGCGACCCGAAGGCGTCGGCGTGCTGGAACTGGTTCCAGAACGCTTCCTCGTCAGCACGGTCGCCGCTGCGGGTGACTAGGAGGTCCAGCTCGCCCGGCCTGAACGAGATGGGTTCGAGTACGCAGATGTTCGGTTCGATCTGCTTGTTAAAGAACGTGCGTTGGCGTGCTCGCGCCTTCATTACGAGCGCGAACGCGGCCAGCGCACCAGCGCGAGGGTCGATCTCGGTCCCATGGAGGTTGTTGGCAAGAATGAGTCTCGGAATATCAGACGGCGCGTAGCCCTCCTCCTCATAAATGGCATAGAGCAGGTCGAACGCGTAGGTGAGCATGTGGCCGGAGCCGCATGCGGGGTCGATGATCTTCAGCTCTTCGGGGCTGGAGACCTTGGGGTAGTCGGTTTCCTCGTCGATCGGGGCAATGTAGTAGTCCATCCGGTCGACAAGCCGCGAGGCCGGCCGGTTGAGCAGCCAGAGCCGTCCGAGCGAGTTCTCGACGAGGTAGCGGACGATCCAGTGTGGGGTGAAGAGCTGGGTGGCGGCGGGGATCTCGGCAGCGCCGGCCTTCTTGTTCTTCTTGAACCCGGCGAAGACCTCGTCCTTACGCTCGGAGATGTAGAACTGGTACAGCCAGCCGATGGCCTCGACGTCTTGGCAGACGTCCTCGGTGAGTACGCTGACAGCACCGGCCAACACAGAGTCGTCTGCGAGTAGGTTGGCAGGGATGAGCAGCTCGGTGTAGTCGCCCTCGCGCTCAAACATGAACGGCATGGAGCGGTTCCAGTGACGGCAGTACTCCGCGAGCAGCAGTGAGTACGCCTCGCCTTGAGGGTCGTCGCTGCGGCGCGTGCCGTTGAGCAAGGTCGTCACGATCTCGACGGTGCGCTTGTCGGTGACGACCGTGCTGTCAATGTTCCCGCGCTTGGCTTCGGCGAGGACCTCAGGCTGGCCACCTTCGCGGCCTCGTTCGGATGAGACGACGTTGATGCCGGTGTAGCCGTTGGCATCCATGAACCGCAGCGCGATAATGCGGTTGAACCAGGTGTAAGCAACTTTGTCCGCTACGGCGGCGCGCCCCGTGTCACCGCCGCCAGTCGCATTGACGGCCTTCTCCAAAGCCGCAACGGCGCTGCGCTGCTCGACACGCTCTGACGAGGCAGGGGCGAGCACGACGGCGATGCGAGCCGCCACCTCACGGACGAGTGCGGTGCGCGCCCAGGTGGCGAAAGACTTAAGCGGAGCGGTTTCCATCAGAGCGCAATTCGCTTTCCGTCGTTGAGCGTGGACAGCAGGGCACTACGGAGCGCATCGAGGTAACGGTCGATATCTTCGGTGGTCTCCAGCACGCCGTGGGCATCCGGCACCGTGATGGTCTTGACCGACACGGTCTGTTTGAGTGCAGGTGCTGGATCTTCGGTGCCGCCAACAAGGCAGGCGGAAGAGGCGAGTTGATCGAGCAGTGCAGGATAGGTCCTCTCCTCGAAACTGTTCCCCTGTTCGCGGATGAGGGCGATCTGCCTTTCGCTGCTGATTTGGTCGATGATCTGCCCGATCATGCGAACGACCCTCTGCCCTGCGTCCTCCGTGGCGCTCTTGTAGTAGGTGCTGCTGAGTACCTCGGCCTTCCGTCCCTCAATGGCCTCAATCACAGTGGCGCGGTTGGTCGCGAGTGCTTCGTCGACCTGCTTGCCGAGCGCCTCTGTGGCTTGCTTGAGCTGAATCATGCGGTTGCCGCGGAACGCGTTTGGGTCTTCGAGTAGCCGCTTCACCTCGGCGTCGCTGCCGGGTGGCAGGTAGCCGAGGTTGTTCGTGCTCGCCGCAAGCAGAGTGGCGGCTTCGTCGTAGATGGCACGCTGGCCTCCGTGAAGAAACGACTGGATCGGGTCGATCACGGATTCCTTGACGTCGAGCAGTTCATCGCCGTGACCGAACTCGGTTAGGTACCACTCGTCGGGCTTGCCAACAACCTCTTCGAGCAGTGCGATCGGGGCGGCCAACTGCTCCACGAACGGGTACTTCGACCCGCTCACACCCGCCTTCAGCTCGTCGAGCTTGCCGCGCAGTTTGTCGCTGGCATGCCGGGCGAGCTCCTGCGGGTCCTTCGGCGCGGTCGGCTCGTCGAAGAAGTCGGCGCAGAACTTGCGGAGCGTCGCCACCTTGCGCTCATCGAAGACCTTCTGCAGAGCCACCACGGCGTGCGAGTGCTTCTGGGTGTTGCGCAGCACCGCCGCTACCTCGGTGCGCTTCAGAGGGTTCCCATCGACGATGATCGTGAGCCTCGAGGTTCCCACGAGCCACGCGATGACGACCTCGATCGAGCCGAGATCCCAGCCGTAGGGCTTTGCCTGAAACGCACCCACAATCGTCTTGACGGTCGCCTGCTCGCCAAGCCGGTCGCGTTGCATGACGAACGAGAACACTTCGTCGCCCGGGGCGGCGAGCTTAGAAAGCGACGGGTCGTTGAACATGCCCGATTGGTCGGGGTTGGCGAACGTAGCGACCTGCTGCTCGCTGTAGGTCGCCCCGCCGAGGAGGCTGAGCTGGGTGTAGGTACGGCTGACGAGGTCTTGGAACCCGTCGGTCACACGGGCGATGGCGTCCTGCGCTGCGGAGGTCACGTCGGCGGCATTGATCACGAGCTCTGCCTTGCCGACTGCCTGGCGGATGCGCACGGCGAGTTCCTTCTCACGGTCGACGTTCTGCGCCGCCTTGGAGCGCAGAATCTGGTCCTCGATCGCCGTGAGCGAGCTCGTCTGCTTGCGCTTGATGTACTTCTCGGTCTTGATGAGCAGCCGCAGGTCAGACAAGGCGCGCTCGTCAGGCTCGAGGATGACACGCAGCTCATCTTTGCCGGCGCTGTGCATCCGGGTCTCTTCGGGGCCGAACGGGTACTCGGGGGTGATGAAGTGAAGTGTCAGCTCGCGCTGCTGCCCGTACACCTGGTCGTCGAGCTTATAGCCGAACGGGAAGTCCTGGCCGTTCTTGGTGTACCGCAGTTTGCCGGTGCGGATGACATCACCTGAGAGGATCTTGAACACGCGGCCGCTGGCCTCGGAGGCGTCGATTTCGACGTTCTTGATCTCTTCCTCTATGACCTGTTCCTCGTTGGTCAGGTACTCATAGACGTTGCCGTTGCGCTGAACGTACGTCTGCGTCTCCAGCAGCGTCAGGGCCTCCTGTACCTGCTTGGACAACGAGGGCAGGTCAAGCCCGAACTGGTCGTAGACCAGCACGGTCAAGTTGCGCGGGGTCGCGTGGAAGCCCTCGACGTACTTGACCAGGAACAGCGCCTTGAGCAAGCGCACGGCAAGCTCGTTGTCGAGGTTGCGCTCGGCGACGTCGATCGAGCGCTGCGCTGCGGACTTCAGCGAGGCGCGGATGCCCGCGAACATGTGGTCGAACGTTGCGAGCCTGCCGACCTCGACATCGCCGACGTCCTTGGCGACCTGCTGCACGACGCCGAGCATGGAGCGCTCACCGACCGAGCTGTTGCGTCCCTCGAACACGTTGTGGTCCGAGATGCCCTCTATCGCCGCCTGGAAGAGCGGGAACTGGTAGCTGACGAATGGGTACGTGCCGGTAAAGTGCGCTTCGTCAGTGTAGTTGCGATAGGTCTTCGCGCCGTCAACGAAGTCGAATAGCGTCTTAAAATTCGCGTGCTGCTCGGCGTAGATCTTCGCCAGGGCGGACTCGCCTGCCTCGTTCTTCTCCAGAAGACGCTTGCGGATAACCTCCTCAACATCAGCACTGGTTAGCTTCACCCGAGTCCTGAATCGCGCCTGAATCTTGGAAAAGTCGTTGCCCTGCTGCTTGGTGCGGTCGCCGACGACCTTATCCATGTCCTCCTGGGAAGTGACGAAGACCCACGCACGCCCCTGGCACTTGGTGTTCAGAGACTCGGCGATCGTCTGGAGGTTCAACATCAGGTGCGTGTTCGACCCGATGAACTGGCCGGCCTCGTCCACGAAGAAATTCAGCCGGAAGCCCTCGTCCTGCTTGTCGAGCCATGCCTTGACCTCGTTGGCGAAGTCCTCGATCGACACCGAGTACTCGTTGCGGTACTTCGTCAGGATGTTGGTCGGCGTCCCGTCAGTCAGGCCGCTGACCTCTGCGTACGCCTTGGCCACATTGGCCTCTTCGAGCACGCCCTCCTCGCGGCCATGCGCCCAGTCGCGTCCCGCGATCCGTGTGTACGCAGCCTTGAACGCCCCGTACTGGCCGCGGTTGTCCAGGTCCCGCTCGAAGCGAGCCACGTGGCCTTGGTTGCCGTAGTAGCCGCGACTCTCATCGAAAACCTTGACGAACACCTTCAACAGCGCGTCGGCCTGGTCCTTCGTGATGAGCGTGGCCTTCTGGTCGATGTTGAACAGCAGGCTCTTGGCAGGGATGCGGTCAGCCTTGGCCAACAAGGCCGGGAGGAACGCATCCTGTGCCTTGGACCGGAAGCTCTCGGACACACGCTCGCGCGGGAACTCCTGCCCGTCTACGGCGCCGAGCAAGTGGGCGAGCATCTTGAGCAAATGGGACTTACCGGAGCCGAAGAAGCCCGAAATCCACACACCGTTCGCATTGGTATAGTTCGTATACGCCTCAAGCAAGAGTTCGAGGCCCTTGGCAGCCTCGTTGGTCACAACGTACTCGTCTACCTCGGTACCCAGGTGCGCGGTGTCGTCGGCCTTGATGACGCCCTCGATGGGACGCTGGACGTCCTTGGCGAAGATCCCGTTCAGCTTCATCGAGTCAAGCCTCCTGTTCCAAGATGTTCTTGGCTCGGTAGTACTGGTCGTCTTTAAGTCGCCCGAACAGCACGAGCGAGGACCCCAACGTGTCGGACTGCTCGTAGCGTCCGGGGAAGAACATGAGCATCGGTTTGCCTGTCACGACGCTCTGCAAGTTATTGAGCACGTTGTGCGAGCGGATGTACGGGAAGACCTCACCGATGCCGGTGAGGAAGAAGATGTCGAAGTCACCTTCGGCGAGCTTGGCGCGGACCGCAGGTGCGATATGGAGCTGCGGGTCGAGCATCCCCTGTAGCAGCTCGCGGAAGTCGGCCTTGTCCTGCTCCGGCTCGAGAGCGAGCAGACGATCCCAGACCCCGCGCTCTTTGAGCATCTCCACCGACAGGTCGTAGAGATTGATCTCGCTGACCTCGATTCCCTTGTTGGCGAGTCGGTTCTTGACGCGCTTCTTGGCCCCCGCGACCGTGAGGGCATCCTCGGGGTCGTAGGGGTAGATAAAGAACGCCACCTCGTTACTCAGACCCTCCATCTGGAGGAACCGTTTGCTGCTGAGCACCTGAAACAGATGCTCTTCCTGCTTGGACAGCTCGGTCGGCGTCACCGCTCGGCCCTCCCTGTAACGTCATCAAAGGTGGGGAAGAACCGCAGATCACTCGGGCTCCGCGTGCACAGGGCACTAGCGACCCTCCGCGACAGCACGGCTTGGAGCAGGTGTCCGCGGTCGGCGAGCAGGCCGGCCTCGTTAAGCATCCGAAACACGTTCGAGCGCAGCCTGCGCAGCGTGGAGTCCTTCACCTCAGCCAGCTCGGTGTGCCACAGAGCCTTGCCGCGCACGAAGCTGTCGTAGTCCTCGTACGTGAGCGTCGGTGTCAACAAGAGGAACCGCTCGCGCACCACCTCCTCAGCGAACTCGCCGATCAGGTCATAGCGACGGCAGGCAGCCACCCACAGCAGGTGTCCGCGCTCGGTGGCCGTCGTGTCGATGAGCAGTTCGATCTCGTCGTCGGTGAGCACGGCGAGTCGCTGGGTGACCTCGCGGGCGAAGCGTCGCCCCGACGCCACCGTGCGAGCCTGCAGCAGGTTGTCCTGCTCGATCAGCGCACGCACTTTCGACCAGTCGTGCTCGCGTAGGTATATCGGCGCGGCGATGACAGCCTCGCGCATGAGGAGGGCGCCGCTGGTGAACGAGAGCGCATAGCGCGACGCAGGGGCGGTCCCTTCCGCCACGGGGCACCTCCTCTCGGGAGCCAGGCAAGCCGTTTCGGGATCTGGCACCTACCGACACCGGCCGTTCCAGTGAGTAAGCCGTTCAGTTCAGCCCGGTCCTGCGTGGTCGCTCGAAGACGCGGCACCCCCGCTGCGCACCCACTCATCGATTTCACTGGCCTGGAACTTCCAGAGGCGGCCGAGCTTGTGGGCTGGCATGCCCTTCTCGGCGATCCACCCATAGACAGTCTCTTTAGTGATGCCGAGGTGGGCGGCGATGTCGTCGGCGGACAGCCACGGTTCAGCCACGGCGATACCTCCAGTCGGCAGTCAGCGATGAGCACATTGGGCACGTCCACCCTACCGGTGCCTGCGGCCGTCCAGACCCGTTTTAACCGGGTGTAGCCGGACTATGCCACGCTGCTCGCTGCTTTCCCGGGTCTAGTACCGGCAGGGTGGGGTATGGCGGCTTAACTCCCGGTTGGCGACGACGCCGACCCAGCATCCATCTGAAGGATGCGGCGGAAGGGCGCGGGCCGACGATGGCGCGTCTGCGCAAGGTCGATGCTAATCACGAGGACCCGTTGCGACCCGGGCCCCTCTGCCGCTGCTGGCGGGCCACACGGTGTTCCGTGACCACGCGCCCTGTGGTGCCCGCCGAAGGGCCCGCGCCCGTCCGATGCCACGGGCTGGAGCGTCCGCTGCCCGCCGACCTTGGCGGGTGAATATCCTGGCCCACCACTCTTGCGCTCCCAACCGGGTACAACTCGGGAGTGGCCCCGCAGCTCAGCCATCGTGCCACCGCTCTCCGCCCACAACCCCCGAGCTCGCCATCGGGGGCCCGTTGCGCGTGTCATCCGGGAATACCGCTCTGACCTTTTCGATTGCTTTTCCATGTATCGATTACGGGAGGGATACGGGTGACCGACCTGAAGCTGTTCCGGCTGGATGCCGAAGGCCGGGACGTCGAGCTGCGCGGTTCGACGGTGGCCCTGGAGGTGGAGCTTCAGCGTCGGATCGAGGCGGGGATGGAGTCAATGCTCGGCATCCGCTTCCTGGCTTCGGAGTACCCGACAGGACCGTGGCACCGGGGCCGGATCGACACGCTCGGCCTGGACGAGAATGGCGCGCCTGCGCTGATCGAGTACAAGAAGGGCTCCGACAGCGGCGTCGTGTCGCAGGCGGTCTCCTACCTGTCGTGGCTGGACTCGGCACGTCACGAGTTCGAGGCGCTGGTCAAGGAGAAGCTGGGTGCCGAGACGGCCGATTCGATCGACTGGCGGAACCCGCGGATGGTCTGCATCGCCGCGAGCTTCTCGCACCACGACCGGGTGGCGGTGCACCGTCTGCACGAACGGATCGATCTGGTGCGCTACCGCATCTTCGACGGTGACCTCCTGAGCCTGCTGCTGATCGAGTCCACTCCGGGCTCTACCCGTAGCGCTCCGGTTCGGCGGCAGCAGCGGGAGAGAGAGGACGCGACCGGTGCCGGCGGGGGCAGCGGGAAGCCAACGATCAAGGCGATCCAGGGGGCGGCACCCGCGTGCCTCCAGGACCTATACGCCGAACTGGACGAGGCCCTCACCGCGTGGGGCGAGGTCGAGGTGGCTCCTCTCCGGCACTACATCGCCTACCGCCGGATGGTGAACCTCGCCTCGGTGATCTTCCGCCCGAAGCAGGAGGCAATCCTGGTCTACCTCCGGCTGGACCCGGACACGGTCGAGCTGGAGGAGGGCTTCTCCCGCGACATGCGCGGCATCGGCCACCTGGGTACGGGCGACGTGGAGGTCCGCATCTCTTCGGCAGCCGACCTGGAGAAGGCCGGACCGCTGATCCGGCGGGCGTTCGAGGCGGCCTGACACAAGAGGAAGGGCGGCCGGTGCATCGGTTTCTCGATGCTCCAGCCGCCCTTTCGCGTCTGGTGGCCCGTCGGCCCTGGCCTTCTCGCTCTCATGATCACGCCTCTGGTCCAGCCAGGACGAAGTCGTCCTGGCTCAACTCTGCCTGGAGCCTTCGCTCGGCGACGGCGGCGTAGTGCGACGAGAGCTCCACCCCGACGAACTGTCGGCCCTCGCGCAGGGCGGCGACGCCCGTGGAGCCGGATCCGGTGAAAGGGTCGAGCACGGTGCCGCCCTCGGGGCAGATCCTCACGAGCTGCTGCATGATCTCTACCGGCTTCTGCGTGATGTGGACCCGGTCCTTGCGGGGCTGGGAAGCGATGAAGTGGCCGGGCAGGTACAGGTCCCGGTCCTTGGCCAGACTGCCCTTGACGCCCCAGGTGATGAACTCGGCCGACTGCTTGAAACCGCCCTTGCGAGGCCGGCTGGCGGGCTTGATCCACGGGATCGTGCCGGACCAGGTCCAGCCCGCCATCTGCAGGGCGTCGGAGGTGGTCGGCTCCTGGCGCCAGTCCGTGAAGACCAGGGCGACCGAGTGCTCGGTCGACGCCCGATACGCCTCGGTGAGCAGTTCGGTGAGCCAGCTTCGGTACGAGCGCTGATCGCGGTTCTCTCCGGGGAAGTTCTGCAGGTCGTGCGCAGATCCGCTGGTGACGTATTTGGCGCGGGCGGTTCGGCCGGTGCGGTCCGAGCTGGTGCGTCCGCCGGAGTTGTACGGCGGGTCGGTGATGACAGCGTTGACGCTCTCGTTCGGGAGGGTCTTCAGCACGGTGAGGGCGTCGCCTCGGTGCAGCGTGTAGCTCATGTGCGGGGCCTCTTCAGGGCTCGGCGGGACTGGGCCCGCTCTGGACGACGCTCAACAGCGGTCGTTCGGAGTGGGGTTGCGCCGGACGTTAGCCGCGATCTCCGGCCGCGCCTAACGGACTCTGCCGCGCTCCGGGTTCGGGACCGGCAGCCGTTTGGTGCGGCCGGAGTCCCGGTCTACTGTCTCGCCATGTCACCGGGACGAAGCCCCGCTCCACTCCGGTTGACCTGTGCTTATCCATGTTGCCGCGTCGAAATGGACGGCCGGGGAAGCACGTTGACCCTCGTTCTCGAAGCCGTGAGGAGACCCCGTGTACCGCCTGAGATTACGAGCGCGGCTGGCTGCCGCGCTTGACCCGAGACCGGCGTCCCGGAGCTACCAACTCCACTGACCCGGGCCCGCCCTGAGCGGCGGATGCACATCGGCGCGGTGCCGACGGCTTTGCACGAGAAGTCGGCACCGCGCCTCCCTACGAAACCACGAGGAGCCGCTGCGATGCAGCACGTCCTGATCCGCCCACGCCCTGACCCGACCCCACACCGCTGGCTTGTCCGCCTTGACGAGCGGCGACGGACATGAAGAAGACCGCGGGAGCTGCCGTCGGCCTCTTCGCCTGCGGACCGCTGCTGCTGGCCGTTCCGATCCTCGCTGTCGGAGCCTCCAGCGCTTCGGCCTCCTGTTCAACCGACGGTACACAGGCTGTGGATACCGCAGCCGTTGCCGCTCAGGTGAAGGCGATCCTGGACGGCGGTGGCAAAGGGACGGTCTCCGTGCCTGGTCTGGAAGCCCCGGCCGAGCAGGTGCCCAACGCCAAGACCATCCAGGCCACCGGCGTCGCGATGAACATCCCTCCCCGGGGACAGATCGTGGCTCTGGCAACCGCCTTGCAGGAGAGCGGCCTGCGGAACCTCACCTACGGGGACCGCGACTCGCTGGGCCTGTTCCAGCAGCGGCCCTCCCAGGGTTGGGGGACGGCCAGCGAGATCCTGGACCCGGTGCACGCCAGCACCTCGTTCTACACCGCGCTGGAGAAGGTCTCCGGGTGGCAGTCGATGACCGTCACCCAGGCCGCCCAAGCAGTGCAGCAGTCCGGCTTCCCGGGCGCCTACGCCAAGTGGGAACCCCTGGCGACAGCCTTGCAGAAGGCCATCGCCCCCCTCTTGGGGCAGGCCGGTGGAGCCTCGCCGAGCCCTTCCCCCTCGGGGTCCGGCAGCACCGGCACCGCACCCCCCAGTACCACGGGCGGCTGTTCGAGTGGCGGTGACGGGTCGGGCTTCGGCACCATCCCACCGGGCGCGGTGCCGGCCGGATACACCATCCCCACCGACGCGTCGCCGCAGGCACAGACCGCGATCCGCTGGGCGATGGGCCAGCTCGGCACCCCGTACCAGTGGGGCGGCAGCTGCACCAACTCCCACGGGGCGGACCCGATGGGCCGCTGCGACTGCTCCTCGCTGATGCAGCAGGCGTACAAGGCGGCCGGGGTCACCCTGACCCGTACGACCTACACGCAGGTCAACGAGGGCCAGCCAGTCTCGGTGGACGCCCTGCAGCCTGGCGACCTGGTCTTCACTGCCGGGTCCGACGGCACGGCGGCCAATCCCGGTCATGTCGGGCTGTACATGGGCTCCGGCCTGATCATCAACGCACCGCACACCGGGGCAGTGGTCTCCATCGAGTCCCTGGCGTCCTGGAAATCCCAGATTGTCGCGGTCCGCCGAGTCCTCTGACCGGCGCTTCTCTTCCTCTCCCCGCACCGCCGCTTCGCCCCTGCAGGCTTTGGCCTGGACTAAATCGAACTGGAGTTCGTTATGCATCTCGCCGACAAGGCCATTCAGCTCGCTTATGACCCGGGCATCAAGCCGAACGAGGGTGGCCTTCCGGGCCTGGCGGTCCTCAAGACCGTGATGGGCTCCATCAACTTGTTCGGGATCATCGCCGTGGTCGGAGCGCTCGCGGTCAGCGCCGGCGTCTGGGCCTGGGGCCACCACTCCGGCGGCCACCAGGCCGAGGCCAACGGGAAGAAGGGCGTCCTGGTCTCCGCCGGAGCCGCCCTGCTGCTCGGTGCCGCGAACGGCGTGGTCGCGTTCTTCAGCACGCTGGGAACGCAGGTCCACTGATCATGCAGAATCGTTCCGCCTCTGCCTCCCGCAGCGGCCACTCCGGCGGCGCATCTCGCGTGCGCCGCCGGGCGCTGCTCGGCACCGCCGTCCTGGTGGTGCTCGTCGCCGTCGCCGGCCTGCTCGCCTATCTCACGCGCGACGGCAAGGCTGACTCCAAGGCTCATGTGCCGACCGCGAGTTCGGCCTCCCCCTCCACTCCTTCCGTCTCGCCGAGCGACTCGCCACCCCCGGTCGGACATCGCGGCGCCCTTCCGGTCCCGCCGACCACGCACGACCCGATCGCCTTCGGGAAGGCGGCAGCGGCAGCGCTGTGGTCCTACGACGCGCGTGCCTCCTCCCAGCCGGAGTACCGGGCCGCGCTGCACGGATGGCTGACCAAGGAGTCCAAGTACGCCGACGCCGCATCGGTCGACGCGCTCCTGCCCTCCGCCGTGCTGTGGAAGGAGATGGCCGCCAACGGCCAGTTCGCCACGGCCTCCGTCAACGAGGGCCACTTCCCCGATTCATTCACCCAGGCCCTGCAGGCGAATCCCGGGGCGCTCACCACGGCGCACATCTATGCCGTCACGGTCTCCGGCACCCAGTCCATCGCCTGGATCGGCTCACCCGCTGGAGGAGCCGAGGGCCGAACCACCACCCTCGCCATCCAGTGCCGGCCCGAGCAGCCCTGCGCCCTGGCCGGTGTCCTGCCCGCCGTCGCGCCCTGACCCCCACCCAGAAACGGAGGTGCCGCCATGGGAGTCTGCGACTGGCCCCTGATGGACACCGTCTGCAGCACCGTCGACTTCGCCACCAACCCCGGCGGCACCGTCACCGACGGCATCGGGGCGTGGATCGCGAAGTCCGCCGGCGAGCTTGCCGCCAGTGCGGCCGATCTCGCCGCCAAGGCCGTCAACGCCACGACCGCCATCGACCTCAACGCCGGATGGTTCCGGGACAACTACGAGCTACTGCTGCCCATCGGGCTTGCTCTCACCGTCGGCACCTTCTGCATCCAGTTGATGTTCGCGGCCTGGCGCCGAGACGAGCGGGCCCTCGCCCAGGCCGCCGTAGGCACCATGACCGGCGTCCTGTTCTCCTTCTGCGCGGTTGCCTTCACCTCTGTCGCCGTCACCGTGGTCGACGCGTTGAGCGCGGGGATGTTCCAAGCGGCCAACAGCTCGGTCGGCGACGCGGTCCGCCGCGTCGTCAAGGTCAGCGAGTTGGGGGCGATGTACGGGCTGGGCTGGGCTGTTCCAGCCTTGGTCGCCCTCGGCTGCGCGATCGGTGCCTTCATGTACTGGGGCGTCATGGTCGCCCGGAAGGTCGGCGTCCTGATCATGGTCGCCCTCGCCGTCTTCGCCGGATCCGGCGGAGGCTGGGAGGTGGCCAAGCGCTGGCGCCGGGGCTGGATCGAGGCCACCGCCACGCTGGTCGTCTCCAAGCTCCTGATGAGCGTGGTCTTCCTGATCGGCGTCTCCGCGATGGGCAAGTCCAACGCCCACGACGGCATGTCCGCCCTGTCCGACGCGCTCGCGGGCATCGTCGTGATGGTCTTGGTGCTCCTGTGCCCGTACGCGACCTACAAGTTCGTCCACTGGGCGAGCGACGGCGGCGGACACGACGACCTGCACCGCACTGGCGTCGCCGGCCTGGCGGTCGCAGCCGGGGCTGCCAAGACCGTGGGCAGTCTGGCGATGCAGGCCAGCACCGGAACCCCCGCTCCGCAGGGCCCGAGCCGGGTCCCCGGCGCGGGCGCGGACGGTGTCGCGTCCGGCATCAGCCCGTCCGGCGGCAACCTGAGCAAGGAGGGTATCGACGCTGGACCGCCCACGCCGCGGACCAGCTTCCGGTACGGCGAGGACCCGAACGCCTCCGGCGACAAGGGCCGAGCCCTGGTCCGGCGGCCCGGCATCCCGCCGCTGATCACCCGTCCCAGCGTGGGTGAAACGGCAGGGGCCGAAGCGGGCTCCTCGGGCGGAGACAGCGGCTCGGGCCTGCTCGCCAGCGCACCGGCACCGGCACCGGCACCGGCACCGGGGGGCAGCATGACCCGCGTGGGAAGCGCCCCGCCTGTTGGCCCCGCGCTCGGAGGCGCGAGCAGTCCTGCCGCACCTTCGCCGCCCTCCGCCGATCCGTCGGCCACCGGCTCCGCGATTCCGACGCGCTGGGTGTTCCCCAATCAGTCCCCTTCGGGATCCTGACCGATCCGCCACAGCGGGCTGGGGCTGCACAGCCCCAGCCCGCCCCCGCCCCACTGACAGGAAACGGAGCCCCGTCATGAACTCCAGAAGAGCGCCGCGCGCCCCGCCCCTTGCCCGCTCCCACCGTCTGGAACCGCCATGTCCGACAAGCCCCCGGTCGAAACCCCCACGGCCAGCGTGAAGTTCCCGCACCGCTCGCGGCGCGGCATCCTGCTCGGCCTGACCGCGCCGCAGTTGATCGTCGTCAGCCTGACCGGCCTGCTCCTGCTCGCCGTGATCCTTACGCGCGGCGTGGTCGGCGCACTCGAACTCGTCCCCATGTGGACGGCCGTCGCCCTGCTCGTCTTCGTCCGCTACCGGGGCCGGGCCCTGGCTGACTGGGCTCCGATCGTCATCCGGTACATCCTGCGCCGCATGCGCGGTCAGCTGATCTGGCTCGCCCGGCCGTCGCGCCGCCCGGTCCGCGAAGGGCTCCTGCACCTGCCCGGCACCGCAGCCAGCCTGCGCGTGGTCACCGCGCCCGACCGCCGATACGGCGCGGTCCACAACCCGCACACCAGCACGCTGACCGCCGTCGTCAAGGTCTCCTCCCGCGCCTACGCACTGCTCGACCCCGGCACCCAGCACGCCAACGTCAACGGCTGGGGACGGGCGCTCGCCGCGCTCGCCCGCACCGGCCAGGTCGCCCGGATCCAGGTGATCGAGCGCACTGTCCCGGACTCAGGCGACGCGCTGCGCCGGTACTGGGAGGAGAACGGCCGAGCAGACACACCGGTAGCGGGCGCGATCTACAGTGAGCTGATAGCCAGTGCTGGACCTGCGGCGGCTCCGCACGAGGCGTACGTCGCGGTCTCCCTGGACATCAAAGCCGCCAGGCGGCTGATCAACCAGGCCGGTGGCGGTCTGACCGGGGCCTTCGGCGTACTGGCCCAGCTGACCTCGACCTTCGGCCAGGCCGCACGGACCGCCGGGCTCAATCCCACCGGCTGGCTCACTGCCCACGAGATCGCGGCCGTCGTGCGCACCGCCTACGACCCCAAGGCCCTCGCGGCGCTCGACCGTTGGTCCTCCGGGGGACGCCCCGAAGCGGAACCGGCCGCCGCCGGTCCGGTCGTGGTCGTCGAGAAGTCGGACCACATCACCACCGACTCGGCCGTCCACTCCACGTACTGGGTCGAGAACTGGCCCCGCACCGAGACCTCGGCGGGCTTCCTGCACCAGCTCCTGTTCACCGCCGGGGTCCGGCGCACGCTGTCCCTGTCCTACGAGCCGAAGGGACTGGACGCCGCCCTGCGCGACGTCCAGCGCAAGAAAGCGTCCGTGATCGCCGACGCCGCCGAGCGCAACCGGCGCGGCCAGGTCGACTCCGAGGCCGACTCGATCGAGTACCAGGACATCAAGTCCCGTGAGCGCGAACTCATCGCGGGCCACGCGGACGTCGCCCTGACCGGCCTGCTGACGGTCTCGGCCGACTCCGAGGAAGAACTCCGAGCCGCCTGCGCTGTCGTGGAGACCGCAGCCGTCGGCGCCCAACTCGATCTCCGGCCGCTCACCTGGCAGCAGGCTGAGGCGTTCACCGCCTCCGCACTGCCGCTCGCCCTTCCTGCCTAATGCCGGCCCTCTTCCCTTCCGAAAGAGCACCCCCATGTCCCGCATGCCCAGTCCCACCGCGCAGGACTTCGTGCCCTTCGCCACCGCTGCGCTCGACTTCCACCGCGCGCTGAACGTCCCCGGCGGACCCCTCGTCACCACGCGCACCGAGCTGGACGCCCTGCACTGCCACCTCGTCTCGCTGCACGGCCTGCTCGACGCCCACACCGCCCGCACCGGACAGCTCGTCCCGACCGAAGGCGACCAGCTCCACGCCGCCCGCACCCGGATCTGGCAGGCCGCCGACCACGTCCACGCCGCCTACCACGCGGCACCCCGCCCGGACTCCGGCGAGGTCCCCGACCGCGAAGCGTGCCAGGCCGGCCTGCCCGAAGGGGCCCCCGAGCTGACCATCTGCCAGCGCCACCAGCGCACCGCCCACCTGGTCCGTCGGCGCACCACCCCGACCGACCTGCACGCACCGTTCACCGGCCTCGTCCGCCACTGACTCTGCCTTCCGCCTGGAGAAACGTTCATGCCCCGTACCCGCGCCAGCGCCTCCCACCTTTTCGTCCCCCGCAAGGCGTCACGTGCCCAGCAGCGTGCCGCCCGCGCCGACTTCGCAGAGGCTCGCCGCCAGGCCCGCCTCGCTGAGGCCCCGCCCAAGCGCCGGGACGAGGACGCCCATGACCCGGAACTGCGGCCGACGTACCCGCCCACCGGACGCCCCGGCTCCTCCTCGGCGCGCGGCGGCAAACTCAGCCTGCCCGCCCACCGGATGACCACCGCCACCGTCAGCGGCGCCTATCCGTTCCTTGCCGAAGGTGGTCTGGGCGCGGAGGGCATCTTCATCGGCCGAGACGTGCACGCCGAAGCGGCGTTCTGCTACGACCCGTTCGCGCTGTACTCCAGCGGACGGATCGAGGGCTTCACCAATCCGAACGCCGTCCTGGCCGGGATCATCGGCATGGGCAAGTCGGCGCTCGCGAAGTCCATCGCCACCAGGGCCATCGCCCACGGATACCGGGTATACGTGCCGTGTGATCCCAAGGGGGAATGGACCGCCGTCGCGCAGGCCCTCGGCGGCTACAGCATCGCGCTCGGACCGGGGCTCCCGGGCAGGCTGAATCCCCTGGACGCTCCGGCCCGGCCCGCCTCAGTCAGCGAGGACGACTGGTCGGCCGAGGTCCGCAAGCGCCGTCTCCTACTCCTGGCGGGCCTGGCGCGCACGGTGCTCAAGCGCGATCTCCTGCCTATGGAGCACACGGCCCTGGACCTCGCCCTCGATTTGGTGGTCGCCGAGGCCGAAGCCAGTGGGATGGTGCCGCTGCTCGGGGAGATCGCACTCACCCTCGGCTCGCCCGAGCGCCTCGACCGCGCTCTGGGCGACCAGGCCGGGCACATGGGGCCCGCCGCCCAGGACCTCGCGCACGCGTTGCGCCGACTGGTGCACGGCGACTTGAGCGGCATGTTCGACGCCCCGAGCACTGTGACGTTCGACCCGACCACGCCAATGCTGTCCATCGACCTCTCCCGCCTCGGCGGATCCGGCGACGACACCGCCCTGGTACTGGCGATGACCTGCGCCTCCGCGTGGATGGAATCCGCGCTCGCCGACCCGGACGGAGGCCGGCGCTGGGTGATCTACGACGAGGCATGGCGCGTGATGCGGCACGTCGGCCTCCTCGAACGCATGCAGAGCCAGTGGAAACTCTCGCGCGGCCTCGGCATCGCCAACCTCATGGTCATCCACCGGCTCAGCGACCTGCTCAGCGCGGGCGATGCGGGCTCGCGCGGCCGAGTGCTGGCCGAGGGCCTCCTTGCCGACTGCTCCACCCGCATCATCTACCGCCAGGAGCCCGACCAACTCGCCGCCGCCGCGTCCCTGCTCGGCCTGACCGGCGTCGAGACCCAGGCCGTGTCCGCCCTCACCAAGGGGCGCGGACTGTGGAAAGTCGCAGGTCGGAGCTTCATCACCCAGCACATCCTGCACCCGGCCGAACGCCGACTGTTCGACACCGACAGCCGCATGGCTGCCTGAAGCAGCCTAATATGCAAGGGAATTGACCCATGAACCACCCTAACCCGAGCGCGGCCCGTGGGGTGGCCGCAAGCGCTGAATCAGCACCGGCTCGCAAAGCCGCGCCCCCGAACAGGGTCACCCCCACCCAGCCCGACCTCCACGAGACCACAGTCTCCATCGCCAAGCGGTTGCCGTCCGGTTGGACGGCGGAGACCGTTGATCTCACCCGAGGGCAGGGAGAACTAACCGACCAGGTCTGGGACCTCGGCAGCCTGCACGGCGCTCTCTCGATCTACGCACTCAACGAAGCAGAAATCCTGTCCGGCCCGAACGGTCTGCGCCTTCTCGCCGTCCGCCAGCCCGGGAACCGCGAACAGCTCCTCGTCGGCGCACTGCGGCCGGCCACGATCCCCCGCGACATCCTGGACACCCACGGCGACCGGGCCGTGCCGTGGGCCATCGCCGTCAACCCCGAGCCCGCGCGAGCAGCCGCCGAGATCCGGCAGCGTTTCCTGCCGCGCTACCACCAGGCGCTCTGGCAGGTCCGCGTGCGCGCTCTCACTGCCGCGGCCAACGGAATCGAAGAGGCACTGGCGGCCTGGGACGCGGTCTCGGAGTCCCTCTGCGACGAGCAGGGCTGGCCTCTCGATGACGCGGCCTACTCCGCGGGGAAGATCACCCGAGACGCGCGCGCCTGGGAGCACGTCGAGACGTTCCTCGCCCTGGGCCCGGACGTCCTCGCCGACGTCCGCAGCCTCCTCGTCGACGACGATCGCGTGGCCGGACCGTTTAGCGAGGATCTCCGCCGCATGGCCGGGATCGACACCACTTTGGCGCGCACTGCCGCCATTCGCGAGGAATGGGAGCAGGTCACCGCCCTCATGGAGGGCATCATGCCGGGCCTCACCGTGGCGGACGCAGCAGAGATAGCGGCGGCCCGCAACGAGGACGGCTGGGCATACGCCCACGAACTCACCCGCAATGGCCGTGCTCTCGCGTCGGCAGCCGCGAAGCTCTCCGAGCGCGTGAAGACACAGGGCTCCCCCAGGAGTCAGCGGACCCAGGCGGCGCTGTTGCGATCCGCCAAGGCGCCGGCTGCTCCTGCGCCGGGTACGACGCCGTCATCTGCTTCGCCGTCCCGTGCTGCACGTCGCTCGCGCTGACCGGGTATCACGGGCCTTCGGCCGGACCAAACCGGCGAACAGCCACAGCCTCGTAGCACCTTTCCCGCCTCGTCCATCCCCGGTCGCTGACCGGCTTCCCACCTCGGAGTTCGCCATGCCCACTGCCTGCAGAACCATCCGCGCCCCCGACCGCCCCCGCCTCCGAGCCCGCACCGGACGGATCCGCCATGCCCAGCCCCGATCACGGCTCTCTGCCCGACATCGCAGTCGGCCGCCACCCCGACTACGGCATCGTCGCCGCCAACCCCCAGCAACTGGCAGCCGGTGCGTGGATATTGAAGGGCCTCGACTTCCACCCCATCCACGAACACCCCACGTTGCACGCGCTGGCCAACCAGCAGCAGGACGGGCCAGGCCGCGCCACCCGAGCCGTCGCCCTGCTGCGCGGGGCCGGCTACCAGGTCGCCGTGGACCTCGCCTTCAACCCCGCACCGGCGCCTTTCGAACCGGTTCCTGCTTGCGATCGGCTCGCACAGAACGAACCGGATGTCGCGTTCGCCGAGCATCCACAACTCGGCATCGTCGCCGCCACCGCAGACACGATCAACGCCGTTGAGCGCGGCGGGGCGATCCTCGAATCTCACGGCTGGCTCTTCAACCACGCGCTGGACATCTACACGCTGCCCATCACCACCGGCCGCAGCGAGGCGCTCGGCAAGGTGGCCGCCGCCACGGTCTCGATGCACCAGTCCGACCTCCAGGTCGCGGTCCAGCCACGCCTCGCGCAGGACGTCACCGCCCGCCGCCCTGCAGCCGCAAGCACCGCGAACCACGACAAGAGCGCGGACTTGACCACCCGCCGGTTCCCCCGCATCGCCGCCGCGCTCGCCTCCAGCCCGGCCCGTGCCAGCCTGCCCGGCAGGGCCCCGGTCGCAGCTCCCACCACCTCCACTCCGACAGCCCGGCCAGCGGACCCGCCCGTCGCCTTCTCCCGCAAGCGCTGACCCAGCTACCTGAGCGTGCTGCGGCCATTCCACGCACACCGTCGGCGCGGCCTGCGCCTACGACCGGTGCCTCTTCAAGTCGCGGTGCACGCCGCGTCTACCAGCGACTTCCGGCCGGGCCAAATCGCGGATTCAGCGGAACCTTCTCTCTCACACGACGGCACACGTTCAGGAGACCGCCATGCCCATCACCGTCACCATCACCGCCGAGCCGAGCGGAAGCGTCGTCGCCCGCGGAGGAGACAGCCTCTCGGTAACCCTGCTCAACCACGCTGGGTTCACCTTTACCAACGACTGGCACGGCCCCCGGCACCGCCTGCCGACCAGCATGGGCCGGGCCGAGCAGAGCGCCATCGCCGTCCATGCAACCGAGATGCTCCGCGCCGCTCGCTACAGCGTTGATCTCGACCCCGCTCTGAGCACGATTCGGGCGGCCACCGCCGTCAACCCTCTCGGGCCCTACACCGTCGGGGCGGAACTCCTACGGCTCGCCGACCGGATCCGGTCCGCCGAGAACGGGACCGAGCTGCGGCAGGTCGTCGATCACCTCCTCCATCCCGAGCACGGCGCTCTGGAGCGTCTTCGAGAAGCCTTGGAGGCAGTGGGCGAGCAGATCACCGACCTGGACGTCGAGGCGTACCGCCTCGCCGATCGGTTCGGCTTCGCCGCGGAGTTCGTCAGCGCAGCTCAGTCGGAACTTGCCGACTCCCAGGCCGAGTGGCGCCGCATCGCCGGCGCTGCGCAGTCCCCTTCCGAGATGCGGGTCCAGTCCTCTGTTCCTTCTGCCCCGCGCAGCCCGGCGTTGGTCGCATCACCCGCGGCAGCCAAGGCGAAGGCGTCATCGGCGCTCGGCACCGGGACGGCAGTTGCCGGCGCATCCGCGCGTCCGACGCAGTTCCCCCGCCCTCGGACGCGGTGACCGGTCCGACGTTGCGTCCTTCCCTCTTCCTCCACGGAGTTTGACCTTGCCTCACTTCCCCTCGCCCGTCCGGTTCCAACGCCAGGGCCACTGGCTGCGGTTGGGCCGCCGCCGGGTCTGGCTGGAGTCTTCGCCGCTCACCGGCCAGCTGCTGGCCCGCGACGAGGCGGAGCGGCAGCAGGGCCGAGCCCGGCAGTTCCGCGCGCTGCCAGGGTGGTGGCCGTGACTGGCCACCCACGGGCTGGACCCCTGCCCGGGTTAGCCGCGTCCGCCGGGTCTGTCCTGAACTCGCCCGCCCATTACGCCGTCTCCTTCTCCGCTGCCGAGGTCCTCGTCGGCCCCGCGCCGTCCACCGCACCGCGTGCCTGACAGGCCCAGCCGCCCTCGCCCGAACAGGAGCTTCATCGATGACCAGCAGAAGAGCGCCGCGCGCCCTGCCCCGCCATTCGCCCGCGCTCACCCCCTGGACCAACCATGCCCGCACCGCGTACCAGCGCGCCCTCGACCACCACCGGGTCCGACGCGCTCCTCTACCTCCTCTTCGGCGTCCTCGGCATCGCCCTCGCCTTCGGCTCCCTGGCTTGGCTGACCGGGAACGTCAGCAACTCCCTGTTCGACACGGGCTCGTGGACGCCCTTCACAGCCACCGACGCTCTGCTCCACCCCGAAGCGCTGTGGCCGCACCTGAGCCCGACCGCCCTCCTCGTCGGCGTGCGGATCGTCCCCGGACTGCTCTCCGTCGGTCTCACGATCGCCGGGCTGGTCCTGTGGATGCGGCTGCGCAGCGACGCCCGGAACGGCCTCGCCTGCAAGGCCGACCTCGCCCCGCTGCTGGACAAGCAGATCACCTCGAAGGCCCGGAGCCTGCGGCCGAGCCTCGCTGATCTCAAGCCCGGCAAGATCGCCCCAGCCGACCGGGGCATCCTCATCGGCTCCCTCTCCCCGGGCCAGGCCGAGGTCCGCGCCTCCTGGGAGGACGTGATCGTCGCGATCATGGCCCCGCGAAGCGGCAAGACGTCCGGGCTGGCGATCCCCGCGATCCTGGCCGCGCCCGGCCCGGTGCTGCTCACCTCGAACAAGGCGGCCAACGACGCCTTCACCGCGACGGTCGACGCCCGGGGCGAGGTCGGCACGATCTGGACCCTGGACCCGCAACAGATCGCCCACCACCCACGGGAGATGTGGTGGGACATCCTGGCCGACGCCCGCGACCTGACCGGCGCGAAGCGCCTGGCCGGGCACTTCGTCGCCGCCTCGGTGGACGAGTCGAACGGCTCGGACTTCTGGTCCACCGCCGCGAGCAACACCCTCGCCGCGCTGTTCCTCGCCGCCGCGAGCCACCGCCGCCCGATCACCGACGTCCTGGCCTGGCTCGCCTCGCCCGCCGACCGCACCCCGGTGGACCTGCTCACCGACGCCGGCCACGAGACGGTCGCCACCCAGCTCCAGGGCACTGTCTCCGGCTCGACCGAAACCCGTGACGGGATCTACGAGACCGCGCGGCAGTACGCCAGCTGCCTGCTCGACCCGGACATCGCCGCGTGGGTCACCCCCAGCAAGCACCTGCCCGAGTTCCGCCCGTTCGCCTTCGCCACCTCCCACGACACGTTGTTCCTGCTCAGCAAGGACGGTGGCGGCTCCGCCTCGGCGATCATCGCCGCTGCGGCCGACGCCGTGATGCGCGCGGCCGTGGTCGTCGCCGAGCGCTCCGGCGGACGCCTCGACCCGCCCGCCCTGTGCGTCCTCGACGAGGCCGCCAACGTGTGCAAGATCTCGGATCTGCCGGACCTGTACAGCCACCTGGGCTCGCGCGGCGTGATCCCGGTGACGATCCTGCAGAGCTACCGGCAGGGACAGCGCTGCTGGGGCGAGGCAGGCATGGACGCCCTCTGGTCCGCCGCCACCGTCAAGATCATCGGCAGCGGCATCGACGACGCCGATTTCGCCGACCGCCTCAGCCGTCAGGTGGGCGACCACGACGTCCAGACCACCTCGGTGTCCACCAGCGACGACGGCAAGTCCACCTCCGTGTCGATGCGCACCGAGCGGATCCTGCCGCCGGACGCGATCCGCGCCCTCCCCAAGGGCAAGGCGTTGCTCCTGGCCACCGGCATCCGGGTGGCGATGCTCGACCTGCGGCCCTGGTACAAGGAGCCCTCCGCCAAGGTGATCGGCCCCGCCTCGGCGCGTGCGACCAAGGCCATCACCGAGCGCGCCATCGCCAAGACCCTCGGCCGTGACGACTTCGGGCTGTCGGCATGAGCGCCCCCACGCCTCGCTCCGCGCGTCTCCTGCGCTCGCCGGCTGTCCTGCGCGACGGGCAGTGGTGGCTGGCCAGCAGGGCCGGCGCGATCCTCGCCACCGATCCCGGGTTCACCGGCGCGCTGGACCGCTTCGCGACGGCGGCGGCTGCTGCCGATCGGGCGGTTGCCGAACTCCGCTCCCGGCAGGGCGGATCTCCGGTGTCCGAGGACGGGGGTTGGCGGTGAACCCGCTGCTGGGCGCGGAGCAGGCGGTGCTCGGCGCCGTGCTGCTCGACCCGGGCCAGCTCTCGCACCTTGACTGGCTCGCGCCGGATCACTTCTACCGGCCGGTCCACCAGGCCCTGTTCGCCGCGCTGCGCCAGCTCCAGTCAGACGGTCACCCGGCGCTGACGGCCCAGAAGTCGGTGCCGCTGTCCTGGGTGACCGACGCGGTCGACAAGGCCGGCCTCCACGTGCGCGGACTGACCGCGTCGTACGCCCACACCCTGGTCGCGTCCTGCCCTCGCCCCGCACACGCTCCGGTGTACGGCCGCATGGTGTTGGAGGGCGCGATCCACCGCAGCGTCACCAAGCACGCGATTCGCCTGCACCAGGCTGCTCGGGCCGACGCCCTGCAGGGCAAAGTCGAGGGGGCCCTGCACCAGGCCGACGTGCTGACCGGCGTACTCGCCGACCTGGCGCAGCGTTGGGGCAGCGAGCCGCTCCCGGTCGCCCCTGCCGCTCCGGAGGCCATCACCCCGGTGGCTGTGCCTCCGGTTCGGTCAGACCAGTCCAGCGAGGACGAAAGGTTCCTTCTGGCGGTCCTGGTCGACCGGCCGGGGGCCATGGACGAGGTGGTCGGCTGGCTGCGGCCGGGCGACTTCGCCGACCCGGCACACGGGCAGCTCTACCGCTGCCTCGGTGCGCTGCACCACCGGGGCGAGCCCATCGACCGGCTCACCGTGCTCTGGGAAGCCCAGCGGCGCGGGCTGCTGGCCGACGGCACCTTGTCCGCCGACCAGGTCACCGCCATCTGCGACGGGGGCGGGCCCGGCAGCGCCGAATGGCTCGGCGAGCAGGTGATGCGCTCCTCCGTCACGCGCACCGCGGCTACCTCCGCCCGTGCCGTCCGGACCCTGGCGGAGAACGACACGCTGGCCCCCGGGCGGCTCATCAACCACGCCCTCCACGCCCTCGGACCACTCGACGACGTGCGTGCCCGCTGGCAGGCCGCAAACGCTATGCCCGCTGCGCCCCCGACTGCCCCTGTCCCCGCGCCGGACAGGCAAGCAACCACGCGGACGCGCGCGGCCCTGGCACGCAGCACACCGCGCGCACCGCGGGTCGCCTCGGAACGGCTGGGCTCCGCCGTTGCTCCGGCGACCGTGCGGTCACCCGTGCGCGGCCACAGCTGAACCCACCCGCCCCAGCTCCCCGCTCGTCCTCCCCTGGAATACGCCATGACCATCCTGCCCGACACCTTGGCCCTGCATCCCGCCAACGCGCTCCCACCCGTGATCGGCTCGCTCTGTTCCGGCTTCGGCGGACTCGACCTGGGAGTGCAGTCCGCCCTCGGCGGCACGCTGGCCTGGCAAGCCGAGGTCAACCCGGACGCCTCCCGCATCCTGGCCCGCCACTGGCCCGGCGTGCCCAACCTCGGCGACATCACGACCGTCGACTGGTCCCTCGTCCCCCAGGTGTGCGTCCTGACGGCGGGCTTCCCCTGTCAAAGACGTCTCCGTCGCCGGCCGCCGGGCCGGACTCAACCCGCAGACCCGTTCCGGGCTCTGGCTACACGTCGCGCGCGCAGTCCAGGCCCTCCGCCCGTGCTTGGTGGTGCTAGAGAATGTGCGCGGCCTCCTCACCTCACCCGCCGGTTCCCCTGGCGACGTGGAATTCTGCCCGTGGTGTCTGGGAGACACCACAGGTCAGCCTCCTCTGCGGGCACTCGGTGCCGTACTCGGCTCCCTGGCCGACCTCGGGTACGACTCTCGGTGGCTCGTGCTTCGCGCCTCCGATATCGGAGCCCCGCACCGTCGAGAGCGCACCTTCCTCACGGCCTGGCCCGCCGAGCACTCTGCTCAAGACGCCGACCAGCAACATCGGCAAGAACGGCGGCTCCCAGCACCCCTCGAAGCGGAAGAGCGGGGGCCACGGCCCGAACCTGGCCGACGAGGTGGAATGGCTCCTGCTGCCGACTCCGAAAGCCTCGGACGGGATCAAGGGCTCGCCCAACCAGCGGCACGGCAACGGGGACATGACCCTGCCGAGTGCAGCAGCGTCGCTGCTGCCCACTCCCCGGGCCAGCGACACGGGCACCCCGGGCCGTCGCCCGGGCAAGGGCTGGCGACCTCCCTTGTCGGCGGTGGTCCTGCCGCTCTGGACCGAGGCTCCGAAAGCCGGGGAGCGGACCGACGATGGGGACCCTACGCCGCCGCCATCACCCGGTGGGAGACGCTCACCCGTCCGGCTCCGCCGCCCACCGACGCGGCGGGACGGCTCCGCGCCGACTTTGTGGAGTGGATGCAAGGGCTGGAGCCCGGCTGGGTGACCGCCACTCCAGGACTCGGACGACCGGCTCAGCTCACCGCGCTCGGCAACGGCGTCGTACCTCAACAGGCCACTCGGGCTGTGCAGTTGCTGGCTCCGCCGTTTCCTCGCTGCCCTCGCTGCACGGCGCCGTAGCGGCGCACTACCGCTGGTTCCCGGCCGGCCCAAATCCCGGATTCTCCGGATCCTCTCCCCCATGTCGCCCTCCCACAGATGGAGCACGCCCCGATGTCCGACCCCAGCGAGACCACCCCCGCGCCCGAGCCGTTCCGCATCCCCGACGACGACCTCGACGACCTCGCCAGCGCCCTCGCCAAGACCATGGCCGAGGTCAAACAGCACGGCGTCCTCCTCGACCGACTCCGCTCCGAACCCGCCCCGGTGCCGGTACCCGCTGAACCCCCGTCGACCGAAGGCCCGGAGACCGCAGAGGCAGCCGACTCCGAACCGGAGGACCGCCCGACCTCCGTGTTCATCCCCGCCTTGGACGGCGAGGCGTACGCCGTCGAACTGGCCGAGCTCGACTTCTGGGTGAACAACCTCTTCCTGCCGGTGTACGGCCGGGAGATCAGCACCACTCGCCCGTGGTGCGTGCAGTGGCACGAGCACCTCGAGGCGGTGGCCCGCCTGCACGCCCTCTGGCTCGCCTGGCAGCAGCTCACCGATGCCGAGGCCGGACTGACAGGTCCTTCGACATGGCATCGCGACCACCTCGACCAAGCACTGGTCCATCTCCGCGCTGCCGACGGCCCCTTCGCCGCGTGCACAACCAGCGCGAGCCGACCCAACCACCGCGTGCTTGCCGCCCCCGCTCCCAAGCAGCCGGAGCCGACGGCATGAACACCGAACTCGACTTCCGTCTCGACAACTTCGAGCCCGCTGACGCGGCCTCCGCGCACGCGGAACAGCAGTTCTGGGCCGGCGACCTGACCGTCCTGGCCGAGCACCACACCACCCCCGACGGTTCGCACAGCTTCGTCGTCGCGCACGACGGCTCGGCCACCTGGGGCGTGCCCGGCGAGCCGCAGATCCGCGCGATCAAGGTCACCCGGGACCTCCACCAGAACACGTTCACCTTCGAGTCGACCCGTCACTGCACCGTGTCCCTGGCACAGAACTGGCTGATCGAGCGCGGGTGCCCACCCGAGCAGATCACCCGCGTCGGCGACGACTTCATGAAGCCCGCTGACGCCCTCACCACGCGGGTCGAGCAGCAGCTGCGCACCTCGGGCACTCGGTATGAGGTCCTCGACAGCCACAGCTCGGACTACGACCCGTGCGAGACATGGACCTTGACCCGCGACTCCCGGGCCGTCGAGGAGCCCATCCGTGTCTTCCTCGAAGAAGGGGACCATCAGACCCACACGTACACGATGCGCGAGGGCGCCTTCTTCGACGAGGCTTCCGCCCGGCAGTGGCTGGACGCTCGTGACGTCCCGCTCCCGCTGCCCCTGCCGCTGCCGCTGCCGCTGCCGCCGGAATACCGCGGCGAGGCAGGCGCTCTCCGGACCCGCGCCGCACTCGCCCGCTCCGCCGACACCTCAACGATCCCCAAGACGAGCCCTGGCGATCACGGCACGCCGACGACGAGCGCGGTCCAGCGACCGAGCCCCCGGAGGTCGATGTGAGCCGCGCACGATTCGCCTTCGCCGCCCATCCGGACGCCATCGCCGATCTGCGCGCACTTCCGGACGAAATGCGCGACTTGGCCCTGCTGGAGCTGCAGAACCTGGTGCACGGCAGCGACGACTGCCTGCCGCTGACAGGCCGTCTCGCCGGCTTCCACAAGGTCTACGTCGACCCGTCGGTCTCCTATCGGCTGGTCATCCAGTTCCGCCAAGCCCCGCCGACGTCGAGCCACAAGCGCGAGATCTACCTCGTGGCCGCCGGCAGCCGGAAGGACTACGCCGTCTACCGCACGGCCCAGCACCGTACCGGTCCGAGCGTGGCCCCCGAGACCGACACAGCCGCCGAGGCGCGCGTGCACGCCGCGCGGTCCCGCTCTCCTCGCGCAGCCCACCAAGCGACGCCAGCCTCGACCGATTCGCCAGCTGCTACCCCTCCCGTCGTCTCCGCCCCTCGAAAGGTCCCCCAGCGATGACCGCCAACCGCTCTCCCCTGCCCCGTGCCGAACTCGCGGGCCTCCTCTCGGACGCCGCCCAGCGCGTCTCGGGGATCACCACCGCCGAATACCTGACGTCCCCCAGCGGCTCCTACCTGCACCCCGTGCTGGGAGCACTGGCCGCCGGACCACGGGTCGTCTGCGAGCTGAACGATCGGCTCGAAGGCTTCGTCAGCGACGAGCCCCTACCCGCCACACCGGCGGGCCCGTT
>NZ_BBPQ01000010.1:0-79684 GCF_000787855.1 Streptacidiphilus anmyonensis | reverse complement strand
GCGACGAGCCCCTACCCGCCACACCGGCGGGCCTGTTCGCCCTGGCGTCCTACGCCTCCGCGCTGGGATGGCTGACCGAGTCGCTCGCCGAGCTGACAGCCTCGGTCGACCAGATCTGCACTCGCGTGGGCATCCCCGCCGCACCGCCGGACCCGGCCTTCGCCCCGCTCGCAACGACGCGGGACAACGACTCCGACTTCGCGTTCAGCACGCTGGAGCTGGCGGCGATCCGAACCGCCGCCGAGGCCGCCGGACTCCCACCCGGCGACTACGTCGAGGTGCTCTCCCAGTCCCTGCTCGCCGCCTCCCGGATCACCGACGCCTGCATGGAGATCTCCAGCGGCCTGCTCGAAGACGCCGCCTACGTCCTCAGCGAAGCCACCGACCACGTACGGATCGGGGACGGCCCAGACAGCCTGCCCACCCTCGTCCGCTCGCTGCTCGCACGGATGGAGGCGTCCGAATGAACGCCAACGACACGGCCAGGCGGCCCGGCGCGCATCTGGTCGCCGAGGGGTTCGGCGCTAACGATCCCTGGAAGCTGAGCACCGAGCGTCAGCTCCGTGATCTGCTCGATCTGGTGGACGGGCTGGTAGCCGAAACCGACCGCGACGTCGACGACGTTCACAGGGAGCTGACCCGCGCCGCCCAGTCCGCCATCGAGCTGCTTCAACCCATCGCCAACGGCGACCACGCCAGCATGCACGGCTGGGACGGCCTCCTGCGGACAATCCGCCCGCAGATCGAGCTGCTCGCCGCCCGCCATGATGGAGCGGCCGAGCAGCTGGCCAGGTCCGCTGCCGCATCCCGTCCCCTACAGTCGGCACCTGACGCTTCGCAGTTCCCGCGGGCGTCGACCACCAGCTCGGGAAAGGAACAGGGCACCGGCCGAGACGACGACTGGGCCATCTCGGATGATCGCCAACTCCGGGCCCTCGAAGCGATCGAGGCCGGCGGGCTGCGATTCCGCCAGAGCGCGATGTACGGCTACGCCTACCTCTCGAACGGAACGGGCCAACGGCCCACCCCAGAAGTCTGGCCCGAAACCGTCCAACGGCTGGTCACCGACGGACTGCTCGCCCAGGACAGCAGTGAGGGGCTGTACCGACCTGGGCAGCTCCTCTCGCTCACACCCCAGGGTGAGGCCGCACTGCGCGACGCCCGCTCGGCCTCGCCTCGCGTGTCCGCCGCCCTCAGGCGCAGCGGCGCCGCCGCGATGACCGGTGCCTCCGCAAACTCGGCTCCCACGACGACCGCCACGCCCGTGATCAACACGCCATCGCGGTCCCGCTGATTCCTCAGAAATGCAGACCGTCATGTCCGACGGCCATCGGTGACCCGGTGCTCCAACGTCCCGTCTTCGTCTGGCCGATCGCTGTACCGTGCGCGGACAGCCCACTGGCCGTCGGCGACCATGTCGCTCGTCGTCCGCGGTTGCCCAGCCGACCGGCCTTTCCGCTACGGCCAGACTCCGTCCCCGTGGCTGCTCGACTCCGCCACGTCGCTGTCGCCCTTCAACTCCGTATGGCCCTGCGCCGCATCCCACCTACGACAGCCGCGTCCTGCGATCCATTCCTCGCTGCGAACTATCAGCAGGTGCGGCGACCAGTTCGCCCACGGCAGACGCCCCCTCCCGGGAAAGGACTACGTAGCTCGGCACATGGCATGTCAACGTACGGGTGGCGGGAAGAGTCGCAGGTCAACGGAGGGGCCACCGGCCATGAGGGGCCGAGGGTCCTCCGCGACCTCCCGCGTCTCGAAGGCTCCTGACGCTCCATCGCGCGACCCCGCCACGCCTTCCCCGCTCTCTCTCGGAGGTTCACATGCCGCACAACCTGACCGTCGGCCACCTGCTGCGCCAGCTCCAGGGCCTCGACCCCGACCTGCCGATCCGACTCGCCGTCAACCCCGACTTCCCGTTCACCCACTACGTGGGGGTGGAAGTCGTCGTGCAGGACGGGATGGCATTCATCGCCGATGACGGCCAGGAGGGCTACCTCCCCATGGCGGTCAGCGACGCCCTCGCTTGGGTCTGACCTGTCCCACTGACTCGTACCGGAGGCCCTCATCTCACCCAGATCCCTCGTCTACTCGCCCTTCCGCTGCCGACTCTCGCTCCCCGGCCCATGCCGGGCGGCGTGCGCGGCGCACTGGTGCGGCGCATCTCCGCCCAGCCCGACGGGCCGCTCGACGTCGCGTGGCTCGCAACCGACACCCCGCGACTCCCTCTCGGCCGTGTCAGCCTGCACTGGGAACCAGCCCCCCCCGCGCGGGCTGGGACGTCACGGCCCGTCTGGGGCGGGCGACCACCGAGGTGCACCTCGCCTCTTGGCCCGCCGCCCCCGACTACTGGCCGCGCCTGGTCCGCCCGACCATCCACGAGGTGCTCGGCCTGTGCCCCGCGCTCGCGACAGCCGCTCTCAAGTCGAACCGCCTCGCCCAGGTCTGACCGGTACCACAGCAGGCTGTCCGCGCCGTTCAGGCAGGGGCGGCCTTCCTGCTTGCCCAGCCTCGCATTGCGTACCCTCATCCCCGGCGAACGAGGTCGGGGGCCAGCCCACTCCCGGCGAACGGAACCCCAAGCCCCAGCGGGCTGGACCAAGCTGTCGGTGCCCTGATCAACCACGTCCTGGGAGCAACACGTAATCGTGTAGTCGTCGAACTGCGGTCGGGGCAGCCCGGCACGCGACACAACGGGGTAACCCCGTCCTGGTACCTCGGCTCGGCCCGACGCCGCTGCCGTGGCTCTCTACGCCGCTGGCCGGGAGATCTCGTCGATGGTGTCGAGGATGACGCGCGGCAGATGGTCCAGCGCCGCCTCCAGGAGGTGTTCAATCGGGACGGCTTCCTTGCTGGAGTCGATGTTGGCGCGCTTATTCCAGGCGCACGGCTCATACCGGGCGAGCATCGATAGCGCGTACAGCACGGCCCACCAGGCGAGCAGGGGGTGCAAGGGCCTCGGGTTGTCGCCGAGGGCGGGGTACGCGAAATGCTGACCCCGGTACGGCGTCGCGACCCGCTCTTCGAGCGGCGCGGTCGGCTGACCGGCGACTGGCTCGGCCAGGTTCCAGTACACCCGTACCTCGTGCATACCCAACGCGCTCATCGCCGAGTCCGACACCCAGCCCAGTCGCCCGTCTGGGCCATCGAGTTGGTAGCCGCCGAGCGTTGGATAGCGGTCCAAGAACTCCTTCAGTGCCGTCCTCTGGTCCGCCGCCTCGTATATGCGACGTGGGATGCCCTCGAGCCGCCCGGACTCCTGTCCCCGGCGCACAGGTGCGAGCATAAGGGAGTTCAGGTCGGTGCCGGTGTAGTGGCCGAGCGGACCTTCAGCATCGAACGCCAGGGCCGGGAGGCCAGCAGGACCGGGGAGGCTGAAGCCGATCGTGTCCGAGATGGTCTCCCAGATCTGACCCACGGTAACCGGGGTCGCCTCTGTGCCGTCTGGCCTGGTCGCGATCAGGGACCCCGAGCCGAGGATCTCGGCAAGCTGCGGGAAGGCCCCGCTCTTGTGGCTCACGATCGGGATATCCGCGACGTCAAGGCCGTTCATCGCGTTCGTCCCGCCCACGATGCCCAGCCCGTGGCCGGCCAGCTTCCACGGCTCGCCCGGCTTCCCCTTCTCCTGCGCCTTGTTCGGCACGGTCGAGGCGGCCGCGGCGATGGCCCGCCCGGCCTGGTTGAGCCCGTAGTAGACCAGCAGCGGCCGGACCATCGCGTCGGTTACCCGCGCGGCCGCGAACAGCTGCTCGGCCTGCTCCAGCGCCGCGGAGAACGTCTCCTTCCGCGCCTTTTCCTGACCGGCGGCGCCCGGCGGGTCGGCCCGTAGCCCCCGAATCCAGCGCTGGAACATGGCCGGCGTGTACTCGGCGAAACCGCCTACGCCTCCGGGGGTGTGCACGGCTCTTCTCCTTCGTCGGGGACGCGAATGCCGGAAGAAGTGTCCGCCCGTCAACACGGGTGCCGCCACGGGATATCCGACCATACGAGATCAGGCCACCGTACAGCCGCGCAGAAGCCGACTAGGAGATGCCTTCCCGGCCCGTACGCCGTCGCGGTGCAGAGGCCGAGGGGGACGACAGACGGCCGATCCGTGGCCGCAGCGACGCACTGGTTTCCTCTACGGTGTCGGTTCATGACAGTGCTGATCGTCGGCGGCAGCGGGTTCCTGGGCGCCGAGCTGGTGCGGCAAGCGGTGACGGCGGGACACACGACAGCCGCGACCTTCACACGCATGCCCGATAGCGCCCCAGGGATCTCCTGGCACGCTCTAGACCTGCGGGATCCCGACCGGCTGGAAGCCGTCATGGCCAAGGTGCGACCGCGCGTGATCGTCAACGCGACGAACGGCGGAGCCGACTGGGCGGTCACGGCCGAGGGACCGGTTCGCCTGGCGATGGCAGCGGCACGACGCGGCAGCCGCCTGGTCCACGTATCCAGTGACGCAGTGTTCTCCGGCGCCCGCGTCCACTACGACGAGTCCTGCCTGCCGGACCCGCTCACCCCCTACGGCGCAGCGAAAGCCGCAGCGGAGACCGGGGTCCGCCTCCTGTCCCCGAACGCCGTGATCGCCCGGACATCGCTCATCATCGGCGACCTGCGATCCGAGCACGTCCGCGCGGTGCACGACCTGGCGGCCGGCGCCCGCAGCGGTGCGCTGTTCACTGACGACATCCGCTGCCCAGTGCACGTCACCGACCTGGCGGCCGCCCTGCTGGAACTCGCCGACACCGGCGCGCCTGGTGTTCACCACTTGAGCGGCGTCGATGCTGTGAACCGCCACGAACTCGGCGTCCTCATCGCCCGACGTGACGGGCTTGACTCCACCCGGATCCCTGCCGGCTTACGAGCGAACAGCGGGCTTCCCGGGGCTCTCGATGTCCGGCTCGACAACCGGGACACCCAGAGCAGGCTCCGCACCACGCTGCGCGGCGCCCGCCAGTTCCTCGCCCAGGAGACCTGAGCACGAGCCGGGCCCGCGGCCAACACGACACGATGCCCAGACGACTGCCTGGCCGGATAGCCTGCGCACATGGGACCGTGGCGAGGAACGAGGCGGGATTGGGATCAGGGCCCCACCGTTCATCCCAAGGTCATTAGAGTTGACGCATGCCGAACGCTGCCATAGTCACCTTGGTCACCCTCGCAGCCGTCGGCTGTGCAGTGTTGGCAACGCTCTTGATCCTCCGTCGGCGTCCGGTCGACGTCAGCACCGGACCCACAGACGAGAACCTTCAACCGAAGGCACGATCCGGCATGACCGGCATGGTGTCGACGGAGTCGAGACCATCGCCCGTACCTGTCGTTGACTCCCAGGTCTTGGTCATACCAGGAACCAGCGACGATGAGGCCTACGTGTTCGGCACGCCCGAGAATCTGGACGTGTTCGGCACGACGCTGATCCAGACGCCAATGCAGCTCGGATCCTGGGCCACTCGGACCAAGGCTGCCGTGGACGGCGTACAGACGTACCAGCAGATGGTCGGACGCCTCATGTTGGTCGACCCAGAGATGGCGGCCGCTATTCGCGCGGGCAGCGCGGCGAAGGACAAGGCGGGAGAGGTCCTCGCCCTCGTTCGAGACAGCAAGGGCAGGTTCCAGCATGTTGCGCGCCTCAAGGGGATAAGTAGGCTCGCTGCAGCATCGTCGATGATGAACGCTCTTTCCGCGATGGCGCTCCAGGCTCAGCTCGATCGGATCGAGAAGCAGCTCACGACCATTTCCGAACAGGTGGGAAGCGTCCAGCGACAGCAGCTCCGCGAATGGCACTCGGAGGCTCGTGCCGCGCAGGACCAACTTGCGGAGGTCTACCGAACCGCGAGGAGCGCCGAGACCCTCTCGGAGATGAACTGGCGACAGATCGAGTCGAGCGGGATTCTGCTCCGGACACACCTGCTCCACGACATCGACAGACTTCGCGAGGCGATCACGACACTCGAGGACGTAGCGCGCGACCGAACTCTGCGAGGTCGTGAACGGAGATTGACCGACTCGGTTGAGTTCCTTCTTGCTTCGGGCGCAGCACTCGAGGACTCATCGCGGTCCTGGATCCAGTTCTCAACTCTGAGGCTGTGGCGGATGGCCGTTGTCGACGATCCAACGCTGGATTCTTACCGCGAGGAGTTGGCGGCGTACATCGCCCGGCAGGCTACGACCCTCGACCCGTTGATCGCGCGGGCTAGTGCTGCGATTTGCCAGGTCGCGGACTTCCGATGGTGGCATCTTGCGCGGAGTCCGATCGCCGGTCGGCGACTGCCAGCCAAGGTCGAGGCTGCGTTGGCCACAGTGAGAGGCGTCGACTGGGCGCCGCTCCGCCTGGAACAACCTCCCCAGGGGCTCGAGCAGAAGCTGGAAATCGTGTCGCCGGATTCATCTGCTGAAGGAGTAGGGGTGAACGCTCGGGCAGAGCCGAAGTAGCCGTGCCACGTCTCCGGCTGACGAAGCCCTCGGCGAGGGTGGCTCGGGTGGTGCCGCGGCAAGGACACCATGTGGTAGATCGTCGCCGTTCGTTCCAAGGCCGCGGGTCATCGACCAGGCTGACGGCGATTGTGCGTCCAAGCAACTCACGGCGTTAGTCCCAGCTGGTACCAGCGAGAAGTCCGTCGAAGCCCAACGCCGCGAGTCCCTGCTCGACGCTGGGGTAGGTTGTCCCGTCCGGGATGGCGATCAAGGCGTCGAAGTCGGCGCGGCTGATCTCGGGTTCGTGCCACTGGCTGCTACACCGGCAGACGATCCAGACGTTGCAGCCCTGGTTGATGAGCAGCCAGTCGCGCCGGGCGCGGCAGGCGGAGCAGCTCACGGGAATCCCACGGAGGGCCAGCTCGCTCGGGTGGCTGAGGCAGCGCGTCGCGCCGGGGCCGCTGGGCGGCTGTGTCTCGTAGTCGAGTTGCAGCAGGGGATCGCGCCCGGATGCGGAGGCGGGCTGCACTGGGTTAGGCGCTACGGGGCGGGCGGTGGTTCTGAGCACGAGCGTCATCTCCCTGTCGAGGACCTTGTTTCCATCCCTAACAGCCAGTGGAACCGACTGTCCAAAGGTTTGTCGAAGTCCGGCAGGCAGGTGACGGGCCTGCCGGACTGCTGGTCAGCGTCGCAGTGAGCGGTTCCGCGAGTCCGATGCGGCCGGACGGGGGGCAGCCGAGGGCGCAGTCCGGATACGGGTGTGCGGGACCGTAGCCTCGGGCTGGCAGGTGCCGGCCTCCGGGCGTCGCGGCGCCACGCCGGGGTGGGCCGGGAGCTGGGCGAGGCGGCGTAGTCGCCAGACCAGGACGTCGGTGATGTCGTCGGCGGTGTCGAGTTCGCGCATGTCGATGGCCTGCTGCAGCAGGGCCTTGGGGTCGTGGCCTGCCTGTTCGGCCTGGGCGAGGGTGGCGGCCAGGGCATCAGTCTCGGGGGCGCTGTCTGGACGCATCATGTCGCTCGGCAGGGCCGCACTAATCGTCGCGGCGTGGGTCCGGCGTTCGGCTGCGGGCAGGGCGCGGCCTTGGTCGCGCAGGGTCTGCATGGGCGTGGCGGCGGCCTGACGGTAGGCGGCTCGCAGATGCTCGGCGGCCTGCCTCGAGGCGTGGGCTTGCTGGGCATGGCCGCGTGAGGAGTGCCAGCGGGCGGCGGAGAGGGCGACCAGGACCAGGGTGGACAGGAGCATGGCGGTAGTGCCGCCGTCCTCGCCCCGGCCGAGGGCGCTGCCGGCCTTGATGATGCCCCGGGCTGCCGAACGGATCGCGCGGGTGTCGGCGCGCTCGGCCCGGACGTGGCTGCGGGTGGCGCGCTCGAAGGAGCGAGCCGCTGCCCCCAGTTCGGCGCGGGTCGCGGCCGGGGAGGTCTGGGCGACAGCGTCCAGCAGTTCGCCGACCCCGACGAGATACGCGGCGGCCTCCTCGTCGTCCTTGTCGAGCAGGATGGTGGTGCGCTCGGCGACTGCCATGGCGCTGCGTCGTTCCCGGGCCGGGGACGACCAGTCCCGTCGGCCGCTGGCAGTGGCCACGGGGATCGTGGGCTCGCCGGTGCCGTCGGCCAGGCGGGTGCGGATCTTCGGCAGGGACAGGTCGGGGGCCAGTTTGGAGCCGGAGAACCAGATCGGCTGGCCGTCGCGGTTGCGGTCGCCCGGCAGGGCGACGTTGTAGCCGATGGATTCGCCGGACGGGGCGTTCCGGATCCTGATGCGCAGTCCGGCCTCGCGGAGCCGGGTGAAGAACTCCTCTTCGGTGGCGGCTCCGGCGAGAGCCTGGCGGACGGCTTCGCGGAGCGTCTCGCGCGGGGCCTCGGGCCGGCCGGTTCGATCGGCCTTGAAGCGTTCGGCGCTGGTGGGGTTCTTGGCTCCGGTGCCGTCTCCGGCGTGGAGTCGGCGCAGGCCCATCTCCTGTTCGATGGCTCGGCATTCGGCCTGGGCCTGCTTCTTGTCGAAATTCATCCTGGGACGGCGCAGGTCGCCTCGGACCATGGTGGCCAGGATGTGGATGTGGTCGTCCGCGTGGCGCACCGCGACCCAGCGGCAGCCGTCAGGGTCGTCCTTTGGGGCGATGTTGACGGCGTGCAGGATGCGCTTGGCGATGCCGTTCCACTCCTCGTCGCTCAGGGTTCGGTCGCCTGGGGCGGTGCGGACCGAGCAGTGCCAGACGTGTTCGGCCGGTGCGCGGTCGCCGACCTGCTTGACGCGGAGGTCCAGGGCTGCGGCGAGGCGGGAGAGCGTGATGTCGGGGTCGGCGTCGGGGTTCGGGGCGCGGCCGGGGTCGGGGGCGAAGCCGTCCCAGGAGCCGACGAGGTGGGCGTCGGTGTGCTCTTCGTGCTTGCCCGCGCCGAAGAGGTAGGCGAGCAGTCCTCGGGTGCGGTTGCCGCGTCGGATCTTGGGGATCATCAGTTGCGCTGTCCTACGAGGGTGCTGGCCGTGGTGTCGATGCCCGCAAGGGTTTGGACCAGGGCTGCCAGGGCGTGGGCGAGTTCGCCGGGGCGCGGCATGCCGCCGGAGTTGTAGATGTGGGCGATCTGGTTGATGTTGTTGCCGATGCGGGCCAGCGCGGCGCGGGTGGCGGCCAGTTCGTCGATGGCGTCGTCAAGGCGGCGGTTGGGCTGGACGGTGGTGGAACCGCGGGCGGCAGCGAGGCCGGCCTCGGCGAGGAAGCCGGAGGGGAACAGTCCGGCGCGCTGGGCAGCGGCGGTGATCTCGGCTTTCTCGTCGGGGGTCAGGCGGGTGGCGATGATGTCTTCTCGGTGGCTGGGCATGTACTGGCGGCGGTGTGGGGCGCGGTCGGGGAAGGCGGGTGTGCTCACGGTCGGCTCGCTCGCGGCGGTTGCGGGAGGTGGTGGGCTTCTCCCGGACGCGGCGCCCCCTGGTGCCGCGGGCTGGACTGGACCCGGGGAGCCCTCGCCCCGGGACCGGTCCAGCCGCCCTCGCCCCCTTGGGCGAGGGGTTCCCCCTTGGATAGCCCCTTGGGATATCCAAGGGGACAACTTGCTCCGCCAGGAGCCGTGGTGGGGTCACGCTGCTGTCCGGACGGGGTGGCCGACGGGTCGTTGACGGTCACCGACGCGTCTCCGGCTTCTGCTGTCGGACTTCGCGGATGAGGTCCTCGATCCAGTCCATGGCCAGGACCGGGTGGTGGAGGGTCCACGGGCGACTGTGCCGGGTTCGCTGCACCGTCCAGGTGGTGTCGGGGCCGGATTGGGCGCGGTGGAGGTGGCCGTTCTGGTGCAGGACGGTCAGCCACGAGTCGACCTCGGTCGGGGTGGCGGGGTGCGTGCGCATGAGTCTGGTTTCCGGTTCACTGTGGATGGTTGTGGGGTGCGTGCTCGGGGCGGGTGACCGGCCGAGGCGTCCGGCTCGGTCACCCGCTTCGTGCTGTCCGGTCAGTTCCGGGTGGAGGTGACCGGCTGACCGTGCTGCTGGCGGAGCTGGACCATCAGGGCGGTCAGCGTGTCGCTGGACAGCGGGATCTGCTGACCGCGGATCGCCTGGGCGACCACCTTGCGGGTCAGCTTGTCTTCAGCCCTGACCGCCGACCGGGCGATCTCCAGCAGTTCCTCGGTGTCCGGGTCAGGTCGCTGATCACCGGCTGTCCGGGCATCTGGGCGGGTAACCGGCGGCGTGGCAACTGGCCGGTCAGTGACCGGCATGGGGCTGCCCTGGTGGCCGGTGACCGGTCCGGTGCCGGACGGGCGGTGAGTGACCGGCAGCGTGCTGTCCGGCTGTCCGGGCAGGTCAGCGGCTTCGTACGGCGGTTCTTGGTGACCGGTGTCCGGGCTGCTGCTGTCCGCCGGGGCGCTGTCCCGGGTCAGTGTCCGAGGGCTCGGGAGCTCCATGTCCCGGGGCAGGCGCGGCTTCTCGGTCAGGGCAGTGACCGGGCGACCGGCGCTGACCTGACCGGCCTTCGGCTGCGGCTGACCGTGCCGGTCAGTGCGGGTGACCGCGATGTGCTCGGGCCGGTCGGTCTGCCCGAGGTGACCGGCCTGACCGTGGTAGTCGCGGCCGGTGCGGTCAGTGTTCTCGACCGGGCCACGGGCGATGAGGATGTAGAGGTGGACCGCTCCGGCCAGTGCGAGCGGGGCGATGGTGGAGAGCACCGCGACCACCGTGTCCCCGAGCCGCAGTCCGGGGGCCGAGGCCGCTTGCTGGTTCAGCCGCACCGCGTGGAGCGCGTTGGCCCAGATGCTGGCGGCGGTGGCGGTGCCGAAGAGCGTCCACACGTAAAGCCTGGCGCGCAGAGGCGCGTTGCGCAGGACCAGGAGGGCGCGGACGCCGTAAGCGATGAACCCGTCGATGACCAGGGGGAAGAGGTAGGTCAGGAAGCCGCGGACGTGGATCGCGACGGCCATCTGCTGGAGGGCGTCATACGACAGGGCGCATCCCGCGCCGCCCAGGGCGATGACGACTGCGCGGTCCCAGCTGGTGATGTGCGCCATCCTCGCGGATGCGATGTTCACGCCGCCGTCCCGAAGTCGCTGCGGCCCAGGCGATTGCTGTCGGCGTCGGGGGGTGCGGTTGTCCTCGTGGCCTTGTCCATACCTCGGTTGCGCAGGGCCCGGCGGGTCTCGCGGTACAGCTTCTGGGCGTGCTCCTCGCTGATCTTCAGGAGCCAGGCCAGGCGCTGCTCGGGCAGGCCGTGTCGGTAGGCGGCGTAGACGACCGCGCGGCGCTCGGCCTTGGTGAGATGGATGTCGCGCCCGGCGACGGTGGCGTTGACGCGGCTGTAGTCGAGGCGGTGGTGGAGCTTCTCGTGGAGCGGCCCGCGCTCCTCCTCGGTCAGGCCGCCCCGGATGCCGTGGGTGTCGCCGCCTTCGAGGGCGGCGTCCAGGCAGATGCGGCGGACCGGGCACTGGGCGCACAGCGACTTCGCGGTGGCGATCTTGTCGGTCTCATCGGGCTCCGGGAAGAAGACCTCAGGGTCCACTGGGTTGTACTCGGTGCTCTGGCAGACGGCCTGGTCCTGCCAGGTGTGGTCGCCGAGCGACCGGTGGCGGGCAGGGCTGATCGTCGTGGTGGTCATGCGGTTGGCTCCGATCGCTCTCCGCGCGCAAGCGGCGTCGGCGGAGGGGTGCGCTGGGTCGGGAGGTGCATGGGGCGGCGCGCTGTCGCGCGGCCCGGCGGTTGCGGCCTGGGGCGGGTCAGGCTGCGGGGCGCAGGCGTCTGCGGTCGACCGGCTCGAACTCGACCCGGGTGGTCATCTGCGCGAGCCTGCTGGTGATGCGGTCGCCGAGGTAGGCCCGGAGGTCCTTGATCGCCAGGTTGGTGGTGACCAGAGTCGGGAGCATGTGGTTGTACCGGCGGTTGACGAGCCGATAGGTCACTTCCTCGACCCACTCGGAGGACTTGGCCGCGCCGAGGTCGTCGATGATCAGCAGGGGCACTCGACTGACAGCCGCCAGCTCCCGCTCGCTGTCCACCCCGGCCCGGGGGCGGAGGTCGGCGTACAGGTCGGCGGCGGTGGTCGCGCGCCAGCGCACGCCGACCCCGCTCTGGACCAGCCTTCGGACCGCGCCGTAGGCCTGGTGGGTCTTGCCCGCGCCGACCACGCCCGCCATCAGCAGGCTCGGGCCGGTGGTGACCTGCCGCCTGGCCCCCGGGCTCGGGGCGACCGCCGCCGAGGCGACCTCCCGGGTCCAGGCCAGGACCTGGGGATGGTCGGCGACCGCGCCCTGGTAGCGCGGGGGCATCCCGGCGGACAGGGCCGCCAGCGGGGAGAAGGGCTCGGGCTCGTCGGCCAGCGAGGCGACGTCGGCCGGGGTGATGTTGCGGGCGGCCAGGATCCGGGCCATCCGGTCCAGGGTGCCCTCGCCGCCGAGGGTCTGCGGTTCGCGGGTACTGGTGCGCATCACAGCTCCTCGGCGTAGGCGGCGGCAGCGTCGACCGGATTGGTCCACGCCTGGTGAGCGGGCACGTTAGGCCGGATTCCCGGCCGCGCCAAACCGGCGGAGCGTGCGTTCATGGCCTCGTTGACCATGCTGGTTAGCACGCTCGGATGCTTAGGGTTGGCGGCGAAGTTCGCCAGCCCTGCCCGGATGTGCTCCGGGGCGATCCCCTCGCCCAGGAGCTTCTTGGTGGTCCGCCCAAGGTGACCGATCACGTCGTTGGGCGGGCGCTCGGCGCAGGCGGCGATGTACTCGCCGACGAGCTGGTTGGCCGAGACGGTCTCTGCGGGCGCTGTGCGCCCCGTAGGGAAGGAAGATCCAGGATCCAAGATCCTGGATCCAGGCGCCGAGCCCTCCGCGAGGTTTCGGGGAAGGTTCGGAGAGTCCTCGACGAATGTGCTCTGGCCTGCGACTTTCCCGCTCGTCCGGCCAGGCTCCTCGGCCATGCCGTCGAACGTGTCCTGCTGGGCGGCTGGAGCTGCCCCGACGTGGCCGGGAGGCGTGGCGGCGGGCCGCGCGGGCAGATCGAAGGCTCGGGGAGCGTTCGGCGAAGCCTCGGCGAGCCCTCGGGGAGGAGTGGGCAACTCCTCGACCTGCTTGGCGCAGGGGCTCTTGCACGGCGCGCACCGGTCGGCGCCCTGGTGCTGTGGACAGGAGGGCAGCCGGGACTGGCTCGGCTTGTCGATCTTCTGGTGCTGGGTCCAGGTCACGATGTGCAGGTAGCGGCGGCCGTCGCAGCCGGTGTACCGGCAGATCAGGCCGGCGTTCGCGAGCTGGTGGAGGTCGTCCTCGACGTGGACCGAGGTGTGCTCCGAGCGCAGGGGCCAGAGCAGCCCCGCGATGATCGCGGCGTTGTCACGGTGACGACCATGGTCGTCGGCCTGGCAGAGCAGACCGAAGAAGGTCCGCTCGGCCTCGACGCTCACCTCGGCGAGCGACTCGGAGACGAACGCCTCGGGCTTGATGGTCCGGATCCGCGCCATGTCAGCGGCTCCAACCGGTGGCGATCAGGTCGCTTCGGGTGAGGGTCGCGGCGGCGAGGTCGAAGGTGTGCGGCCGGTTCCAGTCCGCGTCCGGCCAGACCCGAAGGATCCAGCGGGACGCGATCCTGGTGGTCGTGCGGCCCAGCTCGATCGTCTGCCCGGCCTCGTTCTTGGCAATGGCGTGCGGGTGGGGCCACGGCTGCTTCGGGTCATTGAGGCTGACGCGGATGGTGGCCGCGCCCGGGATCATGTCCGCGAGCTGGGTGGCCAGGCGGCGCTGGCGGGCGACGTCTGGGCAGGCCAGAGTTCCGCTCGGCATGGCGAGCATGCGATACTCCGTGGTTCGTAGGAGCGCGGTGCGGCGGTTCTCGTGCAAAAGCCCCGCCGCCCGCGAGATGTGATTCGGCGCTCCTCGGGGTGCCGGCCCCGGCGTTCGGGAGTTGGTAGCTCCCGGGCGCCGGTCTCGCCTACCCCCACCCGCGCGCTCATGGCGCTCTGATCTGCACGGCTTCCCCTCGTTCCTGGCCTCCGCCGGGACCGCAACCATAGGGCGACGCCCGGCGACAGTCCATGCTCTTTCAGGCTTCCCACCAGCGGCGCAACACCACAGTGGATGATTGATGCCGGAACCGTACATCGCACTTGCCCATAGTCGTCAAGCGCAGTTGTGCGGATAGCGGTCCGGCCCGTGCAGTTGCGCCACCAAACTGGATAGAATGCTGTCGTGGCGCAGGCGAAAGGATGGCGGGTATGACGGACCAGCGAGGGGGCTCGTTCTCCGAACGACTCGACGTCCTCTTCCGGGAAGTGCACCCGCCGAACCGGGGCCCCTACACGTACACAGAGGCGGCACAGGGGATCTTGGAGCAGACCGGCTTCAAGATCACGGCAAGCGCGCTGCAGCAACTGCGGACGGGCGTGAACAAGAACCCGAAGTTCGAGACCGTGAAGGCCCTGGCCGAGTGGTTCGGCGTGCCAGTCAGCTACTTCTCCGACGACGAGGTGGCCGAGCATGCTCGGGCGCAGATCGCCGTCGTAGCTGCCATGCGGGACCAGGGCATCAGACGAGTCGCCCTGCGTGCCGCCGGCCTGAGCACGGAGAGTCTCAAGATCCTCTCCACCGTGATCGACCAGGCGCGCAAGCTGGAGGGCCTGGAGGGCAATCCGGATGGCGGGTTCGACCTCGACGGCTGATCCGCCTCAGGGCTCCTCGGCGTCGAGCAGCACGACCATGCGCAGATCCGGGCCGCTCATCGGCGCCACCGCCACGACTACGACACTGACTTCCGGACGTTCGAGGTGGGGCAAGCGCAGCCTCCGCAGCACCCCATCACTCTCGGCGCGCACTTCCCGTTCCTTCCAGATGGACCGGGCGTCCGCCGAGCCCCGCAGGACGTCCCGCTGCAATTCCATTAGGCCCGGGTGGTCGGGGTGGATGACTCGGGCGTACCGGATCTGCGCGAGATACGGGCGGGCCCAGTCCTCCCTCCAGTGAAGGAGCTGCCGCCGGGCGCGCGGATCAAGGATGGCCCAGCGCATGAGATTTGGTGACGGCTGCTCCGAGAGCCAGGGGAACCACGACGCGGCGGCGCGGTTCCAAGCCAGGATGTTCCATGCCAGGTCGGACACATAGGCCGGAGCGGGGTCCTGGTGCTCCAGGAACCGCCGGAGGCGGTCGTCCACCTCGGCGGGCATGTCCGCCGGCGGCAACGGAGGCGGCAGGTGGCCCGTTGCCATGAGGAAGAGGACGCGGCGTTCCACCTCGCTCAGGTCGAGCACGCGAGCCGTCTTCTCCAGCAGTTCCTCCTCGGGCTCCCCATCGCCCTCGCCCCGCTCCAGCTTGCCGTACCAGCGCGTGCTGAATCCGCCCAGACGCGCCACCCCCTCCTGCGTGAGCCCGGGGCCGCGTGCCTGAACTCCGGGAACCCGGCGCGTAGATCGGCGCCGCCACGCCCTGAGCAGGTCGCCGATCACCTCCTCGGCCCCCTCGCTCTCCTGATCATCTGCTGACCGCCGGGCGCCCATGGGCGGAGATGGTATACGGAGGATAAGTGATTCGCGCCACAACACGCGGCCTCGAATCAATCGGGCGATCAAGGAAATGTCATCATGTGTAGTCATTCCATGCGATTGTTTGCAATTCAACCGATGGAATGCCTATCGACGCGAGAAGGCCACACCCAAGAAAATCGCCCAGATTGCGGCGGCGCTCGCACCTCCCCATCCCGCCAACCCTGGGCCAGGGTCGGCAACCTGGATGCGGGAGGCGAATACGCTGGGTTATCGGAACAGACCGTTCCGGAAGACCGCGTGCCGATTTGAGCAGGGCAAGCTCTTCTCTGCCGCGCTGCTCCTGGCCCGGCTACCCGGTCGTAAAGGGTGGCGCTATGCCCTTGCCACAACTGGATGACGATGCGCTTCGGACTGTCTGTCAGGTTCGCCTGGCCGAGCTGGACCTCCCCCACGCATTCACGACAGCCGACCTTCGCCGAAGGATCTCGGAGCTGCGGGGCAAGCCGATCGTGCTCAGACGTCTACCGGCGACAGGGCTGATCGACATCCCGTGCGGCATCCGCCTGGAGGACGACGAGCGGGACGTGCTGTACATCGAGGAGTCGGCCTCCAGCCACCACCAGCGCCACATCATCACCCACGAGCTGTTCCACATCCTCTGCGACCATCCCGGCTCACTGGAGATGAATCCCGATCTCGGTCGGATCCTTGGGATCGACCCGGCGCTGGTCCGGCGGATGTCAGGCCGGACTGCATACGGAACAGAAGACGAGCGGGAGGCAGAAATGCTGGCCTCGCTCACGCGCCAGCGAATGTACCGCGACTCCCTGACTCCACCCCCGCGCCCGAAGTCCATTCCCGACCGCGTCGACGCCTTCTTCGCCAGTCCCGCTCGACGTGCCATCAGAAAAGGCTGGCTCGGTACACGATGAACGCTGTCTTCCTTGGCCTTGCCTGCGTTCTCGCGGCAGCTGCTGGCTACTGGACCTTCGGCCGGGAGACACCCCGGCCCGCGGGCACCTGGGAGATGGGATCGGTGTTGGCCAGCTTCGCCATGGCCTTCGCCTCCTACGCCCCGCTCCTCGCTGACGCCGCCGAGTCCGTGGTCCCGCACGTGGCCCGGCTGATCAGCAACAGCTTCTCGCTGTGCGCAGCAACGAGCGTTCTCGCTGTGATCATCCGGTTCAACGAGCCCGATGAGGTCATCGCTCGCCGCCGACTCCGCACGCGCGTGACTGTGCTGATGGTCTCGGTGATTCTCCTGGTGCTTCTCTTCGCCGGGGAGGCACTCACCCATCGCTCTCCCCGGATGTACGGGCTCTACCTGTTGGTCTTCATCGGAGCGCTGGCCTTCACGATCGTCGACCTCCTCCGTCAGGCCCTGCAACACGCCAGGGAGGCCAAGCGCTCCAGCGTGCGGCTCGGATTTCGGACGGCAGCCGCCGGCTGTGGCTTTGCCGTCGTCTACGCCACGTACAAGACCGTAGTTCTGGTCTCGATGGGCACCGGCCACCACCTGTTCCCCGAGGGACAGCGATGCTCATCCCTGATCACTGCGCCGTGCGTCTTCAGCGTCACCTCCCCGGCCTTGGCGGTCCTGCTCATCGCCGTCGGTCTCACACTGCCCGCAGTCCTGATTCCGCTTCAGCGCTACCGGCGCCGCCGCTGGGAGGTCCGTTCCTACAACCAGCTCGGCCCGCTGTGGCAGGCGCTGACCTCGGTCGCGCCGGACATCGTGCTGCCCCACGACAACCTCGACTCCGACTTCCGCCTCCAGCGACGCGTCGTCGAGATCAGCGACGGCATCCTCACTCTTCAGCCGTACCGCTCGCAGCGCGTCCAAGCGACAGGTGCTCAGCAAGCGGCAGTCCTGGCAGAGGCCGACGGGGCTGAGCGCGAGGCGTACACCGAAGCCGTCGTACTGAAGGCAGCACTGGCCGCGCGCAACGCGGAACAGCGGGCCGCGGATCCGGCTGCCCCGGCGCCCAACGTGGCCTCTCGGTCCGGGGACCTCGAGTCCGAGGCGCGATGGCTCCTCCTCGTGGCCGAAGCGTTCGCCCGCGTGCCCGCCCCTCGTGTCGCCGACGGCGGCCAGCCGTCGCCTGTAGGAGCCTGACCTTCATGGATATCAACAGCCCCGACTTCCTGCGCGACCCCTACCCCACCTTGGCGCGCCTGCGGTCCAACTGCCCCGTACAGCCGCTGACGGATCGCAAGGGGCGCACCAGCTACCTCGTCCTCGGCTACGCCGAGGCCCGCCAGGCCCTGGCCGATCCGCGACTTTCGAAGGACACCTCTGCCTTCTTCGCCAGTAGGCCAAGTGGCCGCACCCTGCACCCCGCTCTTTCCCGGACGATGCTCGCCACCGACCCGCCGGACCACACCCGGCTCCGTCGTCTGGCCACGTCAGCGTTCACCACTGGCGCGGTGGCACGGCTCCGCCCAGCTATCAGCCGCATCACCTCCGACCTTCTGGACCAATGGCCCGTCGACGGGGAAGTCGATGCCGTCGAGACTCTCGCGGTTCCGCTCCCGGTCACCGTCATCTGCGAGATGCTGGGCGTTCCCGGCGAGGACCGCGGCAAGGTCCGGGCGTGGTCGCTGGCCCTCTTCGCCGCCGGCAACCCGGCGGACACCGACGCGGCCTCACACGAGCTGGCCGCCTACCTCGCACGCCTGATCGACGCAAAGCGCACCGTCCCGGGGGACTCCCTGCTCGATGCCCTGATCGCGGCCCGCGACGAGGCAGACCGCCTCACGGAATCCGAGCTGGTGTCGCTTGCGGCACTGCTTCTGATGGCCGGGCACGAGACCACCACAAGCTTCCTCGGCAACGCGCTCCTCGCCTTGCTGGATCACCCTGCAGAACTGGACCGGTTGCGCGCCCGACCCGAGCTGCTCCCGGACAGTCTCGACGAGCTGCTCCGCTTCGACTCCCCCGTCGCCCAGGCCACCTTCCGCTACACGACCGAGGATGTCGACCTCGGCGGCACCGTCGTCCCGGCGGGCTCCCCCGTCCTCGTCAGCCCCGGGGCCGCGAATCGCGACCCGCTGCGCTTCCCGGAGCCCGACGACCTCGACCTCGGTCGCGACGCCAGCGGGCACCTCAGCTTCGGACACGGAATCCACCGCTGCCTGGGCGCACCCCTTGCCCGCGCCGAAGCCGAGATCGCACTGGGGCAGCTCATCACTCGTTTCCCCGACATGCGAGTGGCTGTACCCCGAGACCAGCTCGCCTGGCGGCCCACGCGATTGGTGCGGGCGCTTGTGACGCTCCCGCTGACACTCGGGAACGCCCCAACCATCCGGCGACGGCGAGCCGAGGTTTGACCACGTCCGCTGCGGCACCACCTAATCCCCGTTCTGCGCCGTGGCGACCCGCATTGGCACCCGGTGGCATGTCGACAACAACCCGGGCACCTGCCGAGGTGCTTGGCCAGAGTGGGGGAGCTCCCCAGATGATCGATCACATATACGAATGCCAACAATGCGACGCAGGACGCTACGGAACTTGATTGGGTCCTACGTTGTTGGCCCTCCCGGGTTCTGTCAGAGTCCTCGCAACCCCACCAGTACACGCCCGATCACGAGCGGGTCATCAGCTGGCAGTTGCTCGTCGGCGCTCTGAAGCGGCTGGGGCCGACCCGTCGGGTTGGACTGCGGCCTTACGCTCGCCGGCTCCGGCGACTTCGACTCAGCTCCAAGACGCACTTCCGCCCAGACAACCTTCCCGCCAGCCTGCGGGTGATAGAAGCCCCACTGCTGGCTCATGTGCTCAACCAGGAAGATGCCCCGGCCACCCTCGTCGTCTTCGCCGGCCTCCTGAAGCACTGGGGGCCTCGGATCACGGTCGGCAACCTGAACCACCACGCCCTGGCCGAGCAGCTGAAGATCCAGCCCAAAGCTCCGCACCTTGGCCAGGTCAGCCGAGGTCAGCTTCTCCGGCTGCTTCGTGCCACCGGGGTGACAGATGGCGTTGGTGGCCAGCTCGGACACCACCAGCAGGACGGTGTCGATCAAGTCGGGAGGCACCTGCCAGCGGCGCAACACGTCGCGGGTGTGGCATCTGGCCCAACCCGCGGCGTTGGGTGTGTCGGCGAGCAGCAGGTGACTGCGGGACCGGGGCGGTGGTTGCGACATGGCGGACGCCTCCTGGCATGGCGGAGCCCGGCTCGTGACCGGACGACCGCGCAGGTTGTGGCCGAGCTCCTACTTGGTGGCGATGACGTAGACGCTGGCCCACTCGCGCTTCGGGTTGGCCAGGGTCGGGTCGAAGATCCAGGGCTCGACCTTGGAGAAGCCGGCCTCGGTGAACAGCTGGGCCAGCTTCTCGAAGTCGTAGGCCCAGAGATGCGGGGTGTAAGTGGGGTCATCGTCCTGGTCGCGGAGGACGTAGTTGATCAGGTCGAGGAAGGTGTTGATGTCCCCCCGGCAGCTGCGCTTCGAGTACCAGCGCTCGACCATCTCGGCGGTCTGCTTCGGAGCGGCCGGATACCCGTTCAGCACGAAGGCGGCATCCGGCACGCCCGTGATGATCCGGCCGCCCGGCGCCAGCACCCGGTGCGCCTCGCGGGCGAAGCCCTTTGCCGACCGCGGGTAGTCGATGTGCTCCAGGAAGTGCTCGTTGAACAGCAGCTCGACGGTGTCGCTCTGGAGCGGGATGCCCTCACGCACGTCCCAGAGCAGGTCGGCCGGCGGTACCAGGTCGATGTTGAAGAAGCCGTCCAACTGGTGGCTACCTCCGCCGATCTGGACCTTGGACGGCCGCTCGTCCAGACCATCCGGGTAGGCGCGCTGGCTGGCCCGGTGGTACCGGCTCAGCTCGACTTCCTTGGCGGCAGCGCGCAGCGTGCGGGCCAGGCCGTGGCCAACGGTCGGGTCGGCCAGCACCGCGGCGATCTGCTCGCCGAGCAGATCAACGGACGGTATGCCGGAAATGTCCCTGGACATGGCAGATGTCTCCTCGTCTTGCAGAAGTGGATGAAGGGTCGAGCAGGACGGAACGTGCGTCAGGCAGTGCGAGCCCGGAGCTGGTCGATCTTCCAGAGGCCCAGTCCATTGCCGGGGTGGTGGCGGCCGTTGTCCGTGAAGTCGGTGTCGAAGTGCAGGGTGGGCGCGGGCAGGCAGAACGGAGCCGTCTGAAGATTGAGCGGACGCCAGTGGCTGCCCGTGGTGTCACGGTTCTCGGCCAGACCCACGTAGGTGGTGGTGAGCAGCCAGGTCGAGCTGCTGGCCGCCAAGCGGTCGAGGAAGGCCAGCGCCTCGTGATGGGTGAGGTGGACAAGGCAGTCCCGGGCGATGACGAGGTCAGCCGCCGGAATCTCGTCCCGGCTCAAGTCGGCCTGCCGGAAGGAAACGCGCTCGTTGCCGTACCGCTCCTGGTTGCGACGAACAAGGTCGGCGACCACGTCGAGTCCGATGTAGCGGTCCAGCTGGTCGAAGCCGTCGACGTGGCGAATCCAGTTCACGTCGCCGCAGCCGACGTCCGTAACGGTCCGGATCGGGTAGCGCGCGAGCACCGAGGCCAAGGCAGCCCGAACCGCCTCCGTCTGCCGCAGCTCCGACCCCGGGCCAGAAACCGACTCGCTCGACCCCCAGTGATTGGTCTGGAAGATCTCGGTGAACAGCGCTTCTGCGGGCTCAGCAGGCGCCGGCCAGCCACCGGCCGTGCTGTGTTCCTCAGCGGACATAGGACTCCTCCGCACGTGGGCTTCGCGGGCTTGCGATCACGGTGCCGCTGTTGCGCATCAGGGTGTACTTGATGTCCACCAGGCGCGGGGCAACCGTCAGGTCCAGCTGCTCTACCGGATGAAGATGGCCGGCCTCATCGGCTTCGGCGCGCCAGATCCGGTAGTCGAGGTTGGGGTACGCCGGGTTGATCCCGATCTCGCCCTTGGGGATGGTGCCGTTGAACGGCGTGATGATGTCGAGGTGATTCCAGTAGTTCCATGCCTGGAGGGCCTTGAACTGGTCGAAGTAGAAGTAGAAGTCCGGGTAGCGGCCGAAGGTGCGCAGCTCGCGATGGATGAGGTGGCCGAGCAGCGGCCCGAGCTGAGTGGCCAGGCTGTCGAACTCCCAGCGGGTGTGGCGCCAGGTCTCGGGCACCTGTCCCGGCGTGAAGAGTCGAGCGGCCACCAGGTGGCTGATGCGGTCAGCCAGGTAGACCTCGGCCTCAGTCGGGTCGAGGGTCGGGTCCAGCTGCTGAAGCACGCTCGCGAGCTTGGCCGGCGGCACCCGGAACTTGGCCAGGTCGAACTTCCCAATCATCCCCGGGACGGCGAACAACATCTCCTTGTAGAGCCAGTTGTTGAACTCGCCCAGCTCGGCCAGCTGCTGGGTGCGCGGGCTATTCGAGTGGAGCATGACGTACTCGGATAGCGCCTCGAAGTACAGGTAGCCCAGGATCGGCAGACGCGGGATCGTCTCGTCGAGCTGCCGCAGGAAGGCCGCGGGCGACACGACCACGCCCTGGTAGGCGATGGCCGCAGCCAGCGCCAGGAAGGCGGTGGAGTTCTTGGCCCGGCTGACCACGGTCTCGCGCAGCTGGTGCCGCTCTGCCTTGGAGAGCAGGTACTCCAGGTGGCTGTAGATGGCCAGGTGAATCGATCCGAGGCGCAGGTAGTCGATGCCAGCTAAGCCCTGGTACGCCTGCGGCGGCAGATTCAGCTCGAAGATCAACGGCGTGGGCTTACGGTCCGGCTCGCCAATACGAGTCAGGAAGGCCGGCGCCTCGCGGCCCAGCACGTAGGAGCCGAGGTTGTGCGGGCGGAAGCCCTGCTCGGTGACGGCCAGCGGCGCGCAGTAGATGCTGCCGACCAGGCACCCTCCGGACGGGTAGAGCACGCCGTTACGGGTGATCTCCTCCAGGGCGTGCGTGACGTGCAGTAGGTGCAGCTTGCCGCCGCCGGAGAGAGCGTCGAACAGGCTGTTGCGGCGCAGCAGGTGCCCGTTCGGCGTCCCGATGGCCAGTCGGTCGTTCCAAGCCGCCGTCTGCGCCCCCAGGGGGTCGTCCGGGTTCGGCATGGTTGGTATGAGGCTGGTGTCGAAGAAGGCGTGGGCGTCGGCCCAGAGGTTGTAGGCGTCGAGGAAGTCCACGGCTCACACCAGCCCCTTCTCGGCGACCGCGAACGCGACGGCTTCGGCGCTGCTGGCCCCTGCCAGGAAGGCGGCTTCCGAGGTCACCACCAGGTCGTAGGCCAGGGGCTTCAGCTGCTCGAACGCCGGCTCCCGGACGAACTGACCGTCGGGCCACCAGGACAGCTTCGGAAGCCGGTAGCGGTCCAAGGCGTCCGCCACCTTCACAAGGTCGCAGACTCGCGAGGCGCGGGCGTAGTCGACCTGGTCAACGGCACTGAACGCGTCGTACGGCACTTCGTGCAACCGCACGGCGGTGGCCGCCTGAACCACGCGGCGCGTGTGCGGGCTCAGGCCGAAGTGGCTCCACACCAGCTCGGCGTTGGCGGCCAGCCAGACGGCCGCTCGTGCGCCGTGGCCCTGGTCGTCCCGGTCGTGGTGCCGCTGGCAGTCGTGTACCGCCGCCGCGATGACGGCCGTGGCGGTCATCCGCTCGTCCCAGCCGCGCCAATCGGCCAGCAGCGCGGCGAGGACCGCCGTGCGCAGGCCGTGGCGGTGGCCGTGGATGGAGTCGGCCAGCTTCGGCTCGGCCAGCCAGCGTGTCGGGATGGCGGCCCGCTCGACCAGGGCCTTGGTGGTGGGGCGCAACGGCGGCGGCCAGGCCGGCGGGAAGTCAGGCCGGTTGGCCTTGATCCACTCGACCGTGGCGACGTCGGTGAACTGGTGGTACGGCAACTGCTTCCGGGCAGCTAACTCGACCAGGCTGTCCGTTCGGGTTGTGCTCACGGTGCGGCCCACCCCCTCGGTGGATTCAGGCGTCCGGGACTCCTAGTGGATTTCGGCCGGCGACTGATCGGCCTCCTTGCGGGCCTGCTCGGCGGCCTCGAAGGCCGCCGTGAACGCGGCCAGCTCGTCCTCGGTCATCAGGGTCACGCCCAGCTCGTCGGCGACGTCGGTGATCTCGGCGACGGCCTCGTCCTTGGCGGCGGCCGTGGCGTCGTCCGTGAGCAGCCGTTCGAACTCGGCGTGGTAGCCCCACGCCTCACTCCACTTGACCGCGATCTCGATGCCCTTGAAGTTGAAGTTGCGCCGGAAGTTGAAGGCCTCGTGCATGGCCTCCTGGAAGCCCAGCGCGTTGAAGACCTCGACGGCGGCCGCCACGTCCTGCTGCGCGATGGGGAACTCGGTCTCGCCGAAGGCCGAGCCCTGGCCGATCTTGCTGTTCTTGAGCGTGATCTTGGCGGTGCCGGCCGACTTGTTGTCGGTGACCTTGAGCAGCTGGTCCGGCAGGACGAAGAAGTAGATGTGCTTGTCGTCCTGGCCCAGGTCCTCGGCCTTCTCCATCAGGAGGGCCACCAGCTGGTCGTGCGTCTCCTTGTCGAACCTGGCGCGCATCTCGATCTCGACGGCCAACGTCTGCTCCTTCGCGTGTTTTGGGCATGGCTGATGCAGCCGAACTGGCGCCAGGTATCCCCTGGCCAGTTCGGATGAGCCGATATGCAGTTGTGGATCTCGGATCAACCGGTGGCGCGAACCGGTGCAGAAGACGATCCGCACCACCGGCAGCTCGGTACGGTTAGGCGAGCTCGCCGAACCGCTCGCGGACGACACCCTCATGCAGGTAGTTGGGCAGCGGCACACCACCCACGGACTGCCGCCGCGGCACCACCTGCTCCAACTCGTCGGTGGGCTGAGTTCCCAGCAGGTCCAGGCACTGCGTGACCCAGGTGCGCGACTGGTCCCACTCCCCGGCGTCCCGGAGCAGCGTCGCCAGGGCGTAGGCCGTCTCGGTGGCCGCCCACCGGTCGGTCGCCAGCTCCTGCTGGAAGGCCGCCTCCAGCTCCGCGGGAGTTGCCAGGCGAGACTGGTTGCTCATGGTGCCCCTTCTTGTTGCGACTCTCGTGCGTTGGTAGTGCTCAACGGGAGGGCGCCGTAGTTGGTGACGCCCCGGCCGAAGATCAGTAGACGTAGGACTGGGCGAGGGTCTGGTAGTCGAACAGCTCGTCCTTGGAGAACCAGAGCTCGACTTCCTGCTCCGCCTCCTCCTTGTTGCCGGAGGCGTGGATCAGGTTGGCCACCGCTTTGCCCACCGCCACGCTGGCGTCGCGGCTCATCTGCGAGAAGTCCCCGCGGATGGTGCCGGCGGGCGCCTGGTCCGGGTAGGTGCTGCCCACGATCTTGCGGACCGTGGCGACGGCGTCGTAGCCCTCCAGCACCAGGGCGATGACCGGACCCTGCTGCATGAAGGTGGCGGTCAGGTTGTAGACCTCGGAGCCGAGGCGCTCCTCCAGGTCGAAGTAGTGCTTGCGACTGAACTCGGCGTCCATCCACTTCATCTTCGTGCCGACGATCTTGAGCGTGGCGTCCTCGAACCGCTGCAGGATGCGTCCGGCCAGACCGCGGGCCACCGCGTCGGGCTTGAGCAGCACGAGCGTGCGCTCGACCGTGTGGACCTGGGTCTCGGTCATGTGTTCCCTTTCCGCTTGCCAGGATTGAGATATGACGGGCCGTCGGGGCACGTCCGAGTCCGAGATTACCCGCGCGGGTGAAGCGGTTTTCGATTCAGCGACTGGGCCGCCCGAGCGAACCGTGCCTGGTCAGTTGAACTGCTCATGCTCACGGCCGAGCTGCCCTAGGATCGGCGAAGGCTAGGGACTCGACCAGTTCGGGCTATGCCAGCAAGTCTGGAGTGGCTCCAGGGCCGGCACCATGCACCAGCAGTGCAGCTGCAATGCAGTCGCGCTGCATATAACTGGCCCATGCGGCGAACGATCACGGAGTGACATGGCGTGGCTCCTCCCTGGCTCTTCGAGTGGGCTGATGCCAAGTCAACTCCATCGAAGGAGCGCAGGGTTAGCTCTGGTGCCGTCGCTGCATGAACCATGCAGACTGTGCATAACGTCTTGATCCAGATCGGCTGCTCGGGCCCACGCCCGGCAGGCTGAGGGTGGCAGGAGGAGCCATGTCGCAGGCGACTGGGGAGCCCACCGCGGCGCGTCAGCTCGGAACAGTGATTCGACGCGCCCGAGTGCTGGCTGGCCGGTCGCAGGAGGACGTGGCTTCCAAGCTGGGCTACAACCAGTCGAAGCTCAGCCGTCTTGAGAGCGGCAAGGGCGTCGACGACGTCCGGGTGCTCCGGGCCGTCGCGGCGGAACTCGACATCCCCCTGGAAAGCCTGGGCCTGACCGCTCCTACCAGCGCGGATCTCAGGACGGACGACATGCATCGTCGCGGCTTCCTGGCGGCAGGCGTCGCAGCCCTCGCCACCCCGGCCCGACCCCATACCGCTGGCTTGGAACTCATCCAGGCCTTACTGCCCGCGGCTGCTCCGCTGCCAGACCGGCGGCCTCTGACCGAGGCGGCCCTCCGAGGGCGTCTGTCGCAGGCACGGCGGCTCTTCTACGCCTGCCGCTACACCGAGCTCGAAGCGCTGTTGCCGGAGCTGCTGACCGATCTGCGCCACGCCCAGCATGAAGCGCCCGGCGCCCTGGCGCTGGCCGGCCTCACCGCCACCACCTACCAGACCGCCGTCAGTCTGCTGCTCAAGCTCGGCGACCACGGCAACGCCTGGTTGGCGGTCGGGCGGGCGATGAGCGAGGCCGAGCGCAGCAGCGACCCGATAGTCCTAGCCTCCAGCGTCCGAGTCCAGGCCCACCTGATGGCCCGCGAGCGCCACACCGGCCCAGCCGTCACATTGGTCCAGCACACGGCAAACCAGCTCGGCGGCCACTACGACCAGCGCGAGCCGGCCGACCTGGCAGCCTTCGGCCTGATGCTGCTGCGCGGCGTCACGGCGGCCAGCGCTGGTGGCGACCGCAGCACCACCCAAGACCTGCTGGCCCAGGCCGAGGAAGTGGCCCAGTACGTCAACCGGGATCAGCCGGACGCCTGGGCCAACTTCAGCTCGACCAACGTGGCGCTGCACCGGGTCTCGGCCGCGGTGACCCTGGGAGACGCAGGAGCCGCCCTTAACGCTGCTCGCCCCCTGCTGCGCCGCCGCATCCCGGCGCCCGAGCGACAGGCGGCCTTGTGGGTGGACCTTGCCCGCGCCTACAACCAGCAAGGCAAACTGTTCGAGGGCTACCGCGCCCTACGGATCGCTGAACGCCACGCGGCTGAAGACATCCGGCGTCGACCGGACATCCGTGAGCTGGTGGCCGACATGGCGGCTCGGGATCGGCGCGGCACCCTACCTGAGCTACGCCAGTTCAGCCGCGAGTTGGGAGTCCGAGCTTGACCAGCCAGCCGTTCCTGTACGTCATTGTGTGCGCCTCGGGCATTGCGGACGACGTCGGCAAGCTGATCTCGGCCGCCCAGGAAGAAGGCTGGCGGGTCGGTGTGGTGGCTACGCCGAACGCCATGGAGTTCATAGATACCGCGGCCATCGAGGAGCAGACCGGCTACACGATCCGATCGGCCTGGCGCACACCCGACGTACCCGCGTCGCTGCCGCCAGCCGACGCCATCGCGGTCGCACCGGCCACCTTCAACACGATCAACAAGTGGGCGGACGGCCACGCCGACACCCTGGCGCTGGGCATCCTGACCGAGGCGTACGGATTGGGCATCCCCGTGGCGGCTCAGCCATACGTCAACTCGGCCCAGGCAGCCCACCCCGCCTACGAGGCGAGCCTTCAACGCCTCCGCTCCATGGGCGTCCTGTTCGGCGACTACCTGCCGCACAAGCCGAAGGCGGGCGGGGGGCGCGACAACTACAACTGGAACACCGTGCTGAAGCTGCTGCGCCACGTGCTCGAAGCGAAGTCGAACGCTTGATCGACCAGTGAACGGCAGGTACTGCCCACTGCATCTCGCCGGGAGCAACATCGTCGGTTCGCCGACTTCTCGCGCGCATCGACGGGGATGCCCTGGATCAGGCAGTCGGCGGATGACTCGCCGATCGCCAGCCTGCTGGAGCCGGGCCGCGCGGCCTGTCCGTGGACGGCAAGTCCCTGCGCGGCGCGACGAAGGACCGGGGCGGAAGATCCACCTGCTCGCGGCCTGGAGCACACCACTGGGCTGGTGCTGGCCCAGCTCGACGTCGGCGGGACCAGCCGCTTCCAGCCGCTGCTGGACAGCGTCGACGACCTCGCCGGCAGGGTCGTCACCAGCGACGCAGCTGCACAACAAGCGCGAGCACGCCGGCTACCTCCTCGGTCGCCGGGCCCACTACATCTCGATCGCCAGGCAACCGGAAGAAGCTGCGCAAGCAGCTGAAGTCCCTGCCCTGGAAGGACATCCCGCTCCAGGGACGCACCCGCGGCACCGGCCACGGCCGCGCCGAGATCCACCGGATCAAGGTCGCCAGCGTCAACAACCTGCTCGTCCCCGGCGCCCACCAGGCCTTTCAGATCAAGTGCCGCCGTACCGACCGCAAAACCGGCAAGTCGACGATCACCACCGTCTACGCGGTGACCAGCCTGACTGTCGAGCAGGCCATCCCCGCCCAGCTCGCACAGCTGATCCGAGACCATTGGAAGATCGAGGCCCTGCACCATGTTCGCGACACCACCTTCACCGAGGATGCCTCCCAGCTACGGACCGGCAACGCTCCGCGCGCGATGGCGACCCGCGGAAACCTCGCTGTCGGCGCCCTCCGGCTCAACGGCGTCACGAACATCGCCGCAGGACTCCGCCGCAACGCGCGCGACGCCCGCCGACGGCTCGAACTCCTCGACCTCGCGTGATCATGAAACGGACATCAGTCGACCACGCCGAAGCCCTGCGGGGTGTCAAGCAAGGCAAGCGAGGGGATTGACCGAGGATTCACTTCGATGGGAGGGACGCCGCAGCTGGAAAGACGATGCTGACGTCAAGTCCCGAACGGGTCGCGAACTGCTTCCTATGCAGATCCAGAACGAGTTCAACTCGATCTACGTTCGTATCCGTCCCGGGCAAGACACGGCGCAGGGAGTCCGCAAGTTCCCAGGATGACGAGAACAGCGAGAATCGTCCTAGCTCTGGCCCCTCCGCAAGTTCGAACGTGAGGCGGACCTCGGGCTTAGGCCCGGTTCCCGCCCTCGCGGCTGCCCGGCGTTCGAATGCATCAACTGGACAGGAGCAGAGCGCGCCTGAGCTGCTCGCAAGATGCAGGAGCACCGATCCATCACAGACGCGAACCAGGTCCTCACCCTTCCTCAGTACCAGGTGATTTGTGATGTCAACTCGGGGGTTCACGCGGATCGCTATCGAATCGCAGCGCAGCATGCAGTCATACCCGCGCCCGTCGCCGCGAGTACGCCTCACTCCTCCATAAGCGCGAAGCACACCATCGGCCACAGCCCGATCTCCGGTTGTCATCTTCCAGGCGGGTAGCGCCACCGTCCGCCCGTTCCTCGACTCCTCTGCCATGAGGAAACCAACTACGTCCTCGTGCTCAACAAGCACCTCAGCAACTCCGATCCTGGTGAGCGGCACTGCTCACCAGGATCGGAGTCCTGACGGATTTCGCGATGCTGGAGTTGTGGTGTAGTGCAGCCCCCGAACCGCTCTCTTCTCTCAAGCGGAAAGCACGTACCGAGAGGGATCTCGACTTGGAGCCCGGCCGCCCTGGACGTCGGCCTTCCACCGGCGAGGAGCGCCTGCCGGGAACAGCGTCACTCGGACACCGAAGTCGAGCAGGATCTCCTTACGCGCTTGAACATCGGGTGCCTTCTCCCAGCGATCCGCCACGGTCTCACCGGTCGGACGCCGGACCATTCCTGGATTCCGCACCGGCTCTGCCTCCAACGCAGCCAGCTCGTGGCCCATCTCGGCGTAGCGCGAGCGGAACCATTCGGCGTCGTCCGGCGCGTCGTACAGTCCTGCTTGTCGGTCGGCTCGGAGGCGCTCACGGTTCGCCTGGAGCTCGGCGATGCGTTCGGGGATGCCGTTGCCCGGGTCAAACACCGTCTCGTAGATCAGACCGTCTCCGAACGTCTGCAAGAACCATTCCTCGACCCATGTGTCCAGGATCTTCATGCGGACGAGCGGGGCAGGGCGGCAGTTCTCGGCGGAAACCCAGCCCTTGTTTCGGGCGGTGCACGTGTAGCGGGGCGGCTCCACCGCGGACGTCTGTGTGTAGAGCCGGTTCCCGCACTGCCCGCAGACAGCCACCTGGGTCAGCAGGTACGCGCGGTTCGTGCGCCGTCCCTTCCAGGCCATCCTGTACGGCGCGAGGGCCTTCTGAAGCGCATCGTGCGTCGCCCGGTCCCAAAGCCCCTCACAGAGTCGGACCGGGTGACCGTCCGTGCCGATGACCGGCTTGCCCTTGTGCATGAGGTAGCCCAGCGCCGCTTCGGACCGCAGAATGCTCTTCACGGTGCTCGGATGCCATGGGCGGCCCTGCGAGGGCTTGCCGTACATCACCGCCAAGTGGTCGGCCGGCGACAGCTCACCGGCGCGGTTCAGCCGAGCTGCCTCACTGCTGGGGGTGATGTGTTCGGGGTCAGCCAGAATGCGGCGTGCAACGTTCCTGATCACCTCGGAAGCGTGCGGGTGCAGGTCTACATGATCGATCTTGCCGCCCATGGTCACCCGTACGAACTGGAAACCGTATGACGGCTTGCCCTTCGGACGCCCAGCGGCTCGGGTCTTCACGGTGGCGTTGCGGTTGCGACGCTGGATGGCGCGCAGCTCCATCTGGGCGCCCCACGCCTCCATGGTGAAGCGGTTCTCGTCGACCGGGTCGTCAAGGTCCCACGCCCCCTCATGACCGTAGGTCACGAGGAGCTTGCCCTCGTCGCGCATCTTGTAGCCGGTATTGAGGCAGTCGACCACGTTGCGGCCGAGGCGGTCGACCGCCGCAGCCACCAACCCGTCGTAGGGTCCCATCTCGTCCCGGAGCCACGGACCGAGCTTCGGTCGGGTAATCGGGTCCGTGGCACCGGACACCTCCCAGTCGTCGGCCCAGCCGACGATGTGACCTCCCACCGCAGCAGCGGCCGCGAGCACGTCCGCCCGCTGGCTCTCCGGCGAGTACGTCGTCCCCTTCATCCGGGACAACCGCCGGACGCCCAGCAAGCACCTGCCGCATCCGTCGTAGGGTCGCTCGATCGCGTCCTGGTCTGAGCTGCTCATTCCCTCTCCCGTTCGCACGCAGGATAAGGAGAATCGGCGGCAGCACCTTGGCCGGACGATCAGCCCCCGAGGAACGAGAGCCGGACCGTACGGTTGACATTGCTGATGTTGGTGTCGATCAGCACCACGGACTGCCAGGTTCCGAGCGCGATCCGCCCGTCCACCACCGGCAGCGTCGCGTGCGGTGCGACCAGCCCCGGCAGGACGTGGTCCCGGCCGTGGCCCGGCGAGCCGTGGCGGTGCCGCCAGCGGTCGTCCGCCGGGAGCAGCTCCCGCAGCGCGGCCAGCAGGTCCTCGTCGCTCCCTGCGCCGGTCTCGATCACGGCGACGCCCGCGGTGGCGTGCGGCACGAAGACGTTGAGCAGGCCGTCCGCGCCGGCGGCCACCTCGTCGAGGAAGGACTGGCAGCGGTCGGTGAGGTCGACGGCGGTCTCGCGGTGTCCGGTGGTGAGCTGGAAGGTGCGGGTACTGAACGTCATGCGCCCATCTTCCCGGAACGGCCCCCGCGAGGGTTCAACCGCCCAGCAGGCGGCGCAGGTGTTCCTCGTCCTCGTCGCTCAGACCGGAGACGAAGCGCGCGAGCACGGTCTCGCGGTCCTGCTGCTTCTCGAGCTCGCTGCGCATCCGGCGAGCCGCGAGCCCCGGCGCGTCCGCGGCCTCGCGCGCGGGCGCGTAGGCGAACGCGCGACCGCTGCGGCTGCGCTCCACGACCCCCTTTTCGTGCAGTCGCGAGAGGATCGTGTTGACGGTGGTCCGGGCCAGTCCCCCGCCGAGCGACCGCTGGATCTCGGCCGGGGTCATCGGGCCCTCGGCCGCCCACAGCACGGACAGCACGCTCGACTCCAGCTCACCCGGATTCCGCCGCTGCCCCTCGGTCGCCACCTGCAAGCCACCCTTCCGCCGTCTTCGTGATTCCGCGGTTCCATCCACTACAGTGACACAGAACGACTACACACATGTAGACGATAAACGATTCGCAGCCACTATCGCAGGAGGATCGAACCCCATGGCTCCCGACCCCACGGGCGTGCACCAGCTCGCGGTGAACATCCTCGACGCGAACTCGCTGCTCGCCGCCTTCGGCGCCCTCGGCATCCTGGTCGTGCTCTTCGCCGAGACCGGACTGCTGGTCGGCTTCTTCCTGCCCGGCGACTCGCTGCTGTTCACCGCCGGCCTGCTCTGCACCACCAGCAAGAACGGGGTGCACCTGAACCTCGGCGCGGTACTGGCCTGCGCCGCCGTCGGCGCGCTGCTCGGCGCCCAGGTCGGCTACCTGATCGGGCAGAAGGGCGGCAAGACGCTGCTCGCCCGCACCAACAACAAGCACCTGCTGGCCGGCGCCGACCGCGCCGAGGAGATCCTGACCAAGTACGGCCATGCCAAGGCCATCGTGCTCGCCCGCTTCATCCCCGTCGTGCGCACCGTCCTCAACCCGATGGCGGGCGCGCTCAACGTCCCGGTCAAGACCTTCACCCTGTGGCAGGTCGTGGGCGGGCTGCTCTGGTCCGTCGGCGTGACCATGGCCGGCTACGCGCTCGGCTCCAGCATCCCCGACATCGACAAGTACCTCCTGCCGATCATCGGTCTGATCGTCGTGATCTCCGTGATCCCGATCGGCCTCGAACTGATGCGCTCCCGCAAGAGCAGCCCCTCCGCGGAGTAAGCACCCCTTGAACACCGTGAACACCGTGAACGACCTCGCACTGAACGGGGCCTCCATCGACGGCGGCCTGTACAGCTGGTTCACCCGGCAGGCGGAGAACGCGCCGCACTGGCTGGACGACGTGGTCTCCTTCTACGCCACCCTGGGCCTGGGCGTCTTCGCCCTGCTGATGCTCTGGGGCTGGTGGCAGGCCCGCCGGGCGCGCAGCGCCGCGGCGATGGCGACGGCCCTGTCCGTACCGGTCGTCGTCGTCCTCGCCTACGTGGTGAACGACCTCCTGAAGAGCGTCTTCACCGAGGTCCGACCGTGTCAGGCCATCGCCCACAGCTACACCCTCCAGCCCTGCCCCGGCGTGGGCGACTGGTCCTTCCCGAGCAACCACTCCACGATCGCCGCCGCCTCGGCGGCGGCGCTGTGGATCCTGGACCGCAGGATCGGGGTCATCGCCTCGGTACTGGCGCTGTTCATGGCCTTCTCCCGGGTCTGGGTCGGCGCGCACTACCCCCACGACGTGGTGGTCGGCCTCCTCGTCGGCGCCCTGGTGGCCGTCCCGGCCACCCTGGCCGCACGCCGCTACGCGCCCCCGCTGGTGGTACGCCTCCAGAGCGGGATGCTGCGCCCGCTGCTGACGGCCGCGGAGTAGCAACCGCGCGAACCGCTGAGCCCTCGCCGTGCACGGCGAGGGCTCAGCGCCACTCCCGCCAGGGGTAACGCGCGTCGCCGGCGCGGCGCACGCGGACCTGACCGAAGAGCGCACGCCCGGTGATCCGGACGATCGGGCCGTCCGCGAGCGTCTCGTCCTTCGCGGCCGACGGCAGCTGACGCTTGGCGAAGAGCGCGCTGCCCTCGTCGTAGACGCGGACGTGCGGCGGGAGCACCACCTCGACCAGGCCGCAGAAGGCGTCCGCCTCGATCACCACCTCGCGCCGGGTGAAGACCGCGTGACGCAGGTCGATCACGAGCTTGCCCCAGCGGGCCCGCACGGTGCTCGTCGGCGGCACCGGCCACTGCCCGCCCCGCCGCACCTTGCTGAACAGCGCCGTCACCGGCTGCGCACTCGGCGGCGCGACGGGCTGCAACTCGGTGGCCGAGACCGGCAGGTCCGCGGTGAGCGGGTGCAGCTCGGCCAACGTGCGCGCCGAGTAGGCGGCTTCGAGCCGCTGGGAGTGCTCGTCGGGATCGAGATGCCCCGTCGCGAGGGCGTCGGCCAGCACGGCGGCGACGCGGTCACGGTCGACGTCCCCCGCGCGCAGGACGGGGCCCTGGGACTCGGCGGACACGGGACGCGGTACGGGCTCGTTCACGACGACGTACTCCAGAGGATGCGGCGGTGCCGGGCGATGACAACACGATATGTCGCGACTGTAGCGCGGTCAATGCGTCGCGCCGTCACCGTTCCAGCGGGGTCCACCACTGGGTGCGGCGGCGGCCGACGCCGGTGCGGGAGACGCGCTCCGCGCGTTCCACGCGCGCCCGCTTGACGGTGCGGAAGCGGCGCGCCCGGCCGCGGGCGAGGTCCGCCGCGCCGATCAGGCCCGCCGTGTTGCCGAGCTCGGCCTCGAAGATCTCCGCCTCCGGGCGGAACCCGCGGCCGGTGAGGTTGCGCCGGTACGCCTCGCGCGCGGGGCGGAGCAACAGCTCGCCCGCCGCGGAGACGCCGCCGCCGATGACGAAGCGGCCGGGGTCCAGCGCGGCCGCGAGATTGGCCAGGCCGAGGCCGAGCCACTGGCCGATCTCCTGGAGCAGCTCCACCGCGCAGGGGTCGCCCTCCTGCGCCGCCTCCGTGACGAGCGGACCGGTGATGGACGCGACGTCGCCCTCGACCCGGTCCAGCAGCGGCTGCGCCACCGGCGACTCCGCCGCCGCGAGTTCGCGGGCCTCGCGCACCAGCGCGTTGCCGGACGAGTACTGCTCCCAGCAGCCGCGGTTGCCGCACGGGCAGCGGTGGCCGCCGGGCACCACCGTCATGTGGCCGAACTCGCCCGCCATGCCGTAGCGGCCGCGCTCCAGCCGGCCGCCGTGCACGATCGCGCCGCCGATGCCCGTGCCGAGGTTGACCATGACCAGGTGCTCCTCCCCCGCGCCCGCGCCGAAGCGCCACTCCGCCCAGGCGGCGGCGTTGGCGTCGTTCTCGACGATGACCGGGAGCCCCAGACGGTCGCTCAGCGCCTCCTGCAGCGGCTCGTTGCGCCAGCTCAGGTGGGGGGCGAACAGGACCCGCGCGCGCTGCGCGTCGACGAAGCCGGCCGCGCCGATGCCGACGGCGTGGACGTCGTGGCGGTCGGCGAGCGCGAGGACCAGCTCGGTGATGACGTCCTCGACGACCTTGGGGCTCTTGCTCTTGTGCGGCGTCTCGGTGCGCAGCTGCTCCAGGATCCGGCCCTCGCCGTCGACGACCCCGGCGGCGATCTTCGTGCCGCCGATGTCGATGCCGACCGTCGGCAGGCGCAGGGCCGTCCTGCGGACGTACTCGGCGTAATCGCTGCTCAACTCGCGTCCGATCCGTGCTCGCGCTGGTAAGTGCCGTCCATCCTGCCGCTTGGAGGGCGTCCGGCGCGATTCGGCTCGTTCGGACGGCTCAGCTCAGTTCGAGGGCGAGGAAGAAGTCCACCCGGTCCTCCAGGCGGGAGAGGTCACGACCGGTCAGCTCCTCGATCCGCCCGATGCGGTAGCGCAGCGTGTTGACGTGGACGTGCAGCGCGGCGGCGCAGCGGGTCCAGGAGCCGTCGTAGCGCAGGAACGCCTCCAGCGTGCGGACCAGGTCCGCCTGGTGTTCGAGGTCGTAGGCGATGACGCGGTCCAGCAGCCGGGAGCGGAAGGCGCGGCGCACCTCGTCCGGCACGGCCGCCAGCAGCAGCACGTGGGAGGCGAGCTCCTCGGGGCCGGCGACGCACAGGCGGCCGAGGCGGGCCGAGGCGATCCGGCGGGCGTGCCGGGCCTCCTCCAGCGCCCCGCGCAGCCCGCCGACGCCGTCCGCCGGCGCGCTGACGCCGACGGTGAGCCGGCCCTCCGGGCCGAGCCCGGCCTCGAGCGGGGCGAGCAGTTCGGCCAGCACCTCGGAGGCGGTCCGCTCGCCCTGCGGCTGCGGCAGCAGCACCACGGCCGCGTCGCCGTCGTCGCCGACCAGCGCGCGGTCGTCCAGGCCGGTCAGCGCCTCGGTGACGGCCTCGCGCGCCTCCCCCTCGGCGAGCGCCTGCCCGGCGACCGAGACGACCACCCAGGTGCGGGGCAGCGGCAGCTCGGGGCCGCTGCTCATCGCGTGCGCGGCCTCCAGGGCGCGCTGCAGCTCGTCCGGCACGGAGTCGCGCTGGAGCAGGGTGATCATCTCGTCGGCGAGCCGGGTGCGCAGCGTGCGGCCCTCGTCGCGGCGGGCCCGCTCGGCGGAGACCAGCCCGGCGAGGTTCTCCGCGAGCTGGCGGCGCTTGGCGGTCCAGTCGGTGATGTCGCCCTCGACCGCGAGCAGCCACTGGGCGAGCGGCGTCCCGCCGGGGACCGGCAGCAGCGAGAACTGGCGCTCGCCGACGCGGGTGCGGCTGGCGGGCGTGCTGCGTCTGCGCTGCGACTCCAGGTGGGAGCGGACCAGCGCCTCCCGCTCGGCGGCGTCGATGCCCTCGACCGGACCGGCGACCAGGCGGGCGGTCGGGGTGAGCACCCAGCTCTCCAGGTCGACGTCGCCGCCGAGGAGCTGGAGCACGGCGTCGAGGCCCGCGCCGCTGGCGGCGGAGACGAGCATGCGGTGGCGCTCGACCAGCGCGGAGAGGTCCGCGGCGCGGTCGGCGGAGACCTGACGGTTGACGAACTCGGTGACGGCCCCGAACGCGACGTCCTCACCGACGGCGAACAGCGGCATGCGGTGCCGCTCGCACGCGGCGACGAGATCCCGCGGCACGGGCCCGACCTCCGCCTCACCGGCGGCGAGTCCGGCGGCGCCGCCGGAGGCGAGGTGGCGCACGAAGCGCTCGGAGTCCTCCGGCTCGTACCGCCACAGCATCCCGGTGAGCACCAGCTCCCCGCCGTGCAGGTACCGGCTCGGATCCCGCAGGTCCGTGGTCATCACGCCGGTCACCACGCGGTCGAGCTCGTCGCTCCCCGCGAGCAGCCGCATCGGCGGTGCGGCGGGGGCCAGCAGCGCACCGATCCGCACGTCGGGTACCTCCGAAACTCGGCAAAAGGGATGGGCTTCCGGGGAACGGTACCGGAACCCCCAGGGGCGCGAGGAACCGCGCGCCCAGCCGAGATGGTGAATGACTGTCTGCTACCGCCTCTGGTTGCACTATCTCAAGGGGCGCGGGGAACTGCGCGAGCAACCACCGGCGTGCGGTGGTCCTGCTCGTTCGGCGACCCACCACTCAGGGTGGCTTGTCGCGCAGTTCCCCGCGCCCCTGGCGAGGTGCGACTGCCTGCGGGAGCGGAACTCAGCCCTGCAGCCCGCGGCGGGCGAGGAGCGGGGTGATCTCCGGGGCCCGGCCCCGGAACGCGGCGAACGCGGCCAGCGGGTCCTCGGTGCCGCCCGGGGCCAGGAGGGTGCGGCGGAAGATCTCGCCGCTCTCGCGGACCGGACGGTCGGACTCCTTGAACCACTCCACCGTGTCCGCGTCCAGGACCTCGGACCAGATGTAGCCGTAGTAGCCCGCGGCGTAGTGGCCGCCGGCGAAGACGTGGGCGAAGTAGCCGGTGCGGTAGCGCGGCGGGATGGAGGGGTGGGCCAGACCGTAGCGCTGGAGCGCGGCCGCCTCGAAGGCCTCCGCGTCGCCGGCGCCCTCGCCGTCGGGGGTGGTGTGCCAGGCCCAGTCCAGCAGGGCGGCGGCCAGGTACTCGACGGTGCGGAAGCCCTCGCCGAAGTTCTGGGCCTCACGGACCCGCTCGACCAGCGCGGGCGACATCGGCTCGCCGGTCTCGACGTGGCGGGCGTAGTTCTGGAGGACCTCGGGCCACTCCTGCCACATCTCGTTGACCTGCGAGGGGTACTCGACGAAGTCGCGCGGCACCTCCATCCACTGGGAGGGGTACTTCACGTCGGAGAAGAGGCCGTGCAGCGCGTGGCCGAACTCGTGGAAGAGCGTGCGCACCTCGTCCCAGCTGAGCAGGCACGGTTCGCCGGCCGGGGGCTTGGCGATGTTGAGGTCGTTGGTGACCACCGGGAGCTGGCCGAGCAGGTGCGACTGCTGGACGTACTCCGTCATCCAGGCGCCGCCGCGCTTGGACTCGCGGGCGAAGTAGTCGCCGATGTACAGGCCGACCGGCCGCCCGTCGGCCTCGCGGACCTCGAAGACGCGGGCGTCGGGGTGGTGGGCGACGAGCTCCGGCCGCTCGTGGAAGGTGAGGCCGTAGACCAGGCCGGCGGCGTGGAAGACGCCGCGGTGCAGCACCGACTCGAGCTCGAGGTACGGGCGCATCTGCGCGCCGTCCACGTCGTAGCGCTCCTTGCGGACCTGCTCCGAGAGGTACTGCCAATCGGACGCCTCGACGCCGGGCACGCCGGCCGTCTCGGCCAGCGCCGCGCCCTCGCGGTCGGCGTTGGCGACGGCCGGGCCGACGAGGCGGCCGAGCATCGAGTCGACGGCGTCGGTGGTGCCGGCCGTCTGGTCGGCGACCTCGTAGGCCGCGTGCGAGGGGAAGCCCAGCAGTCGCGCCCGCTCGGCGCGCAGCTGCGCCATCTGGACGGCGAGCGGTCCGTTGTCCTGGATGCCGCGGGCGAGCGAGGCCTCCAGCAGGCGGGCCCGCAGCTTCGGGTCGGTGAGCGAGGCGAGCTCGGTCTGGTTGCTGAAGCTCTTCAGGCTGAGCACGTACTTGCCGTCGTGGCCGAGGGCCTTGGCGTTCTCCGCGGCGGCGGCCACCGCGCCGTCCGGCAGGCCGGCCAGTTCCTCGGCGCTGTCCAGGACCAGGGCGGCGGCGCGGGTGGCGGCGAAGAGGTTCTGCTCGAAGGTGGTCCCGAGGGCGGCCAGCTCGGCGTTGAGCTCGCGCAGACGGGCCTGGCCGGCCTCGTCGAGGCGGGCGCCGCCGCGGACGAGGCGGGCGTGCCAGCGCTCCAGCAGGCGCAGGTCGGCCTGGTCCAGGTCGAGCTCGTCGCGGCGGGCGTGGACGGCGTCGATGCGGGCGAAGAGGGCGGGGTCGAGCTGGATCGCGTCGGTGTGCGCGGCGAGGCGGGGGGTGATCTCGGCGTCGAGCTCGCGCAGCACGGGCGTGGAATCGGAGGAGACTTTGTTGAAGAACACCAGACTCACCCGGCGCAACAGCTGTCCGGTGCGCTCCAGGGCGACGAGGGTGTTCTCGAAGGTGGCCGCTTCGGGGTTCGCCGTGATCTCGGCGATCTCCGCGAGCTGCTCGGCCATGCCGGCATCGAAGGCGGGCAGGTAGTGGGCCTCCTCGATCTCCGCGAACGGCGGAAGCTCGAAGGGAAGCGTGCTGGGCTGCAGGAACGGGTTCGACGTGGGCTGTGTCACAGGTCAGACACTACGCCGCGGGGTGGCAGTACCGCCGGGTCTTTTCGCAACCGGTCGCCGACCCGGCGGGCTCCATCCGCAGGCCGTGTGCCGTTCGCCGCCCGTTGGAGAAACGTACAGCCATCCGGGTGGGCTCGGCGGCGCGGCTCATGCCATCAGTGACTGACGGCACACCACCTGCGAATTGTGTACTGCTCACACCTCCCCTTGCACCTCCCCACGCATAGCTCGTCGTACCCACCGAAGGAGTCACCCGCATGGAGTTCCTGCGGCCCGCCACTTGGGACGAGGCACTCGCGGCGAAGGCCGAGCACCCGTCCGCACTGCCGATCTCCGGCGGTACGGACGTGATGGTCGAGCTCAACTTCGACCGTCACCGCCCGTCCGCCCTGTTGGACCTGAACCGGATCAGCGAGCTGACCGCATGGGAGTCCGGCCGTTACGAGGGCCAGGAGGGCGAGGTGATCCGGCTCGGCGCCGCGGTCCCCTACACCCGGATCACCCGCGAACTGAGCGCCGAGCTGCCCGGGCTCGCGCTGGCCGGCAACACCGTCGGGTCCCCCCAGATCCGCAACCGCGGCAGCGTCGGCGGCAACCTCGGCGGCGCCTCGCCCGCCGGCGACGCGCACCCCGCGCTGCTCGCCGCCGGACGTGACGTCCTGGTCGAGGCCGAGTCCGTGCGCGGCACCCGGCTGATCCCGATCGACGAGTTCTACGTCGGCGTCAAGCGCAACAGCCTGGAGCCGGACGAGCTGATCCGCGCCGTCCGCATCCCCGTGGCCGACGGCCCGCAGCAGTTCTCGAAGATCGGCACCCGCAACGCGATGGTCATCGCGGTGTGCGCCTTCGGCATCGCGCTGCACCCCAAGAACGGCACGGTCGGCACCGGCATCGGCTCGGCCGCCCCCACGCCGCGCCGCGCGGTGGAGGCCGAGGAGTTCATCGCCGGCGAGCTGGCCGAGCGCGGTCTGTGGCAGTCGGGCGGCCTGATCGGCCCGGCCGCGATCCAGCGCTTCGGTGAGCTGGTCGCCGCCGCCGCGTCGCCGATCGACGACGTCCGCGGGACCGCCGCCTACCGCCGCCACGCGCTGGCGGTCATGGCCCGGCGGACCCTGACCTGGACCTGGAACGAGTACACGCAGTCCCTGAGGAGCGCAGCATGAGGGTGACCTTCACCGCCAACGGCCGCGAGGTCGAGGCGGACGACGTCTGGGAGGGCGAGAGCCTCCTGTTCATGCTGCGCGAGCGTCTGGGCCTGCCGGGCTCCAAGAACGCCTGCGAGCAGGGCGAGTGCGGCAGCTGCACCGTGTACCTCGACGGCGCCCCGGTCTGCTCCTGTCTGGTCGCGGCCGGCCAGGTGCAGGACCGCGAGGTCCGCACCGTCGAGGGCCTGGCCGACCCGGAGGGCGGCCTGGACGAGGTGCAGCAGGCGTTCGTCGACGCGGGCGCCGTGCAGTGCGGCTTCTGCACCCCGGGTCTGCTGGTGCAGTCCCACGACCTGCTGGAGCGCAACCCGCAGCCCAGCGACAACGACATCCGCGAGGCCCTCTCCGGCAACCTGTGCCGCTGCACCGGTTACGAGAAGATCATGGACGCCGTCCGCCTCGCCTCGGCCCGCAAGTGTTCGAGCTCGGAGGTGTCCCAGTGAGCACGATCCGCACCGAGAAGAACCTCCAGAACATCACCACCGCCCATCCGGACGGCATCGGCGGCTCGCCGCTGCGCCCGGACGGCATCCTGAAGGTCAGGGGCGAGTTCGCCTACTCCTCGGACATGTGGCACGAGAACATGCTCTGGGGCATGGCGCTGCGCTCGCCGCACGCCCACGCGCGCATCCTCTCCGTCGACATCTCCGAGGCCGTGAAGCACCCCGGCGTCGAGGCCGTGATGACGCACGAGGACATCCCCGGCGCCAAGTACTACGGCCTGGAGATCAAGGACCAGCCGGCGCTGGCCATGGGCAAGATCCGCTACCACGGCGAGGCCATCGCCATCGTCGCCGCGGACCACCCGGAGACGGCCCGCCGCGCGCTGGCCAAGATCAAGGTCGAGTACGAGATCCTGCCGACCATCACCACCGAGGAGCAGTGCCTCGACCCGGAGACCTACGGGTACGTGCACGAGCCGGACGAGTACAAGGGCCACGCCTCCGGCAACGTCGTCCACTCGCAGAAGCTGATCTCCGGTCTGGGCGTCACCGACGAGGTGCGTGCGCTGGCCGACGTCGTCATCAAGGGCGACTACGTGGTCGGCATGCAGGACCAGGCCTTCCTCGGCCCGGAGTCCGGCCTCGCCGTGCCCGCCGAGGACGGCGGCGTCGACCTCTACATCGCCACCCAGTGGCTGCACGTGGACCGCGAGCAGATCGCGCCCGTCCTCGGCCTGCCCGAGAACAAGGTGCGGCTCACCCTCGCCGGCGTCGGCGGCGCGTTCGGCGGCCGCGAGGACCTGTCGATGCAGATCCACGCCTGCCTGCTGGCGCAGCGCACCGGAAAGCCCGTCAAGATCGTGTACTCCCGCGAGGAGTCCTTCTTCGGCCACGTGCACCGCCACCCCGCCAAGCTCACCTACGAGCACGGCGCGACCCGCGACGGCAAGCTGGTCTACTGCGACGCCCGCATCGTGCTGGACGGCGGCGCCTACGCCTCCGCCTCCCCCGCCGTCGTCGGCAACGCGGCCTCCCTGGGCATGGGCCCCTACGAGGTGCCGAACGTCAACATGCTCGCCGTCGCCCTCTACTCCAACAACCCGTCCTGCGGCGCGATGCGCGGCTTCGGCGCGGTCCAGGCCTGCTTCGCCTACGAGGCGCAGATGGACAAGCTGGCCGCCGAGCTCGGCATGGACCCGGTGGAGCTGCGTCAGATCAACGCCGTCGAGCAGGGCTCGATCATGCCGACCGGCCAGGAGATCGACGCCCCGGCCCCCGTCGCCGACCTGCTGCGCCGCGTCAAGGCGCTGCCGCTCCCGCAGGAGCTGGACACCACCCACCTGGACGTCCGCGACATCCCCGGCGCGCTGTCCAACACCTCGCACGGCGAGGGCATCGTGCGCGGCGTCGGCTACGCGGTCGGCATCAAGAACGTGGGCTTCTCCGAGGGCTTCGACGACTACTCCACCGCCCGGGTGCGCCTGGAGGTCATCGGCGGCGAGCCGGTCGCCATGGTGCACACGGCCATGGCCGAGGTCGGGCAGGGCGGCGTCACCGTCCACGGCCAGATCGCCCGTACCGAGCTCGGCGTCGAGCAGGTCACCATCCACCCCGCCAACACCGAGGTGGGATCGGCCGGTTCGACCTCCGCCTCGCGGCAGACCTACATGACCGGCGGCGCCGTCAAGCTCGCCTGCGAGGCGGTCCGCAACGAGCTGGTCGCGCTCGGCCGCAAGCGCTACGGCTGGGACTACAACGACCTGTCCCTGGTCGGCGGCAAGGTCGTCTCCGCCTCCGCCGGGGTCCTGGTCCCGATCGCGGACCTGCTCGGTGACACGGCGATCGACCTGACCCGCGAGCACCACCACCGGCCGACCGTCCCCTTCGACAAGGAGACCGGCCAGGGCTTCGGCCACGTCCAGTACACCTTCTGCGCCCACCGCGCGGTGGTGGACGTGGACGTGGAGCTGGGCCTGGTCAAGGTGGTCGAACTGGCCGCCGCCCAGGACGTGGGCAAGGCGCTCAACCCGCTCTCCGTGGTCGGCCAGATCCAGGGCGGCTCCACCCAGGGGCTCGGCCTCGCGGTGATGGAGGAGATCGTCGTCAAGGACGGCAAGGTCAGGAACCCGTCCTTCACCGACTACCTCATCCCGACCATCCTGGACACTCCGCCGATGCCGGTGGAGGTCCTCGAACTCGCCGACGAGCACGCCCCCTACGGGCTGCGCGGCGTCGGCGAGGCGCCCACCCTCTCGTCCACCCCGGCCGTGGTCGCGGCCATCCGAGCCGCCACGGGTCTCGCGCTGAACCGGGTACCGGTCCGCCCCGAGCACCTGACGGGCACCGGGGAGTAACAGGACGTCACAGACCACCCCGGGGCAGGGCACAGCCATGTCAGGTCTTCCCGCCGCCCCGCCCCGGGGTCACCCGAAACGCACCACAAGGCACCGCAAGGCACCACGGAAAGAAAACGATGTACCCCGCACCAGCCGGCACGACGCCTTCGCCGAGGCCAGTGACCACCCGGCAGCACCACCCGTAAAGCGCGCCGCACCGTCCCCTGTTTCCCCACCTAGCGGGTCACCCAGGCCGGCCGCCCCACCCCAACCCCCTTCGAAACTTGGGAGTGGAACCGTGACCCAGATTTCCACGGAATCCAGCGTCTCTTCATCCGACCCCGACAGATCGTCCACGCCGAAGCCCAAGAACGCGCTCGACGCGTTCTTCAAGATCTCCGCCCGCGGATCCAGCGTCGCGGGCGAGGTCCGAGGTGGTCTGACCACCTTCATGGCGATGGCGTACATCCTGTTGCTGAACCCGATCATCCTGTCCGTCCCGGACGTGAACGGGCAGCACCTCAGCCACGCGCAGGTCACCACCGCCACCGCGCTCGCCGCGGCGGTCACCACCATCCTGCTCGGCGTCGTCGGCAACGCGCCGCTCGCCGCGGCCGCCGGGCTCGGCGTCTCCAACACCCTGGCCGCGGTGATGGCGCCTCATGTCACCTGGCCCCAGGCCATGGGCCTCTGTGTCATCTACGGCGCCGCGATCGTGCTGCTGGTCGTCACCGGCCTCCGCGAGAAGATCATGAACGGCATCCCGATGGCGCTCAAGCACGCCATCACCATCGGGATCGGCCTGTTCATCGCGCTGATCGGCCTGGTCAACGCGGGCTTCGTGTCGCGCCTCCCGGACGCCGCCCACACCGACACCCCGCTCCAGCTGGGCGTCAACGACAACCTGCAGGGCTGGCCGGTGCTGATCTTCGCGATCACCCTGCTGACCATCTTCATCCTGCAGACCCGCAAGGTCCCCGGCGCGATCCTGATCGGCATCGTGGTCGGCACCGTGCTGTCGCTGATCCTCAACGCCGCGCTGAACATCCCCGACGCCACCTGGGGCATCTCGGTCCCGAAGTGGCCCGGGAACCCGGTCGCCTCACCGGACTTCGGCCTCTTCGGGCACATCGACCTGTTCGGCGCGTTCAGCAGCAAGGGCATGGGCGCGCTGAGCGCCGGGTTCGCCGTCTTCGCGCTGGTCCTGGCCGGCTTCTTCGACGCGATGGCGACCATCATCGGCATCGGCACCGAGGCGGGCCTCGCCGACGAGCAGGGCCGGATGCCCGGCGTCTCCAAGGCGCTGTTCATCGACGGCACCGGCGGCATCATCGGCGGTGTGGCGGGCGCCTCCGGCCAGACGGTCTTCATCGAGTCGGCGACCGGCGTCGGCGAGGGCGCGCGCACCGGTCTCTCCAGCGTCGTCACCGGTGTGGTCTTCGCGGCCATGCTGTTCTTCACCCCGCTGGCCGGCATGGTGCCCGGTCAGGTGGCGGCCGCCGCGCTGGTCGTCATCGGTTCGATGATGCTGGCCCAGGCCCGTCACATCGAGTGGGCCGACCGCGAGGTGGCGATCCCCGCCTTCCTCACCATCGCCCTGATGCCGTTCACCTACTCGATCACCGCCGGTGTCGGCGCGGGCGTCATCGCCTACTGCGCCATCAAGGCCGGACGTGGCCGCTGGCGCGAGCCGGGCGTGCTGATGTGGGGTCTGACCGCGGTCTTCCTCGTTTACTTCGCCCTGCATCCGATCAAGCTCTGGCTCGGGGTCCACTGAGCCGATGCCGGGCCGCCCTCCTGGAAGGAGGGCGGCCCGGCACCACCCGTAGCCGTCACCGCACGAAGGAGCGCCTCCCCATGCAGGACATCGCCGAGCAGCTCGCCGCCTGGCACGCCGCCGGGCGCCCCTTCGCCGTGGCCACCGTCGTCGCCGTGTCCGGGAGCGCCCCGCGCGACCCGGGCGCCGCGCTTGCTGTGGACGCGGACGGCGAGGCCGTGGGTTCCGTCTCCGGCGGCTGCGTCGAGGGCGCCGTCTACGAGCTCTGCCAGGAGGCCCTGGAGAGCGGCGAGCCGGTGCTGCACCGCTTCGGCTACAGCGACGAGGACGCCTTCGCGGTGGGCCTCACCTGCGGCGGGATCATCGACGTCTTCGTGCAGCCGGTGCGACCGGGCGCCGACGACGGCATGGACGCCGGGGTCGCCTACATCCACTCCGGCACGCCCGTCGCGCTGGTGCGCTGCATCAGCGGCCCGGCGCAGCTGCTCGGCGCGACGCTGGCCGTCACCGGCGACGCGCACCACGGGACGCTGGACGCACCGGCGTTGGAGGGGCCCGCCGTGCGCCAGGCCCGCGCGATGCTCGACGCCGGCCGCACCGGTCAGCTGACGTTCGCCCTCGACGGCCGTCCCTGCGACCCGAACTCCGACGAGGCCGCGGTGTTCTTCGTCGAGTCCTACGCGCCCGCCCCGCGCATGATCGTCTTCGGGGCCATCGACTTCGCGGGTGCGGTGGCCCGGGTCGGCAAGTTCCTCGGCTACCACGTGACGGTGTGCGACGCGCGCCCCGTCTTCGCGACCGAGCGCCGGTTCCCCGAGGCGGACCGGGTCGTCGTCGACTGGCCGCACCGCTATCTCGACGCGGAGGCCGCGGCCGGCCGCATCGACGCGCGGACCGCCCTGTGCGTGCTGACCCATGACGCCAAGTTCGACATCCCGCTGCTGGAGCGCGCCCTGCGGATGCCGCTCGGCTTCGTCGGCGCGATGGGCTCTCGCCGCACCCACCTCGAGCGGCTCGACCGCCTGCGCGGGACGGGTCTGACCGAGGTGGAGCTGACCCGGCTGCGCTCCCCCATCGGCCTGGACCTCGGCGCGCGCACCCCGGAGGAGACGGCCGTGGCCGTCGCCGCCGAGATCGTCGCGCACCGCCGCGGCGGTGGCTGCCTCCCGCTCAGCGCGCACGACGGCCCGATCCACCATGACCTGCGGTCGAAGGCCGAGGAGCCCCGCCGCATCGCCTGACTTCAAGAATTGAAGTCTGAACCTCGGGCTTGTCCCTGATTTCTCGCGGTTTTGACTTAAGAAACTAAAGGCATATGGTCGGCACGTTGACCTTGTTCTTCAGGAGCACAACGTGACCACCACATCGCCCGCGCCCGGGAAGTCGGCGACCGCACCGTCGGACAACCTGGGCCATGTCATCTTCATCACCGCCGCGGCCGCCATGGGCGGCTTCCTGTTCGGCTACGACAGCTCCGTGATCAACGGCGCGGTCACCGCGATCCAGCACCGGTACCACGTGGGCTCCGCCGAGCTCGCGCAGGTCGTGGCCGTCGCGCTGATCGGCAGCGCGATCGGCGCGGCGCTGGCCGGGCGGATGGCCGACCGGATCGGCCGGATCAGGGTGATGCAGATCGCCGCCGCCTTGTTCACCGTCAGCGCCGTCGGCTCCGCGCTGCCGTTCTCGCTGTGGGACCTGGTGCTGTGGCGCACCCTCGGCGGCATCGGCATCGGCATGGCGTCGGTGATCGGCCCCGCCTACATCGCCGAGGTCGCCCCGCCCGCCTACCGCGGCCGGCTCGGCTCGTTCCAGCAGGCGGCGATCGTGGTGGGCATCGCGATCTCACAGCTGGTCAACTGGGGCATCCTGCAGGCCGCCCACGGCGACCAGCGCGGCCACCTGCTCGGCGTGGAGGCCTGGCAGGTCATGCTCGGCGTGATGGTGGTCCCGGCTGCGCTCTACGGCCTGCTCTCCTTCGCGATCCCCGAGTCCCCGCGCTTCCTGATCTCCGTCGGGCGGACCGACCGCGCCAAGGCCGTCATCGCCGAGGTCGAGGGCGCCGGCACGGACCTTGACGCGCGCGTCGCCCAGATCGACGCGGCGATGCGCAGCGAGCACCGGTCGACCTTCCGCGACCTGCTCGGCGGCCGCTTCGGGCTGCTGCCGGTCGTCTGGGTCGGCATCGGACTGTCGGTGTTCCAGCAGCTGGTCGGCATCAACGTGGCCTTCTACTACAGCTCCACGCTGTGGCAGTCGGTCGGCGTCGACCCCAGCTCCTCGTTCCTCTACTCGTTCACCACGTCGATCATCAACATCGTCGGCACGGTCGTGGCGATCGTCCTGGTGGACCGGATCGGCCGCAAGCCGCTGGCGCTGATCGGCTCCGTCGGCATGACCGTCGCGCTGGCGCTCGAAGCCTGGGCCTTCGCCTGGTTGCACGACGGCACGCTCCCGCACGCGCAGGGCGTGGTGGCGCTGGTCGCGGCGCACGCCTTCGTCTTCTTCTTCGCCATGTCCTGGGGCGTGGTGGTCTGGGTGATGCTCGGCGAGATGTTCCCGAACCGCGTCCGGGCGGCGGCGCTGGGCGTCGCGGCGGCGGCCCAGTGGATCGCCAACTGGGTCATCACCGCGAGCTTCCCGAGCCTGTCGGGCTGGAACCTGACGGCCACGTACGTGATCTACGCGGCGTTCGCCCTGCTCTCGATCCCGTTCGTGCTGCGCTTCGTCCCCGAGACCAAGGGCAAGGCGCTGGAGGAGATGGGCTGACGGACGGTCAGTCCTGGATGCCCTGGAAGGGGTTGACCGTCAGCTGCCCGCAGACGTTGAGGGTGCCGTTGTCGACGCCGCCGCTGACCGGCACCCTCACCTGCTGGGTGGTGTTCGGGAGGATGACCGAGACCTTGGAGCCGGTCACCCCGCACACGAGCCGGCCCGAGGCCGAGCCCTCGCTGTTCACGTCGCTGTAGAGCAGCTCCGCGGTCGCGGTGGCGCCCGCGGGAAGCGTCACCGGGGAGACCTGGACGCCCGGGTGGCGCACCGCGTCGATCGGGGAGGACTTGCCCTGGTCGTCCGCGAGCCGCACTCCGGGGAAACCGGAGACGGAGCACGTGTGGCCGGAGGTGTTGACGAGCTTGATACTCGCCACGGCCGGCTCCTGCTCGGAGGCGCGCCCCGCAGGGCCCTGCACGGTGAGCTTCACGTCGGCGACGGTGCAGCGCTTCGCCGTGGCGCTCACCCCGGTGGCTCCGGTCGCCCCGGAGCCGCCGGTGGCGCCGCCCGTGGTGCTGCCGGCGGTGCCGCCGGTGGTCGAGCCCGCCCCGCCGGTGGTGGAGCCGGACGTCGTGCCGGTGCTCGGGCTCGCCGACGCCGTCCCCCCGGCGACCGGTGAGCCGGAACCCGCCGCCGCGGGCGAGGAGCCGGAGCCGCAGGCGGTCAGCGCGAGCCCGGCGGTCAGGGCGGTCGCGGCGGTGACGATCAGGCGTGACGTGGTGCGCATGTGAATCCCCCAGACGGCAGGCCGGCGGGCCTGCCGTCACGTGTAGTTCCGGTGTTCGCGGGTGTTCGCGGGTGTTCGGTGACCTTGTGCACCTTTTCTATCCCGCGGAGATCCACAGCTTCGTGAGCCGACTGTCACAGCCATGCCACAGAGCGGCCCGCCCGGCTCACCCCTCCTGCCGGGGCTCCGCCCAGCCCAGCGGCCGCAGCACCGCGCGAGTGCGTTCGTCCCGCAGCGCGGCGAGCCGGTCGTACGCCTCCTGGCCGGTGCCGTACGCCTCGTCGACCGCGTCGACGACCGCGCCCGTCCGGGCCGGGTCCGGCGCGCCGATCTCGAAGGTCATCTGTGAGGCGATGCCCTCGATCAGGTGCCGGATGCCCGCGGGACCGCCGCCGAGGACGCCGCTCTGGAACGGCCCGATGGTCGCGTAGCGCAGACCGAGCGAGGCGCGGACCAGATCGTCCAGGTCCGCCACGTCGATCACGCCCTCCTGCACCAGGTACATGGCCTGGTCGTTGATGACCTTCTGCAGGCGGTTGCCGACGAAGCCCGGGTACTCCTTCTTCAGCCGGATCGGCAGCTTGCCCAGCGCCTTGTAGACCTCCACCGCGCGCTCGACCGTCTTCGGCGACGTCTGCGGCCCGGGGACGACCTCCACCAGCGGCATCAGCTCCGGCGGGTTGAACGGGTGGCCGATGACGATCCGGTCGGCCGCCGGGTTGCCGGCGGCGATGTGCGAGGGCAGCAGCGAGGACGAGGAGGACGCCAGCACGACCCCCTCGCCGGTGTTGGCGGCCAGGGTCGCGAACATCTGCTCCTTGATCTCCATCCGCTCCGGCCCGGCCTCCTGCACGAAGTCCGCGCCCTGCGCGGCCGAGGCCAGGTCGTCGGTCGCGACCACGGACAGACCGGAGAGGTGCTCGGCGACGACGTCCCGCAGATCGGGTCGCGGATCGCTGACCCGCACCTCCCAGCCGGCCGCGCCGAACAGGCGCGCCCACGAGACTCCGATGACGCCGGCACCGACGATCGTCACGACGGGCATCGGGAACCACTCCTCCCGCTCGGGACTCCCCCGCTTCCGCCTCTCATGACATGCCCGGCCGGGTGCGACGGCAACTCAGGGGTGGACCGGCGGGACGAGCCGGACGACGCCCTCTTGTGTCTCCCCGTGTAGGGGTGCCAGGGTCCTCCCCGTACCACCCAGTCAAGATCGACGGGAGGGGAACCCATGCGCATGCGCGCCGCAGGCGTGCTCGGAACGGCCGCCCTGCTCTGCGCCGCCCTGCTCGGAGCGGGGACGGCCCAGGCCGACCAGGGGCGGATCGAGACGAGCTATCAGAACCCGGTCACCGCACTGCCCCCGGTGAGCCAGCCGGACACGCACCACTGCACCGTCACGGAGATGCAGTACGACTTCGGCAACACCATCTCCTCCCCCGCCTGGAGCGGGACGGTGACACCGCCGGCCGACTGCGCCGGGCCGTGGAGCAAGGTCGTCCTGAACTGGTCCGGCAGCGTGCAGGGACGGCAGTACGACCGGCTCGCCGGAGTCTGGATCGGCGGCGCGGAGGTGCTGCGCACCAGCACGCCCGAGCCGACCCAACAGGGCATCAGCTGGTCGCTGGAGAAGGACGTCAGCGCCTTCATCCCGCTGCTGCGCACCGAGCAGCCGATCGCCGTCTCGCTCGGCAACGTGGTCAACTCCACCTACACCGGCGTCTACCACATGAAGCTGACGCTGACGTACTACCAGGCCGACCGCCGCTACCCGGCCGCGCACACCGCCGACCAGGTGCTGCCGCTCTCCGCGTCGACCACCGACGCCGGCTGGACCTATCTCAACCCCGGCCAGTCGTCGTCGAAGACGGTCACCCTCCCGCGCAACCTCACCGACGTGCGGATGGAGGTCTACGCCCGCGGCGGCGGCTGCGACGAGCAGTGGTTCGACTCCGTGCCGACGGACCTGGCGAACAAGTACCCCGACTACCTGTGCGGCGGCGGGCCCTACCGCGAGGTGCAGGTCTCGGTCGACGGGCGGCCCGCCGGGATCGCGCAGCCGTACCCCGTCGTGTACTCCGGCGGGATCGTGCCGACGCTGTGGCGTCCCATCCCGGCCGTGGACCAGTTCGTCACCCAGGCCTACGACCTGGACCTGACGCCCTTCGCCGGACTGCTGGTGGACGGCAGGCCGCACACCTTCACCATCACGCCCTACGGCGCCGCCGACGGCTGGACCGTGGACAGCACGCTGTTCCTCGACACCGACCACCACGCCGCCCGGACCAGCGGCGCGCTCACCGAGGACACCCTGTCGCTGAGCCCCGCCGTCACCACCACGGAGACCCCGGGCGCGGGCGACCTGGTCGACGTCCGCGTCAGCGCGCGGCGCGCCTGGACCACCTCGGGCTGGCTGGACACCTCGGCCGGGCGCGTCCGCACCACGGTGACCCAGCAGGCGGGCTACCTCAACACCGACGCCGTCTCCAGCGGCGGGCAGAAGCAGGTGATGTCGCAGCGCGAGAACGGCGCCACCGTCGTCACCACGACACCGGCGCACGGGCACGCGACCGCGGTCCGGCACAGCTGGGACTACCCGATCACGGTCGACTCCGACGTCCCGCTGTACACCGACGGCGACAACTACTCCCTGTCCGCCACCGTCCACCAGGGCCGCGTCCTGATCGACAGCGTCAGCCAGGGCGACCACTGGCGCACGGTCGACTTCAGCCGCGACGTCGTCGACGCCTCCGGCGTCCTCGCCCGCACGAACGGCGTCACCACGGCCGCCGACGGCCAGGACTCCGAGCACTACACCGGCACGACGGACACCGGCGCCTGCTACGACCACCTGATCCGGGCCGCCCACGGCTACGTGACCGAGGACCACGTCACCGGCTGCGGCTGAGCACGCGACCGCCGGCCGGTCGGCGACCCCCGACGTCGTCCTGGCTCCCTCGGCCCTTCGGTGGCGCAATGCCACCCGAGGGTCGAGGGGCGGGCGGCGGCAGGGGCGCGGCGGACGTCAGACCGTCAGCGCCAGCAGTACCGGAGCGGCCTTGGCCGCCATCGTCTCGGCGGTCTCCTTGAGGCGGTACGCCTCCTCGACCGGCAGCGAGAACGCGAGGCAGCCGACCGCCGTCCCGGCCGTGACGGGGACCGCCGCGCAGACCGTGCCGATCGCGTACTCCTGGAGGTCCAGCATCGGGACCGTGGTCGGATGCCGGTCCAGGCGCTGGAGCAGCGCGCCGGTGTCGACGTCGGTGCGGGAGGTGAACCGGGCCGCCGGGTGACGGGAGAGGTGGTCGCGGCGGGCGTCGTGGTCGAGCTGCGCCAGCAGGCACTTCCCGATCGCGCTGGCGTGGCCGGTGGCGCGGAAGTCGACCCACTCGTGCACGCTCGGCGTCAACGGGCCGTCCACCACCGCCTGCACGCTCACCTCGCCGTCGGCGTAGCGGCTGAAGTAGACGGCCGCGCCCAACTCGTCGCGCAGCGAGGCCATCTTGGCGACCAGGCGGGAGTGCACCAACTGCTCCCGGTTGGCCTGGCCCAGCATCGCGAGCGCGCCGCCCAGGACATACGCGCCGTCCTCCAGGCGCTCCAGGTAGCCCTCGCGCACGAGCGAGCGCAGCAGTCGCCGGGCGTGGTCGGCCGGGAGCTGGACCTCCTCGGCCAGCTCGTCGGCCCTGGCGCCGAAGCCGCGTCGGTCGACGGCTTCCAGCAGTCTCAGGGCGCGTTCCACGGAGCTCCGGGGGTTGTGGTTCCGCGCAGCCATGCTCACCAGACTAGCCGTCAGCGAGCCTGGTGAGCATGGGTTACGCAGTGTTCGAGCAGCGTCCGCGGACTCCCCGGCCGGGGTGTCAGGACGGCTGCTCCGCCAGCTTGAGCACGCAGAACACCGCTCCCCACGGGTCCTGGATACCCGCCATCCGCCCCGGCGGAATATCCATCGGCGGGACGACGACGGTGGCCCCGCGCTTGACGGCCGCATCGACTGTCGCATCGGTGTCGTCGACCGCGAACCACGCCATCCAGTGCGGCGGCACCTGGGCCGGGAAGTTGTCGCCCATGTCCTGCAGGCCGCCGACCGTCCGGCCCTCGACCTCCAGGCCGAAGTAGCCCGGCATCTGCTCGGCCGGCTCGGCCTTCAGGCCCAGGGCGGCCTGGTAGAACGCCGCGGCGGCCGGCACGTCGCGGGTGTTGCACTCGTTCCAGGTCAGCGCGCCGGGCTCGTTGACGGCCACCGCGCCGAAGAACTCCTTGTGACCCCAGACGCCGAAGACCGCGCCCGTCGGGTCCGCCGCGACGAACATGCGGCCGAGGTTGCCGACGTCCATCGGCTCGAACAGGACGGTTCCGTGCGCGTCCTTGACCTTCTTGGCGGTCGCGTCCGCGTCGTCGCTCGCCAGGTAGGTGGTCCAGACGTGCGGCGGCTCGGGCTGCCCCTCCGGGGCCATCGCCGGGCCGATGCCGCAGACGGCGCGACCGCCCAGCTCCATGACGGCGTAGCCGCCGAACTCGGCCGGGCCCGGCACTCCCGCCCAGCCGAAGACGTCCTTGTAGAAGTCCAGCGCGGCCTGCTGGTCCTTGGCCATCAGGTCGACCCAACACGGGGTGCCTGGTGCGTAGGGCTTGGTGGTCGTGGACATGCCTCTCCTTCGAAGCGTGACCCCCCTTCGCCGCACACTCTTCTACCAACGCACGCGCGCCGCCACCGGAACGGTGACGGCGCGCGCGGAGGGTGACGCGAGCTGCGAGGTCAGCCCTCGTCGGCGTTGCGGACCGCCTTGACCGCGGCCTCGAGGCGACGGCCGTAGTCCGCGTCCGCAGCGTGGAAGAACGGCAGCACCCGCTCGACGACGTCGTCGCGGGTGACCGAGCCGATGGAGCCGGCCAGGTTCGCGATCAGACGCTCCCGCTCGCCCTCCGACATCAGCCGGTACAGCTCACCGGCCTGGAAGAAGTCGTCGTCCTTGGCGTGCTGGGCGGCGCTGTGCGTGCCGGTCCAGCCGGAGACGGCGGTCGGGGCGGCCAGCGCGGCGTCGGTCTGACGCGGGCCGTCGTAGGAGTTCGGCTCGTAGTTCTTGGCCCGGCCGCCCGCGTTGACCGCGCCGTAGCCGTCGCGGCCGTAGTTGTCGGCCTCGGTGGCCTTCGGCGCGTTGACCGCCAGCTGGGTGTGGTTGACGCCCAGGCGGTAGCGGTGCGCGTCGGCGTAGGCGAACAGGCGGCCCTGGAGCATCTTGTCCGGCGACGGGCCGATGCCCGGCACGAAGTTGTTCGGCGAGAAGGCGGCCTGCTCGACCTCGGCGAAGACGTTCTCCGGGTTGCGGTTCAGCACCAGGCGGCCGACGCGCTGGAGCGGGTAGTCGGCGTGCGGCCAGACCTTGGTCAGGTCGAAGGGGTTGAACCTGTAGTCGGCGGCCTCGGCGACCGGCATCAGCTGCACGTAGACGGTCCAGCTCGGGAAGATCCCGCGCTCGATGGCCTGGTGCAGGTCGCGCTGGTGGCTGTCCGGGTCCTGGCCGGCCAGCTCGGCTGCCTGGCCGGCGTCCAGGCAGCGGATGCCCTGGTTGGTCTTGAAGTGGTACTTCACCCAGTACGCGGCGCCGTCCTCGGCGACCCACTGGTAGGTGTGCGAGCCGTAGCCGTTCATGTGGCGGTAGGAGGCCGGGATGCCGCGGTCGCCGAAGAGCCAGGTGATCTGGTGCAGCGACTCGGGCGAGTAGGACCAGTAGTCCCAGACGTTGTCGGCCTCGCCCATGCCCGTGAACGGGTCGCGCTTCTGCGAGTGGATGAAGTCGGGGAACTTGATCGGGTCCTTGATGAAGAACACCGGGGTGTTGTTGCCGACGAGGTCGTAGTTGCCCTCCTCGGTGTAGAACTTCACCGCGAAGCCGCGCGGGTCGCGCACCGCGTCGGCCGCGCCGAGGTTGCCGGCCACGGTCGAGAAGCGCAGGAACAGCTCGGTGCGCTTGCCGACGGTGTTCAGGAACGCCGCCCGGGTGAAGCCGGTGACGTCGTCGGTCACCTCGAAGTAGCCGTGCGCGCCGGAGCCGCGGGCGTGCACGATGCGCTCCGGGATGCGCTCGCGGTTGAACCGGGCGAGCTTCTCGATCAGCTGCTGGTCCTGGATCAGCAGCGGACCGCCGATGCCGGCCTGGGCGGAGTTCTGGTTGTCGGCGACGGGCGCGCCGGACTCGGTGGTCAGGATTTTCGACATGGAGGTACCTCGGAACGGAGTCAAAGGGTGACGAGAAGGGTGCGTTGCACTCCCCAGGGGCGCGAGGCTGTGCTCATATGCGGCTCCGCCGCGTGGGCGCGACCGGCCAGGCATCCACGTGTCAGGCCGAACGCGCAGCACCATCCGCACGCCAGTGGTGGTTTGGACGGCAGCTGCTGGGAGGGACAAGAGCCGTCGGCGGGCGTCAGACTCCCAGCAGCCGCCAGATCGCGGCCCGGCGGCGCGAGTTCTCCGCGCCGTCGGGGGTGTCGGCCGGCTGGAACGCGGCCTCCGCGGCCCGGACGGCCGCGGCCTCGGCCAGGGGGCGGGCGGCGGCCAGCGTGCGGGCCTCACCGACCGTCAGACCCGCTTCGGTGAGGGCCTGTTCGGCCTCGGTCGCGGGCAGCAGGTTCAGCCAGCGCAGCGCGTGCGCGGCGCGGCCGACCTCGGTCAGGCGGCCGGTGAGCCGCAGCCGGGCGATGCCACCGTCGGGGTAGACGTCCAGGCGGGCGGCGGTGACCGGCTCGCTCGGGGCGACCCGTACGCGGTGGCGGGTGTCGGGCTGGAGCCGCGTACGCGGCAGCAGCGCGATCCACTCGCCGGTGGCGGCCGAGCGGCCTGAGACGGAGGCCCAGCCGGGGCAGTTGGCGACGAAGTGGGTGGTGTCGATCTCGACGGCCAGCACCTCGCCCTCGGCGACCAGGTCGAGTTCGACCCAGTCGTTGTCCTTGTTGCGGCGGCGCCGCGTCTCCCAGCCCTCACCCATCACGGCCGCCCGGCCCAGGGAATTGAGGTTGTGCGGGGAGGAGAAGTACCGGTCGGAAGCCCCGGTGGCGACGCCGCCGAACTCCTGGGCGGCCAGATCGAAGGTGAGCCCGTCCAGGTCGCGCGGGTCGGCGACGACCTCGCCGTGCACGCGCAGACGGGCGACGCCGCCGTCCGGCCAGATGTTGAGCCGCACGTGGGTGAAGCGCTGCTCGAGGTCGACGGCGAACTCGTGCGCGGTGTCGCCCTTGAGGGGCGTGCGCGGCACGAGCTCGGTCCACTCGGCGGCCTCGACCTCCTCGGGCGAGGGGTTGCCGGGGACGGACGCGGCCTCGACCGAGCCGGTCTCCGGGTAGTTGCCGGTGAAGTGCGCGGTGTCGACGACGACGCCCCGGATGACGCCGGGCACGCCCAGGCGCACGATGGCCCAGTCGTGGTCGTCGTCGGTGGGGTGCGGCTCCTCGGCGCTCGCGCCGCGACGGCGGCGGGTCTCCCAGCCGTCCATGATCTGGCCCTTGTGGCCGAAGGTGTGCGGCCGGAACTCGGCGGGCTTGGCGACGAGCAGGTTCTCCTTCTCGGCGAACAGCTCGTCGTTGGCGGCTATGACGCCCGCACCCAGCGACCGGGCGGCGAGGTTGACCAACTCGGTGAAGGCGGCGGGCTTCTGGCTGTCGGTCACTTCTCTCCTCGGGTCAGCAGTCGGCCGCTCGGGGCTGCGTCCACGTCGTTCGCGTCCACCGGCTCACCGCGGAGCCAGGTGGTGCGGACGACGCCGGACAGTGAACGGCCTGCGTAAGGGGTCACGGGGTGGCGGTGGTGCAGCCCGGCCGGGTCCACGGTGAACGCGGCGTCCGGGTCGAAGGCCACCAGGTCGGCGTCCATGCCGGGGGCGATGGCGCCCTTGGTCGAAAGTCCGACGAGCGAGGCCGGGCCGGAGGACATCCAGCGCACGACGTCGGCGAGGCTGTGGCCGCGGCGGCGCGCCTCGGTCCAGATGGCGGGCAGTCCGAGCTGGAGGGAGGCGATCCCGCCCCAGGCGGCGGCGAAGTCGCCGTCCCCACCCAGGCTCGGCAGGTGCTTGAGCTCCGGCGTCGAGGGCGAGTGGTCGGACACGACCGCGATGAACTCGCCTGCGGCGAGCGCCTGCCAGAGCAGGTCGCGGTTGGCCTCGCTGCGGATCGGCGGGCAGCACTTGAACGCGGTGTCGCCGGAGGGGACCTGCTCGGCGGCCAGCGTCAGGTAGTGCGGACAGGTCTCGGCCGTCACCTGCACGCCGGCGGCGCGGGCCTCGCGCAGCAGCGGCAGCACGGCCGCGGAGGAGACGTGCAGGATGTGGACGCGGGCGCCGGTGCGCCGCGCGATCTCCAGCAGCGTGGAGACGGCGACGGCCTCGGCGTCGTCGGGTCGGGAGGCGAGGAAGTCCGCGTACTGCGGTCCGGGCGTGTGCGGGGCCTCGTCCAGGATCCGGGGGTCCTCGGCGTGGATGATCGACAACGCGCCGATCCGGGCCTGCTCGGTGAGCGCCTCTTCGAGCTGCTCGCGGTTCAGGTGCGGGAACTCGTCGACGCCGGAGGGGGCGAGGAAGCTCTTGAAGCCGAAGACGCCGGCCTCGTGGAGGGGGGCGAGGTCGCCGGTGTTGCCCGGGATGGCGCCGCCCCACAGCCCGGTGTCGACGAAGAGCCGGGCCTCGGCGACCTTGCGCTTGGCCTCCAGTCCCTCGACGGTGGTGGTCGGCGGGATGGAGTTGAGCGGCATGTCGACGATGGTCGTCACACCGCCGGCCGCGGCGGCCCGGGTGGCGGTGGCGAAGCCCTCCCACTCGGTGCGGCCGGGCTCGTTCACGTGGACGTGGGAGTCGACCAGACCGGGGAGCAGAACCAGCTCACCGAGGTCGACGAGCTCGCCCGCACCGGCGCCGTAGGCCAGGACCTCGACGATCCGCCCCTCGCTCACGACCACGTCGGCGGCGCGCTCGCCGTCCGGAAGGACGGCATGTCGGGAACGGAACACCTTGGTCAACTGGGGCCTCCTGATCGGGTTGCCGTGAGATTAGGCTTCGCTTCAACAAAACGTCAACGGTTTGTTTCAACTAGTTGTTGAAGCAGAGCGGACGTCCGTGTTGGGGTGTTCGTACGATCCATCCTCAGTCCGCGCCGAGGAAGCTGCGCGCGAGCCGCTCCCCAGCCAGCTCCGCCAGTTCCCCGGCGCGGGTGAGGCTGTCGCCGTCCGGTCCCGCCAGTTCCACGAGCGAGAGCACGGCGGCGAACCCCGCGGCGCGCCACTGCGTCTCACTCAGTTCCAGCAGGCCGCACACGGCCGCGACCGGGACGCCATGCCCGGCCGCCGCCTCGGCGACTCCGGCGGGCGCCTTGCCGTGCAGGGTCTGCACGTCAAGACAGCCTTCGCCGGTCACGACCAGACGGGCTCCCCGCACCGCCTGGTCGAAACCCAGAAGTTCCAGCAGAAGCGCGATCCCGGGCCGCAGGGACGCTCCGAGCAGGGCGATCGCCCCGAAGCCCAGGCCGCCCGCAGCACCGGCTCCCGGCGCCTCCCGCACGTCGTCACCCGTCAGAGCGGCGACGTGATCGGCCCAGTGGGCGAGCGCGGCGTCCAGCTCGGCCACGTCCTCGGGCGTCGCGCCCTTCTGCGGGCCGTAGACCGCGGGCGCGCCGCGCTCGCCCAGCAGCGGGTTGTCGACGTCGCTGGCGACGACGACCTCCACGCCGCCGAGGGTGTCCGCCAGCGGGCCGGGGTCGATCGACGCCAGCCGGGCCAGCGCCGCGCCGCCGGGCGGCAGCTCCGCGCCGTCCGCGTCCAGCAGCCGCAGGCCCAGCGCCTGCGCCATGCCGGCGCCGCCGTCGGTGCAGGCCACTCCCCCGAGGCCCAGCACCAGCGTGCGGCAGCCCAGCTCCAGCGCCTTGCGGACGAGCTCGCCCGTCCCGTAGCTGGTGGCCGTCAGCGGCGCCTTGACACCGCCCGGCAGCAGTTGCAGGCCGCTGGCCTGTGCCGCCTCGATGACCGCGGTCCCACCCTGGACGGCGAGCACCGCCTCGACCGGCTCGCCGGTCGGACCGGCCGCCTTCACGCTCACGGCACGGAACCCGGCCGCGATCGCCGCGGCCACCGTCCCCTCGCCGCCGTCGGCGACGGGCAGGGCCCGCACCTCGGTGCCCGGCGCGGCGCGCCGGATGCCGGCCGCGATGTGCTCCGCGGCCTGCGCAGCGGTGAGGCTGCCCTTGAACTTGTCGGGCGCGACCACGACATGACCCTGGTTGTCCGACACTGACAGCCTCACCTTCTGCTTCACGAATGCCTCCCGGCGACGCGGGCACGACCGGATGGATCACGCCGCCGGGAGGAGACTATGCAGCCCTTTCGGGCTGCGGCATCAGCCGCCCAGCAGGGCGGTCGGCGCGTCGCCGGGCTCGGTCGCGAGCTCCTCGAACTCGTTGACCCCGTTGATCTGGAGGCCCATCGAGACGTTGGTGACCCGCTCCAGGATGACCTCGACGATCACCGGCACCTTGAACTCGGCCGCCAGCTTCTTGGCCTGCTCCAGCGCGCTGCCGATCTCGCTCGGGTCGAAGACCCGGATCGCCTTGCAGCCCAGCCCCTCGGCCACCTTCACGTGGTCCACGCCGTAGCCGTTGAGCTCCGGGGCGTTCACGTTCTCGAAGGAGAGCTGCACGCAGAAGTCCATGTCGAACTGGCGCTGCGCCTGACGGATCAGGCCCAGGTACGCGTTGTTCACCACGACGTGGACGTAGGGGATCTGGAACTGCGCGCCGACGGCCAGCTCCTCGATCATGAACTGGAAGTCGTAGTCGCCCGAGAGCGCGACGACGGTCTCGTCCGGCACCGCGGTGGCGACACCGAGCGCGGCCGGGACGGTCCAGCCCAGCGGGCCCGCCTGGCCGGCGTTGATCCAGTGCCGGTCCTTGTAGACGTGCAGCAGCTGCGCGGCCTGGATCTGCGAGAGGCCGATGGTGGTGACGTAGCGGACGTCGCGCCCGAACGCCTTGTTCATCTCCTCGTACACGCGCTGCGGCTTGATCGGCACGTTGTCGAAGTGCGTCTTGCGCAGCAGCGTCGCCTTGCGCTCCTGGCAGGAGGCGGCCCAGGCGCTGTAGTCCTTGAGCAGCTCCGCGGCCTTGCGCTCACGTGCGACCTCGACGAAGAGCTGCAGCGCCGCCTTCGCGTCGGAGACGATGCCGTAGTCCGGGGCGAAGACGCGCCCGATCTGGGTCGGCTCGATGTCGACGTGGACGATCTTCCGGCCCGACGTGTAGATCGAGGTGTCGTTGCCGGTGTGGCGGTTGGCCCAGCGGTTGCCGATGCCGATGACGAAGTCGGAGGCGAGCAGCGACTCGTTGCCGTAGCGGTGCGAGGTCTGCAGGCCGACCATGCCCGCGGTGAGCGGGTGGTCGTCCGGGATCGCGCCCCAGCCCATCAGGGTCGGCACGACCGGCACGCCGGTCAGCTCGGCGAACTCGACCAGCAGGTCGGCCGCGTCGGCGTTGACGACGCCGCCACCGGCGACGATCAGCGGACGCTCGGAGGCCTGCAGCAGGTTGAGCGCCTTCTCCACCTGGGCCCGGGTCGCGGACGGCTTGTAGACCGGCAGCGGCTCGTAGGTGTCGATGTCGAACTCGATCTCCGCCATCTGCACGTCGATCGGCAGGTCGATCAGGACCGGGCCGGGACGGCCGGAGCGCATCAGGTGGAAGGCCTGCTGGAAGGCGCCCGGCACCTGGGCCGGCTCCAGCACCGTGACGGCCATCTTCGTCAGCGGCTTCGCGATGGACGCGATGTCGACCGCCTGGAAGTCCTCCTTGTGCAGCTTCGCGACCGGCGCCTGGCCGGTGATGCACAGGATCGGGATCGAGTCGGCGGAGGCCGAGTAGAGCCCGGTGATCATGTCCGTCCCGGCCGGGCCGGAGGTGCCGATGCAGACACCGATGTTGCCCGCCTTGGCCCGGGTGTACCCCTCGGCCATGTGGGACGCGCCCTCGACGTGGCGGGCCAGCGTGTGGTGCAGGCCGCCGCGCTTGCGGATCGCGGAGTAGAAGGGGTTGATCGCCGCGCCGGGCAGGCCGAACAGGTTGGTGACACCCTCGCGCTTGAGGATCTCGACGGCCGCTTCGGCCGCGGTCATGCGGGCCATGGGTCAGTTGACCTTTCCGGACAGGCGCTCCAGGTTGCGCAGCAGGGCGGAGTGGTCCAGCCCGCCGTCGCCGGCGTTGCGCAGAGCGGTGATGAAGTCGGCGACCAGGGCAGCGGTCGGCAGCGGCACCTCGACGGCGCGCGCGGCGGCCAGCAGGTTGCCCATGTCCTTGTGGTGCAGGTCGATGCGGAAGCCCGGGGCGAAGTCGCGCTTCAGGAAGTTGTTCTTCTTGCGGGTCAGCACGGTCGAGCCGGCCAGACCGCCGTTCAGGACGTCGAGCGCGACCTCCAGGTCCACGCCGGACTTCTCCAGGAAGACCACGGCCTCGGCGCACGCCTGGATGTTGACGGCGACGATCAGCTGGTTGGCGACCTTGACGGTCTGCCCGGAGCCGGACGGGCCGACGAGCGCCACGGTGGTGCCCAGCGCCTTCAGGACGGGCTCGGCCTCCTCGAAGTCGGCCCGCTCGCCGCCGACCATGATGGAGAGCACGCCCTCGATGGCGCCGGCCTCGCCACCGGAGACGGGGGCGTCGATGGAGCGCAGGCCCTTCTCCTTGGCGGCGGCGGCCACCCGCTGCGAGATCTGCGGCGTCACCGAGCTCATGTCGATCAGCAGCGCCCCGGCGGGGGCGTTGTCGAGCACGCCGCCCTCACCGAAGTAGACCTGCTCGACCTGCGGGTCGGCGGGGACCATCGTGATGACGATCTCGGCGTCCTTGACCGCCTCGGCGATCGAGTCGGCGCCCTTGCCGCCGTCGGCGATGAGCTTCTCGATCGGCTCACGGGTCAGGTTCGACCCGGTCACGGTGTGACCGGCCTTGACGAGGTTGGCGGCCATCGGGCTGCCCATGATGCCGAGCCCGATGAAGGCGATACGGCGCGGGGTGGTGCTCATGGGAGTTCTCCTCCGTGGGAAGTTTCGTGGGAGTGGGAGAGCGCTCAGCGCTTGCTGGTCCGCAGCGCGGCAGGCAGCCACTCGAAGGAGTCGGCCGAGGCGACCCCGGCGACGGGCTTGTACTCGAGGCCGATGTAGCCTTCGTAGCCGACGGCCTCCAACTGGCCGAGAAGCGCCGGGAAGTCCAGCTCGCCCGAACCAGGGAAGTTGCGCGCCGGCGCGTCGGCGATCTGCACGTGGCCGATCCGGTCCGCGTACTCCGCAATGACCGCGGCGAGATCCTCGCCGTTGCGCGCCAGGTGGTAGAGGTCGCAGAGGAACTTCGTGTTTCCGAGGCCGGTGGTCGCGTTCACCGCGTCCACCACCGCCACCGCGTCCTTCGAACTGAGCAGACCGTACTGCGGCGCCTCCGGCGCGTTCAGCGCCTCGACCAGCAGCACCGCGCCGATGCCCTGCGCGGCCTGTGCGGCCAGCGCGAGGTTCTCCAGCGCGAGCGCGTCCTGCTCGGCGACCGGCACGTCCTCGACACGGTTGCCGTACAGGGCGTTCAGCGCCTTGCAGCCGAGCGACTCGGCCAGGCCGACCGCCACCGCGATGTTGTCGCGGAACCGCTGCGAGTCGGCGGGACGCGACAGCAGGCCCTTGTCGCCGCCGGCCATGTTGCCTGCGTCGAAGTTGAGGCCCGTCAGCTGCACGCCGGAGTCGACGAACGCCGCACGCAGCGCGTCGAGATCGGCCTGCGGCGGGGTGGGGCCGTCGAGGGTCCACCACAGCTCCGCGGCGTCGAAGCCCGCGGCCTTCGCGGCCGCCGGGCGCTCCACCAGCGGAAGCTCGGTGAAGAGGATCGAGAGGTTCACGGTCCAGCGCTGGTTCAGCCAGCTCTGCGCGGCGGTCATGCCATCACCTTGTTCCACATTGCGGAAGATGTTTTCTGCGTGGTGAAACTATGGCACGTCGCTTCAACAGTTTGTCAAGCACCTCTCGGATCCTGGCCGATCCCCGGATACGCTTCGGGCGTGCGATTGAAGGTGGAGTTCACAACCGAGCCGTTCGAACTGGACGGCTTCCCGGAGCATGCGCGCACAGCGCGCCGCGTCGTCGACGAGGCCGGGCTCAGTGTCGAGGTCGGCCCGTTCGGCACCACGGCCGAGGGCCAGGCCGAGCAGGCGCTCACAGCGATCGACCGGCTGGTCCGCGAGACCCTGGCGCACGGCGCCACCCGGATCTCGCTCCAGGTCAGCGTCATGGACGAGGGGGAGGGAGCCGGATGAGCAGCGAGCAGCACCCGCTGGCCATAGCCATCAAGCCGCTGCTCGACGCCGTCGGCGCCAGCGCGGTGAGCCTGGACGAGGCCCAGCCGAACGACGTCACGCTCGAATGGGAGGGCGCGCCGGCCGTCGCCGTGCGGCTGCCGGGCCTGGAGAGCGCCCTCGACCGGCTGCTGAACGAGGTCCGTCGCCAGTTCGGCGGCGCCGAGCTGACGACGCTGGACCGCGCCGACAAGCAGCGCGTGGTCGCGCTGCTGGAGGAGCGCGGCGCGTTCACCATCCGGCACGGCGTCGAGAACGTCGCAGCGGCCCTCGGCGTCAGCCGGTTCACGGTCTACAACTACCTCAACCGCCAGCAGGCGGCGGGGAAGAGCTGATGTCGACGCGCGGCTGAATTCAACAAACTGTTGACGATCGGGGTCGGCGGATCTACTTTTCTCGTGGCACCCACTTTCGGAGGTCACGAGTGACCCAACCCGCCACCCCGACGGACATCGTCCTCGACCGCGTGAACGCGATCGACGGCGAGGTGCTGGACGCACTCCTGAAGGAGATCTGCTCCAGCCACACCTGGGCCACGCTCGTGCGTCTGGCCCGCCCCTACCGCGACCGGGACGCCTTCCACGCCGCCAACGCCGGCGCGATGGAAGCCCTCTCCCCCGCGGACCTGGACGACGCGATGGCCGGCCACGCCCGGATCGGCACCCCCAAGCCGGGCGACGCCACCTCCCAGCGCGAACAGGCCGGCGTCCAGGGCGCCGACGAGGCGCTGCTGGCCGACCTGGCCGCCGCGAACGCCTCCTACGAGGAGAAGTTCGGCCACGTCTTCCTGATCTGCGCCACCGGGCGCACCGCCGAGACCATGCTGGCGGCACTACGCGAGCGCCACCCGAACGACGCCGCCACCGAGCGGGAGATCGTCCGGGGCGAGCTCCGCAAGATCAACGACATCCGCATCGACCGCCTGCTCGACGAGGGCTGACGGTCTCCCAGCCGCCGCCCAGGCACCCCGCGAGGACGACATGACCTCCATCTCCACCCATGTGCTGGACACCAGCCTCGGCCGACCCGCCGCGGGCATCCCGGTCGAGCTGGCCCAGCAGGTCGCCGGCGAGTGGAAGGCCCTCGGGGCCTCCGCCACCGACGCCGACGGCCGCTGCAAGGACCTGCCGGTCCCGGACCTGGACGCGGGCACCGTGCTCCGGCTCCGCTTCACCACCAACGGGGCCTTCTTCCCCGAGGTCGCCATCGTCTTCGACGTCGACCCGGCCCAGGCCCACTACCACGTACCCCTGCTGCTGAACCCGTTCGGGTACTCCGTCTACCGAGGGAGCTAGACCATGGCCCACCAGCTCGGCCAGAACCAGTACGGCAAGGCGGAGAACCGCGTCGTACGGATCACCCGCAACGGCAACCGCCACGAGATCCGGGACCTCAACGTCTCCGTCGCCCTCTCCGGCGACCTCGACGACGTCCACCTGACCGGTTCCAACGCGCACTGCCTGCCGACGGACACCACCAAGAACACCGTCTTCGCGTACGCCAAGAAGTTCGGCATCCAGTCGCCCGAGAACTTCGGCATCCTGCTGGCCCGGCACTTCGTGGACGACACACCGCCGATCCACCGGGCCCGGATCCGGATCGAGGAGTACGTCTGGGACCGCATCGAGATCCCGGACAACAAGGCCCGCTTCATCGGCTCGGAGGAGATCGGCCACTCCTTCGTCCGCCGCGGCACCGAGGTCCGCACCTCCGAGATCGTCTACGACGCCTCGGGCGTGCAGGTCATCTCGGGCCTGAAGGACCTGGTCGTGATGAACTCGACCAACTCGGAGTTCTGGGGCTACATCAAGGACGAGTACACCACCCTCAAGGAGGCGTACGACCGGATCCTGGCCACCCAGGTCACCGCCCGCTGGAAGTTCGGCTTCACCGGCGCCGAGGGCGAGCAGGAGCCCAACTGGGACCGCTCCTACCAGCAGGTCCGCCGCCACATGCTGGAGGCGTTCGCCGAGACCTACTCGTACTCGCTCCAGCAGACCCTCTACGCGATGGGCACCCGCGTCCTGAACAACCGCGCCGAGGTGGACGAGGTCCGCCTGGAGCTGCCGAACAAGCACCACTTCCTGGTGGATCTGGAGCCGTTCGGTCTGGAGAACGACAACGAGGTCTACTACGCTGCCGACAGGATGTACGGTCTCATCGAGGGCACCGTGCACCGCGAGGGCGTGACTCCGGTCATCCCCGTGGCGTAATGCCCGCATAACCCCGCTCGACCCCAGGGATTCTCTCCGCCGTCCCGCCCTGGGCCGCACCAGACGGCGGTACTGACAAAGTCCGCTTTCTGAGGAGCACGAGCAATGGCTTCCGTAGCAAACAACGGTGTCGGCGCCGCCCCGCGCATCGTCATCGAGAACGCGGCGATCGCGACGGTCGACGCCCTGGACACCGAGTACACCCGCGGCCACGTCGTCATCGCCGGCAACATCATCGAGTCCGTGGGCGAGGGCCCCGCCCCGATGTGGCTGGAGAACGTGGCGCGGCGGATCAACGCCGAGGGCCACCTGGTGACGCCCGGCCTGGTCAACACGCACCACCACTTCTACCAGTGGATCACCCGCGGGGTCGCGCAGGACGACATCCTGTTCGACTGGCTGGTCGCGCTCTACCCGACCTGGTCCCGGATCGACGACAAGCTGGTGCACGCCGCCTCCCAGGGCTCGGCGGCCGCCCTGCTGAAGTCCGGCTGTACCACCGCCTCGGACCACCACTACGTGTTCCCGCAGGGCGGCGGCGACATCCTGGGCGCGTCCATCGAGGCCGTCTCCGAGCTCGGCATGCGCTTCACCGCGCTGCGCGGCTCGATGTCCCGCGGCAAGAGCGACGGCGGCCTGCCGCCGGACCACGCGGTGGAGAAGACCGAGGACATCCTGCTGGCCTCCGAGGCCGCGGTCGACCGGTGGCACGACGCCTCCTTCGGCTCGATGCTGCACGTCGCCATCGCCCCGTGCTCGCCGTTCTCGGTGACCACGGAACTGATGAAGGAGGCGGCCGAGCTCGCCCGCCGCAAGGGCGTGCGCCTGCACACCCACGGCTCGGAGACGGCCGAGGAGGAGCAGTTCTGCAAGGAGCTGTTCGGCATGGGCCCGACCGACTACTTCGAGTCGGTCGGCTGGCTGGGCGAGGACGTGTGGATGGCGCACTGCGTCCACATGAACGACTCCGACATCCGCAAGTTCGCGGAGACCGGGACCGGCGTCGCCCACTGCCCGTCCTCCAACGCCCGCCTCGCCGCCGGCATCGCCCGGGTGCCGGACATGATGGCGGCCGGCGTGCCGGTCGGCCTCGGCGTGGACGGCACCGCCTCCAACGAGTCGGGCGAGCTCGGCACCGAGCTGCGCAACGCGCTGCTCATCAACCGGCTCCACGGCCGCCCCGACGCGCTGACCGCGCGTCAGACGCTGCGCCTCGGCACCATGGGCGGCGCCCGGGTGCTCGGCCGCCAGGCCGAGATCGGCTCGGTCGAGGTCGGCAAGCTCGCCGACCTCGCACTGTGGAAGGTCGACGGCATCATGCACTCCTCCATCGCCGACCCGGTCGCGGCGCTCGTGATGGGCGCGCTTCCGCCGCTGTCGCTGCTGCTGGTCAACGGCCGTCCGGTGGTCGAGCACGGCCACCTGACCACGGTGAACGAGGACCGCATCGCGAAGGCGTGCGCGGACGCGGCCAAGGAGCTCGCCTCGCGCGGCTGACGCGCACATGTGACCGATCGACTCCGGGCGCGCACTGGGACGGTGTGCCGCTCGGACTCCCCGGCGCGTTCGCGTGCCGAGGAGGCTGGAACCCCGGACCCACGGCGAGGGTCCGGGGTTTCGGTGTTCCCTTCGGCCATACCAGCGGGTATGTTGTGCGCAACGTACTACTGGTGAGTAGCTTGGAGCGGCGCACATGAAGGCGATCCAGATCACGGAGTTCGGCGGCCCCGAGGTGCTGCGCCTGGCCGAGGTCCCCGACCCCGTCCCGCAGCCCGGCCAGCTGTTGGTCGACGTCGACGGCGCCGGCGTCAACTACGCCGACACCCACGCCGTCGAGGACTCCTACCTGTCCCGCTCCTCGCTCCCGATGATCCCGGGCGGCGAGGTCGTCGGCCGCACGGCGGACGGCCGCCGCATCGTCGCCCTGACCGCGACCGGCGGCTACGCCGAGCGCGCCTGCGCGTGGGCGCCGATGGCGACGGACGTCCCGGACGAGGTCTCCGACGCGGCGGCGCTCGCGCTGGTCGTCCAGGGCCTCACGGCGTGGAACCTGCTGCGGACGTCGGCGCGGATCACGCCGGGCGAGTCGGTCGTCGTGCACGCCGCGGCAGGCGGCACGGGCTCGCTGGCCGTGCAGCTGGCGAAGCGGTTCGGCGCAGGGCGGGTCATCGCGACGGCGTCGACGAAGGAGAAGCGCGAGCTGGCGCTCGCGCTCGGCGCGGACGAGGCGGTCGACGCGGAGGCGGAGGGCCTCAAGGACCGCCTGGTCGAGGCGAACGGCGGCAAGAAGGTCGACATCGTCCTGGAGATGACCGGCGGCCCGGTCTTCGACGCGTCCCTCGCGGCGCTCGCGCCCTTCGGACGCCTGGTCACCTACGGCATGGCCTCCCGCCAGGAGCCGTCGCCGCTGGCCGCGGCGAAGCTGATGGGCCACTCCACGTCGGTGGTCGGCTTCTGGCTCATGCACGCGCTGGGGCGTCCCGACCTCCACACCGAGCCCATGCGCGAGCTCCTGCAGCTGGTCGCCACAGGCGAGTTGACCCCGCAGATCGGTGGCACGTACCCGCTGAGCGAGGCCCGCACCGTCCACGAGGCGCTCCGCGCCCGCAAGACCACCGGCAAGCTGGTGCTGGACCCGCGCCCCTGACCATCCAGGGGCGCGGGGCTCGTACTGATACGCGGCTCCGCCGCTCGGGCGCGAGCGGGCAATCCAGGGGCGCGGGGAACTGCGCGAGCAACCACCCTGTGCGGATGGCCCTGCTCGCGCGGCGACACACCACACAGGGTGGCTTGCCGCGCAGTTCCCCGCGCCCCTACGGGTCGCTCAGTGCTGGTTGGTCGCGCTCGTGTACGAGACCACGCAGTTGCCCGCGCCGCCGCCGTAGTTGTTGCTCCACAGCGACTGCACGGCGAAGTTCGCGCCGTTCAGGCTGATGATCGCGGACGCGCCCTGGCCGCTGGAGATCCAGGCGCACTTGTCGCCGGTCTCCGCGCCCGTGCTGTCCACCCAGCCGCTGCTCGGCGCCGGGTCCGTCAGCGTCTCGGCGTACTCGTGGCCGCCGACGATGGTGACGCCCTCCGTCGCGGCGTTGACGCCGCTGGAGCCCGTGGCGACGAAGCTCGCGCCGCAGCTCGTGCCCGCGTCGCTGACGTAGGGCATGTTGGTGTAGGGCAGGTCCGCGCCGTTGCTCGCGGTGGTGTGGTCGTGCCAGGCGCAGTACTGCGTCTTGAAGCCCGAGGGCACCACGCCGTGGGCCGCGTCCACGATGATCTGGACGTTGTCGCCGGAGACGCCGAAGTGCGAGGCCGCCTTCTTCGCCTCGGCGGCGATCTGGGCGTCGCTCGGCTTGGTCGGGGCCTTCGCGGAGCTGTCCAGCCAGGTGCCGCCGACCGGGTTCGACGCGGGGTGGCCCACGTGCGTGCCGGAGGTCCCGCACTGGGTGGTGCCGGCCGCGACGCCCTGGCAGTACTGGGTCTGCGAGGTGAAGAACGTGTCACCGCTGCCGTAGGCGTGCTGGAAGAAGCTGAGCTGGAGCGCGGCCTCGCCGGAGGGGTCGTTGGTCACGGTGGAACCCGTGCCCCACTGGTTGCCCCAGTAGACGACGTAGACCTTCGGCGAGGTCACGATGTTGCCGCCGCCGTAGGCGAGGTTGTTGCCCGAGGCCGCGGGGGCCTTCTTCGCGGCGGAGTGGGGGCTCATGTGGTGGGGGGCGAGCTCGCTGGCTCCGGCGGGAGCGGCGGCGACGAGCGCACCGGTGGCCAGCGCGGCGGCGCATCCGGCGACGAGGGCGGAACGGAGCACGGTGGGGCCCTTCTCGACGAGGAACGGGAGGGCTGTGCGGTTGCCGCCGGCCGGACGGCAGTTGTGCCACCACGCGTAGTGTTGTTGCCTTCTGGACCGCGACGCTAGTCGAGCTGACACCCCGCGTTCAATACGGCGTCAGGGAATCCAGAGCGAACTCAGAAGGTGGGAACCAAGCGGCGTCTCACGCAGGACCTCCCCAGGTTGCGTGAGACGCCGCTGTCCTACTCCGGGTGCGCGCTACAGCAGCGCGTAACCCGGAAGCGTGAGGAAGTCGACGAACTCGTCGGCCAGTGCGACCTCTTCGAAGAGCCGCGCCGCCTCGTCCCAGCGGCCCTCGGACTGCTTCATGACCGCCAGCTCGGTCGCGACGATCTCGCGCACCAGCGCGGCGGTGACCTTCTCGCCGGTGTCCGCCAGCACGACCGCGTTGTTGACCCACTGCCAGATCTGCGAGCGCGAGATCTCGGCGGTGGCGACGTCCTCCATCATGTTGAAGATCGCCACGGCGCCGAAGCCGCGCAGCCACGCCTCGATGTAGCGCAGGCCCACCTGGACGGCGTTCTGGAGACCGGCGCGGGTGCAGCTGCCGCCCGCGGACGCGACGTCGAGGAGCTGATCGCCGGTCACCTCGTTCGCCGGCACGACCTGCTTCTGGTTCGGCGCGTCCCCCAGAACCGCGTCGAACGAGGTCCGGCAGACCGGGACCAGGTCCGGGTGCGCGACCCAGGAGCCGTCGAACCCGTCGCCCGCCTCGCGGTCCTTGTCGGCGCGGACCTTCTCCAGCGCCGCGGCGTTGACCTCGGGGTCGCGACGCGAGGGGATGAACGCCGCCATGCCGCCGATCGCGTGGGCGCCACGGCGGTGGCAGGTGTTGACCAGCAGCCTGGTGTAGGCGCGCATGAACGGGGCCGTCATGGTCACGCTGTTGCGGTCCGGAAGGATGTACTTCTCGCCGCCGTCACGGAAGTTCTTGACGATCGAGAAGAGGTAGTCCCAGCGGCCCGCGTTGAGGCCGGCGGCGTGCTCGCGCAGCTCGTAGAGGATCTCCTCCATCTCGAACGCGGCGGTGATCGTCTCGATCAGCACCGTCGCCCGGATCGTGCCGCGCGGGATGCCGAGGGCCTCCTGGGCGTGGACGAAGACGTCGTTCCAGAGCCTCGTCTCCAGGTGGCTCTCGGTCTTCGGGAGGTAGAAGTAGGGACCGGAGTTGGGGTCCTGCTCGCCGCGCGCGAGCAGCGTGGCCGCGTTGCGGAAGAAGTACAGGCCGAAGTCGACGAACGCGCCGGCCACCGGCTCGCCGTCGACGAGCAGGTGCGCCTCGTCCAGATGCCAACCGCGGGGGCGCACCACGATGGTGGCAAGCTCGGCGTCGGGCCCCAGCTTGTACTCCTTGCCCTCGGGCGAGGTGAAGTCGATGGTGCGGGCCAGCGCGGCGCTGAGGTTGAGCTGACCCTCGATCAGGTTGCGCCAGCTCGGCGCGGTGGCGTCCTCGAAGTCCGCGAGCCAGACCTTGGCGCCGGAGTTGAGCGCGTTGATGGTCATCTTGCGGTCGGTCGGGCCGGTGATCTCGACCCGGCGGTCGTTCAGCGCCCGCGGGGCGGGGGCGACCTGCCACTCGGCCGCGCGGACCTCGGCGGTCCCGGGCAGGAAGTCCAGCCTGCCCGTCCGCGCGATCTCGGCGCGGCGCTCCTTGCGACGTGCCAGCAGCTCGTTGCGGCGGGCGCCGAAGCGTCGGTGCAGGTCGGCGACGAAGGCGAGTGCGGCCGGAGTCAGCACCTCGTCCCCGCGGTCCACCACCGGCCCGACGATCTCGACCCCGGTAGGAAGCGGCTTGCTCCCGGTTTCCTGCGCTGCACCCATGGAACCCTCGTCAGATCAGAAGATACGGATGATCGAAGCGCACTGTGCGGCGCGCCTCGCTTCTGTAAGGTGGAGGCTAGTTTCCGCGATACAGAAATTCAACACTTTGTTGAGTTGGCTTGCCGGACCCTGCCAGGAAGGCTGTTGTGGTGACGTCATCCCTCTCGTCCGATCCCCGCTCCGGGGCCGCGGGCGCCGACCGCGCCGGCGGAGGAGTGCAGTCGGTCGAGCGCGCCTTCCAGTTGCTGGAGGCGCTCGCCGAGGCGGGCGGCGTCAGCACGCTGAGCGATCTGGCCACCGCCTCCGGGCTTCCCATGCCGACCATCCACCGCCTCGTCCGCACGCTCGTGCAGCAGGGTTACGTCCGTCAGGACACCGCTCGACGCTACACCCTGGGCCCGCGCCTGATCAGGCTCGGCGAGACGGCGGGTCGCCTGCTGGGCAGCTGGGCGCGCCCGTTCCTCGCCGAGCTGATGGAGGCCACCGGCGAGACGGCGAACCTCGCGGTCCTGGAGGCGGGTGAGGTCGTCTACGTCGGCCAGGTGCCCTCACGGCACTCGATGCGGATGTTCACCGAGGTCGGACGCCGGGTGCAGCCCCACTGCACCGCCGTCGGCAAGGTGCTGCTGGCCCAACTCCCGCCCGTAGAGGCCCTCGCCACCCTCGGCAACGGCCCGCTCCCCGCCCACACCGTCCACACGGTCACCTCCCCCGGAGAGCTGCTGCCGCAGTTCGAGACCGCCCGGGAGGTCGGCTACGCGGTGGACGACCAGGAGCAGGAGATCGGCGTCCGCTGCATCGCCGTCGTCGTCCCCGGCGCGCCCACCCCGACGGCCCTCTCCATCTCCGGTCCCGAGGCCCGCCTGCGGGCCCTGGAGGCCCGCACCGGCGCCCGCGCGCTGATCCCGCAGATGCAGGACATCGCGGAGCGCCTGGGCGAGGCGCTGGCGTCGTCAGCGGCGGAGTAGTCGCAGGACTCCAGGGGCGCGGGGCTCTGCCGTTGTGCGGCTCCGCCGGTGTGCAACTCCCTCAGGGGCGCGAGCAACCACCCGCATGCGGATGGCCCTGCGCGTTCGGAGCTGCTGCTACTCGGGTGGCTTGTCGCGCAGCTCCCCGCGCCCCTGAGGGAGTTGCAAGCCGACCCACTGCTCGACGGTGTCCACATCCTCGGGCGAGGCGACGTCGCCGCACTCCACCAGGCGCAACTCCCCCGCGTGCGCGCGCAGCAGGGCCCGCGCGCCCGCGTCGCCGACGGCGCCCCGCCGGGCCTCCTCGAAGTACCGCGCGGCGATCAGCACCGGGTGGCCGCGTTCTCCGTGGTAGCTCGCGGCGGCCAGCTCCGCGCCGGAGGCGAGCACGCGGGCGACGGCTTCGGGGGTGACGCCGGGCGTGTCGACGAGGCCGATCAGCGCCGCGTCAGCGGTGAGTCCGGTCAGACCGGCCCGCAGCGAGGACCCCATACCGGTCTCCCAGTCGGGGTTGAGCACGACCTCCGCGTCGCCCAGATCCGCCGTGGCCAGCACCCGCGCCGCCTCGGCCCCCAGGACGACCCGCACGCGCGCGCAGCCGCCCGCGCGCAGCACCCCGAGCGCGTGCTCAACCATCGGCCGTCCCCGGTACGGCAGCAGGGCTTTCGGGCGGTTTCCCATGCGCCGTCCGCCCCCGGCGGCCAGCAGCAGGCCGATCACGTCGTCCACGGTCCCAGCATGGCGCGTACGCCATCCCGCCGTGCTTGGAGAATCACACAAGCCTGCCGCCGGGACCTGCGGTGTTCACCGGGGCTTCACCCGCTGGACCGGCCTGCCACGGGGCCGTTGTACTGGGCCGATGCAGCAGCGTTCATCGATCCCCCGCCCACTCCTGGACCGCTTCGGCCGGGTCCACACCGACCTGCGGGTCTCGCTGACCGACCGCTGCAACCTGCGCTGCACGTACTGCATGCCGGCCGAGGGGCTGGACTGGCTGCCCAAGCCGGACGTGCTCGGCGACGACGAACTGCTGCGCCTGGTCCGGATCGCGACCACCCGTCTCGGCATCCGGTCGCTCCGGCTGACCGGCGGCGAGCCGCTGCTGCGGCGCGGTCTGGCGGAGCTCGTCGCCGCCTTCGCGGTACTGCCGGACGCGCCGGAACTCTCCCTCACCACCAACGGCATCGGCCTCGCCCGCCAGGCCGACGCGCTGCGCGCGGCGGGGCTGCACCGGGTCAACGTCAGCCTGGACACGCTGCGCCGGGACCGCTTCCAGGCGATCACGCGCCGCGACCGGCTCCCGGACGTCCTCGCCGGACTCGCCGCCGCCCAGGCGGCGGGCCTCGCTCCGGTCAAGGTCAACGCCGTGCCGGTGCGCGGCGTCAACGACGACGAGATCACCGATCTCGCGGTCTGGGCTGTCGAGCACGGCTACGCGCTCCGCTTCATCGAGTCGATGCCGCTGGACGCCCAGGGCGCCTGGGACCGCGCCCGGATGGTCACCGCGGAGGAGATCCTCGCCGCCCTCGGCACGGTCTTCACGCTGCACCCCGTCCCGCGCGAGGACAACGCGCCCGCCGAGCAGTGGCGGATCGACGGCAGCGAGGCCACCGTCGGCGTGATCGCCAGCGTCACCCGTCCCTTCTGCGGCGGCTGCGACCGGGTCCGGCTCACCGCGGACGGGCAGTTGCGCAACTGCCTCTTCGCGACGGACGAGTCCGATCTGCGCGCGCTGCTGCGCGGCGGCGCCGACGACGACCGGATCGAGGCGGCCTGGCGTGCCTGCATCGCCGGCAAGGGCCCAGGTCATGCCATCGACAGCGCGGATTTCCAGCGTCCCGCCCGGCCGATGTCCGCCATCGGCGGCTAGCCCCGGCCGGTGCCCCGCGAGGCTGTGCCTTCCCCAAGTGTGGCGCGGATGGGCATTCCGCTCACGGGCCGGATCGGGAAGCATGGAACCGCGAGGGCGACTGCGGCGTAGTCTCATAAACAACGTCCTGCTCTGTCGCGTCTCGAGTCACGGCCTCGGAAGGAACGGACGGTCCCTCATGTCAGGTTCACCCAAGCCCGTCCGCTGCCCCAGTTGCAGGCGGGAGCACGCGTACGAGCCGCCGGTGTTCCCGTGCCCGTGCGGGGCGGCGCTGAAGATCCCGCTGCTGCAGGGCGGGGTCCCGGTGCAGGTGCGGTTCCGCTCCTGGGAGGACTCCTGGCTGAGCATGCGCTGCCCCTCCTGCGGGCGCTCCGAGCAGTGGCCGCAGCCCGAGTTCACCTGCGCCTGCGGGGCGACGGTGCGCCTGCCGGTCGACACCGGCGGCCGCCCGCGCACGGTCGGCCCGGTCGGCGGACCGGCTCCGGTGCAGCCCGTGCAGCCGGTGCGTCCGGTCTCCCCCGGGCCGGTGCCGCCGGCGCCCGCGCCGGTCGCGTCCGGGCGCCCGGTGCAGCCGCCGCGCGCCCTCGCCCGCAAGCCGTTCCTGCCCCACCCCGTCCGTACCTCGGACGACGCGGTGCTGGCCGCCGCGCGCTACCTGGAGTGGCTCGGCTTCGGCGAGCTGGAGGTCTCCGACTCCCAGGACCGCGAGGGCGTCTGCCTGCTCGGCCCGACGATCGTCGCCCAGGTGGACACCTGGACCGAGCCCGCCGACCTGCGGGCGGTGGAGTGCCTCTGGCTCAACACCCTTCACGGTGACGAGCTGGTCCCCGCCATGTTCACCCTCGCGGGTTATTCGCTCGAGGCCCGCAACCGGGCGGACCAGCTGCTGGTGGCCCTCTTCGAGCTTGATCTGACGGGCATGCCGCAGGCAGTCAACACCGCCGCACGGGAGTTGGTCCGTAACTCCTCGCGTCCATGATCTGGCGCGGGTCGCGGCCCGCGTGTTGAATGACCGTCACCGAGGGCGGACCAACGGCGGCCGACAGCGGTCGCAGTGAGGGGCGATGGCGTGTCCTTGTCCGAGCAGCAGCGGCCCCGCGCGTCGGAGTCCTCCGTGACGGCTCACGTCCCCGAGCAACGGACGGCCGACGCCGGACGGATCTGGCTGCTGCGGTCCCGCGGCTGCTGGCAGGCCGCCGCGGAGCTGCTGGACGGCGACGCCGGCTCCGCGCTGGAACGGGCGGAACTGCTGATCGAGGCGGCGTTCTTCACCGGCCAGGGCTGGGACGACGCGGAGACGGCGCTGCGCGCGGCCGAGGCCGCGGTCCGCGACAACCACGAGCGCGCGGCGGCGGCCTGCGCACGCGGCTTCCTGGCCTACGCCGCCACGGTGTTGAAGGTCCACGACCGCCTCGACGAGGCGCAGGCCGCGCTGGGGCGCGCGTCCGCGCTGCTCGCCCCCGAGGACCCGGCCCGCCCCCTCCTCGACTTCCGCCGCGGGCTGATCGCCCACGCCCTGATGGGCGACGCGACCTCCGCACGCGCCGCGTACCGGCGTGCGCACGCCGGAGCGGAGCAGCAGCAGGACGCCCACCTGCTCTCGTACACCTGGCGCCACCTGGCCGCGATCGCCCAGGAGGACGGCAACGTCGCCGGCGCGCGTCACGGCTACGCCGAGTCCCTGCGCCTGCGCGAGCAGACCGGCTTCGCCGTCGGGATCGCCCCGGCACTCGCCGCCCTCGCGGACGTCTCCCCGGCGGCCGAGGCCGCCCAACTGCGCGCCGAGGCCCGCCGCCTCGCCCGCGCCTTCGCCGACACCCCGGTCTGGCTGACGCTGGACTGAGCCCACCGGCACGGGGGCACGGACGGCCGGAGGCAGGCCGAGGGTGGATGACTCAGGGGTGGTGCATTCACCCGTTCTGGTGTATGTGTCCCAAATCCACATGATCGTCTCTCCTGCTCCGTCAGGATGGAGCCGCCTCGGGCGGTTTGCCACGGGGGAAGGAGACGACGATGAGGTTGAGCGACGGTGCTCTCGGGTGGGTTCTGACGCTCACCGCGTTGCTGCTGCTGGTGGTGGCCGTGCTGCTGGTCGTGCTGCGGGCCCGGGCCGGGCGCGCGCAGGGCGCGGACAGCTGGGAGCGGAGCGAGGAGCGGCGCAGGCGCAAGGAGACCGTGTACGGGTCGGCCTCCTACGTGCTGCTGTTCTGCTGCGCGGCCGTCGCGGCGGCGCTGTCCTTCCACGGGCTGGTCGGTTTCGGTCTGCAGAACCTGGGCCTGAGCGGCGGGTGGGAGTACCTGGTGCCGTTCGGGCTCGACGGCGCGGCCATGTTCTGCTCGGTGCTCGCCGTGCGCGAGGCCAGCCACGGTGACGCGGCGCTGGGGTCCCGCAGTCTCGTCTGGATGTTCGCGGCCGCGTCCGCCTGGTTCAACTGGGTCCACGCGCCGCGCGGCATCGACCACAGCGGTGCGCCGCAGTTCTTCGCCGGGATGTCCCTCTCGGCGGCGGTCCTCTTCGACCGCGCGCTCAAGCAGACCCGTAAGGCCGCCCTGCGCGAGCAGGGCCTCGTGCCGCGTCCGCTGCCGCAGATCCGCGTCGTGCGCTGGCTGCGCGCGCCGCGCGAGACGTACGCCGCCTGGTCGTTGATGCTGCTGGAGAACGTCCGCAGCCTCGACGAGGCGGTGGACGAGGTACGCGAGGAGCGCCGCGCCCGGGTACGGCAGCGGCAGGCCGAGCGGCCGCAGCTGCACGCGCTGGGCGGCGGCCGCCGCTTGCCGCAGCTGCCTCGTTCCGGCGGGTCCGCACAGGACGACGTGAGCTCCGGGGAGCCCGCCATAAAGGCTGACGACAGCCCCCGATCCGACGCTCGCAAGGACGCCCGGCCCCAGCCTCAATCCCAGGCCCAGGGACAGGCCCAAACCCAGGCCCAGGCCCAGGAACGCGTCTTCGACCTGACGGCCGAGGACGACACCGTGGCGATGCCCAAGGTCCCGCGCGCCAGCGCCTGGGACTCCCTGGAGCAGAAGCTCAAGGACCTCGAGAAGCTCTACGGCTGAGCTTCCGCCGCGGCCTCGCAGACCAGCTCGAACCACATCCGCTTGCCGGTCCCGTTCGGCTCGACGCCCCACGCGTCGCTCATCGCCTCGACGAGCATCAGCCCGCGTCCGGAGGAGGCCTGCTCGCCGGGCGTACGACGGGTGGGCCACTGGTCGGAGTCGTCCGCGACCTCGATCCGCAACCGCGCCTGCCCGCCCTCGGGCTGGCGCGAGAGCCGTGCGGTCAGCATCGCGTCACGATCGGTGTGCACCAGCGCGTTGGTGACCAGCTCCGAGGCCAGCAGCTCGACGGTGTCGGAGAGGTCGCCGACACCCCAGCGCCGCACCGCGTCCCGCAGCTCCGCGCGGACCTCGGCGATGCGGGCCAGATCCGCCTGACCGATGCGGCGGCGCAGGTGCTCACGCGGACGGGAGGCGGACAACCCCTCCCAGCGGAGCAGCAGCAGGGCCACGTCGTCGTCGCGTTCCGCGCTGTCCGCGGCGGAGCGGGCGATCTTGTCGGCCAGTTCCGACAGCCCTGCGTCCTTGCAGCCGCCCACCACGCGCCGCAGCCGCTCCATGCCCTCGTCGATGCCGGTCCGGCGGGTCTCCACCAGCCCGTCCGTGCACAGCAGCAGGACGTCACCGGGGTCGAGCGTGAACCGGCTGACCGGGTAGCTCTGCTCGGGGTCGACGCCGAGCGGCAGGCCCCCGTCGACGTGGTGGACGGCCGTACTGCCGTCCGCGCGGCGGATCAGCGGGTTGAGGTGGCCGGCCCGGACGGCGTAGACCGCGCCGTAGTCGACATTGACCTCCGCGTAGAGGCAGGTGGCGAAGTGACCGGTGTCCAGGTCCGCGAGGAAGCGGGCGGCCCGCGTCATCACGGCGGCCGGCGGGTGGCCCTCCGCCGCGTAGGCGCGCAGCGCGATCCGCAGCTGGCCCATGACGCCTGCGGCGTGCACGTCATGGCCCTGGACGTCGCCGATGACCACGCCGACGTGGCCGTTCGGCAGCGGGACGACGTCGTACCAGTCGCCGCCGATCTGCAGGCCGGTGCCGGCGGGCAGATAGCGCGCCACGGCCTCGAAGCCGGGGACGGGCGGGACGCGTCGCGGCAGCAGCACCCGCTGCAGGCCGGCCGCGAGCTCGTGCTCGGCGTCGTGGAGCCGGGCCCGGGCCAGTGACTGGCCGACCAGCCCGCCGAGGGTGCTGAGCAGGGTCCGCTCCTCGTAGTCGAGGGTGCGGTCCTCGTCGAAGCTGACCAGGCAGACGCCGAGCGGCCGCCCGCTGGCGACCAGCGGCAGGAACGCCCAGGCGTGCTTGGGGTGGCCGACGACCTGGGGCCAGGCCATCGGGAACCGCTGCCGGTACTCCTGCTGGCTGGCCAGGAAGACGGGCGTGCGGGTGCGCAGGGCGAGTGCGGCGGGGTGGTCGGCGTCCAGCGGCACGTGGTCGTGCGGCGGACGCGAGCCTCCGTCGTAGCCCGAGGAGGCGAGGATCTGGATCCGCCCGCTCTCCAGCACGGCGAGGACCAGGCCGTCCGGCGGGATGCCGGGCAGCGGCAGCTCGGTGAAGACGCGGGCGACGTCGGCGGTGGTCACCGCCTCCGAGAGGCCCTTGGCGGCCTCGCGGATGAACAGGGTCCGCTCCTCGCGCACGGACGCGGCCTGGTCGGCGCGGCGGCGCTTGTGCAGCTCGACGGTGGCGTCCCAGACGAAGCCGATCATGTGGGTCGGGCGGCCGTTCCCGTCGGCCAGCACGCGGCCGCGGAAGCGGACGGCGTGCATCTCCCCGCCGGGGAAGAGGGTGCGGTAGTACGCCCCGCACTGACCCAGCTCGGCGACGGCCCGCTCGACGCGGCCCCTGACCACCGGCGCATCCTCGGGGTGCAGCAGCGCGAGGAACTCCTCCGAGGTGATCGACGCCTGCCGCGCAGTGGTCTCCGCCAGGTCAGCGGTGACCGCGGCCACGGCGGCCGCCGTCTGAAGCCCGCAGACCGGCACGTGCTCACCCGCCTGCAGGCCGAGCTCCTCGAGTCCGAGGATGGCCAAGGCGCGCTGGTCGCAGACGATGCGGTCGGCGCGGATGTCCCAGTGCCAGGAACCGATCCCGTTCGCCGCTGCCGCCGACTCCAGCCAGTCCGGTGTCTGGCTCTGCTGCGGCGGGCGGTGCGCGGGGCTCGGGATCCGGGGCGGCTGCGTCCTAGGCGCCATCGTTCTCCTGCCCTGCAAAGAGGCCGCGCCTGGTGTGCGCGGCTTGCTACTCACCCATTGTCCCAGCTCGGAGCTGGAATGGTGGATCTTGGGGTGTATATCCGGACTTCATCCTGTCGGATGAAACGTCCAGCGGCAATGCTGACGCAAGCCTGGTTGCGTCACGACATACCGACCATACGGTCACCGCGACATCTCTCCCCGATTACGGAACCATCACGAGACCCCGGACGTCGGGCTTTCCGAGGGCGCCGTCACTGGCGCCCGTCCACCTACGGAGGGGAACGAGAACGTGAAGGTCCTGATCACCGGCGGAGCGGGTTTCATCGGCAGCACCGTCGCCTCGGCCTGCCTGGACGCCGGGATCACCCCGGTCCTGCTCGACAACCTGGTGACCGGACGCGCCGAGTTCACCCGGGGCCGCGCGTTCTACGAGGGCGACATCAGCGACGGGGATCTCATCGACCGGATCTTCGAGGAACATCCCGACATCAGCGCGGCCATCCACTGCGCCGCGCTGATCGTCGTGCCGGACTCGGTGGCCCAGCCGCTGCGGTACTACCGCGTCAACGTCGCCAAGACGATCGCGCTCACCGAGCACCTGCTGCGCAACGGCTGCGACCGCCTGCTGTTCAGCTCGTCCGCCTCGATCTACACGGCCGGCGAGGACTTCTCCGTCGACGAGGAGTCCGCACTCGACCCGCTCTCCCCCTACGCCCGCACCAAGATGGTCACCGAGCTCGTCTTCAAGGACGCCGCCCAGGCGACCCCGCTGCGCGTGCTCTCGCTGCGCTACTTCAACCCCGTCGGCGCGGACCCGCAGCTGCGCACCGGCCTCCAGGCGGCACTGCCCTCGCACGCGCTCGGCAAGCTGATCCAGGCCCGCGCGAACGGCCTGCCCTTCCGGATCACCGGCACCGGCTGGCCCACCCGCGACGGCAGCGGGATCCGCGACTACGTGCACGTCTGGGACCTCGCCCAGGCCCATGTCGCCGCCGTGCAGCGGTTCGACGAGGTGCTGCCGCTGGACGGCCCGAACTGCTACGAGGTGATCAACCTCGGGACCGGGCAGGGCACCACGGTCCGCGAGCTGATCAGGGCCTTCGAGTCGGTCACCGGAGCGGCGCTGCCGGTGGAGGTGGCGCCGCCGCGTCCCGGCGACAGCGCGGGCGCGTTCACCCGCACGGAGAAGGCGGAGCGCCTGCTCGACTGGCGTCCGGAGCTCTCGTTGGAGCAGGGCATCTCCGACAGCCTGGCCTGGTTCGAGCACCGCGAGGCGGTGCTCGGGGTGTAGGCCCCGCCAGGGTCCCGACGCGTCGCGGGGGCATCCGTCCGGCTGATCCGGGCGGGTGCCCCCGCGCGTGTTCCCGGGGCTTGGGCTGGACAGGCGGCCAATGTCGGGGTTCAATGCGAGAGACGTTTGAACGGCGTTCTAAACCGCCTAACCTGCGAGGCACCGTGCGATTGACTCCGACTGAACGGGACCGGCTGCTGCTCTTCTCAGCGGCGGAGCTGGCGCGTGCGCGACGTGCG
>NZ_BBPQ01000011.1:170409-175895 GCF_000787855.1 Streptacidiphilus anmyonensis | reverse complement strand
GTCGAAGCCCTGCGGACCGGAGGGCCCGGCGCAGCAGCCGCCCTGCGGCAACAGCACCACGCCGACGCGCGTCGTGTCGGCGTGCGCCGCCAGCGCGGCCAGGGCGGCCGGGCTCGGCCGCGGCCCGGCCGGGAGGGTGAGCAGCGAACCGGCCGCCAGCCGGTCCACGGCCAGCCGGTCCAGGTCCCGCGGTGAGCCCAGATGCAGGTCCAGCGGCAGGCCGTCGGCCTCCGCCAGCTCCAGCAGCGTCGCGAGATGGCCTTCCGGATCCGGGTCGGCGTGCGGACGTCCGCCCAGCGCGTGGACGCCGACGCGCGCTGCCTCGCGCAGCAACGCGCTGGCCTCGTGCGCCGCCGCTCCCGTCAACTGGCCTGGCATGGCGGTGATCTGGAGGTCCATCAGTCCGCGCAGGTCGCGCGCCGCCGCCAGCGCGGCGTCGAGCCGGGCGAGGCCGGTGGCCGGAGCGACCAGGACGTGGGTGCGCACGACGGTCGCGCCGTAGCCGAGATACGTCAGCGCGGCCTCGGTGATCCGACGGCGCAGGTCGTCGTCGCCCGCGGGGTCGCAGACGCCGGCGGTCAGCGCCTCGTCCAGATGGGCGTGCGGTTCGGCGGGCGCCGGAAGCAGCAGGTAGCCGCCCAGGTCGAGCCGCTCGGCGGCGCGCAGGGAACCGGTGGGGCCGACGGCTTCGATCCGCTCCCCGTTGAGGCGGACGTCCACCGTCCGTCCGTCGGACAGGCGGGCGCCGGTCAGCAGCAGGCCGCCCGGACCCTCGGCGCCGGGCTCCGCCTCGGTTCCGGCCTCAGCTCCCATGGCCCGCATCCATGCCGGAATCGCTCCCTCGCTCGCAAGATCGCAGACCAGTGAGCCTAGGGCCCGGCGGACGGGCCGTCCGGGAGGCGCGTGGGGTGCGCGGGCCAGGGCGGGATTAGTCGTACCGGGTGGCGCTGAACGGATTTCACGGTTGGGCTGCGGACCGTGTAATGTCTTCCCCGTTCGCCCCTATAGCTCAGTCGGTAGAGCGTCTCCATGGTAAGGAGAAGGTCTGCGGTTCGATTCCGCATGGGGGCTCGGATGAGAGGGTCCCCCGCATCCCAGCGGGGTACGCGATCGTCGTGGCGGTGTAGCTCAGTTGGTAGAGCAAGCGGCTCATAATCGCTGTGTCACCGGTTCAAGTCCGGTCACCGCTACCACGCCTGTAGCCGATTTTCGGGTAACCACTCAATCGGCTACTCTTGTCTGTCTGTAACGTTGTCTGTCCGAGGAAGGCACTCCCGTGGCCGCCACTGATGTCCGTCCGAAGATCACGCTGGCGTGCGTGGAGTGCAAGGAGCGGAACTACATCACCAAGAAGAACCGGCGTAACGACCCGGACCGTCTTGAGATGAAGAAGCACTGCCCCCGCTGCAACGCTCACACCGCGCACCGCGAGACCCGCTGACCCCGAGGCCGCAAGGCACCGGGTCGGTCTCGACCGAATGGTTTTCAGGCGAAGGCCGCTCCCAGTTCATGGGGGCGGCCTTTCGTCGTGTCCGCATCCGCACACCATGCACCAAGCACCCCCGTCACGTCAGGAGTCACGCATGCCGCTGGACCCCGCCTTCGTCGGGCGGACCTACCCGCCCACCCCGGCCTACGAGGTGGGCCGGGAGAAGATCCGCGAGTTCGCCGAGGCCGTCCGCGACGCCAACCCGGCGTACACGGACCGCGAGGCCGCCAAGGCCCTCGGCCACCCGGACGTGGTCGCCCCGCCGACCTTCCCCTTCGTGATCACCTACCGGGCCGCCGGGCAGGTCGTCCAGGATCCGGAGCTGGGCCTGGACTTCAGCCGCGTCGTCCACGGCGACCAGCGCTTCGTCTACAACCGCCCGGTCCGGGCCGGCGACCGGCTGAGCGTGACCTGTGTGATCGACTCGATCAAGTCGCTCGCCGGCAACGACATCCTCTCGGTGCGCGGCGAGGTGGCCGACGAGAGCGGCGAGCACGTGGTGACGGCCTACATGACGCTGGTGGCGCGCGCCGCCGAGGGGGAGTGAGCGCAGCGATGAGCGCGATCGTCAACTACGACGAGGTCGAGGTCGGCACCGAGCTGCCGGCGCAGTCCTTCCCGGTGAGCCGGGCCACACTGGTGCAGTACGCAGGAGCCTCCGGCGACTTCAACCCGATCCACTGGAACGAGGCCTTCGCCAAGGGCGTCGGCCTGCCGGACGTGATCGCCCACGGCATGTTCACCATGGCCGAGGCAGTCCGCGTGGTCACCGACTGGGTGGTCGACCCGGGCGCGGTCGTGGAGTACGGCGTCCGTTTCACCAAGCCGGTCGTCGTGCCGAACGACGAGACGGGCGCTGTGATCGAGGTCACCGGCAAGGTGGCGGCCATGCTGGACGACCGCCGCGTCCGCGTGGACCTGGTGGCGACCTGTGCGGGCCAGAAGGTGCTCGGCATGTCCCGGGCCGTCGTCCAGCTGGCCTGAGACCGACCGCCGCCCTCTTGACTGAGTTAGTAATCAACCACTAACTTTGAAACATGGCGAAGACGAGCATGCGGATGAGCGCGGAGGAGCGGCGCGAGAGCGTCGTCCGCGCCGCCATCGTCGAGTTCGCCAATCACGGCTACAACGGCACCTCGACCGCGGCGATCGCCCGCCGGGTCGGGGTGTCGCAGCCGTACCTGTTCCGCCTGTTCGAGAACAAGAGGGCGCTCTTCGAGGCGGCTGTCCGCCGCTGCACGGAGGAGATCAAGCAGAGCTTCCTCCAGGCCGCCGAGGGCAAGCACGGCGAGGAGGCCCGCCATGCGATGGCCGAGGTCTACTTCGAGCTGATCGGGGACAGGTCGCGGCTGCTCATGCAGCTCCAGATGTACGTCTCCGCGGCGGCCGCCGAGGCCGCCGGCGATCACGAGGTGGGCGAGGCCGTCCGGACCCTCTGGACGGACCTGTGGGACACGGTGGCCGCGGCCTCCGGTGCGACGCCGGAGGAGATCACCGAGTTCTTCGCCTACGGGATGCTGATCAACAACCTGGTCGCCATGGGCTTTCCGGTGGACCACCGCCTGTGGCAGGGCTTCGGTAAGGACTACCTCGGGTGTCCGGTGGTCTGATCTGCCGAAGCGTGTTTTTTTGCCCGTCAAAGTTATTGATCGATCACTTTCAAATCGCGCCTGGGGGATATCATGCGCAAGATCAGCCCGGCGGTCTGGGCCTTCGTCATCACCAGTACCGCAGGCTTCATGGCCGCCCTCGACAACCTCGTGGTGACCACGGCCCTGCCGTCCATCCGGGCCCACCTCGGCGGCGGCATCACCGACCTCGAGTGGACCGTCAACGCCTACACCCTGACCTTCGCCGTGCTGCTGATGTTCGGCGCGGCCCTCGGCGACCGCTTCGGACGGCGACGGCTCTTCACCATCGGCCTCGGGCTGTTCACGCTCTCCTCGCTGGCCGCCGCGCTCGCGCCGGACATCGGCGCGCTGGTCGCGGCCCGCGCCGCGCAGGGCGTCGGAGCGGCGCTGCTGACCCCGGTCAGCCTCACCCTGCTCACCGCCGCGGTCCCGCCCGCCCGGCGCGGACTCGCCTTCGGCGCCTGGGGAGCGGTCAACGGCATGGCCGTCGCGCTCGGCCCGCTGATCGGCGGGACCGTCGTCGAACACCTCTCCTGGCAGTGGATCTTCGCGCTGAACGTCCCCATCGGCCTCGCGCTGCTGCCGCTGGCCCGCCTGCGGCTGACCGAGTCCCACGGCCCCAACAGCCGCCTCGACGTGGTCGGCACCGCGCTGGCCAGCGCCGGCCTCTTCGGCATCGTCTACGGCCTGATCCGCGGCAACTCCGACGGCTGGACCAGCGCGCCGGTGCTCTCCGGGCTGGTGGTCGGCGCCGCGCTGCTGGTCGCCTTCGTGGTCTGGGAGTCCCGCACCTCCACGCCGCTGCTGCCGCTGCGCCTCTTCCGGATCCGCACCTTCTCCGCCGTCAACACGGCCTCCATGCTGATGTCGCTCGGCATGTTCGGGTCGATCTTCCTGCTCAGCCAGTTCCTCCAGAACGTCCAGGGCTACAGCCCGATGACAGCGGGCGTGCGGATGCTCCCGTGGACCGGCATGCCGATGCTCGTCGCCCCGCTGGCCGGCCTGCTGGTCGACCGGATCGGCGGCCGGGTGGTCATCGCGATGGGCCTGGCCCTGCAGACCGTCGGGCTGGCCTGGTTCGCGCTGATCGTCTCCCCGCACGTCAGTTACCTCTCCCAGGTCCCGCCGCTGGTCCTCTCGGGCACGGGCATGGCGCTGTTCTTCGCTCCGGTCGCCGCCGTGCTGATGGGTTCCGTCCGACCGCAGGAGCAGGGCGTGGCCTCCGGCGCGAACAACGCGCTCCGCGAGGTGGGCGGCGCGCTCGGCGTCGCCGTGCTGACGTCGGTCTTCACCGCGCACGGCAGCTACGCCAGCGGCCAGAGCTATGTGAACGGCCTCACCCCGGCCCTGTGGGTGGGCGCGGCCGCCATCGCCGCCGCGACGGTCGCGATCCTCTTCGCCCCGCGCCGCTCCCGCAGCGCGGCCGCCCAGCCCGTCGCCTCCGGCGAGCCCGCGCCCTCGAACGCGTCGGACACCGTCGACACCACCCCGACCCCGGTCGCCTGACGCCGGGCGCACCGGCCCGTGGGCCGAGGAACAGGCGGAGCCCCGAGGATATCCAGCCCCGGGGCTCCGCTGTCTCGCGACCACAACACACCCATGTCCGGGGCCCGGGCCCGGGAAGGACCCGCCGGGGCCGGCGGCGCTCCCCGGGCCTTCGGCCGGGCGGATCCGGCTCGCCCAGGGCTTGCGCGCGGGGGCCTTCTGCCGTCGGGCTCCGCCCTGCCCCCGCGACCGCGCGTGCCTGGGCCGAGGGCTCGTGAGGGCCGGGCGGGCCGACCCTCGGGGCCTGGGGGCCTGTTCGCGCCGACGGCCGGGGCTCCGCATGAGGGGCCTCCGTCGTCGGACCCTCGCCGACTTGCGACCTCGTGTGCCGAGCCCGCCGACAGGCCCTTGGGTCCTGCGCCCTTCGGCCAGTGTGTGCAGGCGGGGGCCCAGGGCTTCCGCGCGGGGGCTCCGGCCGTGAGGCGCTCGCCCGCGCCCCGGGACCGGGTGCCCCGTGCCCGGCCCCCGCGCCCCGCTCGCCGACCGGTCACGGTCCTGGCCGGTCGAGGCTCGCGCGCGGGGGCGCCGGTCGTCAGGCGCTCGCCCGCGCTCCGGCTCCCGCGCCCCGCCCCCGCGCCTCGTGCCCGGCCCCCGCGCCGCGCGCGCCGACCGGTCACGGTCGGTTGCCGGGCGAGGCTTCCGCGGCCCGTACGCTAGACCCCGTGCAGGAACTCCATGACGCGCCCCTGGCTCCGCTGACCACGCTCCGGATCGGGGGCCCCGCCGCCCGGCTGGTGACGGCGACGACCGACGACGAGGTCGTCGCCGTCGTCCGTGCCGCCGATGCGGCGGGCGAGCCGCTGCCGGTGCTCGGCGGCGGC
>NZ_BBPQ01000011.1:127170-170373 GCF_000787855.1 Streptacidiphilus anmyonensis | reverse complement strand
GGGCGAGCCGCTGCTGGTGCTCGGCGGCGGCAGCAACCTGGTGATCGGCGACGCCGGCTTCGCCGGCACCGTCCTGCGCGTCGCCACCGAGGGCTTCGCCCTCGACGGCACCCGGCTCACCGTCGCCGCCGGCGAGGTCTGGTCGCAGGTCGTCGACCGCGCCGTGCTCGACCACGGGCTCGCCGGCATCGAGTTCCTGGCCGGCATCCCCGGCTCGGCCGGGGCCACCCCGGTGCAGAACGTCGGAGCCTACGGCCAGGAGGTCGCCGACACGATCACCGAGGTCGTCGCCTACGACCGCCGCGCGGGGGAGACGGTGACCGTCCCGGCCGCGGACTGCGGCTTCGCCTACCGCCACAGCCGCTTCAAGGCCGAGCCCGACCGGTACGTGGTGCTGCGCGTCACCTTCCGGCTCAGCGACGAGGACGGTGCGTCCAGCCCCGTCCGGTACGCCGAGGCGGCCCGCGCCCTCGGCGTCGCCCCGGGGGAGCGCGCGGACCTGTGCGCGGCCCGGGAGACGGTGCTGAAGCTCCGCTCCGGCAAGGGCATGGTCCTCGACCCGGAGGACCACGACACCTGGTCGGCGGGATCGTTCTTCACCAACCCGATCCTCACCGAGGCCGAGCACGCCGCGTTCCTGGCGCGTGTGACCGAGCGGCTCGGCCCGGACGCCCAGCCGCCCGCCTACCCGGCCGGGGAGGGCCTGGTGAAAACCTCGGCAGCCTGGCTGATCGACAAGGCCGGTTTCACCAAGGGCTACGGCGCCGGCCCGGCCCGCCTCTCGGGCAAGCACACCCTCGCCCTCACCAACCGCGGCGCCGCGACCGCCGCCGACCTGCTGGCCCTGGCCCGCGAGGTCCAGGGCGGCGTCGCCGAGGCGTTCGGCGTGACGCTGGTGAACGAGCCCGTCATGGTGGGCGTCGAGCTGTAGCGCAGCTCGCCCCTACCCGGCTGCGCGGCCCTACTCTGCGGGCTGCGCCAGCCAGGCGTCGATGCCCGACAGCAGTCGGGCGCGGACCGGCTCCGGGGCGAGCGAGCCGCGCACGCCCTGGCGGGCCAGCTCGGCCAACTCCTCGTCCGTGAAGCCGTGGTGCTGCCGCGCCGACTCGTACTGCGCGGCCAGCCGCGAGCCGAACAGCAGCGGGTCGTCCGCGCCCAGCGCGAGCGGCACGCCCGCCTCGAAGAGCCTCCGCAGCGGCACGTCCTCGGGGCGCTCGTAGACGCCGAGCGCGACGTTGGACGCCGGGCACACCTCGCAGGTGATCTGCTCCTGCGCCAGGCGACGCATCAACTCCGGGCTCTCGGCGGCCCGTACGCCGTGTCCGACACGGCGCGCGCCGAGGTCGTCCAGGCACGACCGGACGCTCGACGGGCCCGCGAGCTCGCCTCCGTGCGGCGCGGCCAGCAGCCCGGCCTCGGTGGCGATCCGGAACGCGCGGTCGAAGTCCCGCGCCATGCCCCGGCGTTCGTCGTTGGACAGCCCGAAGCCGACGACGCCCTGGTCCGCGTAACGCACCGCGAGGCGGGCGAGGGTGCGGGCGTCGAGCGGGTGCTTCATGCGGTTCGCGGCCACCAGCACCCGGATGCCCACGCCGGTCCGGCGCGAGGCGTCGTCCACGGCGTCCAGCACCAGCTCCAGGGCCGGGATCAGGCCGCCGAGCCGCGGGGCGTAGGAGGTGGGGTCGACCTGGATCTCCAGCCACCCGGAGCCGTCGGCCCGCTCGTCCTCGGCGGCCTCCAGGACCAGCCGCCGGATGTCGTCCTCGTCCCGCAGGCAGTTCCGTGCGGCGTCGTACAGGCGCTGGAAGCGGAACCAGCCGCGCTCGTCGGTGGCCCGGAGCTTCGGCGGCTCGGCGCTGACGAGCGCCTCCGGCAGCCGGATGCCGTGCTTGTCGGCGAGCTCCAGCAGCGTCGCGGGGCGCATGGAGCCGGTGAAGTGCAGGTGCAGGTGGGCCTTCGGCAGCAGCCGGACATCACGGGGCGCGGAAGGCAGCGTCGATGGACGGGACGGGGCTAGTACCTGTTCCATCCACAGATCCTAGCGGGGCCCGGATGGGCGCGAGACGGACTGTCCCGCGCCCCTTTCCGCGCCTCGTGCGATTACTGCGCCTCGCTCAAGAGCTTCTGGATCCGGCTGACGCCCTCGACGAGGTCGTCGTCGCCGAGCGCGTAGCTGAGCCGCAGGTAGCCGGGGGTGCCGAAGGCCTCACCCGGGACGACCGCGACCTCGGCCTCGTCCAGGATCAGCGACGCGAGCTCCGCCGAGGTGGCCGGACGCCTGCCCCGGATCTCCTTGCCCAGCAGCGCCTTCACGGACGGGTACGCGTAGAAGGCGCCCTCGGGCTCGGGGCAGAGCACGCCCGGGATCTCGTTCAGCATCGAGACGATGGTGCGCCGACGGCGGTCGAAGGCGACCTTCATCTCGTCGACCGCGGAGAGGTCCCCGGCGACGGCCGCCAGCGCCGCGCGCTGGGCGACGTTGCTGACGTTGGAGGTGGCGTGCGACTGGAGGTTGGTCGCCGCCTTGACGACGTCCTGCGGGCCGATGACCCACCCCACGCGCCAGCCCGTCATCGCGTAGGTCTTGGCCACGCCGTTGACGACGATGCACTTGTCGGCCAGCTCCGGCACGGCGACCGGCAGCGAGACGAACTCGGCGTCCCCGTAGACCAGGTGCTCGTAGATCTCGTCCGTCAGCACCCACAGCCCGTGCTCCGCCGCCCAGCGGCCGACCGCCTCGACCTCGGCGCGCGTGTAGACCGCGCCCGTCGGGTTGGAGGGGGAGACGAAGAGGAGCACCTTGGTGTTCTCGGTGCGCGCGGCCTCCAACTGCTCGACGGAGACCTTGTAGCCGGTGGTCTCGTCGGCCACGACCTCGACCGCCACGCCGCCCGCGAGCGCGATCGACTCGGGGTAGGTGGTCCAGTACGGAGCCGGGACGATCACCTCGTCGCCCGGATCCAGGATCGCGGCGAAGGCCTCGTAGATGGCCTGCTTGCCGCCGTTGGTGACGAGGACCTGCGAGGCGTCCACGGCCCAGCCGGAGTCGCGCAGCGTCTTGGCGGCGATGGCGGCCTTGAGCTCGGGCAGGCCGCCGGCGGGGGTGTAGCGGTGGTTCTTCGGGTCGCGGCAGGCGGCCACGGCCTCCTCGACGATGTAGTCCGGCGTCGGGAAGTCCGGCTCGCCCGCGCCGAAGCCGATCACCGGACGCCCGGCGGCCTTCAGGGCCTTGGCCTTGGCGTCGACGGCCAGCGTCGCGGACTCCGCGATGGCGCCGACCCGGGCCGAGACCCGGCGGTCGGCGGGACGGATTGATGCGTCAGGGGTGGGGGAGGCAGCGCTCATATCGGCATGCTCGCAGAAGCCTCATGGCCCGGTCGCGGCATTCCGGAATGCGACCCGAACGGGTCCGAGCTGCGGTCCTCGGGCGGAACCCATTCGACGTGCGGGCCCTCCACCCCCTACACTCAACCCTCGTTGGAAGCCTTCCGACGGCACGCCAGGCCGCAGACCTCTGCGGTGGTCGCGATGCTGTAGGTTGGGACTGCGAGTCCGCACCACGGGCTCAAAGGGCTATAGCTCAATTGGTAGAGCACCGGTCTCCAAAACCGGCGGTTGGGGGTTCAAGTCCCTCTGGCCCTGCTGTTCCGCTCTGTCGGAAACCTCGGACAGGCGGTACCGTCAGCAGTGCAATCAGGGGCCCCGTGACACGCGGGAGCCCCTACAGGTACCCGGATATCAGGTGAGGGACTAGTGACGGAGACCGTAGGCTCCACCGCCACACCTGAGAGCGGCAACTCCGCCGGTGGTGAGGATCTCTCCCGCCGCGACCGGAAGCGTGCCCGCAAGGCCGGCGACTCGGATGGCAAGGGCGGTCGCAAGCGCGACAAGGGCCCGAACATCTTCGCGCGCACCGCGCTCTTCTACCGTCAGATCATCACCGAGCTGCGCAAGGTCGTCTGGCCGTCGCGCTCGGACCTGACCTCCTACACGACGGTCGTCATCGTCTTCGTGCTGGTGATCATGGCTCTGGTCTACGGTCTCGACACCGGCTTCGTGAAGCTCGCGCAGATCGTCTTCGGCTGATCCTCCACCTCTGGAGCGGTTCGTCCCGTTGTCCGGGCGCTCCGCTACGGTTGCTTCGGTATCGTGGAATCCACCGATCGCAACAAGCAGGAAGAAGCAGCCAACGTGTCTGAGTCCCACTTCGAGGAGATCGTCGACAGCGGCGCGGACGTCGACGAGGTCGAGGCTGCCGAGGAAACGGCCGGCCGCTCCGCGGAGGAAGAGGCCGTGACCGTGGTCAGCGCCGACGAGTCCGAGGCCACGGAGGCTTTCGAGGAGTCCGACTCCGCCGTCACCGAGGACGACGGCGTGGAGATCGACCCCGTGGCCGCCTTCCGCGAGGAGCTGCGGACCGCTCCGGGTGAGTGGTACGTCATCCACACCTACGCCGGTTACGAGAACCGGGTGAAGGCCAACCTGGAGCAGCGCGCCGTCTCGCTGAACGTCGAGGACTACATCTACCAGGCCGAGGTGCCGCAGGAAGAGGTCGTCCAGATCAAGAACGGCGACCGGAAGACCATCCGCCAGAACAAGCTCCCCGGCTACGTCCTGGTGCGCATGGACCTCACCAACGAGTCCTGGGGCGTCGTCCGCAACACCCCCGGCGTCACCGGCTTCGTCGGCAACGCCTACGACCCGTACCCGCTGACGCTGGACGAGGTCGTCAAGATGCTGGCCCCGGACGTCGAGCGCGCCGCCGCCAAGGAGGCCGGCAAGCCGAGCCCGGTCCGTCCCGCCGAGGTCCAGGTCCTGGACTTCGAGGTCGGCGACTCGGTCACCGTCACCGACGGCCCCTTCGCCACGCTCCAGGCCACGATCAACGAGATCAACCCGGACTCGAAGAAGGTCAAGGGCCTCGTCGAGATCTTCGGTCGGGAGACCCCGGTCGAGCTCTCCTTCGACCAGATCGCCAAGAACGACTGATCCCCTGACAACGACGAAACCCCGCGCCCATGATGGACGCGGGGTTTCGTCGTCTCCGGAGGGGGTCGTGATGGACGAGGGTGATCTCGCCGTTCTGCTGTACCGCGCGGTGCACGCGCCGCAGCGGCCGACGGTCGAGCTGGACATCGAGCACGACCGGGACGCCGAGGCCGCGCTCCGCGCCCACGCCGCGGACGGGCTGCGGCGCCTGACCCACGGGCTCGCCGTCGGCGGGTTCGCGACGGAGGCGGGCGATCCGGACGTCGTGGTGCGCGACCCGCAGTGGCTCTTCGGCGACTTCCGGTGGGAGATCGGCGAACCCGCCGAGGCGCTGGGCCGCCCCGCGATGCGTGTCACGGCCGTTCCCGAGACGCCGATGCCCGTCGGACGGGAGCACTTCCTCGACAGGATCGAGCTGCTGGTGGACGCCGGGACAGGGCTGCTGCTCCGGCTCGTCGAGATCCACGACGGGCGGCCGGTGCGGACCGTCGCCGTGCGGGCCGTCGGCGCGGAGGCCGCCCGGCCGGAACCGCCGTCACCGCCGCCGGGCGCGGGGCCGGAGGCGTCCCTTCCGTCCTCGATGGGGGCTGACCAGGTGGGCGCGGCGGTCCGCACCGGCGTGCTCACGCTCGCGCGGATGGCGTTCGACCCGAGCCTGCGCCGGCTCCTGCGGGGCGGCGCCGGACCGGATCTGACGCCGGAGGAGTTCACGCGGAGCGAGCCCGTGCCGCTCGACGAGACCCCGCCGTCGGTCGAGGAGGTGGTCCGGCTGCTGGCCCTGGCCCGGCCTGCGGGCCTCGCCGGCGCCTGGCGCAGCCAGTTCGCCGACGGCCGCTTCGCGCTCCCGGACGACCGCCGCTTCCGGCTCGACTTCACCCGGACCTCCGGTCCCGCCGCGGCGCTCGCCGAGGCGTTCGACGGGGAGCGCCACTACCGGCTGATGCCGGACCGGCTGGTCGTCGACCCCGGCCCGCCCCACTTCTTCCTCGGCCCGTTGCGCCGCCCCCGCGCCGTGCTGCGCGAGCCGTTGGCCGTCCGGGACGTGGTGGACTGGAAGGGGCGGCGGGCCCTGCGGCTCACGATCGGCGGGTCCACGGTGGTGGTGGACGCCGAGACCGGCCTGGTCCTGGCGAACGAGTACCTCGAACTGCACGACCTCGGCCCCGCGCCGCAGCAGCCCGAGCACTACCGGCTCCAGGCGCCGGAGGGCATCCCCGTGGTCGAGTCGGACGGCGGCCCGCTCGGGGACGCGCTGCTGGCGCCGCCCGTGCGGGCGGGGCTGGAGGGCGCGGCGCGCGCGATCGGCGGGCTGGCCGAGGGGGTGGCACGGCTGCTGGGCCGGTAAGCGATTTCGGGGCGGTGGGGGTCTCGGGCTATTCTGGTTCGATGTGTGTGCGCTGTCGGCCGTGTGCCCGGCGCCGCACGATCATCCAAGGCCCCGCCGGTGCGCTGTCGCGTGCCGGTCGGGAACACCTCTCGTAAGGACCCGGAGAGAGCATGCCTCCCAAGAAGAAGAAGGTCACGGGGCTTATCAAGCTCCAGATCAACGCCGGTGCGGCCAACCCCGCGCCGCCCGTCGGCCCGGCCCTGGGTCAGCACGGCGTCAACATCATGGAGTTCTGCAAGGCCTACAACGCCGCGACCGAGTCGCAGCGTGGCATGGTCGTGCCGGTGGAGATCACGGTCTACGAGGACCGTTCCTTCACCTTCATCACCAAGACTCCGCCGGCCGCTCGCCTCATCCTGAAGGCCGCGGGCGTGGAGAAGGGCTCCGGCGAGCCGCACAAGACCAAGGTTGCCAAGATCACGGCTGCCCAGGTCCGCGAGATCGCCACGACCAAGATGCCCGACCTGAACGCGAACGACATCGAGATGGCCGAGCGCATCATCGCCGGTACCGCTCGTTCGATGGGCATCACCGTCGAGGGCTGAGCTCCGGCTCAGGCTCGATAGAGCTTTTCCGTGGTAGGGCCGGGCGCGGTCCGCAGCAACCACGACTCCACGCCAAAGAAACTCAGTAGGAGCAGCAGTGAAGCGCAGCAAGGCTCTGACTGCCGCGGCCGCCAAGGTCGACCGCGAGCGTCTGTACGCCCCCCTCGAGGCCATCCGCCTCGCCAAGGAGACCTCCACCACCAAGTTCGACTCGACCGTCGAGGTCGCCATGCGCCTGGGTGTCGACCCGCGCAAGGCCGACCAGATGGTCCGCAGCACCGTGAACCTCCCGCACGGCACCGGCAAGACCGCCCGGGTCCTGGTCTTCGCGACCGGTGACCGTGCCGCGGCCGCGGAGGCTGCGGGCGCCGACATCGTCGGCGCCGACGAGCTGATCGACGAGGTCGCCAAGGGTCGCCTGGACTTCGACGCCGTCGTCGCCACCCCGGACCTCATGGGCAAGGTCGGCCGCCTCGGCCGCGTGCTCGGTCCCCGTGGTCTGATGCCGAACCCGAAGACCGGCACCGTCACCGTCGACGTGGCGAAGGCCGTCACCGAGATCAAGGGCGGCAAGATCGAGTTCCGCGTCGACAAGCACTCGAACCTGCACCTGATCATCGGCAAGACCTCGTTCGACACCGAGAAGCTGGTCGAGAACTACGCCGCGGCGCTCGAGGAGGTCCTCCGGGCCAAGCCGTCCGCCGCCAAGGGCCGCTACATCAAGAAGGTCGCTGTCAGCACCACGATGGGCCCGGGCATCCAGGTGGACCCGAACCGCACCCGCAACCTCCTCGTCGAGGAGGACCCCGCGGCGGTCTGATCCCCCCGGATCGCCGTAGGACCGTAGGTCTGTAACGGGCCGGTACCAAGCCTCCCAAGGGCTGGGTACCGGCCCGTTCGCTGTCGTACGACAGGTGTAGCGTCAGTTGTCGCACAGCTCGCTAACAGGGGGGTTCCCATGCGCTACACCCGCGCTCTCGTCGTCGCCGCCACCGCGGCCCTCGCCGTCACCGGTCTGGCCGCCTGCGGCGGCGGCAAGACGGCCTCCGCGTCCGGCCAGGCAGCCTCCGTGCCGATGGTGAGCGTGGCCGACGCGATGTCCGCCACGAACCAGGCCACGCAGAAGTACACGTCGGTCTCCATGAAGATGGACGAGCACATCACCGCGGACGGCAAGACGGCCGACGTCACGGGCAACGGCCACATCTCCTGGAAGCCCGTGGGCCTGGACATGACGATGACCATGCCCGCCACCGGCGGCGTGGCCGGCGGCACGATGCACATGATGATGTCCGGCACCACCATGTACATGGGCATGAGCGGCAAGGCGGCCTTCCAGGGCAAGCACTGGATGAAGATGGACCTGTCCAAGGACGCGGCCATCGCCGACTCGCTGAACAAGAGCAGCGGCCAGGACCCGGCGACCCAGCTCAAGCTGTTCACCTCGTCCGGCGACATCAAGCGCGTCGGCACCGAGACCGTCGACGGCGTCTCCACCACCCACTACTCGGGCACGGTGGACTTCGCCAAGCTCGCGACCGAGCAGGACCCGTCGCTCAAGTCGCTGGTCCAGCAGGACAGCAAGCTGGGCGTCAGCAGCATGAAGGTGGACCTGTGGGTCAACGGCCAGAACCTCCCGGTCCGCATGGTGGAGGCCACCCCGGCGTCCTCGACCATGTCGCTGAACGCGACGATCGACTACACGGACTACGGCACCACGCCGGTCACGGTCACCCCGCCGCCGGCGGGCGACACCCTGGACATGTCCTCGCTGGTCCCGTCGAGCTGACGGCCGGGCCGCCTCGGGGGCGATTTGCCCCCGAGGCGGCCGGTCACGTACTCTCGACATCAAGCCACTGACCGCTGGTTGTTCCCGCGTGCCCCTAGGGGCAGGCGAGAGCCGAAGGATCCGCACAGCGAAAGCTGCGGGCGACCCGCGCAGGTTGATTCGAGGACTTCTGTCCCACCGCTCCGCTGTGCGTCCGCGCACCGCGTCGAGCGGAGGTTGAGAGCCCCGTGCGCCTGCGCCGGGGCTCTTCGTAGTTCTACCGAAGCTTTCCTTCCGGCAGTCAGGCCCAGCAGGTCGACTCATTGGTCGGCCCCGCATCGACATCACGGAAGGAGGCGTAAGCCTATGGCAAGGCCCGACAAGGCTGCCGCCGTCGCCGAGATCACGGACAAGTTCCGCGGCTCGAACGCGGCCGTGCTGACCGAGTACCGCGGTCTGACCGTGGCGCAGCTGAAGACGCTGCGCCGCTCGCTCGGCGACAACGCCCAGTACGCCGTGGTGAAGAACACGCTGACCAAGATCGCGGCCAACGAGGTCGGGATCACCCAGCTCGACGACCTGTTCACTGGTCCGACGGCTGTCGCCTTCGTCACCGGTGACCCGGTGGAGTCGGCCAAGGCTCTGCGTGACTTCGCCAAGGAGAACCCGGCGCTCGTCATCAAGGGCGGTGTGCTTGACGGCAAGCCGCTGACCGGTGACGACATCAAGAAGCTCGCGGACCTCGAGTCCCGCGAGGTGCTGCTCTCCAAGCTCGCCGGTGCCATGAAGGCCAAGCAGTCCCAGGCTGCCGCGCTCTTCCAGGCTCTGCCGTCGAAGCTTGTTCGCACGGTCGAGGCGCTGCGCGCCAAGGTCGAGGAGCAGGGCGGTGCCGGTACGCCGGCTCCCGCCGTCGAGGACGAGGCTCCCGCCGCGGAGTAATCCGTCCTCGCAGCGGGCCGTGTACGCCCGCCGTTATGTACATCCGGCACCTGCCGACTTAGTGGAAGGACGCCAATCATGGCGAAGCTGACCCAGGACGAGCTGCTCGCGCAGTTCGAGGAGATGACCCTCATCGAGCTCTCCGAGTTCGTGAAGGCGTTCGAGGACAAGTTCGACGTCACCGCCGCCGCCCCGGTCGCGGTTGCCGCCGCCGGTGGCGCTGCCGCCGCCGTTGAGGCCGTTGAGGAGAAGGACGAGTTCGACGTCATCCTCACGGGTGCCGGCGACAAGAAGATCCAGGTCATCAAGGTCGTGCGCGAGCTCACCTCCCTGGGCCTCAAGGAGGCCAAGGACCTGGTCGACGGTGCGCCGAAGCCGCTGCTCGAGAAGGTCAACAAGGAGGCCGCTGACAAGGCTGCCGAGGCCCTCAAGGCCGCCGGCGCGTCGGTCGAGGTCAAGTAAGACCTTTCGGGCATTTGGTCTCACGACCGTAGCCCGAGCGCTCTCCTAGCCGGGGCGATCACTCTTTGGAGTGATCGCCCCGGTTTGTTTATGTCCGGAACGGTTCGTTTCAGGCCATCTGGTCTAGCGTGGGTGCTCCGCTGTCAGTGGGCGGGAGTATGGTGATCGTCGTCGTCGCTCAGCAGGGGTGATGTCGGTCCGTAACCGAGGTGAGAGCCCCGGTGCCCTTGACGAACGGCCAGCAGCGCGCAATTCTCAGGACGCGAGGTCTTGAGCTGAGGCACGAGCGAAGGCATGGAATCGTCGCCCGGTGGGAAGCATTCCCCCGGCGACGAAGTGACCGCCTGAGGGCGTCCCCGGGAGGGGGCGTCCCGCGAGGTAGGGAGTTCTGAGATTCGGTCTCCGAATCCGGACTGGACAGCAGTGCAGCCTATGGCTACACTGTCCCTTTGCGCTGCCTTTTAGCTGCTCCGTGACTCGTCGCCCGGAGTCTGCGCTGCCCCGACCAGGGGTGGCACCCCGCCCGCGCACCGCCTCTGACCAGGGAAGATCCCCTGTCTGAGGGTCCGGTGCGGGAGCGCGGATGCTACCCGTGAGACGGGCGGGCCCGGTACGCGCGTAGTGAGTCCGAGCCCTCGGAAGGACCCCCTCTTGGCCGCCTCGCGCAACGCCTCGAACACCTCCGCATCCACCGCCCCGCTCCGCATTTCCTTCGCGAAGATCAAGGAGCCTCTTGAGGTTCCGAACCTCTTGGCGCTCCAGACCGAGAGCTTTGACTGGCTCCTCGGCAACGCCGCATGGAAGGCGCGGGTCGACGCCGCCCTCGATGAGGGCTTCGACGTCCCCACCAAGTCCGGTCTGGAGGAGATCTTCGAGGAGATCTCCCCGATCGAGGACTTCTCCGGGTCCATGTCGCTGACGTTCCGCGACCACCGTTTCGAGCCTCCGAAGAACTCGATCGACGAGTGCAAGGACCGCGACTTCACGTACGCGGCCCCGCTCTTCGTCACGGCCGAGTTCACCAACAACGAGACTGGTGAGATCAAGTCCCAGACGGTCTTCATGGGCGACTTCCCCCTGATGACCAACAAGGGCACCTTCGTCATCAACGGCACCGAGCGTGTCGTCGTGTCCCAGCTGGTCCGCTCCCCGGGTGTCTACTTCGACACCACCCTGGACAAGACCTCTGACAAGGACATCTACTCCGCCAAGGTCATCCCCTCCCGCGGTGCCTGGCTGGAGCTGGAGATCGACAAGCGCGACATGGTCGGTGTCCGCATCGACCGCAAGCGCAAGCAGTCGGTCACGGTGCTGCTCAAGGCCCTCGGCTGGACCTCCGAGCAGATCCTGGAGGAGTTCGGCCAGTACGAGTCGATGCGCGCCACCCTGGAGAAGGACCACACCCAGGGCCAGGACGACGCGCTGCTCGACATCTACCGCAAGCTGCGCCCGGGCGAGCCGCCGACCCGCGAGGCCGCGCAGACGCTTCTGGAGAACCTCTACTTCAACCCGAAGCGTTACGACCTTGCCAAGGTCGGCCGGTACAAGATCAACAAGAAGCTGGGCGTCGGCCAGGGTCTCGACTCGGGCGTGCTCACCGTCGACGACATCATCGCGACGATCAAGTACCTGGTGCAGCTGCACGCGGGCGAGACCGAGACGGTCGCGCCCAACGGGTCGACGATCGTCATCGAGGACGACGACATCGACCACTTCGGCAACCGTCGTCTGCGCAACGTCGGCGAGCTGATCCAGAACCAGGTCCGTACGGGTCTCGCCCGTATGGAGCGCGTCGTGCGCGAGCGCATGACCACCCAGGACGTCGAGGCGATCACGCCGCAGACCCTGATCAACATCCGGCCGGTCGTCGCCTCCATCAAGGAGTTCTTCGGCACCAGCCAGCTGTCCCAGTTCATGGACCAGACGAACCCGCTGTCGGGCCTGACCCACAAGCGTCGTCTGTCCGCGCTGGGCCCCGGTGGTCTCTCCCGTGAGCGCGCCGGCTTCGAGGTCCGTGACGTGCACCCGTCCCACTACGGACGCATGTGCCCGATCGAGACCCCGGAAGGCCCGAACATCGGTCTGATCGGTTCGCTCGCCTCCTACGGCCGGGTCAACGCCTTCGGCTTCGTGGAGACGCCGTACCGCAAGGTCGTCGAGGGTGTCGTCACCGACGACCTCGACTACCTGACCGCCGACGAGGAGGACCGCTTCGTCATCGCGCAGGCCAACGCGCCGCTGACGGACGAGAACACCTTCGCCGAGGCCCGTGTCCTGGTCCGCCGCCGTGGCGGCGAGATCGACTACATCCCCGGTGTCGAGATCGACTACATGGACGTCTCGCCGCGCCAGATGGTGTCGGTCGCGACCGCCATGATCCCGTTCCTCGAGCACGACGACGCCAACCGCGCGCTCATGGGCTCGAACATGATGCGCCAGGCCGTCCCGCTGCTGAAGAGCGAGTCCCCGCTCGTCGGCACCGGCATGGAGTACCGCGCCGCCGTCGACGCCGCGGACGTCATCACCGCCGAGAAGGACGGTGTGGTCCAGGAGGTCTCCGCGGACTACGTCACCGTCGCCAACGACGACGGCACCTACACCACCTACCGGGTGGCCAAGTTCACGCGCTCCAACCAGGGCACGGCCTTCAACCAGAAGGTCATCGTGGACGAGGGCGCCCGCGTGATCGCCGGCCAGGTCCTGGCCGACGGCCCGTGCACCGACGAGGGCGAGATGGCCCTCGGCAAGAACCTGCTCGTGGCGTTCATGCCGTGGGAGGGTCACAACTACGAGGACGCGATCATCCTGTCGCAGCGCCTCGTGCAGGACGACGTCCTCTCCTCGATCCACATCGAGGAGCACGAGGTCGACGCCCGTGACACCAAGCTCGGCCCCGAGGAGATCACCCGGGACATCCCGAACGTCTCCGAGGAGGTCCTCGCGGACCTGGACGAGCGCGGCATCATCCGCATCGGCGCCGATGTCACCACCGGTGACATCCTGGTCGGCAAGGTCACCCCGAAGGGTGAGACCGAGCTGACCCCGGAGGAGCGCCTGCTGCGCGCGATCTTCGGTGAGAAGGCCCGTGAGGTCCGTGACACCTCGCTGAAGGTCCCGCACGGTGAGTCCGGCAAGGTCATCGGCGTGCGCGTCTTCGACCGCGAGGAGGGCGACGAGCTGCCCCCGGGCGTGAACCAGCTGGTCCGCGTCTACGTCGCGCAGAAGCGCAAGATCACCAACGGTGACAAGCTCGCCGGCCGTCACGGCAACAAGGGTGTCATCTCCAAGATCCTGCCGGTCGAGGACATGCCGTTCCTCGCCGACGGCACCCCGGTCGACATCGTCCTCAACCCGCTCGGTGTCCCGTCCCGAATGAACCCGGGACAGGTCCTGGAGACCCACCTCGGCTGGCTCGCCAAGCAGGGCTGGGACGTCTCCGGCATCGCCGACGAGTGGGCCCGCCGCCTGCAGAAGATCGGCGCCGACAAGGCGGAGCCGGGCACCAACCTGGCCACCCCGGTCTTCGACGGCGCCCGCGAGGACGAGATCACCGGTCTGCTGGAGAACACCATCCCGACCCGTGACGGCGACCGCCTGGTCGGCCAGTCCGGCAAGGCCCAGCTGTTCGACGGCCGCTCCGGCGAGCCGTTCCCGATGCCGATCTCGGTCGGCTACATGTACATCCTCAAGCTGCACCACCTGGTCGACGACAAGCTGCACGCCCGTTCGACCGGTCCGTACTCCATGATCACCCAGCAGCCGCTGGGTGGTAAGGCGCAGTTCGGTGGTCAGCGCTTCGGTGAGATGGAGGTGTGGGCCCTGGAGGCGTACGGCGCCGCCTACGCCCTGCAGGAGCTCCTCACCATCAAGTCCGACGACGTCCTCGGCCGCGTGAAGGTCTACGAGGCCATCGTCAAGGGCGAGAACATCCCCGAGCCCGGCATCCCCGAGTCCTTCAAGGTCCTCATCAAGGAGATGCAGTCGCTCTGCCTGAACGTGGAGGTGCTGTCGTCCGACGGTATGTCCATCGAGATGCGTGACTCCGACGAGGACGTGTTCCGCGCCGCGGAGGAGCTCGGTATCGACCTGTCCCGGCGCGAGCCGAGCAGCGTCGAAGAGGTCTGACAGGGGTAGGGCCGGCCTCCATTCCAAGCAAGGCCGGCCCTTCGACCCCCAGGCCCCCTTTCAGACCAGACGTAATTTCGACCCCCACCCCGCGTTTCTGGGGTGACGAAAGGGATTGACGAGAGTGCTCGACGTCAACTTCTTCGATGAGCTGCGAATCGGCCTGGCCACCGCTGACGACATCCGTCAGTGGTCGCACGGCGAGGTCAAGAAGCCGGAGACCATCAACTACCGCACCCTGAAGCCGGAAAAGGACGGGCTCTTCTGCGAGAAGATCTTCGGCCCCACCCGGGACTGGGAGTGCTACTGCGGTAAGTACAAGCGCGTCCGCTTCAAGGGCATCATCTGCGAGCGCTGCGGCGTCGAGGTGACCCGCGCCAAGGTGCGCCGTGAGCGGATGGGCCACATCGAGCTCGCCGCGCCCGTCACGCACATCTGGTACTTCAAGGGCGTTCCGTCGCGCCTCGGCTACCTCCTGGACCTTGCCCCCAAGGACCTGGAGAAGGTCATCTACTTCGCCGCCTACATGATCACGTGGGTGGACGAGGAGCGCCGCACCCGTGACCTGCCCTCCCTGGAGGCCCAGGTCTCCGTGGAGCGCCAGCAGGTCGAGCAGCGCCGCGACTCCGACCTGGAGAACCGCGCCAAGAAGCTCGAGGCCGACCTCGCCGAGCTGGAGAACGAGGGCGCCAAGGCCGACGTTCGCCGCAAGGTGCGCGAGGGCGCCGAGCGCGAGATGAAGCAGCTGCGCGACCGCGCCCAGCGTGAGCTGGACCGCCTCGACGAGGTGTGGGCCCGCTTCAAGTCCCTCAAGGTCCAGGACCTCGAGGGCGACGAGCTGCTCTACCGCGAGCTGCGCGACCGCTTCGGCACCTACTTCATGGGTTCCATGGGCGCCGCCGCGCTGCAGAAGCGCCTGGAGTCCTTCGACCTGGAGGAGGAGGCCGAGAAGCTCCGCGAGATCATCAAGACGGGCAAGGGTCAGAAGAAGACCCGCGCCCTGAAGCGTCTCAAGGTCGTCTCCGCCTTCCTGCAGACCAACAACAAGCCGGCCGGCATGGTGCTGGACTGCGTCCCGGTCATCCCGCCGGACCTGCGTCCGATGGTGCAGCTGGACGGTGGCCGCTTCGCGACCTCCGACCTGAACGACCTGTACCGCCGCGTCATCAACCGCAACAACCGCCTGAAGCGGCTTCTCGACCTCGGCGCGCCCGAGATCATCGTGAACAACGAGAAGCGCATGCTCCAGGAGGCCGTGGACTCGCTGTTCGACAACGGCCGCCGCGGCCGTCCGGTCACCGGTCCGGGCAACCGCCCGCTGAAGTCCCTCAGCGACATGCTGAAGGGCAAGCAGGGTCGTTTCCGTCAGAACCTGCTCGGTAAGCGCGTCGACTACTCGGCCCGTTCGGTCATCGTCGTCGGCCCGCAGCTCAAGCTGCACCAGTGCGGTCTGCCGAAGGCCATGGCGCTGGAGCTCTTCAAGCCGTTCGTGATGAAGCGCCTGGTCGACCTGAACCACGCGCAGAACATCAAGTCGGCCAAGCGCATGGTCGAGCGTGCCCGCCCGGTCGTGTGGGACGTCCTGGAAGAGGTCATCGCGGAGCACCCGGTTCTGCTGAACCGTGCGCCCACGCTGCACCGCCTCGGCATCCAGGCCTTCGAGCCGCAGCTGGTCGAGGGCAAGGCCATCCAGATCCACCCGCTCGTCTGCACCGCGTTCAACGCGGACTTCGACGGTGACCAGATGGCCGTCCACCTGCCGCTCTCCGCGGAGGCGCAGGCCGAGGCCCGCATCCTGATGCTGTCCTCGAACAACATCCTCAAGCCCGCCGACGGTCGTCCGGTGACCATGCCGACCCAGGACATGGTGCTCGGTCTGTTCTTCCTGACCTCCGAGCGCGAGCTGGACACGCTCCGCGGCGTGGGCCGCGCCTTCGGCGCGACCTCGGAGGCCGTCATGGCCTTCGACGCCAAGGAGCTGGACCTCCAGGCCCCGATCGACCTGCGTCTGCCGGCCGGCACGGTTCCGCCGCGCGGCTGGACGGCTCCGGTCGACGAGGACGGCAAGCCCACCTGGTCGGAGGGTGAGCCGCTGCGTCTGCGGACGACCCTGGGCCGCGCGCTCTTCAACGAGCTGCTGCCCGAGGACTACCCGTTCGTGGACTACGAGGTCGGCAAGAAGCAGCTCTCGACGATCGTCAACGACCTGGCCGAGCGCTACCCCAAGGTCACCGTCGCGGCGACCCTGGACAACCTCAAGTCCGCCGGTTTCCACTGGGCCACCCGCTCCGGCGTCACGGTGTCCATCTCGGACGTCGTCGTGCCGCCGAGCAAGCCGCAGATCCTCGAGGGCTACGAGGCCCAGGCGGAGAAGGTCCAGAAGCAGTACGAGCGCGGTCTGATCACCCGTGACGAGCGCCAGCAGGAGCTCGTCGCGATCTGGACCAAGGCGACCAACGAGGTCGCCGAGGCGATGAACGCGAACTTCCCGAAGACGAACCCCATCTTCATGATGGTCGACTCGGGTGCTCGTGGAAACATGATGCAGATGCGTCAGATCGCCGGTATGCGTGGTCTGGTGTCGAACGCCAAGAACGAGACGATCGCCCGCCCCATCAAGGCGTCGTTCCGTGAGGGTCTGTCCGTGCTGGAGTACTTCATCTCCACCCACGGCGCCCGTAAGGGTCTCGCCGACACCGCCCTGCGTACCGCCGACTCCGGCTACCTGACTCGTCGTCTGGTCGACGTCTCCCAGGACGTCATCATCCGCGAGGAGGACTGCCAGACGGAGCGCGGTCTCAAGCTGCCGATCGCCACCGTGGGCGCCGACGGCTCCCTGCGCAAGGTCGACAACGTCGAGACCTCGGTCTACGCCCGCACGCTCTCCGAGGACGTCGTGGTCGACGGCCAGGTCATCGCCCCCGCGGGCGTGGACCTGGGCGACGTCATGATCGACGAGCTGGTCCGCCACGGCATCTCCGAGGTCAAGATCCGCTCGATCCTGACCTGTGAGTCCGCCGTCGGCACCTGCGCCATGTGCTACGGCCGCTCGCTGGCCACCGGCAAGCTGGTCGACATCGGTGAGGCGGTCGGCATCATCGCCGCCCAGTCCATCGGTGAGCCCGGCACCCAGCTGACGATGCGTACCTTCCACACCGGTGGTGTGGCCGGTGACGACATCACCCAGGGTCTGCCGCGTGTCGTCGAGCTCTTCGAGGCCCGTAACCCGCGTGGTGTGGCCCCGATCGCGGAGGCGGCCGGCCGCGTCCGCATCGAGGACACCGAGAAGACCCGCAAGCTGGTCATCACGCCGGACGACGGCAGCGACGAGATCGCCTACCCGATCTCCAAGCGCGTCAAGCTGCTGGTCGAGGAGGGCTCCTGGGTCGGCGTCGGCGAGAAGCTGACCGCCGGTACCGTGAACCCGCACGACGTGCTGCGCATCATGGGCCAGCGCGCGGTGCAGGTGCACCTGGTGGAGGAAGTCCAGAAGGTCTACAACTCCCAGGGCGTGTCGATCCACGACAAGCACATCGAGATCATCATCCGGCAGATGCTCCGCCGCGTGACGATCATCGAGTCGGGCGACGCCGAGCTGCTCCCGGGCGAGCTCGTCGAGCGCGGCCGCTTCGAGGTCGAGAACCGTCGTGTGGTCTCCGAGGGCGGTCACCCCGCCTCCGGCCGTCCGCAGCTGATGGGTATCACCAAGGCCTCGCTGGCCACCGAGTCCTGGCTGTCGGCCGCCTCCTTCCAGGAGACGACCAGGGTCCTGACGGACGCGGCGATCCACGCCAAGTCCGACCCGCTGCTGGGCCTCAAGGAGAACGTCATCCTGGGTAAGCTCATCCCGGCCGGTACGGGTCTGCCCCGCTACCGCAACATCCGGGTCGAGCCCACCGAGGAGGCGAAGGCCGCGATGTACTCCGCCGTCGGCTACGACGACATGGACTACTCGCCCTTCGGCGCCGGCTCCGGCCAGGCCGTCCCGCTGGACGACTACGACTACGGCCCGTACACGGGCTGATAGCCAGTGACGAAGGCCCGGCCCCCCTTGCGGGGGGCCGGGCCTTCGTCGTTCGCTGCACTGCGCGTTTCGGGACTCACCTCGTCAGTGGCTTGTCGCGCCCCTGAGCAGAGTGCAACTGAGCCTTGTCGGCAGCCTCGCGTCCCTGCGTCCAGCCGTCGAGGTCCGAGACGCGGATGGCCCGGCCCTTCTTGAGGCTGGGAAAGAGCGTCGTGGTGCGTTCCGCCACCGCCTCCTGACGGGCCGCCAGGACCGGCAGCAGGTCTCCGGCCGTGGTCTCCGCCTCGGCCTGGGCCGTGGCCGCGGTGAGCCGCTCGCGGATCCGGCTGGCGTAGGCGACCAGGAAGGACTGCCGGAAGGCCTTGCTACGTCCGCCCTGCTGGACCCTGCCGCTGTTCATCGCGGTGACGCCCTGCAGCAGGAGCGAGGTGAACAGCAGCTCCACCGCGTCCAGGTCCCCCTCGAAGCCGACGACGGTGCAGAAGCCGTTCTGCTTGTCCCAGACCGACTGGGCCCGGTTCGCCGAGGCGACCGCGTCCAGCAGCAGTGCCTTCGCCGACTCGTAGGGGTTGTCGATGCCCACGCGCACGGCCCCCGGCAGGGTGCGGTCCCCGCCGCGAGCCGCGAGCAGCGCCTCGTCGATGCTGTGGCGGGCCATGAGCTCCTGCGCCTTGGCGGTGAACGCCTCCGCCTCCTCGGCGTAGGTCGTGGCCTCGGCCTTGGCCAGCAACGCGCGGATGCGGGCGAGCTGCTTCGGCTCGCCGGGCACCGGGGCGGTGAGCACGGCTCCGGAGCCGGGGACCGGGCCGACCTGGGTGAGCGCGGGGGCGGTGCCCCACAGCCGCAGCAGCTCCAGCAGGTGGATCAGCGCGGAGAAGCGGTCCAGCCGCAGCCGCACGGACGTCTCGCCGAGCCAGTCGGAGTCCTCCGCCCAGCTCGGTCGCTCCGCGTCGAGCTCGCGCAACTGCTCCGTCCATCGGCGGTCGAAGGCCGCGGGGGAGTAGCGGCGGGCCTCGGCCGCGATCAGACCGACGGCCAGCGAGACATGGGCCGGCTTCAGCTGCCGGCGGGTGAGCCGCACCACGTCAGCCGGACGCCAGAAGCCGCGCGACCACAGTGCGCCGAGCAACTCCTCGGCCTGGCACAGGAGTTCACGGTCGACCTCAGCCCGCTCCCGTCCTTGCGCGGACAGCCGCGAGGCCCAGTCCTCGACCGTGCGCTCGGCCTGCCGCGGCGGCGCGTACCGGGTGTCCTGCAGCGCCTGCGCGACCAGCCCGCGCGTCCCTGAATTCCTGCTCATGGACCCAGTGTCTCAAGTCGGAAGGCGCTGCTCGAAGATCGGACCCCGGGCGATCACCAGCCCGGCACACCGGTATGGCAAGCTGTCTCCCCTCAAAGGCCCCCAGCGACCCCCACGAAGCGAGCACGCCCCATGGCCGACCGCCCCGTGATAACCAAGACCCACCGCACCCTCATCGGTGTGGTGGCCGCCGGCGCGTTCATCATCGCCGGCATCGGTTTCGCAGGCTCCTACTCCGCCGTCCGCGTGCTCGCCACGCGGAAGGGCTTCGGACTCTTCGCCTATGTGTTCCCGATCGGCGTCGACGTCGGCATCGCCGTACTGCTGGCGCTCGACCTGGTGCTCACCTGGCTGCGCATCCCGTTCCCGCTGCTGCGCCAGGCGGCCTGGACACTGACCGTCGGCACCATCGTCTTCAACGCGGCCTCCTCTGTCGGCGACCCGCTCGCGATGGGGATGCACGCGATCATCCCGTTGCTCTTCATCGTCGTCGTCGAGGCGGCGCGGCACGCCGTCGGGCGGATCGCCGACATCACCGCCGACCGCTACATGGAGTCGGTCCGGCTGTTCCGCTGGATCCTCGCCCCGCTGCCGACCTTCGTCCTGTGGCGGCGGATGAAGCTGTGGGAGCTGCGCTCGTACGACGAGGTCATCCGCCTGGAGCAGAACCGGCTCGTCTACCGCACGCACCTGCGCGCCCAGTACGGCCGCGGCTGGCGCTACCGGGCTCCGCTGGAGCTGCTGCTGCCGCTCAAGCTGGCCCGTTACGGCGTCCCGCTCGACCTCGAGGTGGTCCGTGGTCACCAGGACTTCCGGGAGGTCGACCCGATCGTGGCCCCCGCGCTGGAGGCCCCGGTGCCCCACACCGCGCCCCATCCGCAGCCGCAGGACCAGCCCGTGCCGCATCCTGTGTCGCAGTCGCAGTCCCAGCCGCAGTCCCAGCCGGGGGAACAGTCGGAGGCGTTCGGCTCACCCGTTCGGCCGTACGCGCAGCCGCAGTCTCAGCAACCCCAGCCCCAGCAGCCCCAGCAGTCGATGCAGTCCCAGCAGCCCCAGTCGTCGGTGCAGCCCCAGCCCCAACCTGAGGCGCAGCCGCAGCCTGCCGTGGATCCGCTGGTGGTCAACACGCTCCAGACCGTGGTGCGCAACCGCCACCGCCGCCTGCTGAACGTCCCCGACCAGGCGGCGCAGGCCGTCGGGGAGGACCAGGAGGCCGCCGCGGCCGACCCTTCGACCCGCGGCATCGGCTGGCTGCCCAACCAGCAGCCGCCCTACCCGCCGCCGGGACCGGAGGCGTGGTTCGCGCCGCAGCGCGAGGGGGAGGAGCCTCTCGACCTCTACTTCGAGGCGCTCACCTCGTTCATGGAGACCTACAACCAGGAGCCGGACCCCCGGCAGCTGAGCGAGTACCTGGCCGCCGAGTACGGGACCCAGGTGTCGCCCGCCCTGCTGGACCGTCACTGGGCGGAGCTCGGCAAGCGGTACGCGGAGAGGGTCGAGACAAGCTCCTGAGCTTCTGTCACAAGCTCGTGACAGCACAGGTCGGAGATGCGCGGCACCATGCGGGATCCCCGCTCGTCTTGCAATATGGGGAGAGCAGGCGAGCGGGGAGGTCGCAGTGTCGATGATGCAGCCGATGCCACCGGGGAATCCGTGGCAGCGCCCTGTCGTCCCGCAGTCCGCGATGCGCGCGTCCCAGGCGGACCGCGAGCGGACCGTGGACGTGCTGAAGGCGGCCTTCGCGGAGGGCCGTCTCAGCACCGACGAGTACCACGACCGCACCGAGCGCGCGCAGTACGCGCAGACATACGGGCAGCTGGGCCTGCTGGTGCAGGACCTGCCGGTCGGGCCGATGCCCACGCCGATGATGTCGCCCCCGCCGGCCTTCGCGGCGATGCCGCCGCAGCCGGTGCCGCCGTACGGCTACCTCCCGCCGAACTGGCCCCCCGTCCGCCGGCGTACCAACGGCGCCGCCACGGCGTCGCTGCTGCTCGGCCTGGCCCAGCTGGTCAGCGTCGGGGCGACCGGCCTACCCGCGCTGATCTGCGGCATCATCGCCAAGAACCAGCTGCGCACCCGGGACGAGGAGGGCGACGGGATGGCCACGGCCGGCATCATCCTCGGTAGCCTGGGCACGGTCCTGTGGATGTTCTTCTTCCTTCTCGCGATCCGGCACGGCTAGGCTGCCTGTCCACCGGCTGTCGACTTGACAGCCGTACATTGCGCCCACATCCATTTGTTTTGACCGGGGCCCTTGCGCTAGGTACGCTCTGACCTTGTGCCTGGGGTGTCCCCGGGTCTCTCGCGCGTGCGTGCATATCGGCCGCCGCGCCATGGGATACCGCGCTTCCACACATCCGAGCTTCGCCAGCCCGGGACTGTGCAGGGCGTCCGACACACCCGACCGCGTGGGTCGGGAGTCGGTGAGACGCACCAGGTTAGTTTCACCAGCCTTGGCACAGAGAATCGGAGATACGGTGCCTACGATCCAGCAGCTGGTCCGAAAGGGCCGGCAGGACAAGGTCGAGAAGAACAAGACGCCCGCACTGAAGGGTTCGCCCCAGCGCCGCGGCGTCTGCACGCGTGTGTACACGACCACCCCGAAGAAGCCGAACTCGGCTCTCCGTAAGGTCGCGCGTGTGCGCCTCACCAGCGGGATCGAGGTCACCGCTTACATTCCGGGTGAGGGTCACAACCTGCAGGAGCACTCCATCGTGCTCGTGCGTGGCGGTCGTGTGAAGGACCTGCCGGGTGTGCGTTACAAGATCATCCGCGGCTCGCTGGACACCCAGGGTGTCAAGAACCGCAAGCAGGCCCGCAGCCGCTACGGCGCCAAGAAGGAGAAGTAAGAATGCCTCGTAAGGGCCCTGCCCCGAAGCGCCCGGTCATCATCGACCCGGTTTACGGCTCCCCTGTGGTGACCCAGCTCGTCAACAAGATCCTCCTGCACGGCAAGCGCTCCACGGCTGAGCGCATCGTGTACGGCGCCCTCGAGGGCGTCCGTGAGAAGACCGGCAACGACCCGGTGGTCGCGCTCAAGCGCGCCCTGGAGAACGTCAAGCCGACCCTCGAGGTCAAGTCCCGCCGCGTCGGTGGCGCCACCTACCAGGTGCCGGTCGAGGTCAAGCCGGGCCGCGCCAACACGCTGGCCCTGCGCTGGCTGGTCGGCTACTCCCGCGCTCGCCGTGAGAAGACCATGACCGAGCGTCTGCTCAACGAGATCCTGGACGCCAGCAACGGTCTGGGCGCCTCCGTCAAGCGTCGCGAGGACACCCACAAGATGGCCGAGTCCAACAAGGCCTTCGCGCACTACCGCTGGTAGTCCGTACCCCGTCACTCAAAGACAGAGAGAGAACGAGCCACCATGGCTGCAACCTCCCTTGACCTCGCCAGGGTCCGCAACATCGGGATCATGGCGCACATCGACGCGGGCAAGACCACCACCACCGAGCGCATCCTGTTCTACACCGGTGTGTCTTACAAGATCGGTGAGGTCCACGACGGCGCTGCCACGATGGACTGGATGGAGCAGGAGCAGGAGCGCGGCATCACGATCACGTCGGCCGCGACGACCTGCCACTGGACGGTCGACGGCGTCGACAACACCATCAACATCATCGACACCCCGGGTCACGTCGACTTCACCGTCGAGGTGGAGCGCTCGCTCCGCGTCCTCGACGGCGCCGTGACGGTGTTCGACGGTGTGGCCGGTGTCGAGCCGCAGTCCGAGACGGTGTGGCGTCAGGCCGACCGTTACGGCGTCCCGCGCATCTGCTTCGTGAACAAGCTGGACCGCACCGGCGCGGAGTTCTTCCGCTGTGTCGACTCCATCGTCGACCGCCTGAGCGCGACCCCGCTGGTCATGCAGCTGCCGATCGGTGCCGAGTCCGACTTCACCGGTGTCGTCGACCTGGTGAAGATGAAGGCTCTGGTCTGGTCCGCCGAGGCCACCAAGGGCGAGATGTACGACGTCGTCGACATCCCGGCCACGCACACCGAGCTCGCCGAGGAGTACCGGGCCAAGCTGCTCGAGACCTCCGCGGAGGGCGACGACCAGCTGATGGAGATGTTCCTCGAGGGCCAGGAGCCCACCGAGGAGGAGCTCATCGCCGGTATCCGTCGTGGCACCCTGGCCTCGAACTTCACCCCGGTCTTCTGCGGCACCGCGTTCAAGAACAAGGGCGTCCAGCCCCTGCTCGACGCGGTCGTGAAGTACCTGCCGTCGCCGCTGGACATCGAGTCCATCGTCGGCCACAAGCCGGGCGACGAGTCGGTCGAGATCATCCGCCACGCGTCGGACGACGAGCCGCTGTCGGCTCTGGCGTTCAAGATCATGTCTGACCCGCACCTGGGCAAGCTCACCTTCGTTCGCATCTACTCCGGGCGTCTCGAGGCCGGCACCGCCGTCCTCAACTCGGTGAAGGGCAAGAAGGAGCGCATCGGCAAGATCTACCGCATGCACGCGAACAAGCGTGAGGAGATCGACTCGGTGGGCGCCGGCGACATCGTCGCCGTCATGGGCCTGAAGCAGACCACCACCGGTGAGACGCTGAGCGACGACAAGAACCAGGTGATCCTGGAGTCCATGGACTTCCCGGCCCCGGTCATCCGCGTCGCGATCGAGCCCAAGTCCAAGGGTGACCAGGAGAAGCTGGGTGTCGCCATCCAGCGTCTCGCGGAGGAGGACCCCTCCTTCCAGGTCAACACGGACGAGGAGACCGGCCAGACCATCATCGCGGGTATGGGCGAGCTGCACCTCGAGGTGCTGGTCGACCGTATGAAGCGTGAGTTCAAGGTCGAGGCCAACGTCGGCAAGCCGCAGGTCGCGTACCGCGAGACGATCCGCAAGGCCGTCGAGCGCATCGACTACACCCACAAGAAGCAGACGGGTGGCTCCGGTCAGTTCGCCAAGGTCCAGATCGCGATCGAGCCGCTGGAGTCCGGCGAGGGCTACGAGTTCGTGAACGCCGTCACCGGTGGTCGCGTGCCTCGTGAGTACATCCCCTCGGTCGACGCCGGTGCGCAGGAGGCCATGGAGTTCGGCATCCTCGCCGGCTACCCGCTCCAGGGTGTCCGCGTGACGCTGCTCGACGGTGCCTCGCACGACGTCGACTCCTCCGAGCTCGCGTTCAAGATTGCCGGTTCGATGGCGTTCAAGGAGGGTGCTCGCAAGGCGTCCCCCGTGCTGCTCGAGCCGATGATGGCCGTCGAGGTCACCACGCCCGAGGACTACATGGGCGACGTCATCGGCGACATCAACTCGCGCCGTGGCCAGATCCAGGCCATGGACGAGCGTTCCGGCGCCCGCGTCGTCAAGGCGCTCGTCCCGCTGTCCGAGATGTTCGGCTACGTCGGTGACCTGCGCAGCAAGACCTCGGGTCGCGCCAGCTACTCCATGCAGTTCGACTCGTACGCCGAGGTTCCCAAGAACGTGGCGGAAGAGATCGTGGCAAAGGCCAAGGGCGAGTAAGTACCTCGCATCCCGGGGCAACCCGGTGCGAAACCTCGCATAGGCTGTACGGAGGTGGTCCTGGGGTCCACGTGGCACACGTGGCCCCCGGGCTCCTCCGGCCCCACACCCCACAGACCACCTGACGTCGAACGGCGTACAGAAACTGTCCCCAGGAGGACCCCAAAGTGGCTAAGGCCAAGTTCGAGCGAGTCAAGCCGCACGTCAACATCGGCACCATCGGTCACATCGACCACGGCAAGACGACCCTGACTGCCGCGATCACCAAGGTGCTGCACGACGCGTACCCGGACATCAACCCCTTCACGCCGTTCGACCAGATCGACAAGGCGCCGGAGGAGCGTCAGCGCGGTATCACCATCTCCATCGCGCACGTCGAGTACCAGACCGAGGCGCGTCACTACGCCCACGTCGACTGCCCGGGTCACGCGGACTACATCAAGAACATGATCACCGGTGCCGCCCAGATGGACGGCGCGATCCTGGTCGTGGCCGCCACCGACGGCCCGATGCCGCAGACCAAGGAGCACGTCCTCCTGGCCCGCCAGGTCGGCGTCCCCTACATCGTCGTCGCCCTGAACAAGGCCGACATGGTGGACGACGAGGAGATCCTGGAGCTCGTCGAGCTCGAGGTCCGCGAGCTGCTCTCCGAGTACGAGTTCCCGGGCGACGACCTCCCGGTCGTCCGCGTCTCCGCGCTGAAGGCGCTGGAGGGCGACAAGGAGTGGGGCGAGAAGCTCCTCGGCCTGATGCACGCGGTCGACGAGGCCATCCCGACCCCCGAGCGTGACGTCGACAAGCCGTTCCTGATGCCGATCGAGGACGTCTTCACGATCACCGGTCGTGGCACCGTCGTCACCGGTCGTATCGAGCGTGGTGTCCTGAAGGTCAACGAGACCGTCGACATCATCGGCATCAAGACCACCAAGACCACCACCACGGTCACGGGCATCGAGATGTTCCGCAAGCTGCTCGACGAGGGCCAGGCCGGTGAGAACGTCGGTCTGCTGCTCCGTGGCATCAAGCGCGAGGACGTCGAGCGCGGCCAGGTCATCATCAAGCCGGGTTCGGTCACGCCGCACACCGACTTCGAGGCCCAGGCCTACATCCTGTCGAAGGACGAGGGTGGCCGCCACACCCCGTTCTTCAACAACTACCGCCCGCAGTTCTACTTCCGTACCACGGACGTGACCGGCGTCGTGACCCTCCCCGAGGGCACCGAGATGGTCATGCCGGGCGACAACACCGCCATGACGGTCGCGCTGATCCAGCCGGTCGCCATGGAGGAGGGCCTGAAGTTCGCCATCCGTGAGGGTGGTCGCACCGTCGGCGCCGGCCAGGTCACCAAGATCGTCAAGTAATTGACATCTCGCTGATCCAGCGTCAGAACCCCCTGCCAGCTTGCTGGCAGGGGGTTTCTGTTTGCCCGCGTCGGGCTTGATTGGCGTCCACCCTGTCCGGTATGGCACACTAGTCAAGTTGCTCGGTTGAGCGCCGATGTTGCGCGCCTCCGCTGCGCTCCGGCCCCTAGGGGTCGGTGGTTGCTAGGAGGACCGAAAGCGAGTCCCACAGTACTCGTCGTGCCCGTGATGGCCGTTTGCCTGTGATCCAGCATGTCTGGACGAGGCGCGGCAGCTGCGGCGCGAAAGTACGGGAATCTTTCGGGAAGCGCAGGCAAAGGCGTCGATCCGGTGTTTCCGCCAAGGCTTCATTGCGAAGGCGAGTACGACACGCCCGACCGCGTGGGTCGGCGAAACGCCCCTGAGGGTTCCACCCGGAGCCCGCAGGCGTAGAGGCAGCAGAGACAGAAGGACTACGAAGTAGCCATGGCGGGACAGAAGATCCGCATCCGGCTCAAGGCCTACGACCACGAGGTCATCGACTCCTCGGCGAAGAAGATCGTCGAGACGGTGACGCGTACTGGTGCGCAGGTCGCGGGCCCGGTGCCGCTGCCCACTGAGAAGAACGTGTACTGCGTCATCCGCTCGCCGCACAAGTACAAGGACTCGCGCGAGCACTTCGAGATGCGCACGCACAAGCGCCTGATCGACATCCTCGACCCGACGCCCAAGACCGTTGACTCTCTGATGCGACTCGACCTGCCGGCCGGTGTCGACATCGAGATCAAGCTCTGAGGGGCGTGAGCTGAGAATGGCTAAGATCAAGGGCATCCTGGGCGAGAAGCTCGGCATGACGCAGGTCTGGGACGAGAACAACCGCATCGTCCCGGTGACCGTCGTCAAGGCCGGCCCGAACGTTGTGACCCAGGTCCACACCGCCGACGGCACCGGCTACGACGCCGTGCAGATCGGTTTCGGCGACATCGACCCGCGCAAGGTGAACAAGCCCCTCGCGGGTCACTTCGCCAAGGCCGGCGTGACCCCGCGCCGCCACCTGGTCGAGCTGCGCACGTCCGACGCCTCGGAGTACACCCTCGGCCAGGAGATCACCGCTGAGGTGTTCGAGGCCGGTGTCAAGGTCGACGTGACCGGCACCAGCAAGGGCAAGGGCTTCGCCGGTGTCATGAAGCGTCACAACTTCAAGGGCCTCGGCGCCGGCCACGGCGTCCAGCGCAAGCACCGCTCGCCCGGTTCCATCGGTGGCTGCGCCACCCCCGGTCGTGTCTTCAAGGGTCTGAAGATGGCCGGCCGCATGGGCCACGAGCGTGTCACCACGCAGAACCTGACCGTCCACGCCGTTGACGCGGAGAAGGGTCTGCTGCTCATCAAGGGCGCCGTCCCCGGTCCGAACGGCGGCCTCATCCTGGTCCGCACTGCGGCGAAGGGGGCCTGAAGCAATGAGCTCCATCAACGTTCTCTCCCCCGCGGGTGAGACCGTCGGCACCGTCGAGCTGCCGGCTGAGATTTTCGACGCGCGTGTCAGCGTTCCGCTGATGCACCAGGTCGTCGTCGCTCAGCTCGCCGCCGCTCGTCAGGGCACGCACAAGGCGAAGAGCCGCGGCGAGGTCCGTGGTGGCGGCAAGAAGCCGTACCGCCAGAAGGGCACCGGCCGCGCCCGTCAGGGTTCGACCCGTGCGCCGCAGTTCGCCGGTGGTGGCGTCGTGCACGGTCCCGTGCCGCGTGACTACTCGCAGCGGACCCCGAAGAAGATGAAGGCCGCCGCTCTGCGTGGCGCCCTGACCGACCGGGCCCGCAACGCTCGCATCCACGTCGTCACCGGCGTGACCGCGACCGAGGCGCCGTCCACCAAGGCTGCCCGCACGCTGCTCGGCAAGATCAGCGAGCGCAAGAACGTCCTGCTGGTCGTCGAGCGTGACGACGAGCTGTCGCTCCTCAGCGCCCGCAACCTGCCGACCGTGCACATCCTGGACGCCGGTCAGCTGAACACCTACGACGTGCTCGTCTCCGACGACGTGGTCTTCACCCAGGCCGCCTTCGAGCGTTTCGTGGCCGGTCCGGTCGCGTCCGCCAAGGCTGTCGCCGCTGAGGGCGAGCTCGATGGGAGCGCCGCCTGATGAGCGAGATCACGAGCAAGACGTACACGGACCCCCGTGACGTCCTGATCAAGCCGGTCATCTCGGAGAAGAGCTACGCGCTCCTCGACGAGTCGAAGTACACGTTCATCGTGTCGCCGGACGCCAACAAGACGCAGATCAAGCAGGCCGTCGAGGCGGTCTTCTCGGTCAAGGTCGCCAACGTGAACACGATCAACCGCAAGGGCAAGCGCAAGCGCTCCCGCACCGGTTTCGGCAAGCGCAAGGACACCAAGCGCGCCATCGTGACGCTGGCAGAGGGCAGCATCGACATCTTCGGGAACGCCCCGGCCGCCTGAGGCGCCAGGGAATCCCGTAACGGTTAAGGACAGAAGAAGCCATGGGCATCCGCAAGTACAAGCCGACAACGCCGGGCCGTCGCGGCTCCAGCGTTGCCGACTTTGTCGAGATCACGCGGTCCGAGCCGGAGAAGTCGCTGGTCCGCCCGCTGCACAGCAAGGGCGGTCGCAACAACACCGGTCGCGTGACCGTTCGCCACCAGGGTGGCGGCCACAAGCGCGCGTACCGTGTGATCGACTTCCGTCGTCACGACAAGGACGGCGTCCCGGCCAAGGTCGCGCACATCGAGTACGACCCGAACCGCACCGCGCGCATCGCGCTGCTGCACTACGCAGACGGCGAGAAGCGCTACATCATCGCTCCGGCCAAGCTCGGCCAGGGCGACCGGGTTGAGGCCGGCCCCAACGCCGACATCAAGCCGGGCAACAACCTCCCGCTGCGCAACATCCCCGTGGGTACCGTCATCCACGCGGTGGAGCTGCGTCCGGGCGGCGGCGCCAAGCTGGCCCGCTCCGCCGGTTCCAGCATCCAGCTGCTCGCGCGTGAGGGCGTCTACGCCCACCTGCGCATGCCGTCGGGCGAGGTCCGCCTCGTCGACGCGCGCTGCCGGGCGACCGTTGGCGAGGTCGGCAACGCCGAGCAGTCCAACATCAACTGGGGTAAGGCCGGCCGTATGCGCTGGAAGGGCGTCCGCCCGACCGTGCGTGGTGTCGCCATGAACCCGATCGACCACCCGCACGGTGGTGGTGAGGGTAAGACCTCCGGTGGTCGCCACCCGGTTTCGCCGTGGGGCCAGAAGGAGGGTCGCACTCGCAAGCCGAAGAAGGCGAGCGACAAGCTGATCGTCCGCCGCCGCAAGACGAACAAGAAGCGCTAGGAGCAGTCTCGATGCCGCGCAGTCTCAAGAAGGGTCCCTTCGTCGACGACCACCTGATGAAGAAGGTGGACAGTCAGAACGAGGCCGGTACCCAGAACGTCATCAAGACCTGGTCCCGTCGCTCCATGATCGTTCCGGCGATGCTGGGGCACACCCTCGCGGTGCACGACGGCCGCAAGCACATCCCGGTGTTCGTCACCGAGTCGATGGTCGGCCACAAGCTCGGCGAGTTCGCGCCGACCCGCACGTTCAAGGGTCACGTCAAGGACGACCGCAAGTCCAAGCGTCGCTGACCTGCGAAGCGAAGACACGATGACAATCACCATCAAGGGGACAACCATGGAAGCCAGGGCACAGGCGCGGTACATCCGCGTGACGCCCATGAAGGCCCGCCGCGTGGTGGACCTTGTCCGTGGCATGAATGCCACGGAGGCCCAGGCGGTCCTGCGATTCGCTCCGCAGGCTGCTTCGGTGCCCGTTCTCAAGGTGCTCAACAGCGCCGTTGCGAACGCCGCGCACAACTACAACCACAACGACGTCGACAGCCTCTACATCGCTGAGGCCTACGTCGACGAGGGCCCGACCCTGAAGCGTTTCCGTCCGCGGGCCCAGGGCCGCGCGTACCGGATCCGCAAGCGGACGAGCCACATCACCGTGGTCGTCGCGTCGAAGGAAGGGACCCGGTAATGGGCCAGAAGGTTAACCCGCACGGGTTCCGCCTCGGCATCACCACGGACTTCAAGTCCCGCTGGTACGCCGACAAGCTGTACAAGGACTACGTCAAGGAAGACGTCGCGATCCGTCGCATGATGACGTCCGGCATGGAGCGCGCCGGTATCTCGAAGGTTGAGATCGAGCGCACCCGTGACCGCGTGCGGGTGGACATCCACACCGCCCGCCCGGGCATCGTCATCGGCCGCCGTGGCACCGAGGCCGACCGCATCCGCGGCGACCTCGAGAAGCTGACCGGCAAGCAGGTCCAGCTGAACATCCTCGAGGTCAAGAACCCCGAGCTGGACGCCCAGCTCGTGGCTCAGGGCGTCGCGGAGCAGCTGTCCTCCCGCGTCTCCTTCCGTCGCGCCATGCGTAAGAGCATGCAGGGCACGATGAAGTCCGGCGCCAAGGGCATCAAGATCCAGTGCTCCGGCCGTCTGGGCGGCGCTGAGATGTCCCGCAGCGAGTTCTACCGCGAGGGTCGTGTGCCGCTGCACACGCTCCGCGCGAACGTGGACTACGGCTTCTTCGAGGCCAAGACCACCTTCGGTCGCATCGGCGTGAAGGTGTGGATCTACAAGGGCGACGTCAAGAACATCGCCGAGGTCCGCGCCGACAACGCCGCTGCCAAGGCCGGGAACCGTCCGCCGCGTGCGGGTGGCCCGGGTGAGCGCCCCCGTCGGGGCGGCGACCGTCCCGCCGGCGGCCGTGGCCGCCGTCCGCAGCAGCAGAACACCGAGGCCGCCGCTCCTGCGGTGACCGAGGCTCCCGCTGCGGCTGAGACCACTACGGAGGCCTGACCATGCTGATCCCTCGCAGGGTCAAGCACCGCAAGCAGCACCACCCCAAGCGTCGTGGTGCGGCCAAGGGCGGTACCGAAGTCACGTTCGGCGAGTGGGGCCTGCAGGCCGTCACCCCGGCGTATGTGACGAACCGGCAGATCGAGTCCGCTCGTATCTCCATCACTCGTCACATCAAGCGTGGCGGCAAGGTCTGGATCAACATCTACCCGGACCGTCCGCTGACGAAGAAGCCTGCCGAGACCCGCATGGGTTCCGGTAAGGGTTCGCCGGAGTGGTGGATCGCCAACGTGCACCCGGGTCGGGTCATGTTCGAGCTGTCCTACCCGAACGAGAAGATGGCTCGTGAGGCGCTCACCCGCGCTGCTCACAAGCTCCCGATGAAGTGCCGGATCGTCCGGCGCGAGGCAGGTGAGAGCTGATGGCCGGCACCAAGGCTGCTGAGCTCCGTGAGCTGGACAACGAGGGTCTCGTTGCGCAGCTGCGTGAGCGCAAGGAGGAGCTGTTCAACCTCCGCTTCCAGGCGGCGACCGGGCAGCTCGACAACCACGGGCGGCTCAAGCTCGTCAAGAAGGACATCGCGCGGATCTACACCCTGATGCGCGAGCGCGAGCTGGGCATCGACACGGTGAAGGACGCCTGATGACTGAGAACACCAACGAGACGCGCGGTTTCCGCAAGACCCGTGAGGGTCTCGTCGTCAGCGACAAGATGGACAAGACCGTCGTCGTCGCCGTCGAGGACCGCGTCAAGCACGCGCTGTACGGCAAGGTCATCCGCCGTACCAACAAGCTGAAGGCGCACGACGAGGCCAACGCCTGCGGTGTCGGCGACCGCGTTCTCCTCATGGAGACCCGTCCGCTGTCCGCGACGAAGCGCTGGCGCGTCGTCGAGATCCTCGAGAAGGCCAAGTAACGAACGCGATTGGGTGCCGTCGTATGTGCCCGGGGTCCACGTTCACATGTGGATGTGGATGCCCGGGTGAGCAGCGGCGGGCCCGGTCCCGATCGTTGACGATCAGGAGAAAGACGTGATCCAGCAGGAGTCGCGACTGCGTGTCGCCGACAACACGGGCGCGAAGGAGATCCTTTGCATCCGCGTTCTCGGTGGCTCCGGCCGGCGCTACGCGGGTATCGGCGACGTCATCGTGGCGACCGTCAAGGACGCGATCCCCGGTGGCAACGTGAAGAAGGGTGACGTGGTCAAGGCCGTCATCGTCCGGACCGTGAAGGAGCGCCGTCGTCCCGACGGTTCCTACATCCGGTTCGACGAGAACGCCGCCGTCATCCTCAAGAACACCGAGGGTGACCCCCGTGGCACCCGCATCTTCGGCCCCGTCGGCCGTGAGCTGCGCGAGAAGAAGTTCATGAAGATCATCTCGCTTGCGCCGGAGGTGCTGTAACCGATGGCAGGCATGAAGATCAAGAAGGGTGACCTGGTCCAGGTCATCACCGGCAAGGACAAGGGCAAGCAGGGCAAGGTCATTCAGGCCTTCCCGACGGAGTCCAAGGTCCTGGTCGAGGGTGTCAACCGGGTCAAGAAGCACACCAAGGCCACGCCCACCGCGAACGGCTCGAAGGCCGGCGGCATCGTGACCGTCGAGGCCCCGATCCACGTGAGCAACGTTCAGCTCGTTGTGGAGAAGGACGGCAAGAAGGTCGTCACCCGCGTCGGCTACCGATTCGACGAGCAGGGCAACAAGATCCGCGTTGCCAAGCGCACCGGTGAGGACATCTGATGACCGACACCTCGATTGAGAAGGTCAGCCCCCGTCTCAAGGAGCGCTACCGCTCCGAGATCAAGGGTCAGCTGAACGAGCAGTTCGCTTACGAGAACGTCATGCTGATCCCCGGCCTGGTCAAGGTCGTGGTCAACATGGGTGTGGGCGACGCCGCCCGCGACTCGAAGCTGATCGACGGTGCGGTCCGTGACCTCACCGCGATCACCGGCCAGAAGCCGACCGTGACCAAGGCTCGCAAGAGCATCGCGCAGTTCAAGCTGCGTGAGGGTCAGCCGATCGGCGCCCACGTCACCCTTCGTGGTGACCGCATGTGGGAGTTCCTGGACCGCCTGATCTCGCTGGCGCTCCCGCGTATCCGCGACTTCCGCGGTCTGTCGCCGAAGCAGTTCGACGGCAAGGGCAACTACACCTTCGGTCTGACCGAGCAGGTCATGTTCCACGAGATCGACCCGGACAAGGTCGACCGCACCCGTGGTATGGACATCACCGTGGTGACCACCGCCCAGACCGACGACGAGGGCCGGGCACTGCTGCGGGCTCTCGGCTTCCCGTTCAAGGAGAGCTGACCCATGGCGAAGAAGGCGCTGATCGCCAAGGCGGAGCGCAAGCCGAAGTTCGGCGTCCGGGGTTACACCCGGTGCCAGCGCTGCGGCCGTCCGCACTCCGTGTACCGCAAGTTCGGCCTCTGCCGTGTCTGCCTTCGTGAGATGGCGCACCGCGGCGAGCTGCCGGGCGTGACCAAGAGCTCCTGGTAATCCGCCAGAAGCTTTGAGGTAAGCAACCTCGGAACAGACGGGTTCCCGGCCTCCTGTAACCTATGGAGGTCGGGGCCCGTGCTGCCCCGAATTCGTCTTACTACACCGCAGGTCCCGTGCCCCTTCTGCAAACGAGGCGCGCGGAAACCACGGTGAGAGAGGCCACAGGCCATCATGACCATGACCGACCCGATCGCAGACATGCTGACGCGTCTGCGAAACGCGAACTCGGCCTACCACGACTCCGTCGTGATGCCCCACTCGAAGATCAAGACTCACATCGCGGAGATCCTCAAGCAGGAGGGTTACATCACCTCCTGGAAGGTCGAGGACCCGAGCGAGGGCGAGGTCGGCAAGAAGCTGACCATCGACCTCAAGTTCGGCCCGAACCGTGAGCGCTCGATCGCGGGCATCAAGCGCATTTCCAAGCCGGGTCTGCGGGTCTACGCAAAGTCCACCAACCTGCCGAAGGTGCTCGGCGGCCTGGGCGTGGCGATCATCTCCACGTCCTCGGGTCTGCTCACCGGCCAGCAGGCCGCCAAGAAGGGCGTGGGTGGGGAAGTCCTCGCCTACGTCTGGTAACTCAGGGAAACGGAGGTACAGCAATGTCTCGCATTGGACGGCTGCCCATCCCGGTTCCCGCCGGCGTGGACGTCACCATCGATGGCCGCACGGTCTCGGTGAAGGGCCCCAAGGGCTCCCTCACCCACGCCGTCGCCGCGCCGATCGAGATCGCGAAGGCTGAGGACGGCACCGTTGTCGTCTCCCGCCCGAACGACGAGCGCATGTCGAAGGCCCTTCATGGCCTGACCCGCACGCTGGTGGCGAACATGATCACCGGCGTGACCGCGGGCTACCGCAAGTCGCTCGAGATCAGCGGTGTTGGTTACCGTGTCGCGGCGAAGGGCTCCGACATGGAGTTCTCCCTCGGCTACAGCCACCCGATCCTGGTCCAGGCCCCGGAGGGCATCTCCTTCGTGGTCGAGACGCCGACCAAGTTCCACGTGGACGGCATCGACAAGCAGAAGGTCGGCGAGGTCGCCGCGAAGATCCGCAAGCTGCGCAAGCCCGACCCGTACAAGGCCAAGGGCGTGAAGTACGCGGGCGAGGTCATCCGCCGCAAGGTCGGAAAGAGTGGTAAGTAACCCATGACTGTCGGTGTGAAGATCGGCAAGGGCAACGGCTACAAGGCCGCCGCCCGCAAGCGCCGCGCCATCCGCGTCCGCAAGCGCGTCTCCGGTACTCCGGTTCGTCCGCGCCTGGTGGTCTCCCGGTCCAACCGCCACATCGTGGCGCAGGTGATCGACGACCTCGCGGGCCACACCCTGGCTTCGGCGTCCACCCTCGACGTGTCCATCAAGGGCAACGAGGCTGACAAGACCGAGCAGGCCAAGAAGGTCGGAGCCCTGGTCGCCGAGCGCGCCAAGGCTGCCGGCATCGAGCAGGTCGTGTTCGACCGCGCGGGCAACCAGTACGCGGGCCGCATTGCGGCTCTCGCGGACGCCGCCCGCGAAGCCGGTCTGGACTTCTGACCCGCCCGCCACAGGCTGACGGACGTAAACGAGAGAGGTAATCCAATGGCTGGACCCCAGCGCCGCGGTAGCGGCGCCGGCGGCGGCACCGGCGGTGGCGAGCGGCGTGACCGTAAGCGTGACGGTCGTGACGGCGGCGCCGTCGTCGAGAAGACCGCCTACGTCGAGCGCGTCGTAGCGATCAACCGTGTCGCCAAGGTTGTCAAGGGTGGTCGTCGCTTCTCCTTCACCGCGCTGGTCGTGGTGGGCGACGGTGACGGCACCGTGGGTGTCGGTTACGGCAAGGCCAAGGAGGTGCCGGCCGCCATCGCCAAGGGTGTGGAGGAGGCCAAGAAGCACTTCTTCAAGGTCCCCCGTATCCAGGGCACCATCCCTCACCCCATTCAGGGCGAGAAGGCCGCGGGCGTCGTCCTGCTCAAGCCGGCTTCCCCGGGTACCGGTGTTATCGCCGGTGGTCCGGTGCGCGCCGTGCTCGAGTGCGCCGGCGTGCACGACATCCTGTCGAAGTCCCTGGGCTCCGACAACGCGATCAACATCGTCCACGCGACGGTGGCCGCGCTGAAGGGCCTTTCGCGCCCCGAGGAGATCGCCGCCCGTCGTGGTCTGCCGCTGGAGGACGTCGCTCCGGCCGCGCTGCTGCGCGCCCGGGCTGCTGGGCAGGGGGCTGCGTAATGGCTCGCCTGAAGATCACCCAGGTCAAGTCCTACATCGGTAGCAAGCAGAACCACCGTGACACCCTGCGTTCGCTTGGTCTCAAGCGCATGCACGACGTGGTCGTGAAGGAGGACCGTCCCGAGATCCGCGGGATGGCCCAGACCGTCCGCCACCTCGTCACGGTCGAGGAGGTGGACTGAGATGGCGGAGCAGAACCCGCTGAAGATCCACAACCTGCGGCCCGCCCCGGGCGCCAAGACCGCCAAGACCCGTGTCGGTCGTGGTGAGGCGTCCAAGGGTAAGACCGCTGGTCGTGGTACCAAGGGCACCAAGGCCCGTTACCAGGTTCCGCAGCGCTTCGAGGGTGGGCAGATGCCCCTCCACATGCGTCTGCCGAAGCTGAAGGGCTTCAAGAACCCGTTCCGCGTCGAGTTCCAGGTCGTCAACCTCGACAAGCTGGCCGCGCTCTACCCGCAGGGTGGCGAGGTCACGGTCGAGGACCTGGTCGCGAAGGGTGCGGTTCGCAAGAACTCGCTCGTCAAGGTGCTCGGCACCGGCGAGATCTCCGTGGCGCTGCAGGTGGCGGTCGACGCCGTCTCCGGCTCCGCCGCTGAGAAGATCACCGCTGCCGGCGGCACGGTGACCGAGCTCATCTGAGCTCGTCGCTGACACGAAGGGCCCGATCCCCCTGGGGGTCGGGCCCTTTGCGCGTTTCCGGACGCCCGCCGGACCCGCCGGATGAGCACCGCTACACGTGCGCGAGCAGGCCGATCGTCAGACCCTTCACATGGTCGATCTTGACGACCGAGTACTGCGCGCCCAGCGCGGCCTGCTGGGACTTCGGGAGACCGGCGAGGGGATCGTGGGCGTGGCCGAAGGTGACGACCCAGATCCGAGGCGCGCCGTCGAGGCAGGCCGTGGGCACCGCGCACTCGGTGGGCATCAGGTCGTCGCGGGCGACCGCCGTCTTCGCGAGGAAGAGGTCCTTCGGGTGGACCCGCGTCGGGAGGTAGTAGTCGAGGCCCAGGTCGAGCATGTAGACCGACGCGCCGCCCCGTTCCGGGACCATCGCGTCGCCCGGCCGGTAGCCGGCGGAGATGGTCCGGGCCGCGGCGCGCCAGTCCGTGCCCGTGTGGGACCAGGGGCTGCTCTGCGCCCTCAGGCCGGTGAAGGCCAGCGCCGCCACCGCGGCGACCGCGACCGGTGCGGTCCAGCGGGCGCGGACCAGGCGTTCGGCGCCGGCGCCCGCCAGGACGGTCCACAGGGGGACGGTGAAGAGCAGGTAGCGCTCCACCCAGTAGGAGTTCGAGCCCTGGGAGGCGATCCACACCGCCGCGATCGGGAGGAACGGCACCGGCAGGTAGCGCAGTCCGTCGCGGGTCGTGCAGGCGACCAGCGCCAGCACCAGCAGTGCGATGCTGATCGGCCAGGCGAAGGTGAGGTCGTGGATCATGCCGGGGAAGGCCAGCAGGTTGGGCCGCTGGATCCAGTTGATCTGCCGCCCGGACTCCGCCCGGCCGGCGATCAGCAGGGGTGACAGCACGGCCAGCGCGAGCACCGTGGCGGCCAGCAGGCCGCGCCACGCCCGTCGGCGGCGCGTCCAGACGAGCCACAGGTGCGAGGTCAGCACCGCCAGCGCGACCAGGTGCAGCAGGCCGGTCAGGACCAGCGCACCGGCGTAGCCGAGCCACTCCAGGCGCATCCTGCGCGGTGACCACTCGGGCTTGCAGTCGAGGACGCGGACCAGCTGCCAGGTGGCGAGCACCGCCGCCGCCGTGACCATCCCGTAGGACCGCGCCTCCTGTGCGTACCGCAGGACCGCGGGGACGAGGGCGAAGAGCAGGCCCGCCCACAGGCCGGCGCGCGCGCCGAAGAGGCGCTTGCCGAGGGCGGCCGTCAGGCCGGCGGCGACGCCCACGGCCAGCACGCTGGGCGTGCGCAGCGCGACGGGGGAGTCGCCGAAGACGGCGGTCCAGCCGTGCAGGAAGACGTAGTAGGCGCCGGAGACGGCGTCGACGTTGCCGAGCAGGCCCCACAGGTGCCCCAGGCTGCGAGTGGTCGCGCTCCAGGTGGCGAGTTCGTCACGCCACAGCAGCGGGCGGCCCAGATGCCGGAAACCCAGCAGCAGCGCCAATACGGCGGGGGGAAGCCATACAGGCGTGCGTCGGAGCGCGCGGAGCAGCAAAGAAAGCCTCGGTCGTTCGTTTGGCCGTCCCCCGGATGGAGTCCTGTCTACCAGCCAGGGATGTGCCAGTGTGGGCTCGGAGGCGCTGTTCATGGGCAATTCACGGGTCAATTACTCCTTAAGAGCACCAGGCGGGTGGACAGAACGGACAAGTGCCTCGTCCGGTCCTGCGCAAAGCCCGTCAAAGGTCGTCAGCAGAGGAACTGGTCCTACCCCGCCTGGGTTCCGTGCTTCTTTCACGCGGCCACTGGCTGTTAGAGTCCGTGGAGTCCACTTGTAGGTTGGCCCCCCGTCTCGGTACAAGCCGCAACCCGGCAGTGCCACCCAGACGGCGCCCCCCTGATCCACCGTCCCTCCCGCCGCAGTCGGCCGGGAGCAGCAGGAGGCCCCGTGCTCACCGCGTTCGCCCGGGCGTTCAAGACGCCCGACCTGCGCAAGAAGCTGCTGTTCACGCTGGGCATCATGGTCGTGTTCCGGATGGGCGCGCACATCCCTGTGCCGGGCGTGAACTACGCGGGCGTGCAGCAGTGCCTGACGAACATGAACAAGGGCGGCGGCAACCAGCTGCTCGGCCTGGTGAACCTGTTCTCCGGCGGCGCGCTGCTCCAGATCACCATCTTCGCGCTCGGGATCATGCCGTACATCACGTCGAGCATCATCCTGCAGCTGCTGACCGTGGTGATCCCGCGCCTGGACGCCCTCAAGAAGGAGGGCCAGGCCGGTCAGGCGAAGATCACGCAGTACACGCGTTACCTGACCATCGCGCTCGCGATCCTTCAGGCGACCGCGATCTCCGCGACCGCCCAGAACGGCGCGCTCTTCGGCAGCGCCTGCTCGGGCAGCACCGTCGTCCCGAACCAGTCGGTCTTCACCGTCGCCACCATGGTCATCACGATGACCGCCGGCACCACCGTCATCATGTGGCTGGGTGAGCTCGTCACCGACCGCGGCATCGGCAACGGCATGTCGATCCTCATCTTCACCTCGGTGGCGGCGCAGTTCCCCTCCCAGCTGTGGAGCATCAAGGCGAGCAAGGGCTGGCTGACCTTCTTCATCGTCATCGCGATGGGTCTGTGCATGGTCGGCCTGGTGGTCTTCGTCGAGCAGGCCCAGCGCCGGATCCCGGTCCAGTACGCGAAGCGCATGATCGGTCGCCGCGCCTACGGCGGCACGTCGACCTACATCCCGCTCAAGGTGAACCAGGCGGGTGTGATCCCTGTCATCTTCGCGAGCTCGCTGCTCTACATCCCGGCGCTGGTCGTGCAGCTCAGCGGCTCTTCGTCGAAGGGCTGGGGACAGTGGATCGAGCAGAACCTGGCGAAGAACAGCGACAGCGCGCTGTACATGCTTCTTTACTTCGTCCTGATTGTCTTCTTTGCGTTCTTCTACGTGGCCATCTCCTTCAACCCCGAAGAAGTGGCCGACAACATGAAGAAGTATGGTGGGTTCATCCCGGGCATCCGGGCCGGCCGCCCGACGGCGGAATACCTGAACTATGTGCTGACCAGGATCACCTGGCCGGGCTCGCTCTACCTGGGCATCATCGCCCTGGTGCCCCTGATCGCACTCGGGCTGTTCTCGGCGTCTTCGAACTTCCCGTTCGGCGGCACGAGCATCCTCATCGTTGTGGGTGTCGGCCTTGAAACTGTGAAGCAGATCGAGAGCCAGCTCCAGCAGCGCAACTACGAAGGGTTCCTCCGCTGATGCGTATCGTCCTCGTCGGACCCCCGGGGGCCGGGAAGGGTACTCAGGCCGCGCTGCTGGCCAAGACCCTGTCCATCCCGCACGTGTCCACCGGCGACCTGTTCCGCGCCAACATCTCGCAGGGCACCGAGCTGGGCCGCCTGGCGAAGAGCATCATGGACACGGGCAAGCTGGTACCCGACGAGGTCACCATCGCGATGGTGAAGGACCGCCTCCAGCACGACGACTCCGACAACGGATTCCTGCTGGACGGCTTCCCGCGCAACACCGCGCAGGCCGTCGCGCTGGACGAGATCCTCAAGGAGTTCGGCATCGCCCTCGACGGCGTGCTGGACCTGGAGGTTCCCGAGGACGAGGTGGTCCGCCGCATCGCCGGCCGCCGCCTGTGCCGCAACGACAGCGGGCACATCTTCCACGTGCTCTACAACCAGCCGAAGACCGAGGGCGTCTGCGACCTCTGCGGCGGCGAGCTCTACCAGCGCTCGGACGACAGCGAGGAGACCGTGCGCACCCGGCTCGAGGTCTACCACACGGAGACCGAGCCGATCATCGAGTACTACGCCAAGCAGGGCCTGGTCACCACGATCTCGGCCCTGGGCAAGGTCGACGAGGTCACCGAGCGCGCCATCGCCGCGCTGCGGGAGAACGCGAACGACTGAGTTTCATCTCTGAGCAGTTTCATGCCTGGGCTGCGGCCGTGACACCCTTGAGGGATGTCACGGCCGCAGTTCTGTTGTGCGGCCCTTGGTTGAGGAGAGCGGGAAGAGTGCATGGTTGAGATCAAGACGCCCGAGCAGATCGCGAAGATGCGGGAGGCCGGGTTGATCGTGGCCGAGGCGCTGAAGGCGGCGAGCGAGGCGGCCGTGCCCGGAGCCACCACGGGTGAGCTCGACGCCATCGCCAAGAAGGTCATCGAGGGTCACGGCGCCAAGTCCAACTTCCTCGGTTACCACGGCTTCACCGGTGTGATCTGCGCCTCCGTCAACGAGGAGGTCGTCCACGGCATCCCCGGCGACCGGGTGCTGAACGACGGCGACATCATCTCCATCGACTGCGGCGCGATCGTCGACGGCTGGCACGGCGACGCCGCCGTCACCGTCTTCGTCGGCGGCGGTCACGCCCCGGAGCTGCACGCGCTGAGTGCGACCACCGAGGGTTCGATGTGGGCCGGCATCGCGCAGGTGAAGAAGAACAACCGGCTCTCCGACATCAGCCGCGGCATCGAGACCTTCATCCGCCGCCAGCCGCTGCCGCCGCGCGGCAAGTACGGCATCGTCGAGGACTACGGCGGCCACGGCATCGGCTCCGCCATGCACATGGACCCGCACCTGCTGAACTACGTCGACCGCCGGCGCGGCCGCGGCATGAAGCTGGTGCCGGGCTTCTGCATCGCCATCGAGCCGATGATCACCCTGGGCACCCCGAAGACCCACGTGCTGAAGGACGAGTGGACGGTCGTCAGCAACGACGGCACCTGGTCCTCGCACTGGGAGCACTCGGTCGCGCTGACGGAGGAGGGCCCGTTCGTGCTCACCGCGTTCGACGGCGGCAAGGCGAAGCTCGCCGAGCTGGGCGTGACGGTCGCGCCCGACCCGCTCGGTTGAGCCTCGGGCGTTGATTTCGCGTTCACTTGCCTACTGACGTAGACTGCTGTGTCGGCTCACTCGTAGCTTGCTTCCGCACGTCCTCGCCCGGTAAGGCAGAGGGTGGATCTTTGAGATCCCTGCGTGAGTGCCGACTACGGTAGTCGATTCCGGAAGGCGAATTCCGCAGGATTATGGCCAAGAAGCAAGGCGCCATCGAGATCGAGGGCACCGTGATCGAGTCTCTGCCGAATGCGATGTTCAAGGTGGAGCTGCAGAACGGTCACAAGGTTCTCGCGCACATCAGCGGCAAGATGCGCATGCACTACATCCGCATCCTCCCGGACGACCGGGTCGTCGTCGAGCTCAGCCCGTACGACCTGACCCGTGGTCGCATCGTCTACCGGTACAAGTAACCAGCAGATCCAGACCCGGAGAACCTGAGTCAGATGAAGGTCAAGCCGAGCGTCAAGAAGATCTGCGACAAGTGCAAGGTGATCCGCCGTCACGGCCGGGTCATGGTGATCTGCGAGAACCTGCGCCACAAGCAGCGCCAGGGCTGATTTCACCCCCTGTACGGGTCGTAACTCTTCGCGCGACGCGAAAAACAACATGAAACGGGACGCCCGATCCGCTCGTTGCACACTGCGACGGACGGACTGCCACCCTCGGTCGGAGGCCGGGGCTCGATCAGCGGGAGCTGAACGGGTAGGCGTTTCGTCAGACCTCCGAGGAAACAACAGGAGCCAGATCCATGGCACGCCTCAGTGGCGTTGATCTCCCCCGCGAGAAGCGGATCGAGATCGCCCTCACTTACGTCTACGGCATCGGCCGCACCCTCGCGAAGAAGGCGCTGGACGAGACCGGTGTGAACCCGGACATCCGCGTCCGCGACATCACCGAGGACGACCTCGTCAAGCTGCAGAAGTTCGTCGACGCGAACTTCGAGGTCGAGGGTGACCTCCGCCGCGCCGTCGCCGCCGACATCCGCCGCAAGGTCGAGATCGGCTGCTACGAGGGCCTGCGCCACCGCCGTGGCCTGCCGGTCCGCGGTCAGCGCACCCACACCAACGCGCGTACCCGTAAGGGCCCGCGTCGCGCGATTGCCGGCAAGAAGAAGCCGGGCAAGAAGTAGTCCGCCCCCTCAACCGGACTTAATCCGGCCCGCTGGGCTAGCGGACCGACCACCTCATCAGGAGAAATCAGCTCATGCCTCCCAAGGGCCGTCAGGCTGCCGGCGCGAAGAAGATCCGCCGCAAGGAGAAGAAGAACGTCGCTCACGGGCACGCCCACATCAAGAGCACGTTCAACAACACGATCGTCTCGATCACCGACCCGTCCGGCAACGTGATCGCCTGGGCGTCCTCGGGCCACGTCGGCTTCAAGGGCTCCCGCAAGTCGACCCCGTTCGCCGCGCAGATGGCCGCCGAGGCCGCCGCGCGTCGTGCGCAGGAGCACGGCATGCGCAAGGTCGACGTCTTCGTCAAGGGCCCGGGCTCCGGTCGTGAGACCGCGATCCGCTCCATCCAGGCCACCGGCCTGGAGGTCGGCTCCATCCAGGACGTCACGCCGGTTCCGCACAACGGCTGCCGCCCGCCGAAGCGTCGCCGCGTCTGACGCTTCAGAGCTGCACAGCTCTTCCGATACGGCCTCCGGTTCGCCCGGAGGCCGTATCCTTTGTTCGTCGGCATCAAATAGTGGGTGCCGAAGATCTATCTGGAGGAATCCCCTCATGCTGATCGCTCAGCGCCCGACGCTGACCGAAGAGGTCGTCGACGAGTTCCGCTCCCGGTTCGTGATCGAGCCGCTGGAGCCGGGCTTCGGCTACACCCTCGGCAACTCCCTGCGTCGTACCC
>NZ_BBPQ01000011.1:104744-126424 GCF_000787855.1 Streptacidiphilus anmyonensis | reverse complement strand
ACGCCGCCCTGGCTGCCGACCTGGCGCTGCCGATCGAGGAGCTGGAGCTCACGGTCCGCTCCTACAACTGCCTCAAGCGCGAGGGCATCCACACCGTGGGTGAGCTCGTCGCCCGCTCCGAGGCCGACCTGCTCGACATCCGCAACTTCGGTGCGAAGTCGATCGACGAGGTCAAGGCGAAGCTGGCCGGCATGGGCCTGGCCCTCAAGGACAGCCCGCCCGGATTCGACCCGACCGCCGCCGCGGACGCCTTCGGCGCCGACGACGACGACACGGGCTTCGCGGAGACCGAGCAGTACTGAGACTGAGGTCTCACTGATTCACCTGGGATGGGGGTACCCCCGGCCGAAGGCTGGGGGAGGGACCGCTTCGGCGGTCCCGTATTCTTGTGTGCTGTATGTCTAAGTCGTGCGGGCGCACTGCCCGTACGCCCGGTCCGGTTCCTCATACGGCCGACGCCGGATATTGAAGGAGACACCATGCCTCAGCCCGCCAAGGGTGCCCGCCTCGGCGGCGGCCCGTCCCACGAGCGTCTGCTGCTCGCCGGTCTGGCCCGTGAGCTGTTCCAGTACGGCCGCATCACCACGACGGAGGCCAAGGCCCGCCGTCTGCGTCCGTACGCGGAGAAGCTGATCACCAAGGCGAAGAAGGGTGACCTGCACAACCGCCGTGAGGTCCGCAAGGTCATCACGGACATCGCGGTTCTGCACACCCTCTTCACCGAGATCGGCCCGCGTTACGAGAACCGTCCGGGTGGCTACACCCGCATCACCAAGATCGGTACGCGCCGTGGCGACAACGCGCCCATGGCCGTCATCGAGCTGGTCGAGGGCCTGACCGTGGCCCAGGAGGCCGTCGGCGAGGCCGAGGCCGCGACCAAGGTCGCCGCGAAGACGGAGGAGACCGCGGCGGAGTAATCCTCCCGCGTGATCCACCCTTAGGGGCGCGAGGAACTGCGCGAGCAACCACCCGGTGCGGATGGTCCTGCTCGTTCGGCGAGTCACCACACACGGTGGCTTGTCGCGCGGTTCCCCGCGCCCCTAGGTGTTGCAACGTCCCACTGCCTGGAGAGTCCTGCTGTGACCTGCGAAGAAGAGCCCCGCAAGGACGGTCCCGCCGACGGGTTCGTGCGGATCCGTCTCGACCTGGCCTACGACGGCGCGGAGTTCTCCGGCTGGGCGCGGCAGAAGAACGGGCGGCGGACGGTCCAGCAGGAGCTGGAGGAGGCCATCGGCGTCGTCACACGGCGGCGCGAGATCTTCCCGCTGACGGTCGCCGGGCGCACCGACGCCGGGGTGCACGCCCGTGGTCAGGTCGCGCACGTGGACCTGCCCGCGGAGGTGTGGACGAACGAGGGCGAGAAGCTGCTGCGCCGCCTCGCCGGCCGACTGCCCGGGGACATCCGGGTGTGGCGGCTGTCGGAGGCGCCCGCCGGCTTCGACGCCCGCTTCAGCGCGGTCTGGCGGCGCTACGCCTACCGCATCTGCGACACCCAGGGCGGCGTCGACCCGCTGCGACGCGGGCATGTGCTGTGGCACGACCGGCCGTTGGACGTCGCGCTGATGAACGAGGCGGCCCGACGCCTGATCGGCGAGCACGACTTCGCGGCGTACTGCAGGAAGCGCGAGGGCGCGACGACCATCCGGGAGCTGCTGGAGTTCTCCTGGGAGCGCACCGAGGGCGACGCCCTCCTCGGCCCCGGCGTCCCCGGGCTCGTCGTGGGGACCGTCCGCGCCGACGCGTTCTGCCACAACATGGTGCGCGCCCTGGTCGGCTCCATGCTGCTCGTCGGGGGCGGCCAGCGTCCGTTGGACTTCCCCGGCGAGGTGCTCGCCGGCGGGGTGCGGAACTCCGCCGTCAACGTCGTGCGGCCGTACGGGCTGACCCTGGAGGAGGTCGGCTACCCGGCCGACGAGCTGCTCGCCGAGCGGAATCGGGCCGCCCGGCGGCTGCGGGTGCTCGGAGGAGCCGGCCTCGGGGCCCAGTCGGGCCCAGGGGGTCAGTGAGCGGCGGCGGCCTCCGCACGGCCGCGCTCGGCGAGGTTCTGGAAGGCCAGGGTGGCGAGGTCGTTGCCCGCCGCCAGGGCCACCGTGTCGTTGGTCGGGACCGGCTTGCCGTCCGGGTAGCCGGCGACGGTGAAGTAGGCGAAGCGGCCCACGGCGTTGCTGGAGATCCGGCACATCTGCTTCTGGCAGAAGGGCTTCACCGGGCCGCCGTAGAGCGATGAGATGTTGCCGGTCGCGGCGGCGGCCTTGACCGCGTTCGCCTCGGCCGCGCTGTCGAAGACGGCGATGCCGACGGTGACCTCCGTCGAGCCGTTGCCGTAGGTGGCGCGGAAGACGCCCTGGCAGCCGTTCTTGGCGAGCACGCCCGCCAGCGCCGGTGAGGCCGCGGCCGCGCACGGCGAGGTCGCTGTCAGTGCCTGCGTGTAGGAATGGCCGTTGACGGTGATGTTCTTGCCGGGGAAGAGCGTCGCCGCGCTGAGCGGCGCCTTGTCGGTGGCGGCGCTGGAGAGCAGGGTGAGCGGGTCCAGCAGGGTGGGGCTGGGCGTGGGCTGCGCGGAGGGCACCGCCGAGGGCACGGCGGAGGGCGTCGTCGGCTGGGCCGACGGGGTCGTGGGCGCCGCCGCGGTGGTGTGGTGGCTCCGGTGGCCCGGGTTGCCGCCGAGGGTCAGCGCGGCCGCGGCGCCGCCCGCCAGGACGACGACGGCCGCTCCCAGCGCGACGGTGCGGCGGCGGAAGCGGCGTCGGCGCACGGTGGTGGCGGCGTAGGGCTGGGTGAGTTCGTCGAGGTCGGGCTTGGGGGAGTCGTCCTCGGGCATGCCGGGCCGGATCGCGAAGGCCACGGCGGTCTTCGTCGCGGTGGCTCCGGGGGCGCCCTGCTGCGGTTCGGGGATCGGCGGCTCGGGGGCGCCCGGGCGGACGCGCACCGCAGTGTTCAGCGCGCTCCGCGCCGCGCTTCTCGCGGCCGCGCGCAGTCTCCCGCTGCCCGGGGCGTACTGCGTCGGTATCCGACCGTGCTGCTGCTCGCCACGGCGGGGGAGCGGCGAGCCCTGACGGCCCTCCGGCGTTCGGCCCTGCTGACCAGACCCTGTCGTCATGCGCCGGAATCGTACTGGGTGTGGGCGAGCGGGCAGAAAAACCGGTTTGCCCCCTGGGCGCCGACGGACCAACAATCGCTGCTCATGGGACACGTCGAGATCTCTCACCTGGAGTACTACCTGCCGGACGGGCGGGTGTTGTTCGGCGACGCGTCCTTCCGGGTCGGCGAGGGCGCCGCCGTCGCGCTGGTCGGGGCCAACGGCGCCGGCAAGACCACGCTGCTGCGGCTGATCGCGGGCGACCTGAAGCCGCACGGCGGCACGGTGACCGTCAGCGGCGGGCTGGGCGTGATGCGGCAGTTCGTCGGCACGACGGGCCGTGAGGCGGCGCAGCAGGACGACGGCGCGCAGGCGCCGCTGGCGCCCGACGCGTCCGTGCGCGACCTGCTGGTCTCGGTCGCCCCGGCCGAGGTGAAGAACGCCGCGCTGGCCGTGGACGCGGCCGAGTTGGCGATGATGACGCAGGACGACGAGGAGACCCAGCTCGCCTACGCCCAGGCGCTGGCCGACTGGGCGGACGCGGGCGGCTACGACTACGAGACCGTCTGGGACGTCTGCACCACCGCCGCGCTCGGCACGCCCTACGACCGGGCCCAGTGGCGGGCCCTTTCCACCCTCTCCGGCGGCGAGCAGAAGCGTCTGGTGCTGGAGGCGCTGCTGCGCGGCCCGGACCAGGTGCTGCTGCTGGACGAGCCGGACAACTACCTGGACGTGCCGGGCAAGCGCTGGCTGGAGGAGCAGCTGGGGGAGACCCGCAAGACGGTGCTGTTCATCTCGCACGACCGCGAGCTGCTGAACAACGCCGCCAAGAAGATCGTCAGCGTCGAGACGGGCGTGGACGGCAGCGAGGTCTGGGTGCACGGCGCCGGCTTCGCCACCTACCACCAGGCCCGCGAGGAGCGCTTCGCCCGGTTCGAGGAGCTGCGTCGGCGCTGGGACGAGAAGCACGCCCAGCTGAAGAAGCTGGTGGTGGAGCTGCGCGAGTTCGCGAAGCGCTCGCCCGACATGGCCTCGCGGTACTCGGCCATGCAGACCCGGCTGCGCAAGTTCGAGGAGGCCGGGCCGCCGCCGGAGCCGCCGCGCAAGCAGGCGGTGACGATGCGGCTGAAGGGCGGGCGTACCGGCGTGCGGGCGTTCACCTTCGAGAAACTGGAGCTCACCGGCCTGATGCAGCCGTTCGACCTGGAGGTCTACTACGGCGAGCGGGTCGCGGTGCTGGGCTCGAACGGCTCCGGCAAGTCGCACTTCCTGCGGCTGGTCGCCGGGGAGCCGGTCGCGCACACGGGCGCCTGGAAACTCGGCGCCCGCGTCGTCCCCGGCCATTTCGCGCAGACCCACGCCCATCCGGAGCTGCACGGCCGTACGGCCAGGGAGATCCTCGAATCCGAGCACGCGCTGGACCGCAAGGCGGCGATGAGCGTGCTGCGCCGCTATGAGCTCCATCACCAGGAGGCGGTCCGTTTCGAGAACCTCTCCGGCGGCCAGCAGGCGCGGTTGATGATCCTGCGGCTGGAGCTCTCGGGCACGACGGCCCTGCTGCTGGACGAGCCGACGGACAACCTGGACCTGGAGAGCGCCGAGGCGTTGCAGGAGGGTCTGGAGGCCTTCGACGGCACCGTGCTCGCGGTCACCCACGACCGCTGGTTCGCCCGGTCCTTCGACCGTTTCCTGGTCTTCGGGCAGGACGGGAGGGTCTACGAGGCCCCCGAGCCGGTGTGGGACGAGAAGCGCGTGGCACGCGAGCGGTGAACCGGGACGTAGACTGGTGCACAGCTTGTGGATAACCAGCGCGGCGAGTGGGCGGCGTTTTGACCCGCCCGCCGCCGTGCCGGTATTCTGCGAGTTCGTTGTGCGTATTGGCTCGCTCTATCTCACGTGAGAGGTCGGTACGCCGGTCCGCCAGGCCGATAAGCGGCGGCCCCGAAGATCCGATTGCGTCCGGATCGAGGGTGCGCAGGCTGCTCCGATCGTCCAGGTGGCCCTGTCAGGCACACACTCACTGAAAAGCGAAGGCTACGACCGTGCGTACGTACAGCCCCAAGCCCGGCGACGTCCAGCGTCAGTGGCTCGTCATTGACGCCCAGGACGTTGTCCTCGGCCGTCTGGCCTCTCAGGCCGCCTCCCTTCTGCGGGGCAAGCACAAGCCGGTGTACGCGCCGCACGTTGACATGGGTGACTTCGTCATCATCGTCAACGCGGACAAGGTGCACCTGTCCGGCAACAAGAAGACCCAGAAGATGGCCTACCGCCACTCGGGTTACCCGGGCGGTCTGCGCTCCGTGCGTTACGACGAGCTGCTGGACAAGAACCCGGAGAAGGCCGTCGAGAAGGCCATCAAGGGCATGCTCCCGAAGAACTCCCTGGGTCGTCAGATGCTCTCGAAGCTGAAGGTGTACTCGGGCGACCAGCACCCCCACGCTGCCCAGCAGCCGGTGCCGTTCGAGATCTCCCAGGTCGCTCAGTAAGACCGGCCACACCCCAAATCTGACGAGAAGAACTGAGGACAACCGTGGCCGAGACCACTGCTGAGCTCCCCCTCGAGGTCGAGGAGACCTTCGAGGTCGAGGAGACCGAGTACACCAGCGAGTCCCTTCCCTCCCGCTTCGGCGAGGCCCTGCCGGGCACCGGCCTGGGTCGCCGCAAGGAGGCGATCGCCCGCGTGCGCATCGTCCCCGGCACCGGCCAGTGGAAGATCAACGGTCGCACCCTGGAGGAGTACTTCCCCAACAAGGTGCACCAGCAGACCGTGAACGAGCCCTTCAAGATCCTTGAGCTCGACGGTCGCTACGACGTCGTCGCCCGCATCAACGGTGGCGGCATCTCCGGCCAGGCCTACGCCCTGCGCCTCGGTGTCGCCCGCGCCCTGAACGAGGCCGACGTCGACGCCAACCGCCCGGCGCTCAAGAAGGCCGGCTTCCTGACCCGTGACCCGCGTGCCGTCGAGCGCAAGAAGGCCGGTCTGAAGAAGGCCCGCAAGGCGCCGCAGTACAGCAAGCGCTAAGTTGCGCCCCGCTCCGCCGTATCGCATGGGGGAGCTGGTTTTCGCCACGCCCTGGGAGCACGGTTGTGTTCCCAGGGCGTGGTTCGTTCATACCCGGCGCTTCCCGGAAGGTTTCAGCAGTATGGGACGACTCTTTGGTACCGACGGCGTTCGCGGTCTCGCGAACGTGGATCTGACCGCGGAGATGGCGATGGGCCTGTCGGTCGCCGCCGCGCACGTGCTCGGTGATCTGGGCGCGTTCGAGGGCCACCGCCCGGTGGCCGTGGTCGGTCGGGACCCGAGGGCCTCCGGTGAGTTCCTGGAGGCCGCGGTCGTCGCCGGCCTCGCGAGCTCCGGCGTCGACGTGCTGCGTCTCGGCGTGCTGCCGACCCCGGCGGTCGCCTACCTGACGGACGCTCTGGGTGTGGACTTCGGCGTGATGCTGTCGGCCAGTCACAACCCGATGCCCGACAACGGCCTGAAGTTCCTGGCCAAGGGCGGCCACAAGCTCGACGACGCGATCGAGGAGGCCATCGAGGCGCACTACGAGCGCTTCGGCACCGAGGAGTGGTCCCGCCCGACCGGCGCCGCGGTGGGTCGCGTCCGCGACCACGAGGCCGGCCTCGACCAGTACGTCCAGCACCTGCTCGGCGCGCTGCCGAACCGTCTGGACGGCCTGAAGGTCGTCATCGACGCCGCCCACGGCGCCGCGTCGGTGGTCTCCCCCGAGGCGTTCCGCGCGGCCGGCGCGGAGGTCCTGGCCGTCATCGGCGCCGAGCCGGACGGCCTCAACATCAACGACGGCGTCGGCTCGACGCACCTCGGCCCGTTGCGCGCGGCGGTCGTCGAGCACGGTGCCGACCTCGGCATCGCCCACGACGGCGACGCCGACCGCTGCCTCGCGGTGGACCGCGAGGGCAACGAGATCGACGGCGACCAGATCCTCGCCGTGCTGGCGGTGGGCCTGCGGGAGTCGGGCGCGCTGACCAAGGACACGGTCGTGGCGACGGTCATGTCCAACCTCGGCTTCAAGCTGGCGCTGGAGCGCGAGGGCATCGACCTCGTCCAGACCGCGGTCGGCGACCGCTACGTGCTGGAGTCCATGAAGGAGCACGGGTACACGCTCGGCGGCGAGCAGTCCGGCCACGTGATCCTGCTGGACCACGCGACGACCGGCGACGGCACGCTGACCGGCCTGATGCTGGCCGCCCGCGTCGCGGCGACGGGCAAGCCGCTGGCCGAGCTGGCGGGCGTGATGACGCGGCTGCCGCAGGTCATGATCAACGTCAAGGGCGTGGACAAGGCACGGGCCGCGCAGGACGAGGCGCTGCTGGCGGCTGTCGCCGAGGCGGAGGCCGAGCTGGGCGAGACCGGCCGCGTCCTGCTGCGTCCCTCCGGGACGGAGCCGCTGGTCCGGGTCATGGTGGAGGCCGCGAACCACGAGCAGGCGCAGGCGGTCTGCGAGCGGCTCGCGGAAGTTGTTCGGCAGAGGCTCAGCTAGGCACTGTCCAGGGGCGCGAGGTTCTCGCGCAGTCCCCCGCGCCCCCGGAGAGCGCAACCCAAGGAAGGCTGCACACGTGACGCTTCGTGAAGAGTACGCAGGGCTCCAGGCCAAGGGGCTGAAGCTGGATCTGACGCGGGGCAAGCCCTCGCCCGAGCAGCTGGACCTGTCGAACCGGCTGCTGGAGCTCCCCGGGGAGGGTGACTACCTGGCGGCCGACGGGTCGGACACGCGCAACTACGGCGGGCTGACCGGGCTGCCCGAGCTGCTCGGGATCTTCTCGCCGCTGCTCGGCATCCCGCAGGGCCAGCTGCTGGCGCTCGGCAACGCCAGCCTGCAGATCATGCACGACGTCATCGCGAACGCCCTGCTCTCGCCCGTGCCCGGCGCCCCGCGCCGGTGGGTGGAGGAGGACGAGGTCGTGTTCCTGTGCCCGGTGCCCGGCTACGACCGGCACTTCGGGCTGTGCGAGCGCTTCGGCATCACGATGGTGCCGGTCGCACTGACCGGCGAGGGTCCGGACATGGACGAGGTCGAGCGGCTGGTCGCCGAGGACCCGCGGATCAAGGGCATCTGGTGCGTCCCGGCGTACAGCAACCCGTCCGGTGAGGTCTACAGCGTCGAGACCGTGCGTCGCCTCGCGGCCATGCCGACCGCCGCGCCGGACTTCCGGATCTTCTGGGACAACGCCTACGCGATCCACGACCTGACCGAGAAGCGCGCCGAGCTCGCGAACATCCTCGACGCCTGCGCGGGGGCGGGGAACCCCGACCGGGCCTTCGTCTTCGCGTCGACCTCGAAGATCACGCTGGCCGGCTCGGGCGTGGCCTTCTTCGGCTCCTCGACGGCCAACGTCGAGTGGCTGAAGGCACTGCTGTCCAAGCAGACGATCGGGCCGGACAAGGTCAACCAGCTGCGTCACGTCCGCTTCTTCGGCGACACCGAGGGCGTGCTCGCGCACATGGCCAGGCACCGCACGGTGCTGGCGCCGCGGTTCGAGACGGTCGAGCAGGTGCTGGAGCGCGAGCTCGGCGGGCTCGGCATTGCCCGCTGGAGCCGGCCCGAGGGCGGGTACTTCGTCAGCCTGGAGGTGCCGGACGGCTGCGCCGCCGAGGTCGTGCGCCTGGCGAAGGAGGCCGGCGTGGCGCTCACCCCGGCCGGTGCGGCCTTCCCGTACGGGCACGACCCGCGCGACCACCACATCCGGCTGGCGCCGAGCTACCCCTCGCTGACGGAGCTGCGCGAGGCGATGGAGGCCGTGACGCTGTGCGTGCGCCTCGCCGCCGAGGAGGCGAAGGCGCAGCGGTAACCGCGTGACAGGCAGGATCGGGATCGGATAACGTCCGCGGGCGTTATCCGATTTCGTTTACGGGGGCTGCCGCCTTGAACATTGATTTCAGCAATTCGCCCGGTTTCTCGTCCTATGTCGTCCTGCTGCTGGTCAGCGGTATCGCGATGCTGGTCATCGCCGCGCTCAATTCCAGTGGGCAGACGACCGGCTGGCGCATCTTCAATGCCGTCGTCGGGGTCGGCTTCTTCGGCTACGGCATCTACCTGGGCTTCATTTTCGGCGGTGGGACCTACATCGTCCTGTTCAAGGTCTTCATCCTGCCGCTCGCGCTGATCGTGAACTTCTTCCGGTCGATGAAGTCGCGCAGGACCGACGCGGCCGCGCCGCAGGCGTACGTCCCGGCGCAGCCGTACGACGCCGCCGCGCCGTACGCCTCGCTGCCGCAGCAGCCGGTGCCGCAGCAGACCACGGCGTACCAGCCGACGCAGTCGCAGGCCGTCCAGCCTCCGGTGCCGCAGGCCCCGCGGGGCTGAGCTAGAGCTTGCGCAGGCTGATCCGCTGGACCTTGTGGTCCGGGCCCTTGCGCAGGACCAGGTCGGCGCGGCCGCGGGTCGGGGCGACGTTCTCGACGAGGTTGGGGCGGTTGATCGTGCGCCACAGGTGGCGGGCGTAGTCGAGCGCCTCGGCCTCGGGCACCTCGGCGTAGCGCCGGAAGTAGGACTCCGGGTTCTGGAACGCCGTCTGCCGCAGCTTGCGGAAGCGCTCCAGGTACCACTTCTCGATGTCGTCCGGGCGGGCGTCGACGTAGATGGAGAAGTCGAAGAAGTCCGCCACCGCGACCCGCGTGCGCCCGTCCTGCCCCGGCAGGGCGGGCTGCAGCACGTTCAGGCCCTCGACGATGAGGATGTCCGGGCGGTGCACGGTCAGCCGGTCGTTCTCGACGATGTCGTAGACGAGGTGCGAGTAGACCGGCGCGGTGACCTCCTCCTTGCCCGACTTCACGTCGGCGACGAAGCGGGTCAGCGCGCGGCGGTCGTAGGACTCGGGGAAGCCCTTGCGCGACATCAGACCGCGGCGGCGCAGCTCGGCGTTGGGCAACAGGAAGCCGTCCGTGGTGACCAGCTCGACGCGCGGGTGCTCGGGCCAGCGGGCCAGCATGGCCTGGAGCAGGCGGGCCGTCGTGGACTTGCCGACGGCGACCGAGCCGGCGACGCCGATGACGAACGGCGTGCCGGACTGGGTGTGGGTGTGCTCGTTGCTGTCGAGGAAGTCGTTGAGTGCGCCCCTCAGCGCGCCCGTGGCCGTCACGTACAGGTTCAGCAGCCGTGACAGCGGCAGGTAGACGTCCTGGACCTCCTGCAGGTCGATGACGTCGCCGAGACCGCGCAGGCGCTCCAGCTCGGCGGCGGTCAGCGGGAGGGGTGTGCGCTCGTGGAGCGCGCTCCACTCCGCTCGGGCGAGGTCGACGAAGGGGGACGCGTCGGCGCGGCGGTGGGCTTCCAGCGTGGTGGGCACCGTCCTATTGTCTGCCGAGTCCAGGATGGTCCGCGCCGAGAGATATGTCTCAAAGCCGGCTCGCGTTCACCTCAAGACGTTGTCGAGGAACTCGCCGAGCTTCGTGTTCAGGCGCTCGATCTGCTCCTCCTGGCTGAGCGACTCCTCGAACCGCGCTCCCGGCTCGGCCTGCTTGAGGCCCCGGACGTAGAGGGAGCAGGCGAGGTCGGTGCACATGTACAGGCCGACGGAGTTGCCCTCGCGGCCGGCCTTGCCCGCGCGGCGCGCGGTCAGCAGCGAGACGCCGCTGCGGGGGTGCGTGGTCAGGCAGAGCGAGCAGAGGCTGCGCTGGAGGAAGCCGCGCTGCGGCGGCGGGAAGCGCAGGGCGAGGCCGACGGGCGAGCCGTCCGGCCGCTCGGCGACCAGCGCGCAGCGGTCGGGAGCGCCCGGATCGCGCCACCCGAGGAAGTCGAGGTCGGCGAAGGGCCGCTCGTCCAGGTCCCGCGGCAGGTACAGGCGTGCGGCCTCGCCCTTGGTGCAGTTGACGAAGGACGCGCGGATCTCGGCTTCGGTGAGCTTCTCCATGCTTCCGACGGTAGGCTTCCCTAGGAGTCCTAGGCAAACGAATAACAGCTATAGGTGGAGGGTGCTCGTTGGCACGCATGGGCCTGACCGCGGACCGGGTCGCCCGCGAGGCGGCGGATCTGGCCGACGAGGTCGGCTTCGACCGGCTCACCGTCGCCGCGGTGGCCCGCCGCGTCGGCGTCGCGGACGCCAGCCTCTACGCGCACGTCCGCAACCTCGCCGAGCTGCGGGAGCGGGTCGCGGCGCTGGCGGCGGGCGAGCTCGCGGACGCGCTCGGCGAGGCGGTGGCGGGCCGCTCCGGGCGCGCCGCGCTCCTCGCGTTCGCCGACGCCTACCGCGACTTCGCGCATGGGCATCCGGGCCGGTACGCGGCGACCCAGCTCCCGGTCGAGTCCGAGGGCGGCCTCCGCGTGGTCGCGGCGTGCGCGGCGCTGCTGCGCGGCTACGCGCTGGACGACCGCGCGCAGATCGACGCCGTGCGCCTGCTGTGCAGCACGTTCCACGGCTGGGTCACCCTGGAGGCGGCGAACCGCTTCCGCCTCGACCGGCCGATGGAGAAGTCCTGGCAGGTGGCCCTGGATCTGCTGGACGGCGCGCTCGCCGGCCTGTCCGCGCGCTGAGGCCGCGCCCAGGCGGCGGTCGGGCCGTGCTCAGGCGGCGGTCAGGCCGCGCTCAGGCCGTGTCGGTCGGGGGCCGGACGCCGGCCTGGCGGACGTCGCCCAGGCCGAGCAGGTCGAGCAGCTCCTGGCGCGGGGCCGAACGGCCCTGCGCGTAGGCCCGGTCGAACCGCCGCGCACCCAGCGCGGTGCGCGCGGCCTCGATGTTCGCGGCCAGCTCCGGGGAGGAACGATCCAGCATGCCGCGCTGGCCGTGGGCGGATCCGAGCAGGTAGGCACCGCGTTCCGGATCACTCTGACGCAGCGCCAGATCGCCGAAGCCCTGCAGGGCGGCGGCCACGATCGGCCCGTCGTAGGACTCGGCGGCGGCCCGCAGCGCCTCGGTGTGGGCGTCGGCGGCCTCGTCGAGGCGGTCGCAGGCGGCGAGGGTGAGGCCCAGCTCGGTCAGCAGCAGCGACCTCATCTGCGGCAGCCCGTTGATCCGGTTGTGCAGCAGGCCCAGCGCCTCCTCCAGGAGCGGCAGCCCCCGCTCCGGCGTGCCGGTGCGACGGTAGGCGCTCGCCAGCGCGCTGTGGGCGACCAGCAGCGGCGACCACGCGCCGTTGCTGCGCACCGCGACCACCAGTCGCTCCAACTCGGCGACGGCCTCCGCGCTCTTCGCGTCGGCGTAGCGAGCGGCGATCATCCGGGCCCGGTAGTCGGGCGCGTCGGCGTTGACGCCCATCCGCTGCTCGAAGTCGATCGCCTGCTCCCACAGCGCGACGGCCCCGTCGACGTCGCCGCGCCACAGCGCGTAGTCGGCCAGCCCGGAGCAGCAGAAGGAACGCCCCCACAGGTCGCCGACCTCGCGGAACTGGTCGGCGGCCGCGCGCAGCGTCTCCTCGGCCTCCTCGGCGCGGCCGTCGTTCTGGAGCGCGAAGCCGAGAAAGAGCCGACCGGTGGCGCGCACCCACGGGTGCGGGACGTCGAAGAGGTTCCGGGCCAGTCCGGTGACGCTCCAGTCCTGCTGTTCGAAGAGCGCGGTCATGATGTCGAGCAGCGGCAGCATCGGGTGGGCGGCCGGGTCCGGGAGGGCGTCGCGCAGGGCCTTGGCCCGATGCAGCAGGTCCAGGGTGTCCCGCAGCAGCCAGTCCGTGTCGAGGGCGTACAGGGCGGTGATGCCGGAGGCGACGGCACGCGGCAGCGCCGCGACGTCGTCGGCCGGAAGCCCCAGCGCCTGGTGCACCAGCGGCAGGTTCTCGCCCTGGTCGCCGCGCCGCCACAGGTACCAGCCCAGCCCGGCGACCAGCCGGATCGCGGTGTCCGCGTCACGCCGTTCGACCGACCAGCGCAGGGCGGCGATCAGGTCGTCCGCGGCGGCGGTGAAGGTCGCGAGCGCGGCGATCTGGCCGGAACCGTAGAGCTCAGGCTCGTTGCGTTCGGCCAGGGCCAGGTGGTGGGCGGCGTGCGCGTCCCTGGTGGCGCTGGTGGCGCCGTCCTCGTCCAGGCGCTCGGCGGCGTAGACGCGGATGGTCTCCAGCAGCCGGTAGCGGCCGGAGTCGGTGCGGACCACCAGGGACTTGTCGACCAGGGAGGCGAGCACGTCGAAGATCTGGTCCTCGGTCAGCTCCGCCGTGCCGCAGATCCGTTCCACCGCGTCGAGGCCGGCCGGGCCGGAGAAGACGGAGAGGCGGGCGAGCAGGGCGCGTTCCGGCGCCTCCAGCAGGTCCCAGCTCCAGTCGACGACGGCCCGCAGGGTGCGGTGGCGCGGCAGCGCGTCCCGGCTGCCGCCGGTCAGCAGCCGGAACCGCTGGGCCAGGCGGTCGGCGATGCCCTGCGGGTCCAGGGACCGCATCCGAGCGGCGGCCAGCTCGATCGCGAGCGGCTGGCCGTCGAGCGCGCGGCAGATCGTCACGACGGTGGCCAGTTCGCCGCCGGTCGGCGTCCAGCCCGGACGTACGGCGACGGCGCGGTCGAGGAAGAGCCGGACGGCCGGGTATCCGGCGGGGTCGTCGCCGAGGGGGACGCCGGAGTCGACGGGCTCGTCGGCCGGCAGCGCGAGCGGCGGCACCGGCCGCAACTGCTCGCCGGTGATGGCCAGCGGCTCCCGGCTGGTGGCGAGGATCCGCAGATGCGGGCAGGCGGCGAGCAGCCGCGCGGAGAGCGCGGCGGCCGCGTCGATCAGATGCTCGCAGTTGTCGAGGATCAGCAGCAGCTCGGTCGCGCCGATCGCGTTGATCAGCCGCTCCATGACGTCCGCCGGGTTGCCGCCCGGGAGCGCGCGGGCCGGGACGGGCTCGCGCCAGTGCAGCGTCGCCGCCACCGTGCCGGGGAGGTCGGCCGCGTCCCTGACCGGGGCCAGCTCGACGAGGCGCAGCGGGGTGGCGTGGCTGCGGGCGGACTCGACGGCCAGCCGGGTCTTGCCCGCCCCGCCGGGGCCGATGAGGGTGACCAGCCGCGAGGAGGCGAGGTCCGCTCGCACGGCGGCGAGCTCGGTGTCGCGGCCGAGGAAGCTGGTCAGCGCGGCGGGCAGAGTGTGTCGGCTCGGCCCGCCCGGCTCACCCCGCCCGGGTTGACTGTCCGGCTCACCCCGCCAGCCCTGCGCGGTCTGCCCGGCCTGCTCCGCCTGCCGGCCGACCGGTTCCGGCTGCCGGGGCCCGGCCGGGGGACCGGCGAGGACCGCGAGGTGCGCGTCCCTGAGCAGCGGGGACGGATCGGCGCCCAGCTCCTCGGCGAGGACCGCGCGGGCCTGCTCGTACTCGGCGAGCGCCTCCGCGCCCCGCCCCGCCTGGTGCAGCGCGCGCATCAGCTGCGCACGCGGGCGCTCGCGCAGCGGCTCGGCGGCGACGGCCGCGCGCAGCGCAGGGATGTGCGGCGCGCCGTTCCCGGCGGCGAGGTCGGCGTCGACCACCTCGTCCTTCGCGGACCGCCACAGGGACAGCAGCCGCAGCACCTCGTCGGGGTGGCCGGGCAGGTCCGGCTCGCCGCGCCACAGGGCCAGCGCGCGGCGGTGCTCCCCGGCCTGGAGCAGCCGGGAGAACTGCGTCAGGTCCGTGTCGAGGCCCAGCCGGTAGCCGGCCGGGGTGAGCTCGACCGCGTCGCGGCCGAGCGCGCCGCGCAGTCGGGAGGCCAGGGCCTGGACGGCGTTGGCGGGGTTGGCGGGCGGCGCGTCGGGCCAGAGGGTCTCCGTCAGGGCGCCCACCGAGACGGGCCTGCCGCCGGTCAGCGCGAGGGCGACGAGCAGGGTGCGGAGCCGCTCGCCCTTCAGGTCGACGGCCACGCCGTCGGGGCCGGTGAGGGACATAGGGCCGAGCAATCGAATCCGCACGGGCCCCATTGTGCCGGGAGGGTCCGGCATCAACCGATCGGTTGATGCGGCCCTCAACCGAAAAGCTCGCCGGGATGACCCGACGGTCGATCCGCGGCGGGCCCCTGACGCGGGAGTGTGGAGCCGTACCGGGAACCGACGAGGGGAGCGAGGCCGTGGCGGTCATCGAGGTGGAGCGCCTGCACAAGCGCTACGGGGACGACGTGGCCGTCCACGAGGTCTCGTTCGAGGTCGAGCGGGGGGAGATCTTCGGGATCCTGGGGCCCAACGGCGCCGGGAAGACCACGACGGTCGAGTGCCTCTCCGGGCTCCGCAGGCGCGACGGGGGACGCGTCTCGGTGCTCGGCCTCGATCCGGTGGCCGAGCGTGACGCGCTGCGGCAGGTACTCGGCGTACAGCTTCAGCACAGCGCGCTGCCCGAACGGCTGAGGGTCCGTGAGGCGCTGGAGCTGTACGCCTCCTTCTACCGGCAGCCGGCCGACATCGGCGAGCTGCTGTCCCGCCTCGGGCTGACGGAGAAGGCCGGCACGGCCTACAAGAAGCTCTCCGGAGGCCAGCAGCAGCGGCTCGCCATCGCCCTGGCGATGGTCGGCAGCCCGCAGGTGGTGGTGCTGGACGAACTGACGACGGGCCTGGACCCGCACGCCCGCCGGGCCACCTGGGAGATGGTCGAGCAGGTCCGTGACGCCGGGGTCACCGTGCTGCTGGTCACGCACTTCATGGAGGAGGCCGAGCGGCTCTGCGACCGGGTCGCCCTGATCGACGCGGGCCGGGTGGTGGCCGTCGACACGCCCGCCGGGCTCGCCGCCCGCGCCGGGCGCGAGCAGCGGATGCGGTTCCGTCCCTCCGCGCCGCTGGAGGACGCGGCGCTGCTCGCGCTTCCCGAGGTGACGCAGGTGCTGCGTCACGGCCCGAAGGTCGAGGTCGTCGGCACCGGGAACCTGCTGCACGCCGTCACCGCGCTGCTGGCCCGGCGTCAGATCATCGCCGGCGACCTCCGGGTCGAGCAGGCCAGCCTCGACGACGCGTTCGTCTCCCTGACCACCCACACCACCACCTCTGGAGCCACGTCATGACCACGGCCCTGCCCACCGGCGCGAACCCGGCCGCGCGGCCCGCCCTCGGGATGACCCGCAAGGGCTTCCGCAGGCTCACCGTCACCCAGGCCAGGCTGCTGCTGCGCGAGCCCGCCGCGCTGGCCTGGCTTCTGGTGCCCGTCGTGCTCGTGGTCGTGCTGGGGAGCGTCCCCGGCTTCCGCACCCCGCAGGCCTCGCTCGGCGGGCAGCGGGTCATCGACGTCTACGTGCCGACCTGCGCCTCGATGGTGCCGCTCTTCCTCGCACTGACCGCGCTGCCGATGACCCTGGCCGCCTACCGCGAGAAGGACGTGCTGCGCCGGCTCTCGGTCAGCCCGGTGCCGGCGGCCGGGGTGCTCGGGGCACTGGTCGCTGTGATCGCCGTGGTGGCGACCGTCGGGGTGGCGCTGGTGACCGCGATCGGAGCGCTGGTCTTCGATGTCCCGGCCCCGGCCCACCCGGTGGCCGTGGTCGCGGGGTTCGTCCTGGGCGGCGCGGCGGTGCTGGCGCTCGGCCTGGTGGTGGCGGCGCGGGCGCGCACCGGGGCCGTCGCCAGCGGGCTGGGTGTGCCGCTGATGGTGCTGAACTTCTTCGCCAGCGGCCTGTACGTCCCGATCGCCGAACTCCCGCACACGCTTCAGCAGGTCTGCGCGGCGATCCCCTTCGGGGCGGTGACGGCCGTCTGGTCGGGGCAGGGCGTGCTCTGGCAGCACCTGCTGGTGCTCGTGGGGTGGACTGTGGCGGGCTCCGTGGTGGCGGTGCGCTGGTTCAGGTGGGAGTGAGGGAGCCGGGAGCGTGGATGATGATCGCCGTGACTGCCAATCCTGAGACGACGGGGACACCCGGGCCCGAGAGCGGCTCGCTGGGCCGCGAGGACGAGAACCGGCCGCACCGGGTCCTGGGCTGGATCCCGTACCTCGGGCTCGCGGTCGCGATCATGCTCGCGCTGGTGGCCGGCCGGGTCGAGGGCTCGCGGGTGGTGGTGATGCTCGGGCTGTCCGCGCTCGCGGCCGTGTGGCAGTGCACGATGCACGTCCCGGTCGCGGACCGGGAGCGGCGGCAGGTCAAGGCGGTGGTCTTCTATGTCGGCCTGGTGGCGCTCATCGCTTCGCTGGTGACGGTCAGCCCGTTCTTCGGCTTCTTCGCCTTCTCCGGCTACCTGCAGATCGGCCTGCTGCCGCGACGGCTCTGGCCGCCCGCGATCGCGGTCGTCGCCGGGCTGGTCGCGACCACGCAGGTCGGCGGCGTGCAGAACATCGTCCACGGGCTGCTCGCGCCGTTTCTCGGGTTGGTGGTGGTCAACGTCCTGGTCGCGGGCGTGGTCACCTACCAGAGTCTGGAGGAGGACCAGCGAAGCCACCGTCGCGCCCGGCACATCGACGAGCTGGCGGAGGCCAACCGGCGGCTGCGCGAGGCGCTCGAGGAGAACGCGGGGCTGCACGCCCAGCTCGTCGCACAGGCTCGGGAGGCGGGGGTGATGGACGAGCGGCAGCGGATGGCAGGGGAGATCCACGACACCATCGCCCAGGGCCTGACCGGCATCGTCACCCAGTTGGAGGCCGCCGCGCACGCCGACCACGACCCGGAGCGCCGCGCCCGGCATCGTGACCTCGCCCGCCGGTTGGCCAAGGAGAGCCTGGCCGAGGCCCGGCGTTCGGTGCAGGCCTTGCGTCCCGGCCCGCTCGCCGAGGCGCAACTCCCCGAGGCGGTGCGGGAGATGGCCGACCGCTGGGCGCAGACCTCGGGTCTGCCGGTCCGGGTGGAGGTGACCGGCGGTCCGGTGCCGCTGCTGCCGGCCGTGGAGGTGGTGCTCTTCCGGGTGGCGCAGGAGGGGCTGGCCAACATCGCCAAGCACGCCGCGGCGAGCCGGGCGGGCGTGACCCTCTCCTACACCGACGAGGTGGTCCTGCTCGACGTGGTGGACGACGGCGTGGGCTTCCGCCCGGGTGCGGGCGGCGGTGAGAGTTACGGGCTGACCGCGATGCGGCAGCGGTTGCGTCAGATAGGCGGCTCGCTGGAGATCGAGAGTTCCCCGGGCGAGGGCACCGCGCTGAGCGCCCAGGCGCCGGTCGCGGGGCCGGAGCAGGGGTTCGAGCCGGGGCTGGAACTGGAGCCTGAGTCGGTGCCGGAGCCGGGGTTCGAGCCGGGGCCGGAACTGGAGCCGACGGCGGCCGGGTCGCCGGTGGCGCGGCCGGGGGAGAATGACGCGTGACCATTCGTCTGCTCATCGTCGACGACCATCCGATCGTGCGGGACGGCCTGCGCGGCATCTTCGACCAGGACCCGGACTTCGAGGTGGTCGGTGAGGCTGGGGACGGGGCGGAGGGCGTCGAGCGGGCGCTCGCCCTGAAGCCGGACGTGGTCTTGCTGGACCTGAGGATGCCCGGTATGGGCGGCGTCGAGGCGATCCGTCGGCTGCGCGAACGCGCGCCCGAGATCCGGGTGCTGGTGGTCACCACCTACGACAGCGACGCCGACGTGCTGCCCGCCGTGGAGGCGGGTGCGACGGGCTACCTGCTGAAGGACGCCCCGCGCGAGGAGTTGGTCCGCGCGGTGCGGGCCGCCCACCAGGGGCAGGCCGTGCTCGCGCCGAGCGTCGCGCAGAAGCTGCTCGGCCACGTCTCGAGGTCGGTCGGCCGCACGCCCGCGCCGGAGCCGTCCACCACGCTGACCGACCGCGAGCTGGAGATCCTTCGCCTGGTCGCGTCGGGGGCCGGCAACAAGGAGGCCGCGAAGCGGCTCTTCATCAGCGAGGCGACGGTCAAGACGCACCTGCTCCACCTGTACGGCAAGCTCGGCGTGCGGGACCGGGCGGCGGCGGTGTCCGTCGGCTATCAGCGCGGCCTGCTGGGCTGACCGGCTGATACGACGTCACGTTCGGCCACTCAACGCCTCTTTGTCTAGGCTTGTCCGCAATGTCCCTTGTAAGTCTGTGAGCCTCGTCGCATTATCGGCCGACGAGCGGAGGCGAGGGCTCCGCGAGCGGGCCTTAAGCTGGGGCGATGTGCGGAATCGTTGGTTACGTGGGCGGGCAGCCCGCCCTGGACGTCGTCCTGTCCGGGCTGCGGCGTCTGGAGTACCGGGGATACGACTCGGCCGGTGTGGCCGTGCAGACCCCCGAAGGCGACCTCGCGGTCGCGAAGAAGGCCGGAAAGCTCGCCAATCTTGAGGCGCTGCTCGCCGAGACCCCCCTGGCCCCCGGCACGGTCGGGATAGGTCACACCCGGTGGGCCACCCACGGCGGTCCGACCGACGCCAACGCCCACCCCCACGTGGGCGGCGCGGGCAGGGTCGCGGTGGTGCACAACGGGATCATCGAGAACTTCGCCCGGCTGCGCCTGGAGCTGACCGAGCGCGGCCACGTGCTCACCTCCGAGACCGACACCGAGGTCGTCGCGCACCTGCTGGCCGAGGCCGTCGACGCGCAGCGGGCAGGCGGCGCGGAGCTGGACCTCGCCGAGGCCATGCGCAGCGTCTGCCGGCAGCTGGACGGCGCGTTCACGCTGGTCGCCGAGCACGCCGACGCCCCCGGTGTCGTCGTCGGCGCCCGCCGCAACTCGCCGCTGGTCGTCGGCGTCGGCGAGGGCGAGAACTTCCTCGCCTCCGACGTGGCCGCCTTCATCGCGCACACCCGCCAGGCCATCGAGCTCGGCCAGGATCAGGTCGTCGAGCTGCGCCGCGAGGGCGTCACCGTCACCGACTTCCACGGCAAGCCCGGCGACTTCCGCGAGTACCACGTGGACTGGGACGCCTCCGCCGCCGAGAAGGGCGGCTACGACTACTTCATGCTCAAGGAGATCGCCGAGCAGCCGAAGGCCGTCGCCGACACCCTTCTCGGCCGCATCGGCACCGACGGTCGGCTCACCCTCGACGAGCTGCGCATCGACGACCAGGTCCTGCGCGAGATCGACAAGGTCGTCATCGTCGCCTGCGGCACCGCCTTCCACGCCGGCCTCATCGCCAAGTACGCGATCGAGCACTGGACCCGCATCCCCTGCGAGGTCGAGGTCGCCTCGGAGTTCCGCTACCGCGACCCGATCATGGACGCGCAGACCCTGGTCATCGCCATCTCCCAGTCCGGCGAGACCATGGACACCCTCATGGCGCTGCGTCACGCCCGTGAGCAGGGCGCCAAGGTGCTGGCCATCTGCAACACCAACGGCTCCACGATTCCGCGCGAGTCCGACGCCGTCCTCTACACCCACGCCGGCCCCGAGGTCGCCGTCGCCTCCACCAAGGCGTTCCTGACCCAGCTGGTCGCCTGCTACCTGGTCGCCCTGTACCTGGGTCAGGTCCGCGGCACCAAGTGGGGCGACGAGATCTTCGAGGTCATCCACCAGCTCGCCGACGCCCCGCGCCAGGTGGAGCAGGTGCTGGAGACCATGGAGCCGGTCCGCGAGCTGGCCCGCTCGCTGGCCGACGCCAAGTCCGTCCTGTTCCTCGGCCGCCACGTGGGCTACCCGGTGGCGCTGGAGGGCGCGCTCAAGCTCAAGGAGCTCGCCTACATGCACGCCGAGGGCTTCGCGGCGGGCGAGCTGAAGCACGGTCCGATCGCGCTGATCGAGGAGGGCCTGCCGGTCGTCGTGGTCGTCCCGTCGCCGCGCGGCCGCTCGGTGCTGCACGACAAGATCGTCTCCAACATCCAGGAGATCCGCGCCCGCGGCGCCCGCACCCTGGTCATCGCGGAGGAGGGCGACGAGGCGGTCGTCCCGTACGCCGACCACCTGGTGCGCATCCCGCAGACGCCGACGCTGCTCCAGCCGCTGGTCGCGACGGTTCCGCTGCAGGTCTTCGCCTGCGAGCTGGCCACGGCCAAGGGCCACGAGGTCGACCAGCCGCGCAACCTGGCCAAGTCGGTGACGGTCGAGTAGACCGTCCCTGACAGAGTGGGGTCCGGACGCACCGCGCGTCCGGACCCCTTTCGCGTTCTTTGGGAGCAGTCCAATGATCATCGGAGTCGGCATCGACGTCGCGGAGATCAGCCGCTTCGAGGAGTCGCTGAGGCGCACCCCCGCGATGGCCGCCCGCCTCTTCACCCCCGACGAGCTGGTGCTGCCGAGCGGGGAGCGGCGCGGCGTCGCCTCGCTCGCCGCCCGGTTCGCCGCGAAGGAGGCCCTGGCCAAGGCCCTCGGCGCGCCCGGCAACCTGGAGTGGACCGACGCCGAGGTCCGCACCGAGTCCACCGGCCGCCCGGTGCTGACCGTGCGCGGCACGGTCGCCGCCTGCGCGGCACGCCTGGGCGTGAAGACGTGGCATCTCTCCCTCAGTCACGACGCGGGCGTAGCGTCGGCGGTGGTGATCGCCGAGGGGTGAGGCTCCAAGGCCTCGAAGGAGCGGGCAGGCATGCGTCGAGCACATGCGGTGGAGTGGGTCCGGGCGGCCGAGGGCGAGCTGATGGCCCGTCTGCCCGAGGGGACGCTGATGCAGCGGGCGGCGGCGGGCCTCGCCGCGACCTGTGCGGAGCTGCTGCGCGAGGGCGTGCCCGGTCGCGTCTACGGCAGCCGGGTGCTGGTCGTGGCGGGCAGCGGCGACAACGGCGGCGACGCGCTCTACGCCGGCGCGCGACTGGCCCGGCGCGGCGCGCGGGTGCGGGCGGCGCTGCTCGCACCGGAGCACGCCCACGCGGGCGGCCTGGCGGCGCTGCTGGCGGCGGGCGGCCGGGTGACGGACGATCCGGCGGACGCCGAGGGCGCGGACCTGGTCCTCGACGGGATCGTCGGCATCGGCGG
>NZ_BBPQ01000011.1:100259-104420 GCF_000787855.1 Streptacidiphilus anmyonensis | reverse complement strand
ACGCCGCGCTGCCCTGGGTGGCCGCGGCGGAGCGGGGCGCGGCCACAGTCGTCGCCGTCGACCTGCCCAGCGGCGTCGACCCGGACACCGGCGCCGTCCCGGGCGCGGCGGTCCGCGCGGACGTGACCGTGACCTTCGGCACGCACAAGCCCGGCCTGCTCGTCGACCCGGGCGCGTCGTACGCGGGCGTGGTGCGGCTGGTGGACATCGGCCTGGGCGAGGTGCGCGGGGCGGGCGAGGCCGCGGGGAGCCCCGCAGCCGTCCCGAACCGGCCCGCGGGGCCTCCCACGGCGTCCGCCGGCGTCCCGGCCTCCCACGGCGCTCCGGCCTCCCACGGCGTCCCGGCAGCGCAGGTTCCCGCGTCGCTCGGCGGGCATGTCGTGGAGGCGCTCCAGGAGGAGGACGTCGCGGCGCTGCTGCCGGAGCCGGACGCCGAGAGCGACAAGTACCGGCGCGGCGTCGTCGGCATCGCGGCCGGATCGGCCCGCTACCCCGGCGCCGCCGTGCTCGCCGTGGGCGCGGCCCTGCACGGCGGCGTCGGCGCGGTCCGGTACGCGGGCGCGGCGGCCCGCGAGGTGGTGCGCGCCCATCCCGAGGCCCTGGTCGGGGAGGGCGGCCCGAAGGACGCGGGCCGTGTCCAGGCGTGGGTGGTCGGACCGGGCCTCTCCCAGGACGCGGACGCGGAACGCGCCGTCGAGGAGGCGCTGGACGCCGGCGTCCCCGTCCTCGTCGACGCGGACGGCCTGCGCCTGCTGGCCCGCCGCGCCGCCGCCCCGGCGAACGCCCTGCTCACCCCGCACGCGGGGGAGGCCGTCGCGCTCCTCGCCGGCATCGGTGTGACCGCGACGCGCGAAGAGGTGGAGGGGGAGCGGCTGCGCTACGCGCGCGAACTGGCGCGCGGATACGGCTGCACGGTACTGCTCAAGGGCAGCACGACCGTCGTCGCCGGGCCCGACGGCCCAGCCCGCGTCAATCCCACCGGCACGTCCCAACTCGCCACCGCCGGCAGCGGGGACGTCCTGTCCGGCCTCGCCGGGGCGCTGCTCGCGGCCGGCCTCCGCCCCCTCGACGCCGGCTCCGTCGCCGCCTACCTGCACGGTCTCGCGGGCCGCCTCTCCTCCGCCGGCGCGCCGACCACGGCGGGTGGGATCACCGCGGCCCTCCCGGAAGCCTGGCGGCGCGCCCTCGGCCTCGACTGACCCCGCGCGCCCCCCGTCGTCCCGCCGGCGGTGCAACCTTTCACTCCCCGGAGTGGTCTTCCCACCACGAGGCCACTGACGGATCCGCCGATGGCGGGAAAGAAGGGGCGAATTGAAGCGGTTGAAGGCGCGCGCGACCGCCGTCGCGCTGGCGACGGCGGCACTGCTCGGCGGGGTGGGCGCCGTGGGGGCGGGCCAGGCGGACGCGGCGGCCAGGGCGACCTGGTCCCCGACTCACTGTCTGACCAACGTGGGCCGGGTGGCCTGCGTGGACCTGACCCACCAGAAGCTCTGGATCCAGGACGGAAGCAAGATCGTCTACGGACCGGTCCAGGTCCGCACGGGGCGGCGCGGCTACGCCACCCGTGACGGGCTGTTCCACGTGTACTGGCGCGACCTGCACCACGTCTCCAGCCTCTACGACGTGGCCATGCCCTACTCGCAGTTCTTCAGCGGCGGAGAGGCGATACACGCCGTCGGCATACCGATGTCCACCCCGCCCGGCTCGCACGGCTGCGTCAACATGACCCTGCACGACGCCGCCAAGGTCTGGGGTCTGCTCAAGCTCGGCTCCCCGGTCGACGTCTTCGGCCGCAAGCCCGGCACCTGACCGGCTCGACCGACCGGCTCGACCGACCGGCTCGATCGACCGGGGTGGACTGAAGCCCGCCCGAACCGAACCCCTGCACGACGCGCACATGTGGCGCCCGTCACCTTTGGACGGGCGCCCTCGTGCTTCTGGGAGACTGTCACCCGATGGACACTGCACTGCGAGCCGAAGCCCTGATCGACCTGGCTGCGCTGCGCGGCAACCTTGCCGCGCTGCGCGAGCGCACCCGGCGCACGGGGTCGGCTGAGATCATGTCCGTGGTCAAGGCGGACGCCTACGGCCACGGCGCGCTGCCGTGCGCCCGCGCGGCGCTGGCCGCGGGCGTGCGCTGGCTCGGGACCGCCACCCCGGAGGAGGCGCTCGCGCTGCGCGCGGGCGGGATCGGACCGGAGCGGGCCCGCGTGCTGTGCTGGCTCTGGACGCCCGGCAGCCCGTGGCACGAGGCCGTCGCACAGGACCTCGACATCTCCGTCAGCGGCATGTGGGCGCTGCCGCACGTGCTGGACGCCGTGCGCGCGACCGGCCGCCCGGCCCGGGTGCAGCTGAAGGTCGACACGGGCCTCGGCCGCAACGGCGCCCAGCCCGCGGACTGGCCCGAGCTGGTCGCTGCCGCCCGCGCCGCCGAGGCGGAGGGGCTGATCACCGTCACCGGCGTCTGGTCGCACTTCGCCTGCGCCGACGAGCCCGGCCACCCGTCCATCGCCGCGCAGCTGGACGCCTACAGCGAGGCGCTCGCCGTCGCCGAGGCGGCCGGGCTGCGCCCGGAGGTGCGGCACATCGCGAACTCCCCGGCGACGCTGACGCTGCCGGAGTCCCACTTCGACCTGGTCCGCGCCGGGCTCGCCCAGTACGGGCTCTCGCCGGTGCCGGAGGTGGGCTCGCCCGCGGACTTCGGGCTCCGCCCGGTGATGACGCTGCAGGCCCGGATCGCCCACGTCAAGCGCGTCCCCGCCGAGCACGGCGTCTCCTACGGGCACACCTACACGACCCCTGGCGAGACCACGCTCGCCCTCGTCCCGGTCGGCTACGCCGACGGCATCCCCCGCCATGCCAGCGGCACGGGCCCCGTCTGGCTCGCGGACAAGTGGCGCACGGTCGCCGGGCGCGTCGCCATGGACCAGTTCGTCGTCGACCTCGGCGGCGACTCGGCCAAGGTGGGCGACGTCGCGGTGCTGTTCGGCGCGGGCGACCACGGCGAGCCCACGGCCGAGGACTGGGCGCGGGCGGCCGGCACCATCTCCTACGAGATCGTCACGCGCATCGGCGCGCGGGTCCCGCGGCGCTACCTGAACGCGTCGGACGAGCTGAACGCGTCGGACGAGCCGGGCATCCTGGGCGGGCACGACTGATGGCCGCCGACGGGGGCGGCTCCTCCGGCCGGGGGTCCGGACTGACCTCGGGCGCGGGCGACGTGGTCCGTCAGGTCCGCGACGCGGCCGGCTCCGTCGTCGGCGACGTCGCCGCGGGGCGCTGGAGCCGCGCGGGCATCGTCGGCGTCTCCCTCGGCGTGGTCGCGGCGGGCGCGGCGGCGGGCGTCGCCATCGAGCGCCTCTCCGTCGGCCGTGAGATGCGCCGCCGCGCCGAGGCCGAACTCGACGCCGCCGCCGCCTTCGGCTCCCTCCGCGGCACCCCGCTGCACATCCCCGCCCCGGACGGCACCGACCTCTACGCCGAACTCGACGGCACCGGCTGGGCCGGCACCGAGGCGGCGGTCGTCCGCGAAGCCGCGGAGCGCACGTCCCACACGACCGACGGCGACCGGGGCTCCGTGCCGGCCACCCCCGCAGCCCCGGAGGCGACGCGGCGCGTGGCCCGCGCGGGCGACGCGACCGGTGGGGACGGGGGTTCCGTGTCCGGCCAGGGGGCGGACGCTTCCGGTCGTTCGGCTTCGCGTGGTGCCCGGGACGTGTCCCGTGACGGTGGCGGCCTTGGTCCGATGGCCCCGGAGGCGACGGGGACGACGGGTCGCGCGGCGCGCGGGGCCGGTGGGGGTCCCGGATCGGTGTCCGGCGCCGGTCCGGACGCTTCCGGTCGTTCGGCTTCGCGTGGTGCCCGGGGCGTGTCCCGTGACGGTCGCAGCCCCGACCCGGCCGCGGCCGGGACGGTGTGGCGCGTGGCTGACGTGGCGTCAGGCCCACTGCCTGCCCGTGAGGCGGACTCCGGAGGTCGCAGGACGCGGGGTGGGGCGGGCGCCGGATCCGACGGCGCAGACCCCACAGCCCTCGCAGACCCCGCAGTCCCAGACGTCCCCGCGCGTCCCCGCGGGCTGCGCGGGTGGCTCGGGCGGCGGCGCGGCGCGGGCGCCGAGCCCGAGCCGGGGCCGCTCGGCGGGGTGCTGGCCGGCGTCGGGAC
>NZ_BBPQ01000011.1:95301-100036 GCF_000787855.1 Streptacidiphilus anmyonensis | reverse complement strand
CCCCGAGCCGGGGCCGCTCGGCGGGGTGCTGGCCGGCGTCGGGACCTGGCTGGGCGCGGCCCCGACGCCGCCGTTGACCGTCGTGTTCGTGCACGGGTACTGCCTGAACCAGGACAGCTGGCACTTCCAGCGCGAGGCGTTCCGGGACGGCCTGCGGCTGGTCTTCTTCGACCAGCGCAGCCACGGGCGGTCCGAGCGTTCGCGCGGCTACCTCGCCGGGGAGCCGGCCTCGATCGACCAGCTCGGCGGCGATCTGGGCGCGGTCATCGACGCCGTCGCGCCGACCGGGCCGCTGGTGCTGGTCGGGCACTCGATGGGCGGGATGACCGTGATGGCCTTGGCCGACCAGCGGCCCGAGCTGTTCGCGGAACGCGTCGCGGGAGTCGCCCTGCTCGGCACCACCGCCGGGAACTGGCGCGACGTCACCTTCGGGCTGCCCGGCGTCGGGGCGAAGATGTTCCACCGGGTCGGCCCCGGCGTCATCAAGGCGCTGGGCCGTCAGGCGGGGCTGGTGGAGCGCGGCAGACGGCTCAGCAGCGAGCTGACGGCAGCCGTCTACCACCGATTCTCCTTCGGCACCGACGACGTCGATCCGGCCCGCGCCCGCTTCGCGCAGCAGCTGCTGGAGGCCACGCCGGTGGACGTGGTCGCGGAGTTCTTCCCCGCGTTTCCCGCCCACGACAAGACCGGCGCGCTCGCGGTGCTGCGTGATCTGCCGACGCTCGTCCTCGCGGGCGACCGGGACCTGCTCACGCCGCCCGCGCACAGCGAGGCCATCGCCGCGCAGTTGCCCGGCGCCGAGCTGGAGATACTGCCGGACACCGGGCATCTGCTGATGCTGGAGCGGCCCGAGCTGGTCAACTCCCGCCTGGCCCGGCTGCTGGAGCGCGCGGCCGCGCACTGCGGCGCCGCGCTGCCGCCCCCCGTGCACCTGCTCGCCGAGCACGCCTGAACCTGAACGACCAGTCGCACCACGGAAGGACCGCCGCACACCATGGGCAACGCCGCCACCCTCACCGTCCTGGACCCGGCCGCGATGCAGGAGCTCGGCCGCACCCTCGCCACCGTGCTGCGCCCCGGTGACCTGGTGCTGCTCTCCGGTGAACTGGGCGCCGGGAAGACCACGCTGACCCGCGGGCTCGGGGAGGGCCTGGGCGTGCGCGGCGCGGTCACCTCGCCGACCTTCGTCATCGCCCGGGTGCACCCCTCGCTGGTCGGCGGCCCGGCGCTGGTCCATGTGGACGCCTACCGACTGGGCGGCGGCCTGGACCAGATGGAGGACCTGGACCTCGACGTCTCGCTGCCGGAGTCGGTGATCGTGGTCGAGTGGGGCGAGGGCAAGGTCGAGGGACTGTCGGAGTCCCGGCTGGAGGTGCGCATCGAGCGCGCTCTCGGCGGCGAGGAGGGGCTCTCGCTGGAGCAGGACCTCGACCCGGACGTCCCGGACGTGCGCACGGTGACCCTCGACGGGATCGGCCCGCGCTGGGCGGAGGTCGACCTGGGTGCGCTGGCCGCCGCCCGCGCGTGACCGTGCGGTGATCCGCTCGGAGGGGTGAGGCCCGCCGGTCGGCGGTTGTGTTCCCGACGCGCTGTCGGGAAGATGAACCGAGCCAGCGCCGACACCCCTCGGGGAGACCGCATGCCCGGCATGACCCCCTTCATCCGTATCGTCACCGATGCCCAGGATCTTCCTGCGGCGTGCGAGGAGCCCGGCCAGCTGTCGGCGCCCGCGCCCGAGGTGACGGTGGCTCGGCTGCTCGCGTGCAGCGCCTCCGTGAAGGCGGTCTGTCAGCCGCCCGAGTGACGCATGGTCAGATCGCGTTAGCGGCCGTCGGCGACTGTAAAGGGATTTGTCGACCCGCTGCGGAATGTTGCCGATTGTTAAATTCGGCTTTGCCACCACTGCGCTCGGTAACACCGAGTCTCGCACTCTTGACCCACGGTTCATTCCCCGGTTCGATTCCCCCTGTCATAACAGGGGGTTCGTCAGATCCCACTGTTCTTGCGGCCCGGGGAGGATTTGTTCGATGCACATCAGGGGAGTAAACCGGCGCGCCGGTGTGGCGATGGCAGCGACCCTGCCGCTGATCGCCGCCGTCGTCGCCGCTGGATCGCCCGCCGTCGCCGCGTCGTCGCCCCAGGGGCACGCGGTCGCGGGCGGCAAGCCCGCGTGGGCCGCGGCCTCCGCGGACCGCGGACAGACCGCCGCGCACGACACGGTCGACGCCCGCGTCTACCTGACGGGTGATCAGGCCGGGCTGCAGCAGCTCGTCGCCCAGGTCTCGGACCCGACCAGCGCGGACTACGGCCACTACCTGAGCGCCGCTCAGGTCAAGCAGCGCTTCGGCGCCACCAAGGCGCAGATCGCCAAGGTCGTCGCCTGGCTGCACGGCGCCGGCCTGCACACCTCGGTCGACCCCGACGGCAACTACGTCGCCGTCACCGGTGACGTCGCCGCCGCCCAGCGCGCCTTCGGCGTGCAGCTGCACGACTTCGCGGTCTCCGGGCACGTCTACCGCGCCCCGACCGCCTCCCCGGTCGTGCCGGCCGCGGTGGCCGACACGGTGCTGACCGTCACCGGCCTGACCAACAAGCCGTCGATGATGACGCACGACGACACGCTGCCCGGCCCCGGCGCCGCGTTCGTCAACGCCGGTCCGTTCTCCAGCTACTACGGCTCCAACGAGGCCAAGACGCTGCCGAAGGCCTACGGCAGGACGGTTCCCTACGCCATCAAGGGCTACAACGGCCACCAGCTGCGCTCCGCCTACGGCGCGACGGCGACGGGCAAGACCGGCAAGGGCGTCACCGTCGCGATCGTCGACGCGTACGACTCGCCGACCATCAACGCCGACATCCGCACCTACGCCCAGCGCAACGGCGACGCGGCCTACAAGAGCGGCCAGTTCAAGCAGACCGACGCGGCCACCTGGACGCAGACCGCCGACAACCAGTGCGGCGCCTCCGGCTGGTACGGCGAGCAGACGCTCGACATCGAGGCGGTCCACGCGGTCGCCCCGGCGGCGAACATCCACTACGTCGGCGCGGCCTCCTGCCAGGACGCGGACCTGATCGACGCGCTCAACACCATCGTCACCAACCGGCTGGCCACCATCGTCTCCGACTCCTGGGGCGAGCCCGAGAACCAGAGCGACCCGGCCAGCGACGCCGTCTACGACGACATCTTCCTGCGCGGCGCGGCCGAGGGCATCGGCTTCTACTTCTCCTCCGGTGACAACGGCGACGAGGTCGCCAACACCGGTACGCGGCAGAGCGACATGCCCGCCTCCCTGCCGTACGTGACGGCGGTCGGCGGCACCTCGCTGGCCATCGGCAAGCGCGGCAACTACGAGTTCGAGACGGGCTGGGGCACCGGCAAGTCCACGCTCTCGGCCGACGGCAAGAGCTGGACCGGCTTCCCCGGCGCCTTCCACGGCGGTGCGGGCGGCGGCACCAGCGCGCGCGTCGCGCAGCCCTGGTTCCAGAAGAACCTCGTCCCCTCGGCGCTCTCGCACGCGAACGGCAACAAGTCCGCGATGCGCGTCGTTCCGGACGTGGCGGCGGTCGCCGACCCGACCACCGGCTTCCTGGTCGGCCAGACCCAGACGTGGCCTGACGGCACCGTCAAGTACGGCGAGTACCGCATCGGCGGCACCAGCCTCGCCTCCCCGGTCTTCGCGGCCCTCCAGGCGCTGGCGCAGCAGGAGCAGGGCTTCCCGCTCGGCTTCGCCGACCCGGCGATCTACGCCCGCCACGGTCTCTTCCACGACGTGACCGACCACCCCTTCGGCCCGAACGTCGGCCTGGCCGACGCCCGTGTCGACTTCGTGAACAGCGTCGACGCCTCCCAGGGCCTCGCGGTCTCGCTGCGGACCCTCGGTCAGGACTCCTCGCTGAACGCCACCAAGGGCTACGACGACGTCACCGGCGTCGGCAGCCCGAACGCGCGGTACATCGAGTCCTACAACTGGCGTGACCGGCACTGACGGCACTGACGGCACGGACGTGCTGACGCGCTGACGCGCGGCTGAACCGACGAGCGCCCCTCGCACCGATGGTGCGAGGGGCGCTCCGCGTTCGCCCTGTGGGCCCGCGCGGTCAGGCCACGACGACGACCTTGGTGTCGAAGGGCGCGAAGTCGAACAGCGCTTGACCGTCGGCCACGGTCTCGCGGATTCCGCCGGTCTTCTTGCTCGGGTCCGCTGCCGGAGTCGAGCCGTCGACCGCCGAGCTGAAACCGATGAAGATGCCCTCGCGGGTGGCGAAGCGCACGATGTTCTTCACCTGCTTGCCGTCCGAGCCGGCGATCGGTCCGGCGGTGGTGCTGGTGACCGAGTACGTGCCAGGGGCCGGGTCGACCGAGCCCGGCTGGACGGTGAAGGTCCGGGTCTGCCCCGACTGGGACGGGTCGACCAGCCACACCCGCTTCTGGCTCACCGAGTACACCAGGCGCTTGCCCGCGCCCGAGTCCTTCGGCACCGCGGCGGGCTTGCTCGGGCTCGCCTTGCCGGCCGGCGCGCTGCTGGCCGAGACGGCGGGCGTCTTCCCGCCCGGCGCGGCCGTGACCGAGGACGCGGAGCTCTTCGCCTGGACGGCGAGCACGGCGACGACGGCGAGGGCGCCGGCGGTCAGCACGGTGACGACCGAGCCCGAACCGAGTTTCGCCACGGGATCCTCCAACGGAGCGGCAAGCAGCAGTGGCCTTCGGGGCTAAGCCTCTCATCCTCCCACCCGT
>NZ_BBPQ01000011.1:78862-94831 GCF_000787855.1 Streptacidiphilus anmyonensis | reverse complement strand
GTCCGGCCCGTCAGGGCTGGCCCGGACTGCGGCCGGCCCGGTCCCGTCGGCCGACAGGGCCCGGGCGGATCGGGTGGGGGTGGCGGCCGACTAACCTGGGACCGTGCTTCTGCTTGCGTTCGACACCGCCACGCCCGCCGTCACGGCCGCCGTCCTGGACACCGGGACAGGTCGGGTCCTGGCCTCCGCCGACCAGATCGACGCCCGGCGCCACGGGGAGCTGCTGCTGCCGACCATCGACGCGGTGCTGCGCGAGGCGGGCGTCGCCAAGGAGGCGCTCGGGGCGATCGCCGTCGGCGTCGGCCCCGGGCCCTACACCGGCCTGCGGGTCGGCCTGGCCACCGCCGCCGCCCTCGGGCACGCGCTCGGGATCCCCGTGCACGGGGTCTGCACCCTCGACGGCATCGCCCGCGCCGCGCGGGACGCCGGCGCGGTCGACGGGCCGTTCGTGGTCGCCACCGACGCCCGCCGCAAGGAGGTCTACTGGGCCCGCTACGACGCGGACGGCCTGCGCGTCGAGGGCCCGGCGGTGGACCGGCCCGCCGAGATCGCCGGGAAGCTGGCCGGGCTGCCGTCCGTCGGCGCGGGCGCGCTGCTCTACCCGGAGGCCTTCCCGGGCGTGGCCCAGCAGGGTCCGGCGCACCAGTCCGCCGCCGCGCTCGCCGCCTTCGCCGCCGACGCGCTCGCCGCAGGCGTCGAACTGCCCTCGCCCAACACGCCGCTGTATCTGCGCCGTCCGGACGCCGAGGTGCCGAAGAACTACAAGACGGTGCTGCCGTCATGACGACCCGAGTCGAGCGGCGCACGGCCGTGCTGCGCGAGATGCGCTGGTGGGACATCGAGCCGGTGCTGGAGCTGGAGCGCGCGCTCTTCCCCGAGGACGCCTGGTCGGCGGGGATGTTCTGGTCCGAGCTCGCGGACGCCCGGCACGCGAACGCCACCCGCTGGTACACCGTCGCCGAGGACGCCGACGGCCGCGTCGTCGGCTACGCGGGCCTGATGGCCGTCTCCGGCGAGGGCGACGTGCAGACCATCGCCGTCGCCGAGGACCAGTGGGGCACCGGCCTCGGCACCCGGCTGCTCCAGCGCCTGGTGGACCAGGCCGCCGCCGCCCGCTGCACCGAGCTGCTGTTGGAGGTGCGCGTCGACAACGACCGCGCGCAGCGCCTCTACACCCGCTTCGGCTTCGAGTCGGTCGGCTTCCGCCGCAACTACTACCAACCGTCCGGCGTCGACGCCCTGGTGATGCGCCGTCCGATGGCCGACGGGACGACTCACGAGGAAAGCAAGGAAGACGATGGCCGCTGAGGAACCGCTGGTCCTCGGGATCGAGACCTCCTGCGACGAGACCGGTGTCGGCATCGTCCGGGGCACCACGCTGCTCGCCGACGCCGTCGCCTCCAGCGTCGAGGAGCACGGCCGCTACGGCGGCGTCGTGCCCGAGATCGCCAGCCGCGCGCACCTGGAGGCGATGGTCCCCACCGTCCAGCGCGCGTTGGACCAGGCCGGGATCAAGGCGAGCGACCTCGACGGCATCGCCGTCACCGCCGGGCCCGGCCTCGCCGGCGCGCTGCTGGTCGGCGTCAGCGCGGCCAAGGCGTACGCGTACGCGCTCGGCAAGCCGCTCTACGGGGTCAACCACCTCGCCTCGCACATCTGCGTCGACCAGCTGGAGCACGGGCGGCTGCCCGAGCCCACGATGGCGCTGCTGGTCTCCGGCGGACACTCCTCGCTGCTGCTGACCGAGGACATCACCAGCACCGTCCGCTCCCTCGGCGCGACCATCGACGACGCGGCGGGGGAGGCGTTCGACAAGGTCGCCCGCCTGCTCAACCTCGGCTTCCCCGGTGGCCCCGTCATCGACCGCTACGCCCGCGAGGGCGACCCGGCCGCGATCGCCTTCCCGCGTGGCCTGTCCGGCGCCAAGGACCCCGCCTACGACTTCTCCTTCTCCGGCCTCAAGACCGCCGTCTCGCGCTGGGTCGAGGCCAAGCGCCGCGCCGGGGAGGACGTCCCGGTCCGCGACGTCTCGGCGTCCTTCCAGGAGGCGGTCGTGGACGTGCTCACCCGCAAGGCGGTCCGCGCCTGCAAGGACGAGGGCGTCGACCACCTGATGATCGGCGGCGGCGTCGCGGCCAACTCCCGCCTGCGCGCCCTCGCCCAGGAGCGCTGCGACCGCGCCGGCATCACACTGCGGGTGCCGCGTCCGAAGCTCTGCACCGACAACGGCGCCATGGTCGCCGCCCTCGGCGCGGAGATGGTCTGGCGCGACCGGGCGCCCTCCGCCTTCGACCTCTCGGCGGACTCCTCCCTGCCGGTTACCGACACCCACGTGCCGGCGTCCCACGACGAGCTGCACCGGCTGTCGGAGTAACCCGCTCGCACCGGTCCCTAGGCGGGCCGGCCGATCAGCATGACGGGTGAACCGGCGGCTCGCGTCAACACCACGACCGCCGAGTTCACCCCCTCCGGCTTGATCTTCTTCCGCAGCTCCTCCGGCTCGATCGCGGAGCCGCGCTTCTTGATGACGAGCGTGCCGATGGCGCGCTCGCGGACCAGCGCCTTCAGCTTCTTCAGGTTGAACGGGAGCACGTCGGTGATCTCGTACGCGGTCGCGTAGGGGGTCGGGGCGAGCCGGTCCGTCGTCAGGTACGCGATGGTGGGGTCGATGAGCGTCGCGTCGAGCTCGGCCGCGACCTCGGCCACCAGGTGCGCGCGGATGACGGCCCCGTCCGGCTCGTAGAGGTAGCGCCGGACCGGCCCCGCCTCGGGGTCGGGCAGCCGTCCGCCGGTCAAGCTGACGCCCGCGGGCAGCAGCGTCGCCCGGTGCGGCTCGGCGGCCTTGGCGCCGAACCAGAGCGCGGCCTCCTTCACGTCCCCGCCCTCGGAGACCCACTCCGCCTCGGCGTCCCCCGGAACGGCCTCGTGCGGGATGCCTGGAGCCACCTTGATCGCTCCCACGGACGCCCTGCGCGCCGCTTGGACCGCCCAGCTCAGCGGCGGCGCGTAGGACTCCGGGTCGAAGATGCGGCCCCGCCCGCCGCGCCGCGCCGGGTCGACGAAGACGGCGTCGTAGCCGCTGGTGTCCACGTCCGCGACGTCGGCGCAGCGCGCCTCGATCAGGTCGGCGAGGCCCAGCGCCTCGGCGTTGGCCCGTGCGACGGCGTGGGTGACCGGGTCCAGGTCCACGGCCAGCACCCTGATCCCGGCCCGGGCCAGTGCGATCGCGTCGCCGCCGATGCCGGAGCAGAGGTCCGCGACCGAGGTGACGCCGAGGTCCTTCATGCGCCGCGCCCGCCACTCGGCGACGCTCGTCCGGGTGGACTGCTCGACCCCGTTGGGCGTGAAGTACATCCGCGCCGCGTCCGCCCCGAACTTCGCCGCGGCCCGGCTGCGCAGCCGGGCCTGCGCGAGGGCGGCGGAGACCAGCTCCGCGTCGTGCGTGCGCCGCAGCCGCGTCGCCAGCGCCAGCTCGTCACCGGGGGAGTGGTCCCGCAGCTCGGCGAGGAGGTCCTGGCCTTCGGCGGTCAGCAGGGCGTGGAGGTCTTCGGTGCGCACCGGACCATTGTGACGGGAGTGTCGTTCTCCGAAGTTGTGGGCGACGCGTTGGCACTCTGGTTGACCGAGTGCTAAGCGCCGCCTACAGTCGTCGTTGGCACTCTCCACACGAGAGCGCTAAGCGTGAGACGGTACGTCCGGCACCGCGACGACGGGCTTGCCATGTCTTCACGCCCCAAGACATGTGTACCCCGGATCTCCGAAGGGGGAGGTCGGATCGTGACGACCACCAGCTCCAAGGTTGCCATCAAGCCGCTTGAGGACCGCATCGTGGTCCAGTCGCTCGAGGCCGAGCAGACCACGGCCTCTGGCCTGGTCATCCCGGACACCGCGAAGGAGAAGCCCCAGGAGGGCGTCGTCCTCGCCGTCGGTCCGGGCCGCTTCGAGGACGGCCAGCGTCTTCCGCTCGACGTTGCCGTCGGCGATGTCGTCCTCTACAGCAAGTACGGCGGCACCGAGGTCAAGTACAAGGGCGAGGAGTACCTCGTCCTCTCGGCCCGCGACGTGCTCGCGGTCATCGAGAAGTAAGACCTGACCGCACAGTCGGCAAAGTCGTGACCCGCCCCGGCAGCCCGTACCACGGGGTCCGGGGCGTGGTCGTTTCGAGAGGGAACCCCTAGGCATGGCCAAGATCCTGCAGTTCGACGAGGACGCCCGCCGCTCGCTGGAGCGCGGTGTCAACAAGCTGGCCGACACCGTCAAGGTGACGATCGGCCCCAAGGGCCGCAACGTCGTCATCGACAAGAAGTTCGGCGCCCCCACCATCACCAACGACGGTGTCACCATCGCCCGCGAGGTCGAGCTGGAGGACCCGTACGAGAACCTCGGCGCGCAGCTCGTCAAGGAGGTGGCCACCAAGACCAACGACATCGCTGGTGACGGCACCACCACCGCGACCGTGCTCGCCCAGGCGCTCGTCAACGAGGGCCTGCGCAACGTCGCCGCCGGCGCCGGCCCGGCGGGCCTCAAGCGCGGCATCGACGCCGCCGTCAAGGCCGTCGCCGAGCACCTGCTCTCCGTCGCCCGCGAGATCGAGGGCAAGGACGACATCGCCGCCGTCGCCGCGCTGTCCGCCCAGGACACCCAGGTCGGCGAGCTCATCGCCGAGGCGATGGACAAGGTCGGCAAGGACGGTGTCATCACCGTCGAGGAGTCGAACACCTTCGGTCTCGAGCTCGAGTTCACCGAGGGCATGCAGTTCGACAAGGGCTACCTCTCGCCGTACATGGTCACCGACCAGGAGCGCATGGAGGCCGTCCTCGAGGACCCGTACATCCTCATCCACCAGGGCAAGATCTCCTCGATCCAGGACCTGCTCCCGCTGCTGGAGAAGATCCTCCAGGGCGGCGCGTCCAAGCCGCTGCTGATCATCGCCGAGGACGTCGAGGGCGAGGCCCTGTCGACCCTGGTCGTCAACAAGATCCGTGGCACCTTCAACGCCGTCGCCGTCAAGGCCCCCGGCTTCGGTGACCGCCGCAAGGCCATGCTCGGCGACATCGCCACGCTGACCGGCGCCACCGTCATCGCCGAGGAGGTCGGCCTCAAGCTCGACCAGGCCGGCCTGGACGTGCTGGGCACCGCCCGCCGCGTGACCGTCACCAAGGACGACACCACCGTCGTCGACGGTGCCGGCTCCACCGAGGAGGTCGCCGGTCGCGTCGCGCAGATCAAGGGCGAGATCGAGACCACCGACTCCGACTGGGACCGCGAGAAGCTGCAGGAGCGCCTGGCCAAGCTGGCCGGCGGCGTCTGCGTCATCAAGGTCGGCGCGGCCACCGAGGTCGAGCTCAAGGAGAAGAAGCACCGCCTGGAGGACGCCATCTCCGCGACCCGCGCCGCGGTCGAGGAGGGCATCGTCGCCGGTGGTGGCGCCTCCCTCGTCCACGCGCAGAAGGTGCTCGACGGCGGCCTGGGCCTGGCCGGCGACGAGGCCGTGGGTGTCGCGGTCGTCCGCCGCGCCCTGGTCGAGCCGCTGCGCTGGATCGCCCAGAACGCGGGCCTCGAGGGCTACGTCATCACCACCAAGGTCTCCGAGCTGGGCGACGTCCGCGAGGGCTACAACGCCGCCACCGGCGAGTACGGCGACCTGGTCAAGGCCGGCGTCATCGACCCGGTCAAGGTGACCCGCTCCGCGCTGGAGAACGCCGCGTCCATCGCCTCCCTGCTGCTCACGACCGAGACCCTGGTCGTCGAGAAGAAGGAGGAGGAGGCGGCCGCCAACGGTCACTCCCACGGTGGCCACGGCCACTCCCACTGAGCCCTGACGCTCGTACGGAAGCCCGGCACCCCTCAGGGGTGCCGGGCTTCCGGCGCTCTCCGTCCGCGGCTCAGACGCCGAGTCGCTTCGCGGCGGACTCGCGGTGGCCGGCGGCGAGGCCCGGCAGGTCGAGCATCAGCGGGAGCACCTCCGGCGCGCGCGAGTGGAGGGCGCGGAAGACGTCCGCGGAGCTGACCCCGTGGTCGGGCCGGTGCACGACGCTGATCGCGTCCCCCGCGCGGATCCCGCCCGGCGTGAGTACCCGCAGGTACGCGCCGGGGCGTGCGCGGTCCGTGAACGTCTTGACCCAACGCTCCCGCTCCATCCACCCGGCGAAGGTCCGGCACGGGATCCGGGTCGCGCTCACCTCCAGTAGCAGGGTCCCGCCGACCAGCCACCGCTCCCCGATGAGAGCACCGGAGACGTCCAGCCCGTCGGTGGTCAGGTTCTCCCCGAAGACCCCGTTGGGCAGCGGCTGCCCGAGCTCCTCGGCCCAGCCGTCGAGCTCCTCGCGGGCGTAGGCGTACACGGCCTGGTCCACCCCGCCGTGGTGCCGCACGTCGCAGATCGCGTCCCCGGCCAGCCCGCTGACGCCCTTCCGCTCGCTCGGCGCGGTCACCTGGACGAGGCCGTCCACCGGCTTCTTCCCGATCGCGGTGACGCCCGGATCGGAGTAGACGGTCGGCTCGGGTCGTCCGACATTGACGGAGAGCAGGGTTCCCATGGGCCCAAGCGTAGGTCGGGGCACGCCGGGGCAGCAGGTGCTTATCCTGACCCCGTGATCGAGGCCAGACATCTGCGCGTGCTGCGTGCCGTCGCCCGCCAGGGCAGTTTCTCCGCCGCCGCGCGTGAGCTCGGGCTGACGCAACCCGCCATCAGCCAGCAGATGAAGGCGCTGGAGAGGTCCGTCGGCACGCCTCTGGTCGTCCGCGTCGGGCGCGGCGTCGCGCTGAGCGAGGCCGGTCGGGTGCTCTCCGAGCATGCCGCAGGCGTCCTCGCCGGGCTCGCCGCCGCGGAGGACGCGGTCGCGGGGATCGCCGGGCTCCAGGCCGGGCGCGTGCGGTTGGTGTCGTTCCCGACGGCGAGCGCGACGCTGGTGCCGCCCGCCGTGGCCGCGCTCCGCGCGCAGGCGCCGGGGGTCGAGGTGTCGCTGACCGAGGCCGAGCCGCCGGCCTCCATCGGGATGCTGCGCGCCGCCGAGTGCGAACTCGTCCTCGCGTTCCGGTACCCGACGTCCTCCGAGCCGGAGGACTGGAGCGACCTCGCGGTCACCGGGCTGCGCCGGGACCCGCTGGTCGCTCTCCTCCCCGCGGCGCACCCGCTCGCGGGCGCGCCGGAGCTGCGGGACCTCGCCGCGCTCGCCGCGGAGCCGTGGATCGCCGGGTGCCCGCAGTGTCGCGGGCATCTCGTGGACCTGTGCGAGGCCGTCGGCTTCACTCCGCGGATCGACTTCGCGACCGACGACTACCCGGCCGTGCTGGGGCTCGTCGCCGCGGGCCTCGGTGTGGCGGTGCTGCCGAGGCTGGCGCTGGCCGCGACCAGGACCGACGGGGTCGCCGTCGTGCCGCTGGCCGCGGGCGTGTCCCGGGAGATCGTCGCGCTGACCCTGCCGGACCTGGGACGGGTCCCGGCGGTGGCGTTGATGCTGGAGAAGCTGAAGGGCCTGTAGAAGTCAGGCCCTTCGCCGGCGCGCCGGGTGCGGGCGCGCGTGTGGCGCACCCGTGCGACGCGCCCGTGGGTGTGCGTGAAGAAACGTTCCGTCAGCTCGATCGTCGATCGTGTCAGTCGACGGGCAGGAGCGAGAGCGGATCGAGGGTGCGGCGGCGGGCCCGCCCCAGCAGTTCCTCTCGTTCGTCCTCGGTGAGGCCGCCCCAGACCCCGTAGGGCTCACGTACCGCCAGTGCGTGCGACGCGCACTCCGCGCGCACCGGGCACCGCATGCAGACCTCCTTGGCGGACTGTTCCCGCGAGGTCCGTGCGGCTCCGCGTTCTCCCTCCGGATGGAAGAACAGAGAGCTGTCCACGCCGCGACACGCGGCGGAGAGCTGCCAGTCCCACAGGTCTGCGTTCGGGCCAGGAAGCCGTGAGTAGTCGGCCATGGTCGTTGATCCCTTGAGTGGTGCTAGCGATTCAGTACGAACTGATGGAAATATGACTCATGCAGATCTAGCGGACAAGAGGTCATCAGCGTTACATAACGTGCCGATAACCATCAAATCCCATGAAAACGGACTAATCCACCACGTGGCGGGGAAGCGTGTCCTGCATGCGGGTGCACTCGTTGGGCCTAACGGCACGCCCGGGCACGCCCGGCGAGGCGCACGGTCGTCGTACGAGCGGCGCATTTGCGCCGTTGCGCACCGCGCGCTGGATGATCCGTAGCGGGTCAGACACGTAGAGTGGTGAAGGCTGCTGCCAGGCCGTAACTCATTCGGGTGACGGTCGTTGGGAGTGCGGAGGCGGCAAACGGCACGGGCGTCGGGGAAGACGCCGGTCCACCGGAGGCCGTGCCGGTGACGATTCGTACCAGCCAGGAGGCTCAAGGTGACGCTCATCAGCTGCGGAGGCGGGTCATGACTTCCGTTCTCGTGTGTGACGATTCCCCGCTCGCCCGCGAGGCGCTGCGTCGCGCGGTCGCGACGGTGCCCGGAGTCGACCGAGTGACCACGGCCACCAACGGTGAGGAGGTGCTCCGCCGCTGGGTGGCGGACCGCTCCGACCTGGTGCTGATGGATGTCCGGATGCCGGGCCTGGGCGGGGTGGAGACGGTCCGGCGGCTGCTCTCGGCCGACCCGGGGGCCCGCATCATCATGCTGACCGTCGCCGAGGACCTCGACGGCGTCGCCCTCGCGGTCGCCGCCGGCGCCCGCGGCTACCTGCACAAGGACGCCTCCCGGGCGGAGCTGCGCGCCACGGTCACCCAGGCCCTGGCCGACCCGACGTGGCGGCTCGCGCCCCGTCGGCTGCGCTGCGCCGAGATGGGCGCGGCCCCGACGCTGACGGCTCGTGAGATCCAGGTGCTGGAGGGCATGAGCCATGGCCGCAGCAACGCCGAGATCGGCCGTGAGCTGTTCCTCTCCGAGGACACCGTCAAGACCCACGCGCGTCGGCTCTTCAAGAAGCTCGGCGCCTCCGACCGGGCGCACGCCGTGGCGCTGGGCTTCCGCTGGGGTCTGGTCCGCTGACCGCCTGACCGGCTGGGGGCCTCCCGGGTACCGGCTGGGGCCTCCCGGGTGGGAGGGGGCATGGCCCGTTTCCCACCCGAGGGCGCACCATGGATGGTGTGACGCGGAGTCCGGCAGGGCGGGGGTGGTGGTGTGGCGGATAACGTTCCGATGCACAAGTCAGGGTGCGGTGTCACGTTTTCGTCGATGACCAGGCACCATGGACCAGTGCGTGACGACGAGGCAAGCCCCGGCCAGGGGTCCGGTATGCCCATCGGCCCGCTCCTCGAGCACGCGGTGGGCGGCGATCCGGACGCGGTCGACGCGCTGCTTTCGCAGGTCCACCCGCTGGTGCTGCGCTACTGCCGCGCCCGTCTGGTCCGTCTGCCCGGCAGCGCCCGGCACCACGTCGACGACGTGGCCCAGGAGGTCTGCCTCGCCGTCCTGTGCGCGCTGCCGCGCTACCGCGACGAGGGCCGCCCCTTCGAGGCGTTCGTCTACAGCATCGCCGCACACAAGATCGCCGACCTGCAGCGGGCGGCGATGCGCGGCGGTCCCGCGCAGAGCGTCCCGCTGGGCGAGGAACTCCCCGACACCCCGGACGACGCCCTCGGTCCCGAGGAGCGCGCCCTGCTGAGCAGCGACGCCGCCTGGATGCGCGAGCTCCTGGCGCTGCTGCCGGAGCGGCAGCGCGAGCTCGTCCTGCTCCGTGTCGCCGCCGGGCTGACGGCGGAGGAGACCGGCGAGGTCCTCGGCATGTCCCCGGGCGCGGTCCGCGTCGCCCAGCACCGCGCGCTGTCGCGCCTGCGCGCCCTCGCCGAGAACGGTCCCGAGGGCCTGTCGGCGTAGCCGGCCCCGGTGGTCAACTGGAGGATCGGCCGAAGTCGAGGAATGTGACTGCTACCTCAGTTGTTGCAGACGCGCAAGGGTGCCTCGCGGGGCCCGGTAGAATTAGTCAACGGTGCCGAGCTGCTCACCCACGCGGCCCCCGTAGGCGCCGTGTCGCGTCGGGCGGGTGGGCCACCAGTCACCCCGTCCCCATGATCCGCGGATCCACTTCGGGAAGGGTGTCATGTCTTACAACGCAGCTGGGGTACCCGACAAGTTCGGCATGCTCGGGCTCACCTACGACGATGTGCTGCTGCTGCCAGGCCCTTCCGAGGTCCTGCCCAATGCCGTGGACACCTCCTCGCGTGTCTCGCGCAATGTGCGGGTGAACATCCCGCTGCTCTCCGCCGCCATGGACAAGGTCACCGAGTCGCGCATGGCGATCGCCATGGCCCGTCAGGGCGGCGTGGGCGTGCTGCACCGCAACCTGTCCATCGAGGACCAGGTCAACCAGGTCGACCTGGTGAAGCGCTCCGAGTCCGGCATGGTCACGGACCCGATCACGGTCTCCCCGGAGGCCACGCTGGTCGAGGCGGACGCGCTGTGCGCCAAGTTCCGGATCTCCGGCGTCCCGGTCACCGACGGCGAGGGCCGGCTGCTCGGCATCGTCACCAACCGTGACATGGCCTTCGAGACGGACCGCAGCCGCCAGGTGCGCGAGGTCATGACCCCGATGCCGCTGATCACCGGCCAGGTGGGCATCTCCGGTGTCGACGCGATGGCGCTGCTGCGCCGCCACAAGATCGAGAAGCTGCCGCTCGTCGACGAGCAGGGCAAGCTCAAGGGCCTGATCACGGTCAAGGACTTCGTCAAGGCCGAGCAGTACCCGAACGCGGCCAAGGACGCCGAGGGCCGTCTGATCGTCGGCGCGGCCGTCGGCGCCTCCGCCGAGGCGCTGGACCGGGCGATCGCCCTCGCCGAGGCCGGCGCGGACTTCATCGTCGTGGACACCTCCCACGGCCACAACCGCAACGCCCTGAACTGGATGTCGAAGATCAAGTCGTCGGTCTCGGCCGACGTGGTCGGCGGCAACGTCGCCACCCGCGACGGCGCCCAGGCGCTGATCGACGCCGGCGTCGACGGCATCAAGGTCGGCATCGGCCCGGGTTCCATCTGCACCACCCGCGTGGTCGCCGGCGTCGGCGTCCCGCAGGTCACCGCGATCTACGAGGCCGCCCTCGCGGCCGAGTCCGCGGGCGTCCCGCTGATCGGCGACGGCGGTCTGCAGTACTCCGGCGACATCGGCAAGGCGCTGGCCGCCGGCGCCGACAGCGTCATGCTGGGCAGCCTGCTGGCCGGCTGCGAGGAGTCGCCGGGCGAGCTGCTCTTCATCAACGGCAAGCAGTACAAGTCCTACCGCGGCATGGGCTCGCTCGGCGCCATGCAGTCCCGCGGCCAGGCCAGGTCCTACTCCAAGGACCGCTACTTCCAGGGCGACGTCACCTCCGACGAGAAGCTCATCGCCGAGGGCATCGAGGGGCAGGTCGCCTACCGCGGCCCGGTCGGCTCGGTCATCTACCAGCTGGTCGGCGGCCTTCGTCAGTCCATGGGCTACGTGGGCGCCGAGTCGGTCGACTCGATGAAGCGCGACGCGCGCTTCGTCCGGATCACCTCGGCGGGTCTGAAGGAGAGCCACCCGCACGACATCCAGATGACGGTCGAGGCGCCGAACTACTCCTCGAAGTAACCCGCTCATCTCACGGAGGGGCCGCCTAGGCGGCCCCTCCGCCGTTGTGCGAGATACTGACCCTGGTAGTCGCTGGGCACAACCGAGGGAGCAGTTCAGGTGACCGAGATCGAGATCGGGCGGGGCAAGCGGGGCCGGCGGGCGTACGCCTTCGACGACATCGCGGTCGTTCCGAGCCGCCGCACGCGGGACCCGAAGGAGGTCTCGATCGCGTGGCAGATCGACGCCTACCGATTCGAGCTCCCGTTCCTGGCCGCGCCGATGGACTCCGTCGTCTCCCCGGAGCAGGCCATCGCGATCGGCCGCCTCGGCGGCCTCGGCGTGCTGAACCTCGAGGGCCTGTGGACCCGTTACGAGGACCCGCGCCCGCTGCTGCAGGAGATCACCGAGATCAAGGACCAGGCGGCCGCGACCCGCCGGCTCCAGACGATCTACCGCGAGCCGATCAAGGCCGAGCTGATCACGCAGCGCCTGAAGGAGATCCGCGACTCGGGCGTCGTCACCGCCGCGGCCCTGTCGCCGCAGCGGACCGCCGAGTTCTCCAAGGTCGTCGTGGACGCCGGCGTCGACATCTTCGTCATCCGCGGCACCACGGTCTCGGCCGAGCACGTCTCCAGCGCCGCCGAGCCGCTGAACCTCAAGCAGTTCATCTACGAGCTCGACGTCCCGGTCATCGTCGGCGGCTGCGCGACCTACACGGCGGCCCTGCACCTGATGCGCACCGGCGCGGCCGGCGTCCTGGTCGGCTTCGGCGGCGGCGCCGCGCACACGACCCGCGCCGTGCTGGGCATCCAGGTCCCGATGGCCACCGCCGTCGCGGACGTCGCCGCGGCGCGCCGCGACTACATGGACGAGTCCGGCGGCCGCTACGTCCACGTCATCGCCGACGGCGGCGTGGGCTTCTCCGGCGACCTGTCGAAGGCGATCGCCTGCGGCGCGGACGCCGTCATGATCGGCGCGGCGCTGGCCCGCGCGACCGACGCCCCCGGCCGCGGCTTCCACTGGGGCAGCGAGGCCGTCCACGAGGAGCTGCCGCGCGGCAAGCGCGTCGACCTCGGCACGGTCGGCACGACCGAGGAGATCCTGCTCGGCCCCTCGCACACCCCCGACGGCACCATGAACCTCTTCGGGGCGCTGCGCCGCGCGATGGCGACCACGGGCTACTCGGAGCTCAAGGAGTTCCAGCGCGTCGAGGTCACTGTCGCGCGATAGTGGCGCTACCCGGGGGCGCGGGCTGCGCCGGCCTGCGGCTCCGTCGCGTGGGCGCGAGCAGCCACCCCGTGCGGATCGCCCTGCTCGTTCGGCGAGTCACCACACAGGGTGGCTCGCCGCGCAGTTCCCCGCGCCCCTGAGGCCTGCCGCATCCCGTGACGCCTGCCGCATCCGGTGCCTCGAAGTGTTGACGCAACCGACTCCGCGCCTTCAGCGGGATCCCGGCGAACCGAACGTAGTGTTGATCGGAAGGCCGGGCTCTCCCGCGGAGGCGTGATGCGAAGCACCAAGCTGGGTCCCATCGAACGCGCGGCCGCGCTCGCGCGGCTGGCCGAGCGCGAGCTCGACGTGCTCGTCGTCGGCGGGGGCGTCGTCGGAGCCGGCACCGCGCTGGACGCGGCGACGCGCGGACTGGTGACCGGCCTGGTGGAGGCCAGGGACTGGGCCGCCGGCACCTCCTCGCGGTCCAGCAAGCTGATCCACGGCGGGCTGCGGTACCTGGAGATGCTCGACTTCGCCCTGGTCAAGGAGGCCCTCCAGGAACGCGGCCTGCTGCTGGGGCGGCTCGCGCCGCACCTGGTCAAGCCGGTGCCGTTCCTGTACCCGTTGCAGGGGCGCGGCTGGGAGCGCCCGTACGTCGGGTCCGGTGTCGCGCTGTACGACGCCATGTCCGTCTCCTCCGGGCACGGCCGCGGGCTGCCGCTGCACCGCCACCTCAGCCGGCGTCAGGCGCTTCAGCTGGCGCCCGCGCTGCGCAAGGACGCGCTGGTCGGCGCGGTGCAGTACTGGGACGCGCAGATGGACGACGCGCGGTTCGTGACGACCCTGGTCCGCACCGCCTCCTCCTACGGCGCGCACGTCGCGAACCGGGCGCGCGTCATCGGGTTCCTGCGCGAGGGCGAGCGCGTCGTCGGCGCGCGCGTCCACGATCTGGAGTCCGGCGGGCAGTTCGTCGTCCGGGCGCGGCAGATCGTCAACGCGACGGGCGTGTGGACGGACGAGACGCAGGCGATGGTCGGCGAGCGCGGCCAGTTCCACGTCCGCGCGTCCAAGGGCATCCATCTCGTCGTGCCGCGCGACCGGATCCACTCCTCGACGGGGCTGATCCTGCGTACGGAGAAGAGCGTCCTGTTCGTCATCCCCTGGGGCCGGCACTGGATCGTCGGCACGACGGACACCGAGTGGACCCTCGACAAGGACCACCCCGCCGCGAGCAGCGCCGACATCGAGTACCTGCTCGAGCACGTCAACAGCGTCCTCGCGATGCCGCTGACCCGTGAGGACGTCGAGGGCGTCTACGCCGGGCTGCGCCCGCTGCTCGCGGGCGAGTCGGAGGCGACGTCGAAGCTCAGCCGTGAGCACGTGGTGCAGCACGCCGCGCCGGGGCTCGTCGTCGTGGCGGGCGGCAAGTACACCACCTACCGGGTGATGGCGAAGGACGCCGTCGACGAGGTGGCGCACGGGCTGGATCAGAGGGTCGCGCCGTGCATCACCGACACGATCCCGCTCTCCGGCGCGGAAGGCTATCGCGCGCTGTGGAACGCGCGGAGCGAACTCGCCAGGGAGAGCGGCCTGCATGTGGCGCGGGTCGAGCATCTACTGAACCGCTACGGCGCGTTGACCGAGGAGCTGCTCGAACTCATCGCCGCCGAGCCGGGGTTGGCGGAGCCGTTGAACGGCGCGGACGACTACCTGCGGGCCGAGGTGGTCTACGCGGCCCGCGCGGAGGGAGCCCGGCACCTCGACGACGTGCTGGCGCGCCGTACCCGCATCTCCATCGAGACCTTCGACCGCGGCACGGCGGTCATGGCGGAGGCGGCGGCGCTGATGGCGCCCGAACTCGGTTGGGACGACGCGCAGATCGAGAAGGAGATCGAGCACTACCGGGTCCGTGTGGAGGCCGAACGCGAGTCGCAGGAGCAGCCTGACGACCTGACGGCGGACGCCGCGCGGCTGGGAGCCCCGGACATCGTTCCGCTGAAGTAGGACGGCAGCGCGGTCCCGGGGTCGAACCCCGTGTGCCTACGCGGGCGTCTCTCACGGGATGATGGACGCGACAGCGACAGCGCGGAGGGAACGAACCGGCATGAACGGCGATCAACACCGCGACGAGACTCCGCAGGAGTCGAGCGGGAAGCTCCTTGCGTCGCGGTACCGGCTGACCGCCGTCCTCGGCCAGGGCGGGATGGGCACCGTCTGGCGGGCCGCGGACGAGTTCCTCGGGCGCGAGGTCGCGGTCAAGGAACTGCGGTTCGCCGGCGGGGTGGACGAGGACGAGCGGCACCGGCTCGTCGCGCGGACGCTGACGGAGGCGAAGGCCATCGCCCGGATCCGGCACAACGGCGCGGTGACCGTGTACGACGTGGTCGAGGAGGACGGCCGGCCCTGGATCGTGATGGAGCTGATCGAGTCCCGCTCGCTCAGCGAGGTCATCCGCACCGACGGGGTGCTGCCGCCGCAGCGGGCCGCCGAGGTGGCGTTGGAACTGCTCGGCGTGCTGGCCGAGGCGCACCGCGTGGGCATCCTGCACCGCGACGTGAAGCCGTCGAACGTGCTGATCGGGCATGAGGGCCGGGTCGTGCTGACGGACTTCGGGATCGCCCGGGTCGAGGGGGACCCGTCCGTCACGTCGACGGGCATGCTCGTCGGCGCGCCGTCGTACATCTCGCCGGAGCGGGCCCGGGGCGGCGTTCCGGGCCCGCCCGCCGACCTGTGGTCGCTCGGGGCGACCTTGTACGCGATGGTCGAGGGCGTTCCGCCGTACGACAAGGGTTCGGCGCTGTCGACGCTGACGGCCGTGATCACCGAGCCGGTGCCGCCGCTCAGCGGCGACGCGTTGCTGCAACCGGTCGTCTCCGGCCTGCTGCGCAAGGACCCGGCCCAGCGGCTCGACGCCGCCACGGCGCGGACCATGCTGCTCGGCGTCATCGGCGAGTACGAGCGGCGTGCGCGCGCGACCGCGCAGTACGGCGTCGCGGCCGAGGCCGCGACCCAGGCCGTCCCGGCGGCCGAGCGCACGCGCGTGCAGCCGGTCGTGGAGCAGCCGACGGCGCGCGGCGCGCGGGGTGTTCGCAGCGGCCGGGGCGGGCGCGGCGGATCGGCTTCGACGGCGGGGACGGTGGGAGCGGCGGGAGCGGCGGGAGCTTCGGCGGTGGGGGCGTCGGCCGTGTCCGGCGCGTCGGGGCAGGGGCAGGGGCAGGGGC
>NZ_BBPQ01000011.1:72592-78496 GCF_000787855.1 Streptacidiphilus anmyonensis | reverse complement strand
GGGCGGTGCGGGGGCGTGGGGGCGGGGGCGGGGGCAGGGGCAGGGGCCAGGGCGGGGATCGGGGTCCGGGCCCAGGCCCGGGGCCGCCTTCCAGTCCGGTTTCGAGTCCGTCGGGTCTGTCGGGCCCGGCGGGTCCTCGCGGGTGCCCTCCGGCGCCTCGGGGGACCTGCCGATCGGCAGGCCCACGTCGGTCGACCGACCTGCGGAGGCTGCGGGGTCGTTCGGGACCACCGGCCTTTCGGGGTCGTCCGGGCCTGGTGCGTCCACCGTGTACAACGCGTCGGCCGTGCTCGGGCGACCCCGGCGGCGCGTGCTGGTCGTCGCCGTGATCGTCGTCGCGGCCGTGCTGCTGGTCACCGCGGTCGTGGCCGCGTTCCGCCACAACGGCGGCAAGAGCGGTGGCGGCAAGGGCGGAGCCAGTCAGGACGGCGCGTCGTCGTCGGCCACCGCGGGCGCGCCCACCGGCCGGCCCCTCGTCGGCGGCGCGACGCAGCCGGGGGCGGGCACCAGCCAGGCCTCCGCGCTCGGCTACCGCCGGGTCGCCGGGCCGGGCGGGTCGAGCCTGGAGGTCCCGACCACCTGGAGCGCGAGCTCGCAGGGCGCGGACAAGACCACCTACACCGGTCCCGCCGGCTCCCTGGTCGTCGAGTTCACCCCGCACCCGGTCAAGGCCGGGGCGCTCGCCGCCTGGCAGAGCGAGGAGCCGGGCGTCGCCGCGAGCCTCTCCGACTACCACCTGGTCAAGCTCGCCCGCGTCGTCGGCTGGCACGGCTGGGACGCTGCCGACTGGGAGTGGACCTTCCGCTCGGGCCTCGTCGAACGGCACTCGCTGAACCGCGGCTTCGTGGTGGACCCGTCCCACGCCTACGCGATCTACTGGACCGCGCCCGAGGTGAGCTGGCAGACCGGGCGCAGCGCCGAGCTGCTCGCGCGCTTCTTCGCCAGCTTCCAGCCGGCAGGGGGCTGAACGATGGCCAAGGCGTCCGGTGGCCGACTGCTCGCCGAGCGCTACCAGTTGACGGACCGACGCCGCGCGGGCGCGGTTGAGGCGCGTGACCTGCGCAGCGGCGCTCCGGTGCTGCTCGAGGCGGTGCCGCTGCCGGAACTGGTGACCCCGTTCGACCAGGCCGCCGGGCCCGGCCCGGACGACGCGCGGCAACTGGCGCTGCGGCACGCGACGACCGCGGCGGGCGCGGTGCCCGACCATCCGCGGCTCGGCCAGTCGTTCCAGGTCTTCGCCGAGGACGGCTACCTGTGGGTCGCGGGGGAGTGGCTCGCGGGCGTGCCGCTCGCGCAGCTGCTGGAGCGCGGCCCGATGTCGCCCTACCGCGCCGCCGAGGTGGCCTACGACGTGAGCGCCGGGCTGGAGGCGGTGCACCGGGCCGGGCTGGTGCACGGCAACCTGACCCCGGCCACGGTGACCGTCTGCGAGGACGGGGCCGCGCTGCTCGGCGGCCTGGCCGTGGCCGCCGCGCAGGAGGCGCTGTGCGGGGGGCCGGGCGCGGTCGACGCCGGGGCGTCGGTGCCGACCTCACTGTGGAGCCCCGCCCGGGTACGGGCCCGGGACGCGCGGGCCGTCATCGTCGGCGCTGCCGCCGAGCGGTGGGCGCCGGAGCAGCTGGGCGTCATAGGCGGCGCGGGGCAGCCCGTCGGTCCGGCGGCGGACACCTGGGCGCTGGGCGTCCTGCTGTACCGGTCGGTGACGGGCGTGTCGCCCTATCCCGAGTCGGACGTCGACGACCTGTTCGACGCGGTCCGGGCCGGCTTCCGCCCGGACACCCGGCCCACCGGGCCCCTGCGTCCGCTGCTGGACCGGCTGCTCGACCAGGACCCGGCGCGCCGTCCCGGCCTCGCCCAGGTGCGGGCCGTCCTGCGGCAGTTGCTGCACCGCGCCCCCGAGCCGCTGGACCGGGAGGCGCAGCTGGACGCGCTGCCGCCGGGCGTGGCGAGCGCCGTGGAGCTGCCGACGGGGACGCGGCTGCCGGTGCCGCGTCCCGGCGCGCTTCCGGCGCAGCGCTCCCGCGCCTCGCGCGAGATGGTCGAGCGGGCCGGGCCGGTGCATCCGCACCACCACGCGGCCCCGCGACGACGCAACGCGCTCCTGGGACCGTTCCTGGTGGGTGCGATTATCCTTGTGGTCCTGGTCACTCTGGTGCTGGCGGCGACGCTCAAGGGTTGAGCCCGGCGACCGGCTGACAGCGCGATTCGCGAAGCGGAAGGTGTCATTCGCTGCCGAAGCGTCACATCCCGGTCTCAAGGCCATGCCCGGGACGCCGGAGTGTTCGAGGGTCGGGATAGGGTGCGCGGTACCGCGGTTCCTGCCGCGGAACTGGAACAGGCGGCAGGACCCGCGACGAGGGGGCAGACGGGTGGGTACGGAGGCGGGCCGGGTGCTCGCGGGGAGATACCTGCTGGGCGCACGTCTGGGGCGCGGCGGCATGGGCACCGTGTGGCGTGCGACGGATCAGATGCTCGACCGCGAGGTCGCGGTCAAGGAGCTCTCCGTCGGGCACCTGGCCGAGGAGGATCTGCAGATCGTCCAGTCCCGGATGAAGCAGGAGGCCCGCGCGGCCGCCCGGATCAAGCACCCGGGCGTCATCACCATCCACGACGTCGTCGAGCAGGACGGCAAGCCGTGGATCGTGATGGAGCTGATCGACGGCCGCTCGCTGTCCGAACTGGTCGAGCAGGACGGTGTGATCGACCCGCGCGAGGCCGCGCGGATCGGCGCGCAGGTGCTCGCCGCGCTGGAGCGCGCCCACGCGGTCGGGGTGATCCACCGCGACGTGAAGCCCGCCAACGTGCTGCTGGAGCGCGGCACCGGCCGCGTCGTGCTGACCGACTTCGGCATTGCCACCTTCGTCGGCGACTCGGCGCTCACCCGCACCGGCGACCTCGTCGGCTCGCCCGACTACCTGGCTCCCGAGCGCGTTCACGGCGGCCGTCCCGGGCCGGAGTCGGACCTGTGGGCGCTCGGCGCGACGCTCTACGCGGCGGTGGAGGGCCAGTCGCCGTTCCGCCGCGAGTCACCGCTGACGACGCTGGCGGCCGTCGTCACCGACCCCCTGCCTGAGCCGCGCAACGCCGGGGCGCTCGCGCCGGTGCTTCAGGCGCTGATGGCCAAGGAGCCGCAGGAGCGTCCCGGCGCGTCGGACGTGCGCCGGATGCTGGAGGACGTCGCGGCCGGCCACACCACCAACATCAGCCTCGGCAGCCTCGGCGTCGGCCCGCTGCGCACCCCGACCCAGAAGGTCCCCGCCGTGGACCGGCAGGGGGCGCCGTCCGATCCCGACGCCGAGTACACCGCGACGGTGCTCGGCACCGCGGTGAACGGCACGGCAGTCAACGGCGGCGCGGTCAACGGCACGGCAGTAAGCGGTGGCGGGGTCGCCGGCGGCGCGGGCAACGGCGGCGTCAGCGGTGGGTTCGGGAGCGGTGGGTTCGGGAGCGGCCAGGGCAGCCTGCCGACCGGGCCGACCGCCCGTGTCCCGGCCCAGTCGGGCGGGCCCCGTTCCCTGAGCGGTCCGCTCTTCGCCGACGAGGCGGCGCACGCGACCGTGCACGAGTCCGGCCCCGGGGCCGGGGACGGGGACGGGTTCCCGACGGCTCATCGGCCCGAGGTCGGCTACGTGACGAGCCGCGAGGGCACAGGGGCGGGTCAGGCTCCGCGTCGCAGGCGGCGCTGGATGTGGCTGCTGGTGGCCGCACTGGTCGCGGGCGCGGGCGGCGCCGGGGCGACGTACTGGTACAACCACCGGCACCAGACCACCGGTGCGACCAAGCAGAACCAGCCGACCACGTCGCCCTCGACGCCGACGCAGTCCGCCGCGCCGGTCGAGATCCCGTCCGGCTACCAGCTCACGCACGACGCGTACGGCTTCAGCTTCGGCCTGCCGGTGGGCGGCGACAAGCCGTGGGAGCGCAGCGCGCCCAAGGGCCCGACCGCGATCACCTACACGCCCGACGGCATCCATAAGATCATCTTCGGGGTCACCATCGGCAACTCCCGCACCGCCGTGCAGCAGGGGCAGTGGCTGATGGAGCAGCTCAAGGAGAACGACAAGAGCTACCAGCTGATCCGCTTCGGCGCGAACAACTACAAGGACTCCACCGGCGCCCAGCTGGAGTTCTACTTCGTCGACGCCAAGACGCAGACGAAGATGCACGCCATGGAGCAGTTCTACCGGGCTCCCAACGGAACCGAGTACGACACCTTCATCTCGTACCCGGTCGACGACTGGGGCAACGGCTACGCGCGCTTCGAGGAGATTCTGCAGACGCTCACCGTGCTATAGCATCCGCATCCCGGTACCGTGGTGTGAACCGAGCCGTCCATGGAAGTTCACCCGCTCTCCGGGAGGCCGTGATGTCCGCAACGGTGCGCCAGACCCCGGACGCGGTGGTCATCGGATTGGGGCCCGGAGGCGAGGATCTGGCCGGGCGGCTTGCTGATGCGGGCTGGGACGTGGTCGGCGTCGACGAGCGCCTGGTGGGCGGCGAGTGCCCGTACTGGGGCTGCATCCCTTCGAAGATCATGGTGCGGTCCGCCGACCTGGTCGGCGAGGCGCGCCGCATCCCCGGTATGGCCGGGATCGTCCGGGTGCATCCCGAGTTCCGGCCGGTCGCGCGGCGGGTGCGCGAGGCCACCGACGACTGGAACGACAAGCTCGCCGTCGACCGGTTCACCACCCGGGGCGGCCGCTTCCTGCGCGGCACCGCCCGCCTGACCGCCCCCGGCGAGGTCACCGTGCTCGGCGCGGACGGCCTGGAGACGGTGCTGAGGCCCCGTCAGGCCATCGTGCTGGCCAGCGGATCCGAGCCGGTCGCCCCTCCCGTTCCAGGACTGGCCGCCACGCCGTACTGGACCAACCGCGATCTGATCGAGGCCGAGGAGCTGCCGGAGTCGCTGCTCGTCCTCGGTGGCGGGGCGATCGGGCTGGAGCTCGGCCAGGCATGGCAGCGGCTCGGCTGCGCCGTCACCGTCGTCGAGGCCGGCCCCCGCCTGCTGGGCCGCGAGGAGCCCGAGGCGGGCGACCTGCTGACGCGGGTGCTGACCGCCGACGGCCTCGCCGTCCACGCGGGCGCCGAGGTGGCGGGCGTGGAACACCGGGACGGCCGCTTCCACGTGCTGTGCCGCCGCGGAGAGCGGTTCTCCGCGCAGCGGATGCTGGTCGCGACGGGCCGCCGGGTGGCCTTGGACCGCATCGGCGGCGGGGTGCTCGGGCTGTCGTCGGAGACGCGGGCCGTCCCCGTCGACGAGCGGCTGCGCGTCGTCGGAACCCAGGGCGCCTGGCCGGTCGGCGTCTGGGCGATCGGCGACATCACCGGCAAGGGCGCCTTCACGCACATGTCCATGTACCAGGCCGACGTCGCCGTCCGCGCCATCCTGGGCCAGGGCGGCGCGCCCGCGCGCTACCACGCGGTGCCGCGGGTGACCTTCACCGACCCCGAGGTCGGCGCCGTGGGCGCGACCGAGGCCGAGGCCCGCGCCGAGGGCCGCCGGGTCCGGACCGCCACGACGGAGCTGGCCGCCACCAGCCGTGGCTACATCCACGGCGCCAACGGCAACGCGGGCTTCGTCAAGCTGGTCGCCGACGGCGACGTCCTCGTCGGCGCGACCTCCGCCGGCCCGAGCGGAGGCGAGGTCCTCGGGCTGCTCTCGCTCGCCGTCTCCGCCCGGATCCCCCTGGGCGAGCTTGCCTCGACGATCTGGGCCTACCCGACGTTCCACCGCGCGGTCGGCACAGCGGTCGCGGAACTGGCGTAAGGCGCCGGCGCGCACCAGGGCGCCACGCGGGGCTCGCGTGACGCTCTGGTGCCGGGACGGAAGCGCGGCTCGGGGAGACACGCGGGAGCGGCTGGCGTTGCTGGACTCCGGCGCCCCTTCCGCGCCGTTGACGTCCA
>NZ_BBPQ01000011.1:46178-72399 GCF_000787855.1 Streptacidiphilus anmyonensis | reverse complement strand
CCTGCTTCTCGCGTCCTGCTTCTCGCGTCCCGCGTCCGCTTCCGGCTTCCGGCTTCCGGCTTCCGGCTTCCCGCGTCCGCTTCTCGCGTCCCGTTTCTCACGTCCAGGTTCTCGCGTCGCGCGTTTCGAGCGAGCCCGCGCGTCCTCGCGACGTCATGCGACAACGTGCGCGCGCTCGCGTGGGCCCGTGTGGGCCCGCCGGGGCCTGCGTGGATCGCGAGGGCGTCGGTGGGCCGCGAGGGCTTGCGCGCTCGTCCGAGGACGCGGTTGCCGCTGTTCCCGTCAGCGCCCGTTGGTGACCGCACAAACCGTTCGTAACCGGAACGGTTTCTGTTACTGGTGGGTATCGCAACGGCTCGAAACCGCCTACGCTGCCTGGCATGACTGACATCAGCACCGGCAGCAGCACTGCCGTCCAAGGCAATCCCGTGGCCACCCCCGGCGCGCGGAGCGTCGCCGACGCCGTGTCGCCGCAGCTGGTCGCGCGCCTGGTCAGCGCCGTGGTGGCGGGTGACCAGCCGACGCTGGCAACCAGCCGCTGCCCGTTCACCGGCGAGGTGCTCGCGGAGATTCCCGAGTCCTCCCCGGCCGATGTGGCCACCGCCTTCGTCCGTGCTCGCGCGGCGCAGCGCGACTGGGCCAAGCGACCGGTGCGCGAGCGCGCCGCCGTGCTGCTGCGCTTCCACGACCTGGTCCTCAAGCACCGGGACGAGCTGCTCGACCTCGTCCAGGCCGAGACCGGCAAGACCCGCGCGCACGCCTTCGAGGAGGTGCTGGCCTCGGCGATCGAGGCCCGCCACTACGGACGTGCCGGCGCCGGCTACCTCAAGCCCCGCCGTCGCGGCGGGGTCTTCCCGGTGCTGACGCAGGTGCTGGAGCTGCGTCAGCCCAAGGGGGTGATCGGGCAGATCTCCCCGTGGAACTACCCGCTGGCGCTGTTCACCGGCGACGCCGTCCCGGCTTTCGTCGCGGGCAACGCCGTGGTCACCAAGCCCGACACGCAGACCGCCCTCACCGCGCTGCGTGCCCGCGAGCTCATGGTCGAGGCCGGGCTGCCGGCCGAGCTCTGGCAGATCGTGATCGGCGACGGGCCGGTCGTCGGCCCGGAGGTCGTCGCCCACGCCGACTACGTCTCCTTCACCGGTTCCACCCGCACAGGCCGCGACGTCGCCCAGCGCGCCGCCGCGCGCCTGATCGGCGCCTCCATGGAGCTTGGCGGCAAGAACGCCATGCTGGTGCTGGCCGACGCGGACCTGGACAAGGCCGCCGAGGGCGCCGTCCGGGCCTGCTTCTCCTCCGCCGGTCAGCTCTGCATCTCCATCGAGAGGCTCTACGTGGCCTCCTCGGTCGCCGACGCGTTCCTGGAGAAGTTCGTCGCCCGCACCAAGGCACTCAAGCTCGGCAACAGCCTGTCCTGGGGCGCCGACATGGGCTCGCTGGTCTCCCAGCGCCAGCTCGACACGGTCACCCGTCACGTCGAGGACGCCGTCAAGAACGGCGCCACCGTGCTGGCCGGCGGCAGGCCGCGCACCGACATCGGCCCGCTGTTCTTCGAGCCGACCATCCTCGACGGGGTGACCACCGAGAGCGCGGTCTGCAACGAGGAGACCTTCGGGCCCGTCGTCTCCATCTACCGCTTCGACGACGAGGAGGACGCCATCGCCCGTGCCAACAGCACCTCCTACGGTCTCAACTCCAGCGTCTGGGGCAGGAACCTGCGCCACGCCAAGGCCGTCGCGGCCCGGCTGCACACCGGTACCGTCAACGTCAACGAGGGCTACGCGCCCGCGTACGCGAGCGTCGCGGCGCCCATGGGCGGCATGGGCGACTCCGGCATCGGCCGCCGCCACGGCTCCGAGGGCATCCTGAAGTACACCGAGGTGCAGACCGTCGCGGTGCAGCGGGTGATCCAGATGACGCCGTCGTTCGGCCTCGACGACGAGGGCTACGCCAAGCTGATGGGCAAGTCGCTCGCCATGCTCAAGGCGCTGCGCTTCAAGTAGGCCCGGCTCGTTACCCCACCCGACACCTCCGGATCCCCGGACGCCGAAACTACAGACGAAGGCGGGCGCGTAGATGAGTTCCCAGGAGCAGGCGAAGCCGACGGCCGACGCGGGCTACGACTACGACGTCGTCGTCGTCGGCTCGGGCTTCGGCGGATCCGTGTCGGCCCTGCGGCTGACCGAGAAGGGCTACAAGGTCGGCGTGCTGGAGGCTGGTCGCCGGTTCACGGCCCAGACGCTGCCCAAGACCTCCTGGGACACCAAGAACTACGTCTGGGCGCCCGCCCTCGGTCTGTACGGCATCCAGCGCATCCACGTGCTGGACAACGTGATGGTGCTCGGCGGCGCGGGCGTGGGCGGCGGCTCGCTGAACTACGCCAACACCCTCTACGTCCCGCCGAAGGCGTTCTTCCAGGATCCGCAGTGGAAGGACATCACCGACTGGTCGGAGGAGCTCACGCCCTACTACGACCAGGCGCAGCGCATGCTGGGCGTGCGCAAGAACCCCACGGTCACCCCCTCCGACGTGCACCTGAAGGCCGCCGCCGAGAAGCTCGGGTACGGCGACACCTTCCACATGGCTCCCGTCGGCGTCTTCTTCGGCGACGGCCAGGACTGCGGCGGCGACGGCACGAAGGCGGCGCCGGGCGCGGCCGTCGCCGACCCGTACTTCGGCGGCGTCGGCCCCGAGCGCCGCGCCTGCACCGAGTGCGGCGAGTGCATGACGGGCTGCCGCCACGGGGCCAAGAACATGCTCACGGAGAACTACCTCTACCTCGCCGAGAAGGCGGGCGCCGAGATCACCCCGATGACGACGGTCATGGCGATCCGCGTCGACGGCGACGGCTACGCGGTCGACACCCGGCGCACCGACTCGCGTTCGAAGAACCCGGCCAAGAACGGCTTCCGGACCGTCCGGGCCAAGCACGTCGTGGTCTCGGCCGGCACCTACGGCACGCAGAAGCTGCTGCACCGCCTGCGCGACGAGGGCGTGCTGCCGGGCATCTCGGCCAAGCTCGGCGAGCTCACCCGGACCAACTCCGAGGCGCTGGTCGGCGCCATGACCACCGACCACCGCTACGGCCAGCGCGCAGACTTCACCAAGGGCGTCGCCATCACCTCGTCGGTCCACCCCGACGAGCACACCCACATCGAGCCGGTCCGCTACGGCAAGGGCTCCAATGCGATGAGCCTGATGACGACGCTTCAGGTGCCGGGCGAGGGGCGCATGCCGCGCCTGCTGCGCGCGGTCGGCCGCTCCGTCAAGCGCCCCGACCTGCTGATGCGGGTGCTGGACAAGCGTCGCTGGTCCGAGCGGACGATCATCGGTCTGGTCATGCAGTCGCTGGACAACTCGATCGTCGTCTCGCGGCGCAAGAGCGGCCTGCTCAAGGGGCAGCTGAGCTCGCGCCAGGGCCACGGCGCACCGAACCCCAAGTTCATCCCCGCCGCCGAGGTCGCCGCCGACGCCGTGGCGACCGAGATCGGCGGTTTCCCCGGCGGGAACCTCGGCGATCTGATGGGCCGCACCCTGACCGCCCACTTCCTCGGCGGCTGCGTGATCGCCGCCTCCCCCGAGCGCGGGGTCGTCGACCCCTACCAGCGTCTGTGGGGGTACCCCGGCATCACCGTCGCCGACGGTTCTACGGTCTCCGCCAACCTCGGCGTCAACCCGTCCCTGACCATCACCGCGCAGACCGAGCGGGCGATGGCCTTCTGGCCCAACAAGGGCGAGGCGGACCCGCGGCCGGCCCAGGGCGAGGAGTACCAGCGGGTCGACCCGGTCGCCCCGGCGCACCCGGTCGTGCCCGAAGACGCCTTCGGCGCACTGCGGCTGCCGCTGCTGGCGGTGCCCCAGGTGCCGCCGCGCGAGGCGAAGTAACACGGCAGGGCCGGTCCGGTCCGCCCCGGGCTCGGTGAAGCTCCTCACCAGCCGGGCCGGGCCATCCGGGGTCGGTCCGCTGCGGTCGGTCCACCGCGGTGGTCCACCGTGGTCGGTCCTTGATCGGTTTCCTGCCCCCAACTGGGGTGTGTGCCTCTAGAGTTGCCGCCCATGAATGAGTCCAGCCGCGTCGAGGCGTTCAGTGACGGTGTCTTCGCCATCGCCATCACCCTGCTGGTGCTGCAACTGGCGGTGGTCAACCCGGGCCGCGTCCACACGGCCGGAGACGCCTGGCACGAGCTGGGCCACCTGTGGACGGCCTACGACGCCTACGTGGTGAGCTTCCTCGTCATCGGGATCATGTGGCTGAACCACCACACCGTCTTCGGCTACGTCGCCCGGGTCGACCGCGGGCTACTGGTGATCAACCTGGTGCTGCTCCTGGTCGTCGCCGCCCTGCCGTTCCCGACGGCCCTGGTCTCCGACTGGCTCGGCCAACCGGGCCCGGCGGAGGTCTCGGTGGCCGTCTTCAGCGCGTTCATGGTCGCCCACGCGCTGTCCTTCCAGGCGCTGTGGTGGTGGCTGACCCGTACCGGCCACCTCTTCGACCGGCGCGTCGACGTGGAGGCCGCGCGGGGCACCCGGCTGCGCTTCGCGGCGGGGACCGTCGCCTACCCGATCCTGGTCGGGCTGTCCTTCGTCTCCCCGGTGATCACATTGGGACTGCACTTCGTGCTGGCGCTCTACTACGCCTTCAACCAACTTCCGATCCCGCTCAAGTCCGACGCGCCCGCCGACGACGAGGAAGCGGTGTCCCTCTGAGGCACTCCCTCGGATGGCCGGCACCTAGGATGACCGGCACTCCGAATGGCTGGCACTCCGGATGACCGACACTTCGGCTGGTCGGCGCCCCGGATGACTGGCAAGGGGCCCCGCGGGGGAAGACGGGGCCCCTTGCTGTCAGCACGCGACGTCAGGGCAACGTCGGTGCTGTGGCAACGGCACCGGGGGAGGGGCGCCGTCGGTCATGCGGTGTGGTCTGTGGCCCGCGCGGTCATGCGGTCGGGTTTCGCGCATCCGGGCAACTGCAGCGGGTACGGGGGCGCGCGGCGGATCTGTGCGCCTGTCCATCCCTCATTCGAGGCCGCTCAACTACGGAAAGTCACCGGATGCCGTCAGTGACCGGCCTCGTTCGGCTCCAGGGACCGGCCTCCTGCCGGACGCCCCTGTCGCCTGTGGTCCACCCCCTCACCAGCATCGTGGGGGATATGGCCCACTCGGCGCAACCAGTTCGACAGACTTCGGCACCGTGGATTTTCGTCACGCTCCGCAAGGATCGACCGGTGGTACGGGTCGGTAGTGCGGAGATCTCCGCGCGCCGGGTGGCGCAGCGCCACCCTCGGGCGGTCAGGGACAGCGGGCCGGGACGGGACAGGCGAGATCGGGGGTGGCCGACTCTGGGCGTCCCCCTCGTCGGCCACCCCTTCTCCGCAGTCGCAACCGGGCCGCTGTCCCCTGCTGTCCGGTCACAGCGTGGCCGCGAGGTCCCACGGCGCGCGCCACAGCGCACGCCTCATCGCGCCCACGGACTGGGTCACTCCCACGCGTGGTCCTGCCTGCCGCACGATCGCCCCGGAAGGAGCTGGAACCCGTCCCTGGCGGGGACGGGCACCCCGTACGGTCACCGGGGTCAACGATTCTCCTGGCGGCGGGTCACGCGCTAGAATCACCGCATGTTCCAGATGGCCTACTTCTTTAGCTATGGCACCGGAGGCTCCGGTCGCCATGGCGATGCCGTCTGAACTGACGCAGACCCTGAAGGCGCCCCGGGCCGATGGCCCAGGGGCGTCTTCTGTTGTGTCGCCAGGGCCTTCGGTGTCGGGGCCGGATCCGGAGGACCCACATGAACGCCGTCACCACCGAGGCCGTCACCGCGGACGCCGTCACCAGCGAGGCTGTCACCGCGGACGCCGTCAACGGCAAGCTCGTCACCGCAGAGGCGACCACCTCGACCGCCGCCGCGCCGACCGTCGCCGACCTGCCCGCCGCACTGGCCGTCGCCCCACTGACCAAGGAAGCGGCCGAGGCGGTCATCGCCGAGGCGCGCGGGCGGATCGACGCGCTGGACGCCGAGATCCTCGGGGCGATGCGCCGCCGCATCGCGGTCTCGGCCGAGGTGCAGGCAGCGCGGATCGCCGTCGGCGGTCCGCGACTGTCGTTGACCCGCGAGATGGAGATCCTCGACCGCTACCGCGCACAGCTCGGCGGCCCCGGTACCGAGGTCGCCATGCTGCTGCTGGAGCTGTGCCGCGGGCGGGTGTGATCACCGCCGCCCGCATCGTGGCGAGGGGTCGGCTCCTGGGCCGTTAGAATGAGGGTCGACCCCTCATAGCAACCGCCGGAAGGCCGCACTGTGGCATCAGCGACCCCCGACCCCGCGGACACCGCCGTCGACACGGTTCTCGTCGTCGACTTCGGCGCGCAGTACGCCCAGCTCATCGCACGGCGTGTCCGTGAGGCCCGTGTCTACAGCGAGATCGTGCCGCACAGCATGCCGGTCTCGGAGATGCTCGCCAAGAACCCCAAGGCGATCATCCTCTCCGGTGGCCCCTCCTCGGTCTACGAGCCGGGTGCCCCCACCGTCGACAAGGCTCTGTTCGAGGCCGGAGTGCCGGTCTTCGGCATGTGCTACGGCTTCCAGCTCATGGCCACGTCCCTCGGCGGAGTCGTCGACAACAGCGGCGCCCGCGAGTACGGCCGCACCCCGCTCGCCGTCTCGCAGACGGGCTCCACCCTCTTCGAGGGCACCCCGGCCGAGCAGCCGGTGTGGATGTCGCATGGCGACGCCTGCTCGGCCGCGCCCGAGGGCTTCACCGTGACGGCGTCCACGGGCGTGGTCCCGGTCGCCGCCTTCGAGAACGACGCCAAGCGCCTGTACGGCGTGCAGTACCACCCCGAGGTGATGCACTCCACCTACGGCCAGCAGGTGCTGGAGCACTTCCTCTACCGTGGCGCCGGCCTCGCCCCGACCTGGACCACGCACAACGTGGTCGAGGAGCAGGTGGCCGCGATCCGCGCCCAGGTCGGTACCAAGCGCGCGATCTGCGGCCTGTCCGGCGGCGTGGACTCCGCGGTGGCCGCGGCCCTCGTGCAGCGGGCCATCGGCGACCAGCTGACCTGCGTCTACGTCGACCACGGCCTGATGCGCAAGGGCGAGACCGAGCAGGTCGAGAAGGACTTCGTCGCGGCCACGGGCGTCAAGCTCAAGGTCGTCGACGCCGAGGAGCGCTTCCTCACCGCGCTCGCCGGGGTCACCGACCCCGAGGAGAAGCGCAAGATCATCGGTCGGGAGTTCATCCGCGTCTTCGAGCAGGCGCAGGTGGAGATCATCGCCGAGGCCGGCGCCTCCGGCGAGCCGGTCGAGTTCCTGGTCCAGGGCACGCTGTACCCGGACGTGGTCGAGTCCGGCGGCGGCTCCGGCACCGCGAACATCAAGTCGCACCACAACGTCGGCGGGCTCCCGGAGGACCTGGAGTTCAAGCTGATCGAGCCGCTGCGCAAGCTGTTCAAGGACGAGGTCCGGATGGTCGGCCAGGAGCTCGGCCTGCCGGAGGAGATCGTCCAGCGGCAGCCGTTCCCCGGCCCGGGCCTGGGTATCCGTATCGTCGGCGAGGTCACCAAGGACCGGCTCGACCTGCTGCGTGAGGCCGACGCGATCGCCCGCGCCGAGCTCACCGCGGCCGGCCTGGACCGCGAGATCTGGCAGTGCCCCGTCGTCCTGCTGGCGGACGTCCGCTCGGTCGGCGTCCAGGGCGACGGCCGCACCTACGGTCACCCGATCGTGCTGCGCCCGGTGTCCTCCGAGGACGCGATGACCGCCGACTGGTCCCGCCTGCCCTACGAGGTGCTGGAGCGGATCTCCACCCGGATCACCAACGAGGTGCGCGACGTCAACCGCGTCGTCGTCGACGTGACCAGCAAGCCGCCGGGCACCATCGAGTGGGAGTAAGCCTCCCCGCCTAGGCTCCACGGGCTCCAGCCGCTTCGGCTGGGGCCCGTTGCCGTCGGGACGGCACCCGCGCCGTTCCGGCCCGGCCGGCGCCGGAGCGGGAACGCCCCGGTCGGCACCGCCGCCGTCAGCATGTCTCCCACAGCTGTTCCAACCCGGCCACGTAGGCGCGGCGCAGCCAGGCGGCGAGGAGCACAGCCGTGAGCGGGCGGTCGTCGGCAAGCGCTCTGAGGGCGTCGATGTCCCAGGGAGTGAGCCGGCCCACGAGCGTGGCGGCGTCGAAGGCGTCCGCGAGGGCCTCGAGAGCCTGTCCCGGGGACACCTCGTCTTCTTCCGGCGCCTGGTGCGCGTCTGCCGTGACCTGCCGACCGGCTCGGTCGGCCGTCGCGCCCTTTGGCGCCTCTCTCGCGCCTGTCGCCCCTGCCGTCTGTGCGTCCTGTGCTGCCTGCGCCGCCTCTGCTGTCTGTGCGGCCTGGGCTGCCTGCGCGGCACGGGCGGCTCGGGCGGCCAGTGCGTCGGCGGTCTGCCGGTGGGCCACCATGGCCAGTTCGGTCTGCACCCGTCGGTCGATGCCCGGGTTGTATCGGGCTCCGCTCGGGAGGTTGAGCAGAATCCGGCTGATGCGCGTCCATTCGGACGTCTCGACGCCGCCGGAACCGTCCCGCCGTGCTCCGTCGAGCGCACGCAGCGCCTGCGCCAGCGTCATGCCCCGTGCGCGGCGGCGCACGGCCTCGCGCCGCGAGTGGTCGAGATCCTCAGTGTCGGTCCCACGCCTGGTTGTACTCATGCACGTCATGACTCCTCGGTCTTTCCTGGAAGGGGCTGGGGGCGGCGCGCTGCCGGGCAGCGGCCGGAGCGATGGGGACGGAGCAGAACCTCCAGGACATGACGGGCGTCTCGGCGCCGTTGCGGGGTCCGTGCGCCGATGGCTGTGAGGGCTGCGAGGGCGATGCTCCCGGCGTAGATCACGGCGGCGACCGCGCCCCCGGAGACGGCGGTGGCGAGAGAGGTGACGATGTTCACGATCGGCTCCGCGGAGGCAGGCGGTTCTCAGGGGTTCCCGGCGTACTCGGCCAGGGTCTGCGCGAGCTCTCGGTCGGGCCGCGCGGCGATGCCCTGGTCGTAGCCCGCACGTTCCGACACGTTGATGAGTCGCTGGAGTGAGGCCTGCAGGTCGGGTCCCGGGCGGCGGGTCCGGGTGGTGAGCAGGCCACGGCTGCCCGCGCAACTGTCCAGCAGCTGGGGGAAGTTCTCCAGATGCGCGGGGCTCTGCTCCGCTGCGCCGAGGCGCGGCAGCGCCTGCTCGTACCAGATCTGTGCCTGGTGCAGATCGCGGCTTCCGAGGTGCAGCAGATAGAGGCAGTACGCCGACGTCCGGTCCTGTGCCCCGGCGGCGAACTTCCACCAGAACGCCGCGCTCACGGGGTGCCCCGCCTGGTGCAGGAGACAGGCGAAGACGCGGGCTCCGACGACGGCCACCGGCGCGTGCTCCGCATCTGCGTCCTCCAACTCGCCGGGCAGCGTGGTCGGTGCCGGCGACGCCAGACTGGCCTCGATCTGGGCCAGGTCGTCGAGGTCGAGCTGCTCCGGGCCCGCGAACTCCGTGTTGGGCGCGGTCTCCGCCCACCGTCGTACCGCCTCCGCCGCGCCCGGCTGGTGCAGGACCCATTGGGACAGCGAATCCAGCTTGACCGGGGCCTTGGAGACGGCGTCCCACCAAGGTGCGGGTTGGTAGGAGCCGCTTCGGAAACCGGCCAGGTCCTGGGTCAGGCTCCGCAGCACGTCGCCGGCGTCGGGGCTCCGGTCTCGGGCCGTGAAGCGCCGGGCCGTGACGGCCAGCAGCATGTCGAGCTCCTCGTCGGTCATACGCTCTCCCCCTTGCGTCGTCCCTTGGTCAGCAGCAAGTGCTTCAGCGCGGCCGTGGCCTCGCGGTGGTGGCGGTCCACGGTGCTCGGGGTGCGGCCGAGGAGCCAGGCGATCTCCTCGCGCGAGCGGCGCATGAAGTGCTTGAGGATGATCACGTCGAATTGGCGCGGCGGCAGTTGTGCCACCGCCTGGAGCACCGGCCCCTCCTCGGCGGCGAGCTCGTGGCGGGCCGAGACCATGGCATGACCGAACGCCATCTTCCACATGAAGCGCGGACTGTCCTCGGGGCGCTTCTGCTCGTAGGTGACCCCGGCTTGAAGGACCTCCCAGGCGTTGCGGTCGAGTCGGGGGTCGTCCTCGAACTCGTGCCACCAGGCTGCGATGTAGAGCAGGACGTCGTGGCACACCCGGCTTGCCCGGTCCGGGCAGCCGAGCCTGAACTGCGCGTATTCGTGCCAGGCGTCGAGGTGGGAGAGGACGAAGAGCTCGAAGCCGAGCGGCAGCTCCGCCGGCTGGGCCAGCCAGGGCGGCTGGTCGGGATCGGTCCAGGCGTCGGGCCCCGGACCGGTGGAGAAGAAGACCTCCTTCATGCTGCTGTCCTCCGATGCCTCGGGCGGTCCGGGCGTCTCGATTCGGAGGGAGCACAGGTGTCGTTCAACTTGCCTCACTTCAGCACGGACCTGCTCAACCATCAGTCGGTCGGCGCGAGCACTGCGCTCGCACGGGACAAGCCAAGCGGAGTGAAGCGGTCAAACGCGCATTCCAAGAGAGCAAATCCTTGCGCACAGACCGGAGTTCGTCACTCACAGCAAACTGGCACGCTGGGCCACGTCGCACTCCTGGGACAAAGCGGCAGCATCCGCATCATGCAAGTGGCACGCCGGTGGGTGCAGGGTGCCACCGCGTGTCATCACGCACGGTAATCGCTGTTGCGCACGTCACATGATGAACCGTCAGGCTGGCAGTGGGCTCTCCGGCCCTTGTGCGCTTCGGGCGGACTATGGTGCTCCCTACTACCCGGGGGTAGCTTCCCCGTATGACGAACCCACCCCCGCAGCCGATCCCCCTGGACCAGCTCCACTTCGCCATGCCGCCGACCTTCGACAGCGTCGAGGAGGAGCGGGCCCACCGCAAGGCCCGGCTCGTGACGGCGCTGCGGCTCTTCGGCAAGTTCGGATTCGAGGAGGGCGTCGCCGGGCACATCACCGCCCGCGACCCCGAGTGGACCGACCACTTCTGGGTCAATCCCTTCGGCATGTCCTTCAAGGCGATCAAGCAGAGTGATCTGCTTCTGGTCAACCATGAGGGCCGTGTCGTGCACGGCCGACACCACGTCAACCAGGCGGCCTTCGCCATCCATTCCGAGGTGCACGCCGCCCGCCCCGACGTCGTCGCGGCGGCCCACAGCCACTCCACCCACGGGCGTGCCTTCTCGGCCCTGGGGCAGCTGCTGGACCCGGTCACCCAGGACGTGTGCGCCTTCTATCAGGACCATGCCCTCTTCGATGACTACACCGGAGTCGTCCTCGACCGCGAGGAAGGCCGCCGAATCGGTGCCGCCCTCGGCCCGCACAAGGCCGTCATCCTGCGCAACCACGGCCTGCTCACGGTCGGCACCACCGTCGACGCGGCCGCCTGGTGGTTCATCACCATGGAGCGGTCCTGCCAGGTGCAGCTCCTGGCGCAGTCGGCGGGCAAGCTCGTGCCGATCGAGCACGAGAGCGCGCTGCTCACGCGGGAGCAGATCGGCAGCGATCTGGCCGGCTGGGTCAACTACCAGCCGCTCACCACCGGCCACGCGGACGCGCTGACCGGCGCCTTCGACGAGGACTGACCCCGCCCGCACGGTCCGCGGTCCGGCGGCGTACCGTTCCGGCGTGCCCGGAGCGGCGCCGTCGTGAACCCGATCAGGTCCGGCCGCGTAGTGACCGGGGACCGAGAAGCGCGCGTTGAGGAAGGCCGGGAGCAGCAGCATGGGTGGAACGCTGGCGCGGGAGCGTCTGAAGGCACAGGGCACCACCTATGCGCTGCTGCCGCTGCGGGTCTTCCTGGGGGTGACGTTCGTCTACGCCGCCCTCTACAAGTTCACCGACCCGCACTACCTTGGCGGCCTCTCCGACCCGACGTCCTTCGCCGCCATGACCCAGGGCCTGAAGTCGTCGAGCCCCATCGGTCCGCTGCTGGGCCTCGCCCTGAAGGCGCCGACCGTCTTCGCGGTCGTCTTCGCGGTCGGCGAGCTGGTGGTCGGCCTCGGCACCCTTTTCGGTCTGCTGGGCCGAGTCGCTGCCGTGGGCGGTGCGCTGCTCAGCCTCAGCCTGTTCCTCACCGTCAGCTGGCAGGTGTACCCGTACTTTTTGGGCAACGACCTGATCTACCTGATGGCCTGGTTGCCCCTGATCCTCGCGGGCACGCCCTACCTCTCGCTGGACTCCTGGCTGGCGTCGCGACGCGGTCGGCCGGAGTAGACCGCCGCCAGCAGGCCGGCCACCACCAGACCTGCCGCCTCCAGGGGGAGGACCAGCCGGCTTTCGAGCCGGAGGACCCCCGTCGCCTGGAGCAGGTACAACACCGCGACGGCCAGGAAGACCAGCCCACCGAGCACCGGGAAGAGCTGGATGCGGCGGCGACGGGGCGGCGGAGTCATCGGACCACCTCCAGCTGGCCGACACCGATCTGGAGATCGAGCTGGATGGTGCCGTGGGCGGCTGCCCCGGCCTGGTTCAGGTCGATGGTGCGGGAATCGGCCACCCCCGAGACCCGGGCACCGTCAGGGAGCCGCAGCTCGCCCGCGCCCGTCTGGGCGCTGATCTTGACCTCGGGGCTGTCGGCCCCGTCGCCTGGCAGCAGGACCTGCAGCGTTCCTGCTCCGAGGCTGACGTGGGACGAGACCGTCTGGCCCGCGGTGGGCCGGACCTGGGTGAGGTCCAAGGTGGCGTCCCCGAAGCGCAGTGCGTATCCGGTCTGGAGCTGGGTGGCCGAGACCGGCGCCCACGCGGTGTGGGACCAGTGCTGCCACGGGGCGGCGCCCACGGTGACCGTGGCCAGCGAGAGAAGCACGCCCACCACCGTCAGGCCGATCGCCTGGCGACGCAGGAACCCGCTGGCCACCAGACCGAGCGCCACCACCACGAGGGCCGAGGCCAGCACGGCCAGGGCGTTCACCTCGTGGTGGGCCCTGCCCACGCCGTAGACGACGGCCGCGGCGCCCGCCGCGAGGAGCAGGGTGAGCAGACCCCAGGGGCCGCGGACCCGGCGGGGATCGGCGGACTGTGCCTGGGTTCGGGGATCCGTCGGGGGCGTTGCGGCCGACTGCCCCGGGTACGCCCAGGTCGGGGTGCCCAAGGTGTTCGAGGCACTCGACATGCTCGCCGTCGAGGCTTCGGATGAGGTGTCCCACGGCAGGCTGTCCGTCAACGGGATGTCCGTCGGCGGTCCCTCGGCGAAGCCGGTCGCTTCGCCCGGTGAGGGGCGGTCCGCCGGGACCGTGCCCGTGGGCAGCGGGTCCGAGGACAGCCGACCGGGAACCTCGTCGGCCGGGACCGCCGGTGCGGCGGTCTTCAACAGCGGGTCGGGTCGCTGCCACCAGTTCGGTGCGGCCGGGGGCGGCTCTTGCGCGACCGGCGATTCCGGGTCGCGCGGCGGCAGCTGGTGCCGCTGGGGGTCGTAGCGCAGGGCCGCGAAGGCCAGCGCGGCGATGAGCAGCAGCGGGAACACATGGTCCTTGGCGCCCATGTAGGAGAAGAAGATCCCGGTGCCGAGCACGGTGACCAGCACCGCGCCGAGCGACTGTCCGTCGACCCGGCCCGACATCAGGCGCTGCAGCTCGTTCTTGCCCGTGCCCTCCATCGGGATCATCAACCAGGCCACGCCGTAGATGAAGAGCCCGACACCGCCCCAGAGACAGAGCACGGCGATCACGACGCGGAACACCAGCGGATCGATGTTCAGACGGCGGCCCAGCCCGCCGCAGACACCGGTCACCACCCGGTGGCTGGCGCTGCGCTCGAGCGGCGGGCGGGAGCGCTCAGGCTCCTGGCCGCCGTCGGGAGCGACATCGCCCTCCGGCTGTGGGTGTGTGCTGGTGGTCGCGTCCATGCCCTCATCCTGCAGGCCGTCGGCGGCTGTGCCCATCCGGCATCTCCCTGGTCGAACCCTGACTTCCACCCTGACACACGGCCGCAACCGAACCAGGGCGACCTCCGGGGTCGACCCTGATGCTTTTCGCACGCGCGTCGTGTGACGATCGACCCGTGGCAACCAGTGACCTCCACCCCGACCGCCCGGCTCCGCGGACCGATCTGGCCGCCCCGCCCGCGGCGCCGGTCCGCAAGCTGTATCGCCGTCCTGAGGGGCGCGTGGTCGGCGGCGTGGCCAGCGGCCTCGCCGCGCATCTGGGCATCCCGGTGCTCTGGGTGCGGGCCGCCTTCGTCGTGCTGACGTTGGGTCAGGGGTTGGGGCTGGTGCTGTACGCCGCCTTCTGGTTCGTGGTGCCCATGGGCCGGGCCGGAGGGGTCGGCGTGGCCGGGCGGCCCGCGGGGGCTGCCGAGGCCGCCCCGGGCGGGCGGCGGCCGGGCGCGCTGCGGCGCTCCAGGACGGCCCTGCAGCAGCTCTTCCGAGGGGATCCCGCCGAGGGCGGGACGGACGGCGGTGCCGGCGGCAGAGCCGCGGTGCGGGACCGTGGCCGGCTGCTGGTGCTGGTCGCGGTGCTGGCGGGCGTGCTGGTCATGATCAACGTGCTGACCGCGGGCCAGGACGACCCGTACTTCTGGCCGGTGATCATCTCCGGGGCCGGGGTGGCCCTGGTCTGGCGGCAGGTGGACGACTCCCGCTGGTCCCGCTGGTTCTCGCTCGACGAGAGCAGCCGGGGCGCGGTCACGCTGCGGCTGGGAGCGGGCGTGGTGCTGGTCGCCGGCGGGGTGATCAGCTTCCTGGTGGTCTCCGGCTCCCTGGCGGAGTTCGGCAAGGTCATGCAGGCCGTCCTGGTGGTTCTGGCCGGGGTGCTGCTGCTGGCGGGCCCCTACCTGCTGCGCATGTGGCAGGACCTGACCGCCGAGCGCCGCGAGCGGATCAGGGCGCAGGAGCGGGCCGAGGTCGCGGCCCACATCCACGACTCGGTGCTGCACACGCTCACGCTCATCCTCCGCCACGCGGACGACTCCAAGGAGGTCGCCCGCCTGGCGCGGGCCCAGGAGCGGGATCTGCGCCAGTGGCTCTACCGCTCCGGCGAGCCCAAGGACGCGAGCAAGCCGGAGACGCTCGCCGAATCCATCCGCAAGGTCGCGGCCGAAGTGGAGGACCACCACGGGGTGCCGGTCGAGGTGATCTGCGTCGGGGACGCCCCCATGGACGAGAAGTTGGGCGCACAGCTCCAGGCCGCCCGGGAGGCCATGGTCAACGCCGCCAAGTACGGTGGCGGGGAGCCCGTCTCCGTCTACGCGGAGGTCGAGGGCAGTACGGTGTGGGTGTTCGTCCGCGACCGCGGGCCCGGCTTCGATCTGGACGCGGTCCCGGAGGACCGGATGGGCGTGCGCGGCTCGATCATCGGGCGGATGCAGCGCAACGGCGGGCACGCCCGCGTCCGACCGGCCCCCGCAGGGGGCACCGAGGTCGAGCTGGAGATGGAGAGGGCGAGCGGATGAGCGGCGCGAACATGGACCGACCCACGGCCCGGGTGGTCCTCGTCGACGACCACCGGATGTTCCGCACGGGCGTCCGCGCGGAGATCGGCCAGACCGAGCGCACCAACGTCGACGTGGTGGGTGAGGCGGCCGACGTCGAACAGGCCGTCTCCGTCGTCACCTCCACGAAGCCCGACGTCGTCCTGCTCGACGTCCACCTGCCAGGCGGCGGAGGCGTCGAGGTGCTGCGGCGCTGCGCCTCGCTGGAGGGCGTCAAGTTCCTCGCACTGTCGGTCTCCGACGCGGCCGAGGACGTGATCGGGGTCATCCGCGGCGGCGCACGCGGTTACGTCACCAAGACCATCACGGGCACGGACCTGGTCGACGCGATCTTCCGGGTCCGTGACGGGGACGCGGTCTTCTCGCCCCGTCTGGCCGGATTCGTCCTGGACGCCTTCGCCGCCACGGACACCCCTCCGGTGGACGAGGACCTCGACCGCCTCACCCAGCGGGAGCGCGAGGTGCTGCGCCTCATCGCGCGCGGCTACGCCTACAAGGAGATCGGCAAGCAGCTGTTCATCTCCGTGAAGACCGTCGAGAGCCATGTGTCCGCGGTGCTGCGCAAGCTCCAGCTCAGCAACCGCCACGAGCTGACCCGCTGGGCGACGGCCCGTCGGCTGGTTTAGGGCCCGCAGCACTCGGCCGCATTCGGCGCGGAGTGTGCTGAGCCTTCTCGCCGGCCGGCGGCGACCGACGGACAGCGACCGACGCGCGGCGGCCAGTGGGCCGCCCGGCTCCCAGCGGTCGGCAGGGCGGTCCAGAGGCGGCGTGCTCAGCCGAGGTCGAGTCGGAGAGTCGCGCCGACGCGCGCCGTTCCGCCGACCCGGATGCGGGGCGGGTCACCAGCGACGGCGGTCACGGTGGCGGTGATCGTCGCCGGGCTGTCGAGGGAGTCGCCCATGTCGACGGCCAGCTTGCCGGGCCGGGAGGCTTCGAGGCCGAGATCACCGGCCGCGTGCAGGGCGGCTGCCAGGCATGCGGTGCTGTTGGCGTTGGCGATGTCCTCGGGGACGCCGATGGCCGGGGCGAACATCCGCGCCGCGAGGCGCCCTTCGGTGGCTGCCGGGCCGGCGTAGACGTAGCAGCCGAGCAGGTCGAGCTGCCGGCAGGCCGCATCCAGAGCCGGCAGGTCCGGGCTCAGGCCGCGCAGGGCGGCACGGCTCGGTGCCTGCACCAGCAGGCGCGGCCGCCCGAGGGTGGCGACGGCGGCGGCCCGGACCAGCGGCAGACCGAGAGCGGGTAGCAGCAGGGCCAGCTCGTCGTTGGCGGGCTCCCGCAGTGTCACCTGGGGGACCGCGAACTCGGCTTTCAGTAGACCCTTCTGGTGTGCCGTCAGCCCGTCGATCGGCTGCCCGGTGGCGGTGGCCCGCAGCCTCGTCCCCCGCTGTTCGTCGGCGGCGCGCAGGTCCGCACGCTCCGCCAGGTAGGCGAGTGCCGCCACGGTGCCGTGGCCGCACGCGGGCAGCTCGCCCTCCGCGGTGAAGAACCGGACCGTGGTCTCTCCGGTGTGCCTGCGCGTGTCGACGAAGACGGCATGGGAGGTGCGAGCCAGGGCTGGGATCCGGCGGCGTGCCGCGTCGTCGAGGGCGTCGGACTCGGCGACGACCGCGGTCGGACTCCCACCTGTCCCGTCGCGCAGGCACGCGTGGACGACCGTGACGGGCACCGCGGCGGTCCGGTCGCTGCCCTGCGGAGGTGGTGGCGTCATGTGCCGACCCTAGGCTCTGGTCCGGCCGCGCGGGTCCGACGACGGGCATCTCGCCAATGGGGGCGTACTCCACCGCGGCGCCGGGATGGGAGACACGGCGGCCCGCGTTCATCTGCTGGTACGTGGTCCTTTGTGAGCGGGTTCGAGCAAGGGACCCATGTGCGCGGGCCCGTCTACCCGCCGCCGAGGTACTCCGGCGGGACCCGCTCCGTCAGCCACACCCCGTTGGCGCTGACCTGGAACACGAAGCCGGCGTCCGCCATCCCCGCCGCGTCGACGGTGAAGACCACCGGACGCCCGCGCCGGCCCCCGACCCGCTCCGCAGTCTCACGGTCCGTGGAGAGATGGACGGCGTGGCGCTGCATCGGCCGGAGGCCTTCGCGCCAGATGGCGCTCACAACGGCCGGATGGGTGCCGTGGAACAGTACGGTCGGCGGTGCGGCCTCCTGGTAGCCGAGCTCCACGGGCACGGTGTGTCCCTGGCTCGCGCGGATGCGGCGTCCGTCGGCGCTGAAGGCGAAACGTCGCTTGTCGTTCTCTGCGACGACCCGGTCGAGTTCGGCCCTGGTGATCCGACGCCCGTGCGCGGCCGCGGCCGCGAGCAACTCGGTCACATCGACCCAGCCGGCCTGGTCCAGGCGGACCCCGATCAGCGCCGGGTCGTGCCGGAGCACTCGGGAGAGGAACTTGGACGTTCGGACCATCCTTCGGTTCTCGTCTGTTCTGTTGTCTTCCATACCGCGACGGTAGGGGGCGTCTGCGTGGGCTGTCGTGTGACTTTCGGCTGCCGGTTTCCCTGCGGAGCGGGTGCGACGGGGCCGGCGTGGCAGGGGAACATGGTGTCTGTGATGCGCATCTGCTTCGTCTGCACCGGGAACATCTGCCGCTCGCCCATGGCCGAGCAGGTCATGCGGGAGCGCCTCGGTGAGGCGGGGCTGGCGGACTTGGTCGCGGTCGACAGCGCGGGCACGGGTTCCTGGCACGAGGGCGACCCCGCCGACGAGCGGGCGGTGCGGGTGCTGCGGGAAGCCGGCTACGGGACCGAGCACGTCGCGCGGCAGTTCCATCCGGACTGGTTCCGCGGGCTCGACCTGGTGATCGCCCTCGACCGGGGGCACGAGCGGGTGCTGCGCCGACTGGCACGGACCCCGGAGGAGGCGGACAAGATCAGACTGCTGCGGTCCTTCGACCCCGACTCCCACAGCGACGATCTCGACGTCCCGGACCCGTACTACGGCGACGAGTCCGGCTTCGAGGAGGTGCTCCGCCTCTGCGAGGCGGGGTGCGACGGCCTGCTCGCCGAGGTCAGGACCCTGGTCGGACGAAGGCGTCCCGGGGTGTCCGTGGGGCGTCCTAGACTCGTGGGTGATGAGCAGCCTCTTTGACGACATCCCCCTGCCCGGCCTGGATGTCCCCGCGCCCACGACGCCCGCCGAGGACGAGCCCCCGTACGAGGGCGGCGACTTCGGCCCGGCGTTCGCAGACGCCTACGGGGAGGGCGGCGCCTACGACGAAGCCGGCGCCTACGAGGAGCAGATCCCGGACGGGCTCTTCCGGAGCTTCGACCCGGCCGAGCCGGTTCCGGCGTCGTACTACCGCAACGGCACGGCGCATCCGGTCATCGACGCGGAGACGCTGCTCGACGGGATGAACCCGCAGCAGCGCGAGGCCGTCGTTCACGCCGGGTCCCCGCTGCTCATCATCGCCGGCGCCGGCTCCGGCAAGACCCGCGTGCTCACCCACCGCATCGCGTACCTGCTGGCCGCGCGCCGCGTCCAGCCCGGCGAGATCCTGGCGATCACCTTCACGAACAAGGCCGCCGGGGAGATGCGCGAGCGCGTCGAGGCGCTGGTCGGCCCGCGGGCGAAGGCCATGTGGGTGTCCACCTTCCACAGCGCCTGCGTCCGGATCCTGCGCCGCGAGAGCAAGCGCCTCGGCTTCACCTCGAGCTTCTCGATCTACGACTCGGCCGACTCGCAGCGCCTGATGGCGCTGTGCTGCCGCGACCTGGACCTGGACCCGAAGCAGTACCCGCCGAAGTCCTTCACCGCCAAGGTCTCCAACCTCAAGAACGAGCTCATCGACGAGGAGACCTACGCCGCCAAGGCCGAGAACCCGATGGAGCGCAAGCTGGCGGAGGCCTACGCGCTCTACCAGCGGCGCCTGCGCGAGGCCAACGCGCTGGACTTCGACGACATCATCATGACCACCGTCAACCTGCTCCAGGCGTTCCCGGACGCCGCCGAGCACTACCGCCGCAGGTTCCGGCACATCCTGGTCGACGAGTACCAGGACACCAACCACGCGCAGTACATGCTCGTGCGCGAGCTCACGGGTGGCGCCAGCGGTCAGGGCCCGAAGAAGACCGTCGACGGCGAGTTCGTGAACCCGGCAGAGGCGCAGCTCGCCGAGATCCCGCCGGCGGAGCTGTGCGTGGTCGGTGACGCGGACCAGTCGATCTACGCCTTCCGCGGCGCGACGATCCGCAACATCCTCGACTTCGAGGAGGACTACCCCAACGCGACCACGATCCTGCTGGAGCAGAACTACCGTTCCACGCAGACGATCCTCAGCGCGGCCAACTCCGTCATCGAGCGCAACAGCAACCGCCGCAAGAAGAACCTGTGGACGGCGGGCGCCGAGGGCGTCAAGATCGTCTCCTATGTCGCGGACGACGAGCACGGCGAGGCCCAGTTCGTCGCCGACGAGATAGACAAACTGAGCGACAAGGACGACGCCAAGCCCGGCGACGTCGCGGTGTTCTACCGCACCAACGCCCAGTCCCGTGTCTTCGAGGAAGTCTTCATCCGCGTCGGCCTGCCCTACAAGGTCGTCGGCGGTGTGCGCTTCTACGAGCGCAAGGAGGTCCGGGACGTCCTGGCCTACCTGCGCGTGCTGGCCAACCCGGAGGACGCGGTGCCGCTGCGGCGCATCCTCAACGTGCCCAAGCGAGGCATCGGCGAGCGTGCCGAGGCGATGATCGAGGCACTGGCGAGCCGCGAGCGCATCTCCTTCCCGCAGGCGCTGCTGCGGGTCGACGAGGCGTACGGGATGGCCGCACGCTCCGCCAACGCGGTGAACAAGTTCAACGAGCTGATGGCCAGGCTGCGGGGCGTCGTCGAGTCGGGCGCGGGCCCTGCCGCGATCCTCGAGGCCGTGCTGGAGGAGACCGGCTACCTTGCCGAGCTCCAGGCCTCCACCGACCCGCAGGACGAGACCCGCGTCGAGAACCTGCAGGAACTCGCTGCCGTGGCGCTGGAGTTCGAGCAGGAGGAGCCCCTGGAGGGTCCCGACGGGGAGCCGCTCCAGACGGGCCTGCCCGGCTTCCTGGAGCGGGTCGCGCTGGTCGCCGACTCCGACCAGATCCCGGACGAGGACGGCGAGGGGCGCGGGGTCATCACCCTGATGACCCTGCACACGGCCAAGGGTCTGGAGTTCCCGGTCGTCTTCCTGACCGGCATGGAGGACGGCGTCTTCCCGCACATGCGGGCGATGAGCAATGCCAAGGAGCTGGAGGAGGAGCGGCGTCTCGCCTACGTCGGCCTGACCCGCGCGCGCGAGCGGCTCTACCTTTCGCGCGCCGTTCTGCGCAGCGCCTGGGGCCAGCCCTCGTACAACCCCGCCTCCCGGTTCCTGGAGGAGATCCCGACGACGCTCGTCGACGAGCGTCGCACGGCCGCAGCGGCCCTTCCTGGCGGCTTCGGCGGGCGTTCCGGCGGTGGCGGGGGCTTCGGCGGCGGCGCGGGCGGCGGTTCGGCGACTGGCCGACGCTCTGCCTCCCCGGCGGCGGGCTGGGGCAAGAGCGCAGGCCGCATGAAGGACCGCCCTGTGATCACGCTGGCTGTGGGGGACCGGGTCACTCACGACCGGTTCGGTCTGGGCACCGTCGTGTCGGTCTCCGGTCCGGCGGACGACGCCAAGGCCACGATCGACTTCGGCGCGGAGGGCACCAAGCAGCTGCTGCTGCGCTACGCGCCGGTCGAGAAGCTCTAGGGCGCGGGGGTTCGGTCCGTCGCGGCCGGGGTCGGAGCCGCGCTCAGCGCGGGTCCAGGCCCCGGGCCAGCAGCCAGGGCAACGGGTCGACGGCCGGGCCGCCGTCGGGGTGCACCTCGAAGTGCAGGTGGGGTCCGGTGGAGTTCCCCGTGTCGCCGGAGTAGGCGATTATGTCGCCGACCTTCACCTGTCCGCTGCGCACCCGGTACGAGCTCAGGTGGCAGTACCAGGTGACGGTGCCGTCGGGCGCCGTCAGCTTGACCATGTACCCGTAGAACGGGTTCCACTCCGTCGTCACCGTCCCCCCGGTGACGGCGTGGACGGGCGTGCCGACGGGGACCGGGAAGTCGATCCCCGTGTGCAGCTGCATCCAGTGCGTGCCTGCCTGCCCGAACAGGGCGCTGAGGCCCGTGTGGTACGCGATCGGCAGCACGTAGCGGGGCGCCTCGGCCGCCGCCTTGCGAGCTGCGGCCTCCCGCAGTTGCAGAGCGGTGCGCGCCTTGTCGCGGGCGGCCCGCTGGGCGGCGTCGCGTGCCTCCGAGGCGGCCAGTGCCTGCGCCTTGGCCTGGCTGGTCGCAGAAGTGGAGGCCGCGGTGGTGTCGGTGTGGTGCGCGCGCAACGGCCCCATGGTCGCGGCGGCCGCCCCCGCGACGCCGAGCACGGCGAGGGATGGCACCGCGATCGTCAGCACGGCCGAGCGGCGGCGCACGCCACGCCGCCGGGAGCCGGGCCCGGCATCGCCGGGGCAGCCGCCCTCCTCGTCGCTCCGCGGCCCGCTGCCGTCGCCGGCCAGGTCTTCGGCGGCCTGGCTGCCGAAGACCGCCTCGGCTGTTTCACGTACTTCGTGCACCTCACGAGCCGCGCCCGGGCCCGACCCGCCGAATTCGTCGACCGGGGAGGCGACAAGAGTGTCGAAGCCGTCGCCGGGCCCGGCGACCGTGGCGTCACGGGACACGTCGGTCGCGGTGTCGTAGACGCTGTAGTCCGGACAGGCGTCGTGGTCGGGGTAGGCGGCGTAGCCGTGGTGTGTGACGTAGCCCGGGTAGGCGCTGTGGGCGACGTGGTCCGTGGAGCCGCCGTACTCGACGACGAGAGTGGCCTCGTGCTGCGCGTTGTGCGCCTGGTAGTAGTCCGGCCAGACGTATCCGCTGGTCGGCTGGGTCGCGGAAGTCGCGTAGCCCGCACCGTAGGCCGCCCCGTAGTCGTACGGGGCGGCGTAATCGTGCTGCTGCTGCGCGTACCCGTACTGGTGGTGCGCCGCGTAGGGATCCCCGTAGCTCCCGTGCGTCTCGTACGGATCCGCGTAGGTCCCGTACGGCGGGTACGGCTGGTGGCTGGAGTCGGGAGGAACCAGTGTCTGCTGGCCGTACCAACTGGTGTCAGCGGTCACGGGATCCTAACCACCTCGGCAGTGGGGAAAGTGACCGTGACTGTATCCCCAGACCTGGACGAGAAACAAGGGATCCGGCCTTTTGTCGCCCGCCCGGCAATTGGCCCGATCAAGCGATCTGACTACTGGTCATATCACCCATGCCAAAGGGATCTTGGGATTGTCCAAGCCATTCGCGAATCCGTGCGAGCACCTCCCCGTGGATCGGAAGGGAGAGGTGGCCGGCATTCCGGATGACGATGTTCTCCGCGTGCAGGTCCGGGTGGCGGAGCGCGGCGTTGCGCGGCGGCAGGATCACGGGGTCCAGATCGCCCCAGAAGCACAGGAAGCACGTGCGGCAGCCCGTGGCCGGCTCCCCCAGGGCAGCCAGCACCTCGCTGTCCGGGCGCAACTGCCGGACGATCGGCAGCGGCTGCAGCAGCCGGGCCGTCTCGGTGCCGTGGTGGGGAGTGGCCAGCGTGACCACACGGGGGACGAAGGCGTCGCCGCCGAGACGCTGCACGTAGAAGCGGGCGATGAGGCCGCCGAGGCTGTGACCGATGATCGTCACCGGCTCGCCGCCGTAGACCCGGCGCAGCCTCTCGACGTGTCGGCCGAGCAGCGTCGCCGCGCGCGGCACGTCGAGGCTGAAGGGGTTGTAGTTCAACGCGTGGACGTGGTCCCAGCCGTGGACGTGCAGGTTGTGGCGCAGCACCGTGAACACGGCCCGGTTGTCGAACAGGCCGTGCACCAGCAGCACGGGGCTGTGACCGGAGCCTGAGGGGTGCGCGCAGTGCAGCCGCCCGGGTGAGGGACGGCGCTCGGGAGTGAAACCTCCCGGGTAGAGCAGGAGATGGCCGGTGAGGGCGGCGCCCTCCAGGCCGACGCCGCGAGCGAGCGCGGCTGCACGGCAGAACGGGATGCTCACGGCTCCGACCTCCCCGTAGGTGCGGGCTCCCGAGGAGGCGCGGCAGGGACGCGGGCAGGCGGGCGTCCGCACACGTCACCGCAGGCCGCCGACCGTGGCGGGACGGTCGAACAGGCGGGCGGTGCGGACGGCGCGGCGCGTCGGCGGGCGCGTGGCGGCTGACGACTCCCCGCTGCGCCCCGGAACGTCCGTGCAGACTCCGAGCCGAGGTAGGGGTGGACGACCTCGAGGCCGGACGCGGATCGATCCCACGCGCAGTGAACGGCGGACGAACTGGCTCGAAGAACAGACGGCGAACGGACAGGCGAACCTGCGGCGGACAGGCGACGAACGGGTGGGTGAACGTACGAACCGATGTGATTCTCCCCTCCCTTGGGTCGGCGAAACGGCGTTTCCGCCCCGCTGGCGATAACGTTCCACCACCGGGTGGTAACGCCGGTTAACGCAGCAGCTGCAAAGACGCAGAAACGCAGGAGGCAGAAGATGGGCGTGTCCGGCCCGATCCGCGTCGTGGTGGCCAAGCCGGGGCTCGACGGTCACGACCGTGGTGCCAAGGTGATCGCGCGGGCGCTGCGCGACGCCGGCATGGAGGTCATCTACACCGGCCTGCACCAGACCCCGGAGCAGATCGTCGACACGGCGATCCAGGAGGACGCCGACGGCATCGGCCTGTCGATCCTCTCCGGCGCGCACATGACCCTCTGCGCCAAGATCGTCGAGCTGCTGCGCGAGCGCGACGCGGCCGACATCGTGGTCTTCGGTGGCGGCATCATCCCCGACGACGACATCCCGCAGCTCAAGGCCCTCGGTGTGGCCGAGATCTTCACCCCCGGCGCGCCGACCCGTGATGTGGTGAGCTGGGTCGAGTCGCATCTGCGGACCGGCGCCAGCGCCTGACGACCCCTCGGCGGCCTCGGCCCTCAGCCCAGGCCGCACCCGAGGGACCGCCGTCAGGCGAGCTCGGCGAGCATCGCCGCGCGGGTGCGCAGCGTGTCCGCCAGCCGGGTGAGGACCTCCGCCCAGGCAGAGGTCGCCTCGACGGCCAGAGTGTCGAGGCGGGCCGCCGCCGAGAACGGCAGACACCGCTCCGCCACGCCGAGGACCCCGCTGTGACTCCACGGATAGGCCCCGGCTCTGGCGGCCTTGGCCAGTGCGTCGAGCACCGCGTCGGAGAGGTCGTCCGGCCACGGCGCGGGACAGGTGACCAGGAGTTGGAACGCCTCAGCGAGCCCGAGATCGGCAACGAACCGCGCCGTCCACGACGCGCGCTCGACGGCGGGCAGCACGGAGAGCAGCCGGGACGGCGCGCCACCCGTCGCCGCACGCGCGTGGGCCTCACTCCGGCGCTCGGCCAGCAGCGCTCGTGCCCAGTCGGCGTCATGCTGGCGCACGGCCGCCCGCGCCCAGCCCTCGCGCAGTTCGTCGGCCCAGGCCGGTGTCACCGCCCGGGCAAGCACGGAGTCCGGTGTGGTCGCGGCGCTCGCGGGGCCTGCGACGTTCCCCGAAACTCCGCCCGAACCTGTTGCGCCTGATTCCGGGATGTCCTGGGCTGAGACGTTCGGTTTCGGGATGCCTGAGGCGCTGGTCAGCTCGGACCAGAAGGTCAGCGGCGTGGCTGCGACGATCTCCCCCAGCCAGAAGGCCCGGTCGCCCCGTCCGGTCGGCGAGGTCGCGGCGATGCCGTCGCGTTGCATGCTCGCGTCGCAGACCTCGGGCGGGGCGACGAGCAGACCGCCCTCGCCGGTGATCGTGACCGCGCGGCGGGCGCGGTCGGCCATGCGCGCAGCGAGCGCGGATCCCGGGAGCGCGGAGAGGAGTTCGGCGGCGGTGGCCCGGACGTTCTTGGCCCGGTCGGCGAGGGCGGCTTCGAGGAACGGTTCGTCGTCCAGGCAGAGCCCCTCCTGCAGCGTGTCCAGGAAGAGCAGCCGGTCCTCGGCCCGTTCGGTGGCCCAGGTCGACCGCAGCAGGGCGAGACCCGCCGCGGGGTCGCGGCGGCGCAGCCGGCTCAGATGGGTGACCCGCTCGGCGAAGAGCCCCTCCTGCCAGATGTCGGCCGCTTCGGCGTCGGCTGCGCGGACGTCGACCGCGTCGTCCGCCCTCGCTGCCGTGTCCGCTTCGGCGAGCGCCTCCGCGGTCGGGACGCGGAGCGCATAGCGCCACTCGGGGTTCAGGGCCGCGAGCCAGTGGCCGCGCGCCCCGGCGAAGGCCACCGCGTCCGCCCGCAGATCGCTGCGCTGGCGTGCCGCGTCGAGGAGCGGCGGAAGAAGCTCAGGCGGAGCGGCGAAGCCGCGCCGCCGAGCGGTGGCCAGCCATTGCGGCAGCAGTTCGCTGCTGTTCTCGGCGAGGAGGGTCGCGAGCCGCCGGACCGCGGGAGCGGGCAGTGGCGGGCGGCTCTCGTGCGGCGCGGGGGCGGGGGGCTCCGGCGCGGGCGCAGGCCGAAGCCCGGCTCGCCGGGCCAGGGTCGCGGCGGCGGCCCGGTCGAGCAGGCCAGGGCTCGCGCGCCGATTGGTGCCGAGCAGCGCCTCCTCGACGAGGTCCGTCCAGGGCTCAGCGGCCCTGGTCTCAGCAGTTCGCGTCACTGCGGTTCTTGTCCCTGCGGTTCCTGCCACGGTGGTCGATGTCACCGCGGTCGTTGTCGCCGCGTTCGTTGTCTCAGCGATCCCTGGCACAGCGATCCTTTCGAGGCGGCGCGGAGCCGGCGGAGCGGACTGGCGGGTCGGGCGAGGTGCAGCGAGAGCCCGGCCTTCGGGCACGGGGCCGAGCAGAGAAGGACGGGTTCGGGGAG
>NZ_BBPQ01000011.1:33648-45796 GCF_000787855.1 Streptacidiphilus anmyonensis | reverse complement strand
GTGCAGCGAGAGCCCGGCCTTCGGGCACGGGGCCGAGCAGAGAAGGACGGGTTCGGGGAAGGCCTCGGCGGTCACAGCACCAGTGGGCCGTTCTCCGTCCAGCAGGTGACGGCGTGGAAGCCGCGGTGGCCGCACTCACCGAAGACCGTGAGCGGGCGGCCCGTCGAGGCGGCCAGGAGGCGCCAGGGGGAGGGCGTGAAGAGGGGCACGGCGCCTGTGGCGTCCGTGAGTTGCCAACCGTGGTCCGTCGGGACCGGGGTGGCCTCGGCGATGACGGCGGGCCAGGAATCGAGCCACGGGTCCTCGCCGAGGGCGGCCGCGTAGAAACCGAGGGCGGCGTCGATAGAGGTGCCCTCCGGTCGGGGCGAGCCGGACGCGGTCGGGGCCGCGTGACGGGTGCCGAGCGCGGCGCGCAGCGCTGGCCCGACGGGATGGAAGGCGAGTTCGGCGTCGAGCACCAGACCGGTCGGCAGGGAGAGATCCGGAGCCGTGCCGGGACGGCCGAAGGAGAGGAGCAGTGCGTCCCGCCCCGACCGGGTGCCGCGCAGCCACAGACGACGCGTCGTCAGGCGGTCGTCGGAGCTGTCGCGTGAGCCGAGCACGAGCCAGTGATCGCGGACCAGCGGGCCGGCGCGGAGCACATCGGCGTTGTCGACCGTGAAGCCCACGCGGGAGCGGACGGTGGCGGCCAGCGGTGCCGGCAGTGCGTCGCGGCGCTGGTAGCCGGTGGCGAGCAGGTGCAGCAGGGCGTACTCCTCCAGCAGCCGGGCGGGCCACTGCGCACCGGAGGCGGGAAGGGCGCCCAGAGCCCGCGCGCGGGAGGCGAACCCGGGCGCCTGCGCGTCGACCATGCGGGCCGCGACTCCGTCCCAGAAGGCGTAGCCGCGCGTCGGGGCCTCGGCGAGGCCGTCGCGCAGCTGGTCGGTGAGGCGGGCCAGCAACTCGTCCGCGCCGGCGGTGACCCGGGCCTCCCGCCGCCTGCGCCTCGCCGCTGCCGCCGCCTCGTCACGTGGGGTTGCTGAGGCAGCCGGTGAGGCATTCCTGGCGTCCCCGGCCTCGCCGGAGGCCGGTGCAGCCGCGGGCTCCGCCCCTTCGGTGCGGTTCGCACCGTCGGCACGGTCCGCGCGTTCGGCGCGTCTGCGGCGCCCGGTCAGCCAGGACTCGGCCCACTCGGGAACCTCGGAGCCCGCCAGCGTGTCGGCGGACCAGAGGAGCAGCAGCCCGAGTGCGTGCTTGCAGGGGAACTTCCGGCTCGGACAGGAGCACTGGTACGCGGGCCCGTCGAGGGCGACGACCGTCTGGTACGGGCGTGACCCGCTGCCCTTGCAGGCGCCCCACACCGCCTCCGCGCTCGCCCCCGTGCCGGACCACGGTTCCGGCTTGGCGAGCTTGGCTGCGGCCTTCTGCGAGGGGGCGTCAGGAGCGAGGGAGAGAACGTGATCGGTACTCCAGCGATCGTTCATGCCTTCGACGTTAGGGCGCGCCACTGACAACGCGGACGGCGGAGCGGAGCGGGTTGTCCACAGGCCCGCGAAATTGTCAGACCCACGGTGCAGAGTGGTTCTCGCAGGCGGCGCTCCGAGCTGAGGGCGCCCATCTGATGCCTTTGACCTGCGTTCCTTCCTTTCTGACGCCCTGGTGCCTCTTTCTTGAGGAGACGTATGTCCACGTCCCTGTCATCCCCTCTGTCACCGCTCTCGGCAGAGACCCCCGCGGTGCTGCGGCCCCACGCCGAGACGGCGTACGCCGCCGAGCTCGCGGCGCTCGCGGCGGCGGACGACCGACCGCGTCCGGAGCGCTGGCTGCTCTCGCCGTGGGCGGTGGCCACCTACCTGCTCGGCGGCACGCTGCCGGACGGCACGGTCGTCACCCCCAAGTACGTCGGGCCGCGCCGGATCGTCGAGGTCGCCGTCACGACGCTGGCCACGGACCGCGCGCTGCTGCTGCTCGGCGTGCCCGGCACAGCCAAGACATGGGTGTCCGAGCACCTCGCCGCCGCCGTCAGCGGGGACTCGACCCTGCTCGTCCAGGGGACCGCCGGCACGCCGGAGGAGGCGATCCGGTACGGCTGGAACTACGCCCGGCTGCTCGCCGAGGGGCCCAGCCGGGAGGCGCTGGTGCCGAGCCCGGTGCTTCGGGCCATGGCCGAGGGGAAGACCGCGCGGGTCGAGGAGCTGACCCGCATCCCGGCCGACGTGCAGGACACGCTGATCACCATCCTCTCCGAGAAGACCCTGCCCATACCGGAGTTGGGGCAGGAGGTGCAGGCGGTCCGCGGCTTCAACCTGATCGCCACGGCCAACGACCGCGACCGCGGGGTGAACGAACTCTCGTCGGCGCTGCGCCGTCGCTTCAACACCGTGGTGCTGCCGCTCCCGGCCAGCATGGACGACGAGGTGGCCATCGTCGCCCGCCGCGTCTCGGAGCTGGGGCGCTCGCTCGACCTACCGGAGCTGCCCAGCGCGTTGACGGAGATCCAGCGTGTGGTGACGGTCTTCCGGGAGCTCCGTGACGGTGTCACGACCGACGGGCGGACCAAGCTCAAATCCCCGTCGGGCACCCTCTCCACGGCCGAGGCCATCTCGGTCGTCACCAACGGCCTGGCGCTGGCCGCGCACTTCGGCGACGGGCAACTGCGGGCGGCGGATGTGGCCGCAGGTCTGTTGGGGGCGGTCGTGCGGGATCCGGCGACGGACCGGCTGGCCTGGCAGGAGTACCTGGAGTCCGTCGTACGCGAGCGCGCCGACTGGAAGGACTTCTACCGCTCCTGCCGCGACGCGTCCGCGCTCTGAGCAATCCGGGAAGTTCGAAAGGGGGATGCTGCTGTGGCTTCGTCACAGGGAACAACCGGGGGAACCACGGTCGCGCTGCTCGGGGTGCGGCATCACGGGCCGGGCTCGGCACGGGCGGTGGGTGCCGCGCTCACCGAGTTCCGACCGGACGCGGTGCTGATCGAGGGGCCGCCCGAGGCGGACGCGCTGCTGCCGCTGGCCGCGAGCAAGGAGATGGCACCGCCGGTGGCCCTTCTCGCCCACGTCGTGGACGAGCCCTCGCGTGCTGCGTTCTGGCCCTTCGCGGCCTTCTCGCCGGAATGGGTCGCCCTGCGGTACGCGCTCGACGCCGGAGTGCCGGTCCGCTTCATCGACCTGCCGGCAGCGCACACCTTCGCGCTCGCCGCCCAGGACGCGGTGGGGGAGGAAGCTGCCAAGCCCGAGGACAGCGCCGAAGCGATCCCCGTCACCAGCGACGGCGGGGACCACGACGGAGCGGACAGTCACGGAGCGGACAGTCACGGCGGCGGCAGGCCTGATCGGGACAGCCGCGGCGAGGACGCGGCGGAGTTACGTCGCGCCCAGCGGTTCGACCCGATCGCCGAGCTCGCCAGGGCGGCTGGGCAGGAGGACGCGGAGCGCTGGTGGGACGACGTCGTGGAGCACGTGGGCCACGAGGTTCGGGCCGGCGGCGAAGGCCCGGACGTCGGCCCGGACGTGGGCGCCGTGCCGGGCGCGGCCCCCGCGCGCGCGGCGCCCGACGCGCTTGCTCCTTTCCAGGCGCTGGCGGAGGCCATGACGGTGCTCCGTGAGCGGGCACCCGAGGCGCCCGAGGACGCACGCCGCGAGGCGTACATGCGCAAGCAGATACGGGCGGCCTCCCGGGCCGGGTACGAGCGCATCGCTGTGGTCTGCGGCGCCTGGCACGTGCCGGCGCTCGCGGCGAAGGTGACCGTGGCGGCGGACAACGCCCTCCTGCGCGGGCTGCCCAAGGCCGCCGTCGAGGTCACCTGGGTGCCGTGGACGCACAGGCGTCTGGCCCAGCACACCGGCTACGGCGCGGGCATCGCCTCGCCCGGCTGGTACCAGCACCTGTTCGAGGCAGGCGGCCGTCATGTCATCGAGCGGTGGTTCACCAGGATGGCGTCGCTGCTGCGGGAAGAGGACCACCCGGTCTCCTCGGCGCACGTCATCGAGGCGGTCCGCCTCGCCGGAACGTTGGCCGCCGTTCGAGGGCGACCCTTGGCAGGGTTGGCGGAGACGATCGACGCGGCGCGGGCGGTGCTCTGCGACGGCTCGGATGTGCCGTTGCGCCTGATCGAGGAGAGGCTCGTCGTCGGCGACGCGCTGGGCCAGGTGCCCGAGGCGGCGCCGGCGGTGCCGCTGCAAAGGGACCTGACGCGGCTCCAGCGGTCGCTGCGCCTCAAACCCGAGGCACGGGTCCGGGCCCTCGACCTGGACCTGCGCAAGGAACGGGACGCGGAGCGGAGCCGGCTGCTGCATCGGCTGGCGCTGCTCGGCGTCGACTGGGCGGTGCCTGCCGCGTCCAGGACCCGTTCGACCGGAACGTTCCGGGAGAGTTGGGAACTGGCCTGGGAGCCGGAGCTGGCGGTCCGGGTGGCCGAGGCGGGCGTCTGGGGCACGACGGTCGAGGCCGCAGCCTCGGCGCGGACGGCGGCACGCGCCGTGGAGGCGCAGCGCCTGGGCGACGTCACCGCTCTGGCGGAGAGCTGTCTGCTGGCCGCGTTGCCGGAGGCGCTGCCGGTGGTGCTCCGTTGCCTGGGCGACCGTGCGGCGTTGGACACCGACGTCGAGCACCTGGCAGAGGCGCTGCCCGCCCTGGTGCGGTCGCTTCGGTACGGCGACGTGCGGGCGACGGGCACGACGCTGCTCGCGGAGCTGGCAGGTTCCCTGGCCACCCGCATCTGCATCGGCCTCCCGGCCGCTGCGACCGCCTTGGATCCCGCGGCAGCGCAGACGCTCGCCGAGCACGTAGCCGCGACCCACACGGCGGTCGGGCTCCTCGCGGTGGCGAGGGCGGACATGGAGGGTCCCGCTGAGTCGGGCGGCCTCAGCCCTACGGAGCCGGCCGGCTCCGACCTCGACGGGGCCCCCGGCTCCGGCCTGGACCCGGCCTCCGGCTCCAGCCCGGTCGAGGTTGACGGTGACGTTGACGTTGACGTCGAGGTTGCCGGTCTCGTCGGGATCGACGGGACCGTCGGGACCGACGGAGTGCGAGCGCGCTGGGAAGCCTGCCTCCGGACGCTGGTCGCGCGCGAGAGCGTGGCCGCCGTGGTGCGCGGGCGGGCTGCCCGGCTGCTGCTGGACGACGGCCGGCTTCGGGACGAGGAGGCGGCGCGGCTGCTGGGGTTGGCTCTGACGCCCGGCGTGCCCCCGGCCGAAGGTGCGGCGTGGGTGGACGGGTTCCTCGCCGGAAGCGGGGTGCTGCTGATGCACGACCAGCGCCTGCTCCAGCTCGTCGACGCGTGGATCACGGCGATCCCGGACGTCGCCTTCCCCGACGTTCTGCCGCTGCTGCGCCGCACGTTCTCCCGCCTGGAGGCGGGCGTACGGCGCGGAGTGGGCGAGCTGATCCGGGCGGGAGCCCGGGACGCGCTGGGCGGCGCTGTGCCGGGCGAGGCGCCGCGCGGCTTCGCCACCGAGTTGGACGGCTCGCAGGCCGGCCCGGCGCTGGCCACCGTGCACCTGCTACTTGGACTCCTTGAGGGAGAGGAAAGGCCCCGATGACATCGAACGGAGCCGAGCGGCGCACGGCAGCGCCCGGGACAGCCACGGCACCGGCTGCTGCCGTGGCCGCTGACCCGACGGATGCCGCGATCGCTGCTCCGAAGGCCGGCCCGACCGCCGCCGGGGTGGTGACCGCCCGGAGCTCAGCGGCGACGGCCGCAGGGACCGGCACGGCGCTTGCCGCGCGGGCGGCGGCGTCGGCAGCCAACCCGCCCGCAGTCGCCGCAACGGCCACCCCACACGTGGCATCGGCGGCTGCTTCGCCAGGGCCGGCGGCTGCCGCGTCGGGAGAGACGGCTGGGCAGGTGGCGTCGGCAGGGGAGGGCCCCGCCGGTGCCGGTGCCGGTGCCGGTGGCGGTGTCGGAGGCGGCCGCGAGGAGCGCCTTCGGCGCTGGCGGCTTGTGCTCGGAGGCGAGGCCGACGGGACGGGTTGCTCGCTCAGTGGCCGGGACGCGGCCATGGACCGGACGTTGGCTGCGGTGTACTCGCCGCGCGCCGAGGCCGGGGGCGGGTCGCGCAGCGGCGGGCTCGGTGGGTCCGCCCCGCAGGTCGCGCGGTGGCTGGGGGACATCCGCAGCTACTTCCCGAGCAGTGTCGTCCAGGTGATGCAGCAGGACGCCATCGAACGCCTGGGCCTGACCAGGCTGTTGATGGAGCCGGAGATGCTGGAGGCGGTCGAGCCCGACGTGCACCTGGTCGGGACGCTGATATCGCTCGGCAAGGCGCTGCCGGAGACCACACGGGAGACGGCCCGCGCCGTCGTCCGCAAGGTGGTCGCGGATCTGGAACGGCGCATCGCCACGAAGACCCGCTCCGTGGTCGGCGGCGCGCTCGACCGGAGCGCGCGGACCAGCCGACCGCGGCATCGCGACATCGACTGGGATCGCACCATCCGTGCCAACCTGCGCAACTACCTTCCGGAGCAACGCACCGTCGTGCCGGAGCGGCTGGTCGGATACGCGCGGGCGCAGCAGGCGCTCAAGAAAGAAGTGATCCTCTGCATCGACCAGTCCGGTTCGATGGCGGCCTCGGTCGTGCACTCGTCCGTCTTCGGCGCGGTGCTGGCGTCCATGCCGTCGCTGAGCACCCGGCTCGTGGTCTTCGACACCTCGGTCGTCGATCTGACCGAGGAACTGTCCGACCCGGTGGATGTGCTGTTCGGTGTCCAGCTCGGCGGAGGGACGGACATCAACCGGGCGCTGGCCTACTGCCAGGCGAAGATCTCCCGACCGGCCGACACGGTGGTGGTGCTGATCAGCGATCTGTACGAGGGCGGCATCCGGGACGAGATGCTCAAGCGGGTGGCGGCGATGAAGGCGGCCGGCGTGGAGTTCGTCGCGCTGCTGGCGTTGAGCGACGAGGGCGCTCCCGCCTACGACCGTGAGCACGCCGCGGCACTGGCCGCCCTCGGTGCGCCCGCGTTCGCCTGCACGCCGGATCTGTTCCCGGAGGTGATGGCGGCAGCCTTGCAGAAGCGTCCGCTGCCGATTCCGGAGCCGTGAGCATTGCGCCGTGAGCGTTGAGCCGTCAGCGCTGGGCGGTGAACCGGAGCCGATACGGCCGCTGCCGACTCAGTGTTCAGCCGATGCCCGGTTCGGTGTTCAGTGCCGGTGGGGGAGTGGAAGGGCGGCCCAGACGGTCTTGCCCCGGTGGCCGGGGCGCGGGAGGGAGCCCCAGGCGGCGGCGAAGGTGTCGATCAGGAGCATGCCGCGGCCGCTCTCGTCGTCCTCGCCGGGCCGCTCGACCTGGGGGATGTCGTCCGGGTCCTCGTCGTCGACCTCGACGAAGAGGAGGCCGCGTGCGCTCCACAGGCGGCAGTGGAGGCGGCGGCTGGCGGTGTGCCGGACGGCGTTGCCGACCAGTTCGGACATGCACAGCTCGGTGTCCGCGAGCGTCTCGGGGCGCAGCCGCCACATGGCCGCGGTGATCCGGACGAACGCGCGGGCGCGGGTGACGGACTCGGCCTCGGCGCGGAAGGTGGCGGCCGCTTGCCGGTCCATGGGCCAGGTGGAGCGTGCGGTGCCCAGCTGGGAGAGGTCCGTGGGCGGGGACGAGGGCAGGCACGAGGGCAGGCACGCGGGCGGACACGTGGGTGGGGACGTTGGCGGACACGCGGGCGCAGAGCGGTTCGTCGAGTGGGCCGGCGGCGGTGCGGGTTCCGGCTCCGGGGTTTCCTCGGTCCGTCCGGGACCGAGGCCGGGTCTGTGTGTGCTGCTCTGCATCGTGCGTCCGCTTCCAGGAGGCACAGGTGTTCCAGGGGGCACAGGTGGCGGCGACCCACCGTTCGCTGTGACGTATCCGTTATACCGGGCGGGCCCCCGTCGCACGGGCCGTTCCGGTGATCCCGATCTTTCCGGACGCGTCGGTCGCCGCCGGACCCGCGCGGACCGGCCAGGACGGCTGCCCGAGCGTCGCGGCGGGGCGGTGAACGATCGGAGCCCCGGGCGTGTCGGACAGTGGTCGAACCGGGGCACGGCCCCCGCTCCGGCCCGCCGTACCCCCGTTGTGATGGTTATCACCGGCCGGGGAGGGCTCCCTGGCGAACCCCGCCCCCCGGACAGGGATAACCTGCGAGACGGACATGCCGCGTGCCACGCCGCCGTGTGCTCCCCAAAGCGAAGGCGCCGACGCGAGGCCCCTGCCAGGGCCCGCGTACCCCGCCGGAGCGGTCCGTGCGGCACGCTGGGAAGACAAGCAGTCGCGATCACAAGGACGGACGCGCGTGGACCTCTTTGAGTACCAGGCGAGGGATCTCTTCGCCAAGCACGGTGTACCGGTGCTGGACGGTGAAGTCATCGAGACTCCGGAGGCCGCTGCTGCGGTCGCCGAGCGCCTGGGCGGCCGCGCGGTCGTCAAGGCCCAGGTGAAGGTCGGTGGCCGCGGCAAGGCCGGCGGCGTCAAGCTGGCCGCCGACCCGGCGGACGCCGTGGAGAAGGCCCGAGCCATCCTCGGGATGGACATCAAGGGTCACACCGTTCACAAGGTGATGCTCGCCCAGACGGCGGACATCAAGGAGGAGTACTACGTCTCCTTCCTCCTCGACCGGGCCAACCGGACCTTCCTGGCCATGGCCTCCACCCAGGGTGGCGTGGAGATCGAGGTCGTCGCCGAGGAGAACCCCGAGGCGCTGGCGAAGATCGCCGTTGACGCCGTCGAGGGCGTCACCCCGGCCAAGGCCGCCGAGATCGTGGCCGCGGCCAAGTTCCCGGCCGAGATCGCCGACCAGGTCGCCGAGGTCCTGCAGAAGCTGTGGGTCGTCTTCATCGAGGAGGACGCCCTCCTCGTCGAGGTCAACCCGCTGGTCAAGACCGGCGACGGCAAGATCATCGCCCTTGACGGCAAGGTCTCCCTGGACGCCAACGCCGACTTCCGCCAGCCGGAGCACGAGGCGCTGGAGGACAAGGCCGCCGCCAACCCGCTCGAGGCGAAGGCCAAGGAGAAGGGCCTCAACTACGTCAAGCTCGAGGGCGAGGTCGGCATCATCGGCAACGGCGCGGGTCTCGTCATGAGCACCCTGGACGTCGTCGCCTACGCCGGTGAGAACCACGGTGGCGTGAAGCCCGCCAACTTCCTCGACATCGGCGGTGGCGCCTCCGCCGAGGTCATGGCGAACGGCCTGGAGATCATCCTGGGCGACCCGGACGTCAAGTCCGTCTTCGTCAACGTCTTCGGTGGCATCACCGCGTGCGACGCGGTCGCCAACGGCATCGTCCAGGCGCTGGAGCTGCTCTCCAGCAAGGGCGAGGCCGTCACCAAGCCGCTGGTCGTCCGTCTGGACGGCAACAACGCCGAGCTGGGTCGCAAGATCCTGACCGACGCGAACCACCCGCTCGTGCAGCAGGTGGACACCATGGACGGCGCGGCCGACAAGGCCGCCGAGCTCGCGGCTGCGAAGTAAGGGCTGGGGAACCGAAATGGCTATCTTCCTCACCAAGGACAGCAAGGTCATCGTCCAGGGCATGACCGGCTCCGAGGGCATGAAGCACACCCGGCGCATGCTCGCTTCGGGCACCAACATCGTCGGTGGCGTGAACCCGCGCAAGGCCGGCACGACCGTTGACGTCGACGGCACCGAGGTGCCGGTCTTCGGCACCGTCAAGGAGGCCATCGAGGCCACCGGCGCCGACGTTTCGGTCATCTTCGTGCCGCCGGCGTTCACCAAGAGCGCGGTCATCGAGGCCATCGACGCCGAGATCCCGCTGGCCGTCGTCATCACCGAGGGCGTGCCGGTCCACGACACCGCCAACTTCTGGGCGTACAACAACCACAAGGGCAACAAGACCCGGATCATCGGTCCGAACTGCCCCGGTCTGATCAGCCCCGGACAGTCCAACGCGGGCATCATCCCGGCCGACATCACCAAGGCCGGCCGCATCGGTCTGGTGTCCAAGTCGGGCACCCTGACCTACCAGATGATGTACGAGCTGTCCGACATCGGCTTCTCCTCGGCTGTCGGCATCGGTGGCGACCCGGTCATCGGCACCACCCACATCGACGCGCTGCAGGCGTTCCAGGACGACCCGGAGACCGACCTCATCGTGATGATCGGTGAGATCGGCGGCGACGCCGAGGAGCGCGCGGCCGCGTACATCAAGGAGCACATCACGAAGCCGGTCGTCGGCTACGTGGCGGGCTTCACCGCGCCCGAGGGCAAGACCATGGGCCACGCCGGCGCCATCGTCTCCGGCTCCTCCGGCACCGCGCAGGCGAAGAAGGAGGCCCTCGAGGCCGCCGGCGTCAAGGTCGGCAAGACGCCGTCCGAGACCGCCCGCCTGGCGCGTCAGCTGATCGGCTGAGCATGCGACCGAGGCACTGACGTGCCGAGGTGAAGGGCCGTCCCCGCGTTCGATCGCGGGGGCGGCCCTTGTGCGTTCGCGCGGGTGATCAGCTACGGCGTTCGGTGATGCTTCTCGGCTGCGGTGGGTGCGGACGGCCGCGCTGCGGGGGCCCGTTCTCCGACGCGGGATTGGCGGGATTGGCGGCGTTGCTGGGAGTGGCGGGGTCGGCGGAACTGCCAGGGCCGCCGGGGGCCCCGGGGTGGCCGGGGCCTGCCGGCTTGGCCGGGCCGCGGGAGTGGCCCCAGCGGCCGGAGTGCCCGGCGTGGCCGGGGTGCTTGCCGCCCTTCCTGCCGGACCTCCTCTTGGCGTCATCGGAAGTGCCCTGGCTCTGGTCGATCAGCCCGGGGCCTGTCGCGAACGGCGTGAGCGGCGGCGCGGGGACCTTCGGCGGCTGAAAGCCCGCGGTCGGCGCGGTGTCGGCCGTGCCCACGATGGTGGCGCGGGTGGGATGCGGGACGACGGGCCGCTCGTCCGGGTGCATCGGGGTGCCCCAGACCGCCCCGGCGCCGAGGAAGCCCGCCGTGGCCAGGGCGAGCGCCCCGGCGGCCAGGGTCAGTCCACCGTCGTGCAGCCGTGCGCGGGTACGCGTGACATGGGGAGGGACGTGCTCGGGCGTCCCCGCGCACGCGCGGACCGCGGCTGCCCGCAGCCTGTCGCCCAGGCCGCGTCCGAAGCCCGGCGCCTCGGGATCGGCGCCCACGATCCCCGGCAGGGCCTCGGCCAGCGCTCGGCGGGCACGGGCGACGCGCCCGAAGGTGACCGGCGTGCTGCCCTCGACCTCGGCCGCTGTCTGCGCCCAGTCCAGGCCGATCACGTCGTGCAGGACAAGCGCCCGTCGCTGGGGGCGCGGCAGTCGCATCAGCGCCTTCAGGAGCGAGCGGTCCTGGCCGCTGCCCGAGGTCGGGTCGGACGGGTCGTCGACGGCGTCCGTGTCGGCGGCGGTGCCGGTGCCGGCGCTCGCGTCGGCTGTGGCTGTGGCGACAGCGGCGGCATGGCGGCCCAGGGGGTGCGGGAGGTGGAACACGTGCTGCATGCGCGGGCCGCCCTTGTGCCATGGGGAGAGGGCGAGGTCGAAGGCGGCGGCACGAAGCCAGCCCTCGGGCGAGAGGTCGGCGCTGACGGTCGGCCAGTTCGTCCAGGCGAGCTGAAATGCCCGCCGCACGCAGTGGCCCGCGCGGTGGCGATTCCCGGTGAGCAGGAACGTTTGCCAGGTCAGCTGCGGTGCGAGCGCCGCGTACAGCGCGTCGAATGCCTCCTGCGTCGCCGGGAGGGCGGCGGAGATGGCGGTGGGCGGCACGGTGAGGGGAGCCGTCGTGGGGATACCCCCGGCGACGGACGTGCCGTTCAGCGGATCCCGCCCGGCCGCGTGTCCGACGGCCTCCGCCTCGACGCTCCGCGTCCCGGCCACCGCGGCATGCCCGGAACCCACCGCCCCGTGCCGCCCCGGCCCGAGGGGAGCCGGAGTCAGCGACGACAACGACGGCGCGTCAGCGACACGGAGCCCGGCGGCGTCCGGCCCGGCGGGGTCCGGCCCGGCGGGGTCCTGCTGAGCGTGGCCCCGCGTGGGAGCGCTCGCTCGGGTCGGCTCGTGTCCGGCGGTGGCCTGGTCGTCGGAGCGGGTGCGGGCGGTGGTCGGGGCCCTCGTCGGCCGCACGGGGGAGGGGGACTGCGCCGCGGCCGTGGAACTGCGCTGCTCCTTGCTCCGGGGTGTCTGTTTGCTCTCGGGTGTCTGGGTGATCCGGGCGGGCCGGGGGGTCTGGGTGGGCCGGGCCGACGTGGTGGCGTCGGCTG
>NZ_BBPQ01000011.1:0-33626 GCF_000787855.1 Streptacidiphilus anmyonensis | reverse complement strand
ATCCGGGCGGGCCGGGGGGTCTGGGTGGGCCGGGCCGACGTGGTGGCGTCGGCTGCGGGACGGCGCTTGGCTGACGCCCCGTCGGAGGTGCTCGGGGTCGGCGCCTGCGGCGCGGAGGCAGACGGTGTCGTGGTCGATGGGGCGCCGGCGCGGGAGCGGGCCGCGCGACGGGCGGCCTGGGCTTGGCGTTTCGTGCGGGCGCGTGAGGGATTCGGGGAGTCCTGAGGCGGTGTCATGTGAGCCCCGCAGGGGGCGTTGAGGCCACGTGGAGGCTCGGTCGCATATATGAATTGTTGGAGCAAAGAGTGACAACTGCATGTTTTACGACAGATCGGGCGTGTCACGTGTCGACTCTTGACCATGGCGCTCTTCGACCGAACCGCTCTCCTCGCCGGTGCCGGCGCGGCTTTCGCGGGGTGGGGCATCGTGGCCGTGCCCGTGCTGCTGCTGTGGGTGGCGACGCCGTACGCCGACGGCGATCTGACGGCCGTTCCGCGGCTCGCGGCGGCGCTGTGGCTGCTCGGGCATGGGGGGCCGCTGCGCTGGGACGGGACGGCGGGGCACGCCGTGCTCGGTGTCGCTCCGTTGCTGGTGACGGCGCTCGTGGCGGGGCTGGTGCACCAGGCCGCGGCCCGGACCGGGCGGCGCAGGGACGTGGTGCTCGGCTACCTCGGGGTCGCGGTTCCCGCCGCATTGCTCGGGTTGGGGAGCGAACCACGGACGGAGCCGGTGCCGGATCTGCTCTGGGTGGGGCTGCTCGCCTTGCTCGCCGCGATGGCGGGGGCCCGCCGGAGTACGGGCGAGTGGGGCCTCGCCGCCGCCTGGCGCTCGGTGCGGGCGCGCGGGGAGTGGCTAGGGGTCTGGCCGGTGTTCGCGCCGGACGGAGCGTTGGCCCGGCGCCTGGAGCGGGCGCGCACGCTCGCGCCGCAGCGGGACGAGGCGCTGCGGGCGGGGCTCGCGGGAGCGTTCGCCCTGCTGGGCGGCGGCGCGGCGGTGCTGGCGGTCTCGATCCTGGTGCACCTCGGGGCGGCGGGGACGTCCGCGCAGTTGCTCGCGCCGGACCTGGCGGGACGGCTGTCGCTGATGCTGGTCTGCGTCGTACTCGTGCCGAACGCCGCGATCTGGTCCGGGGCCTACGCCCTCGGCACCGGGTTCACGTTGGGCGGGCATGCCGCCGCGTTCGGCTCGCAACCGTTGGCACCGCTGGCGCTGCCGCTGCTCGCGGACACGCCGACACCGGGACGGTCGGTCTTCGGCATCGCCGCACTCGTGGTGCCGTCGGCCTCGGGCGCGGTGGTCGGCTGGGCCCTCACGCGGGACGTCGCCAGGGAGACGGAAGAGATGGGAGAGGTAGGAAAGGCAGAAGAGGCGGGAGAGGCGGGAGAGGCAAGAGGGAGCACGGAGGCTGCTGAGTTCGCAGCGTCGGTGGGGCGTGCCCAGGTCGGGACGAGGCGCGGCTGGGCGGCCTTGGCGCTGGTCGTCCTCGGGGCGTCCGCCTGCACCGGACTGCTGGCGGGCGCCGCGGCCCAGTGGGCGGGCGGGACGCTGGGTGACGGTGTGCTGGCGCAGGTCGGCCCACCGGTCGGCTGGACCGCGCTGGCAGCGTTCGGCTGGACCTTCGCCGTCGCCCTGCCGACCGCCTTCCTGCTGAGCTGGATTCACCGTCGGCGGACGACTCCGAAGACGTCACACCGTCCTGACACCGGCGCCCCGGCCGCCGATGCCTCCCCTGCCGATACCGGCGTGCGCAAGGTGTCGCCGGTGTCGGCAGCGCTCGCGGCGGTGATCGACGGGGTCGACTGGGGTTTCCCGGACGAGGAGCCCGACCGGGGTCTCGCCGACACGGAGTCCGCCAGGACCGGCTCGGCTGCCGGCCCCGTCGCCGTCTCCGAGGTGCAGCCCGAGCCCCGGCCCGGGCCTGGGCAGGAGCCGGAGCAAGAACCCGAGCCCGACCGTGGCACAACGCCGGAACCCGACCCCGGCACAACGCAGGAGCCGGAGCCGTGGAGCTCCGCGTCGGCCACCCAGTGACGCCTCGGTCACGCCTCAGTGAGGGCAGCGATGTCGGACGTCTCAGCTGCCGTTGAGCTGCGTGAGCCACGCCGGCGGGCGCGGGGAGACCGAGGTCGCGCAGGCGTCGTAGGAGGTCTTGGTCAGGGCGTTCGCCTGGCAGTCGTAGTAGCTCTTGTAGTACAGCTGCACGCCGAAGACCGCGCCGACGAGCGCCAGGCTGACCGCGCCCGCGACGAGGCCGCCGAGGGCGGCCGGGACCTGCGGGCGGGTCGAGGGCGCGGGGTAGTACGGGGAGCTCTGCGGCATCGGCGCGGCCCCGGAGAGGGCGGCGGTCTTGGCCGAGGACGACGGCTTCACCTCGCCGCGCAGCGCGCTGACGCCCCAGTAGAGCGCGAGCGCACCCAGTAGCAGGGTGAGGTAGGGGACGCCGAGGACCATGAAGAAGAAGCCCCAGATGCCGCTGAGCAGGGCGAGCCGGGAGCGGCGCAGCACCGGGTCGTTGGGGTCGTAGCGCGGACCGGGCGGCGGGTAGGGGAAGCGGGGCAGTGGCGGCTGCTGGCCCTGGTAGCCGGGGCTCCACGGGTGCGGCGGCGGGACCTGGGCGCGGCCACGCGGCGGCGTGCCGGGCGCGCCGTCGGCACCTGGGGCCGGGGTGTTGCCTTCCGGCCGGGACGGCGGCGTGCCGTCTCCCGCATCGGGGCCCTGCCCGGACCCGGACCCGGATCCTGGCCGCGCGTCCCCGGGCCCGGCGGCCGACCCGAAGCCCGGCCTGCCGAACCCACCGGAGCCACTCGGCCCACCAGGCCCACCGGACCCGCCCGACCCACCGGACCCGCCCGACCCACGAGAGCCGCTCGACCCACCAGCCCCACCGGAACCGCCTGCACCGTTGGTCTCGTGCAGGCCGGCGGCGTGGGTGACCGGACCGCGCGGTTGCCAGGGACGGTCCGGCGCGCCCTCGGGCGGAGGGGCGAAGGGATCCCGCGCCGGGGCGCCGGTCTTGGTGGTGTCGCCGCTGTGGCCCATGGTCTTCGCCGTAACTCCTGATCGCCTGCCCGTACGCGGTGTGTGCACCGCGCGCGTACCTCTCGTCTGCGGACCCGTCTGCGGACCGCTCCCGTCGTAGTCCCGCAGGGACACCCTCTCACTTGGCGGGGCCCCGTGGCGTGCGACCCCAGGATGATCGTCGGTCGTCGGAACGGACCGGTCCCGGGGCCTCGGCGCGGGGCTTCGGCGCGGGTCGTGCGAGCGTGCCGGTAAAGTTGCTGACGGACGGCGCGCCCCCGAGGTTCCCGTCCGGTCCGCGGGACAGCCGCGGGCAGCCTTCGGCGGATGCGGATGCCGGTCACAGGATGACACCCCGCGTCGGCCACCGAATGAGCTCGACGCACGGCCCGGCGGCGCGACGCGTGCACGACGCGTGACGGCAGCGCAACGCAGCGCGGCACCGGACGGCGGAGGGCCCGACCCGAAGGACCGAGCTGTGGCTCTTGCGCCCGGAAGTGCACCGCTGGACTTCGTCGCACCCGCGGCGCCGGCCCGACTCGTGGTCCTGGTCTCCGGTTCCGGCACCAATCTCCAGGCGCTCATCGACGCGGCCGCCGATCCGGCCTACGGCGCGACGATCGTCGCCGTCGGAGCGGACCGTGACGGCATCGCGGGGCTGGAGCGGGCCGAGAAGGCGGGCATCCCCACCTTCGTGCACCGGGTGAAGGACTACCCCGAGCGCACCGACTGGGACGTCGCGCTGACCGACGCCACCGTCGGGTACGAGCCGGACCTGGTGGTCTCGGCCGGCTTCATGAAGATCCTCGGGGCGACGTTCATGCGCCGCTTCGAGGGCCGCATCGTCAACACCCACCCCGCCCTCCTCCCCGCCTTCCCCGGTGCGCACGGCGTGCGCGACGCGCTCGCGTACGGGGTCAAGGTGACCGGCTGCACCGTGCACCTGGTGGACGAGGGCGTGGACACCGGACCGATCATCGCCCAGGGCGTGGTCGAGGTCGCCGACTCGGACTACCAGGACGAGGGCGAGGCGCTCCACAAGCGCATCAAGAACGTCGAGCGGAAACTGCTCGTCGACGCCGTGGGACGGATGGCCCGCGAGGGCCACCGGGTCGACGGACGCCGGGTGCTGATCCCGGCGTCGGTCGGGTGACCGGACGCCGACCCACGGGACAACACATCAACCGCGCCGGCGGGGTGGTCATCTCGCCGGGGCATTGCAGAAGGATTCGGTAATGAGCTCAGGCAGCAACCAGCCGCAGCCCACCTCCGAGAACATTCGTCCCATCCGTCGGGCGCTCGTCAGCGTCTACGACAAGACCGGCCTGACGGAGCTGGCCCAGGGCCTGCACGCGGCCGGCGTCGAGCTGGTCTCCACCGGCTCGACCGCGGCGAAGATCGCCGGCGCGGGCGTGCCGGTCACTCCGGTCGAGGAACTGACCGGCTTCCCCGAGTGCCTCGACGGTCGCGTGAAGACCCTGCACCCGCGCGTGCACGCGGGCATCCTGGCCGACCTGCGCCTGGAGTCGCACCGCGCGCAGCTGGAGGAGCTGGGCGTCGCGCCGTTCGACCTCGTCGTCGTCAACCTCTACCCGTTCGCCGCGACCGTGGCCTCGGGCGCGACCCCGGACGAGTGCGTCGAGCAGATCGACATCGGCGGCCCGTCCATGGTCCGCGCGGCGGCGAAGAACCACCCGTCCGTCGCGGTGGTCACCTCGCCGGCGCGGTACGCGGACGTGCTGAAGGCCGTTGCCGACGGCGGTTTCGACCTGGCCGCCCGCAAGCGTCTGGCCGGTGAGGCGTTCGCGCACACCGCGGCCTACGACGTTGCCGTGGCCTCCTGGTTCGCCGACGGGTACGCGCCGACCGACGAGGAGCGTTTCCCGCAGTTCCTGGGCTCCACCTACGAGCGCGAGAACGTGCTGCGCTACGGCGAGAACCCGCACCAGGCCGCCGCGCTCTACGTGGACGGCAGCGGGAAGGGCATCGCCGCGGCCGAGCAGCTGCACGGCAAGGAGATGTCGTACAACAACTACGCCGACACGGACGCCGCGATCCGTGCCGCGTACGACCAGTCCGAGCCGTGCGTGGCCATCATCAAGCACGCCAACCCGTGCGGCATCGCGATCGGCGCGGACGTCGCCGAGGCGCACCGCAAGGCGCACGAGTGCGACCCGGTCTCGGCGTTCGGCGGCGTCATCGCTGTGAACCGACCGGTCACGGTCGCGCTGGCCGAGCAGATCGCGCCGATCTTCACCGAGGTCGTCTTCGCCCCGGACTACGAGCCGGGCGCGGTCGAGGTGCTGGCGCAGAAGAAGAACATCCGGGTGCTGCGCGGCACTCCGGCGCTGCCGGCGGTGGAGACCCGCGCGGTGACCGGCGGCATGCTGCTGCAGCAGGCCGACCGGATCGACGCGGCCGGTGACGACCCGTCGACGTGGACGCTGGCCTGCGGCGAGGCGCTGTCCGAGGCGGAGCTGGCCGAGCTGGCCTTCGCCTGGCGGGCCTGCCGCGCCGTCAAGTCGAACGCGATCCTGCTGGCCAAGGGCGGCGCCTCGGTGGGCGTCGGCATGGGCCAGGTCAACCGGGTCGACTCCGCGCGTCTGGCCGTGCAGCGGGCGGGCGAGCGCGCGCAGGGCTCCTACGCCGCCTCGGACGCGTTCTTCCCCTTCCCCGACGGGCTGGAGGTGCTGACCGAGGCCGGCGTCAAGGCCGTGGTGCAGCCGGGCGGTTCGGTCCGCGACGACCTGGTGGTGGAGGCCGCGAAGGCGGCCGGCGTCACCATGTACCTCACGGGGACGCGGCACTTCTTCCACTGAGGCGAAGTGACCTGATGTCATGACGAAGGCCCGCCGCTCCTCCTCGGTGCGGCGAGCCTTCGCCCTGTCACGGTGGCGCCAGGTCAGCTGGACTTGACGACCACGGTGTTCATGATCTTGTCGGCGAAGGTCTGCTTCTTCGCGTCCCACAGCGGCCACAGGTAGCCGATGCAGCAGATGCTGTCGAGGACGTGGGCGACCTCGCGCACGATCGCCGGACCGACCTGCAGCTGCTGGCCGTCGGCCTCGCGCACGCCGCGGATGTTGACGGCCTTCTGGCCCAGGGACTGGCCCATGGTGCCCTTCATCACGCCGATGCCGACCAGCACCAGGATGCTGACGAAGAAGCTCCCGGCCTCGTAGGCGCCCGTGTTGCTGCTGATGGTGCCGTCCGCGTTGATCGTGGTGGACGGGCCGTCGACGGCGAACAGGATGATGTACGGGATCAGCCCGACGACGATGGTGTCGATGAGGCGCGCCACCACGCGGGCGCCCCAGCTGGCGTACGAGTTCTGCACGTAGCCCGCGTACGGGTCCTGGCCGACCGGGTAGGACGGGTACTGGCCCTGCTGCGGGTAGCCGTAGGCCTGCTGCTGCGCGTACGGGTCCGCCGGAGGCTGCTGCGGGTAGCCATAGGCCGCCTGGTCCTGCGGCTGCTGCTGGGGGTAGCCATAACCCGGCTGCTGCGGCTGCTGACCGTAAGGGTTCTGCGGCTGCTGCGGCTGGCCGTAAGGGTTGTTCGGGTCGGGCGGGTAGCTCATGCTCGTGCCTCCGGGCAGGGATGCGTGGTGAGAAGTGGGTGTGCTGACAGGCGGTGAGATTATCGGAGTGCAGTGACGCTCAGGTGGGCAGAAAGCCGTATCGGTGCAATTGCCACAGCCAGGAGACCGCCGCCGCAGAGAAGATGACGATGTTCTTCTTCCGGGCGGGCAGCCGCCACCACCAAGCGCCGCCGCCCAACGGGGCGAACAGCAGGCCGAGACCGACCAGGACGGTCACGGGGTTGGCGGCGATCGCCGCGCCGACGTGACCGGCGCCCAGCTCCATGAAGACCGTGGTGCTGCCGCAGCCGGGACAGGGGATGCCGGTGAACCGGCGCAACGGGCAGAGCACGCCCGGATCATGGGTTCGGTGGACCTCCGCCGCCACGACGGCGACGACCGCTGCTCCGCCGCCACGGAGCAGTACCCGAAGAGGCCCCCCGTAACGACCGGCCGCGATCTCGGCCCAACGGCGCTCCAAAGCGGCGCGCCTGCCCAGGGCGAAAGCCTGGTCTGCGCTCACGTCCCCCCGTGCCCCCGTTCCTGCCTTCTTACTGCTCTTAACCGACACCCATCGTTGCGAGCGCCAGCCGCCGTGTCCACCTCGTTCGCAGGTCCACCACACGGTTGTGGCGTATTTGCAACCGGATCCCGACAGTCCATGTGCGATCATGCACGGTCGGGCTGTGACCCGACCCCTGACACGAGTGCTTCCGCGATCCGGGAGAATGGCTTCATGACCGCCCAGATTCTCGATGGCAAGGCCACCGCCGCCGCGATCAAGTCCGAGCTCGTCACCAGGATCGAGGCGCTGAAGGCGCGGGGGATCACCCCCGGCCTCGGCACCGTCCTCGTCGGTGACGACCCCGGCAGCCACGCCTACGTGCGCGGCAAGCACCGCGACTGCGCCCAGGTCGGCATCGCCTCCATCCAGCGCGAACTCCCCGCCGACGCGACCCAGGAGCAGGTCGAGGACGTCGTGCGCGAGCTCAACGCCGACCCGGCCTGCTCCGGCTACATCGTCCAGCTGCCGCTGCCCAAGCACCTGGACGAGAAGCGCGTGCTCGAGCTGATCGACCCGAACAAGGACGCCGACGGCCTGCACCCGATGAGCCTGGGCCGCCTGGTGCTGGGCGTCGAGGCGCCGCTGCCGTGCACCCCCTACGGCATCGTCGAGCTGCTGCGCCGCCACGGGATCGAGCTGAACGGCGCCAACGTCACCGTCGTCGGCCGCGGCATCACCGTGGGCCGCTCGATCGGCCTGCTGCTCACCCGCCGCAGCGAGAACGCGACGGTCACCCTCTGCCACACCGGCACCCGGAACCTGGACGAGCACCTGCTCGGCGCGGACATCATCGTCTCCGCCGCGGGCGTGCCGCACCTGATCAAGCCGGAGCACGTGCGCCCCGGCGCGACCGTGCTGGACGTCGGCGTCAGCCGCGTCGACGGCGTGTACACCGGTGACGTGGACCCGAAGGTCGCCGAGGTGGCCGGCTGGATCTCCCCGAACCCGGGCGGTGTCGGTCCGATGACCCGGGCCATGCTGCTCGCGAACGTCGTCGAGGCGGCGGAGCGGCAGGCCAGTGCAGCCCGCGACTGAGGGTGCCGACGAGATGGCACGCAAGCCCAAGGCGCAGCAGCGGCCGCCTGTGAAGACCACCGGGACGTTCCGTCCCGAGGGCGGCTCGGCCGCGGCCGGACGTGACCGGCCGGTGCCGGTGCGCCAGTGGCCGATCGTGGTGGTGCTGACCGTCGTGGGCGTGGGCCTGCTGGTGACCGCGCTGGACGCCTGGCGTGCCGGGATCGTCACGGTCGGTGTCGGGCTCCTGATCGGCGCGGTCCTGCGCGCGGTCCTGCCCGAGGTCGGGATGCTGGCGGTGCGCAGCCGGTTCACGGACATCGTGGTGATGGGCGTGCTGGGCCTGGTCATCGTCGTACTCGCGCTCGCGTCGCTCCCCGATCCGGTGATCCACCTGCCGTTCATGGGGCGTCTTGGGAGCATGGTTCACAGCGACGGCGGCGGCGACTGAGGGTTCACACCCTCGGCCCGACGGGCCTGGTCATACCGCTGTGAACTGGGCTGATGCCGGTTCGGCAGAACCGTGGCGGAAACGTGACGAAGGACTCCCGAGGGCGTGGCGAGGCCACGCCCTCGGTCCGGTCCGGTTGCGATAGCCTGACGCTGGTTCTCTCGATGTCGAGAGACGCGTCGGCGACTGCTGGAGAAGGTAGAAATGACCCGCACCCCCGTCAATGTCACCGTGACCGGCGCGGCCGGCCAGATCGGCTACGCGCTGCTGTTCCGCATCGCCTCCGGCCACCTGCTGGGCGCGGACGTGCCGGTGAAGCTGCGTCTGCTGGAGATCCCGCAGGGCGTCAAGGCCGCCGAGGGCACCGCGATGGAGCTCGACGACTGCGCCTTCCCGCTGCTCAAGGGCATCGACATCTTCGACGACCCGAACGCCGCGTTCGCCGGCGCCAACGTCGGCCTGCTGGTCGGCGCCCGTCCGCGTACCGCGGGCATGGAGCGCGGCGACCTGCTCTCCGCCAACGGCGGCATCTTCGGCCCGCAGGGCAAGGCCATCAACGACAACGCCGCGGACGACATCCGCGTCCTGGTCGTCGGCAACCCGGCCAACACCAACGCGCTGATCGCCCAGAACCACGCCCCCGACGTCCCGGCCGACCGCTTCACCGCGATGACCCGCCTGGACCACAACCGCGCCATCGCGCAGCTGGCCAAGAAGCTCGGCGTGGGCGTCGACGACGTCAAGCGCCTGACCATCTGGGGCAACCACTCCGCCACCCAGTACCCGGACATCTTCCACGCCGAGGTCGCCGGCAAGAACGCCGCCGAGGCCGTCGCCGACGAGAAGTGGCTGGCCGAGGAGTTCATCCCGACCGTCGCCAAGCGCGGCGCCGCCATCATCGACGCCCGTGGCGCCTCCTCCGCCGCCTCGGCCGCCAACGCCGCCATCGACCACGTCTTCACCTGGGTCAACGGCACCGCCGAGGGCGACTGGACCTCCGCCGGTGTCGTCTCCGACGGCTCCTACGGCGTGCCGGAGGGCCTCATGTCCTCGTTCCCGGTCACCGCGAAGAACGGCAAGTTCGAGATCGTCCAGGGCCTGGACATCAACGCGTTCTCCCGCGCCCGCATCGACGCCTCCGTCCAGGAGCTCATCGAGGAGCGCGACGCGGTCAAGGAGCTGGGTCTCATCTAAGACGGGGTCTCACCCGACTTACCCTGCCTTCGTTTCGAGGCCCGGCGGCTCATCGTCCGCCGGGCCTCGAACGTTCCCACCGGCGTGCCGTGGCCCTGCGCCGGGCCGCGCCCGGCGCACCACCACAGCACCTGCCCGCCCTCGGTGCGCGCATGCACGCCCAACCCGTGCTCGGGGCAGACCGGCCAGACGCGCCACAGGTGCTCCATGGCCGACTCCTGCGCCGCGTCCGCGACCTCGTGGAGCCCCGCCTCCGGCTGCTCCGGCAGCGGGTTGCCCTGCGCGCCCCAGGAGGGGAAGCCGACGTAGACCCCGTACTCGTCCAGCAGCAGCGCGAAGGGTTCGGCGTCCGGCTCGGTCGCCGCGAGGTCCCGGTTGAGCAGCACCAGCGCCTCGTGCCATTCGGGGTAGAAGTCTCGGTCCGTGAGCGTCTCCACGGCGGCAGGCTAGCGTCCCGTAGGCTGACGTGTGCCGCGACTGGCGCACGGGGAAGGAACCCCGAGGGAGCGGCGAGCGCATCACCGCCGGACTGCCGTACGCCTGGGCAGCCGGGTCGGACTGGACTACGACGGACGTAGAGCCAGACAGAGACCCGGAGGAGTGCTGCCATGTCGCATCTCGCCCACGTCGACCCCGAGATCGCCGCGCTGGTCGTCGCCGAGGAGCAGTTGCAGGCCGACACGCTGCGTCTGATCCCCAGTGAGAACTACGTCTCGCACGCCGTGCTGGAGGCCACCGGCACCGTCCTGCAGAACAAGTACTCCGAGGGCTACCCGGGCAAGCGCTACTACGAGGGCCAGCGACACATCGACCAGGTCGAGACGCTGGCGATCGAGCGCGCCAAAGCGCTGTTCGCGATGGACCACGCCAACGTCCAGCCCTACTCGGGCTCCCCGGCCAACCTGGCCGTCTACCTGGCGTTCCTCAAGCCCGGCGACACCGTGATGGGCATGGCGCTGCCGATGGGCGGCCACCTCACGCACGGCTGGGGCGTCTCCGCGACGGGTACCTGGTTCCGCGGCGTGCAGTACGGGGTGGAGCGCGGGACCGGCCGCGTCGACCTCGACAAGGTGCGCGAGCTGGCGCTCGCCGAGCGGCCCAAGCTGATCTTCTGCGGCGGCACGGCCGTGCCGCGCACCATCGACTTCGCCGGCTTCGCCGAGATCGCCCGCGAGGTGGGCGCGGTGCTGGTCGCGGACGTGGCCCACATCGCCGGCCTGATCGCGGGCGGCGCGCACCCCTCCCCGGCCGGGCACGCCGACGTCGTCTCCACCACGACGCACAAGACGCTGCGCGGTCCGCGCGGCGCGATGCTGCTCTCCACCGAGGAGCACGCGAAGGCGATCGACCGCGCCGTCTTCCCCGGTCTCCAGGGCGGCCCGCACAACCACACCACCGCCGCGATCGCCGTCGCGCTCAAGGAGGCGTCGGGCGAGGACTTCCGCGTCTACGCCCGCCAGGTCGTCGCCAACGCGCAGCAGCTCGGCGAGCAGCTGGCCGCGCGCGGCTTCGACCTCGTCTCCGGCGGCACCGACAACCACCTGCTGCTGATCGACCTGACCGGCAAGGACGTCCCCGGCAAGGTCGCCGCGAAGGCGCTCGACCGCGCCGGCATCGTGGTGAACTACAACACCGTCCCCTACGACACCCGCAAGCCCTTCGACCCGTCCGGCATCCGCATCGGCACGCCCGCGCTCACCTCGCGCGGCATCCCGACGAGCGAGATGGCCGCCGTCGCGGAGTGGATCGACCTGGTCGTGGGCGCGGCCCGAAGCGGGGACGAGGCGACGATCGCGAAGGTCCGCGCCGACGTCAAGGCGCTGATGGACGCCTACCCGGCACCGGGACTGTCCGTCCGGTAGGCGTCGGACAGGCGGCCGGACCACGGCCCGGGGGTCCCTACACTGGCCCGGTGAGTGAGACGTTGCGCGATGCCGGGCTGGTCCTTCTCTTCATCCTGATCGGCGGGATCTTCAACATCGCGGAGATCTCGCTGATCTCCCTGCGCGAGGGTCAGATCCGCGCGCTCGCCGAGCGCGGCACCAAGCGGGCGGCGCGGGCGGCGCACCTGGCCTCGGACCCCAACCGCTTCCTCGCGTCGGTGCAGGTCGGCGTCACCTGCATGGGCTTCCTCTCGGCGGCGTTCGGCGCGGACACCCTCGCCAAGAAGCTCTCGCCGGTCTTCGTCGGCTGGGGCATGGACAGCGGCGTCGCCGACACCCTCGCCTTGGTCCTGCTCACGCTGCTGATCTCGTACGTCTCCCTGGTGCTCGGCGAGCTCACGCCGAAGCGGATCGGCCTGCAGCGCGCGGAGTCGATCGCGCTGACGGCCGCGCCGCTGGTGGACGTCATCTCCCGGGTGCTGCGCCCGGTGATCTGGCTGCTGTCGGTCTCCACCAACCTGATGGTCCGCCTGCTCGGCGGGGACCCGCAGGCCGGACGCAACGCGATCAGCTCCGAGGAGCTGCGCGGCCTGGTGGCCGCCAGCACCGAGCTGGGCTCGGACGAACGCCAGCTGATCGGCGAGGTCTTCGCCGCGGGTGAGCGCCAGCTGCGCGAGGTGATGGTGCCGCGCACGGAGGTCACCTTCCTCGACGCCTCCCGCTCGGTCGCCGAGGTCCGCGACGAGGTGCGCGCGTATCCCCACTCGCGCTACCCGGTCGTGGACGGCTCCTACGACCTCGTGGTCGGCTTCGTCCACGTCCGCGACCTGTACCGGGCGGACGCCGTCGGCGCGGTGCGCGACATCGCCCGCCCCGTGAAGCTGCTGCCCGCGACGAAGCGTGTCCTGCCGTCGATGTCGGAGATGCGTCACGAGGGCCACCACCTGGCGATCGTGGTCGACGAGTACGGCGGCACCGCCGGCATCGTCACCCTGGAGGACCTCGTCGAGGAGGTCATCGGCGAGATCCGCGACGAGTACGACTCCCAGGAGCTCTCGACGACACGACGCCTCGCCGGCGGCTCCATCGAGGTCGACGGGCTGCTGAACCTCTCCGACTTCGAGGAGGAGACGGGCGTCGAACTCCCGGAGGGACCGTACGAGACGGTGGCGGGCTACGTGGTCGCCGAACTCGGCCGCCTGCCGCTGGAGGGGGACCGGATCACCACCCCCGACGGCTACCTCCTGGAGGTCGCCCGCCTGGACGGCCGCCGCGTCGACCGCGTCCGCGTCACCACGCCGCCCGAGGCGCCCGCGGAGTAGCGCCTCCGGCGCCCTTCGGAACGGACCCCGGAGGCACACGGCTCACCAGGACGGTCGACGGCCCGGCCGTGTGCGGGTGAAGACGCACGCGGTGCGCGGCGCCGGGCGCCGTCCGCTCCCCGCGGTCCCTCTGGACAGGCGCCTGCCGCCGGGCGCATTTTCCGCTCCCCGCGGGCGCCCTCCGTCGTTGCCCGGCCCCGGCCTTCGGCCCCGGCCCCGGCCCTGGCCTTCGGCCCCGGCCCCGACACCGGCCCTGGCCTTCGGCCCCGGTCCCGGCCCTGGTCTTCGGTCCCGGCCCTGGCCCTGGTCTTCGGTCCCGGCCTCGGCCTGGCCTTCGGCCCCGGCCCTGGTCTTCGGCCGCGGCCCCGGCCCTGGCCTTCGGCCCCGGCCCTGGTCTTCGGCCGCGGCCTCGGCCTGGCCTTCGGCCCTGGCCCTGGTCTTCGGTCCCGGCCTCGGCCTGGCCTTCGGCCCTGGCCCTGGTCTTCGGTCCCGGCCTCGGCCTCGGCCTTCGGCCCCGGCCCTGGCCCCGGCCCCCGGCCGGGAGGCGTGCGTCAGCAGGATCCCATCACCGGGATCCCAGCAGCCGGCCGAGGCGCAGCCGCAGGACGCGGCGCAGGGTGATGCGCGCTGCCCAGACCTCCAACTCGCCGCGTGGGCCCGTCTTCGGGGTGAGGCGGTAGACGCGGCCCGCGTGCCAGACCCTGCGTTGGCGCAGGGCCGTCTCGGGCGTGATCCGGCCCGGGACGCTGCGGCCCGCGTAACTCGCCTCCAGACGCAGCGTGCTGCGCTGTCGCGGCAGCAGCTCCCGCAGGGGGATGACCGTCTCGTCGTCCGCGGCGACGTGGCCGAGGGTGTCCGACAGCCAGGTCACCGGCGCGGACACGAGCCCGGGAAGCGCACGCGAGGTGTGAACCCGCAGGCCCTGTGCCGACCACGACGCCGTCGCCGTGAGCGGTTCCGGCAGTTCGCCGTGGTCGCACTCGTGTCGCACAAGTTCCGTCAACTCCTCGGTGAGCCCGTGCTGCAGGCAGTGCAGCTTCAGCCGCTGGGGCTCGGTGCAGCGGGCCCGGATCGCGTCGGTCAGGTGCGCGCGCACGAGTTCGCCGGCCGCGGCCGCCAACTGCCGCCGCTCCTCCGGTTCCAGCAGCAGGAACTCGCGCCCGAAGAGGTTGACCAGGTCGCTGCGGATGTAGCGGTCGTTGACCTCGTCGCGCACCGGGCCGGCGGCCGTGAACCGGAGGACGACGGCCACGCCCGCCGCGGTGCCGCGCAGGCGGTCGGCGAGGCGGGCGGTGGTGGTGATGTTGCTGCGGTCCTCGCGGGCCAGCAGGTAGTAGTAGTCGTAGTCCGCCAGAACGGAGATCCGGCGGGCCCGGAAGAAGGCTTCGAGGACCAGGGGCGTGTCGCTGTAGACCGGCAGGTCCTCGGGGAAGCGCAGGCCGTGACGGCTCAGCAGCTCGCGCCGGAACAGCTTGCCGGGGGAGAGGGACCACGCCAGGGCGCAGCCGGGGAAGCGGACGTCCTCGACGGTCTCCCGGAACAGCTCAGGCGAGACCCAGCGTCCGTTCACGCCGACGACGCGGCCGACGACCACGTCGGAGCCGAGCCGGTCGGCTGCCGCCGTGAGGCGGGCGAGCGCCTCCGCGCCGAGCCGGTCGTCGGAGTCGAGGAAGAACACGTAGCGGCCGCGGGCCTCGCGCAGCGCGGCGTTGCGGGCGCGGGCGGGGCCGCCGCGCGCGGGCAGGGCGAGCACCCGGACCGTCCCGGGCCAGGACGCGGCCAGCGCGCGCAGCTCCTCGCCGCTGCCGTCGGTGGAGCCGTCGTCGACGGCCAGGACCTCCAGCTCGCCGGGGGCGAGGGTCTGCGCCCGCAGGGACGCGAACCACGGGCCGAGGTACTCCCGCGTGTCGTGAACGGGTGTGATCACCGTCACCAGGGGTGGCGTCATCGGCGGATCCCTCCGGCTTCGTCACTGCTCCACCACGGTGAACAACGCGGGTGACGGGGCGGAGGTGGCGGAGCACAGGTGTCCGACAGCGGTCAGCCGGCGTCCGGCCTGTGGAGAGGCGCGAAGGATCGCTTACGCACCTGCGAGAATGAGCGCATGGCCAACGACCGTCTCCGCGTGCTCTCGGGCATCCAGCCCACGTCCGGCTCCTTCCACCTGGGGAACTACCTGGGCGCGGTGCGCCAGTGGGTGTCCCTGCAGGAGACGCACGACGCGTTCTACATGGTTGTGGACCTGCACGCGATCACCGTGGCGCAGGACCCGGCCGTGCTGCGGCAGAACACCCGCGTCTCCGTCGCGCAGCTCCTCGGCGTCGGGCTCGACCCGGAGCGCTGCACGCTGTTCGTGCAGTCGCACGTCCCCGAGCACGCGCAGCTGGCCTGGGTGATGAACTGCCTGACCGGCTTCGGCGAGGCCTCCCGGATGACGCAGTTCAAGGACAAGTCCGCCCGGCACGGCGCCGACTCCACCACGGTCGGCCTGTTCACCTACCCGATCCTCCAGGTCGCCGACATCCTGCTCTACCAGGCGGACCAGGTGCCGGTCGGCGAGGACCAGCGCCAGCACGTCGAGCTGACCCGGGATCTGGCCGAGCGCTTCAACGGCCGCTTCGGGCAGACCTTCACCGTGCCGAAGCCGTACATCCCCAAGGAGACGGCGAAGATCTTCGACCTCCAGGATCCGGCGGTGAAGATGAGCAAGTCCGCCTCCTCGCCCAAGGGCCTGGTCAGCCTGCTGGACGACATCAAGACCAGCGCCAAGAAGTTCAAGAGCGCCGTCACCGACACCGACACGGTCATCACCTTCGACGAGAAGACCAAGCCGGGCGTCTCCAACCTGCTGTCCATCTACTCGGCGATCAGCGGCCGCTCGATCCCGGAGCTGGTGGAGCACTTCGAGGGCAAGATGTACGGCGCGCTCAAGACCGAGCTGGCCGACTACTACACCGAGTGGGTCGCCCCGATCCAGGAGCGCACCCGCACCTACCTGGACGACCCGGCGGAGCTGGACAAGGTGCTGGCGCGCGGCGCGGAGAAGGCGCGGGCCGTCGCCGCCCCGACGCTGGCCGCCGCCTACGACCGGATCGGCTTCCTGCCCCCGGTGGCGCTCTGAGCATGGGGAACGACGGGGTCATAGGTGGCGGCGGCCGTGTCCTGATCGGGGTCTCCCTGACAGTGCCCGAGCCGTACGGCTCGCGGATCCAGGACGCGCGCACCGGCTACGGCGACACGCGCGCGCACGGCATCCCCACGCACGTGACGCTGCTGCCGCCCACCGAGGTCCCGCTTTCGGCGCTGCCCGACGTGGACGGGCATCTCGCCCGCGCCGCCGCGGACCACCGGCCGTTCCAGGTCACGCTGCGCGGGACCGGCAGCTTCCGGCCGGTGTCACAGGTGGTCTTCGTGCAGTTGGAGCAGGGCGTGCGGGAGTGCCGGGAGCTGGAGGCGTCGGTCCGGTCCGGGCCGCTGGCCCGGGAGCTGGCCTTCCCCTACCACCCGCACGTCACCGTCGCCCATGACCTGCCGGACGAGGCGCTGGACCGCGCCTACGCGGAGCTGCGCGGGTTCGAGGCGGGGTTCCCCGTGGAGGGGTTCAGCCTGCACCGCTTCAGCACGGACGACGAGGCGTGGCGTCCGCTGCGCCGCTACGGCTTCCCGGAGTCGGCGGCGGGGGCGGCGACCAGGCGCTGAACAGGCGGTGAGCGTGCGGTGGCCGGCTCCCGGAGTAGTAGGGTCGGGAACCGTGCCCAGGTTCAGCGTCATCGTCCCCGCGTTCAACGTCCAGGCCTACCTCGGCGAGTGCCTGGAGTCCGTGCTCGACCAGTCCTTCCGCGACTTCGAGCTGATCGGCGTGGACGACGCCTCGCCCGACGGGTCGGGGCGGATCTTCGACGAGTTCGCCGAGCAGGACGGGCGGGTACGGGTGCTGCACCTGGCCGAGAACGTCGGGCTCGGCCGGGCCCGCAACGCCGGTCTGGAGATCGCCACCGGCGACTACCTGATCTTCCTGGACAGCGACGACACGCTGACCCCCGGCTCGCTGCGGGCGATCGCCGACCGTCTCGACGCGACCGGTGACCCGGACATCCTGGTCTTCGACTACGCCCGCACCTTCTGGGACGGCCGGGTGGTGCGCAACCAGGACGCGGCGATGCTGGGCGAGTGCCAGGCCAAGCCGGACGAGTTCGGCACCGCGGAGCGCGAGCAGCTGCTGCGGATGCTGATGGTGGTCTGGAACAAGGCCTTCAAGCGGGAGTTCGTCCAGCGCAACGGCTTCACCTTCCCGCCCGGGTACTACGAGGACACCCCGTGGACCTACCCGACCACGCTGGCCGCGGAGTCCGTCGCGCTGCTCGACCGGGTCGTCGTCCACTACCGGCAGCGCCGGATGGGCGGCAACATCCTGGCCACCACCTCGCGCAAGCACTTCGACATCTTCGACCAGTACGACCGGGTCTTCGCCTTCGTCGACGCGCGCCCCGAGCTGCACTCCTGGCGGCCGTTCCTGCACCGCCGGATGGTCGAGCACCTGCGCGCGATCGGCTCGCACCCGGACCGGGTGCCGATGGGCGACCGCCGCGAGTTCTTCGCGAAGGCCGCCGAGGCGGAGCGGCGCCACCGCCCCGAGGGCGCGCCCGCCATCGAGGTCTCCATGCCGTTCAAGGCGGGCCCGGTCGGTGACGTGGTGCGGCGCGCGAAGAACCGCGCGGTCGCAGCGCAGCCCGGCGTGAAGCGCGCCATCGCGCGCCCGCTGGTGGGCGGCTTCGCGCAGATGCAGCGGCAGCTGCCGATCGACGACAACCTGGCGGTCTTCGCCTCCTATTGGAACCGCGCCCCCGGCTGCAACCCGGCCGCGATCGAGGCGAAGCTGCGTGAACTGCGCCCGGACACGCGGACGGTGTGGGTCGTCGAGGCCGGCCGGAAGAAGGACGTGCCGGCCGGCTACGCGACGGTCGCGCCGGGCTCGCGCGGCTTCTGGGAGGCGATGTCGCGCGCCCGCTACCTGGTCAACAACGTCAACTTCCCCGACAGCGCGAAGAAGCGCCCCGGCTCGGTGCACCTCCAGACGCACCACGGCACGCCGGTCAAGAAGATGGGCCTCGACCTGCGCGACTACCCCGCGGCGGGCCTGACGATGGACTTCGACAAGCTGCTGGAGCGGATCGACCGCTGGGACTACAGCCTCTCCTCCAACCGCTTCTCGTCGCTGATCTGGGAGCGGGTCTACCCGGCGGGGTACCGCACGCTGGAGTTCGGCTACCCGCGCAACGACGTCTACGTGACGGCGGGCGCGGACGAGGTCCGCGCCGCCCGCCGCGAACTCGGCATCCCGGAGGGCGCGACGGCGCTCCTGTACGCGCCGACGATGCGGGACTACCGGGTGGGCTACGAGCCCCAGTTGGACGTGGAGAAGCTGGCCGCGCGCCTCGGCGAGGAGTTCGTCGTCCTGCACCGCGCGCACTACTCCTACGAGTCCCCGACCGGCCCCTCCAGCCCGCGGGTCATCGACGTCTCCCGCCACCCCTCGATCGAGCGGCTGGCGCTCGCCGCGGACGCGTTGATCGTGGACTACTCGTCCCTGATGTTCGACTACGCCAACCTCGACCGCCCGATCGTCGTCTTCGCGGACGACTGGGACGTCTACAAGGAGACGCGCGGCGTCTACCTGGACCTGGTCTCCGGCAGGCCCGGTGAGACCCCGGGCGCGGTGGCCCGCTCCGAGGCGGAGCTGGCGGAGGTCTTCCGCGGCGGCGGGTGGCGCGACGCGGAGTCCGCGGCCCTGCGGCAGGCGTTCCGCGAGCGCTTCTGCGAGTTCGACGACGGCCGGGCCGCGGAGCGGGTCGTCCGCACGGTCTTCCTGGGCGAGCAGACCCCGCTCCCGATCGTGCCCCTGGCCGAACGCCGGCCCGCGCCCACTACGGCCTAAAGGGGCGCAGGGCTCCACCGACTTGCGGCTCCGCCGCCTGTCAGTGGAGCCCCACGCCCCTGGATCGTGCGACTACCGCTCGAGCAGCGCGAAGAGCTCTTCCCACTTCTCCAGGATCGTCTCCTTGGAGTAGCGCGCCACGTTGACCCGCGCCGCCTCGCCCATGCAGTCCCGCAGTTCCTGGTTGGACGTCAGTCGCACCAGCTGCTTGGCGAGTTCGGCCGTGTTGCCCGGGGCGGCGAGGAGCCCGTCCTCGCCGTCGCGGATGATCTCGCGGACGCCCGGCGCGCAGTCGAACGCGGCACATGGGACGGCGAAGGCCATGGCCTCCAGCAGCGCCAGCGGGAAGCCCTCGCCGCGGGAGGACTGGACGAAGACGGAGCTGTCGCGCAAGGCGCCCGGGACGTCGGAGGTCTGGCCCATCCACTCGACCGAGCCGTCCAGGCCCAGCCGCGTGCACTGGGCGCGCAGTTCGGCCTCGTCCTCGCCCTTGCCGTAGAGCTTCAGCGTCCACCCCGGCGCCTGGGGCGCGGCCAGCGCCCAGGCGTCCAGGAGCATGTCGATGCCCTTCTGGTCGTCGAGGCGCCCGATGCAGGCGACGGTCTTCGTCTCCCGCCTGGACGGCTCGTCCGGCCACACCGGCAGGGGGTTGGGCATGAAGCCGACGTTGTTGAGCTTCTCCAGGATCCACAGGTCCGCGTCCTCCTGCGTGAGCAGGAGCAGGCGGTCGGCCTCGGGGTAGTACTTCTTCACGCGGGCGAAGCGCGAGGAGTCCTGGGAGTACTCGTAGGACTCGTGGCTCATCCCGATCAGCGGGATGCTCCCGCGGTCGGCGAGTCGGACGAACTCCATGGCCCAGACCTGGGTGACGATGATCATCGCGCCGGGGCGGGCCGCCGCGAACAGCGCGTCGAGCTTGGCCTTCATGCCGCGGATCGCGGCCTCGCGCTGCGAGTTGCGGGCGTAGCCGGAGACCTTGAGGCGCTGCTTGACACCGCGCGGGCTGAAGACCGCCGGGACCTTCCCCGGGTGCAGCGTGGTGGTGGGGTACGGCAGGTCCGGGCCGAGGTCGGCCGGGGTGTCGGTGTCGCAGATGCCGAGCACGTGCACGTGGTGCCCGCGCGCGGTCAGCATCCGGGCCATCTGGTGGGACCAGGTGGTGACACCGCCGAGCTCGTCGACGCTGTTGGAGATGATGAAGATGTCACGGCCGGTCGTCACGGCGGCGTCCGCGCTCATGCCTGCTCGCCCTTCGCTTGCGTGCCGGCCGCCGGGCCGAAGAACCTGTCGACGATCTGCGCGGCCGCACGGCCCTCGTCGTACTCGCCGAATCGGGTGGCGAAGGCGCGCCGCTTCTCCGCGAACTCGTCGTCGCCCTTGCGGACGGCGTCGAGCGCGTCGAAGAGCTGCTTCTGCGTCTCCACGAACGGCCCCGGCGCGGCCTCGCGCAGGTCGAAGTAGGTGCCGCGGGCGGCGCCCGCGTACTCCTCGTAGTCGTACGCGTAGAAGACCATCGGGCGGTCCAGCAGCGCGTAGTCGAACATCACCGACGAGTAGTCCGTGACCAGCGCGTCGGCGAGGCCCAGCAGCGGGGTGATGTCGGGGTAGTCGGTGACGTCGACGACCTTGCCCTTGAGCGTGCGCGGCACGGCCAGACGCTGCATGTAGTGCGAGCGCACCATCAGCGTGGTGTCCTCGCCGAAGCGCTCGGCGAAGGCGACCGGGTCGAGCACCAGCTCGGGCGCCTTCTCCCGGAAGGTCGGCGCGTAGAGCACGATGGTGCGGTCCGGGTCGATGCCCAGCTCCTTGGCCAGCGGGCCGCGCTCGCGTCGGCCGCTCGCCAGCTCCTCGGCGTGGGCGGCGACGAGCGCGTCGTTGCGCGGGTAGCCGACGCGCAGCACCTTGGACTCGGGCAGCCGGTAGGCGCGGACCAGGGTGTCGACGTCGTGCTCGGTGCGGACCACGAAGTGGTCGAAGCGGTCGAGCGCACGCTGGTACTCGTCCTGCTTGTGGCGCGGCAGCATCCGGTACTCGGCCATGTCGAAGCCCATGCGCTTGAGCGCGGAGCCGTGCCAGGTCTGGACGTAGGTGGTCTCCGGGCGCTTGCGCAGCGCCAGCGGGAAGCCCTGGTTGTCGATCCAGTACTCGGCGCGGGCCAGCGCGTACAGGTACGGCCAGCTCCACCGCTCGACCAGCTCGACGTCCTTGCCGGCCTTGGGGAAGCCCTTCGGCGGCTTCTTCCCCTCGTAGGACCAGACGGCGTGGAACTTCAGGCCCCGGCGGCGCATCTCCTCGTAGATGGCGCGCGGGCTGTCGCTGTACTGCTTGCCCAGGTGGCTCTCGAAGACGACCAGGCCCTTCTTGACGGGCATCCGCGTCATGGCCCGGTGGTACCAGCGGATCTTGTTGGGCTGGTCGTTCAGGTCGCGGCCGGCCTGGAGAACGCGCTTGGCGGAGCGCTTCAGCGGCGCGCCGGCGGGGCTGCTCATCAGGTCGAACAGCAGACCGCGGCCCTTCCTGGCGGCGGTGCCGACGGCGCTGAGCTGGAACGCCAGGTGGCCGGGCTTGGAGACCTCGGGCTGGAGGCGGTCGGCCAGCAGGCGGGTGAGCCGGGGCCGGGCGGCGAACTCGCCGTCCAGGTCCAGCTGGTCCACCGACAGCGGCTGGCGGGTGCGCTGCTTGTCCACGCTCATGTTGAGCCACACATCCCAGATGGTGTCGACGAGGCCGAGCGGTCGCAAAGTCTTGGAGATGTCGAGCGTGGACTCCCACTCGACGTGGTCACCCTGGTGCGTGAACGAGGTCACCGGGAAGCTGAAGGTCTGCAGACCCTTGCGGCGGGCCTTGACCTCCAGTCGGCCCGAGAGCTTCGCGCCCGGCCCCACCAGGCCGAGCGGGTTGACCGTCCGCCCGGTGATCTTCACGGCGTCGGCGCCCTGCGGCTCCCAGCCGGTCAGCTGCGAGCGCAGCATGGACTCGTTCAGGCTGCGCGCCTGGAAGCCCACCTCGGTGACGTCGAGCATGCGGCGCCCGGTCTCGTCGTCGAGGTGGTCGGCGCAGAAGTAGATCCGGCCGTCCTGCTCGACCAGCGGCATCGGCGTCTTGCGCGGGTTGCGCAGCCAGTCGATCGCGGGGAGCAGGTTCGCCCAGTCCTCCTTGATCAGCAGGTAGGCGCAGACGCGCTGCACCGGCTGGCACTCGTCGAAGACGTCGAGCGGGATCGTGGCCAGGTAGTCGCGGGTCAGCTCGGCGAACTGGTGCTGCCACTCCGCGCTGTGCTGCGGGAACTCGCGCAGGTAGAGCGGCACGTCGTGCTTGAGGAACTTCAGGTCCTTGTGCCGCCGCAGCTTGGTCTGGTTCTTCTCGGCGAGCAGGGCGTCGATACGGCGGTGGATCTCGATCCGGTCGGAGAAGTTGCGGATCTCGTCACGCCGGTTGGTGATCGACTTCTCGGACTTGGCGACGTTCTGCCGTATGTACCACTTGTAGACCTGGTTGGGGATCAGGGCGATCCGGTCCGCGGCCAGGTAGGCCTGCGCGGAGTAGAGCAGGTCCTCGTAGAGCAGGCCCTTGACGAAGGTCAGCTTGTTGTCGAGGAGGAAGTCCCGGCGGTAGCACATGTTCGTCGACAGGGTGTCGAAGACGAACAGGTCGGGCAGCTCGGAGATGTTCTCCAGGACCTGGTGGCGCTGGTAGAGCCAGCGGTACCAGGGCTGCTCGCGCTGGTTGCGGGTGTCGACGTAGATCTGGGTGCTGAGCCCCGAGACCAGCTCGGCGCCGGTGGCCTCGGCGGCCTCGACCATGTTCCGGCAGGCGTTGAGCTCGAGCTCGTCGTCGCTGTCGAGATACATGACATAGGTGCCGAGTGCCTCCGCGATGCCGCGGTTGCGCGGCTCGCCGCAGCCCTTGGAGTTCTCCGGCAGCTGGAACGCCCGCACCCGGCCCGGGTGCTGGGCGGCCAGTCGCTGTGCGACCTCGAAGCTGCCGTCGGTGCTGCAGTCGTCGACGATCACGGCCTCCACGTTGTGGAGGGTCTGGTCGAGTACGGACTGCACTGCTCGTGGAAGGCGCTCGGCGTCGTTGAAGACGATGACGATGACGCTGACGTCGGGCGTACTCAAGGGCTGATCGTGACCTGTTCGTGAGGGTGCCGATCCCCGATGACCGCGCGGCACACACGTTCGATTATGAGATTCCTTGCGGCTCATACCTTAATACATGCAAACGACAGTCAACATGGGGGCGACTTCAGGCCGAACACCTCGGAGAACCTGTCGGGAACGCCCGGTAAGAAGAGCAAGAACGGAGAAGGAAGCCGGGCTCCCAGGCGCGCCCTAGGGCTTGACCGCGATGCGGCCCTCGTCCATGCGCGTCAGCAGCAGCCGGGCGCCGGTCTCCTCCAGGAACTCGTCCACGGCCTGGCGCGAGCCCTGCCAGTAGCCGTAGTCGTCGATGAGCAGCACGCCGCCGGGCACCAGGCGGTCGTAGAGGTGCTTCAGCTCGTGCTTGGTCGACGCGTACCAGTCGGTGTCCAGGCGCAGGATCGCGATCTGCTCCGGGGCCTGCTCCGGGATGGTGTCCTCGACCTTGCCCTGCACGTAGTGCAGCCGCTCGGAGGGGTAGCTGAGCCGGGAGAAGCCGTCCTGGACGTCGTCGAGGGTCGCCAGCGCCCAGATCGGGCGGTCCTTGCCGTACGCGGCGAGCAGGTCGGCTGCGCTGCGGCCGTCGAGGCGCCTGTCCTCCTCGGTGGGCTCGCTCATGCCCTCGAAGGTGTCGAACAGGTAGAGCTCGCGGTCCTTCACGTCGAGCGACAGCAGGGTGCGGGCCACCGCCTGCATCGAACCGCCGCGCCACACGCCGCACTCGACGATGTCGCCGGGCAGATCGTGGCGGGTCACGTAGCGCACGGACTGGATCAGCGCGTTCAGACGCTCCAGCGAGGTCATCGTCCACGGCTTCACCGCGGTGATGATCTCCCTGGCGGTCTCGTCGTAGTCCGCCGGGAAGGTCAGCGGCTTCGCCACCGAGGGGGCCGGCGCCGCCGCGGGTCGCGCGGGGGCCGGGCGGCTCTGGACCCGGCGCAGCTCGTGGCCGGTCAGCTGCCGCAGTGCGGTGTTCACAGTCTTGCGCCAAGTCATGAAATCGGAGGCTACGCCTTCGCTCCCGCGCCTGTCTGTAGATCGGAGGACCTTTGAAGGGGGTTTTCACCGTCTCGCGACACGGTGTTCATGGGGCGGGTGCGCAGGGTGGCCGGCATCCGGGCCGACCACCACTTGCGGGCCGGCTCCTCGACCAGCGTGTACAGCAGCCAGGCGGCCAGCGTGCCGAGGACGAGAGTGGTGAGCAGGATCCACCAGTTGCCGTCGCTCGCCCGGGTGGCCAGGCCCAGATCGAACATCGCCTGGATCACCTGCTGGTGCACCAGGTAGAAGCAGTACGACCAGGCACCCAGCAGCACCAGCGGCCTCCAGTGCAGCAGCCCCCTGCGGCCGTCCAGCTCGCGTTGGACGAAAGCGCAGATCAGCAGGACCGAGAAGACCGCGACGACCTGCCGCACCGACGCCTGCACCTGGACGCCGAGCGCGTCGAACGGGCCGATCGCGTGGGTCGCGTACAACGGCACGTACGCGGCGAACAGCGCCAGCACCGGCCACGGACTGAGCCGCACCCGCCAGCCGCGCCGGATGGCGAAGGCGAACGCCATGCCGAGGGCGAACTCCGGCAGGTAGACGGCGGGCATCCGCATCAGCCACGACTCCGTGCGGACCGAGGCGTGGTACTGCGCCCAGAAGTCCAGTCCCCACATCGCGACCAGCCCGCCGAAGGCGGTCAGCATCTGCGTCCGGGTCCGCATCCGCGCGAAGGCACGGAACATGAAGGGGAACAGCAGGTAGAAGAGCAGCTCGACGCTGAGCGTCCAGGTCACCGGGTTGCCGGGCAGCCAGGGGTTCACGTTCGGGAACCAGCCCTGGAGCAGCACCAGCGAGGAGAGGGTGGAGAACAGGTTCGTCTGGTCCTGGCCCCACCCGATGTCGTAGAAGAGGAGCAGCGCCGGAACCGTCGCCACCAGGTGGGCGGGCCAGATCCGGCCGAAGCGGCGCCAGTAGTAGCCGCCGGTGGTCTGCCGCCCCGGCTGCCAGCTCCAGGTGAGCAGGAAGCCGGAGAGCACGAAGAAGAAGGTGACTCCGTGGGCGCCGATCAGCGACCACGGGTACAGCGCCGGGACCCGCGCCACGCCGCCGCCGACGGCGCTGACTCCCTGGAAGTGGTGCAGGAACACGGCGAAGGCCGCGAAGAAGCGCAGGCTCGTCAGCGCGTCGAGACGGGACGCCGAGGCGTTCGGCGTCCCGTCGTTGTGCAGGAACGGAGCCCGCGGGGACGGAACTCGGGCCTTCGTGGTGTTCACCCGGCGACCCTAGCCGCTGTTTCTACGGATTCGGTGTGATGCGCTCCACCTCACACCGCTTCGTACCGGAAGGGCACACTGTCCCCTTCGTTCCTTCGCGTCCGGCCTTCATACCTGGCCGGCTCGGCCCAGCCCAGCCCAGCCCAGCCCAGCCCAGCCCTGCCCGGCTCAGCTCAGCCCAGCCCTGCCCGGCTCAGCTCAGCCCAGCCCAGCCCTGCCCGGCTCAGCTCAGCTCCAGCATCCGGTCCACCACGCGGCGCGAGGCCGCGCCGTCGTCGAGGTCGCAGTAGGTCTTGCGGAAGACCTCGTACGCGCCGCGGTACGGCTCGACGGCCGGGGCCAGGTCGAGCAGCGCCGTGATCAGGTCATCGCAGGTGGGCAGCAGCGGTCCCGGGGCGGTCGCCTCGAAGTCGATGTAGAAGCCGCGCAGCGTGTCCCGGTACAGCTCCAGGTCGTAGGTGAAGAAGAGCATCGGGCGGCCGGTCACCGCGAAGTCGAACATCGCCGAGGAGTAGTCGGTGACCAGGACGTCCGAGACCAGGTAGAGGTCCTGGATGTCCGGGTAGCTGCCGACGTCCCACACGAAGCCGTCGCCGGCGCCCGGGACCGGGTCGACCACGTGGGCGTGCGGGCGGACCAGCAGCACGTGGTCCTCACCGAGCGCCCGGCGCATCGCGGCCAGGTCGAGCTGGAGGTCGAGGTGGTGGCCGCCGTGGCTCAGGCGGAGGCGGTGCTCCCGCCAGGTCGGCGCGTAAAGGATCACCCGCTTGCCCGGCGGCAGCCCCAGCTGACGGCGCACGGCGTCCGCCTGGAGCTCCCGGTCCGGGGCGAGCAGGACGTCGTTGCGGGGGTAGCCGGACTCCAGGATCTCGCCCTCGTAGTGGAAGGCGTTGCGCAGGATGGGGGTGCTGAACCGGTTGGGGGAGAGCAGCACCTGCCACTGCCTCGCCTCGTGCTCCAAGCGGCGCAGGTAGTCGGTGTCGTTGAACCAGTCGTTCTCGAAGTCGAAGCCGATCCTCTTCAGCGGGGTGCCGTGCCAGGTCTGCACGACCACCTGGCCCTCTCGCCGCTCCAGTTCCGTCGGCAGGTGGGTGTTGCCGACGATCCAGCGGCTGCGGGCGAGCGCCTCGTACCACTCGGCCGAGCCGATCACCACGGAGCGGGCGCCGGGCGGGGTCGGCATCCGGTGGTCGAGCACCGCCCACAGGTGCGCGGTGTTCCCGTCGCTGCGGCGCAGCATCTCCTGGTGCACGGCGCGCGGGGAGCAGGAGTAGGAGCGTCCCTCGAAGACGTCGTAGAGCACCTGCGGCAGCAGCGGACGCCTGCGGGCGGCGGGGAGGACGCCGGTGAGCAGCCGGCGCCGGTGGTAGTCGCCGCGCTCGTGGGGGCCGAGTGCGGCGGAGACGCTGAGCAGCATGCCGTCGTACCCCTGCCGGCTCAGCCGCACGGTCTTGCCGCGGGCCTGGAGGGCCAGGGGCACCGCGGCGTGCATCGCGGGGGAGAGGCGGGCCTGGCACTCCGCCGGCTTGGGCGCGTCCTGCGCCGCTTCCCTCGGCGCGGGCGTGCGGACGAGCATCTGCCAGTCGCCCCAGGCCAGCGGGATCTCCCCGGCGTAGCCGGAGACGGGCACGGCCGGCAGCAGCGTGTCGATCCGCCCGTCGACCGCCTCGAAGGCGTGGACCTCGGGGCGGCTCTGCGTCGGGTGACGCAGCACCAGCTCCAGCGCGTGGCGGCCCGGCAGCGGGTAGCTGCCGGTGAGCCGGAAGGACTCCTTGGCGAGGTCGGCGGTGACCTCCTCGAACAGCGGCTGGACGGGCTGGTCGACCAGCTGGAGGTAGCCGGTCGGCGACCGCTTGACGCAGACGACGCGTGTCGGCTGCTGCTCGCCGGGCAACGGCACCTGCTGCGCCTCGGGCTGGGTGCGCTCGTCGTGGACCAGTCGGAGCGCCTCGCCCTCCTCCGCGTCCTCGCCCTCCAGCCGCAGGTCGACGGCCCAGCGGTGCCCGTGGTGGGCCGGGACGTGCGGCCGCACCCGCTCGTACCGCTCGCGGGCGGCGTTGAGCTCGCCGAGGTCGAGCGCGACGGTGAAGGGGAGCCAGCCGTCCGCGTCCGGTGTGAGGACGTCGTCGGAGGCGGCCTTCGCGACGTCGCCGTTTCCCGCCGTCCGGCTGTTGTCCGGGTTCACACCCGGGACGGGCCAGGGCGCGGTTGTCACGCCGGCCCTGGTGAGGTCTCCGGCGTCCTGTGTGCCCCGGGTGATGCCGGTCGCCCCGGCCCCGGCGGCCTCGGCCTGACCGGCCTGACCGGCCTGACTGGTCTGACCAGTCTGACCGGCCTGGCTTACGTGGCCGACGTGGCCGACCCCCTGCACGCCCAGTGCGCGCAGCACGTCCTCGCGCCCCGCCAGGTAGGCGTCCGCCTCCGAGCCGACCGCACCGGCGCCTGCCGTCGCCGCGCTTGTCGTCGTCGCGCGAGCCGTCGCTCCGGCCGTCGCCGCGCGGGCGGCACCGGTGCGCGCGAAGGTGACGGGCAGTTCGATGATCGCCGAGGAGCCGTCCTCCATGTGCCGCACCCGGACCGCCTCGACGCGGTGCGCCACGGCGGCGCGGACCCGGCCGCTGATCTCGAGCCTGCCGCCGTTCTCCGTGATCGAGCCGGTCAGCGCGTGCGCGTGCTCGACCCGCAGGTACAGGTGCTGGTCCCGGATCTCCGGGATGACGCGGACGTCGTCGGCGACCCAACTGGAGCGCGGGCTCTGCCCGGAGGCGCGGTGACCGGCCTTGATCCGGCTGCGTCGCGGACGACCGGCGCCGAGGACGGCGACGGTGACCCGCCAGGTCCCGTCCACCCAGCGCCCGTCCTGGCGCAGCCGGCGCGGGTCGATGCCGACGGCGAAGCCCGCCAGGTCGCAGTCGCGCAGCAGCTGGCCGTTGTCGGCGGTCACCTCGGGCGAGCGGACCGTCTTCGCGGGCAGCACCAGGGTGCGGCGGCTGTGGGTCTCACGCAGCATCAGCATCTTCAGCGCGCTGTGCCGCGCGGGCGCGCCCAGGTGCGCCGGGTAGGCGTAGCCGGCGAGCCGCAGCACTCCCTTGCCGTCCCAGTCGGCACCCTGAAGCTGGGAGCGGACCACCAGTTCCGGGCCGAGCCGCAGCAGGTTCGCCGGGACGGGCGGCCGGTCGGCCAGCACCGGGTAGGCGGCCCGCGGACGCAGCTGGCCGCGGACCGGGATGGCCCCCTTGTGGTCCCACTGCCAGCGCAGCAGCGCCAGGAAGTCGTCGATCCGGCCCTGCGCGATCAGGTAGTAGCGCAGCCGGTGATCGGCGGGCAGCCGGTCGATCGCCTTCGCCCCGATCTCGGACAGCAGCCCGCCCACATGCTCGGCGAAGACCTGGTGCAGCGGCGCGTCGCCGTCGAGGGCCGCGCGGAAGAAGAGCGGGATCTCCTCCGTCAGCGCGTTGCGGTCGTAGGCACGCAGGAAGTCGCGGTACTCCGGGCCGGTCTGCGCCGACAGGAACGCCCGCACCAGCCGCATCGAGGCCACCCGGTCCCGCAGGCCCCGCGGGTCGCTGCGGTTCTGGGTGATGGAGCGGTCGCCGCTCTCGCGCTCGCGCCAGTTGTAGATCGGGTCGCCGAGGACGTCGACCTTCTCCGCCAGGTAGTGCAGCGGCACGCTGACCGGCGCGTCCTCGTAGAGAATGCCCGGGTAGCGCAGGCCGTGGGCGTCGAAGAAGGTGCGCCGGTAGACCTTGTTCCACGCGGTGCGGTCGGTGATCAGCGCCGGGAACTCGCTGATGTGCGTGCTCAGCCGGGTGCGCGCGAACGGCCGCGCGTGCACCGGCGACTGCCGCGAGCCCGCGCTGCGGAAGCGCCGCACGTTGCCCGCCACGAAGTCCGAGCCGGTCCGGTCGAGCGTGCCGACCATCAGCTCGTAGGCCGTGTCCGGCAGGGTGTCGTCGCTGTCGACGAAGGCAAGGAACTCCGTGCCCGGTGTCAGCGCCTCGATGCCCGTGTTGCGCGCCGGGCCGAGCCCGCCGTTCTCCTTGCTGACCATCCGGAAGCGCCGGTCGCGCCGTTCCCACTCCTGCGCGATCGCGGCGCTGCCGTCCGTAGAGCCGTCGTCCACCATGACGACCTCGAAGTCGCCCATGGTCTGGGCGGCCAGCGAGGCGAGGCACTCGTCGAGATAGCGCTCGACGTTGTAGATCGGGACGACGACGGAGAGACGCGGGGGCATCCGCTCGGGCCTTTCGGATCGGGGACGGGTCGTGGGGCGGGCTGAAGGGGGACGGTGACGGTCAGGGGATGGGCGCGTTCTGCGACTGGATGACCCAGTCGGTGCTGTGCGCCGGGAGACGGATGTGCGTGCCGTAGTAGTCGTCGATGCAGGAGGCGACCCAGTCCGCCCGGCCGCTGCGGGTGTAGGCGTCACGCAGGTGCCCGATGTAGGAGGGCACGTAGGTGGGGCTCTTGACCCCGGCGCGCACCTGGGCCTCCAGCTGGACCTGCTGGGCGTCCCAGTGGTGGGCGCGCACCCGCGTCTGGTGCACCACGGCGACGGCGGGCTGGGCGAGTCCCAGCAGCGCGAGCCCGAGCAGGGCCGGGAGCAGGAGTACCGCGCGCCGCCGACGGGGTGTGATCGGTGCTCCCGGCGGGGGAGCCAGGGCGGACGCGAGGAGCCGCCCGGCGGCGACGCCCACAGCGGCCAGCAGCAGGGTGTACGGCAGTCGCCAGTCGTTCCAGGTGCGCACCATGTACCAGATCCAGGACCCGAAGACGGCCTGGACCAGCTCGGTGACGAGCAGACTGCCCAGCAGCACCCCGGCAGCGGCCCACAGCAGCAGGCGCAGCGGCGAGCGCACGGCCAGGGCAGGGGCGACCACCGCGTCGGAGACGCGCGGTTCGGGACCTTCGCGTTCCTCGGCCGGACCTGTTCCGGGGTGGTGGCCCGGTCCGGCGGTCCCGGTGAAGGCGGCCGCGCCCGTGGCCTGGGTACCCGGGTGTTGGGAGCCTGCGGGGTCTTCTGCCCCGAGCATCCCGGTGAGGGCGTGACCCGTCGCTGTGGACTCCTCGCGTCGGCGGCTCGCGCCGCCGAGGTGCGCTCGCGGGTCGGCGCTCGCGCCGCCTGACGTCGACGGCTCCTGGTCCTCGGGGCCCGGCCCCGGATCGCCGGGCTGTGCGGTCGCGGGGTCCGCCGCGTCGACGCTCGTGCGGACCGATGTCGCGGTTTCTTCCCCACCGCCGAGGCCCGCCGCCATGGCTCGCGCCGGGTGCAGGACGCTCTGGTTCCCTGCGCCGAGCGCCAGCGCGGTGGCGTCCCCGTGCGCCCCCTCGGCGGGCCGTGCCGGGTCCGTCGTGGTGCGGGAGGAACGCCGCCAGAGCGGCAGAAAGGCGCCGACCCGCCGTCCCGTGCCGTCCGGTCCCGTGCCGTCCGGTCCCGTGCGCGCGGGCGCGTCCGCGGTGAGCCGACGGGTGGTCAGGCCGAGCACCACGCCCGCGAGCACGACGGCGACGTAGTCGAAGCTGGTCACCGTCGTGGCCAGGTCGCCGACCCAGGTGACCACGCCCTCGCGGAGGCGGTGCAGGAGCTCCGCGCCGTGCGGGACGCCGAGGCCCGCGCTGCGGGCGTGCATGCCGGGGGAGAGGTACTCGACCAGCAGGCCGCCCGCCGATCCGGCGATGGCGGCGAGCGCGCCGAGCCGGGCGGCGCGGCGGGCCGGACGGTCGGCGCAGACGTCGCCGGCCCGCAGCCACAGCACGGCGGCGAGGACGCCGACGACGAGCGCCATCGCCTCGGAGACCAGGGCGATGAAGGCGAAGCCGAGCAGCAGCGCGAGCGCCGCCGTCCAGCGCCCGGCCAGGCCCGCCCGGCCGGTGCGGCCGGGCAGGCAGAGCACGGTGGAGACCAGCACGGCGGTGAGCACCGCGGGGACGGTGTGCGAGATGCCGCCCGAGGCCCAGTAGGTGGTCTGGTAGGGCTGCGGGCAGACCAGCAGGAAGGCCAGGGACGCGGTCGCGGCCGTCAGCAGCTGGACCGCGACGGGGACGTGACGTCCGGCCAAACGGGTGAGCCTCGCGATGAGCAGCCACAGCGAGCCGAGCAGCAGGGCGATGACGACGACCGGGTAGATCTGGAGGCCCAGCGGCCCCAGTCCGTGCACCCAGGCGAGCAGCACGGCGTTGCCGGCCCGGCCGTTGCTGTCCTGGTAGAGGAAGTGAACGAACTGACGGACTGACATGGTGCGCATGTTCGTCTGGTAGCACCAGTCGTCGGCGGCGGGACGCACCCAGGCGCCACCGACCCCGAGCAGGGCCAGCAGGGCTGCGGCGAATCCGGCGAGAAGGGCGGCTGAGCGCGCGAGGACTTTCATTTCGGAAAACAATCCTGGTGTGGTCCGGCGTGAATTGCAAAATAGCCACGAATTCACCGGGAAAAATAATTGTCCGACTATCTTGGAATTCTGGCCGGAAGTTCACGGGTCGTCAGGGGGGAGCCCGCACCGCGCTGTTCGACGGCGGGAACCTCATGCTGCGCCCACCCGGACCGGCTCGCGACTCGGGCCGCCGAGCAGGGCGGGTCGCGCGCGGCGGGCCCGCACGTCAACCAGCCATCGCCGCGCTCACTCACCCGTTCGGGTGCGCCACGCAACGGCCTCCGGCGCTCGAACCCACGCCCAGGAGGCTTTCGCGCCCGGCCGGTTGGCCCTCGGACCACCAGCCGACGTGCGAGGACCGCGCCGCGCGCGCCCTGCGCGCTGTCGGTGCTCGGGCTTAGCGTCGCTCGCATGGAAGGACGACTCACGGGGTGGGGGCGCACCGCGCCGACGACAGCCCGGCTCTGCGCGCCCACGACGGCGGCCGAAGCCCGTGACGCCCTGCGCGCCGCAGGCGAGCGCGGCACCCTGGCGCGCGGCCTGGGCCGCAGCTACGGCGACGCGGCGCAGAACGCGGGCGGCACCGTCCTCGACATGACCGCGCTGGGCCGGGTGCTCGCGCTCGACCTGGAGCAGGGCCTGGTCACCTGCGAGGCCGGGGTCAGCCTCGACCGGCTGATGCGGCTGCTGCTGCCCTTCGGCTGGTTCGTCCCGGTCACCCCCGGCACCCGCTACGTCACCGTCGGCGGCGCCGTCGGCGCCGACATCCACGGGAAGAACCACCACGTCAGCGGCAGCTTCGGCCACCACGTCACGCGGATGCGGCTGCTGACGGCGGGTGGCGAGGAGGTCGAGCTCACGCCGGGCGAGGAACTGTTCGACGCCACCACCGGCGGCATGGGCCTCACCGGCGTGATCCTCGACGCCACGATCAGGCTGCTGCCCGTGGCCACTTCGCTGATGTCCGTCGACACCGAACGCGCGGCCGACCTCGACGACCTGATGCAGCGCCTGGACGCCTCGGACCACCGCTACCGCTACTCGGTCGCCTGGATCGACCTCGTCGCGCGCGGCGCGGCCACCGGTCGCGCCGTGCTGACGCGCGGCGACCACGCCACGCTCGACGCGTTGACCCCGCGTCAGCGCAGGGATCCGCTGGCCTTCCGTCCGCGCAGCCTTCCACCCGCCCCCCGCGGCATCCCCGGCGGGCTGCTGCGCACGTCGACCGTCGGGGCCTTCAACGAGCTCTGGTTCCGCCGGGCGCCGCGCGCACGCCGTGGCCAACTCCAGGGGATCGGCGCGTTCTTCCACCCGCTCGACGGCGTGCCGGAGTGGAACCGCGTCTACGGGCCGGGCGGCTTCCTCCAGTACCAGTTCGTCGTCCCCTACGGGCAGGAGGCGGTGCTGCGCTCCATCGTCGAGCAGCTCAGCCGGCACGGCTGTCCGTCCTTCCTCGCCGTGCTCAAGCGCTTCGGCGAGGGCGGGCCCGGCTGGCTGTCCTTCCCCATGCCCGGCTGGACGCTGGCCCTCGACCTGCCCGCCTCGGTCCCCGGTCTCGGCCCGCTGCTGGACCGGCTGGACGAACAGGTGCTGGCGGCCGGCGGCCGGATCTACCTCGCCAAGGACTCGCGGATGCGGCCGCGGACGCTCGCCGCGATGTACCCGAGGCTCGCCGACTTCCGCGCCCTGCGCGAGCGGCTCGACCCGCGCGGCGTCTTCACCTCCGACCTGGCCCGCAGGCTCGCGTTGTGACGCCGACAGGCACCCGGCTCCGTCCGGTACCGCCCGCGACCAGCCTCGGAGCCGGCCCGCGCAGGCCGGCGCCCGGCCGTCCGCGCCCCCTGTCGCGGGCTCCGGCCGCGTTTGCGCGCCGCCCCGGGTCGCGGG
>NZ_BBPQ01000012.1:128566-173252 GCF_000787855.1 Streptacidiphilus anmyonensis | reverse complement strand
GGTGCCGACCGCGTACTCGGCCGTCGTCATGCCGTCGTCGGCGGCCAGGCACCCGAGCCGGCCTCGCACCCAACGCCGGAGCGATTGGCCCCCGTACGTCAGCCACACCTGAGCCGCGCAGGCCAGCAGTTGCACCGCGGCACCAGGACGTCGCAGGCAGATCCGCGCGAACGGCACTCCGGGGGGCGTCGTGGCGCACGGAGAGGTGGAGTAGGGCTGGGCTGGCGTACGGGGCCGTGGCGAGCGAAGCGACATCGGGCGAGCGAACTTCGTGCGGAGGGACATCGTGCGGAAGGACACCGTGCGGGGTGGCGGCGGTTCGGGCGAAGGAACCTGCGCGGCAGGCGTAGTGCTGCCCGAAAGGCGACCACCCGGCGTGGGGCCGAAGGTCGGGACGTCAGCGGAGGTGGTCATACCGGCTCCTCAGAAGGTGGGTTGACGGGTCGAAGGGATGGTGCGGCGGACCCGCGTCGACGCGGTGCGGACCCGCTCGCGCTGCGGGTCGCAGGACACAGGTCCTGTCCGCCTCGCCTCAGAGTCGGCCCAGGAAGATCCCGGCCAGGCCGGTGACCACCGGCACGACTCCGACGAGGACGAAGGCGGGCAGGAAGCAGAGACCCAGTGGTGCGGTCGCCAGGACTCCCGCGCGGCGTACGCGGGCCTGGGCCTCCCGTGCGGCCGACGCGCGTTCCGCGTCGGCGAGCCTGGCGAGACCGGCTGCGGGAGGCGCCCCGCTCGAGGCGGCTCGGGCGAGGCACCGGCCCAGCGGGGCCAGTACCGGTTCGGCCTCGCCCAGGCGCTCCCAACAGGCCTCCGGGTCGGCGCCCATGGAGAGCTGGACGGCGGCTGCCACGAGCCGCCCGGCCATCGGCTGCGGCATCGCCTCGGCGACCGCGCCGACGGCGGCGTCCGGCGGGCACCAGGAGGCCATGCAGCCCGCCAGTAGGTCGGCGGTGAGCGGCAGCTGGGATCGCAGCAGATCGGAGTCCCGTCGCCGGGCCCGCTCGGCCGGTCCAGGCGGGGTGGGCAGGAAGCGCAGGCCGAGCCCCGCCATCACGATCCCCAGCAGCCAGCCCATCGTGCCACCCAACAGGGCTGCCAATCCTGCGCCGAGCAGCACCGAGGCGGCCTTCTGCACGAGCCATTCCCGGCCCTGACGTCGTCCCACCGGCCGCCGCCTGTTGCGGGCAGGATCGATCCCGACCCGGCGGGCCCTTGTGCGGATCCGCCGATTGCGCATCCGCAGCGCCGCGCCCGAGGCCAGGGCGGTGCTCCCGCTGGCAGCGGCCGCCATGACCACCCACGCGCTGTTCATCAGGCCGCTCCGGAGAACGAAGGGACGCTGAGGGCACTGGCGGCCTGCCGCCCTCCGGTCGCTCTCATGTCGTGCCCTCCGCCGTGCGGGCGATGCGCGCCGTCCAGGCCAGCCCGGCGTATTCGAGGGCCGCTCCCACGAGCAGGCACACCAGGCCCGACGTGGTGTGCAGCAGCACGTGCAGCGGGTCGGCGCCAAGGGCCGCTCCGAGGGCCAGCCCGAAGAGGGGGAGGAGAGCCAGGAGCACCGCCGTCGAACGCGGGCCGGCCAGTTCTGCCCGGACGGAGTCCCGCAGAGCCCGCTCGGCGCGCAGACCCTCGGCGACCCGGTCCAGTCCCTCGGCCAGACCCGCCCCGCTGGCGGAGGTGACCCGCCAACAGGCGGCGGCGCCCCTGGCGCCTTCGGCTCCCGGCGATTCCGCCAGGAGGCTCAGTGCTCCGTCCACCGACCCACCGAGCCGGACCGCGGCCAACAGGGCGGTCGAATCGAGCGCATCGCCGTGCGGGAGGCCCTCAAAGGCCATCTCGACCGCCTGGTGCGGGGTCGCCCCGGTGCGAAGCTCGCCGGCCAGAGCCGCGCAGAGCTCCACCACGGCGGCTTGACGGCGCTCTCGTTCCCTGGCCACCCGCCGTCGTCGTCGCCACCGCAGCACGGGCCAGACCGCCGCGGCGCCCGCCACGCCTGGGACCGGCGACGCTGCCAGCCAGGCGGCGAGCCCTCCCGCCGGTACCAGCAGCAGCTCCACCGGCAGCACGGCCCGCAGTCGGCGCACCCTCTGCCGCCAGGGCCCGGACCGGCGCCGGGTGGCCCCGGGACACAGGCGGACGATCCGCCTGGCAGCCCTGTCCCGCCGGGCCAGCCACCAGGAGAGCCAGCCGAGCGCCCCCAACGTCGCCGCCGTCGCAAGTGCGTGGACGCCGGGCCAGGAGAGAGCGATGCCGGCCGTCCCGCTTCCGGAAGGGGCTGCCTGCCTCGGCAACCAGGCCGTCAGGACCTGCGCCGGCCACGTGCGGGCCGACCTCCCGGACGTCGGCCAGAGGCTGGCAGCCTGCCAGGCATGAACTCCGTAACGCCCCATGGGCGTGCCCGTCAGGGGCCACCCGCCCCCGCTCGGGGGGAGACCAAGCCCGGGGGGATCGACCGGCATCAGCCGGCTCCTGCCTTCGGTCGGGACCAAGGCGCCCGCAACCCGCCGCAGCGCTCGGCGAGGCGAGACCACCCGGGGCCCGGCTCCTGGCCGCCCGCGGCCGGGAACCGGACCGCCGGAAGGGCCGTGACGAGGCCGTCGTCGCCGCGTTCGAGGACGCAGACCTCGGCCACCCGGCGCTGTCCGCCGGGGCTCCGAACCAGGTGCACCACCGCGTCCAGCGCGGCGGCCAACTGGCTGTGGAGGGCGGCCCTCCCGAGGCCCGCCGTCGCCGCGAGGGCCTCAAGCCTGGCCGGCACGTCGGAGGCGGCATTCGCGTGGACCGTCCCGCAGCCGCCCTCATGACCGGTGTTCAGAGCGGCGAGGAGGTCCAGCACCTCACTGCCGCGGACCTCGCCGACGACCAGACGGTCCGGGCGCATCCGTAGCGCCTGTCGGACCAGATCCCGAAGGTCGATTCCGCCCACGCCCTCCTGATTGGGCGGTCGGCCCTCCAGCCGGACCAGATGGGGGTGGTCGGGCTGGAGTTCGGCGGAGTCCTCGACGACGACCAGGCGCTCGCCCGCGGGGACCAGCCCCAGCAGGGCGGCGAGCAGTGTGGTCTTCCCCGTGCCCGTACCTCCCGACACCAGGTAGGCCACCCGGGCGCGGACGAGGGCGTGAAGCAGCCCCGCTCCCCAGGTCGTCAGTGAGCCGGACGCCACCAACTCCTCGAGGGTGAAAGGGCGGGGGCGACTGACCCGCAGCGAGATCAAGGTGCATCCGACGGCGACCGGCGGCAGCACCGCGTGCAACCGGACCCCTTGGGGCAGCCTGGCGTCCGTCCAGGGCCGGGCGTCGTCGAGGCGGCGGCCCGCGGTGTGGGCGAGCCGCTGGGCCAGGCGGCGCACGGAGGGCTCGTCGGTGAACTTGACGTCCTTGGCGCGCTGCAGGCCGTGCCCGCGGTCGACCCACACCTCGCGCGGGCCGTTGACCAGGACGTCGGTGACCTCCGGATCGCTCAGCAGACGGTCCAGCGGACCCGCGCCGACCATCTCGGCACGCAGCTCCCGGACGATCTCCAGGACCTCCGTGTCACCGTAGGGCCGGCCCTGGGCGCGCAGCGCCGCTGCGACGCCCGTGATGGTGGGCTCCGACCCGGACTCGGCCAGCCGCAGCCGTACCGCGTCCAAGAGGGCTGCGGAAACCGCCCCGGACGGTCCGCCCGCCGTACGGCCGCCGCCCGTGTGGCTGCGGTGTCCCGTGCTCGTACTCCTCGTCATGCCGCCACTCCCCCACCGTCCGTGAGGCCGGCCCCGGCCAGAGCCTCGGTCAGAAACGCGGTACAGAACCGGCCCAGCGGTCCCTTGGGCCGGGCGCCCGGCGGGCGCCCGCACTCCAGATCGGCGGCCAGCCCCGGCTCCGGGGCCAGCTCCCCCGCCAGCGGCAGCCTCAGGCCGCGCGCGACCTCGGCTCCTGTCATGCCGCTCGGGGAAGGGCCGCGGACGACGGCCCTCACATCCGACAGGCGCATGGCCGCCGCGGCGGCCACCCGGCTCGACGCCGCCATCGCCCGTAGCTCGGCCGGCACGACCAACAGGCCCAGATCGGCCTGTTCGAGAGCCTCCGCGGCCGCGTCGTCGATGCGTCGCGGCAGGTCGAGCACCACCACGCCCCCGCGCCGCCTGGCGGCCCCGAGCACGGTGCGCACCGCCTCCACGGGGATGGTGAGCGTGTCCCCGCGGTCCCAGCTGAGGGCCGCGAGGCGGTGCAACCGGGGCAGGGACTGTTCCAACTCGACGGCGTTGACCCGGCCTCGGGAGGAGGCGAGATCGGGCCAGCGCAGCCCCACCGCCTCCTCCCCGCCGAGCAGGACGTCGAGCCCGCCGCCGAGCGGATCGACGTCGATGAGGACCGTCCGATGGCCCTCTCGCGCCGCTGTCAGGGCGAGGGCGCAGGCCAGTGTCGAGGCCCCGGCCCCGCCGCGTCCGCCCATCACGGCGACAGTGAGTGCGGGCGAACCGACGCCCTCCGCGGCGTCGGCGACCCGATCGAGCAACCAGGGCTCGCTGTCGGGCAGGAAGACGACGTGCTCGGCGCCGATGGCGACGGCCTTCTGCCAGACGGCGGCGTCGTCCAGATCGGCCCCGACGAGGAGCACGCCCGGCCGCCGAGCCAACGAAGCCATGCGTTCGGCCACGTCGACTCCGACGAGGACGAGCGTCGCGGCCTCCCATGCCTGGCGCGGCGGCGGGGCCCCGCACACGACGTGCGGAGTGGCTCCAGCGGCGGCGCAGAGCTTGAGCAGTGCCTCGATCAGCTCGTCGTCCTCGGTGACGATGAGCGGCCCGGACCGCAGCTGCCGTCCGTCGAGCGACGGGACGGACGGACCGGCGGGCGGGACCGCGGGCGGCCCGTCAGGCGGATCGGTGGGTGGGCGTGCGGCCATGTCGGCTCCCTCACGGAGTGATGGACGCGCCCGTTTCGGCGCGGACACCACAGTGCGCCGAATTCGCAAGTGACCGCTGTAGCGAGCCGCAATCTGTGGATAAACAAGGGCGTGTGGAAAACGAGGCCACACGTGGGAGTGGATAATGCGTCGAGAGGTTGACGCATCCCCCGCGTTCATCCGGAAATCGCACCGCAGCATCCGGCTGACGACATGCGACGACCCCCGCCGGGGGGGAGAGCGGGGGTCGTCCTCCACAGCCCGACTCGGGGGGGGAGGAGTCGAGCTGGGTTAGCACGGTCGCGAACGATCCGTGACTTCCATGGTGTACCCGAAGCCCTTCTCAAGCAAACCCACGCGCCGGGCCTTGAGCCGAATGGTTGGCACTTATCCTCGACTCGTGGAAAACCACCCGCAGCCCCGCCCAGCACGCCAGGCAGCCTTCTTCGACCTGGACAAGACCGTGATCGCGAAGTCCAGCGCGCTGGCCTTCAGCCGCCCCCTGTACCGGGGCGGACTGATCAATCGCCGTGCGGTGCTGAAGAGCGCCTACGCACAGTTCGTCTTCCTCGCCGGCGGCGCCGACCACGACCAGATGGAGAAGATGCGGCAGTACCTCTCCTCCCTCGCGCGGGGCTGGAACGTGGCCCAGGTCCGGGAGATCGTCGCAGAGACGCTGCACGACCTGATCGACCCGCTGATCTACGACGAGGCGGCTTCACTGATCGAGGAGCACCACGCGGCCGGCCGCGACGTCGTGATCGTCAGCAGTTCGGGTTCGGAGCTCGTCGAGCCGATCGGCGAGATGCTCGGCGCCGACCACGTCATCGCCACCCGGATGGCCGAGCAGGACGGCTGCTACACCGGAGAGATCGACTTCTACGCCTATGCGGAGAACAAGGCGGTCGCGATCCGCGAACTGGCTGCCGTCGAGGGCTACGACCTGGAGCGCTGCTACGCGTACAGCGACTCCGCCACCGACCTGCCGCTGCTGGAGGCCGTCGGCCACCCGCATGCCGTCAACCCCGACCGGGCCCTGCGGCGCGAGGCACAGGCGCGGTCCTGGCCGGTCCTGGTCTTCACCCGCCCGGTGCAACTGCGGGAACGCAGCGCCTCGCTCGCGGTGACCAGTCGTCCGATGCTGGCCGCCGCCGCTCTGGGCGCGGCCGTGACCGCGGCCGGACTGGTCTGGTACGCGGCGCGGCGCTCCGGACGCTCCGGGGCCTGACCGGCCGGGACGGAGCCGACGGACGGGTCGAGCTGCGGAAGCCCTGGGGCGGAGCACCCCGGGTGAAGCGGCAAGCCGGGTAAAGAAGTGAGCCCCCGGGTTCCGCTTCTGGCCGTTCCGCGCTACAAAGGAGGTACGGCCCGCGAGACCAGATGGAACACCTCAGACGGCGACGTTGAAAGGAACCATCGAAGCGTCAGGCCACACGGACCGCGCACAGCCTCCGAGCACCCACGGCTAGCCGACCCACGATCTGGGCCGCCACACCCGGTGAACGGGCAGAGTTCCCCGCCGGATGGGCACGACAAAGGCAACGCATGGTCACCCGGATCCTGTGCCAGCGGCGGCATCCCCCGATGCCGCCGCAACCCTTTTCCGCCCGGCCGGGCCGTGCGCCACGTCCCGCTCGGCCGGGATGAGTGAGGGCGTGCCAGGTCAGGCCATGCCGCGCTGCATGGCCTCACAGACGGCCGTGCTCTCACGAACGCCGAGGCGCAGCGCCTGGGCGCAGTGGGCGATCCAGGCGGCCATGCCCTCCGCCGTACCGGAGGCGTAGCCCACGAGGGCGGCGAGATAGGCATCGCTGCCCAGCTCGGCGAGGCCGACCTCCATCGGGCAGATCGCCTTCGGGTCCAGCCCTTCCGCGATCAGCACGATCCGCGTCGCGGCACGCGCCACCAGGCCGTTCGCGCTGGTGAAGGGGCGGAGCGCAAGCAGTTCGCCATGGACGACCGCGGCGACCACGAGGGCGGGGGCCGTTCGCTCGTTCGGGTGCTTGGTGCCGCCGCGACTGGCCAACAGGTGCGCGAGGGTATCCAATCGTGCCGAGACCTCGGCGGCCGACGGCGCCGGGGGCAGTGAGAGGTCGAGGGCTCGCTCCAGCGCCGCAAGCTCCGTCTCGGCCTTCTCTGTCGCGGCCAGAGGGTGCCCGAAGAGCACCTCGGCGGGTTCGTCGGCCCGCCGCGGCCGCCCCACGGCGGTGACTCCCATGCCATCGGCCGCGTCCCCGGCCTGCTCGTCGGCCACGCCGGAGGAAGCAGCCCCTCCCCCGTCGCCCACGGCCAGCAGGTGCAGACGGGCGAGCACCTGGAGCGGGGAGTGACGCCAGGTCCCGAGCAACTGTCCGACCTCGGCGTTCAGGCGCAGCGCACCACCGACGAGGCGGGCCTCCGTGTCACGTCCGAAGTCGGTGCGGCGGCGCACCTCCTCAAGAGGCCAGTTCGCGCCCTCCAGAGCGGCGGAGGCGCGGGCGCCGCGCAGGGCAGCCTCGGAGGTGACCTCGGCGGCGCGGCGGCGCATCACCCGGTGCCCGTAGAGACGGTCCACGGCGCGGCGGGTCTCGGCGACGGCCCCGGCGACGCCGGGCAGCTCGCCCAGGGGCGCCAGCGGGTCGGCCGGGCCGGATGCGGCGGAGGAGGAAGGGGTGCTCGTGCTCACCGCACTGACATTACGGAACTCCTGGGCGGCTGGAGCACGAAGGGGACGTGGGGTGCATCACCCGAAAGTGTCAAGGATCAGTGAAAGCCGATCTACGGGCTCCGGACCGTCGCTAGGATGGCCAAGAATCGGTGACGATAACGGTTATCAATAAGCGTCGCCGTCGCATCGACACCGCACCGTCGGCACGATCGCCGGGGAGCACCGTCGGAGGGCCGTGCCCTCGGCGGCCCCCGACGGGCCCAGGCAGCGCGACCGCGTCGCGCCGCACCCCACTCCACGCTGCGCACCACCCCGAGTCCCGTCCGGAGCTCCCATGAAGATCGCCTTCGTCGGCAAGGGCGGCAGTGGCAAGACCACGCTGTCCTCCCTGTTCGTCCGCCATCTCGCCGTAACCGGGAGCCCCGTGGTCGCGGTGGACGCCGATGTGAACCAGCACCTGGGCTCCGCCCTGGGGCTCACCGACGAGGAGTGCGCCGCACTGCCCTCACTGGGCGCCGAGCTCCCGGCCATCAAGGAGTACCTGCGCGGGGGAAACCCCCGGATCGCCGACGCGGCGTCAATGATCAAGACCACGCCACCCGGACGAGGCTCCCGGCTGCTGCGCATCGTCGAGGACAACCCCGTGTACCGGCTCTGCGCCCGGCCGGTCACGGTGGACGGCGCGTCACTGCGCCTGATGGCTACGGGCGCCTTCGACGAGGAGGACCTCGGCGTCGCCTGCTACCACTCGAAGGTGGGCGCAGTGGAGCTCTGCCTCAACCATCTGGTCGACGGGCCCGGGGAGTACTGGGTGACCGACATGACGGCCGGCGCCGACTCCTTCGCCTCGGGCCTGTTCACCCGTTTCGACCAGACCTTCCTGGTCTGCGAGCCCACCCGCAAGGGCGTTGCGGTGTACCGGCAGTACCAGGGCTACGCCGCTGACTACGGCATCCGGCTGCACGTGATCGGCAACAAGGTCGAGAGCGAGGACGACCTCGACTTCCTCCGCGAGGAATTGGGCGACGCCCTGCTCGCCGGCTTCGGGCGGTCCGCCTGGGTGCGCCGGACGGAGCAGGGGCGCGCGCCGGCCTTCACCGAGCTGGAGCCGGCCAACGCCGAGGTGCTGCGGGTCATGCAGGAGACCGTCGACGCCGCCCACGCCGAACGGGACTGGGGTCGCTACACGCGCCAGATGGTCTCCTTCCACCTGCGCAACGCCGAGAGTTGGGGCAACGCCAAGACCGGCGCCGACCTCGCCGGACAGGTCGATCCGGATTTCGAGCTCGGCGAGCACCTCGCCGAGCTCCCCGAACCGCTGGGGGTCTGACCGACCGTTACACAGGCCTGGGGCTCCGCCCTCCCGGGTGAACTTGGGCCGCCGGGAGCGCCCGGAAGGTAAAGAGTTCATTACTCTTCATTTACCGATTCTTGGCCTTCCCGTGGCACACCCCGCCGCGCCGTCCTACCCCACAGGAGACGCGACCCATGCACAGCACGCCGATCACCGAGACCTGCCCGCTGTCCCCGCCATCCGTCCCGGCCACGGCCGCACCGGACGCCCTGACCGGCATCCGGGACTTCCAGCGGCACACCGCGCCACTGCTCCGTCCCGAGCTGGCGCGGCTGGCCCGGGAGGGACAGTCCCCCTCTCAGCTCTTCATCACCTGCGCCGACTCGCGGATGGTCCCCAATGTGATCACCAACAGCGGCCCCGGAGAGCTGTTCACCGTCCGTAATATCGGCAATCTGGTCCCGCCCACGGCTGACGACAGCGTCTTCGCCGCCGTGGAGTACGCGGTGGACGTCCTGAACGTCCGACACATCACCGTCTGCGGGCACTCCGGCTGCGGCGCCATGCAGTCCCTGCTGCACGGGGCGCACCGTCGCGACGGTCGGGCCGGGACGCCGCTGACCCGCTGGCTACGCCATGGTCAGGACTCCCTGCACCGGGTCCGCCACACGCCCGCGCGCTTCCACGGGCGCCCTCCGTCGACCGACCCGCTGGAGCGGCTCTGCCTGACCAACGTGGTCCAGCAGCTCGACAACCTGCGGGCCCACCCGAGCGTCGCCCGAAGGGCGGAGCTCGGCACAATCCGACTGACCGGGCTCTACTTCGAACTGACGACAGCCCAGACGTACGTCTGGTCGCCCGGCAGCCGGGGCTTCCTGCCCGTTCGCCCGCGGGTCGCCGCCGCCTGAGGCGGCCCCGGCCGCCCCGGCGGTCCTGGCGGCTCTGGCGGTCCTGGCGGCCCCCTGGCGACTCCGGGCGCACGGAGGGGGCCAGGACCCCGTCCGGCCACCGCCCACGGCGCGTGCAGGGGCCTGCGGGGCCGGTCGAGTTGACGGCCTGTCGGGGGCCCGCCAGGGCCCACCCCTCCGGTCCGGTTCCCAAAGCCGGTCCCGGAGCCGTCCCAACCACTGTGCAACCGGCGCGCGGCCGGTACGCGACCGGAATGCCGCCCCCGCCCGCCAGAGAGGTCTACACCAATTTTGGGGCTGGGCCTTGTCAGCACACCCGTCGACCTGGTGAGCTATCTCACGAAATCAGGACGTAATCGATGAGGAGTGTTGCGTTGAGCAGCAATGAGAGTCTGGCGAACCTGCTGAAGGAGGAGCGGCGCTTCGCCCCTCCCGCAGCGCTCGCCGCAGCCGCCAACGTCACCGCCGAGGCCTACGCCGAGGCGAAGGCCGACCGCCTCGCGTTCTGGGCCGCGCAGGCGCAGCGCCTGAGCTGGGCCAAGGAGCCCACCGAGACGCTCGACTGGTCCAACCCGCCCTTCGCCAAGTGGTTCGCCGACGGCGAGCTGAACGTGGCCTACAACTGCGTCGACCGGCACGTGGAGGCCGGCCTGGGCGACCGCGTCGCGATCCACTTCGAGGGCGAGCCGGGCGACACCCGCACCATCACCTACGCCCAGCTCAAGGACGAGGTCGCCCGCGCCGCCAACGCCCTGCTGGAGCTGGGCGTGAGCAAGGGCGACCGGATCGCCATCTACCTGCCGATGATCCCCGAGGCCGTCGTCGCGATGCTCGCCTGCGCCCGCATCGGCGCCCCGCACTCGGTGGTGTTCGGCGGCTTCTCGGCCGACGCCGTGTCCTCCCGGATCCAGGACGCGGACGCCAAGCTGGTCATCACCGCCGACGGCGGTTACCGCCGCGGCAAGCCGACCGCGCTGAAGCCGGCCATCGACGAGGCGCTGCAGTCCTGCCCGCAGGTCGAGCACGTGCTGGTGGTGCGCCGCACCGGCCAGGAGACCGCCTGGACCCCGGACCGGGACGTGTGGTGGCACGAGATCACCGAGCGTCAGTCCGCGGAGCACGCGCCCGAGGCCCACGCGGCCGAGCACCCGCTGTTCATCCTCTACACCTCGGGGACCACGGGTAAGCCGAAGGGCATCCTGCACACCACGGGCGGCTACCTGACGCAGGCCAGCTACACCCACAACGCGGTCTTCGACCTCAAGCCGGAGACCGACGTCTACTGGTGCACCGCCGACATCGGCTGGGTCACCGGCCACTCCTACATCGTCTACGGGCCGCTCTCGAACGGCGCCACGCAGGTCATGTACGAGGGCACGCCGGACACCCCGCACCAGGGCCGCTTCTGGGAGATCGTCCAGAAGTACGGCGTCACGATCCTCTACACCGCGCCGACGGCGATCCGCACCTTCATGAAGTGGGGCGACGACATCCCGGCGAAGTTCGACCTGTCCTCGCTGCGGGTGCTGGGCAGCGTCGGCGAGCCGATCAACCCCGAGGCGTGGGTCTGGTACCGCGAGCACATCGGGGGCGGCCGCACGCCGATCGTCGACACCTGGTGGCAGACGGAGACGGGGGCGATGATGATCACCCCGCTGCCCGGTGTCACGGAGACCAAGCCCGGCTCGGCGCAGGTGCCGCTGCCCGGCATCGCCGCCACCGTGGTCGACGACGAGGGGCACGAGGTGGCCAACGGCTCGGGCGGCTACCTGGTGCTGACGGAGCCGTGGCCGTCGATGCTCCGCACCGTCTGGGGCGACGACCAGCGCTACCTCGACACCTACTGGTCCCGGTTCCAGGGCCGCTACTTCGCGGGCGACGGCGCCAAGAAGGACGAGGACGGCGACATCTGGCTGCTCGGCCGGGTGGACGACGTGATGCTGGTCTCCGGCCACAACATCTCGACCACCGAGGTCGAGTCCGCCCTGGTCTCCCACCCGCAGGTGGCCGAGGCCGCGGTCGTCGGCGCCACCGACGCCACCACCGGGCAGGCCATCGTCGCCTTCGTCATCCTGCGCGGGACGGCCACCGACTCCGCCGAGCTGACCGCCGAGCTGCGCGACCACGTGGCCAAGGTGCTCGGGCCGATCGCCAAGCCCAAGCGGATCCTGACGGTCAGCGAGCTGCCCAAGACCCGCTCCGGCAAGATCATGCGCCGTCTGCTGCGCGACGTGGCCGAGAACCGCGCCGTCGGCGACGTCACCACGCTGGCGGACACCACCGTCATGGACCTGATCCAGAGCAAGCTCCCCGCCGCCCCCAGCGAGGACTGAGCAGCCCGGATCGCCCACCGGTCCTGACCGCGGCCCGTCCCCAGCCTCACGGCGGGGGCGGGCCGCGTGCTTCGACGGCGCCTCGCCCCTGCTTCCGTAGCATGTGACAAAAGGGATGTACGAGACGGAAGCGAGGTCCTCCGCGTGAGCAGCGCTCCGACGCCGCCGCCGCGTCGCCAGTTCCTGGCCCGGCTGCCGCTGCCGGAACGCGCCTTCCTCGCGGACGCCCTGCGGGCGGAGACGGTCGGCGGCATCCTGCTGCTCATCGCCGCCGTGACGGCCCTCATCTGGGCGAACGCGTGGCCGGGTTCCTACGAGGCCGTCAGCTCCTACACCATCGGGCCGAGCAAGCCACTGCACCTGGACCTCACCCTCGCCGAGTGGGCCATGGACGGGCTGCTGACCGTCTTCTTCTTCGTGGCCGGCATCGAGCTCAAACGTGAGCTCGTCGTGGGCGAGCTCCGCGACCCGCGCGCCGCGATGCTGCCGGTGGCGGCCGCCGTGTGCGGCGTCGCGCTCCCCGCGGTCATCGACGTGATCGTCAACAGCGGACCCAACGGCCACCTGGGCGGATGGGCGATCCCGACCGCAACGGACATCGCCTTCGCGCTGGGCGTGCTGGCCGTCGTGGGCTCGCATCTGCCGTCGCCGCTGCGCGCCTTCCTGTTGACCCTGGCCGTGGTGGACGACCTGATCGCGATCCTGATCATCGCGATCTTCTACAGCCACGGCGTCAAGCTCTGGGCGCTCGGGCTCTCCCTGCTCGGCCTGATCCTCTTCTACTTCCTGCACCGGGCACGGATTCACGGCTGGTACATCTACGTGCCCTTGGCCGTGGTCATCTGGGCGCTGATGCACGAGGGCGGTGTGCACGCCACCGTGGCCGGCGTGGCGATGGGCCTGATGCTGCGGGTCACCAAGGACCCGGGCGAGGAGCACTCTCCCGGCGAGCACATCGAACACCTCGTCCGCCCGTTCTCGGCCGGTTTCTGCGTTCCCGTCTTCGCGATCTTCGCGGCCGGGGTGGTGATCAGCCCGCACGCCCTCGTCCAGGTGTTCACCGAGCCGGCGCCGCTCGGGGTGGTGTTGGGCCTGGTGATCGGCAAGACCTTCGGCGTCTTCGGCGGCACCTGGCTGACGGCCCGGTTCACCCGCGCGGAGCTGAACCCGGAACTTGAGTGGGCGGACCTGTTCTCGATCTCGGTTCTGTCCGGCATCGGGTTCACCGTCTCGCTGCTCATCGCCGAGCTGGCCTTCTCGCACGATCCTGAGCTGACCGAACGCGTCAAGGCGGCGGTCCTCGTCGGCTCGCTGCTGTGCGCGGTCCTGGCGGCGGTACTGCTGCGGATGCGTAACCAGAAGTACCGGCGGCTGTGTGAGGAAGAGGACGCGGACGACGGCGATGTGTCCGGTGGTGACGTACCGTCCGGTAGCGGCATGATCTGATAGAGCAACAGCGGCGGACGGAAGCACCACCCCGACCGCCACGGGGATCGCGTGAGTCGCGTGAGGATGAGGAGAAGCGAGATGGCCGCTCCCGGGACCGGGACCGAGCGTACGGTGGGGGAGCTGTTCTCCTCCGCGACCGCGGACCTGTCGGCGCTCGTCCACGACGAGATCGCGCTGGCGAAGCAGGAGATCAAGAAGGATGTCGTGCGCGGCGCGTCCGGCGGTGGCGCGATCGCCGTGGCCGCGGTCGTCCTGCTGGCGTCCATCCCGATGTTCAGCTTCGCGGCGGCCTACGGGATCCACTCGACCGGCCTCGGCCTGGTGTGGTGCTTCTTCATCATGGGCGGCGTCTACGTGCTGATCGCGGCCGTTCTCGGCTTCATGGCGTACCGCTGGTTCAAGAAGCTCTCCCCGCCCGAGCGCACCATCGCGGGCGCCAAGGCCACCGTGGACGTGCTCAAGAACGCCAAGCCTCATCCGGCGGCCCCGGAGATCCCCTCCGTCGACGGGCACCGGGCTCTGACCCCCTGACGCGACTCGCCTCGGCCGCCGCGCGCAACGTTCCGGAAGCGACGTCCGCGCGCGACGTCCAGCCCGCACCGACGCGGACACGGGGCACAAGGCGCGGAGGCGTCGCGCCGGGCCCAGGGTGTGACACGCTCTTCCCATGGCCTTCGACCCCGCCGTCTCCAGCGCTGAAGCCTTCGATCCCCGCATCGACGGTCCGTGGACCCACCGTGACCTCGCCGCGAACGGGGCGCGCTTCCACATCGCCGAGCTCGGCGAGGGGCCGCTGGTCCTGCTGGTGCACGGCTGGCCCCAGTTCTGGTGGACCTGGCGACACCAGCTGACCGCCCTGGCCGGGGCCGGCTACCGTGCCGTGGCCGTGGACCTGCGCGGTGTCGGCGGCAGCGACCGGACCCCACGGGGCTACGACCCGTCGAACATGGCGCTCGACCTGACCGGCGTGATCCGGTCCCTCGGCGTCGCCGACGCGACGCTCGTCGGGCACGACTGGGGCGGTTTCCTGGCCTGGACCGCGGCCGCGATGCGTCCCGCCCTGGTTCGCCGGCTCGTCGTGGTCTCCAGTGCGCACCCGCGCAGCCTCCGACGCTCACTGCTGCGCGACCGGCGGCAGATCGTGGCCGCGGAGCATCTGCTGGGCTTCCAGCGCCCCTGGGTGCCGGAACGGCAGCTGGCCGCCGAGGACGCCGCCCTGGTGGCGGAGTACCTGCGGGACTGGACCGGCCCCGGACGTCAGCCGAGCGAGAAGGAACTGCTGACGTACCGGCAGGCGATGCTGCTGTCGAACACCCGGCACTGCTCGATCGAGCCCTACCGGTGGCTGATGCGGTCCATGGGCCGTCCCGACGGCTTCCAGTTCTCCCGGCGCATGGACCGCAAGCTGCGGGTTCCGACGCTCCACGTCCACGGCGAGGAGGACCCGGTCCTGCTCCCGGAGACGGCGCTCGCCTCGGGCGCGTACGTCGACGCGCCCTACGACTGGCGGCCTCTGGACGGCGTCGGCCACTACCCGCACGAGGAGGAGCCGGACGCCTTCTCCGATCTGCTCCTGGAGTGGCTGAAGGCTCGCCAGTCGTGAGCGACGCGGCTACCCCTGCGGCTTCGGTGCAATGCGTAGTCGAGTGAATACGCCAGTGGCATAAGCCAATTGGAACTTATGCTCGGGATTACCCACGCGCCGGTGCGGGCAACTTCGGAGTATGAGCTGGATGCACGAACGCGCCTCCGCGTCCCGAAGCCGCCGCCGCTCGCCCTCGTCGAGCCTGCCCTCGGGCTCACCCAACACCCCGAAGGCGGTGACCGCGTTGCTGGAACCAGCGGTCCACGTCGGCTTCCCACGCCTGATCGGCCGCCGCGCCCGCTGGGTCACCTTGCGCCTGCGCCAACGCTGAACGGGCCGGCCCCGGTAGCTCGGGGCCGACCCGTCGGATCGTCAGCGTGCGTCCTGCCTTGCCCGGTTAGAGCTTCTTCGGCGAGAGCGCGGTGAACCAGAGCAGCGCGATGGTGCCCACGCCCATCAGCGGAACGAGTATCTCCGTCTCCAGCTTGTTGCCGCTGCTCTTGATGATCTCGATCTCGTAGCGGGTCTTGATCGGCCACAGCCACGGCGCGCCCATCTTCGTGATGGAGTCGCCGAGCAGGTGCGCCACGCAGCCGAGCCCGACCGCGTAGGGGAGCCAACCCGGAGCGGAGGGGATGAACTTGGCGATCACAGCGGTGCCGATGCCGGCCTCCGCGATGATCGTGCCCCAGGCGTTGAACGCGTGCCCGGGCGGGCAGAGGTTCAACGCCCGTACCGCCATGGCCAACAGGAAGAAGGTCATGCCGAGGGTGAAGTTCCGGCCGAGGTAGGTGACGCCGGCCCACGTGCCGACGGTCATCAGCGCCACGAAGAAGAGCGAGTGCGTCGCGTGCCGATGGCCGCCCGAGATCCAGGCGACGAAACGGCAGAGCAACTTGCTGATCGGGCCGAGGAAGTTGGCGATGGTGCCGTCGTGGTGGTCCAGATCCGGCAGCAGGGCCGCGCCCGCGCACAGGATCGTTCCCATCAGGATCTCCTGCGGCTTGAGGTGAGAGTGCATCACCAGCGGCGGCAGAAAGGGCGAGGTGGCCGCGAAGAGCAGCGCCCCGCTCACCGCGTGCGAGTGGCCCATCATGACTGGTCGTCCTCCTGGTTGCTGACGCGATCTCACGCTCGCGCCCGACCGTACCAGGAAGCCGGACCACCCCGAGCAGCCCCGAGCAGCCGATTCGATCACGATCCCGATCAGGCGGGTCCGGAGGGTCCGACCGGGAGTCGGATGTGGGTCCGGAGGGGGCGGATCTGGGTCCGGAGAGGCCGGAGCGGCCGGAAGTGGGTCCGAAGGGTTCGGAGAGTCCGAACGGCCTGACCAGTCGCGCCCACTCGGTTACAGCGCGCAGGCTTCCGTGGTCACGGGCGCTGTGAGACTCACCCCGCGCTGGGCGTCGCCGCGGACCTCGTCGATGGTGAGCGCGTAGCCCGTCTGCGCGTCGTCGAGCGACTTGGCGAAGACGACGCCGTAGACCTCGCCGTCCGAGGTCAGCAGCGGGCCGCCGGAGTTGCCCTGCCGAACGGTGGAGCGGATCGAGTAGACATCCCGGCTGACGTTGCCGCGGTGGTAGATGTCCGGCCCGTTGGCCTCGATGCGCCCACGGATGCGCGCAGCCTGCACGTTGAAGGGGCCGTTCTCGGGGAACCCGGCGACGATCGCGTCCGCACCCGTGACAGCCGTGCCGGCGAAGGTCAGCGAGGGGGCGCGCAGACCAGGGACGTCCAGGACCGCGACGTCACGCTGCCAGTCGTAGAGGACGACGTGAGCCTGGTACGTGCGGCTGCCCAGGTGGACCGTCGGGTCGGTGACGCCGCCGACGACGTGGGCGTTGGTCATGACGCGGTCGGTGGCGTAGACGAAGCCGGTGCCCTCGATGACCTTGCTGCAGGAGGGGGCCGTTCCGATGACCTTGACGATGCTCTGCCGGGCGGCTCTCACCGCGGGGTCGTTCACCAGGGCCGGGTCAGGAGCGGGCACATTGGTGATCGGCTCGTTCTGGAACGGGTTGAAGACCTGGGGGAAGCCGTTGCGGGCCAGCGTCGAGGTGAAGTCCGAGAACCATCCGGGCGCCCCGGCAGGCAGCATGTCCTGGACCCCGCCGAGCACCTTGGAGCTGCGCACCTGGTGCGCGACCGTGGGCAGCGAGGTGCCGGCGAGAGCGGAGCCGATCAGCCAGGCCACCAGCAGCATGGCCAGGACGTTGACCAGCGCGCCGCCGATCGCGTCGGGAACCCGCGCCTTGCTGCGGCCGATCCGGCCGCGCAGCTTCCAGGCCCAGTGCGTGGTGAAGGCCTGCCCGAAGGCGGCGAAGACGATGACCACCACGACGGCGACCACCGAGGTGACCATCCCCGGGGAGAGGTGGCGCAGCAGCAGCGGCAGCAGTTGGACGGCGATCACGCCGCCGCCGAGGAAGCCGATGACGGAGAGCGCACCCACCACGAAACCCTGCCGGTAGCCGCTCACGGCGAATCCGACGGCGGCAAGGATCAGCAGGACATCGAGGACGTTCACCCGGCTACCTTGCCACGGCCACCCGAATGGGCGCAGTCAGTCCCCTGGCCTGTGGACAACTCGTGACACGCCGGTCACGGGACATAGGCTGAGGCGAGAGCAAGGGGAGCGGGGCCGGGGGACGGGGAACGAGGCCGGGCGCAACGCGCCCGCTGCGGCCGGATCACGGCCCGACCCAGGCCCGGCCCAGGCCAGGCCAGGCCCAACGGTCGGCAGGGATCGGCAGAGGTCGGTCGGGACCGGCCGGGGTCGGTCAGGGTGGGTCAGGGCCCGAGGACGGGAACGGTCCGGGCCACGAAAAGGTGCGGGCCGGGCGGGCCGGGGTCGAGGCGGTTCCAGCCCCGACCGGTGCGGGGCCGGGGTGAGCCGGGGCAGTCCGGGGCCGAGGCTCAGTCCGCCCCGAGGGTGCCGGGCGGCAGCAGGCCGTCGCCCATCAGCTCACGGGCGCGCTGCTGCTCCTCGGGGGAGGCGAAGACGGACGGGTCGCCGAGCTCGACCTCGCGGCCGTTGTCCCAGGGCCGCTCCCAGCCGGCGTGGTGGAGCAGCCGGTCGATCACGCCTGCCGTGAAGCCCCAGATCACGTGGCCGTCGATCTGGAAGGCAGGGCCGCGGAAGCCGCTGGGGTGCCGCACCCGGGCTCGGTTCGCCGGGTCCGCGAGGCGGGCGACCGGGGCGCGGAAGACCTCGGCCACCTCGCCCTCGTCCACGGGCGCGACCGGGGTCGGCGTGTGCCACCAGCCGAGCACCGGCGTCACCACGAAGTCACTGACCGGGATGTAGAGGTCCGGCAGCACACCGAAGACCTGCACTCCGTCCGGGTCGAGGCCGGTCTCCTCCCGGGCCTCGCGCAGCGCGGCGCGGATCCGGCCCTCGCCCTCCGGGTCGCCGTCCTCAGGGTCGAGGGCGCCGCCGGGAAAGGAGGGCTGTCCGGCGTGGGAGCGCAGCCGTCGGGCGCGTTCGATCAGCAGCAGGTCGGGCCCCTGGCCGCCCGGCGCCTCGCCGAAGAGCACCAGCACCGCTGAGCGCCGCCCGCCCTGGGAAGGCGGAAGGAACCGGCTGAGCTGTCGCGGCTCCACGGACTCGGCGACCTCGCGCACGGGCACCAGCCAGTCCGGGATCCCCTCCCGCCGCACCCCCACCGCTGCGGACGCGCTCACTCGCCCGCCCCCGCCCCCGCGCCGTCGGCGTCGGCGTCGGCGTGGGCGTGGGCGTCTGCGTCGTCAGCGCTGTCCGGGGTCGGGCCGCCGTGCGCCGCGGCGCGGGCAGCCGCCTCACCCGGGTAGTCCGCAGGGGGCTTGAGGCGCTGGCCGGGCTGGCCGCCCTTCTCGTACTTGAGCAGCTTCTCCGCCTTCACCGGATCGGTCTCCCCCTCACCGTAGGAGGGGCAGAGCTGGGCGATCGGGCAGGCCCCGCAGGCGGGACGTCGGGCATGGCAGATGCGACGGCCGTGGAAGACGACGCGGTGGGAGAGCATGGTCCACTCGCGCTTCTCGACCAGCGCACCCACCTCCTGTTCGACCTTCACCGGGTCGTCCGACTCGGTCCAGCCGAAGCGCTTGGCCAGTCGGCCGAAGTGGGTGTCGACGGTGATGCCGGGCACGCCGAAGGCGTTGCCGAGCACGACGTTGGCCGTCTTTCGGCCGACTCCCGGCAGGGTGACCAGGTCCTCCAGCCGGCCGGGCACCTCACCGCCGAAGTCGTCACGCAACGCGGCGGACAGGCCCAGCAGCGACTTGGCCTTGTTCCGGAAGAACCCGGTGGGCCGGATCAGCTCCTCCAGCTCCTCCGGATTCGCGGCCGCCATCGTCGCCGGGGTGGGGTACTTCGCGAACAGGGCCGGTGTCGTCTGGTTCACGCGGAGGTCCGTCGTCTGTGCGGACAGCACCGTCGCCACCAGCAGCTGGAACGGGTTCTCGAAGTCGAGCTCGGGATGCGCGTACGGGTAGACCTCCGCCAGCACGCGGTTGATCCTCCGCGCCTGCCGCACCCTCGCCGTCTGCGTCTTCGGGAACGCCGCCTTCTTGAACCCCGGCCCGCCGGCAGCACCAGCGGTCACGGACACGCCACTCTTCGCCATACCCGCCAGGGTACGACCCGTCGCGGACACCCAAGGTCAAGTCCGAGGTCATGACCCTGCCCCGGCCGCCTCAGCGGCGCGATCAACGAGCGCCGCCGCCGACCGGCCGCCGCGATAGTGCGGCGATAGAGCCGCGTTGGCATCGCCTCCTAGCGTCCAGCCCGCCGCAAGGTGCAAGGGAGGCAACGGTCGACGGAGGGACTGGCGGTGGACAAACGGCGACTGGTCGTCGGCATCAGCGGCGCGACCGGGATCGTGTACGGGCTGCGGGTGCTGGAGCTGGCGCGGAAGGTCGGAGTGGAGACCCACCTGGTCGTCACGCCCGCCGGACAGCAGACCCGCGCATACGAGACCGACCTGTCGGCCGGGGATCTGGCCGCCATGGCGGACGTCGTGCATCGGCCGGCGGACGTGGGCGCGGCGATCGCCTCGGGGTCGTTCCGGACGGCGGGGATGATCGTCGCGCCGTGCTCGATCCGGACGCTGTCGGCGATCGCCCAGTCGAACGGGGACAACCTGCTCACCCGGGCGGCGGACGTGACGCTGAAGGAGCGCCGTCGGTTGGTCCTGATGGTGCGGGAGACACCGCTGACGCTCGGCCACATCCGGGCGATGGCAGCCGTCACCGAGTCCGGCGGGATCGTCATGCCCCCGGTGCCGGCGTTCTACCTGCGTCCGACGAGCGTCGACGAGATCGTCCAGCACACGGCCGGACGGGCCTTGGATCTGCTCGGGATCGACGTGCCGGATCTACCGCGCTGGGGTGAATGACCCTTGCGGACCATCGAGAGCGAAGGATCGGACGAGATATGCGCAACCCCACCACCACACGGGCCAACGCCGTGATCACGGTGGCCACGTACGAACCGACCGTCTACGACAAGCCGACCGACGGGCCGGTGCTGACCCGCATTCATGTCGAGGAGAGCTTCTCGGGCGACATCACGGCGGACGGCGTCGTGGAGTTCCTGCAGTCCTCCGCGCCGGACGGGTCGGCGAGCTTCGTCGGGATCGAGCGGGTCAGCGGTTCGCTGGCGGGCCGCACCGGCACGTTCCTGCTGCAGGACCAGGGCACGGTCGAGAGCGCTGTCGTCAACGGCGAGTGGTTCGTGGTGCCGGGCTCCGGCACCGGCGGGCTGACGGGGCTGCGTGGCACCGGCGGCTTCCGGGCGAACCTCGGCGAGGGCGCCGAGGTGTGGCTGGACTACTGGTTCGAGACGTGAGCAGCGTCGAGCAGCGGAGCCTCACCGGCCGGACCGCGCTGGTGACGGGGGCCGCGACCGGTATCGGAGCGGCCGTCGCGCGCGATCTGGCCGCCGCGGGCGCCCGCGTCGTCGTCAACCACCCGCACACGCCCGAGCCTGCCGACGCGGTGGTGCGCGGCATCGAGAAGGCGGGCGGAACGGCGGTGGCGGTCGCGGCCGACGTCACGGTCCGTGCCGAGTACGCGGCGATGGTGGACCGGCTGACGGGGTCGTTCGGCGGCTGGGACATCCTGGTCAACAACGCCGCGGTGGCGGTGACCAAGCCGTTCGCGGAGGTCACCGAGGAGGAGTTCGACCGCAGCTTCGCGGTCAACGTCAAGGGCGTCTTCCACGGGCTGCAGCTGGCCTTGGAACGGATGCGGGACGGCGGGCGGGTGATCACGATCTCCAGCTCGACCACCGCGCTGATGCTCCCCGGCTACGCGGTCTACGACGCGACCAAGGGCGCGGTGGAGCAGTTCACGCACATCCTGTCGAAGGACTTCGGGCGACGAGGCATCACGGTGAACACGGTCAGCCCCGGCGCGACCGAGACCGAGTCCTACCGCAACGGCAAGAGCGCGGAGTTCCTCGCCGGTCTGGAGGCCCTGAGTGCCTTCGGGAGGCTGGGACGGCCCGAGGAGATCGCCGCCGTGGTGACGTTCCTGGCGGGCGACGCCGCCCGCTGGATCACCGCGCAGACCATCCGGGTCAACGGCGGGACGGTGCAGAGCTAGCGGCCGGCGATCCGGCCGAGGGAGGCCGAGGGAGGAGGGGGAACGTCGCGGTGGCCGGAGCAGTTCAGTGCTCCGGCCACCGTTTCCGGGCGACGATCGCCCCCACCGCGGCGGTGTCAGCGGTATCAGGGGTAGACGTACTCCGCCTGCCACTGGTCGCGGGGCCTTCGGTGCAGCTCCAGGTAGACCTTGGCGATCGCCGCCGAGTCGAAGCGCTCGTCACCCGGGCTGATGAAGCCGCGGATGGTGACGGTCGTGACGTGGACGCCCGCTTCGCGCTGCTCCTCGTGCAGGGCGTGCGCGTAGGCGCGCAGGGCGGCCTTGCCCACCGACAGGGTGGTGTAGTCGGGGGACGGCGCGAGCGCGAAGCCGCCGCCGGTGAACAGGACCGTGCCACGGCCGCCGCGGAAGGCGGGGATCACGTGCCCTGCGGCGACGGTCGCGCCGATGACGTTGACCGCCAGGCTGTCCGCCCAGCCCTCCGGGCTCACGGCGGTGGGGGTGTCGGGGCGTCCGTAGGCGGCGTTGTAGACGAGCGCCTCGGGAGCGCCCAGCTCGGCGACGGCCAGGTCCAGCACGGACCCGAGCTGCTCGGCGTCGGCGGCGTCGGCCTGGTAGTCGCGAGCGACATGACCCTCGGCCTGGAGTTGCCCCGCCAGTTCCTTCAGCGTGCCGCCGGTGCGGCCGATCAGCGCGACCGGGTGACCCGCCTCGGCGAACGCGCGGGCCACCGCGACGCCGAGTCCGGGGCCGACGCCGACGATCAGGGCGCTGCCCTTTTCACTCACGTCAATCATCAGTGGCTCTCTTCCTTCGATTGGCTCGTCTTCGGATTGGCTCGTCTTCGGATCAGGGCACGGGAACAGGGCGAGGCCGCCTCACTCCTTGACGCTCGTGAAGCCGTAGGCCTCCCAGTTGTCCAGCACGTGCTGCTGCAGCTCGGAGGACCAGTTGTGGGCGAAGTCCGAGGCCACCGGCCGCTCGTCGACCGGGAAGCGGTCGGCCAGCAGGCAGTTGTAGACGACCTTGGTGGCGTGGTAGCTCAGCCGCTCGTGCTCGTCGAGGTAGACCGGGATGATGTTCTGCGGCTGGCCCGGGAAGTGCGCCTCGCCGTGCTCGGGGTGCGAGCGGCTGGCGAAGGCCCAGATGATCTGTCCGGGATCGGCGATGTCGAAGTCGTGCTCGACGAGCACCAGCTTGGGCACGCCGAAGGCGAGCTTGCCCGCCCCGAAGACGACCTCGCCGACGCGCTGTGTCATCGCCTTGGAGTCCAGGCCCGACTCCTCGTGCCAGGACGGCTTGAGCGCCACCACCCACCAGTGCGCCGCCGACTCCAGTACGCCCCAGCAGGCCGAGACCGGCAGGCCGGCCTCGCGGAGCACGTGCGTCATCTCGGCGGCGTGCGGCAGGCCCCAGCCGGTGTGGTCCTCCTCGACGGGCGCGCCGGCGACGGCCACGGGCAGGATGGCGTCGTCGCGGTAGGTGACGGCGGTGACGTGCAGGACGGGCTTGGGCGAGTGGCTGCCGCGGTCCAGGTACCCCGGGTACTCCCCCATCGGACCCTCCTCGACCAGGTCGGTGCGGGAGACGTAGCCCTCGATGACGATCTCGGCGGTCGCCGGGACGAGCAGGTCCACGGTCTCGGCCCGCACGAGCTCCACACCCTCGCCGAAGTAGGCGCCCAGGAAGTGGGACTCGTCGTCCCCCTCCGGCAGCGGCATGCCGCCGACGTAGGGCAGGCCGGGCTCGACGCCGAGGGCGACCGCGATCGGCATGTCCTCGCCGCGCTCGGTCCACTGGGCCCGGATCATCCCCAGGTGCTGCGGCGGCGGGATCAGGCAGGCGAGGCGGTTGCGGTCGACGAGCATCATGCGGTTGATCGACCAGTTGGTCCACGACCCGTCGGGCGTGCGGGCGATGTTCATCCCGAAGGACTGGATGTAGCGGCCGCCGTCGCCGTCGTGGATCAGCGGGGTGGGGAACTTCAGCAGGTCGATCTCGTCGCCCGTCATGACGTTCTGCTTGCAGGGCGCCGCGGACCGCTCCACCACCTCCGGCGGGATCGGCTCGCGCCGTCGGGCGTCGGCCAGCGCGGTGACGATGTCGGCGCCCCTGGCGTCGGCGGGCAGGCCGAGGGCGAGCGCGATGCGGCTGTAGGTCAGGCCGGGCTGCGCGGACAGGCCGCCGGGCGCGGACAGCACCCGGAAGCCCTTCTCGATGCCCGTGATGGTGTTGAACAGCGGTGCCGGGGCCCGCAGTTCGTAGGTGCGACGCGCCACGGCGCCGATTTCGAGCCGCCAGTCCACTTCCTTGTCGATCGGCTGGATCTCGCCGATCGCGTCCAGGGCGTCGATGAAGGCGCGCAGGCTCTTGAGATGGTTCACGAACGTCCTCCTCGTCGGTGCGCCCGACGCTAGGGAGGGGCGATATCGCGGACCTATCGTCCGGCCAACGCCCTGGGGCCCCCTGGGGCACCCCGGGGTCATCTCAGGGTGTCACCTCGGGCGCCCTGGGCGTCGCCGCACCCGCGCCTGCCGCTGCGCCCGCACCTGCCACCAAGCCCGGACCCGACGCCGCGACCCGGGCCACGCCCGCGGCCGGGTCGGCGTGCGGGCGGTGCGCGGCGAGCCGACGCTCGGCGTACGCGGCCTGCTCAGGGCTGTCGGACCGGGCGGTCAGGCCGACCTCTCGCCAGATCGCCCGCGCGTGCTCCGGCTCGCCCTCGGCGGCCAGCAGTTCGGCGTGGGCCAGGCGGCGGCCCGCGTCGAGCCGCTCGCGCACCGACCGGGCCAGGCCCAGCTCGCGCGCCAGGCCGACGGCTTCCAGGCTGTGGACGTGGGCCTCCCGGGGCTCACCGCAGTGGAGGAGCGCCCAGCCGAGGCGGTCGAGCGCGTGGCAGACGCGGACCGGGTCGCCCGACTGCCGGGCCGCCGCCAGGCAGGAGCGGGCGTGGGCCGCGAACTCCCGATGTCGGCCCTGACGGTGGGCGCAGTCGCCCAGCGCCCGATGGGCCTCACCGAGCAGCTCCACGGCCTCGGTGGCCCGGAACAGGCCCAGAGCGCGCCGTAGTTGGAAGCGGGCGGTCTGCACCTCGCCGAGCTGCGCCAGCGCGCGTCCGATCACCAGGTAGCAGCAGCCCTGTCCGGTCGCGTCCCGAAGACGCTTGGCCGGGCCCAACGCCAGGCGGGCCAGCCGCAGTTCCTCGGTGTGGTCGCCACGCAGGGCCAGCCCCGCGGACTGGGCGAGGGCCAACCGCCACGCGTAGGAGTCCAGGCCGCAGGAGGACGCCTGGGCGATCAGGGTCGCGAGCACCCGCTGCTCGTCGGCCAGCCAGGCCAGGGCCGCGTCGCGGCCGTCGAAGTCCCGTGACGCGAGCCCCGTCGGCAGCGGCACCCCGTCGGCCTGAACGGCCGAGAGCACGGGCGCGCAACGGCGGTCGGCGGCCAGCGCGGAGCGCAGGTGGTAGTCGTAGAGGCGGTGCCGCGCCGCGTGCTGCTCCGCCGCGCCGGTCACCGCGTGGGCCGGTCCGTCGACGGTCGACCCACCACCGGTCAGCCCGTCATCGATCAGCCCACCGCCGGTGCGATGGGCATCGGCCTGATGGGCAGCATCGGTCCGCTGGGCATCGGCGGTCTCGTCGGCGATCAACTCTGCGGCGTACTGCCGCAGCAGGCTGTCCAGGGTGTACCGGCCCGGGACGGTTTCGGTCAGCAGGCTCAGCGCCGCCAGCTCCTCGACCAGGGCAGCCACGCGGGTCGGCGGCAGGTCGGTCAGGGCCGCCGCGCCCGGCACGGTGAACTCCGCACCCGGATGCAGGCCGAGGAACCGGAAGAGACGCGCGGCCGCAGTCGTCAGCCCCTCGTACGACCAGGACAGCACGGTGCGCACACTGCTCGCGTCGTCCCCGGCGCTGAGGGCGTCGAGTGCGCCGCGCTCCAACTGCCGGGCCAGGGCGGAGAGCGGCATGGCCCTGTCCGCCGACGTGGCGCGGGCCGCGGCGACGGACAGGGCCAGCGGCAGGTGCGCGCACCGCTCCGCGACCACCGCGACGGCCGCCTCCTGACCGGAGACGCGCTGCGCTCCGAGTCTGCGGACCAGCAGTTCGCGCGAGTCCGAAGCGCTCAGCGGCCCCAACGGCAGCGTCTCGGCCCCGTCGAGCACCACCAGGCTGCCGAGCGAGCGGCGGCTGGTCACCAGGGCGCGGCACTCGTCGCCGGACGGCAGCAGCGGCCGCACCTGGGCGGCGTCCCGCACGTTGTCGAAGACCAGCAGCAGCCGCTTGTCCGCGACCAGCCCCCGGTACAGGGCCGCGCGCCCCTCGGGCGTAGCGGGCAGGCGAGCCGCCGGAACACCCAGGAAGTCGAGCAGCGCGCCGACGGCGGCGTCCGTGGCGACGGGTCTGCCCTCGGCGGCGAAGCCGTTCAGGTCCAAGTACATCTGCCCGCCGGGAAAGCGGTGGGCGACACGGTGTGCCCAGGCCAGGGCGAGCGTCGTCTTGCCCACGCCGGCGGGCCCGACGACGGCGGCCACCCGGACGCCGCCGCCTGCCTCCGTCGGGGTGCCGCTGTCCTGCGACTCGGCCGCGCTCGGCGGCTCGGCCAACAGTCGGGTGAGCTCCCGAAGTTCCCGTTCCCTTCCGACGACGGACCGTGGCGGGCAGGGAAGTTGCGAGAGCGGAAACCCGGCCGAGGCAGGGTGCCCCGCTGACTGCGATCCGGTCTCCGCCCTAGGCCTGGCCACCGCTCCGGTCCCGGACACCGCCTCAGCCCCGGACGCCGCCCCGGCGCCGGCGCCGACGTCGGCGGGCGAGCGCCCACCCGCGTGCGGCCCGCCTGGGTGCGCCCCGCCCGAATGCGCCAGCGCGCGGGCCCTCCGCCACACCGCCACCAGCTCCTGCACCGGAGCGTCGCGCAGGACCAGCGCGTGCAGGTCCTGCAGGCAGGGTGCAGGGTCCGCGCCGATGCCGTCCCGCAGGGCCGAGCGGGCCCGGCCGTAGCAGCCCAAAGCCTCCGCGCGACGGCCGGTCCCGTAGAGCGCGACCACGGCGCGCTCGTGCAGCGGCTCGAGCAGGGGGTGCGCCGCGGTCAGGTGCATCAGCCGGGGCAGCGCCCGGTCGAAGTGGCCCGCGGCGAGCAGGGCGTCGAGACGGGTCTCCTCCAGCCGCATCCGCAGCGCGTCGAAGGTCGGCGCCCAGTCGGACCGCAGCCGGTCACAGGGCACGTCCTCCAAGGGCTCGCCCCGCCACAGCGCGAGCGCCGCGTCGGCTTGCCGCTCTCCGCCGCTCCAGTCCCCGCCGCAGACGGCGTTCCGGGCGGTGGTCGCGAGCGCTGCGGCGTGCATGTGGTCGAGCTCGCGGTCCTCACGGACCTCCAGCCGGTACCCGCCGGCGGTCGTCTGCACCCGCTCGGCGACGTCCAGCAGGTTCCGGCGCAGCCGGGCCACGTAGTTCAGGATCGCCGGCTTCGCGTTCGCCGGTTGCCGGTCGGGCCAGACGGACTCCATCAACGCGTCGGTCGACACCGCGTGATTGGCGCGCAGCGCGAGACAGGCCAGCACGGTCCGCTGCTTCGGCGCGGCGACGACGGCGCGCTCCCCGGCCCCCGTCTCGACCTCCAGCGGACCCAACACGCCCAACCGCATTCAGGCCCCCTCCCCCGATCGGCCACGAACACAGTAACTCGCTTGTGGGGAAGCATGAGTGATCTTGTATCGGCCAAGCGAGCCCGGCGGCCGGCCGCATCAGCCGGCCCTCTGGCGGGGAGTCGGCGGCGGAGCTGCTGCCGCATGCGCGGCACGCAGGCCCCCGCGCGCGGGACCTCCGCGACGCCGCGGGGCCGGTTGTCGGTGATCAGCTCGCCGCGGTCGGCGCCGACACGGGGGCGGGGCGCCGGTCGCGGGTCGGGCGGAGCCAGGTCGCGGCGTAGGCGAGGGTCGCGGCGGTCATGATGGCGAAGCTCGGTGGGCACTGCGGGATCCAGGCGGCGATGGCCAGGCCCGCCCACATCTCGCCCACGGCGAGGGCCGCCGCCAGGGCGAGGCCGCGGAAGGGGCGGTCGGTGAGGCGGATCGCCGTGCCTGCCGGGGCCGCCAGGAGGCCCAGGAGCAGCAGGGACCCGACGGCCTGTGTCGCCTCGCCGGCGGTGACGCCGACCAGGGCGAGGAAACCGAGCCCGAGGGCCTTGACGGGGACGCCCCGTGCGGCGGCGACGTTCTCGTCGAGGGTGGCGAAGAGCAGCGGCCGGGCGATCAGCACGACCGCGAGCGAGACCGCGAGCGCGATCAGCACCGCGACCAGGGTCTGGCCGCCGTCCAGGCCGAAGATGGAGCCGAAGAGCACCGAGGTGCCCGCGCCGCCGTTGCCGTTGCCGCTGGCGGAGGTCGTGTAGAGGGTCAGGAAGAACGAGCCGAGGCCCAGCACCCAGGCGAAGGCGCTGCCGATGACGACGTCGTCCGCCTTGCCGCGGCGGCCGACCCCGGCCAGCAGCAGCCCGACCAGGACGCAGGAGACGAAGAGGCCCAGGCGTAGGTCGTAGCCGCCCGCGAGGGCGGCCATCGCGCCGGTGAAGGCGACGTGGCTGAGCGCGTCGCCGGTGAAGATCTGCGCGCGCAGCACCAGGAAGTAGCCGACGAGTCCGGCCGCGAGCGCGATGAACGTGCCCGCCAGCAGGGCGTGGTGGAAGAAGGGCTGGGACCAGGCCGAGGCCGCGCCGGAGGAGGCCAGCAGGAGGTTCATGCCGCACCCCCGGCCAGGGCCGCCGTGCCGGAGGCGTCGCGGCGGCGCTCCAGCGCACACGCCGCGAAGCGCGCGCCGTGGGCGAGCAGGAAGAGCCCGAAGGCGAACGAGGTCACGAAGAATCCGAGCGGGTAGGGCCAGTAGAAGGCGGCCACCAGGCCCGCCCAGGTCACGCCGAAGCCCAGGACCACGGTCAGCAGCAGGCTCAGCCCGGGACGGGCCGTCAGCACCTGGGCGGTCGCCGCCGGCAGCACCATCAGCGCGAAGACCAGCAGCGCACCGGTGATCTGCGCGGCCTCGGCCGTGGCGACGCCCAGCAGCACCAGGAAGGCGACCGAGAGACCGCGCACGGGCACCCCGCGCGCGGCGGCGACCTGCGGGTCGACGGAGGCGAACAGCAGCGGGCGGCCGAGGACCGCGAGCGCCAGCAGGACCGCGAGCCCGGCGACGGCGAGTGTGGCGACCTGTCCGGTGGTGATGCCGAGGAAGCTGCCGAAGAGCAGCGCCTGCGGTCCTTCCAGCAGGCCCTTGTAGAGGGCCATGAACAGGTAGCCGCAGGCCAGCAGGAACGCCTGCACGACCCCGGTGGCGGCCGACTCCTCCGAGCCGCCGGGCTCGCGGCCGCGCCGCATCAGCGCCAGCACGAGCGCGGCGGCGACGCAGAAGCCGAAGTAGCCGAGGCTCAGGCTGAATCCGGCCAGCGTCGCCAGCGCCGCGCCCGGGAAGGCGACGACGGAGAGCGTGTGCCCGGCGAAGGTCTGCCGCCGCAGCACCATGAACCAGCCGACGGCGCCCGCGACGACGGCGACGATCGCGCCCGCGCGGAAGGCGTTGACCATGAACGGGTAGGACCACATCAACTGGAAGTCGTAGAGCGGGTTCCAGGAGAAGACCGGTGACTCCATCTCAGCTCACCCCGCGCGACGGTCGCCGTGACCGCGACGGTCGCTCTGACCGCGGCGATCGCCGTGACCGTGACCGTGACCGTGACCGTCGTCGTGGCGGTCCGCGTGGACGGCGGGCGCCTCGGGCTGGCCGACCACGACGAGGCGGCCGTCCTGCGTGGACAGCACCTCCACCGGGGTGCGGTAGAGCCGGGTCAGCGTCTCGGAGTTGATGACCTCGCTCGGCGGGCCGCACACCGCGCCGCCCTCGGCGATGTACACGACGCGGTCGAGGTGGTGCAGGATCGGGTTGACGTCGTGGGCGACCATGACGACCGCGACGTTCTCCTGGTGGCAGATGCGGCCGATCAGCGCGGCGACCGCGCTCTGGTTGGGCAGGTCCAGGCTGTCCAGGGGCTCGTCCAGCAGCAGCACCTCGGGACGGCGGACGAGCGCCTGGGCGATCAGCAGCCGCTGCTGCTCGCCTCCCGAGCACTGCCCGATCGGCCGGTGGGCGTACCCGGAGGCGCCGACCAGCTCGATCACCTCGTCGACGCGCCGCTGCTGCTCGCGCCGGTTGCGGGACCAGGGCAGCGGTACGCCCCAGCGGTCGCCGTCCAGGCCCATCCGGACCACGTCGACGCCGCGGATGCGCAGGTCCGGGTCGAAGCTGCGGCGCTGGGGCAGGTAGCCGACGCGGCTGCCGGCCTCGCCGGGGCGGCGGCCGAGCACCCGTATCTCGCCCTCGGCCGCGGGCATGATCCCGAGCAGCACCTTGACCAGTGTCGACTTGCCGACGCCGTTAGGGCCGAGCACGGCGACGAACTCCCCGGCCTGGACCTCGAGGTCGACGCCGGACCAGAGCGTGCGGCCGCCGACCCGCACCGCCGCGCCGCACAGGCACAGCACCGGCGCGGCCTGGCCGCCCGCCTCGGAGGGACCACCGGCCGCGGACGCGGCGGTGGGGACGGGGTTCTGCTGCTTCGTGTTGTGCTGGTCCGCGTTGTGCTGCGGCTCCGCCGCGACGACAGGGTTCACGTGCGTCCTCACTTCCCGGTGGCCTGGTGGAGGGCCTGCTCGATGCCCTGGAGCTCGGTGGTCTGCCACTGCTCGAAGGTGTCGCCCGCGGGGGCGAGGGTCTCGGTCACGGTGGTGACGGGGATGCCCTCGGATTTCGCCAGCTTCACCTGGGCGACGACGTCGGGGGTGGAGTTCTGGCTGTTGTAGACGTAGATCTTGATCTGCTTGGACTTGATCTGCTGGTCGATGGTCGCCTTGTCGGCGGCGGTCGGGTCGGTGCCCTCGCTCATCGCGTCGAGGAAGCTCTCCGGCGTCAGCATCCTCAGGCCCAGGCCCTCCGCGAGCGGGGTGACGATGGACTCCGAGGCGCCGATCGGGGTGCCGGCGTACTTCGCCTTGATGTCGGCGATCAGCTGGTCGTACCGGGCCAGGGTCCGCGTCTCGAAGGTCTGCTTCTGCCGGTCGAAGTAGGCGGCGTCGGCCGGGTCGATCCTCTTGTAGTCGGCCGTGATCCGGTCGATGACCCGGTGCACGTCGGTGGGCGAGTACCAGCGGTGCGGGTTGCCGCCCGGCCGGATGCCGACCAGGTCGCCGACCTTGAGCTCGGTGCGGCCGGCGCCGGGGTTGGCGGCCAGCAGCTTGTCCGCCCAGGCGTCGTAGCCGATGCCGTTGACGATCACGTACTGCGCTCCGGTGACCGTGCGGGCGTCGGCGGCGGTCGGCTCGTAGGAGTGCGGGTCGGTGTCCGGGTTGGTGATGACGCTGGTCACGTGCACGTGGTCGCCGCCCAGCTGGGAGGCTATCGACCCCCAGAAGTTCTCCGCCGCGACCACCTGGACCACCGTGCCGCCCGCCGCCACGCCCGAGGCGTCGGCCGCGCCCGATCCGGTGCGGGATCCGGGCGGAGCCGTGGTCGCGCAGGCGCTGACCGTCGCCATCAAGGCGATCACCACACCACCGAGCACCGCTCGGGACAGGCGGCGGGTGACCCGAAGGGATGGGACGGACGAGCGCATGGTGGTGACCCCCCAGAGGCAGACGTGGCCGGCAGCTGACTCCTCCACGTTAAATGGAAACGGTTTTCATCCCTAGCCCGAATGGGTGTGGGATGAAAATCATTACCGAATCTTGACCGAAGCGACGGCGGCGGCCCCGCCCCAGGACTAGGGTGCCCGGGACCAGGGTGCCCGGCGACGGGACCAGTCCGGCCGAAGGGACGCTGAGGGATGAGTCGAGCTCGCAGGCGGGCGGAGCTGTTCGGGGGCGACGAGAGCGCGCCGCGGTTCGCGACGCCGGCCGTCGGCGCGGAGCGGGACGTGCTCGTGGGGGTGCTGGGCGCGCAGCGGGCGACGCTGGAGGCGAAGTGCGCCGGGCTCGGGGCCGCCGAGCTGGCCGAACGGTCGGTGCCGCCGTCGACGCTGTCACTGCTCGGCCTGGTCCGGCACCTCGCCGACGTCGAGCGGCGCTGGTTCCGCCGCGCACTGGCCGGGCACGACGCGCCGGACCGCTACGCCACCCCGGAGCGGCCCGACGCCGACTTCGACGCGGCGACGGACGACCCGGCGCTGGTCGCGGCCGCCTGGGCGGCCTGGCGCGAGGAGGTCGCCTTCGCGGAGTCCTTCACCGCCGCCACGCCCGACCTGGACCTGACCGGCAAGGACTCCTGGCGCGGCCCGGTCTCCTTGCGCTGGGTGCTGATCCACATGGTGGAGGAGTACGCACGCCACAACGGCCACGCCGACCTGCTGCGCGAACGCATCGACGGCGCGGTCGGCCTCTGACCGCCCACCGCCGGAGAGCCGGAACGTTCCCGCGTCCCCGCGTCACGGGCGAGACGCGCGTCATGCGCGGCACGCATCACGCGCGGCGCGCGCGTCACGGCGTGCAGGAACGTTTCGGCGCGGCGGCGTTTCACCGGGCGAGGGCGGGCAGGCGCACGGAAAATGGTTCCGGCGAGCCCAGGACCGTCAGGACCGTAAGGAGAGCGCCATGGCGACCGACCTCCACCTCGCCCAGAACCCGGATGCGGACGCCCTGCTCAGCCGCAGCCCCCTGGCCGCGCTGATCGGGATGCTGCTCGACCAGCAGGTGCCGATGGAGTGGGCCTTCGCCGGCCCGTACACGCTTCTGCAACGCCTCGGCGGGGACGACCTGGACGCCCATCGGATCGCCGACTTCGACCCAGATGCCTTCGCCGCGCTCTGCGCGGAGAAGCCGGCCATCCACCGTTATCCCGGCTCGATGGCCAAGCGGATCCAGCAACTGTGCGCCTACCTCGACGCCCACTACGACGGCGACGCCGAGGCGCTGTGGCGGGACGTCTCCAGCGGCACCGAGCTGCTGGACCGGCTGGTGGACCTGCCGGGCTTCGGCCGCCAGAAGGCGCAGATCTTCCTCGCGCTGCTCGGCAAGCAGTTCGGCGTCCGTCCCAAGGGATGGCGTGAGGCTGCCGGGGCCTACGGCGAGAAGGACAGCTTCCGCTCGGTCGCGGACATCACCGGCCCGGCCTCCCTGGAGAAGGTCCGGGCCCACAAGCAGGAGATGAAGGCGGCGGCGAAGGCCGCCAAGGCGGCCAAGACCGGTTGAACCGACACCTGGAACAGGCGCCGGACACCGTCCCGACCGGCCGTCCGAACGACGGCCGCCGTGCCGTCTGCCGGAGGGCAGGCGGCACGGCCGTTCCGGGTCGTCGTCACAACTCGTCGACGAGAACGCCGTTCTGGGCGGTGCCGTCGCGGGTGAGCGCCATCGCGAGCGGCGCCTCGCCGAAGGAGGGGATCGCCGCGAGCGCGGCGGCCAACTGCTCGGCCGAGTCCCAGTACCAGGTGTCGGTGTAGCTGCCGTCCTCCAGGCGGATCAGCTTCACCGCGCTCAGGCCGGCGTGCCGGGCCCGGATCGCCGAGACCAGTGCGGCGCGACGCTCCAGCAGTTGGGCGACGTCGGACGGGTCGACACGGTAGGTGTGGCTTCTCACCACGGACATGGTGGTTCCCTCCTGGGGGTGGTGCGGCTCTGTGAGGTGCGGCCGGCCGGGCAGCCGCGGGCTACCAGGCGGCGCCGGCGGCCTGGCGGGTGGTGGCGTTGAGGCGGTTGAACATGTTGGTGACGGCGATCATCAGGACCAGCGCGGCCAACTGCTTCTCGTCGAAGTGCCGGGCCGCCTCGTCCCAGACCTCGTCCGAGACCGGGTCCGGGCGGTCGGCGAGGCGGGTGGACGCCTCGGCCAGGGCGAGCGCGGCACGCTCCGCGTCGGAGTAGTACGGGGTCTCGCGCCAGGCGGCCACCAGGCCGAGGCGCTCGCTGCTGACGCCCAGCTTGGTCAGCGACTTGATGCCGGCGTCCACACACGGGCTGCAGCCGTTGATCTGGCTGACCCTCAGGTGCACGAGTTCCAGGACGGTCTCGTCGACGCCGCCCTGGTGGGCCGCCTTGAACACGCCCATGATCGGCTGCATCGCGTCGGAGATGACCACGGCCGGGTTCTGCATGCGGGGCTGAACAGACATTTCGGTGTGCTCCTTGGAATTGGAACTGGAACTGGAACTGGAAGTGGTGGTGTGTCGGGTGCCGTGCTTCGTTCAGTCGTCGGGGCTGACCAGGGGCCAGTCGACGGGGATGCCGGCGGCGAGGGCCAGCCAGTCGGCGAGACTGTGGACGATCACCTGGGCGATCACCTCGGTCTGCTCCTCGGCTGTCAGATCCCGCGCGGCGGCGGCGCTCTCCAGGGCCGTGACCGCCCCCCGACCGCGCAGCAGCGCGGCCGCGTAGGCGAGGACCGCCGACGCCTTCGCGTCCTCGGCCCGCCCCCGGCGGGCCTCGGCCACCTCCCGTTCGGAGAGGCCGCCGACCGTGCCCGCCAGGAAGCTGTGCACGGACAGGCCGTAGGCGCTGCGGTGCTCCTGCGCCACCAGCAGCCCGATCCGGGTGCGGGTCGAGGCGGAGAGCCGGCCCTCCTCGCGGAGCGCCAGCGTCATCGCCAGGAAGCCGCGCAGCGCCGCTGGGCTGTTGGCCAGCGCCTTGACCAGGTTCGGGGTGATCCCGAAGGTCTGCTGGGCCTCGGCCAGCCACCGTGCCGCTGGTCCGGTGGCCGTCTCCGGCTCGATCAGGGGGATTCCTGTCATGGGAAGAGATTCGCGGGCCCGGTTGATAGATTCGCGATGCGTCCGCGATGGACGCCCGATGGACTTCCCGAGGCGGGGGCGAGGGGGACGACGGGTGAGCGCCGCACAGGTCTCACTGACGGTGCTGGGGCCTGTGGAGGTCCTCGACGACACCGGACGGCCGCTGCCGGGGCTCGCCCCGCGACACCGGGCAGTGCTGGGATATCTGCTGGTCAACGCCGGTCGCGTGGTGAGCGCCGAGCGGCTGATCGACGCGGTCTGGGGCGTCGACGCGCCGGAGACCGCCCGCGCCCAGATCCACGCGGCCGTCACCGCGATCCGCCGGGTCCTGCGCGGCGGCGGCGCGGCCGAACTGCTGGAGACGCGCCCCGAGGGCTATGTCGCGCTCGCGCGTGAGACCGAGCGGCGACGGCTGGACCAGACGGTCTTCTCCGCCCACGTCGCCGAGGCGCAGCGCGTCGCCGCGGACGGGCGGCCGGACGCGGCCGCGGCCGAGTTGCGCGCGGGCCTCGCGCTCTGGCGGGGCGAGGCACTCGGCGGGGTGCGCGCGGAGTACGCGGCGGACCACCGCGCCCGCTTGGAGGAGAAGCGCCTGAGCGCGTTCGAGCGGCTCTGCGAGGCGGAGTTGGGCCTCGGCCGCCACGAGGAGGTGCTCGACGACCTCAGCGCCCAGGCCGCCGCGTACCCGCTGCGCGAGCGCCTGACCGCCCACCTCGTCCTCGCCCTCCACCGCGCCGGCCGCCAGGCCGACGCCCTCACGACCGCCCGCGCCTACCGCGCGGCCCTCGCCGAGACCCAGGGCCTCGACCCGGGCCGCGCGTTCACCGCCCTCGAAGCGGCGGTCCTGCGCGACGACCCCTCCTTGCACCTGCCGCCCGCACGACCGGCCGGGGACGACGGCTCCCCCGGTGTCCCCGGCCCGCGCGTCGCCCGCTCGGCCGCCGACGGCCCAGCCGCCCGGTCCGGCGAGACTCCCACCGAAGCGCCCACCACGTCCCCACACGGCTCCCCAGGCACTGGCCGGGAAGCTCCCGGCACGCAGAATCCCTGGCCCGGCACGACAGCACCCGGCGGCGCCGGGGCGGGGACCGTCGACGGCGGAGCGGGAAGCCCGGCGCACGCCCCAGCGCCCGGAGCAACCCCAGGCGGCTCCCCAGGCGCTGGGCCGACAGCGCCCGGCCCACAGAGTCCGTGGCCCGGCACGACAGCACCCGGCGGCGCCGGGGCGGGGACCGTCGACGGCGGAACGGGAAGCCCGGCCCACGCCCTGCCGTCCGGAGCAACCCGGAGCGGCCCGCCCGCCAACCCGAGGGCGGCAGCACCCGGCGCGCAGAGCCCGGGTCCCGGCGGGGCACCGCACGGCGGGGCCGCGGCAGAAGGCCGCGGGCGGGCCCTGCGGTCGGACTACCTGCCCTACGACCTGCCCGACTTCACCGGACGGGAAGGGGAGTTGGCGCGCCTGGTGGACGCCGCGGGCGGGGTCGTGGCGATCGACGGGATGGCCGGGATCGGGAAGACGACGCTGGCCGTGCACGCCGCGCACGCGCTCGCCGGGAGGTATCCCGACGGGCAGCTCTTCGTGGACCTTCAGTCCGACACCGCCGGGCGGCAGCCGCTGCCGACGGAGGACGCGCTGGACCTGCTGCTGCGTCAGATCGGGTTGCCCGCCGAGCGGATACCCGCCGGGGCGCAGGAGCGCGGAGCGCTGTGGCGGGCGGAGCTGGCGGAGCGGCGGGTGGTGGCGGTGCTCGACAACGCCGCCTCGGCCGAGCAGGTGCGACCGCTGCTGCCTGGCTCGGCCGGGAGCCTCGTGCTGGTGACCAGTCGGCGACGGCTGGTGGATCTGGACGGGGCCGCCGCGCTCTCGGTGGACCTGTTCCCGGCCGCCGACGCGATCGGGCTGTTCACCTCGGTGGTCGGCGAGCGGGCCGACGCCGAACCGCTGGCCGCGCTGGACGTGCTGCAACTGTGCGGGTTCCTGCCGCTCGCCGTCCGGATCGCCGCCGCGCGGCTGCTGCACCGGCCGCGCTGGACCGTGGCCTACCTCGCGGACCGGCTGCGCGACGAGCGCCGCCGTCTCGCCGAACTGGCCACCGCAGACCGCGGCGTGGCGGCCGCGTTCACCGTCTCCTACGAGCAGTTGCCCTCCGAGCAGCAGCGCGTCTTCCGGCTGCTGGGCTCCGCGCCGGGCCGGGACTTCGACGCGTCGGCCGCCGCCGCGCTCGCCCGACTGCCGCTGCCGGACGCGGAGGACCTGCTGGAGGACCTCCTCGACGCGCACATGCTGGTCCAGCACGAGGCAGGGCGTTACACCTTCCACGACCTGCTGCGGGAGCACGCCCGCTCGACTGCCACGGGCCAGGACAGCGAGGAGGCACGCGAAGCGGCCCGTGACCGCCTCTACGCCCACTACCTGCGCACCGCCCACGCGGCCGTGGCGCTGCTCCACCCGTACGGCGCGGACCGGCTGCCCGCGCCGCCGTCCACGGACGGGGACGCCTCCGACCCCGCGTCCGCCTCCGCCTCCGCCCTCGCCGATCCGCGCGCCGCCCGCGCCTGGCTGGACGCCGAACGGCCCAACCTGGTCGCGGTCGCCGCCGATGCGGCCGCGAACGGGCGACCGGACCAGGTGGTGCGACTCGCCGCCACGCTGCGCCCATACCTCGACGGCAACGCCCACCACACCGACGGCGTGACCGTGCACGCCCTCGCGCTGGACTGCGCCGAACGCCTCGGCTCGCCCGCGGCGCAGACCACCGCGCTGACCGACCTGAGCTGGGCGCACTGGCGGCTGGGCGCCTACCAGCAGGCCCGCGAGGACGCCGAGGCGGCCTCCGACCTCTGCGCCGGCCTGCCGGACGGCGGCGCGTACGAGCGCTCACGGGCACTCAACACCCTGGGCAACGTGGCGTTCCGGCACCGCGAGCTGACGCGGGCGCGGGCCTGCTACGAGGAGGCGCTGGCGCTGGCGCGCACCGCCGGCAACACGGTCGGCGAGGCGCACCTGCTGGGGAACCTCGCCCAGGTGTTGGAACGTTCGGACCTGTGCCACGAGGCCAACGACTCCTTCGACGCCGCGCTCGCGCTGCACCGCACGCTGGGAAACCGGCTCGGCGAGGCCGGCATCCTCAACGACCTCGGGCTGATCAACGCCCGTCACGGCAACCTGCCGGTCGCGCTGGAGCAGCACGCGCAGGCGAGGGACCTGTACCGGACGCTCGGCAACCTGCTCGGCGAGGCCGCCGCACGCAACGGCCTGGGCGAGGCGGCGCTCGCCGCGGACGCCCCGGACCGGGCGGCGGAGGAGCACACCGCCGCGCTGCTGCTGGCCGCCGACGCGCGCAGCCGCCCCGAACGGGCCCGCGCCCATGCCGGCCTCGCCCGCGCCGAACAGCGGCGCGGGCGACTGGCCGTGGCCCGCGAGCACGCCGGGCGGGCGGCGGAGCTGTACGAGCAGTTGGACGTCCCTGAGGCCGCGGACGCACGCGCCTTCCGGGACACGCTGGGGTCGGACTGAGGGCCAGCTGAGGCCGGGCTGAGGCCGGGCTGAGAGCGCGCTGCGGGCGGGCTGCGGCGTCAGGAACGCGTAAACGGATTTGACAGCGCCGCCGCGCCGGAGTGAACCTGGACGGGTTCTTCAGATGAGACACCTCGTTCGGTGAGGCGTCTCCACGGACACAGGCCACTGATCCCAACCGTCGAGAGACGCTCCGGATCAGGACACCTCCTCCCGACCTAAGGGTTGAGGCCAAGTGGCTGCGCGCAGCGCTACGCCGTGGAGTGCCAAAGCTCTGACGAGTTGGGGTGTGCCGGATCGGTTCCGACGATCCGGGTCCGGTGTGCCCCCTGCCGTTGCGACGCGCGAGCCGCGTCATGACCGGAGGGAGGCGAGAAGCGATGGACGGCAGTCCTGGTCCGGGTCGTAAACGACCCCACGACACCCGCTTGACCTCGTCTTCTTTCGGCATGCGGTAACCACCTGCGTTCCTCTTGCTTTCGCCTGCGCGCACGCACACGTGCACGCAGGGCGGATGGATGCTGCATGCCCTCCGACCGGCCGACGGCCCTGCCCGCGGCCCCAGGGAGGGATCACCATGACCACCACGATCGACACCCGCGACACCCGCCGCACCCGCACCGCCGTGCTGGACGACGCGCACGTCGGCGACATCCGCGGCGCGCTCGGCACGATCAGGCTCGACGACCACGACGAGCGCCGCGGCCTGTCCGCCAAGCTCAAGACGCTGCTCGCGATCGTCGGCCCCGGACTGATCGTCATGGTCGGCGACAACGACGCCGGCGCCTTCGCCACCTACGGCCAGGCCGGGCAGAACTACGGCACCCACCTGCTGTGGACGCTGCTGCTGCTGGTACCCGTGCTCTACGTCAACCAGGAGATGGTGCTGCGTCTCGGCGCGGTCACCGGCGTCGGCCACGCCCGGCTGATCCTGGAGCGCTTCGGCAGGTTCTGGGGCGCGTTCAGCGTCATCGACCTGTTCATCCTCAACGCCCTGACGCTGGTGACGGAGTTCATCGGCATCACGCTGGCCGCGGGCTACCTGGGCCTGCCCAGGGCCGCGGCCGTGGTGCTGGCCGCCGCGATCATCATCGCCTCCGCGTTCACCGGCTCCTTCCAGCGGTTCGAGCGGATCGCGGTCGCGCTGTGCGCGGGATCGCTGCTGCTGGTGCCGATCTACTTCCTGTCCCACCCGAAGACCTCGCAGATGGCCCACGACTTCGCGGTGCCGAACCTGCCGGGCGGTCAGGGGCAGCTCGCCACCGTGATGCTGCTGATCATCGGCATCGTCGGCACGACGGTCGCGCCGTGGCAGCTGTTCTTCCAGCAGAGCTACGTCATCGACAAGCGGATCACGCCGCGCTTCATGAGGTACGAGAAGGCCGACCTGTGGCTCGGCATCGTCGTGGTGGTCCTCGGCGCCGCCGCGCTGATGGGGGCCTCCGCCGCCGCCTTCGCCGGCACCGCGGGCTTCGGCGGCTTCACGGACGCGGCCGGTCTGGCCCACGGCATCGAGGCCCACGCGGGCAAGGTCGCGGGCGTGCTGTTCGCCGTCGCGCTGCTGGACGCCTCGATCATCGGCGCGTTCGCGGTCTCGCTCTCCACGGCCTACGCCATCGGCGACGTCTTCGGCATCAAGCACTCGCTGCACCGGGGCGTGAAGGGCGCGAAGGGCTTCTACGCCGTCTACGCCGGCATCGTGGCCCTGGCGGCCGCGGTCGTGCTGATCCCCGGTTCGCCGCTCGGCCTGCTGACCGAGGGCGTGCAGACGCTCGCGGGCGTGCTGCTGCCCTCCGCGACGGTGTTCCTGCTGCTGCTCTGCAACGACCGGCAGGTGCTGGGGCCGTGGGTGAACGGACCGAAGACGAACGCCTTCACGGCGGCCGTCGTCGGGGTGCTGGTCACGCTGTCGGTCATCCTGACGGCCTCGGTGCTGTTCCCGGACATCGGCGCGGGCGCGATCGTCGACATCATGGCCGCCTGCGGCGTCGTGGGTGTCGTGGCCGCCGGGTACGCGGCGTTCACCAAGCGGCGCACGGCCACGGTCGAGGACGACCTCGACCGCACCGGGCGCGACACCTGGCGGATGCCGCCGCTGGAGACGCTCACCCGGCCCGTCATGGCCACCGGCCGCAAGATCGGTATGAGCGCCCTCCGCGGCTACCTGCTCGTCGCGATGGTGCTGGTGATCGTGAAGATCGTCGAGGTGGCGCTCACTCGTTGACGGGCCAGGCCTGCGTCGCGACGCTGACGCGGTTCCAGGCGTTGATGGTGGTGATCAGCCAGACCAGCTCGGCCAGCTCGGTCTCCTCGAACTCCTCGGCGGCGGCCGCCCACACCTCGTCGCCCACCGGTCCGTCGGAGAGGCGGGTCACCGCCTCGGTCAGTGCGAGCGCGGCGCGCTCGCGGCGGGAGAAGAGGCCGGTCTCCCGCCAGACCGGCAGCAGCAGGAGCCGCCGCTGGTCCTCGCCGCCGGCCAGCGCGTCGGCGCTGTGGGTGTCGACGCAGTAGGCGCAGCCGTTGATCTGCGAGGCACGGGCGCGGACCAGTTCCTTGAGCCCGGCCTCCAGGTCGCTGCCGGCGGTGGCCTTGTCGAGGGCGACCATCGCCCTCATCGCGGCGGGCGCCAGCTTGTCGGCGGCCACGCGGACGGTGAGCTGAGGGTTGTCGTTCTTCGCTGCGGTGTTCGTGTTCGTCGTCATGCCCACAAGTCTGGTCCGTCAGTGGACTCACGATAAGGTCCATTTCCATGTCCGATGAGTGGTCCACTTTCGGTGTCGACCTCCACCTCGACCTGACCGCCGGGCGGGCCTCCGGGGAGGGGGTGCGCGCGGCGCTCGAGCGGTCGTTGCGCGACGCCGTCCGCGGCGGACGCCTCTCCTCCGGCACGCGGCTGCCCGCCACCCGGGTCCTCGCCGCCGAGCTCGGCGTCGCCCGGGGGACGGTCAGCGCCGCCTACGACCAACTGACCGCCGAGGGCTACCTGATCGCCCGTCACGGCTCCGGCACCCGCGTCGCGGACGTGGCGCGCCCGGAGCGGCGCGCGTCGCGCGGCGCACCACGACCGCCCCGGCACGATCTGCGGCCCGGCACCCCGGACGTGGGCTCCTTCCCGGTCGCGGCCTGGCTCCGTGCGTCCCGCCGCGCACTGGGCGAGGCGCCGCCCGCCGCCTTCGCCTACGGCGACAGCCGGGGCCGCCCGGAGCTGCGCGCCGCGCTCGCCGACTACCTCGGCCGGGCGCGCGGCGTGGACGCGGCCCCCGGCCGCATCGTCGTCACCGCCGGCTACATCCAGGCCCTCACCCTGCTTGCCCGCGTCCTGCCGCAGGGCGCGTTCGCCCTGGAGGACCCGGGGCTGCCGTTCCACCGCGAGGCGCTCCGCTTCGCCGGCCGGGACGTGGTCCCGCTGCCGGTGGACTCCCACGGCGCGGATCCCGCCGCCCTGTCGCCGTCCGGCGTCGCCGCGGCGGTCGTGACCCCGGCCCACCAGTACCCGACCGGCGTCACACTGCACCCGGAGCGGCGTCGTGCGCTGGTCTCGTGGGCGCGGGCCGCGGACACGGTGGTCGTCGAGGACGACTACGACGGCGAGTTCCGCTACGACCGCCAGCCGGTCGGCGCGCTCCAGGGCACCGCTCCGGACTGCGTCGTCTACGTCGGCACCGCGTCCAAGACCCTCGCCCCGGGCGTCCGGCTCGCCTGGATGGTGCTGCCCGGCCGACTGGTCGAGCCCGTCATGCGGGCCAAGCGCCTGACCGACTTCCAGTCAGAGGCGCTGGGACAGCTGACGCTGGCGGAGTTCCTCACCTCCCACGCCTACGACCGCCATGTGCGCGCGAGCCGTTCGCGCTACCGGCGCCGTCGGGATCTGCTGCTCTCCGCGCTGGAGGGCTACCGGCTGGAGGGCGTCGCGGCAGGTCAGCACGTGCTGTTGGGTCTCCCGTCGGACGCACCGCCGGAGTCGCGGCTGCTGCGTCAGGCGGCGGCCCGGGGCCTCGCCTTCGGCACACTCGGGGAGCACTGGCACGAGGCCGCCTCCCGACCGAGGGCCGGAGGGTCATCGACCGGGCACCGGGCCGGGCTGGTCCTCGGCTACGGAACGCCCCGCGACGCGGCCTTCCCCGCGGCCGTGACCGAACTCAGTCGGCTGCTGCGGGAGGAGGTCGGGTACTGACCTTCGGTAAGACCGATGACCCGGTGGACCGCTCATCGTTCTTTCATTCAACGCCTAAGATGGCCCGCACCCCGGAGGGTAACGGGTGAATCAGGCGAAAAGGACGAACGTGAGCCGAGCCGGCGAGGAGACGACGCTCTCCGACTACCGGGCGGATACCGGACGGATCGTGCGGTGGTTGCCTGTGCGCAGACACCACCTGCTTCTCGTCGCCTGGACCGCGCTCTGGTTCGTGCTGGTCGTCCCGAACGGCGGCGTGTCCTGGCACTACCTGCGCCAGGGCGAGCAGCTGCTCTTCGGCAACCAGGCCGGCGGCGGCCTCTCGCTCTACGCCACGCACCCCGAACTGCAGATCGGACCGGTCAGCCTCGCCGTCGCCCGGCTCTTCCAACCGTTCACGCCGGCCACCGGGCAGCTCCTCGCCGAGGCGGCGATGTCGGTGCTCGGACTGGTGATGCTGACCCTGGTCGGCCGCACGGCCGCCCTCCACTACCTGGGCACCGGCACCAACCACCGTCGCCTGCAACAGCGCATCCTGATCGCGGGACTGGCCTTCATCCCCATGTGGATCGAGGTCTCCGTCCGCTTCGCGCACCTCGACGACGTGCTGGCGCTGTTCTTCACCACCGTGGCCGTGCACTCGCTGGCGCGCGGGGGCACGTGGGCGGTGGCGGTCTGGCTGGCGCTGGCCGTCGACGCCAAGCCGACCGCGGTGCCCTTCGCGGTGCTGCTGCTGGTGCTGCCGCGCGGCACGCGGCGCGGGCCCTTCCTGCTCTTCTGCGGCGTGGTCGCCGGCGCCTGGCTGCCGTTCTACCTCGGCAACCTGGGCTCCGTCTCGGCGGCGAAGTTCGCGATCCCCAACCAGCCCGCGTCCTCGCTGCGCTGGCTCGGCGTGACCAGCGCGGGCACCCCGCCGTGGGACCGGCCCGCCCAGTTCGCGCTCGGCGGCGTACTCGGCGCGCTGGCGGTGTGGCGGGGCCGCTGGCCCGCGGTGATCCTGCTCGGCGCGAACGCCCGGATCCTGCTGGACCCCAGCACCTACACCTACTACAGCGCCTCCGTCCTGCTCGGCACCCTGCTGTGGGACGCGGTGGGCCAGCGCCGCCTGGTGCCGTGGTGGAGCTGGATCGCGCTGCTCACCCTCTACGGCGGGACGCTGTTCATCCCGGACGACCCGACGCGCGGCCTGGTCCGGCTCGGCTTCGTGGTCCTGTCGACCGGCTACGTGCTGCTCTGGCCGACGCCCGGCAGGAAGCGGCGCGGCGGACGGCCTCGACGGCGGCACCCGGTCGAGACGGGCGCGCCGCGCTCCCAGGCGGTCCCCGGGCCCCGGCGGTCGGCGGAGGGCACCCGCGCGGCCTCGTGGGCGACCGCCGCACCGGAGCCGGCCCGGTCCTGGTAGCACCCGGTGAGCAGTGACGTTTCTGCGGCGCTGCGTCAAACCGGTGCACCGCACGCGCTCCCCCGAACGGGCCAGCGGAGCCGCTAGTCTCGATCAATGACTTCGACGACTGCGCGTTCTGACGGTTCGGCAGCCCCGGACCCCGCCGATGCCGAGGCCCTGGCACGGCGGTTCCCGCGTCTGCACGCACCGCAGTTCTGGGCCTGGGGAGGCTACGACGCCCGGTTCTCCGTCCAACTGCCCGAGGACCGGCTCGTCACCAACGTGCACCTGATCGGCTTCGCACCACTCCCGGACGCCGGGAGGCAGGGCGCAGGGCAGGCAGGGCAGGCCGAGGGGCACGGCGTCGTGCTCTGCCGCGACGAGCGCGACCACTGGTTCCTGCCCGGCGGCACCCGCGAACGGGACGAGAGCGTCAAGGACTGCCTCGCGCGGGAGTTGCGCGAGGAGGCCGGCGCCCGGCTGCTCGGCGCGCCGGTGTGGATCGGCGCGCACCGCTGCGTCACCGACAACCCCGTGCCCTACCGGCCGTGGCAGCCGCATCCAGAGAAGGCCTGGCTGTGGGGCTGGGGCGAGGTGGTGGTCGACTCCGAGCCGACCAACCCGGAGGACGGCGAGGCGGTCGTCGAGGTGCGCGTCCTCCCGGCCGACGAGGCACAGGAGTTGCTCGCCCATGGCCGTGACCGGTGGTGGGCGGAGCTCGTTGCGTTGGCCGTGGAGTCACGCGCAGGACGCGCACGCGCTGGGGAGCGCGCGCCCGGCGTGTGACGCCCCGTCGTGAGACAGCGTGCCGCGGTGCGCAAGTGACACCGCGGCTTCCGCGCGGAACCATGAATGTCCCCTGTGCGTCTGTTACACCTGATAAGCCCGATCTAGTGGGTTTATGGGCTTTGCCGCCGAACGAGAGGCGCGCGAGGGACGGGGAACCGTGCGGAAGGACCGCGTGAGAGGAGAGGTATGACTGGGCAGTCGACGCAGCGCCCGGCGGCGGGATCGCCGGAGCGCGCAGCCCAGCCACCGACCCAGCGCGGGACCCACAGCCACGACCACGGTCTGGCGCACGGCCCCGTCGGCCGACCCGCGCCGCAGCGCGGCGCACCCGACCGCGGCGGGCCCGAACGCGGCGCGGTGCGCGGCCCGGTGC
>NZ_BBPQ01000012.1:117329-128357 GCF_000787855.1 Streptacidiphilus anmyonensis | reverse complement strand
CCCGACCGCGGCGGGCCCGAACGCGGCGCGGTGCGCGGCCCGGTGCGCGGCGGGCGGCTCGCCCGGCCCCAGGCGAGCTGGGTGCTGCTGGGTCTGCCCGTCCTCGGCGCGCTGGTCGAGGAGGTCTCGGGCGCGACGCTGGGCGGCACCTTCTTCCTGGTCTGCTCGGTGCTGGCCTCCGCCTGGGCGGCACTGCTGGTCACCCACCGGGGCTTGTGGTGGGTCCTGCCGAGCCCGCCGCTGGTGATCGCCGCCGTCGCCTTGGTCGACCAGGCACTGCTGCACGCCTCGGACTTCGCCGGCGACAAGTTCGGCACCAGCGTGCTGAAGTGCGCGGTCGAGCTGTTCCCGGCCATGCTCTTCGCCCTGCTCGCGGCCGTCGCCGCACCGGCGCTGCGGCGCGCGCTGACCCGTCGCCTCGCCGCCCGCGCGGCCGGTCGCGGCGCACAGGTCCCCGTCCCGCGAAGGAGCCACCATGGCTGACCGACGCCAGGGCCACCCGCACGGGCACCCGTCGGGCCGACCGCCGGTCCGCCCCTCGATCCGACCCTCGGTCCGGCCCCGCGAGCGCGCGGGGGACCGCGCGGTCGGACGGGGCCCCGCGACGCCGCTGGTCAAGGCCGGGCGGGCGATGCTGGCCACCGCCTCCGCGGTGGTGCTGCTGGGCAGCGGCGTCTCCTGGTTCACCTACCACTCCCTGGCGGACGGTCTGAACACCTCCGACGCGCTCGGGGTCACCCAGCGTCACGCGCCGCCCAAGCTCGACAACTCCATCAACCTGCTGCTGATCGGGCTGGACAGCCGCAAGGACATGAACGGCGACGACCTGCCGAAGCAGTTCGTCGAGCAGGACCTGCACGCGGGCTCCAGCGACATCGGCGGCTACAACACCAACACGCTGATCCTGCTGCACATCCCCGCGGGCGGCGGCAGGGTGCAGGCCGTCTCGATCCCGCGCGACGACTACGTCGAGACGCTCAACGGCGACGGCACCTCCCAGGGCCACCACAAGGTCAAGGAGGCCTACGGCCTGGCGAAGGCCGCGATCGAGCCGAAACTCAAGGCCCAGGGCCTGACCGGCGCCGCGCTCGAACAACAGAGCCGCGAGGCCGGACGCGAGGCGACCCTCGCCACCGTCCAGCAGTTCCTGGGCGTCCGCATCGACCACTTCGCCGAGGTCAACCTGCTCGGCTTCTACGACATCGCCAAGGTCGTCCAGCCGGTCACGGTCTGCCTCAAGCACGCCACCAAGGACCCGGCCATGGCCGGCCAGGGTTCCGGCGCCGACTTCCACGCCGGCTACAACACCCTCGACGCGGCCGAGGCCCTCTCCTTCGTCCGCCAGCGCCACAACCTCACCAACGGGGACCTCGACCGCACCCACCGTCAGCAGGCCTTCATCTCCTCGGTGATGTACAAGCTCAAGCAGGAGGGCCTGTTCGACGACCTCGGCAAGATGCAGGGACTGCTCGGCGTGGTCAAGAAGGACGTGGTGCTGGACTCGCAGTGGAACGTCCTCGACTTCGCCCAGCAGGTGCCCAACCTGACCGGCGGGAACGTCGTCTTCAACACCCTGCCGATCCAGGGCTTCGCCACCCGCAACGGCGAGTCGGTCAACCTGGTCGACGAGCAGCAGATCCAACGGATCATGCAGCGGCTCATCTCCGTCGACCCGCACCAGAGCGCGCCGCCCGCGGGCGGCTCCTCCTCGCCCGCCGCCGTTCCGCAGCAGCAGACCGGGCCCGTCGCCCCCGCCACCGTGGACGTGCTGAACAGCTCCGGCATCACCGGGCTGGCGGCGCAGAAGCAGAAGGACCTCGTCGAGGCCGGCTGGACCGCGGGCCGCACCGGCAACTCCGCGTCCCGCGCGCACACCGTCATCCGCTACGGCTCCGGCGCGAACGCGGCGCAGGCGGCCAAGCAGATCGCGACGAAGCTCGGCGTCTCCGCCGTGCCGAGTGCCGCCGCCAACCTGGCCGCGGGTCACGTCGAGGTGCTGCTCGGCATGGACGCGGTGGGCGCGGCCCGCCCGAGCACGGCGGTCGGCGGCGGCTCCGGGGGCGCCGCCGGAGGCTCCTTGTCCGGCGACGCGGTGTCCAGCATCCCCTTCCAGGGCGCTTCGGTGGAGATGGGCCGAGGCATCCCCTGCGTGGACTGATCCTGGTTGTGTCCCGGTTGGTGGACGATTCCGTCTCAGGGTTGCCACCCCGCTAGGAGAACGGGAAACACGTAAGACACACTTGTTGTGATTGATCGCACTGTTTCCCGGTCGGGCATGATGGGGACCGAACCTCAAGCCTGCACGGCCGACTAGGAGGACCGAGTGGACGACGTTCTGCGGCGGGCACCGCTCTTCACCGCACTGGACGACGAGCAGGCCGCCGAGCTGCGTGCCTCCATGACGGAGACGACGCTGAGCCGCGGCGAGTCGCTGTTCCACGAGGGCGACCCCGGGGACCGGCTCTACGTCATCGTCGAGGGCAAGCTGAAGCTGCACCGGGCCTCGGCCGACGGGCGCGAGAACATGCTCGCGGTGGTCGGACCGAGCGAGATGATCGGCGAGCTGTCGCTCTTCGACCCGGGCCCGCGCACCGCCACCGCCTCGGCGCTGACCGAGGTCAAGCTGCTGGGCCTCGGCCACGGCGACCTGCAGCCGTGGCTCGCGACCCGCCCCGAGGTGGCCATCGCCCTGCTGCGCGCCATCGCGCGCCGCCTGCGCCGCACCAACGACGTCATGTCGGACCTGGTCTTCTCCGACGTCCCCGGCCGCGTCGCCAAGGCCCTGCTGGATCTGTCCCGACGGTTCGGCGTCCCCTCAGACGAGGGCATCCACGTGGTCCACGACCTCACCCAGGAGGAACTGGCCCAGCTGGTCGGCGCGTCGCGCGAGACGGTCAACAAGGCCCTCGCCGACTTCGCCCAGCGCGGGTGGCTCCGCCTGGAGGCTCGCGCCGTGATCCTGCTGGACGTCGAGCGCCTGGCCCGTCGCTCACGCTGACATCGGGTTGCACCACCTGGGGGCGCGGGAACCTGCGCGGCGGAGCCGCAGATCAGCAGAGCCCCGCGCCCCTGGTGGTGCGGCCTCCCCCAGCGCCTAAGAGTTCTCCCTCAGATATTCGAGTTGCGCCCTGACGGACCACTCGGCCGCCGGCCAGAGCGAGCGGTCGACGTCGGCGTAGACGTGGGCGACGACCTCCGCCGGAGTCGCGTGCCCCGCCTGGACCGCCGCGGCGACCTGCGCGAGGCGGGACTCGCGGTGGGCGAGGTAGTACTCCACCGCGCCGAGGGCGTCCGAAAGGACCGGGCCGTGTCCGGGGAGGATCGTGCGGGCCTCGCGGGCCTCCGCCAGGGACCGCAGCCGCTTCAGGGAGTCCAGGTAGTCGCCGAGGCGGCCGTCGGGGTGGGCGACCACGGTGGTGCCGCGGCCGAGGACCGTGTCCCCGGTCAGCAGCGACCCCTCCGCGGGAAGCGTGAAGCAGAGGGAGTCCGAGGTGTGGCCCGGCGTCCCGACGACGCGCAGTTCCAGCCCGCCGAACTCCAGGACGTCCCCGTCCGCCACCCCCTCGGAGCCCAGCCGCAGGCCCGGGTCGAGCGCGCGGACCCCGCTGCCGCTCAGCTCGGCGAACCGCGCCGCGCCCTCCGCGTGGTCCGGATGCCCGTGGGTCAGCAGCGTCGCCGCGACCCGGCTGCCCTGGGCCTCGACCGCCGCCAGGACCGCGGCCAGGTGGCCCTCGTGCAGGGGGCCGGGGTCGATGACGACGGCCTCGGACGAGCCCGGCTCGGCGAGGATCCAGGTGTTGGTGCCCTCCAGCGTCATCGGGGAGGGGTTCGGGGCCAGGACCAGCGTGGCCCGCTCCGTCACCACGGTGCTCACAGCTGCCCCCGCAGGGCCAGGCCCGGGTGGCCGGGCCAGCTGACCACGATCGCGCCGTCGTCCTCGATGCGGGCCTGGGCCAGGATCGGGTCGATCGAGCGGGCCTTCGCCGCCGTCAGCGCCGCGTCCGGACTGCCGTAGGGGGTGAGCTCCCGCAGCGTCGTGATCGTCGGCGGCAGCATGAAGAACTCGCCCGCCGCGTGGTGCGCCGCGGCCTCCTCGGGGGAGATCCACACGACGCGGTCCGCCTCGCCGGGGACCTCCGCCGTGCGCTGGCCCTCGGGGACGGTCGCGACGAAGAACCAGGTGTCGTAGCGGCGTTCCTCGAACTCGGGGGTGATCCAGCGGGACCACGCGCCGAGCAGGTCGCTGCGCAGCACCAGACCGCGCGAGGCGAGGAACTCGCCGAAGGAGAGCTCGTGCGCCTCCAGCGCGGTGCGCGCCGCGCGCCACTCCTCGCCGGAGACGTCCGCGACGACGGAGGCCGCGTCGGGGCCGGCCAACAGGACGCCGGACTCCTCGAAGGTCTCCCGGACCGCCGCGCAGACCACGGCGCGGGCCTCGTCGGCGGGCACGCCCAGCCGCTCGCCCCACGCCGCCGCGTCCGGACCGGCCCAGCCGAGGCCCGGCGCGCTGTCACGCGGGTCCACGGCCCCGCCGGGGTAGGCGTACGCACCGCCCGCGAACGCCATCGAGGTGCGGCGGCGCAGCAGGTACGCCTCCACGGCGTCGCCCTGCGCGCGCAGCAGCACCACCGTCGCCGCGCGGCGCGGCTGCACGGGGGTGAGCTCCCCGCGGGCCTGCGCCGCGATCCGGTCCGCCCAGCTCGGCGGCAGCCGGTCACTCCGTCGATCACTCATGGCCGGATCGTACGGCGCAGGCCCAACAAATCACACTGCGTCCCCGCAGGGACCTGCCTCAGCGGCCGGCGTTACGCACGGACCTTGACCTGGATCTCGACCTCGACCGGCGCGTCCAGCGGCAGCACCGCGACGCCGACGGCGCTGCGGGCGTGCACGCCCGCCTCGCCCAGGACCTCGCCCAGCAGCTCGCTCGCGCCGTTGACGACGCCCGGCTGGCCGGTGAAGTCGGGGGCGGAGGCGACGAAGCCGACGACCTTGACGACGCGCTCGATGCGGTCGAGGTCGCCGATGACGGACTTGACGGCCGCCAGCGCGTTGATCGCGCAGATCTTCGCCTGCTCCTTGGCCTCCTCCGCGGTGACCTCGGCGCCGACCTTCCCGGTCAGGGCGAGCTTGCCGGCCACCATCGGAAGCTGGCCCGAGGTGTAGACGAAGTCGCCGGTCTGCACGGCGGGAACGTAGGCCGCCAGCGGGGGGACGACCTCGGGCAGGGCCAGGCCGAGCTCGGCCAGGCGGGTCTCAACCTTGCTCATGGTTACTGCTTCTCCCGCTTCAGGTACGCCACCAGCTGCTCCGGGTTGTTCGGGCCCGGAACGACCTGGACGAGCTCCCAGCCGTCCTCGCCCCAGGTGTCCAGGATCTGCTTGGTCGCGTGCACCAGCAGCGGCACCGTCACGTATTCCCACTTGGTCATGACACTGGACTCTAGCCCGTCCACCGGATGCCCATTGGTTACGCTCGACCGGACGGCACAGCTTTGACGTACACCGCATGACCCGCATGACGTGACGCGCGATCGCCAGGGAGGAACGGCTCATGCCCGCAGCTCCACCTGCAGGTCCGGACTGGGAGGGCGTCCGCCTCCACGTCGTCACCGGCAAGGGAGGCACCGGCAAGACCACGGTCGCGGCGGCGCTCGCCCTCGCGCTGGCGAAGGAGGGCCGCCGGACGCTGTTGATCGAGGTCGAGGAGCGCCAGGGCATCGCGGAGCTGTTCGGCATCGCCGCGCTGCCCTACGAGGAGCGCAAGGTGGCCGCCGGGCGGGGCCACGGCGAGGTGTACGCGCTAGCCATCGACATCGAGCAGGCGCTGCTGGAGTACCTGGAGATGTTCTACAAGCTGGGCCGCGCGGGCAAGGCGCTGCGCAAGCTCGGCTTCATCGACTTCGCCACGACCATCGCGCCCGGCCTGAGGGACGTGCTGCTGACGGGCAAGGCCTGCGAGGCGGTGCGGCGGCGGCGTCCGGACGGCCGTCGCGTCTACGACGCGGTGGTGATGGACGCCCCGCCGACGGGTCGGGTGACCCGCTTCCTCAACATCAACACCGAGGTGGCCGGCCTGGCCCGGGTCGGGCCGATCCACAACCAATCGCAGGCGGTGATGCGGGTCATACAGTCCCCGGAGACCGCCGTGCACATGGTGACGCTGCTGGAGGAGATGCCGGTGCAGGAGACCGTGGACGGCGTGACCGACCTGCACGCGGCGAAGCTGCCGGTGGGCGGGGTCTTCGTGAACATGGTGCGTCCGCCGGTCCTGGACCAGGCGGCGCTGCTGGCGGCCGAGGACGGCCACGAGGAGGAGTTGGCCCTCGCCCTGACGGAGGGCGGGCTGGGCGGACGCCGTACGGCCGCCAACGGCGGCGGCCCGGGGCCAACGGCGCGCAAGCTCGTCGGCCCGCTGCTCGCGGAGGGCCGCGAGCACGCCGCGCGCGTCGAACTGGAGCGCGCCCAGCGAGCAGACATCCAAGGGCTGCGGCTGCCCACCTACGAACTGCCCAAGTTGTCGGGCGGTGTCGACCTCGGCGGCCTCTACCGGCTCGCCGCCGAACTGCGGACCCAGGGGGCGGCATGACGTCGGCGGGAACGACCTCGGCGGAGCCGTTGACCACCCGTCAACTGGACGTGGACGCACTGCTGGACGACCCGGGTACCCGCATCATCGTCTGCTGCGGCAGCGGCGGCGTCGGCAAGACCACCACGGCCGCGGCGCTCGGCCTGCGGGCGGCCGAACGGGGCCGCAAGGTCGTCGTGCTGACAATCGACCCGGCCCGGCGGCTGGCGCAGTCCATGGGCCTCACCGAGCTCGACAACACCCCGCGCGTGGTCAAGGGCGTGACGGGACCGGGCGAACTCCAGGCCATGATGCTGGACATGAAGCGGACCTTCGACGAGGTCGTGCTGGCCGCGGCCGACGCCGAACGGGCCCGGCAGATCATGGAGAACCCCTTCTACCAGTCCCTCTCCTCCGGCTTCGCCGGCACGCAGGAGTACATGGCGATGGAGAAGCTGGGCCAGCTCCACGCCACCGGGACGTGGGACCTCATCGTCGTCGACACCCCGCCGAGCCGCTCCGCGCTGGACTTCCTGGACGCGCCGAACCGTCTGGGATCGTTCCTGGACGGGCGGTTGATCAAAGTGCTGACCGCTCCCGCGAAGGTGGGCGGGCGCAGCGCGATGAAGATGCTGAACGTCGGCATGACGATGTTCACCGGCGTGCTCAGCAAGGTGCTGGGCGCGACGGTGCTCCAGGACGTCTCCACGTTCGTGGCGGCGATGGACTCCATGTTCGGCGGCTTCCGCGAGCGCGCGGACCGCACGTACGCGCTGCTCCAGGCGAAGGGCACGGCCTTCCTCGTCGTGGCCGCGCCGGAGCGGGACGCGCTCCGGGAGGCGGCGTACTTCGTCGACCGCCTGGAGGCCGACCACATGCCGCTGGCCGGGCTCGTCCTGAACCGCGTTCACAGCACAGGCGCCCCCCAGCTCAGCGCGGAGCGCGCGCGGGCGGCGGCGGAGGCGTTGGACGAGGCTCCGCCCGGGGACGCGGAGCAGCTGGCCGCTGGACTGCTGCGGCTGCATGCGGAGCGCATGCAGATCATCGCGAGGGAGCGCCGCATGCGCGACCGCTTCGCGTCCGTCTACCCGGACGTGCGCGTCGCCGAGGTCTCCGCGCTGGCGGGGGACGTCCACGACCTCGACGGCCTCCGCACCGTCGGCGAGCTGCTGGCACGCGAGTAACCAGGCACATCCAGGGGCGCGAGGCTCTGCCGATTTGCGCTCCGCCGCGTGGGCGCGAGCAACCGACGACAGGCGGACGGCCCTGCTCGTTCGGGGCTCTACCTGCGTGGGATGGGGGCACCCCCAGCCGAAGGCTGGGGGATTGTCGCGCGCACGCTGGGGGCACCTCCCGGCCGAAGGCTGGGGGAGGAGCCGCACATCGGCGCAGCCTCGCGCCCCTGGGTGGTGCAACTGCCTGCGGGGCTCAGCCCGCTTCGGCGAAGTCCACGGCGACGACCGCGTAGGCCTGCTCGTACTCGCTGCGCGCGGTCTCCAGCAGGCGGCGCCACGAGACGACCGTCGGACGCCGACGCAGCAGCGCTCTGCGCTCCCGCTCGGTCATGCCCCCCCAGACACCGAACTCGACACGGTTGTCCAGAGCGTCAGCCAAGCACTCGGTCCGCACCGGACATCCAGTGCACACCGCCTTCGCGCGGTTCTGTGCCGCCCCCTGGACGAACAGTTCGTCCGGATCACTGGTGCGGCAGGCGGCCTGCGCACTCCAGTCCTCAACCCAGCTCATGCTGGCGCCGTCCTCTCCCGAATCGAGGCTCCCCCACGGCGGCAACGGCGAATATGCCGTTGCCAGTTGAGGACGTTACGGAAGAAGTGCGCGTTGCAACAGCCCCTTGGGGCCCAATCCTTATGGCCCATTTGGACTATGCGTGCCCGGGAGGTCACCCGTTGGAGTGATCGCAGGTCGTCGGCCCTCGCGGGCTTCGGGTGCCCGCTGTGGCCTTGCCAACCGCTCATTCGCCTGGCATATGCCAGGCATTCCCCCTCGATTCGGTCATCTCTCATCACCCACAAGAGTGAATCAAGCGGGCGCACGACAAGTTGTCGCACGCTTGTGACAAGAGTAGGCGAACACCTGGCCAGCTGTCCGAGGAACGCCGCGTAAGGTTCTGCCATGGCAGCGAAGCGCAAGGTGTCCCCACTCCAGCAGATCTCGCTCGGCGCCCGACTCCTCGGTGCCAGCGTGCTGGCCGGTGGCCTCGTCGCCGGCCTGGCCCTGCCGGCCGTGGGCGCGCTGGGGCTCGGGGCGCAGTCCGCCGTGAACGACTTCAACAACCTTCCGGCCGACTTCACCCAGCCGCCGCTGTCCCAGGCCTCCTACATCTACGACGACCAGAACAACGTCATCGCCAAGGTGTACTCGCGCGACCGCACCGTCGTCAGCGAGAGCCAGATCTCACCCCTGATGCGCCAGGCGCTGGTCGACATCGAGGACAACCGCTTCTACCAGCACGGCGCCGTCGACCTGCGCGGCATGCTGCGCGCGGTGACCAACAACGGCGGCGGCGGCGCCACCCAGGGCGGTTCGACGCTGACCCAGCAGTACGTCAAGAACGTCTTCGTCGAGGAGGCGGGCAACGACCAGGCGAAGGTGCTGGAGGCGCAGCGGCAGACCGTCGGCCGCAAGATCCAGGAGCTGAAGTACGCGATCAAGGTCGAGGAGACCCTGACCAAGGACCAGATCCTGACCAACTACCTCAACATCACCTTCTTCGGCGAGCAGGCCTACGGCGTCGAGGCCGCCGCCGAGCGGTACTTCGGCGTGCACGCCAGCCAGCTGAAGCTCCAGCAGGCGGCGCTGCTGGGCGGCATGGTCCAGTCGCCCACCTACTACGACCCGATCGTCTACCCGGACGTCGCGCTCAAGCGCCGCAACACCGTCCTGGAGAAGATGGCCGAGTACGGCTCGATCACCGCGGCGCAGGCCAAGGCCGCCGAGGCGACGCCGCTCGGGCTGAACCCGCACAAGCCCCAGGAGGGCTGCATCACCGCGAACCACAACGGTGAGGCGTTCTTCTGCGACTACGTCGAGCACGTGATCCTGAAGGACCCGGCCTTCGGCAAGACCCAGTCGGACCGGCAGGCGCTGTGGGACCAGGGCGGTCTGCAGATCCACACCACGCTGGACCCGAAGGCGCAGGCCGCCCTGAACGCCTCGGTCACCTCCCACGTCTACGCGGGCGACAAGGCCGCCGCCGCGATGTCGATGGTGCAGCCGGGCACCGGCAAGATCCTCGCCATGGGCCAGAGCCGCCCGTACGGCGTGGGCCCGCAGGCGAACATCACGACGATCAACTACAACGTCGACGCGTCGATGGGCGGCGGCTTCGGCTTCCAGACCGGTTCCACGTTCAAGCCCATCACCGCCGCCGCGGCGCTGGACCAGGGCCTGAACATGAACACCACCTACCCGTCGCCGTACTCCGCCGACTACCCGGCGATGACGGACTGCTCCGGCGCCACCCTGTCGCCGGTCCCGAACGACCACAACGACAGCCACAGCCTGGTCGGCCCCTACAACATGGCCAAGGCCATGGCGCTGTCGGTCAACACCTACTTCGTCTCCCTGGAGCAGGCGACGGGCCTGTGCAACGTCGCCACCATGGCGAACAAGCTCGGCCTCAAGAGCCAGGCGTCGGAGTACAAGACGCCCGGCCAGCTCGACCCGCTCCAGGTGGTCCAGTCGATGACGCTGGGCACCAACGACATCGCCCCGCTGCAGATGGCCGCGGTCTACGCGTCGTTCGCGGCGCGCGGCGTCTACTGCAACCCGACCGCGATCACCTCGGTGACCACGGCGGACCACAAGACGCTGGCGGTGCCGCAGGCCAACTGCCAGCAGGCGATGCAGCAGGGCACGGCCGACGCCATCAACTCGATGCTGGCGGGCGTGGTCAACGACGGCACCGGCGCGGTCGACGCCTTCAAGGACGGCCGCCCCAGCGCCGGCAAGACGGGTACCACCGACAAGAGCGCCAGCGTCTGGTTCATCGGCTACACCCCGGAGATCGCCGCGGCCACCGTCGTCTCCGACACCGCGAAGCTGGAGCCGCTCGACAACGGCCAGCTGATCGGCGGCAGCGCGGTCCCCTACAACACGGCCTTCGGTAGCACGCTGGCCGGCCCGATCTGGCGTGAGGCGATGACCGGCGCGCTGTCCGGGGTCCCGTTCAGCAACTTCACCCTGCTCCCGCTGCCGCAGTCCCCGAACCCGTCCAACGACGGCAAGGGCGCGAACGGCGGGACCAACGGCGGCAACGGCAAGGGCAAGCACGGCAAGAACGGCGGCGCGACCGGCAACACGATCGCCGGAGCCACCGGCATCGTCGGTGTCGCCGGCGGCAACAACGGCGGGGCGGGCGGCGCAGGCGGCGCCGGGGGCCCTGGCGGGATCTTCGGCCACTGAGACACGACGACGGCGGGGGTGCGGGGCTTTCCAGCC
>NZ_BBPQ01000012.1:0-117124 GCF_000787855.1 Streptacidiphilus anmyonensis | reverse complement strand
GCTTTCCAGCCTCGCACCCCCGCCGTCGTCATGAGGCGAATCGTCGTCGCGAGTCGTCGCGCGTGGTCACGAGTCGTCGCGACCCGACCGGCCTCAGCCGTTCAGCGCCTGCTTGACCGCCGCGGCGACGCGGCCGCCCTCCGCGAGGCCCTTGACCTTCGGGTTGACGATCTTCATGACCGCGCCCATCGCGCGCGGCCCCTCGGCGCCGGACGCGGCGGCCTCGGCGACGGCCGCGGTGACGATCGCGGTGAGCTCCTCGTCGCTGAGCTGCTTCGGCAGGTATCCGGCGAGCAGCTCGCCCTCGGCCCGCTCGCGCGCGGCGGAGTCCGTGCGACCGCCCTGCTCGAACGCCTCCGCGGCCTCCCGCCGCTTCTTCGCCTCACGGGTGATGACCTGCAGCACCTCCTCGTCGCTGAGCTCGCGCGCGGTCTTGCCGGCCACCTCCTCCTTGGTGATGGCGGCGAGGGTGAGCCGGATCGTGCCGGACCGGAGGTCGTCACGGGCCCGGATCGAGGCGGTGAGGTCCTCCTGGAGCTGCTGCTTGAGCGTGGTGGTCATGGGGCAAGTCTGACACCTGCTCCGGGCCTGCCGCCCGGATTAACAGCCGGTGGCCGCCCCGTCGTGTCAGCTGTTCTGCGGCGTCTGCCACCATGGACGGATGCGCACCCGATACGCCGCTCCGCTCAAGGCCCTTGGAGTCACCGCCGCCGTCGGCGCGGCCTGCGTCGGCTACGCCGCCGGGTACGAGGTGCGCTCGTTCCGGCTGCGCCGGGTGGAGGTCCCCGTGCTGCCGCCGGGCGCGAAGCCCATGCGGGTGCTCCAGGTGTCCGACATCCACATGGTGAACGGGCAGCGCAAGAAGCAGATCTGGCTGCGCGGCCTGGCCGCGCTCCGCCCCGACCTGGTGATCAACACCGGCGACAACCTGTCCGACCCGGAGGCGGTGCCGCAGACGCTGGACGCGCTCGGCCCGCTGCTGGACTTCCCCGGCGCGTACGTCTTCGGCTCGAACGACTACTACGGCCCGCAGCCGAAGAGCCCGACCCGCTACCTGACCGCGATGCTGAGCGGCAACCACGGCATGAACAACGCCGACGGCAGCGCGCGCCGCGGCATCAAGGGCGCGATCCACAACCCGTGGACGGAGCTGCGCGACGGCTTCGACGCGGCGGGCTGGCTCGACCTCACCAACCGGCGCGGCGCCCTCAAGGTCAACGACCTGGAGCTGGAGCTGACGGGGCTGGACGACCCGCACATCCGACGCGACCGCTACGCGGCGGTCGCGGGCGGCCCCTCGCCGGACGCCGACGTCTCCTTCGGCGTCGTCCACGCCCCCTACCTACGCGTCCTGGACGCCTTCGCGGCGGACGACTACCCGCTCATCCTGGCCGGCCACACCCACGGCGGTCAGCTCTGCGTCCCGTTCTACGGCGCGCTGGTCACCAACTGCGACATCGACCGCAAGCGGGTCAAGGGCCTGTCCACGCACGCGGCGGGGGGCCGCCGCAGCTTCCTGCACGTGTCCGCGGGCTGCGGCACCAACCGCTACACCCCGGTCCGCTTCGCCTGCCCCCCGGAGGCCACCCTGCTCACGCTGCGCCCCCGGGCCCGCGCCTGAGCCTGAGCCTGCGACGGGCCTGGGCCACCGGGACCGGCGGGGATCAGACCTCGTAGGCCCCGTCGATCGCGCCGATGTCCGCTCCGTCGAGACCGAGCGCGCGCCGGTTCCTGACCCCGGCGACCGGCTCCTCCAACGCGCCCGTCAGCCAGTTGTGCTGACGGGACGTCTCCTCCGCGACGCGCAGCAGCCGCTTGACCGCGGGTGAGTTGTTCTCGCTGCGCGTGACGAGATGGACCTCGATGAACGCCGCGGGCGTCACGGGGAGCCAGAGCAGCCCGCTCGGCAGACCGATGCGGCCGGAGTAGCCGACCATCGTGACGGCCGCGCCGGAGGCGACGGGGGTGTAGGAGGCGTCGAAGTCGAGGCCGCGGTAGAGCACCTCGGGACGCGCGCCGGCGCGGGCGCAGATCTCCATGATCTCGTCGTAGTGGCCGGGGTTGTGGGCGCGCGGGTGCAGCAGCAGCTTGAGGCCGTCCAGCGCGGCCGGGTCGATCGAGTCGGCGCCGTTCGCGGCGAGCGGGTGCTCGCTGCTGATCACGACGCCCTGGCGTTCGCGGCGCAGCAGCGTCAGCTCGACGTCGTCGGGCAGCGCCTCCGGCAGGGCGGATCGCACCAGGCCGACGTCCAGGGTTCCGGCGGCGACGGAGTCGACGATGTCGGCGAAGGCCATCACCCGCGCGGAGACCTCGATGCCGGGGGCCTCCTCGCCCATCGCGACCAGCAGCTGCGGCGCGGTCTCGTAGCCGGCGCTCATGCCGTAGCCGAGGCTGACGCTGCCCATCCGCCCGTCCGCGAAGGCGCGGACCCCGCGCCACAGGCTGTCCGCCGCCTCCAGGAGCGCGGGCCCGCGCTCCAGCAGCATCCGGCCGGCCTCCGTCGGCTCGACCTTGTGCGTCGTGCGCACCAGCAGCTCGACGCCGAGCTCGCGCTCCAGCTCCCGCACCTGCCGGCTCAGCGCCGGCTGGGCGATGTGCAGCCGCTCCGCGGCACGGGTGAAGTTCCGTTCCTCGGCGACGGCCAGGAAGTACCGCAGGCGGCGCAGCTCGGACATGCGTCCATCTTAGGAGCCTGGTCATGCCGATACGGCATGAAGGCATCGGACGGTCCCGCGAACAACCGCTGAACGACGGTGGCTCCACGTCGCACCCTGCGGAATCGGATTTCGTGCCTGGGCAGGTGGTCCGCTACAGTAATGCTCGTTGCACCGGGGTGTAGCGCAGCTTGGTAGCGCGCTTCGTTCGGGACGAAGAGGCCGTGGGTTCAAATCCCGCCACCCCGACTGGTGAAACCGCGAGTGTGGCCCGGTCTTCCGCAAGGAAGGCCGGGCCACACTGCTGTGTCCGACCGCTTCGCCCGTCGGAAGCAGCCCGCCGGGTCCGGTAGAGTTACGTTTCGTTGCACCGGGGTGTAGCGCAGCTTGGTAGCGCGCTTCGTTCGGGACGAAGAGGCCGTGGGTTCAAATCCCGCCACCCCGACTTCGCAAAGGCCGGAGGCCCTGTCGATCCACATCGACAGGGCCTCCGGCCGTTTCATGCCTTGGTGCCTTCAGCCCTTCCGCGCCTCGAACAGGTGGCGGGTGGAGTGGGCGAGGAAGAGGCCGTCGCGGCGGATCTGTGCGTCCATCTCGCGGAGGCGGTCGCGGTACCTGTCCACGGAGAAGTCGGGGACGGTCCACAGCACCTTGCGCAGGAAGTAGACGACCGCGCCGACGTCGTGGAACTCCATGCGCAGGCGCGCGGGGCGGAGGTCGACGACGTCGAGGCCGGCTGCGCGGGCCTCGGCGGTCTCGACGTCGGGGTGGCGGTCCTCGCCCGAGGTGGGCCAGGGGCCGAGGAAGTACTCGGTGAGCTCCAGCGAGGTCGCCGGGCCGACGTGCTGGGCGAGGTAGGTGCCGCCGGGGCGCAGCACGCGGGAGATCTCGTCCCACGGAGTGGAGGCCGGGTGGCGGGAGGTGACCAGGTCGAAGGCGCCGTCGGCGAAGGGGAGCGCGCGTTCGTCCGGGGTGGCGACGACCAGGACGCCGCGCGGATGGAGCAGGGCGGTGGCCTTGGCCTGGTTCGGAGGCCACGACTCGGTGGCCGCCATGGTCGGCGGATAGGCGTCGGTCGCTCCGGCGAGGACCTCGCCGCCGCCGGTCTGGACGTCGAGCGCCGCCCGCGCGCCGCGCAGGCGCTCGCCGAGCAGACGTTGGTAGCCCCACGGGGGCCGCTCCTCGGTCGCGCGGCCGTCGAGCCAGGAGAAGTCCCAGCCGGCCACGGAGACGGAGTCGGCCTCGGCGATGAGGTCGTCGAAGGTGCGGGCGGAGTGGTCCATGATCCGGAGTATCACCCCGTCCGGGCGCGACGCGCGCGCGAAATACGGCGCGGGGCCGGTCGCGGGGCCGGTGGGGAGCGGGCAGGATCGGACGGGAAGCGTCAGCCGGAGCCCAGCGGAGGGAGCGGAGCCCATGGCCGACCGCACGGTCGCCGAGCAGATGATCACCGTCCTGCGCCAGGCCGGCGTACGGCGCGTCTACGGGGTGGTCGGGGACAGCCTGAACCCCGTCGTCGACGCGATCCGCCGCAGCGAGGGCGCGATCGAGTGGATCCACGTCCGCAACGAGGAGGCCGGGGCGTTCGCCGCCGCCGCGGAGGCGGAGACGACGGGTCGGCTGGCCGTCTGCGCCGGCTCGTGCGGGCCGGGGAACACGCACCTGATCCAGGGCCTGTACGACGCCCACCGCTCGCGGGTGCCGGTGCTGGGCCTCGCCTCGCACATCCCGTCCACGCAGATCGGCACGGACTTCTTCCAGGAGACCCACCCGGAGCGGGTCTTCGTGGACTGCTCGGGCTACTGCGAGATGGTCAGCACGCCAGGCCAGATGCCGCGCGTGCTGCGCACGGCGGTGCAGCACGCGCTCGGGGCCGGCGGGGTGTCGGTCGTGGCCTTCCCGGGCGACGTGGCCGCGCTGCCCGCGGCCCGACCGACGGGCGTGAGCGCGTTCCTGCAGCCGGACCAGCGGGCCACGCCCGTTCCGGCCCAGGCCCAGGTGGAGGCGTTGGCCGAGGCGGTCAACGCGGCGCGGAAGCCGGTGCTGTTCGCGGGCGCGGGCGTGCGCGGGGCGCACGCGGAGGTGATGCGCCTGGCGCAGACGATCCGGGCGCCGATCGGCCACTCCCTGCGCGGCAAGGAGTGGATCCAGTTCGACAACCCCTACGACGTGGGCATGAGCGGCCTGCTCGGCTACGGCGCCTGCCACGACGCGCTGCACGAGGCGGATCTGGTGCTGCTGCTCGGCACCGACTTCCCCTATGACTCGTTCCTGCCGGGCCGCCACACCGTCCAGATCGACCACGACCCGACCCGCTTCGGGCGGCGCACGCCGCTGGACCTGGCCGTCCACGGCGACGTGGCGGCCACGCTGCGCGCCGTGCAGCCGCTGTTGAAGCCGCGCCAGGACCGGTCGTTCCTGGACGACATGCTCCGCCGCCACGGCGCGGCGCTGGAGCGGGTGGTCGGCGCGTACACGAAGAACATCGAGCACCACACCCCGATCCACCCTGAGTACGTCGCCGCCGTCCTCGACGACGTGGCCTCGGACGACGCGATCTTCACCGTCGACACGGGCATGAACAACGTCTGGGCCGCGCGCTACCTCACCCCGAACGGCCGACGCCGCGTCATCGGGTCCTTCCTGCACGGCTCGATGGCGAACGCGCTGCCGCACGCGATCGGCGCACAGCTGGCCCACCCGGACCGCCAGGTGGTGGCGCTCGCGGGCGACGGCGGGCTCGGCATGCTGATGGGCGAGCTGCTGACGCTGAGGAAGTACGCGAAGCGGGCGCCGGTGAAGGTCGTGGTCTTCAACAACGGCGCTCTCGGGATGATCAAGCTGGAGATGATGGTCAGCGGGTACCCGGAGTACGAGATCGACAACGGCGACGTCGACTACGCCGCCATCGCCCGCGCCTGCGGCGTCCACGGCGTGCGTGTCACCAAGCCGACGGACGTCGGCGCGGGCCTGGCCGAGGCCCTGGCCGCCCCCGGCCCGGCCGTCGTCGACGTCGTCACCGACCCGAACGCCCTCTCCCTCCCGCCGACCATCACCGCCGCCCAGCTCAAGGGCTTCGCCCTCGCCGCCGGGCGCACCGTGCTGGACGGCGGCGTCGGCAAGATGATCGACCTGGCCCGCAGCAACCTGCGCAACATCCCGCGGCCGTGACGGGGTTCACGTGACGGTGTTCACGTGAGGGGGTTCAGCAGTAGGTGAGCGGGCAGTTGCGGCGGATCGAGTGCTGTGCGGCGCGCAGGTGGAGGGCGACATGGAAGGCCGTGTCGAGATCCGCCGCCCACCGGCCCGGCCGCCGGGCGGCCGCCTCCGGCGCCGGCCCGTCGCTCCGGAACCACAGCGTCAGCTCGAGATTGTCCGACGTCGCGGGTATCTCGTCGAGCGGCAGTTCCAGCAGCGCCGCGAGGCGTTCGGCCAGGGCCAGCGCCTGCGGCGCGCCGACCACGACGGTCTCGTCGAAGTAGGCGGACGGCACCGGAAGTCGCAGCTCACCGTCCAGGGAGAACGGCACCAGCACCGTCCATCCGCACAGCGTCTCCGCCTCGGCCTCGGCGAGGTGCTCCTCGCACAGCGCGGCGAAGCCCTCCATCGGCGCGGACAGCTTCTCCTCGAAGCTCAGCCCGGAGCCGCGCACGAACTCCGCCTCCCCGGGAAGCGAGTCGAACGGCGGCAGCCCGCGCTGGACCAGCGCGGCGTCGAGCGCGGCAGCGAGCTCCCCGAAGCCGTCCTCCTCGGCACCGAACCACTCGTCCGCGTCGACGCTCACCAGATAGACACCCATGACCGGAAGCTATCCCCCGGCACTGACAGCGCGAGGCCGTGCCCCGGCACGTCTCAGAACACCGACCACCCCGAGAGCGTCGTGAGGGCGTCGAGCGCGGCGACCGCCGCGACGGAGTTGCCGGCGGGGTCGAGGGCGGGGCCCCAGGCGCAGACGGCGGCGCGGCCGGGGAGGACGGCGAGGATGCCGCCGCCGACGCCGGACTTGCCGGGGAGGCCGACGCGGTAGGCGAAGTCGCCGGCCGCGTCGTAGGTGCCGCAGGTGAGGAGGATGGCGTTGATGCGCTTGGCCTCGCTGCGGGTGAGCAGCCGTGTGCCGTCGGCGCGCAGGCCGTGGCGGGCCAGCACGAGACCGGCGCGGGCGAGGTCGTCGCAGGAGGCGGCGATCGCGCAGTGCGCGTAGTACTCGGCCAGGACCGTGTCGACGTCGTTGACCAGGTTGCCGTGGCTGGCGATGAAGTGGGCGAGCGCCGCGTTGCGGTGACCGTGCTCGGCCTCGGACGCGGCGACCTCCGGGTCGGTCCGCAGCGAGTGGTTGCCGGACTCCGCACGCAGGAAGTCGAGGACCATGTCCGCCGCGTGGCCGTCCGTCAGGCTGTGCAGGCGGTCGGTGACGACGATCGCGCCCGCGTTGATGAACGGGTTGCGCGGGATGCCGTGTTCGGTCTCCAGCTGGATCAGCGAGTTGAACGGGTTGCCCGAGGGCTCGCGGCCGACGCGGGGCCACAGCTCCGCCTCGCCGCCCTCGGCGAGGGCGAGTATCAGCGTGAGCAGCTTGGAGATGCTCTGGATGGAGAACGGCCGCCCCCAGTCGCCGACGCCGAACACCTCGCCCTCGACGGTGGCCAGGGCCATGCCGAACGCGTGCCCGTCCTCGCGTGCGAGCGCGGGGATGTAGTCGGCGACCCGGCCGGTCCCGGCGGTGCGCAGGGCCGCGGTCATCGAGGCGGCGAGCAGTTCCTGGTAGTCCACGGCGTTGTCCACGCGGACATTCTCGCTGCCGCGGACGGCTGCCGGCCGACACCCTCCGATCGAACGGAAGTCCGGGACACGACCGCGGTCCGTCGGTACGATGGACGCAGAAGTTACTCGCCGGTAGCAAATGCTGGGCCACCACCGCGACGGACCCCGAGGAGCCCCCTGATGACCGCACCGCAGCACGCCCCCACCCTCGACCGTGACGGCGAGGTCTTCGTCCTCGACATCGGAGACGGCGAGAACCGCTTCCACCCGGACTGGCTGACTGCCGTCGCCGCGCTGCTCGACGAGGTCGAGCAGACGGAGGGGCCGAAGGCGCTGGTCACCGCCGCGACGGGGAAGTTCTTCTCGAACGGCCTCGACCTCGACTGGCTCTTCGCCCACGCCGACCAGGCCGGCTCCTATGTGGAGACGGTGCAGGCGCTGTTCGCCCGCGTGCTGACGCTCCCCTTCGTCACCGTCGCCGCGCTCCAGGGGCACACCTTCGCCGCCGGGGCGATGCTCTCCCTCACCCACGACCTGCGGATCATGCGCGCGGACCGCGGCTTCTGGTGCCTGCCGGAGGCCGAGATCAACATCCCCTTCACCCACGGCATGTCCGCGCTGATCCAGTCCCGGCTCGCCCCGCGGACCGCGCACACGGCCATGGTCACCGCCCACCGCTTCGGCGGCGTCGACGCGCTGAGCGCCGGGATCGTGGACGCGACCGCCGACGAGGCGGGCCTGCGCACCGCCGCGATCGAGCTGGCCCGCCCGCACGCGGCGAAGGCGGGCCCGACCGTCGGCACCATCAAGGAGCGCATGTACGGCCCGGTCCTGGAGGCGCTCCGCGAGAAGGACGTCCCGCTGGGTTGACCGGGCCGGCCGACCGCCCGGTCGGCCTCCGCGAGCGGCCCCCTGGACGTGGAGACATACCGCCCCGGCATCGCTCCACGCCGCCAGCCCCGGCACCGCGACGAGGTGCGGCGCTGGGCGAGGGCCTTCCCGATGGGTATGACGGCGGGGGCTACGCTCTCGGCCGGCACGGCCACGACGGTCCTCTGGCTGCGGACGCCGGGTCGGATCCTGCTGTGGATCGCCGTGGCCGCCTGGGTGCTGACCCTGACCGGCCTGCTCAGGAACGCCGCGCCGAGCCGTCGGGAGGGCCCCCCGCCCCGACGGACTCCGGCGGGGCGGGCACAGGGGTGACGTCGGCGCGGTCCACCCTCGGGGCGGCGGCCGTCGTGGCGAGGCGGCGGGCGCAGGCACGGTTCTGGACGACGGCGTTCGCGGCGACCGCGCCGCCCATGACCAGCCAGCCGACCGGGCCCGCGGCCATGACCGCGCCCGTGAGCAGCGGCGGGCCCGCCGACTTCTGGATCGCCTGCGACATGCCCGCGACGCCGAGGTAGGCGGCCCGCGAGCGCTCGGGCGCGAGCAGCACGGACAGCTCCCAGGAACTGACCGAGCGGAGCAGTTCCGCGATCGTCACCAGGACCGCCGCCGCGAGCAGCGCGAGCGACGCGCCGAGCGCCCCGCCGCCCGTCGTGGCGGCGAGGAGCACGCAGGTCAGCAGCAGGGCCGCGCCGTAGAGGAGCACCGAGCGCACCGCTCCGCGCGGGCCCTCCGCGGCGGCGGAGAAGCGCAGTTGCAGGAGCACCACGAGCACGGTGTTGATCGCGAGGAACGCGGGCACGAGCGCGTGCGGCGCGGTGGTGTGACCGACCAGCCAGAGCGGCAGCCCGACGTTGAGCAGCGAGTCGTCGAGGCAGAGCGGGATGTCGCGGAGCACGAAGAGCAGGTAGCCCCGGTCCCGCCAGGGGCTGCGCGGCGCGTCGGCCCCCGGGACCGGAACGGGCGCGGGCACGGCGGAGGGCACGGCTGAGGGCACGGCTGCGCTCGCGCCCTCGGTGGCCGAGCACGCGACCGGCGCCGTCGGCGTGCGCGCCGGGCCCGGCGCGGCGGTGCGCCAGACCAGCGCCGCAGCCAGCAGGTAGGAGAGGCCGTTGCCCAGGGCGAGAGCCCGGTACGCGGAGTCGGTGCCGACGGCGAGGCCGAGGGCGGCGATGCCCGCGCCGACGGCGCAGCCCGCGTTCGCCGTGGTCCTGGCGAGAGCCTGGTAGCCGGACCGGCGCTCGCCGGCGACCCGGGTGGCGAAGAGCATCTCCAGCATCTTCGCCCCGCGCTCGCCGAGGGCGGTGACGGCCACGACGGGGAGCAGCACGGCGATCCCGTGGCCCAGGACCAGGCCGACGACCGCCGCCAGACGCAGCAGGTGACTGCCGATCAGCAGCGCGCGGGCCGGGAAGCGCCCGGCCAGCCAGCCCGCGAGCGGCGAACCGGCGATGCCCGCGATCCCGGCGACGCCCAGGAGCAGGCCGATCTGACGGGCGTCCAGGCGGGAGACGAAGGTGAAGTAGAGGACCGCGGACGCCGCCCAGACGCCGGTGCCGGTCCGGTCCACGAACTGCGCCAGCAGCATGGTGCGCGCGTCGCGCCCGCCCGGCGGCCGGCGCAGCTGCGCCCAGAGCCCGTCCTGCCGCTTCTCCCGCATCACCCTCGATCCCCCGTTTATCTCGATATCAAGAAGCTTGATGTCGAGACTCTAGCCGCCGAACCGAAGGGTGGTCAACGTCACTCGAACGCCCGCAACTGACGGCCTTTCAGCCGACTGGAGTCGGGGACCCGCCAGAATGCGGGTATCTGACGACGTCACAGATACTCCCGAGGCATACCGCGAACCCGAAAGCCATCGGGACGCACCCGAACCAAAAATTCGAACGTATGGGAACCGATTAGCCTGGTTTGGCCGTCATAAGGGCCGTATCAGATCACCCTGTGATCGCTTCCTTTCCTGTGCCCTCACGCTCTGACCGACCAGGGCCGATCCAGCCGGAGCAGCGCCATGACCCAGCCCTCCCCCCACCCCGAGGAGACCGTCCCGGCCCGGCGGCCGCGACGGCGGCCGCGGCGGCGGCGCGCATTGATCTGGACGGCGGTCGTGGCCTGCCTGGCCGCGGTCGTGGGCGTGGCGATCCCGGTGATGAAGCACTACGAGATCCCGCCGTTCAGCCAGAAGGGCCAGCCGCTGTCCTTCGACACCCCGGCCCCGCACGGCGGAGGCGGCGGTCGCGACGGCGGCGGGGACGGAAAGGTCGTCGGGGCCGACGCGCTGACCGAGCTGCCGACGGGCCCGGAGGCCCCGTGGCGGGTCGAGCACACCCTCGACGACGGCACCCATATCGGCGTGATCACCTACCACGGCCCGAAGTCCGGCTACACCGGGAAGGTCTGGGTCTGGGCGCCGAAGCAGTACAGCGACCCGAAGTACGCGCACAGCGGCTTCCCGGTGATGATCGCCCTGCCCGGCGGGCCGGGATACAACGACAACTACTGGAAGGACCCCGGCCTCAAGCTGGAGCAGAGCATCACCGAGTGGTCCCAGCAGGGCAAGAGCCTGCCGTTCCTGGTCGTCATGCCCGTCCTCAACCCCGGCCCCGACGTCCACGACCACTACTGGGACGGCAGCGACATCCCCGGCCAGCCCAAGATGGGCACCTGGCTGACGGACGACATCCCGGACCTGATGCGGCAGAACTTCCGGACCTTCAAGTCCCGCGACGGCTGGGGCTTCATGGGCTCCTCCAGCGGCGGCTTCGTGGGCCTCAAGGCGGTGCTCCAGTACCCGGACCGGTTCAAGGCCGCGCTGGTGTCCGGCCCGGACATCGTGCCGGACTCCCCGTTCTGGAAGGGCCACCCCAAGGAGCAGGCGGCGAACAACCCGGTGCTGCTGTCCAAGCAGCTGATCGCGCACGGCGGCCCCGACGTCTACATCGCCTTCCAGTACGGCACCCGGGAGGGCTCGGGCGAGATCGGCGCGGTCACTGGCTACCTCAAGCAGTTCGGCAACAAGGGTCCGATCCACACCATCGTCAACGTCATCCAGGGCGGACGGCACAACGCCTACACGTACGTCCCCGCCATGGGCACCGGCCCGATCAGCTGGTTCAGCCAGCACCTGATGGGGCCGACGCCCTCGCCGTGACCGCGGCCAACAGGTCTGTGACGGCGCTCACACGAGCGCCCGTCACAACCGGGCCGCCTGCCTCGTCGGGAGGGTGAACGCGCCCGCCGGGCGCGTCACCCGCGAGGAGGACCCGACATGACCGCCACGACCGAGCACGCCGACCAGCCGCGCCTCTCCTGGGCACGCGTCTCCCCCGAGGCGTACCGGGCCATGCTGGCGCTGGAGGAGACCGGCGGCGGCGCGCTCGACCCGACGCTGCGCGAGCTGGTCCGGATGCGCGCCTCCGGACTCAACGGCTGCGCCTTCTGCCTCGACATGCACGCCCACGACGCCCTCGCGCACGGCGAGTCGGTGCAGCGGCTGGTCACCGTCTCCGCCTGGGAGGAGGCACGGCACCTGTTCACCGAGCGGGAGCAGGCCGCGCTCGCGCTGACCGACGCGGTCACCCAGCTCGGCGAGCACGGCGTCCCGGACGCCGTGTGGAACGAGGCGGCGGCGCGCTTCGACGAGAAGGAACTCGTCCAGCTGCTGGTCGCGATCGTTACGATCAACGCGTGGAACCGGCTCGGAGTCGCGACGCGGCCGCACGTGAAGGAGCGCGCCTGACCGGCGCCTGCGCGAACCCGGCGGCCGCCTCGGCCGAGGAGCTGTTCCTCGGCCACCGGCGCATGCTGCTCGCGCTCGCCTACCGCCTGCTCGGCCAGGTGACCGAGGCCGAGGACGTGGTACAGGACGCGTGGCTGCGCTGGAGCGCCGCCGACCGCGACGGGATCGCCAACCCGGCCGCCTTCCTCACCACGGTCACCACCCGGCTGGCCCTCGACCGGCTGCGGTCGGCGGCCGTCCGCCGCGAGGTCTACGTCGGCCCGTGGCTCCCGGAGCCGCTGCCCACGGAGGGCACGGCGGGGGCGGCCGAGTTCGCCGACCCCGCCGAGAGCCTGGCGCTGCGCGAGACCGCCTCCCTCGGCGTGCTGCTGCTCCTGGAGCGGCTCAGCCCGGCGGAGCGGGCGGTCTTCGTGCTGCGCGAGGCGTTCGGCCTGCCGTACGAGGAGATCGCCGGGGCTCTCGAACGGACCGAGGGATCCTGCCGTCAACTGCTCAGCCGCGCCCGCCGACGCGTGGCCGCGGACGGACGCGCGCCGTGGGCCGCGGCGCGGGCCGACGGCCGGACTGCCGGGCAGGCCGAGGGGCAGGCCGACGCCCGTCCCCTCGTCGACGCCTTCCTCGCCGCCGCCCGCGGCGGCGACATGGACCGGCTCCAGGCCCTGTTGCGCGAGGACGTCGTGGTCACCACCGACGGCGGCGGCGCGGCCCGCGCCGGACGCCACCCGATCCACGGCGCGGCGAAGGCGTCCCGGCTGTTCGCGGCGGTCTTCGAGCGCTTCTACGCCGGCACCGAGATCACCCACGCCCGCTACAACCACGCGCCGGCGATCGTCATCCGAACGCCGGCGCGCGAGGTGGTGTACGTCTTCGACTGGGACTCAGCCGGCCGGATCTCCCGGGTCTACGCCCTGATGAACCCCGACAAGCTGCGGCACCTGGGGCTCAGGCGCGGCGGACCGTCAGCCCGAGGAACGGGTCGGACGGGGTGACGACGCCGTCCCAGTTGATCAGCGTCAGCTGCGTGAAGACGACCGGCGTCTTCGCGGTGTAGGCGACCACGCGGACACGCAGCTTGAAGGTCGCGGAGGCCGAGGCGCGCAGACCGTTCACGACCAGGTCGCGGCCGCCCGTGCTCTGCCAGTGGCCCTGGGCGGCGGAGCCGACCCAGACGTCGAGGGCGAGCTCGGCGCCCTGCGGTCGCCCGAGGTCCGGGAGGATCGACCAGGTCTGCCGAAGGTCCGCGCCGGTGCGGTTGGTGAGCGTCACCGTCGCGTAGGCGGGACGGCTCGGGGACAGGCTCGCGTCGCCCCGCAGGCTCTCGACCATCGGGCCGTCGGCCCGCTGCGCGAGGATGAAGTCGACCTGCTTGTCCTGGACGGGGTAGCGGGAGCCCTCGTTGACGCCGACGATGAAGCGGAGCCCCCCGTCGTTCAGCGGCCAGGCCTTGGTCGCCGCGACGGACACCTTCCAGGTGAAGGTCGCGTGGGCCGGCACCGTGAAGACTCCCGTCTTCGACCCCTTGGGAACGAAGAGGCCGACGTAGCCGGGCGTCTGCGCCTTGAAGCTGCTGATCGTCGTGGGGGTCCGGCCGAGCGCGGTCACCGAGGCCGTGAGCTCGCCCGACCGCAGGTTGACCGCCCCCTGGGTGATCCCCGCCAGCTCGGTCGTGAACGGCTGGGACGTCCCCGTGGTGTTGGTGACGGTGACGATCTCGGTCCGGACGGCGCCGCCCGGGTTCAGGGCCGTGCCCGGCGCGGTCGGGGTGACCGAGAGCTGGAGCGGCGGCTTGGCGGGCGTCGCCGCGGCGGCCACCCCTGGGAAGGCCAGTGCGGCGGACCCGAGCAGCGCGGAGGCTGCGACGGCCGCGGCGGCGGAGCGGGCGGCGGAGCGGACCTTGCGAGCGGACATCAGGAGCCCCCCTGGGCTGATGCGCGGACGAATGCGTCCGACGATACGTCGGCGAACAGAGAGCCAGGGCTCGTTCGATCTTGGAGCGGTGTGCGACGCGTCACAGCCGCGCGGCGGGCGGCGCGTCGTGCCGCACGGATAAGGGGAAGGGTCCGGGCCCGGTGGCGGATAGGCTTGGCCCATGTCTGCAGCCACCCCGGTCCGTGTCCGCTTCGCCCCCTCGCCCACCGGCATGTTCCACGTCGGCGGTGCCCGCTCCGCGCTGTACAACTGGGCCGTGGCGCGACAGTCCGGCGGTGTCTTCGTGCTGCGCGTCGAGGACACCGACGCCGCGCGGAACAAGCCCGAGTGGACCGACGGCATCATCAACGCGCTCGCGGCGATCGGCATCCACCAGGACGACCCGACCTTCGAGGGCCCGTACTTCCAGTCGCACAACGCCGAGCGCCACCGCGAGGCCGCCGCGCAGCTGAAGGCCGCCGGCCACGCCTACTACTGCGACTGCACCCGCGAGCAGCTGACCGCCCGCACCGGCTCCGAGCACCTCGGCTACGACGGCTTCTGCCGCGACCGGGGCCTTGAGTACGCCGAGGGCCGCGCGCTGCGCTTCCGCACGCCCGACGAGGGCGAGACCCTCGTCAAGGACGTGGTCCGCGGCGACACCGTCTTCCCGAACAAGGCCATCGAGGACTTCGTCATCGCCCGCGGCGACGGCTCCGCCGTCTTCCTGCTGGCCAATGTCGTCGACGACCTCGACGAGAGCATCACCGAGGTGATCCGCGGCGAGGAGCACCTGTCGAACACCCCCAAGCAGCAGCTGCTCTGGGAGGCGCTGGGGGCGACCCCGCCGGTCTGGGCGCACCTCTCGGTGATCGTCAACGAGAAGCGCCAGAAGCTCTCCAAGCGCCGCGACAAGGTCGCGCTCGAGGACTACCTGACCGAGGGCTTCCTGCCGGAGGCGATGGTCAACTACCTGATGCTGCTGGGCTGGTCGCCGGGCGAGGACGAGGAGATCCTTCCCTTCGACGAGCTGGTCCGCCGCTTCCGGATCGAGGACGTCAACACCTCGCCGGCCTTCTTCGACATCAAGAAGCTGACGGCCTTCAACGGCGAGTACATCCGCGCGCTGTCGCCCGAGCGGTTCCTCGCGGCCTGCGCGCCGTACCTGACGGCCCCCTACGCCAACTGGGCCCCGGAGCAGTTCGACCAGGCACTGTTCGAGACGGTCGCGCCGTTGGCGCAGACCCGTCTCGCGGTCCTGTCGGAGATCACGGCCAACGTCGACTTCCTCTTCCTCGACCAGCCGGTGGAGGACGAGGCGTCCTGGTCCAAGGCGATGAAGCCGGGCGCGGACGCGATCCTGCGCGACGCGCGCGCCGCGTTCGAGACCGCTCCGTGGGCGGCCGAGCCGCTGAAGGAGACGCTGCTGGCGGTCGGCGAGCAGCACGGCCTCAAGCTGGGCAAGGCGCAGGCCCCGGTCCGCGTCGCGATCACCGGCCGCACGGTGGGCCTCCCGCTGTTCGAGTCCCTGGAGGCGCTGGGCCGCGAGCGCGTCCTGGCCCGTCTGGACGCCGCCATCGCCAAGCTGTAGTCGCGACAGGCTCTCAGGGGCGCGGGGCTCTGCTCCGCACCCCTCGCATGTCCAGGGCCCGTCAGAGCACCAGTGCCCTGGCGGGATTGGCCACCGTGACCGCCGTCTCGCCCTCCCGGCCGAACTCCCGCGCCAGGCGCGGCCAGAGGACCCGGGGGAGGTAGGGAAGCCCCGGGCCCTCGCCCGTCGTGGCGCGGGCCGAGGCGACGACCGTGTCGCCACCGAGGAGGAGCCGGTCCGCATGCCCCGCGTCGATCAGCGCCGCCAGCGCGTCGAACAGCCGCCAGTCCGTGGCGTGATGGGCGCGCGACGGCCCCTCGAAGCCCAGAAAGCAGCCCGTCGCCGCCAGTTCGCGCAGGGCACGGTCGTCGGGGAACCGGTTCAGGTGGCCGAGGATCACCGACTCCGGCGCGACGCCCAGCTCCCCGCAGAGCAACTGGGCCACCTCGAGCCCTGAGCTGCCGTGCTCCAGGTGGACGCCGACGGTCGCCCCGGTCGCGCGGTGGGCCTCCGCCGCCGCGGTCATGGTCCAGCGGGCGTGGGGGTCGAGGCCGTGGTAGCCGCCCGCCACCTTGACGAGCCCCGCACGGACGCCGGGGGCGCCGGTGATCCCCTGCGTCAGCTCGCGGACGAACACCTCCGCGAGGCGGGGTCCGGCGACCGCCGCGAGCACGTCGTCGGCGTAGTGGCGGGCCTGGTGCAGCCCCGTCGCGGCGATCAGGTGGACGCCCGTCTCCCGTGCCAGAAACGGCAGTTCAGCCGCCCGGCGCCCCAGGCCGTAGGGGGTCCACTGGACCACCGTCGCGCCGCCGAGGCGGGCGAACTCCGCCAGCTCCGTCCGCGCCGCCGAGGCGTCGTCCAACTCCTGGCCGGGCAGCTGCCGCGAGCGGAGGAACAGGTGGTCGTGCGCGTCGACCCGGCCCAGCACGTCCGGATCCACGTCCCCCAGCACGGTCCGGACGACGGACTTCACACGCCCTCCCCGTCCACCGACGCGAACGCGGCGCCCACCGCGCGCAGGCCCGCCAGAGCCTTCGGGACGCCGACGTACGGCGCCAGGTGCACCATGCTCTCGACGATCTCCTCCCGGCTGACGCCGATCCGCAGGCTGCTCCGCACGTGCCCGGTCAGCTGGGGTTCGACGCCGCCCAATGCGGTCAGCGCGGCGAGGTTGAGCAGCTGACGGTCCCGCAGCGAGAGCCCCTCGCGCTGGTAGGTGCCGCCGAAGAGGGCGGTGACCACCCAGTCGGCGAAGCCCGGCGCCAGCCCCTCCAGCGCCGGCAGCGCGGCCTGTTGTGTCGCGGCGTCCTGCACCTCGTCAAGCAGCGCGTATCCCGCGTCCCGGTCGAGCGTCGCACGGGTGAACCGGTCCTGCATCCGTCTGCCTCCCCGAGTTCTGCCGTAACGGCTGAGCCGTTACCGATGGCAGGACCGTAGCACGCGTAACGCCTCACCCGTTACGATTCGCGCATGTCCGACGACGACCTCGCCTTCCGCCTCGACTGCGGGGCGACGTGGCTCAACCTGCTGGCGACCCAGGGCCGCCTCCCGACCGCCACGCCGGTCGAGCGGATCGCGACAGCCGAGCGGCTGGCCCGCTGGCTCGCCCTGCACGAGCTCACCCCGGTGAAGCCCGTGACCGAGGACGACGTCCGGCTGGCCCAGGGGCTGCGCAAGCCGATCCGGGCCATCGCCTGGGCGCAGGTCACCCACCAGTACGTGCCGGGCGCGGCGATGCGGGAGCTGGCGCGGTTCCTGCGGGAGCACGACGACCCGATCCGGCTGCTCCACGGGGACGACGAGGAGAGCGGCGAGGACGGCGGGCGGATGCTGCGCGCCGCGCCGCCCACCACCGCCGCCGCGCTGGCGCGGGTCGCGCGGCAGGCCGTCGACCACCTGACCGGCCCCGAGCGGCTGACCCTGCGGACCTGCCCGGAACAGGACTGCCTCGGCCTCTTCAGCGACCCCACGGGGCGGCGTCGTTGGTGCCCGTCCCCGGCGTGTGCGAGTCGCGGACGGGTGCGGGCGCTGCGGGCGCGCCGCGCGGCGGACTCCGTGAAGTAGGACGATATGACTACTTCCGACCCTGGATGACCGTTTTTCCGGCGGGGTAGGCCCCACGGGTGACCTCAGCCACGCCTGCCGCGTCCACCGCGACGCCCCAACAGCCCTTCCGGCTGCCCGAGTTCTACGTCGTCCACCCGGCCAGAATGAATCCGCACCTGGAACGGGCCCGCGCGCACACCAAGGCGTGGGCGCGCTCCCTGGGCATGCTGGAGGGCTCGGGCGTCTGGGAGGAGCGCGACCTCGACGCCCACGACTACGCGCTGCTCTGCTCGTACACCCACCCCGACGCCACCGCCGAGGACCTGGACACCGTCACCGACTGGTACACCTGGGTCTTCTTCTTCGACGACCACTTCCTGGAGCTGTTCAAGCGCACCCAGGACCGCGAGGGCGCCAAGGCGTACCTCGACCGGCTGCCGGCGTTCATGCCGCTGGACCCGACCACGCCCATGCCCGATCCGACCAACCCCGTCGAGGCCGGGCTGGCGAACCTGTGGCTGCGGACCGTCCCGCACCTCTCCCCCGCCTGGCGGGCCCGCTTCGCCGAGAGCACCCGGAACCTGCTCAACGAGTCGCTCTGGGAGCTCTCCAACATCCACGCGGGACGCGTCGCCAACCCCGTCGAGTACATCGAGATGCGCCGCAAGGTCGGCGGCGCGCCGTGGTCCGCCGGGCTGATCGAGTTCGCCAACCGCGCCGAGGTGCCGGCGCGCGTCGCAGCGAGCCGACCGCTGCGGGTGCTGCGCGACACCTTCGCCGACGCGGTCCACCTGCGCAACGACCTCTTCTCCTACCAGCGCGAGGTCGAGGACGAGGGCGAACTCAGCAACGGCGTCCTGGTGCTGGAGCACTTCCTGGGCTGCTCCACCCAGGAGGCGGCCGACGCCGTGGGCGACCTGCTCACCTCCCGGATGCAGCAGTTCGAGCACACCGTGGTCACCGAACTCCCGGTCCTCTTCGCCGAGGAGACGCTGGACCCGGTCGGGTGCGCGGCCGTCCTCGCCTACGCCAAGGGCCTCCAGGACTGGCAGTCGGGCGGCCACGAGTGGCACCTGCGGTCCTCCCGTTATATGAACGAAGGCGCGCTGGAGGGTGGTTGGAGCGGCGGGTGGAACGGCGGATGGCGGCCCGGCCCGACCGGCCTCGGCCTTTCCGCCGCCGGCATCACGTCACTGACGAACCGTCTGGGGCTGAAGCGGGTACGCAACTTCACCCACGTCCCGCACCAGAAGGTGGGGCCCTCGCAGGTCCCGGTGGCCGCGTCGCCGTTCCCGCTGACCCTGAACCCGCGTCTGGACGGCGCCCGCAGGCACTCGAAGGCCTGGGCGGCCGCCATGGGCCTGCTTGACGAGGGCGTCTGGGACGAACGGCTGCTCACCGGTTTCGACTTCCCGCTCTGCGCTGCCGGGATCCTCCCCGAGGGCGACGAGGAGGCCCTCACCCTCGCCGCCGACTGGCTCGCCTGGGGCACCTACGCCGACGACTACTACCCGCTCGCCTACGGCCACGCCGGCCCCGCCGCCGCCCGGCTCGCCAACTCCCGCCTGCGCGGCCTGATGCCCGTCGAGGCGGGCGAAACCGCGGACGAGCCGGTCACGCCGGTCGAACGCGCCCTCGCGGACCTGTGGCAGCGCACCAGCGTCGCGCTGCCGCCCGAAGGGCTGCGCGGCCTGCGCGACGCGGTGGACGCCATGCTCGCCGGCTGGCTCTGGGAGCTGGACAACCACGCTCTCCACCGCATCCCCGACCCCGTCGACTACGTCGAGATGCGCCGCGACACGTTCGGCTCGCAGCTGACGATCTCGCTCGGGCGCTTCGCCCGCCACGGCGAGGTCCCGGGCGCGTTCTTCGAGACGGGCGCGGCCCGTGCGATCGAGACGGCGGCGAGCGACTACTGCTGCCTGCTGAACGACCTGTGGTCGTACCAGAAGGAGATCGAGTTCGAGGGCGAGCTGCACAACGCCGTCCTGGTGGTGCAGTCCTTCTTCGACTGCGACCGTCCGACGGCGGTCGGCATCGTCACGGACCTCATGGAATCCCGCCTGCGCGAGCTCCACCACGTCGTGACGGAGCAACTCCCCGTCGTCCTCGACGATCTGCACCTCGACGCCGAGGCGCGGGCGGGCGTCGCCGGCTGGCTGCGGGACCTGGAGCGGTGGATCGCGGGCGTCTTCCACTGGCACGAGCAGACCAGGCGCTACCCGGAGCGCGAGCTGCTCGCGCGCTACGGTCACGGGACGGGCGTCGCGTGGTTCCCGCCGGGACCGACGGGCCTGGGGACGTCCTCCTTGATCCCGTCGAGCTAGGCCCCGTCCGGCGGAACCTTCCGGGCCCGGCACGCCCGGCACGCACACCCCCGGCCTGGAGCCGGGGGTGGCCCCGGGCTGCGCCGGCGAACCACCCGCGTACGGCCCCGGCACGAGGGCGGTCGCCGCCTCGTGATCGCGCGCGCCGACCGCCCGGGCTGGTGCGGAAGGTCCGCCCGACGGGGCCTCGCGCCCCGCCTGACGGGGACCGTCAGATCCGTTCCAGCACGGTCGCGTTGGCGAGGCCGCCCGCCTCGCACATCGTCTGCAGGGCGTAGCGCGCTCCGCGCTCCCGCATCGCGTGGACGAGCGTCGTCATCAGGCGGGCGCCGCTCGCGCCGAGCGGGTGGCCGAGGGCGATCGCGCCGCCGTGGACGTTGAGGCGGGCCGGGTCCGCGCCCGTCTCGGCGAGCCAGGCGAGCGGGACGCTGGCGAACGCCTCGTTGACCTCGAAGAGGTCGATGTCGTCGAGGCCGAGCCCGGCCCGGCGCAGCACCCGCTCGGTGGCCGGGATGACGCCGGTCAGCATCATGATCGGGTCGGAGCCGGTGACGGCGAAGCTGTGGAGGCGGGCGAGCGGCCGCAGGCCCAGCCGTGCGGCGGTCTCGCTGCTGGTGATCAGGACGGCCGCCGCGCCGTCGTTGGTCGGACTGCTGTTGCCCGCGGTGACGGACCAGTCGATCTGCGGGAAACGGGCCGCGAAGCCCTCGTCCGCGAAGGCGGGCCGCAAGCCGGCCAGGATCTCGGGCGTGGTCGTCGGGCGCACGCTCTCGTCCCGGGTGACGAGCGCGCCCGACGGCGTCGTGACCGGCGCCGTCTCGGCGTCGAAGAGGCCTGCCTCCCAGGCGCGCGCGGCCTTGGCGTGCGAGTCGGCGGCGAACGCGTCCATCGCCTCGCGGTCCAGCTTCCAGTGGGCGGCGATCAGTTCGGCGCTGATGCCCTGCGGCACGAGGCCCTCGGGGTAACGCGCGGCGACGCCGGGCCCGAAGGGGTCCGCGCCCGGCGGCACGTTGGACCACATCGGGACGCGGCTCATCGACTCGACGCCGCAGGCGATCACGAGGTCGTAGGCGCCCGCGATGACTCCCTGCGCGGCGAAGTGCACGGCCTGCTGCGACGACCCGCACTGCCGGTCGACCGTCGTCGCCGGGACGGACTCGGGGAAGCCTGCGGAGAGCCAGGCGTAGCGCGTGGTGTTCATCGCCTGCTCGCCGACCTGGTCGACGGTGCCGCCGACGACGTCGTCCACCAGGGCCGGATCGATGCCGGTGCGCTCGACCAGCGTGCGCAGGGTGTGCGCGAGCAGTTCGACGGGGTGGACGGACGACAGGGCGCCGCCCTGCTTGCCCTTGCCGATCGGCGTGCGCACGGCCTCGACGATCACTGCATCCCTCATGGCGGCCTCCAGGCCCGTGGATTACCAGTCAGTAGGAAATCTGGATTCACTATAGGTCGGTGAGTAGGAAAATCAAACCCTGTCGGGCGTAGGCTTCCCCCATGACCGCGTCGAAGCCGCAGCCGCGCCCCTGCTCCATCGCCGACGCCCTCGGCGTCGTCGGCGACAAGTACGCGCTGCTGGTGCTCCGCGAGACGCTCTTCGGGGTGCGGCGCTTCGACGCCATCGCCCGCAACACCGGCGCCCCGCGCGACATCCTGACCGCCCGGCTGCGCAAGCTGGTCGAGGCGGGCGTGCTGGAGAAGGTCCCCTACCAGGACCGTCCCGTCCGCTACGAGTACCTCCCGACCAAGGCCGGACGGGAGTTGCAGCCCGTGCTGCTGCTGCTCAAGGAGTGGGGCGACCGGCACCTGGCGCAGACCCCGCCGCTGGTCTGGGAGCACGACTGCGGCGCGGACGTCTCGGCGCGGATCTGCTGCCGCGCCTGCGGCGAGGAACTCCGCCGGGGCTCGGTGACCCCCCACTACCAGGTGCCCGGCTGGTCCCTCGCCGGGCCCGTCGAGGAGTAGCGGCCACCCCGGAGCCGACTACCCCAGCGCGACGCGGATGATCGCCACCACGCCCACCGCGACGATCACGCCGCGCAGCACCGGTGCGGGCAGGCGCCGGCCGACCAGCGCGCCGACCTGACCGCCGACGACCGACCCCGCCGCGATCAGCAGCGCCGCACGCCAGTCGATCGGACCGTCGACGAGGAAGAGGACCGCCGCGATCCCGTTGACCGCGAGCGCCAGCACGTTCTTCACGGCGTTGATCCGCTGCAGTTCCAGATCGAGCAGCACGCCCATCAGCCCGAGCAGCAGGACGCCCTGGGCCGCGCCGAAGTAACCGCCGTAGATGCCGCACAGGTAGACGCCCACCAGCAGCGCCCGCCCGCCGTACTCCGGCCGCGGGCGGGTCTCGGCGCGCGCGGCGAGGCGCTTGGCCAGCAGCGGCTGCGCCAGGACCAGCGCCAGTGCGGCGGCGATCAGCACCGGCACCGCCGCCTCGAACGCCTTGGCGGGCAGCGCCAGCAGCAGCACCGCACCCGTCAGGCCGCCCGCGAGCGCGGCGACGCCGAGCCTGCGCAGCAGCGGCGCGAGGCCCGTCAGCTCCCGCCGGTAGCCGAGCACGCCGCTCACCGAGCCCGGCACCAGGCCCAGCGTGTTGGACACGTTGGCCGTCACCGGCGGCAGACCCGCCGCGAGCAGCACCGGGAACGTGATCAGCGTCCCCGAGCCGACCACGGTGTTGATCAGCCCGGCTCCGACGCCTGCCAGCGCGACCCCCGCCTGGGTCCAACCGGACGCTCCGGCCAGCCCGGCGGCGGCCGTCATGACAGCTCCGCTCATTCCACACCCCATTGTTTCGGCGATCCGGTCCGAACAGGTGTCGGTACCGGTCGCGGTTCGTGAACCGAGCTTCTCATCCAGCTCCCATAAAGCTCCCACCGCCGTCTCAGGCCGACGGGGAAGTCTCGATATGCGAAACGGGAGGAAGGGGATGGCGATGGACAGGGCCGCACGAAAGTTCGCCGCGCTGGCCGCCGCGGGCCTGATCGTCACCGGCACCGGCGCGGGCGTCGCCACGGCCTGGGCGTCCACCCCTCACGGCAAGAGCCGCGCGTCCGCGGGCTCCAGCGCGTCCCCGCCCGCCGCGGCCAAGGCCGCAGCCGCCTCCCCGAGCGCGACCGCCACGGTCAAGGCGTCCGCGTCCGCGTCGGCGAGCCCGAGCAGGACGGCGACGACCGCCGCCACCGCCTCACCCTCCCCCACGCCCTCGGCGGCCTCCGGCGGCAACGTGCCGCGGACGACGACCGGGCAGTCACAGGTCCTGACGGCGTCGCAGCAGAGCGCGAAGGTCGGGGCGATCTTCTCCTCGTCCTCGATCACGCCCGGCAACCACCACTGCACCGCGAGCGTCGTGGACAGCCCCGCCGGCGATCTCATCGTGACCGCCGGACACTGCCTGAGCGCGGGCGGGACCAGTGCGGTCTTCGTCCCCGGCTATCGCGACGGCAGCGCCCCGGACGGCGTCTGGCACATCACCCAGGTCATCGAGAACTCCGCGTGGACCGGCGACGGCGACCAGGACGACGACGTGGCCTTCGCCGTCGTCGCCCCCCAGAACGGGCGGAGCCTGGAGTCCTCGGTCGGCGGCGGCTACACCCTCTCGACCTCCGGCACGACCGACGCCACCGTCCAGTTGACCGGCTACCCCTCCGCGACGGACGAGCCCATCACCTGCACCGGCGACGCGGCGGCCTTCTCGCAGACGCAGCTCGTCATCGACTGCACGGCCTTCACCGGCGGCACCAGCGGCACCGCGTGGCTCGCGGGTTACGACTCCGACGCGGACGCCGGCAGCATCATCGGCGTCATCGGCGGCTACCAGCAGGGCGGCGACACCGCGGACGTCTCCTACAGCATCGTCTTCGGCGCGGACACCCAGGCGCTGTACGAAGAGGCGCTCTCCCAGTAGCGGCGCCGGGGTAGATTCCCCCCGTGCGATTCGACGCCGTGCCGAAGCCCCGGGCCGTGGCCGCCAGGCCGCGGGACCCGAGGGGCTATCCCGTGCCCGCCATCACGCCGTTCGAGGACGGGGAGCCGCGCTTCGCGCTGACCGACTACGAGAAGAGCGCGGCCTGCGCGCGGGAGCGCCTCTGCTCGGTGTGCGGGACCGCGATGCCGACCGACGCGCCCGTGTTCCGGGTCGTCGGGGCTGCCGAGGCGGAGGCCATCGGCGCCGCTCTCGCCACCGGGGCGCCGTACCGGAACCTCGCCCCGACCTGGGAGGGGCCGGGGCACCGGGCCTGCATGCTCTACGCGTCGATGGTCTGCCCGTACCTCGCGCGGCCGCAGGCGCGCCGCAGGGTGCTGGACCGGGGCGCCGCGCGCGGCGCGACCGGCGCCGTGGTCGGGTTCGCCGACTACGAGTACGCGGTGACGGACACCCAGGTCCTGTTCCGCTTCCTCGGCGTCGTCGAGTTCCTCCCCCACGACGACGCCGCGACGGCGCATCTGGCCACGCTGGAGCGGGAGATCGCTCAGCGGTAGGCGGGCAGGCCCGGAACCGAGGAGATCAGCCTCGGCGCGGCGGAGCCGTCGATCGGGACGACCGCGACACCGCTCGGCGTGCGCACCGCGACGGTGCGGCCGTCCGGGGAGACCGCGGGCTCGGTGTAGTCGGTGGTGGCGTGCGGGGTGAGGTCGGTGAAGGTCGAGTCCGCGGTGGACGAGCCGAAGCGCTCCACGAAGACGTGGTCGTGCCCGCCCACGGAGCGGACGAAGACGATGCCGGACTCGACCTGGCCGGGGATCAGGGCCGGCTCGGAGCCGTTGGTGACCTCGGAGCCCTGCTGGCGGATGTAGTCGTCGCGGATGTAGACGTCGCCGGTGCCGGGGTTGGCGTAGACGCTCGCGCCGTTGTAGCTGCCGCTGCCGTTGATCCAGGTGTTGCCGGTCTGCGGCAGCGTGGGCACGTTGTCGCCCGCCTCGTGCTCGAGCGGCAGCACGGCCGGCGTGCCGCCCGCCGTCGGAACCTCCATCAGTCGGCTGCCCGCGCCGCCGCCGGAAACGAAGAAGAGGTTGTTCCGGGGGATGTTGCCGTACTGCGGGTCCGCCTTGACGACCTGCCAGGCGGGGTGGGACCAGGTCTGACCGCCGGGGTTGCGGGCGACCACGACGCGGCCGCTGCCGTCGGCGTTGGCGGTGTCGAGGTTGCCGTTCCCGTCGATGAAGGCGGCCTTGCGGCCGTCCGGGGACCAGGCCAGGTCGCGCACGACGACGCCGAAGTCGACGACGGCGCCGTTCATGACGACCTTGCTGGTGCCGTTGCTGATGGTCAGCATGGTCCCGCCGGTGCCGTTGACGGAGACCGGCACGCCCGTCCCGCCGCCGGACGTGCCCCCGGTGGAACCGCCGGTGGAGCCCCCGGACGTGCCGCCCGAGGCCGAACCGCCGGACGTGCCGCCGGTGCCCCCGGCGCCGCCGGAGGCGGCGCCGCTCGGGCTAGCGGAGGCGGCGGGGCCGGTCTTCGGGTCGCAGGCCGTGAGCAGGCCGCTCGCCGTGACGGCGGAGACAAGAGCGATCGCGACGGCGATGCGACGGGTGCGCATGGTGGGTCCCCCTGGGTCGGGCAGTCCGGTGACTCTGAGCTGACGCTCTGAGAAGAGACTGCCCGGCGCGCATCGTAGAACCGTGCGCCCCCTGTCACAGCCGCGCTACAGCCGGTGCGCGGGCTCCGACAGGGGCCGGGATGGAGCCATAGACCGTCAGTCGACCTCGATCTGACCGCCGTTCAGCTGCTTGCGCACGGGCGGGCGCGACTCCTCGTCGCTGTTGCCCGCCGGGGCGCCGAGGTTGCGGCGCACCGAGTCGAGGATGGTCAGGCCCTGGCCGACCAGCCCGGCGGCGATCTCGCCGAGACCGTCCGCGCCGTTGAGCACGTTGACGTTGGCGCCGGCCAGACCGCCCGCCGCCTCCTTGACGATCAGCGGCAGCTGGTCGATCAGCATCCGGTCCAGGGCGACGCGGTCGTGCGAGGCGGCCGCCTCCGCCTGGATCTTCATCCGCTCGGCCTCGGCCAGCGCCAGCACCCGGATGCGCTCGGCCTCGGCCTCGGCGGGCTTGACGATCTCCGCGACCAGTTGCTGCTGCCGCAGCTCGGCCGCGCGCTGGGCCAGCTCCGTCTGCGCCGAGAGCACCTCCTGCTGGGCGTGCGCGGCGGCCAGCGGACCGGCCTGCGCGGCCTGCGCCTGGGCCCGGTCGACCTCGGCGCTGTACTGGGCCTTCACGACCGCGGTCTGCCGGGCGTACTCGGCCTGGTTCCGCGTGGCGGCCTGCTCCGCCTCGGCCGCCGCCTGGGTCGCCTGGGCCTGCGCGACCTGCGCCGCCCGCTGGATCGCGGCCTTGTGCGGCGCGGCCATGGCCTTGATGTAGCCCGCGTCGCCGTCGTCGATCGACTGGATCTGCAGCGAGTCGACGATCAGGCCGATCTTGGCCATCTCGGCCTTGGAGGTCTCCAGCACCTCGGTGGCCAGCTTCTGCCGCTCGGTGACGATCTCCTCGACCGTCATCGAGCCGATGATCGACCGCAGGTGGCCGGCGAAGATCCTCCCCGTCAGCACCGCCATCTGGTCCTGGTCGGAAAGGAACCGCTGACCGGCGTTGACGATGCTCTCGTGGTCGTTGCCGACCTTGAACGCGATCACGGCGCGGACCGTGAGCGCGATCCCCTGGCGGGTCACGCAGGTCTCGGCGACCTCCGCCTCGCACATCGCCAGCGTGAGGAAGCGGGTCTTCCGAAAGACCGGCAGCACGAACTTGCCGTGGCCGGTGACGACACGGAACGGAGCCCCCTCCAGCCCACGCCTGCCGCCGGAGATCAGCATCGCCTCATCCGGGGCGGGAACGCGGTAACCGAACATCCTTCTCGTCTCCTCGTCCAAGAGATCCTGGACCCTCGCGGTATCCCCCGTGAGGGAACATCTCGCGGGTATGTCTACACCCGGGGGGTGGACCCGGGTCTACACCCCGCCGTCGAGTGAATCTGTCCACTCGATCACATCGACCTGCCGCGCCCCGCGCGACTCGATCACCAGCACCGTGGTACCCACCGCGAGCGGCTCCTCGGACCAGGCCAGAAAGGCCTCGGAGCCGCCACGGACACGCACCAGCACCTCACCCGGGCCCTCGCTGCCGCGGGTGCTGATGAGCAAGCGTCCGGTGCAGCCGATCACCGCCTCGTCCGCCGGCATGCCCACCGTGCTCCTTCCGGTCCACCCGCGGGTCTCCCCGCGTACCCCCACTCGTCCGGGAATCACGACCCTAGCGCGAATCCGGGCAGCCCAGCAGATGCGGACGACGGTTGCTCTCCTATGCTGGATTTGTCATTTACATATTGCTTACGCGTTGCCGTCGCCAGGCTCCGATTGCGGGGAGCTGTGCGCCCACCGCGCTCAGGCTCGCCGAGATCGCCGACTGACCCCGTCGGATTGAGGTGATCCCTTTGGCAACCGCGACCGCGCCTCCCACCAAGGGAGGCCAGCACGCGCTGAAACGCGACATCGGGCTGATCGGTCTGACCTGGACATCGGTAGGGTCGATCATCGGCTCGGGCTGGCTTTTCGGCGCACTGTTCGCCGCTCAGGCCGCCGGAACGGCGGCGCTCGTCTCCTGGGGCATCGGCGCCGCGGCCATCATCATCCTGGCCTTCGTGCACGCCGAGCTCGGCGCGGCCTATCCGGTGTCGGGCGGCACCGGCCGGTTCCCGCACTACGCCTTCGGCACCGCGGCAGGCGCCTCCTTCGGCTGGTTCTCCTGGCTGCAGGCCGTCACCGTGGCCCCGATCGAGGTCCTTGCGGCTCTGAACTACCTCTCGGTCCACGCGAGCTGGATCCAGACCGGCAAGAACCACCTGACCGGCGGCGGCTACGCGCTCGCGGTCGCGTTCATGGCGTTCTTCGTGGTCGTCAACTGGCTCGGCATCAAGTTCCTGGCGCACACCAACAGCGCCGCGACGTGGTGGAAGATCGCGATCCCGTGCCTGACCATCCTGGTCTTCGCGGCCACCGCCTGGCACAGCAACAACTTCGGCTACCAGGGCTTCTCGCCCTTCGGCTCGGAGGGCATGCTCTCCGCGATCAGCACCAGCGGCATCATCTTCGCCCTGCTGGGCTTCGAACAGGCCGACCAGCTCGCCGGGGAGAGCCGCAACCCGAAACGCGACATCCCGGTCGCCGTCATCGGCTCGATCCTGCTCGGCGCGCTGATCTACATCATGCTGCAGGTGGTCTTCATCGCCGCCCTGCCGCACAGCGCGTTCGCCAACGGCTGGGCCAACCTGTCCTTCACCGGCAAGGCCGGCCCGTTCGCCGGTCTGGCCACGACCATCGGGGTGGGCTGGCTGGCCACCATCCTCTACATCGACGCGGTGGTCTCCCCCGCCGGCACCGGCCTGATCTACACGACGGCGACGTCCCGCGTCTCGTACGGCCTGTCCCGCAACGGCTACGTGCCGGAGGTCTTCGAGAAGACCACCAAGCGCGGCGTGCCGTGGTTCGGCCTGCTCTTCGCCTTCGTCATGGGCCTGGTCGTCTTCCTGCCGTTCCCGACCTGGCAGAAGCTGGTCGGCTTCATCACCTCCGCGTCGGTGCTGATGTACGCGGGCGCACCGCTCTCCTTCGGCGTGCTGCGCAGGTCCGATCCCGACCGCTACCGGCCCTACCGGCTGCCGGCCGGCAACTTCTGGTCACCGGTCGCCTTCATCGTGGCCAACCTGATCATGTACTGGTCCGGCTTCGACACGCTGTGGCGCCTCGGCATCGGCATCCTGCTCGGCTACCTGCTGCTCGGCACGTCGGTGACGTTCAAGCTCAACTCCAAGTCGCCGCACATGGACTGGCGGTCCGCACAGTGGCTGCCGGTCTACCTGCTGGGCATGGGCATCATCTCCTGGCGAGGCCGGTACTGCAGTTCCGGGCCGGCCACGACCACCTCCTGCGGGGCGTCGAACAGCCTGCCGCTCTGGTGGGACATGGTCATCATCGCCGGGTTCAGTCTGGCCATCTACTACTGGGCCCAGGCCGTGGCGCTGAGCCCGGAGGAGACCCAGGAGTACATCGGCGACGTGGAGGTCGAGGAGGAGCCCAAGGGCTACTCGACGCCTCCGCCCGAAGCCCCCACCACCACCTGACCGCCTTCGTCCCGGACCGCCTCGTCGCCCGCACCGCGGCGAGGCGGCCCGTCGTGCGTCAACACGGGTACGTTCGCGTACTCCAGGCGGGTGATGGGCGGTTCCGAAACGTAGTCGGCTGGCTACGATCGGCGGTGGGGAGCGGGCCCGCGTCGAGGCCCACGCGCCTGCCGACGAGGAGCCGTCCGATGTCCCAACTCCCGGCCGACACCGTGAGGAACGCGGGAGTGCCGCTGCCCGCAGCGCAGTTGCCGATGCAGGCGGCGCGCTGCCAGTACGAGGGGCTGCCGATCCACGCACGCCCGCCGTTCGGCGTGCTCCGCCCCACCCGCCGCATCCGCGAACACGCCCGGATGCGGCTCGCGGGCGTGCCCGCGCGCGGGCGGCCTTCGGCGTACGAGGTGGGCAGCTGGGTCACGGTCCGCAGCGTCGAGGAGGTCCGCGCCACGCTGGACGCGGGCGACCGGCTGGGCGGGCTCTGGTTCACCGGGTCCCAGTGGTCCTTCTGCGGCGGCACGTACCAGGTCGAGCACACCGTCCGCCGCATGCTGGACGACCACTACCGGATGCGCCGCATCTCCCGCACGGTCACGCTCCGCGGCGCGACCTGCGCCGGCGCGGGTCCGGAGGACGAGGGCTGCGGCCTCGGCTGCGCCCTGCTCTTCCGCGACGACTGGGTCCGCCCCGCGGACGCCCCGGTCGCCCCCGCCGCGCCCCAGCGGTACGCCACGGTCCGCAGCCTCCAGGAGATCCAGCAGACCCTCGGCCCCGACGGCACCCTCCTCGGCGTCCCCTTCCACGCCGCCATGGCCCGCCACGTCGGCCGCCGCCTGCCCGTCCTGCGCCAGGTCGTCCCCCGCGCCCTGCCGCGCTGGCAGTACCCCGTCGGCGAGTGGTACCAGCTGGACGGTCTCCGCTGCCTGGGCGAACCCCTCGGCGGGCTGGGCTGCGACCGGCAGTGCGCCCTGCTGTGGCACCGGAGCTGGCTCGACCTCGACTGACCGGACGGCCGTGCCCGGGCGTCAGACCGCGTCGTCGCCCCGGGACGAGCGGAGCAGCGCCTGCTCGGAGAGGTGGCCCAGGGCGGCGCGCACCGCGTCGCAGCTCCACCCCAGGCCGTCCGCGATCTGCTCGACCGACCAGTCCGGCTGAGCCAGCATCAGCCGGTAGACGACCTCACCCTCCCCGCTGAGTCCAAACGATCCGATCATGTTCCGGCGTCCTCCTCCGGGCGTAGGGCGGCTCAGGCCTGCCGTCCGCCCGCCCGCCCGCCATCGCGATCTCCTATGCGGACATTCAAGTTCGCGGGCGGAACGGTCACCAGGCAGATGACCGGCAGCTTGGGCGGCAGAAGGCGGCTCGCGCCCGCAGACCGGTCGGCCGGGGCCCGGGGAGTGCTACCGGTGGTACGCCGCCGACCTCGGCTCCGCGACGCTCCCGAGGTACTCCTCGAAGCCGATCCGCCCGTAGGGCTCCCCGGGGACCAGGTTCCCGCCCGCGCGGAAGGCGCCGAAGACCCGGCCCGGGACCGCGACCGGGAGCAGCGGCCGCCGGCCGCGCCCCGTCGCCAGCAGGTACACGCGGGCCAGCTCCCGCGCGTCGCGGACCCGGGGCCCGCCGATGTCGGGGGCGCGACCGTCCACGGGCGCGGCGAGCGCCAGCTCGCCGAGGCGGGCCGCCACGTCCCGCACGTCGATCGGCTGGAACCGCAGCGCGGGCACCGGCGCCAACGGGGCCTTCGCCGAGAACGCGAAGAGCGCCCGCAGCAGGTCGTGGAACTGCGTGGCCCGCTGCACGGTGTACGGGAGCCCGGACGCCGCGAAGACCTGCTCCGCGGCGAGCTTCGCCTGGTAGTAGCCGAACGGGATCCGGTCCACGCCCACGATCGAGACGTAGACCAGGTGCGGCGGCGTCTCCGCCTCCCGAGCCGCCGCGACGACCGTCCGCGCGAGCGCCTCCTCCTCGCCGCGACGGAAGCCGCTCGCGCAGTGGACGACGGCCCGCGCCCCGCGCAGCGCCTCCACCGCGCCGACGCCCGACCGCAGGTCGGCCGTGGCCCACTCGTACGCCTCCGCCCCACTCCCGGGACGGGGCCGGCGGCTGACCACCCGCACCGCCCGGCCCTCCGTCGACAGCCGCGCCACGACCGCCCGCCCGAGCACGCCCGTCCCCCCGGTCACCACGATCCGGTCCTGGTCCATCCCCGCGCCTCGCTTCCGCTGTGAGCTGCCTTTCCAGTGTGGACAGGACGGCCCGCCAAAACGTGACACCGCTCCCGCGCGGAACGGATCTTGAGGCTGGTAGTCTCCCCTGCCCTGCGGGCCGGTCGCCCGCGCGCAGGACAGAGGGGGACATACATGAACCGACCGACGCGTCGTCAGACCTGGGCGGTCGCCGCCCTGGCCGGACTGCTGCTCGCCGGAGCGTCCGTGACGGAGGCTTCGGCGCAGAGTCCGATCGATCCGACCATCCCGACGCCGACGCTTCCGGCCCAGGCCGTGCAGACCACGCCGACCGGCGCGGACGGCTGCGGCGGCGACCCGGTGGGGTGGCTCTCCGGCAACGGCTTCCAGATCGACGTACCGCACTCGACCCAGAACGGCATCAACTTCCAGGCTTCGGTGCATGTCTGGGACCTCGACGGCTCCCAGCAGGGCGACTCGGTCGCCCCCTTCTCTCCGTTGGCGACCGTCGAGGTCGGCACCCCCGCGACCGTCACCTACCAGTCCGGCCACACGTACGGCTGGTACGCCCAGACCTACGACGGCACCGGGTACTCACAGCCGACGGCGGCCTGCTACTTCAAGGTCGACTCGACCCCGCCCAGCTCACCGGTGATCACGAACCCGGACTTCCCGCCGGTCGGGGCGCCCGGCGAGCCGACCAAGGAGAGCGGCCAGCCGACCACCTTCACCATCACCGGCGGCCACGACAACCTGCCGCCCGGCTGCACCGACGCGTCGGCAACGGACTGCGCCGCCAGCGGACTCGGCTCCTACGAGTACGCCCTGAACGACCAGAGCAGTTGGACGAAGCTGCCGGTGGACGCGAACGGCGACGCCACCCTGACCCTTGCCCCGGACTGGGGCGTCCAGAACCTCTACGTGCGGTCCGTCGACGCGGCGGGCTTCCCCAGCCAGGCGCCCTCGTCCTACACGTTCTACGTGCCCTGGCAGCTCCCCGGCACGACCACGGCGAGCCTGACCGGCCCGGCCACCGCCCCCCGTGCCGTGCCGCTGCACCTGACCGGGCAACTGAGCGGCGGCTACCACAACCCCGGCCAGGTCCTCCACGTCACCCGCACCGACCTCCTGCACCCGCACGGCCTCGCCCTGCCGGACATCGCCCTGGGCACCGACGGCACGTACACGGTCACCGACACCCCACCGGCGGGCGGCGCGAACACGTACACGGTCAGCTACCCGGGCGACGCCGCCTACGCGCCGGCCTCCGCCTCCGCCACGGTCCAGGTGAGCCGCGCGGCGACCGCCCTGTCGGTGGGCACGAACGCGTCCACGTACCCCTACGGCGCCACCGCGACCGTCACGGCGCACCTCGGTACGACGTTCGACGGACGCACCGTCTCCGTCTACGCCCAGCCGCACGGCGCGGCCAAGGTCCTGCTGAGGACAGGTGCGGTCGATCAGCACGGCAACCTGGCCGTCCCCTACCGGCTGACCCGCGACACCGTGTTCACCGCCGCCTTCGCCGGGGACTCCCGCTACGCTCCCACCACCGCCTCGCACACTGTGTCGACCGGCGCCGCGCTCTCCGAGCGGGTGACCGGCTCCTACGGCACACAACTGCGCGGCACGACGCGGTATCTGCTGATGCACCACACCGCGACGGCGTCCCTGTCCGCGGCACTCACGCCGGCGGCGCCGGGCTCCTGCGTCCGGTTCGAGTTCCAGCGTTGGACCGCCGGCAGCTGGAAGACCACGTACACGACCGCCTGTCACACCATCAGCAGCGCGGGCGTCGCCACGCTCCCACTCGACCTGCGCGGACTGACCGGAGCCACGCTGCGCATCCGCGCGGAGTACGTCCCGGCTGCAGGCGCGGCCAACGCCGCTGCCTGGGGTGGATGGGAGTACCTGGCCGTCCGCCCGTGACACGGGGGCCGGTCGCGCGGTCGGATCGTAAGGTGGGGCTGGGACAACCGGTCCCGCCCCACGGATCCACCTCGCGGGTCCACCACCGCACCCAGAAGGAGCGCTCCCCATGTCGCAGACGCCCACGCCCCCGCCCGGACAGGCCGAGCTGGCCGCGGCCGTCGCCGGGCTGATGCCGCGGGCGAAGGCCGAGCTGGCCGAGCTGGTCTCGTTCCGGTCCGTCGCCGACCCGCGGCAGTTCCCCGTGGAGGAGTGCGAGAAGGCCGCACGCTGGGTCGCGGACGCGCTGAGCGCGGAGGGCTTCACCGACGTCGCCGTGCTGGACACCCCTGACGGGACCCAGTCCGTCTACGGCGTGCTGCCCGGCCCCGAGGGCGCGCCGACGGTGCTGCTGTACGCGCACTACGACGTGCAGCCGCCGCTGGACGAGGACGCCTGGGTCTCCCCGCCGTTCGAGCTGACCGAGCGCGACGGGCGCTGGTACGGACGCGGCGCGGCCGACTGCAAGGGCGGCCTGCTGATGCACCTGACCGCGCTGCGCGCGCTCAAGGCGGACGGCGGCGTGCCGGTCACCGTCAAGGTGATCGCCGAGGGCTCCGAGGAGCAGGGCACCGGCGGCCTGGAGCGCTACGCCGAGGCCCACCCGGAGCTGCTGACGGCCGACGCGATCGTCATCGGCGACACCGGCAACTTCCGTGTCGGCCTGCCGACCGTCACCGCGACGCTGCGCGGCATGACCATGGTCGAGGTCGCCGTCCGCACGCTCGGCGGCAACCTGCACTCGGGCCAGTTCGGCGGCGCCGCGCCGGACGCGCTGGCGGCCCTGATCCGCATGCTGGACTCGCTGCGTGACGAGACCGGGGCGACGGCGGTGCGCGGCCTGGAGGCGGAGGCGGCGCAGAGCTGGGAGGGCCTGCAGTACGGGGAGTCGGACTTCCGCTCCGACGCCAAGGTCCTCGACGGCGTCAGTCTGATCGGCACCGGCACCGTCGCCGACCGCGTCTGGGCGCGCCCGGCGGTCACCGTCCTCGGCATCGACTGCCCGCCCGTCGTCGGCGCCACCCCGTCGGTGCAGGCCGCCGCCACCGCGCTGGTCTCGCTGCGCGTCCCGCCGGGCCTCGACGCCGCCCGCGCGGAGGAGGCCCTCACCGCCCACCTCACCGCCGCCGCCCCCTGGGGCGCGCACGTGACGATCACCTCCCGCGGCCAGGGCCAGGCCTTCCGCGCCGACACCGCCAGCCCGGCCTACGCCGCCATGGCGGCCGCGATGTCCGCCGCCTACCCGGGCGAGCAGATGCAGATCGCCGGCCAGGGCGGCAGCATCCCGCTCTGCAACACCCTCGCCACGCTCTACCCGGAGGCAGAGATCCTCCTCATCGGCCTGAGCGAGCCGGAGGCGCAGATCCACGCGGTCAACGAGTCCGTCTCCCCGGAGGAGCTGGAGCGCCTCTCGCTCGCCGAGGCGCTCTTCCTGCGCTCGTACGCGAAGCGGTAGGCACCGGGCATTCCGGGCGTGGGGCTCCGTCGGCGGTCGACAGAGCCCCACGCGCTGTGGCGCGTCCGACAGGGCTCCGCCCGTCAATCCGCTGTGTCGCCTGCGAACTGACGCGCTACGCTCCCGCTGCCCTTGGGGCTTCGCCGGGGAGGCGAAGCGGGCGGGAGTGGAAGCGGGGGGCGCATGAGCCTGTCGAGAACATCCGTACGGTGGAGACCCGGGGCAGGGGGGCGGGCGAAGCCGTCCAGCCTGCTCGCCCTGCTGGCGACGGTGCTGGCGGTGGTCGCCGCGCTGGTCGGGCCGACCGGCACGGCCGCCGCCGCGGCGCGGCCCGCGCCCAAGGCGCACCCGGCGGCGCAGCCCGCCGCGAAGGCACCGGCGAAGGCCCGGTCAAAGGCTCCGGCGAAGACCGTCACCAAGCCGGTCGCACCGGTCAAGGCGCACGCCGTGGCCGCCGCGCACCCGGACCAGCAGCTGCGTCACCGCAGCGCGGCCGCCGCGCTCGCGCACGCGCAGGCCGGCACCGGCACGACGAGCACCTGCTCCGGTCCGGTCGACGCCGGCACGGTCTACGACTGCGCGAGCCCCTCGGCCACCGGCGCCGACAGCTACACGCTGACCCTGCCGAACGCCTCCGACCTGGTCCTGGTCCGGCTCACGGGCACGAACGGCTCGCCTTCCTTCACACTCACCGCACCGGGCGGCGCGACCGTCACCTGCTCGCAGCCGCAGTGGTTCCAGCTGCCGAGCTGCGCCACGACCGGGTCCGGCACCTACACCCTCCAGGTGCAGAGCGGCGGCGCGTCCGCGTACACGCTCTCCTACCTGCCGCTGCTGTCGGACAGCTCCTGCAAGGTCGCCGACCCGTCGTTCGCCACCCCCACCCTCCAGGGCGCGCTGGCCGCCGGCGCGGCCGGGGACTGCTACACGCTGGCGGCCCCCTCCGGGCACGTCCTGCACGGCGAATCGTCCGCGACGGGCCAGCAGTTGGTCACCGTCTACGACGCGACCGGCGCCCAGGTCTGCTTCGACGACCAGGGCGACTGCCCCCTCACCGGCACCGGCCCCTACCGGGTCCTGGTGGACGACCAGTACGGCAACGCCGACAGCTACGACCTCCAGCTGAACGACGTCACCCAGCCCTCCGGCTGTGTCGCGGCGCCGCAGGGCGTCTACGGAACCGCGCCGGACGTCTCCTCCGCCGACCGCTGCCGGACCCTTCAGGTCACCGCCGACGGCCAGTACCAGGTCTACGCGGCGAGCACCGACTACTCCGGCCTCTCCGGCACCCTGTACCTCCCGGACGGCACCGCGACCTGCACCAACGGCGGTCCCACCTGCCAGCTCACGGCGGGGTCCTACGACTTCGTCGCGAACCCGGCCCCTTCGTACACCGCCCACTTCGGCGTGGTCTTCCTCGCCGCGAACGAGAGCCGCGGCTGCGTCGCGACCGGTGACACGGACTTCGTCACCGGAGCGGCCAAGGGCACCTTCACGGGCACGGGCGACGTGCTCTGCCTCGCCCTGCCGACGGCCGCCGGGCACGGCGACTACCTGCTCAACCAGCCGACCGCGGACGGGTCCTCGCCCCAGCAGCTGCAGGTGCTCGACGCCACCGGGGCGCAGATGTGCTCCAACTACCAGTCCAATGTCGTCACCTGCGCGCTGACCGGGACCGCCCCGTTCCACGCGGTGCTCTCGGGCCAGCCCGACAAGGCCGGCTACCAGCTGGTCGTCCAGCGGACCGACTCCCAGGCCGGTTGCAAGGTCTGGCCGCAGTCCGGCTTCGGCGGCTCCTTCGGCGCGTCGGTCTCCCTGACCTCGTCGTCGAACGCGGGCTGCCTCAGCATCCCGGCGAACCAGCACTCCACCGGCGAGATGATCGACTACGCCAACAACGCCAACGCGGTGGACGGCAGCCTCTACGTCAACGACCCGACCGGCAAGAACATCTGCATCGGCGCCAGCACCGCGGGCTGCACCTACACGGCCGGCGTCGCCTACACCGCGCTGGTCTTCGAGACCAGCGGCGCCTCGGACACCTACCGGCTGGTCCGCCGCGACATCTCCAGCAGCGCCACCTGCCCGGCGGCGGCCTCCACGACGGTGGGCGGCCCGTCCACCACCTACGTGCTCGGCTCGGCCCTCGACACCCGCTGCGTCCGGGTCACCGGCGCGACGGCGGACAAGTTCTCCCTGGGCGTGCGCGCGAGCGGCGCGGACCAGTCGGGAGCGGTGCTCCAGGTCGCGAACGCGAGCGGCGCCGTCGTCTGCCGTCAGTGGGGCACCGCGTGCGACGTGACCGGCTCGGGCACCTACCAGGTCCTGATCACCGCCTCCGGCTACCAGGGCGTCGGGATCACCGCGCATGTCGACACCTGGCGGATCGGCACCGCCTCCGGCTGGGCGCCGGAGTGCCAGGCCCACGCGCTCTCCGGCGCGGCGGGCTGGGCCCCGATCACGACACGGCTCTCCGAGTCGCTGACGGGCTACTGCGCGGTCGTCTCGGTCCAGGACAACCAGATGTTCAAGATCTACAGCGTGCCCGGCGCCGGGCAGCAGGGCTCACCCTGGTTCAACCTGTACAACGACGCGAACTGGACCCAGTTCGGCCTGTGCGGTGAGGGCAGCGGGTCCCTGCTCTGCGGCGGGTCGCCGAACCAGGCGGACCAGTACCTCCTGCTGGTCCAGCCGTACCAGACCGCGCTGCCCGCGAACTTCACCATGCAGGCCGTGTGCACCACCGGCTGCACGACCCAGCCCGTGGCACCGGTCGTCACCTCGATCTCGCCGTCGAGCGGTCCGGCCGGCAGCGCCGACCAGGTCGTCGTGCACGGCACCCACCTCAACCTGGGCACCGGTATCGCGCTGGCGCAGAACGGCCTCGCTTCGAGCAGCCAGTCCTACCCCGAGTCCATCAGCGCCGACGGCACCGCGCTCACGATGCAGTTGGACACCTACGGCGTCGCGCCCGGCACCTACGACGTCGTGCAGAGCGGAATCGGCTACAGCGCCGGAACTCCCTCCCCGGGCTACCTGCCCGGGGCCTTCAAGGTGACCGCCGCGCCCGCCGCGCCGCCGACCGGCACGTTCGTGACGGACGGTCCGGTGCGTGTCCTCGACACCCGCAGCGGTCTGGGCGCCGCCAAGGCGCACGTCGCCGCGGGCGGGACCGTGCGACTCCAGGTCACCGGCAAGGCGAAGGTCCCCACCAGCGGCGTCACCGCCGTGGTGCTGAACGTGTCGGCGCTCGCGCCGACCCGCGCCGGCTCTCTCGTCGTCTACCCGGACGGCAAGACCCGGCCGGGCGTGACCGACCTGACCTTCGTGACCGGCCAGGCCCAGTCCGACCAGGTCACGGTCCCGGTCGTCGACGGGCGCGTGGACCTGTACAACGGCTCGAGCGGCACGGTCGACCTCACGGCCGATCTCGCCGGCTACTTCACCAGCAGCGGCAGCCACGCCCGGCTGACCACCGTCGGCCCCGCGCGGCTGCTGGACACCCGCACCGGTCTCGGCGCACCGAAGGCCCACGTCGCCGCGGGCGGGACCGTGCACCTGAAGGTCGCCGGACACGGCGGGGTGCCGAAGACGGGCGTGAGCGCCGTCGCGCTGAGCGTGACCACCTACGCGCCCGCCAAGGGCGGCTATCTGACGCTCTATCCGGACGGCACCGGGCGCCCGGGGGTCAGCCAGGTCAGCTTCGCTCCGGGTCAGTCGGTCGCGGACCTGGTGGTGGTGCCGGTCGTGAACGGCACCGTCGACCTGTACAACGCCTCGGGCGGGAACGTCGATCTGACGGCCGACGTCACCGGCTTCTACTCGGCCGAGGGCTCCTGGTTCCAGGCCGCCGGTCCGGCACGGGTGCTCGACACCCGGTCCGGGCTCGGCGGAGCCGGCGTGACGGTCCAGCCGCACAGCTCCGCGCAGCTCAACGTCACCAGCCTGCCGGGCTGGCCCACGGCCGGCGCTTCGGCGGTCGTGCTCGGCGTCAGCGCCACCGGCGCGCAGAGCGCGGGCTCGTTGACGGTGTTCGCGGACGGACAGCCGGTGCCGGCCTCGGCCGCGCTCCAGTTCCCCGCCCACGCCCAGATCACCGGGGAGGTCGTCGTACCGGTGGCGAACGGCGTCGTCGACTTCGTCAACAACTCGGGCGGGACGGTGCAGGTCTTCGCCGACCTCCAGGGCTGGTTCGGTCCCAGCTCCTGACGCCTTGCGGTGAACGACGGGGCCCGGCTGCTTCTCGGCGGCCGGGCCCCGTCGCGGTTCAGGCCGGTTTCGGGGCCGACCGCAGGTCGCGCATGCAGAGGACCTTGTCGTAGCGGCGGTCGCCGACCGCGACGAAGTCGGGCAGGCGGCCGTACTCGGTGAAACCGAGAGTGCGGTACAGGTGGAGGGCGTTCGCGTTGTCGCCGCGCGCGTCGAGGGTCAGCACCTCGATCCGCGCGGCCCGGGCGTCCTCCACCAGGGCCGAGACCAACGCGCGCCCGATCCCGCGTCCCTGGGCGGAGGGGTCGACGGCGATCTTCTGCAGGTCGGCGTGCGGCCGGTGGGTGGGGCGGGCGTACCGGGTCCAGTAGCCGAGGCCGACGAGGCGGTCACCGAGGAACGCGACCCGCAGGGAGGCGTCCCCCGCCCGGACGGCGGCGGCCACGTCCGTGAGGAGCCGTCGGACCTCCTCCTGCGACGGCGGCTCCACCCACCCCAGCGCCGCGCCGCCGCGCACCAGCTCAGCGAGGAGCTGGTGCGCGGCGGCGACAAGGGCTTCGGGCAGGTCGTCGAGCGTGCAGACAAGGAGGCCGGGGTCCACGTCAACGGAAACGTCCATGGCCCGCGAGCCTACCCACGGACGATCAGGCGCGGCCGGTCAGACCACCCGCCGGTCAGGCCACCGCCGGGGTGTAGTGCTCGGCCTCGTCGCCCTCGACGACGTAGCTGGTCCGACCGTCCACACCGACCGGGACGTCGCCCGCGACCGTGACGCGGTGCAGCAGGCGCGGCAGGTCGCCGTAGTCGTCCGGGGCGTAGTGCTGGGTGGCGCGGTTGTCGAAGAGGACGACGTCGCCCGGGTTCCAGGCGATGCGGACGATGTTCTCCGGGCGGGTGACGTAGGACTGCAGGACACGCAGCAGTTCCTGCGACTGCTCGCTGTCGAAGCCGAGCAGGGTGCGGGCGAAGCCGCCGACGAAGAGGCCGCGGGCCCCGGTCTCGGGGTGGACCCGGACGACGGGGTGCGCCGTGCGGTACTTGCGTGAGACGAACTGCGCGCGGCGCTCCGCGGACCGCTGGTCGCGCGGGACCGCGTAGTCGTAGTCGTTGGTGTGGATCGCCCAGGCCCGGTCGGCGAACTCCCGCAGCGGCTCGGGCAAATCCTCGTAGGCGGCCTGGGAGTTGGCGATGAGGGTGTTGCCGCCGTAGGGCGGGACGACGATGCTGCGCAGCGTCGACGCCTTGGGCGGGGTGCGCACGAAGGTCACGTCGGTGTGCCAGCGGTTGGCGCGCTGGCCCGCCTCGCCGTCGACGGACAGGACGTTGGGCTGCCCCTCGGCCGAGGGGACGGTCGGGTGCGCCGTGGTCAGCTCGCCGAAGAGCGAGGCGAAGCGCTGCTGCTGGTCGTCGTCGAGGTGCTGGTCCCGGAAGACCAGGGCCTTGTGTTCGAGCAGGGCCGCGTTGATCTCCGTGACGAGGGCGGGGTCGAGCTCCTGGGTGAGGTCGACGCCGAGGATCTCGGCGCCGATCCGGCCGCCGATGCGGCGGACGTCGAATCCGGTGCTGGACATGCTGGTTCCCTTCTGCGGACGGTGCTGTGGGCGGTTCGGTAGGCGGTTCGGTAGGCGGGTCTGAGGACGGTTCACGGGAGTCGCCAGGCGCCGAGGCGGCGCTCGACGGCGACGAGCAGCTGGTTGAAGAGCACGCCGAGCACGGCGATGGTGACGATGCCCGCGTACATGTCGGGGATGGCGAAGTTGAATTGCGCGGAGTTGATGAGATAGCCGAGCCCGGCCTTGGCGCCGACCATCTCCGCAGCGACCAGGACCAGGATCGAGACGGCCCCCGCCAGTCGGATGCCGGTGAAGATGGTCGGCACGGCCGCCGGGAGGATCACCTTCTGGAAGATCCGCGGCGCGGACAGGTCCATCGAGCGCGCCAGCCGCAGCAGCGTCGGGTCCACCTCGCGCACCGCGCTGATGGTGTTGAGCAGGATCGGCCAGGTGCAGGCGTAGAGGACGATGGCGATCTTCGAGGTCTCACCGATGCCCAGCAGCAGGATGAAGACCGGCAGCAGGGCGAGCGCGGCGGTGTTGCGGAACAGCTCCAGCAGCGGACCCAGCAGCGCGGCGACGGGCCGGTACCAGCCGATCAGCAGCCCGAGCGGCACCCCGACCAGCACGGCCAGGCCGAAGCCGCTCAGCGAACGGACCAGGCTGGCCTCGGTGTTGGCCCAGAGCTGGCCGTTCGTCGCGAGGGTCCACCAGTCCCCGGCGACGACGGAGAAGGGCGGCAGGAAGGTGGAGTCCACCAGACCCGCCCGTGGCGCGATCTCCCACAGCGCGAGCAGCGCGACGATCGCGACGGACTTGGTGACGCCGCGCAGCAGCAGCCCGGCGAGGCGACGCCCGAGCGGGCGCGCGGGCGCACGACGGGCGAGCGGGGGCGCATTCCGGTCCTCCGCCCCGGCCGCCCGCGCCGAGGACGGTGCCGACGGCGGTGCCGCGGGACGTGCCGAGGACGGTGCCGAGGGAGGCGCCTCGGTGTCCTCCGCCACCTGCGTGCCGGTGCTGCTCATACGACCGCCCTCTCCTTCTCCAGGCGCTGCGCGAGGGCGACCTCGTCCCGCAGCAGACTCCAGATCTCGTGCCGGTGCCGGGCGAACTCCGGGCTGGAGCGCGGGTCGTCCGCCTCGTGGCGGCGCGCGCCCAGCTCGATCGGCACGACGTGCTTGACCCGGCCCGGCCGGGAGGTGAGCACGGCGACGCGCTGCCCGAGGTGGACGGCCTCGTCGATGCTGTGGGTGATGAAGACGACGGTCTTGCCGGTCCGCTCCCAGATCCGCAGCAGCTCGTCCTGGAGCGTCTCGCGGGTCTGGGCGTCGAGCGCGGCGAACGGCTCGTCCATCAGCAGCACGTCGGGGTCGTAGGCGAGGCTCCGGGCGATCGCGACGCGTTGCCGCATGCCGCCGGAGAGCTCGTGCGGGTGCCGGTCCTCGAATCCGGCCAGGCCGACCAGTTCCAGATGCTCCCGGGCGCGCGCCGCGCGTTCGCGGCGCGGCACGCCCGTCGCCTCCAGGCCGAACTCGACGTTGCCCCGGGCGGTGCGCCAGGGCAACAGGGCGTACTGCTGGAAGACGATGCCCCGGTCCAGGCCGGGCCCGGTCACCGGCTCGCCGTCCAGCAGGACGCGTCCGCTGCTCGGGCGGGTCAGGCCGCCGAGGAGGTCCAGCAGGGTCGACTTGCCGCAGCCGCTGGGCCCGACCACGACCAGGAACTCCCCGGCCGCGATCTCCAGGTCGACCCCGTCGAGGGCGACCAGGTCGGCGGCCCCGCCCCGCCCGGGGAAGACCTTGCCGACGTTCTCGAATGCGATCCTCGTCGTCGTCACCGTCTCAACTCCCGGGCCGGTAGCCGTTGTAGGCGTTGGTGTAGAGCGAGGACGCGGTGACCGACCCCTTCGGGACGGTGCCGCGGTCCGCGAGCCAGTCGAGCCAGAGCTGGAACTCGGCGTCGGTGATCCGGCCGCCGGTCTCGGCGACGCCGTAGGACTCGAAGTACTTCAGCGGCGCCGTGTTCTCGTTGCGTCCGCGCTTGCGGACGATCTCGGTCATCCGCGCCACCACCTCGTCGCGCGGCGTCCGTCGGGCCCACTCGATGGCCTTGGCGGTGCCGGTGACGAAGGTCCGTGCGGTGTCCGGGTTCTGGCGCAGGAAACGCTTGGTCATGACGTACGTGCCGGCGCTGAACGCGCCGAGCAGCTGGTAGTCGGTGAACAGCGGCCGGATGCCGCCCTTGGCCAGCGCGGAGTCGCGCAGCACGCCGCCGAGCACGGCCACCTGGATCTGCTTCTGCCGCAGCGCCTGCTCGGTGCTGACGGGCGGCAGCACGACCGGCTCGACCTGTGCGATCTCGGCGGGGCTCAGGCCCTGGCGCTTGAGGTAGATGTCGAGCATCGCCTCGTCGTGCGCGCCCAGGGTGTTCACCCCGACCTTGGCCCCGATCAGGTCGCGCCCGGAGCGGATCGGGCTGCCGTCCAGCACGTAGAAGCCGTTGTAGGAGTAGCGGTCGACGCCGTAGTAGCTGATCACGGCCTGCACCGGCGCGTGCGAGGCGGCCAGCTTTACCACCGCCCCGTTGAACGCCCCGCCGAAGTCCACCTGCCCGGTGGCGGCGGACTGGATGTCCTGCGGACCGCTGATGGTGTCGCCCACCCAGTCGAGCTTCACGTCGCCGAAGTAGCCGAGATCCTCGGCCAGTTCGGGGAGCAGCACCTGCCCGGCCCAGCCCTGGTAGCGCAGTTTCCTGGTCTGCCCGCCCCCGCTCGGCTCCCCTGCGGCGGCGGCCCCGCACCCGGCCAGCGTGACAGCGGCGGCGGAGCCGCCGAGAAGGGCGAGAAACCGGCGTCTGGAGGCGGAGGAGTGCATGGCGAAGAACCCTCTCTCGGGGAACGGAATTCGGGCAGGAGGAATTCGAGGCAGGCGGAATTCACGGCAGGACGGACGGGGAGATCCGGCGCAACGGCGGGCAACGTTCTCGCAATGCCGGCGCCATGCGTGGGGAAATGAAAACGCCGCGCACGGGACACACGTGCGCGGCGAACAGGAAGGCCAGGTCAGCCGGGAGCGGCTACCGACCGGTCAGTTCACCGACCGGCGGCACAGAGGGCGCTCGCGTCACGTCGCAGATCGACGTGGCGGCGCAGTGCGAAATTCGCGGACTGGCTCATGGGCGAAAGCGTCGCAGCAATTCCCGCCTTTCGTCAATACGTTCCGGGGCGGCGTCTCGCTTTTCGAGAATTACTCGGACTCCGATGTTTCCTCGTCACCCTGGTGGGCCCGGCCCTGGGCGGTGAGGGCGGAGAGGGCGCAGAGGTGGCGTTCGAACGCGCCGCGGCCCTTGGCCGTCAGCGAGAGCCAGGTGCGGGGGCGTCGGCCGACGTGGCCCTTGCGCACGCGGACGTACCCCAGCTCCTCCAGGGCGACAGCGGCTTTGGAGAGGGTCGGCGCGGCGATCTGGCAGGTGTCGGCGACGGTGGCGAAGTCCGCCTCGCCGCAGCCGGCCAGGAAGGCGGCCAGCTTGAGCTTGGGCAGGGTGCCGAACGCCTCGTCGGGCAGCGGGGATCGGGAGGCGCCGGGCACTACGGTCGCGTCCATCCGGTGAGCCGGTACCAGGTCTCCAGGCCGATGACCAGGCCGAAGGAGATGTCGCCCCAGCCCGGGGCAACCGCCCAGTAGAGCCCGCCGCCGACGGCCACCCCGACCAGCAGGAACCAGCCGGACTTGCGGCTTCGCGCCCGGGTCGCACAGGTGTTGGTCAACGGGACCGTCCCGCCGCGGCGCCAACGACGCACCAGCTCCACGTACATGCCGAGGTGGGCGACGAACACGACGATCGCGGCGATGCCGAGGGACGAGGCGGCGGCCTGGTTCCGGCCGGCCAGGTCGGAGAGCCCGGCCAGGACCATGGCCAGCGCGAACGTGCCCCCGGCGTAGAAGGGGAACCACGCGGGGACGCGCGGCGGCGCGGCGGCGCGACGGGTGTCGACGGCGATCCTCAGAGCCTCTTCCGGGCTCAACTCAGCAGCCATGCTCGAAGGCTAGCACTTTGTTTCCAAATGGAAAGTAGTTTCCTGACGCCTCGACTGTCAGTGACCGCTGCTACGGTCCCCGTATGACCGCAGCCGCCTACGACGCCGTCGCCTCCCGCTACGCGGAACAGTTCAGGGACACGCTCAGCGACCGCCCCCTGGAGCGCGCACTCCTGCGCGCCTTCGCCGAGTTGGTCCGGACGAACGGGATCGGGGAGGTCGCCGACCTGGGCTGCGGGCCCGGTCAGATCACCGCCCACCTGGGCGGGTTGGGGCTCAAGGCGTTCGGCGTCGACGCCTCACCGGCGATGGTCCGGCTGGCCCGGGAGGCCCATCCGGGTCTGCGGTTCGAGCACGGCTCGATGGCCGCGCTGGACATCGCGGACGGCTCCCTGGGCGGCGTGCTCGCCCGCTGGTCCGTCATCCACACCCCGCCGGAGGGGCTTCCCGCCGTCCTCGCGGAGATCGGTCGCGTCCTCGCTCCCGGTGGACACCTGCTGATCAGCCTGTTCGCCACCGACGACCCCTCGATCCCGTGTCAGTCCTACGACCACTCGGTGGTCACGGCCTACCGGTGGTCGCCCGACCACCTCGCCGGGATGCTGCGCGAGGTCGGAATGGGCGAAGTGGCCCGCATCCTCTGCGAGCCACGACCCACCGACCGGCGCCAGTTCCAGGAGCTGCAACTCCTCGCCCGCAAGGGCTGACAGTGCTGTGTCAGCTCGGCTTCGGCTCCCGCTCGTACAGCCGCCGCGACCAGACGCAGGAGACCGCCGCGACGCCGACGCACCAGGCGAGGGTGACGACCAGGTTGTCGCCGATCTTCGTCCCGGTCAGCAGTCCACGCAGCGTCTCGGTGACCGGCGTGAACGGTTGGTACTCCGCGAACCAGCGCATGCCCGTCGGCAGCGAGGCGGTCGGGACGAACCCGCTGCCGAGGAAGGGCAGCAGGGTCAGGAACATCGGGGAGTTGCTCGCGGTCTCCACGCTCTTGGCCGACAGCCCCAACCCGACGCAGAGCCAGGTCACGGCGAAGGTCAGCAGCAGGATCACGCCGAAGGCGGCGAGCCAGTCGGCCGCGTTCGCGTGCGGCCGGAAGCCGACGGCGATCGCGACGCCGGTGACGACGGCGACGCCGATCACCGTCTGGACGGTCGCGCCGACGACGTGCCCGGTGAGGACCGACGACCGGGCCACCGCCATGGTGCGGAACCGGGCGATGATGCCCTCGGTCATGTCCTGGGCGACCGCGATCGCGGTGCCCTGCGCCGCTGCGGCCACGGCCATCAGGATGATGCCGGGGGTGACGTAGGCCACGTAGGCGGACCGGCCGCCGTGCATGCCGACCGGCGTCCCGCTGCCGAGCCCGGAACCGAGCGTCCCGCCGAAGACGTAGACGAACAGGAGCAGGAAGACCACCGGCATCATCGTGACCATGACGGTCAGCGACGGATAGCGCAGCAGGTGGCGCAGGTTGCGGCGCAGCATGATCCGGGCGTGCACCAGGGCGTGTGAGCGTCGGTCGTCGATCTCGGCCGTGGGGCGGGTGGCGGTGAGGGTGCTCATGGTCAGGCTCCTTTCCTTCCGGTGAGGGCGAAGAAGACGTCGTCGAGATCGGGGGTGTGCACGGTGAGCGCCTCGACCTCGATCGAGGCGTCGTTCAGCCGCCGGAGCAGCGGCCACAGCGTGCTGACGCGGGCGTCGCCGGGCAGTTGGAGCGTCAGCCCGTCGTCGTCACGGCCGGTCGGGTCGAGCAGACTGGCGGCAGCCTCCAGGCGGGCGCGGTCGGCGAAGGACAGCTCGATGTGCCCGCCGGGGATCCGCGCCTTGAGCTCGGCCGGCGTCCCCTCGGCGACGATCCGGCCGCCGTCCAGCACGGCGACGCGGTCCGCGAGCTGGTCGGCCTCCTCCAGGTACTGGGTGGTCAGCAGGAGCGTCGTCCCGGAGGCGACGAGTCCGCGGATGATGTCCCACATGGTGCGGCGGCTGCGCGGGTCCAGACCGGTGGTCGGCTCGTCGAGGAAGATCACCTTCGGGTCGCCGACCAGCGTCATGGCCAGGTCGAGCTTGCGCTTCATGCCACCCGAGTAGGTCGACGCGGGCTTGTCCCCGGCCTCGCCGAGCTCGAACCGTTCCAGCAGCTCCGCGGCCTTGGCCCGGCCGACCCGCTTCGGCAGCAGGTGCAGGTCGGCCATCAGCATGAGGTTCTCGCGGCCGGTGAGGTAACCGTCCACGGCGGAGAACTGACCGGTGACGCCGATCGCGCGCCGGACCGCCTGCGGGTGCTTCGCGGCGTCCCAGCCGGCGACGCGGACCTCGCCGGCGTCGGGACGCAGGTAGGTGGTCAACAGGTGGACCGCGGTGGTCTTTCCGGCCCCGTTGGGCCCCAGCAGGGCCAGGATCGTGCCCTGCTGGACCGTCAGGTCGATGCCGTCGAGCACGGTCTTCTCGCCGAAGGCCTTGTAGAGGCCGCGGGCCGAGATCGCGGCGGCGTCGTCGCGCGTCGAGGTGTTCACACCTGCTCCTTCAGGGCCGGGGTGCGGTGGATGGTGACGTCGCCGAGCTTGGTCTCGGCGTGGATGTCGAGCCGGTCGGCGGTGGCGGCAGCGGTACCGGCGGCTGCGGCGTCCGGGGCTGCGGCGGCGGCGAGGGCGTTGTGCACGCGGCCGACGGTGGTGTGGAGGTCGAGGAGGGCGGCGCTGCCGTGGCGGACGCCGACGTGGACGCTGCCGTTCTTGGTGGTGGCGGAGACCTTGCCGCGGACGACCTCGCCGATCCGGACCTCGCCGTTGGCGCTGGCGGCGGTGATGTCGGCGAACGCGCGCTCGACGTGGACCGAGCCGTTGGAGCCGCGGACGCCGGCGGGGCCGGCGAGCAGGCCGATCTGGATCCGACCGTTGCCGTTGGTGACGTCGGCGGTGCCGTCGACGGACCCGACGCTGATGTCGCTGGAGCCGGTGTGGATCTGGGCGTTGCCGTTGACCTGGTCGACGACGACCCGGCCGACGCCGTTGCGGAGGTTGACCGAGCCGGTGGCGGCGAGGTGGACGGCGCCGACGTCGTTCTTGAGCTGGACGGTGCCGAGCGCGCCCTCGGCGTCGAAGTCACCGAGGTCGGCCTCACCGCGGACGTCGGAGCCGGCCGGAAGCTGGATCAGCACGTCGACCGACTCGGGGCGCCGGCTGCTGAAGTTCACGAACCGGTTCAGCGGCTTCCGGGTGACGACGCCGAGGGTGCGGGTGGTCTCGTCGTACTCGACGCGGGTGTTCTCGGCGGCCCTGACGTCGGCGGGCTTGTCCGGATCGCTCGGGCGGACCTCGACGACCGTGTCGGTGCGATCCGAGGCGGCGAAGCGGACCTGGGCGACGTAGAGGTCCAGGACGACGGCGATCGGGGCGGGGGTCTCGAACGTGGAGCGGGACATCTCGGGTTCCTTCGCGGAGGGCGGTGGGATGCGGTACGTGCGATCCGGTACGTGCGGTGGGCGGTGCCCGTTGTTGATGACCCAAGAGTGGCACCACTTTGGCACCAGTGCAAGCCTTTCTGGCTCCGATTGGCGTCGTGGCAGCTCAGAACTGGTGCCATCTGGACGAGTGGATGGCATCACGTGGTGCCACTGGGCTCGTCCGCGCCGGACCGGGGCGCGCCGCGCGAAGCTACTCGCAAGTAAATGCCATGTGCAGAACAAGGCTTGGCCACTTCATGGCCGCCCCGCGTTCCCCCGCGACGAGGAGGGTCGACGGCGGGCGCTCAGCTCGCCCATCCCGTCGACCCCTTTCCGGCCAGGAGTTCGCATGCGAGGTATCCGCCGTCTCGTCGTCGCCGCCGCGACCGTCACCGCCACCGCCGCACTGGGCGCGGGCGTCGCCACCCCGGCGGGCGCCGCGACGCCGTCCCCGGCCGCCGCGACGGCCACGGCGACGGCCGCCGCGGTGAGCTACGCCCAGTGGCTGTCCGACGCGACCGCCGCCACCGCGCCCGCGCTGAGCTACCTTCAGCAGCGCATCGCCGCAGGCACGTTCAGCGGCACCCCGGCGATCGTGCTCGACATCGACAACACCTCGCTCGCGTCGTACTTCTACCCGACCGCCTACCCGACCCCGGCCACCCCGCCGGTGCTCCAGCTGGCGAAGTACGCGACCGCACACGGCGTGAAGGTCCTGTTCGTCACCGCCCGCCCCGACCTGATCGACCTGGCCACCGAGTTCGACCTCACCTCGGTCGGCTACACCGTCGACGGCCTCTACAGCCGCAACCCGCTCCAGCTGCTGGAGTCGATCCAGACCTTCAAGACCGACACCCGCAGGAAGCTGGTGGCCGAGGGCTACGACATCGTCGCGAACGTCGGCAACAACACCACCGACCTGGACGGCGGCTACGCCGACGCCGCGTTCAAGCTCCCGGACTACAACGGCCTGCTGTCCTGAGCCGTCGCCCGGAGTCGTCGCCCTGACCCGCTGTGCTGACCCGTTGCGCTGAGGCGCTGTCCTGAGCCGCTGCGCTGACCCGCCGCGTGACGCTCGCCACCCGCCGTCCCGGCGCCCGCGTACTAGGGTGCCGGGGTGCGCGGATCCGGGACCTGGGCCCGGGGTGAGGAGAGCGAGCCGGTGCCGGGTGGGCTGCTGAACGGACGGTACGAGCTGCACGAGACGCTCGGCGCGGGCGGAATGGCGACCGTCTGGCGCGGCGTCGACCGGGTGCTGGAACGCCCCGTCGCCGTGAAGGTGCTGAACGAGGGCCTCGCCGAGGACTCCCGCTTCGCCGAGCGCTTCGCCCGTGAGGCGCGTCACGCGGCGAGCCTGGTGCACCCGGCCATCGTGACCGTCTACGACTCGGGCGTGGACGAAGGCGGCACGCCGTACCTGGTGATGGAGCTCGTCGACGGCGGCACCCTGGCCGAGCTGCTGGAACGGACGCCACGGCTGCCCGTGGAGCAGGCGGTGGCGATCGCGTCCACGGTCTGCGAGGCGCTCCAGGTCGCGCACGCGGCCGGGCTGGTCCACCGGGACATCAAGCCGGGCAACATCATGGTCGCCGACGGCGGCCAGGTGAAGGTCGTCGACTTCGGCATCGCCAAGGCCGGCAACGACGAGGCCCAGCTCACCGGCACCGGATCGGTGCTGGGCACCGCCGCCTATCTCGCGCCCGAGCAGGCCACGGCCTCCGACGTGGACGGCCGGGCCGACCTCTACGCCCTCGGCTGCGTGCTGGTGGAGATGCTCACCGGTCGTCCGCCATTCGTCGGCGCGACCCCCGTCGAGGTCGCCTGGAAGAACGTGAGCGAGCGGCCCGCGCCGCCCTCGTCGCTGCGGCCGGACATCCCGCCCGCGCTGGACGCGGCGGTGCTGCGGCTGCTGGAGAAGGAGCCGGGCCGCCGCCCGGCCGACGCGGCCACCGCCCGCGCGGAGCTTCAGGCGGCCGTGACCGGCCGAGGCATGACCACCTCCTGGATGCCGTCCGTCGCCGATCCCGCGCCGCTGAACCGGACCATGGCGATGCCCCCGCTGGACCCGGCCACCGGTCCGGAGCCGTTCGGCTCGGCGTCCTTCGGCTCGGCGTCCCTCGGGTCAGCGTCCCTCGGGTCAGCGTCCATCGGGTCGGCGCCGATGCCGTCCGAACCCGGCTTCCAGGCCCGGCCGCCGCGGCGGCGCCGACGCACCGCGCTGATCGCGACCGCCGTCGTCGCGTTGCTGGCCTGCGTCGGAGCAGCGGTGGCGTCGCAGTCCTCCGGCTCCGGCACGCCGACGTCCGGTGCGGCCTCGGGCGCGCCGATCACCGCGCCGCCGCCGTCCACCCCCGTCCCCACCTCGGCGGCCCCCTCGCCCCGTGCCACCGGCCCCGCGAGCATGATCGCGTCGCTCCGCGACGCGGTGGCGGCTGCCGACCTGACCGAGGCGCAGCAGCACCCGCTGCTCGCCGCCCTCGACAAGGCGTCCCAGGACCTGACCGAGCACAAGCCCGGTGACGCCGGGCTGGCGATCCGCACGGCCCAGCGCGACCTGCGCCGGCTGACCAAGGAGCACACCGTCGACCAGTCCACCGGACACGCCTGGTCGACCAGGCTCGCCTCCATCAGCTCGGCCCTGCGGCGGCTCGCCTCCACCGACACGCAACAGGGCGCCGGCGGGGGCGGGGGCGACTGACCTTCAGCCGATGTACGGCTCGGTCAGTCCCTCGCTCAGGCCGTGGGCGATCCGCAGCCGCATGGACGGGTGGATGTCCAGCGCGTCGAGGTCGGCCGGGGCGACCCAGCGGACCTCCTTGGACTCGCTGCTGGTCCGCACCCGACCGCCGACCGGACGCGCCCGGAAGCAGATCGAGAACTGCTGCCGGACCTCCCCGTCGTCGTAGGCCATCACGTGCTCCGGATCGGTGTAGAGACCGACCACCGACTCGACCGCCACGAGGATGCCCGTCTCCTCCTCCACCTCACGCACCACCGTCTCGGCGATCCGCTCCCCGATGTCGTGCCCGCCGCCGGGCAGCGCCCAGCGGTCGTTGTCGGTGCGGTGGATCAGCAACAGCTGCCCCTCCGCATTGCGCACCACCGCGACCACGGACGGCACGACGGAGTTGGCACGCGGCGCGGCGGGGTCGCGGTAGTAGTCGGTCCTGGCCATACGAGACGCCTCTCCCTGACAGCTGATGCGACCGGTCCGGCCGCACGGGCCCGCTGCCATGGTCGGCCCCCGCAGCCCGCGCGCCAAGCCGCCCCTCCGACCACCCGACGGCTCCGACTGCCCGACGGCTCCGACTAGCGGACGGCGTAGGCCCGGTAGCGGACCGCGTCCGGCATGCGGCCGCCGGTGGCGACGGCGAGGGTGCGGTTGAGCCAGGAGTAGCGGGCGTCGCCGGTCTCGAAGCGGCAGAAGAGGCGGAAATAGTAGTCGTCGGGGTCCACCGGCTCGCCCGCGGCGAGCCGGCGCAGGACCTCGGGTGGACCGTGGCGCACGCCGCTGGTGGTGAGGTAGAGGTGCGCGCCGTCGTGGGTGCGCAGCGTCGAGCGGGTGTCGATGCTGGCCATCCCGTCAGGGTGCAGCACCTGCCAGTCCGCGCCGCCGGGGAGGATCTCGCCGGAGAGTCGCGGTCCCTCGAAGCTCCCGCCGATGATGTTGATCACCCGGCGGCGGCCCCACTGGGAGTCGCCCAGGTCGAGCAGCGGGTCCAGGCTGACCTCGAAGTCGGCCAGGTGGTCCAGGTTCACCGCACGCTCCACGACGCGCGCTCGTTGAGCAGGGCCGGGTCGAAACCCGCTGTGCGCTTGTAGGAGGCGGCGATCCCGGCGCGCTCCTCCAGCGGGACGACCCGCTCGATGTCCTCGAACCCGCCCGGGGCCCGCTCGTGGGCGAGACGCATGACGATCTCAGGCCCCTGGCGCCGGTTGGCGAGTTGGAGCGCCGCGGTCGCCGGGCGGCGCAGCTCCTCGTAGGCGGCGGTCCCGCCGGTGGTGGCGAGCGAGTGGGCGAGCACCCGGGCGTCGATGATCGCCTGGGACGCCCCGTTCGAGCCGACCGGGTACATGGCATGGGCGGCGTCGCCCAGCAGCACCACGTCGTCCCTGGTCCAGAACGGCAGCGGCTCGCGGTCCACCATCGGGTACTCGTAGGCGGCCTCGGCCGCGGTGATCAGCCCCGGGACGTCGAGCCAGTCGAAGGTCCAGTCGGCGAAGTGCGCCACCACGGCGGCGAGGTCGGCGGGCCGGTTCCAGTCGCCGCGCTCGGGCGGTTCGCCGTCGATTGGTCGCTCGGCGATCCAGTTGACCAGCCGTCCGTCCCCGATGGGGTAGGCGACGAACTTCTGCGTGCCGTCCCCGGCCATGATCATCGAACGGCCGGTCAGGAACGGCCGGTCCGCCCGGGTCGTCCCGCGCCACAGCACGAGCCCGTTCCACGGCGGCGCACCCTCCCCGGGGAAGAGGGCGGCCCTGACGGCGGAGTGGATCCCGTCGGCGCCGACGAGCAGGTCGGAGTCGTGCCGCAGCCCCTCGACGCGGGTGCCGGTCCGCACCGCGTGCGGGCCGAGTCGCTCGCGGACGGCGTCGAGCAGCATCATCTGCAGCTCACCCCGGTGCACCGAGTACTGCGGCCACCGGTATCCGGCGGCGAGCCCGCGGGGCTCGGACCAGATCGCCTGCCCGTACCGGTTGAAGTAGGCGAGCTCGGCGGTGGCGACCCCGATCGCGGCCAGCCGCCCGGCGAGCCCGAGCTCGGTCAACTCCCGTACCGCGTGAGGGAGGAGGTTGATTCCGACGCCGAGCGGACGGATCTCCCCGGCCGCCTCGCAGACGACGACGTCCTCGAACCCTGCCGCGTGCAGGCTGAGCGCGGCCGCGAGCCCGCCGATGCCGCCTCCCGCGATGGTGATCCGCACAGTGCCCTCCCGAGAGCCCCCGAGGTGATTGTTACGGCCGTAACAATCTCGTACGGAGTGGCCATGCGCAAGACTTCTGCCGTGGACCGCCCAGATCTCAAGTACGCCGCCTACGCCCGTGAGCGCCTGGCGGAGATGCCGCCTCCCGCCGACCCCGAGGGCTTCGCCCTCGCCTACCACCTGCTGCACCTTTCCTATCTGGTGGTCGCGGACCTGGAGAGCCAGATCCACCGCCCGCGCGGCTGGACGCTCCCGGGCTTCCGGCTGATGTTCAAGCTCTGGCTGCTCGGCCCCACCCAGCCGGCCCGGCTCGCCGAGATCTCGGCGATGTCCCGCGCCGCGGTCACCAACGCCGTCAACACCCTCGAACGCGACGGCCTCGTCGAGCGCCGCCCGGTCCCCGACGACCGCCGCGCCGTCGCCGCCGCGCTCACCCCCAAGGGGGAGCAGGCCGTCCAGGAGGCGTTCGCGGACCAGACGCGCCGCGAACAGCAGTGGTTCGCCGCCCTCAGCCCCGACGAGCGCTCCACCCTCACCGAGCTGCTCGTCCGCGTCCTCGCCAGCCGACCCGGCGACACGGAGGGCTGAGCCGCCGCCCCGCGGCCCCTGCCCCCTGCGCTCTCCCCTCTGCCCCTCGCACCGGGCTGCGGCCCCCACCCACCTCCTGCCGCCGGCCGCCTGCCGCCTGCCGTCCAAGACGTCAGGCCAGACGTCAGGGAACGACGTGGCGCCGGCCCCCGGCGCACGGGATGGTCGAGGGGTAACAGGTGCCTCGCACGGCGTCGCCGCCGTGCGGAGAACAGGGGAGCACTCGCATGACTGAAGCCGCTCAGGCCGCCAGCTCGCAGGTCCGGCAGGAGATGGTCGACAACTGCCTCTGGGGGGTCCAGAACCAGGCGCAGATCCACTACGCCGAGACCCGCCCGATGCCCATCAACATCCCGAAGGGCACGCTGCCCTTCACCACCGACTGCTCGGGCTTCGCCACCCTGATGGCGAAGTGGAGCGGGGCCGGCGACCCGAACGGATCCGGGTTCAACGGCCAGGGCTACACCGGCACGATGCTGCAGCACTGCCAGCACATCACCGCCGCCGACACCCTGCCCGGCGACCTGGTGGTCTTCGGCGCCGACACCGGCACGCACGTGGTCGTCCTGATCGAGAGCGCCGCCAACGGGCTGGGCGCCATGTGCGTGTCCCACGGCCAGGAGGCCGACCCGATCAAGGTCTCGCTGGAGGTGGAGTCGAAGTCGCACGCCGGCCAGCCGCTCACCTACCTGCGACTGCCGGACGCCGGCAGCACGCCTCCCCCGCCGCCGCCCGGCTCCCACGGCAACCCGTTCTGCCCGCTCGCGGTGGACGGCAGCTTCGGGCCGCAGAGCACCAAGGCGCTCCAGTGGGTGCTCGGGGTCGCGACCGACGGCGACTTCGGCCCGCAGAGCAAGAGGGCCCTTCAGGCCCACCTCCACGTCGCCGTCGACGGCGACGTCGGCCCGATCACCGTCCGGGCCCTCCAGGCGCACGTCGGCGTCCCGCAGGACGGGCAGTGGGGCCCGCAGACCACCAAGGGTCTGCAGACGGCCCTCAACGCGGGCCGCTTCTGACGCCTGGCACGCCTGCCAGGCCCGCCGAGCCCGCCGGTCCCGTCCCGGATCGCAGCCGCGGAGCGGCGACGCAGACGCGGCTCGTCACCGGCGGTGAGGAGGGGGACCTGACCGCCGGTCGGGCGGAGGGGTGGCCCGGGCTGTCGTCTACGACGGCCCGGCCACCCCGATCGCGTTCACCGCTCGGACGGTAGAGGGGCCACTCGGGTGCGAGCGCCCGCCTCGTCGCAGGCGCCCGCCTCTGCTCCCCGGAACGCCCGACTCCTCCCTCGCCCTCGCCCCCGCCCTCCCCGTGGAGAGCGGCCAACTCCGTGGCGTACTCGCGCAGCAGGTCGTTCAGGAGCAGAGACCCCCGATCGTCCTGCTCCACCAGATGCGCCTGCGACAGCCGGGCCACCACGGCCTCGAGCCCGTGGGGCGTGAGACCGGTCAGCGCCACGGCCGTCGGTCGGTCGACAGACGGCCCCGGGGCGATGCCGAGCAGTCGGAACACCCGTGCCGCCGCCGGGTCCAACCGCCGGTAGGACCAGGAGAACACCGCCCGGACGTCGGCGGCCGCGTCCCCGACACTCAACGCCGCCAACCGACGTCCGTCCGCCCGCAGTTCCTCCGCCGCCCGGGCCAGGCTGCGCGCCGGACAGGTCTGGACGACGGCCGCGACCACGGCCAGCGCCAGGGGCAGACGGGCGCACTGCTCGACCAACTCGCCCACCGCGTCCGGCTCGGCGGCCGCCCGCTCGCGGCCGATCCGGTCGGTCAGCAGGGCACGGGCGTCGCCGATGTCCAGCACATCGAGGCCGATCGGCCGCGCGCCCTCGACGGCGAGCAGACTGGCCAGCCGGTCCCGGCTGGTCACGACGACCATGGTGCGCGACCCTCCGGGAAGCAGCGGTCGGACCTGCTGCGCGTCCGACGCGTTGTCCAGCACGATCAGCATCCGCCGGTTCGCCACCGCGCTGCGGTAGACGGCCGCCCGGGCCGCGACGTCCTCCGGCAGCCGGTCCGCGCTGACACCGAGCGCCGCCAACAACCCGTCGATCGCCTCACCCGGCGCCATCGGCGCGGAGTCGTGACTGAAGCCGCGCAGGTCGAGGTAGAGCTGCCCGTCCGGGAACCGCCCGGCCACGCGGTGCGCCCAGTGGAGAACCAACGCCGTCTTCCCCACACCCGGCATGCCGCTGATGACGCCGATGGCCGCCGTTCCCACGGACCGTGCAGCGTCCGCGACATCGTCGACGCCGACCGCGGGACCACCGTCCCCGAGGTCTGAGGCCAGCCGATCCAGCACCGCGAGTTCGCGGGCGCGCCCGGCGAATCCCCTTACCGCTGTCGTCAGTTGGCGCGGCACCACACGGTCGTCCCACCCGGCCGCCGGCCTGGCCGCTCTCGCCGTCGCCGACCGCCGCCGCTCGTCGCCGACCGGCCGACCCCGTGCCGCATCGACCAGCTCTGTCCGCCGCCGCCCGACCAGGCCCAGGCCGTCGGCCAGGAGGCACGCCGTACGCGGATACGGGCGTCGCCGACCGTGCTCCAGGTGGTTGATGCTGCGAACGCTCACCCCCGACACCTCGGCCAACTGCTGCTGCGTCAGCCCGGCGTCCGCTCGTAAGCGCCACAGTGCGTCCCCGAACCCGTCCGGTCTTCCCGCCGCCGGACGTGCGTCACCGCTCGTCTCATACCGTCCTCCGCCCCCGTAGCAGCATGACTCGTCAGTAGTATCACTCCGGACGAGCCGCGGAGCGGACGCCCGTCCGTAAAGGTTCTCTGGGAATCGTGTGTGGGCGGAGCCTCGGAGTGCCGACCCCGGCCACCCCATGGATGAATTGTTCGAGAAACAGACCCGGTCCCACCCGGAGGCCCGGGTGACTCACATCGCCTCGTCCCCTTCCCGACCGGCCGCCTCGGCGTCCAAGGTCGTCAACTGCGCGTAGTACTCCGGCACGATGACAGCCTCGCAGCGGCCGAGCCGCAGGCCTTCGAACGCGGATGAGCCGGTCAGGAGACGGCGGCATGCCCGCTGAGCGGCGGCTTCCGCAGTGGCGAGGGAGTCCGAGCTCACGAATATCCCCAGGACGTGGCGACCGTCCACGAAGGGGTGCAAATGGACATGTTCAATGGACGCAGATGCGCCACTCGCCCCCACGAGATCACGTGCCATTCGCTCGGCCGAAGCCAGGTCGGCTGATGCAGAATGAAGTTCAGCATGGATAAGGAACACGACTCATCAACCATCCGGATGCATTCTTGCACCAAGGGCGCAAAGCGGGCAATTGCCATGCTCGCCCAGCCTCTGCCAGGTGCGCTAGAGTATATTGCGGTCTAGTTGCCCAGTTGCCAGGACGACCGACACCGGGGGATCGGCTTGCTCGAACTATTGGGACTCGACGCGACGTCGGAACGCGTCTATCGGGAAATGCTGGTGCACCCGAAAGAGACGCTGCCCGAGCTCGCGGCCAGAATCGGCCTCGGGGAGCCCGGTCTTAAGGACGTTCTGGGCCATCTCAGCACTCTCGCACTGGTGCGGAACTCGGCTACTCCGTCGGGCTTCCGAGCCGTACGCGCCAGCGTCGGCCTCGATGCTCTCATAGCCAAGCAGCAGGCCGAGTTGGCAGCCCAGCAACAGCGTCTTGAAGCATCCCGTGCCGCAGCGGCGCTTCTCGCGGCCCAGTGCGCCGAACTCGACCTCGAGGACGGCGCCCTTGCCGCCGAGGAGGTCGTCGGAATCTCCGAGATTCGTGCACGCCTGGCCGAAATCGGCACGGAGGCACGCGAGCAGGTCATGACCTTCGCTCCCGGTGGCGCACACACCCCCGAGGATCTGCACGCGAGTCGGCAGCCCAACGCCGACCTCTTCGAGCGAGGCGTCACCGTCCGCACGGTGTATCTGGACAGCATCCGCAACGACCCGCCGACCGTGGACCACGTCCACTGGCTCTGCGAGCAGGGTGCGGAGGTGCGCACCGTGCCCGTGCTCCCGCTGCGGATGATCATCGTGGACGGTCGGCTCGCCGTCCTTCCCGCGAACCCCGCCGCTGCCGCGGACGGGGCGCTCATCGTCCGCGGCAGGGGAACCATAGCGGCGCTCACCGCCCTGTTCGAGCTCGTCTGGGACACCGGTTCCACCCTGCTCGACCAGGGCAAGCGTGATGAACATGGCCTGTCGACACAGGAGTTGGGGACCCTACGGCTCATGCGCGCCGGCCTGACCGACGAAGCCATCGCCAACAGGCTCGGGGTGTCACCGCGCACGACCCGCAGGACCGTGGCCAAGCTGATGGAAGCTCTCGATGCGAAGAGCCGGTTCGAGGCCGGTTGCAACGCGACGGAAAGAGGCTGGTTCACGCGCGCGTCCGTCTCCTAGGCGACCGGAATCGGGCTGCGGTCGAATCCCGCCGTGACCGAAACCTCGTACAGGAGGCGACCCGTCCTGGCTCGCAGCACCACGGAGTCAGCGCTCACGTCGGGTCCGGGCAGGACGATGGTGCGTTCCTGCGTCCATCCCGCGAATCGGAATTCCCGGTCGGCGACGTGAATCAGGCCGAACTTTCGTTGGTCGGGCAGGACCAGCTGCACCGATTCACGCCGCTCGACCACGCTCACGAGCGTCTGGGGCCGGGCTGTGTCGATTGACATCTCGGCCGGCTCACGCCAGTCCAGGAACCGGGTCGGCACGTGAAAGCGGTGCCGTACCTGTTCGCCGCCGCCCGGCCGGAGCCTCGGCTGTTCGGGCCGGCTGTTCAGTACGTCCTCGGAACCGAGGTAGGCCTGCCATGCGGGCGGGAAGTAGCGGGTCAGTTCGGGCGCCACGACGCAGTCCACCACCATGTGAACCCTGGTCTCCGGTCCACTGTTCCGGATGTGGTGCGGCCGACTGAAATCCCCGAACCAGATTTCACCAGGTTGCCAACAGTACTCGTTTCCCTGGATGTCCAGAAGGGCGCCAGGATTGGTGACGACGGGAATATGGATGCGGGCCAGCCCCCATCGGGGACCGTACTTGAGGTCGCTGTGCGTCGGACTGGCCGCGGCCGGGCCCAACGCCATCAGTCGCACCGCCCGGACGGGCACAGGAATCGCCCGGACCAGAGAGCGCATATACGGGACCCGGGCCATCCAGGTGGTGTCGGCGAAGTCATCGGTCCCGGGCCCGCCGGGATCCGTCCGCTCCAGACTGCCATCGGGGCTGCGGAGAGGGAGGATCCGCCAGTCCGCGTCCGTCGGACTGCTGCTGAGAGACGCTCCGAACACGCGCTGCTGGCGCCAGCGTTCGGCAGTGAGCAGCTGAAGCTCTTCGACGAGCCGGGCCGCGTCCGTCGTGGCCGGCAACCTCACGGCGGCGGCCGGACACCCCGGGGTCCCGCTATCGGTCAACACGTACGTTCTCCTTCCGGCTCAGGCCGACATCTCCGTGCGGGCACGGGCCCAGTCCAGGTGGTCCCAGGAGTAGGTGAGGTTGATCCGGCTGTCGCTGACGGCTTCGCCCGGGAACGAGACCGGTTCGCTGCGGTGCATCACGCGGGCGTCGAAGAGCACCGCCCGGTTGCACCGGTAGGGGATGCGATGCGCGACGATCCCGTTCTGTTCACGGACGAATTCCTCGCACGCGTCGTGGGAGGAGAACCTCGAATAGGGCATCCGCTCGGGCCGGAGCACGTCGTAGAAGAGCATCCCGTCGGTGGCTGCAGTCGGGCGCGGGGGGCCTGGGCTCAGCCAGATGTTCATGCTGTAGGTGGAGTTGTCGGCATGCATCCGAATTCCTGTGCCTCGGCCGGCGGCGATCACCCAGTGGCTGATGATCTTCATCGCGCCGAGCATGGGGTGGAGAGCCTCGCTCAGCTCGGCACCGGCCCTGATCAGGCCAGGGCTCTGCGGCCTGTTCCGCCGACGAGAGGTGGCGAACTCCTCCCACGGTGTGTCGTCGGACAACTCGTCGTGCAGAAGCTTCAGGCCGGCCACCGAGAACAGGTCGTCGATGACCAGCACGGGCCGTGGTCCGGCGGCCTCGAAGTCGGCCATGACGCGAGCCCAGTCCCTGGGCCTGAGCATGGTGGGCGTTTCACTCATGCGTGCGATCCTTTCCGGGCTTGTGGAAGTCAGAGATCCTGGAGCCCTGGGGCGTGGAGAAGCACCCCAGGACGAACGCCGACAGTGCGGCGACCTCGGCGATCTGATCCGACTTGGTGACCGCGCCGAAGTGTCCACCGGGTGACTCGATGAGTTGATGGCGACCGTAGGCCGGCGGTGCCGCCCGGTCGTGCAGGGCCTCGACGAAGCGTCGGGACTGGTCGGGCGACACCCGCATGTCACGCGAGTTCACCGCTGCCAGGACAGGCGGATACGCGAGACCCGGCCTGATCCGGTGGATGGGCGAGTGGGATTCGAGCCATGGGAGTTCACCCGGGTTGTCCGGCTGCCCGTAGAGGGCCGAGCGGGCCTTGCCGACCGGGCCTGGATCCGTGACGGTGAGATCCAACAGCGCGTTGCGCAGAACCACCCCCGCGAAGAGCTCGGGGCTGCGGCTCATGGCCATGGCGACGTAGAGACCCCCCTCGCTCCAGCCGTCGGCGACCATGCCTTCCGGGCCGACCCAGCCCCTGTCCACCAGCTCCCGGCAGGCCAGCTCCAAATCCTCGATCGGTCTGCGGGCGGACCTCGTCCGGGGCGACAGCGGGCCGGCGATCACGGGGAGCACGACGCGCACTCCACGGGCGCAGAGCACCGGAATCAGCCACCGGTACAGCGGGCTCGTCGCAAGTGTGGGCAGACCGGGAAAGGCGGTGACGAAGACCGGTCCAGCACGGTCCGGATCCCTTCCCTGCTCCTCCACGACGAACAAGCGCCGTGCGCCGCCGTCCGCGCTGACGTAGCTGTCCGTCCTGAGCCGGACCGTGTGCGGCAGGCGGTTGTGCACCAGGACGCGCCTGGCGCCGCTGGGCTGTGACGAGGCGACGGCGTAGCTGCCTCCGTCGGCGAAGTCGGCGGTGAACTCGGAGTACGCCAGGAGATTCGCGTCGGGGACGGCCACCAGGTCCGCGACCACTCCGTCGGGGGAGTCCAACGGTGAAACGCGTCCGTTGTCCAGGTCCACCTCGGCCAGCAGATCTCCCTGCCGTGTATCGCGGTAGTGAACGAAGAGGGACCTCGGTCCGGCAGCCATGGCCACCAGACGGGCACTCGCGCTGTCCGGCCGGAAGACCGTCTCCCAAGCGGGTGCGCGCGAGTCGTCGAGCCGCAGGCGCAGAAGCTCCCCGGCGGGATGCGCGCGATTGCTGGTGGCCCAGACGTACCCGCCGGCGAGATGCGCACGAAGTTGCCCACGTCCGCCGACCAGTGAGCTGACGACCGCGTGGGTCGCGGTGTCGACGACGTAGAGATCGGTCCCCCGTGGCATGACCGTGACGTGGATCGCGAGATGGCGCTGGTCGTCCGAGAGGCTCACCTGCGAGACGACGCCTTCCCCGGCCTGGATGCGGAAGACCTCCTCGACGGCTCCGGCCTCTCCTCCTCCCTCGCCGCCGGCGAGCCGGTACCGCACCACCTGATCAGGCACCCCGTGAGGAGACGCGCTCCGCGTGCACCAGAGGCTTCGCTCGTCGCCCGCCCAGACCACCGCGGGATGGCGGACTTCGGGCAGCGCGCCGTCCAGCAGCCTCTCGGTGGAAAGGTCCAGCACACGCAGTTCCCCGGTCTCGTTGCCGTCGAGGGTCACCGGGAAAGCGACATAGCGACCCTGAGGTGACAGAGTCGGCTTACCGAGTCTGGCACCGGCAGGCAGGTGCGCACCCGGCGGCCAGCGTCGGCTCTCGCCGTCGGAAAGGCTCTGCAGCATCAGATCGGGAAGCTGCGCCCCGGCCGCCCGCTCCAGATAGGCCAGTCGGTCGCACGAGACCGAGATGCCGTCACCGGGCAGCTCCCGGTTCGCCGCCAGCGCTTCCAGCAGCTCCTGAACCCCCGCGGGCGCAGCTGAGAGTGCGGACATCAGGACACCCTTTCCGGGAGCGGCGCGGCTGCGGCGATCAACCCCCCGACGAGGCCCTCCAGGACCGGTCGGGCCGAGCGCCGCTGAACCGACCAGAAGGCGTATCCGGCGTCCACCAGCTCCGAGCAGAGCTGCTGCGCCGCACTCGTGGAGCAGGAGACCAGCGCGGTGATCTCCTCGACGGTCAGAGCACCGTTGGCCATCGTGCGAATGACAGCGCTCGCGTGCTCGTTCAGCAGGTCGATCTGCTCGTGTCCCGGGCGACGGCGGTCCGAGATCTCGACCAGGCCGCTCTCCGTCAGCCTCCCGAGCAAGCGTGATCCGGCGTCGTAGTCCGCCTGCCAGGCGTCGATCTCGCGCTGGATCAGCTTCAGCCTCGATACGCGTTCCGGATCCGCCGGCTGGTCGGAGGACTCCACCGGCACGAAGTCGGCGCACTCCGGCCGAAGCGGAAGCAACAGCGCGTAGGCCGGGCAGGGATACACGGGAGCCGAGAGGATCTCGTCACGCTGCTGGTCCAGGGCGCTTCCGACGCGCAGCTCGCAGAAGCTCGCGTACTTCGGTGGGGGAAGATGGCGCCAGGCGCGCATCCGCTCAAGGGTCGCGTCGAGCTCCTCGACGGTCTCGTTCGGATGGTTGATCAGCAGTCCCCAGGTCGGCGCGATGTCCAACTGCTGGCAGATGAGCAGCGCGCGGACGTTGTCGCCGACCGTGGAGTTCTTGTTCATCCTGTCCAGGTGGCTCTCGACGATGGACTCGATGCCGATCTGGACGCGGATCGTCCCCAGTCGTTGCAGCGCCTCGTACTCGTAGTAGTCGAAGTCCGGGCGGATCTCGAGGAAGACGTCCCAATCCCGACGGAGGTCCTGCTGGATGAGATGCCGGGTGAGGGTACGTGGGATCGCGGTGTCGGTGAACTGGAACTTGCGTTGCCCGAACTCCCGCTCCAGACGGTCCATCTCCGCGAGGGTGCGCTCGGCGGCATGCGCCTTGAAGACCGCGTCGTAGGCCGCGTTGAAGTTGCAGAAGTCGCACTTGTCCCAGTAGCAGCCGCGGCTGATCTCCAGGGTCGCGGCGAAGCGCCCCTTCAGCCACGGCACGCGAGCCACCTGACGCAGGAGGTCGTCGTGCTTGGGGAAGAAGTTCCTGAACGACGCTGCGGAACCCCGCACCACCTTCCGTCGGCCCTGCTCCAGCGCCCGCATGACCCGCGGCCAGACGTCCTCGCCCTCCCCGTAGACGATGACGTCGACGTCCTGGTGTTGTTCCAGAAGAAGTCGCGCGTTCTCGATCGACGCCAGGTACCCGCCCAGCACGACCTTCGGGCCGGTCGATCCGTAGCGTGACTTGAGCCGCTCGGCCAGCAGAAGGGACGGGACGAGCTGAAAGTGGGTCGCCGTCAACGCGATGACGTCGTATCCGTGCAGTCGCTCCACGAGCGCGTCCAGATACGAGTCGAAGGCCGCGCCGAGACGGTCCCTGAACTCCCGGTCCGGCGCGGAGATCCGGTCGGCGTAGGCGTCCAGACCGGCACGCATGTCCGTCTCGTCCCACCCGCGGAGCAGGGGCAGCAGACAGAGGTCGGCGAAGGACGCCTCGTGCGTCAGGTCCTTGTAGACGTCGTGATCACGCTGGCTGCGGATGAACTCGAGCGCGAACTCGATGTGGCCCGCGAACAGGTCGGCCTCGGCGCCGTGAGCCTTGGTGATCTCCCGCAGCAGCATGGCCGGCAGACAGGCCGTGTACTGCGTGTAGAACGGCAAGGAGACGACCGCGACCCGGTGGAAGGCGAGCTGTAGAGGGCTTGTCCGGCCTTTTCCGGAGCGCCGGACCGGAGTCAGTTCGAATATCTGCTTGGACATGGTTGAGGCTCCTGGGGCTGGCTCTGCGGTGTCTTCAGTCGATCGCCGGCGCCGGCACGGGCAGGTCGGACACCCCGTGCGTCTTCGGCGTCGTCGTCGAGGATTCGCGGACGAGCGGCAGACACCACAGACCCGAGAGCATCGCCACGCCCGCCCCGGTGATCAGGGTGGTGGTGAGTCCCGCGCCCTGCGCGAGCAACCCACCGAGGAGGAATCCGACCGGCACGGTGCACAGGCTGATGAAGCCGACCCCCGCGGCTGCCGCTCCCTGCCGCTCCGCCGGCGTGACCGCCTGTCGCAGGGTGGCCTGCACGACGCCGAAGAGCGGCATGCAGAAGCTGATCAGAGTCGCTGCCAGGCCGACCACCACGACGTGAGGGACGCCCGGAACGAACAGCAGCAACCACGATCCGCCGCCCGACACCGTCGCGAGCATGAGCGCCCAACCGTTGCCCAGTCGCCGGGCGAGCGGACCAGCTGAGCGCGCTCCGAAGATCCCGGCCACCCCGCCGACGCCGAACCCCAGACCCACCAGCTCCGGGGACAGTCCGTAGGACCGGTAGAGGAACAGCAGGTAGACGCCCTGCACCATCTGGTGGCCGAGGTTGCCCGTGGCCGACGCCAGGGCGACGCTCCGCAGCGCCTTCGTCCCCCACACCATGCGGGCGGCCGAAGCCCGGGACGAGCCCGCGGGCGCGGAGTTGCTCCGTCCCTCGCCCCCGGTCACCGCACGGCTGAGTCGGCTGGCGAAGAAGGCGGAAACGACGTAGCTGCCCGCGTCGATGGCGACCGCACGGCCTCCCCCGAACAGACCGACCAACAGGCCGGCGAGGGGCGGCCCCAGGGAGAAGGCCACGTACTGGCTCTGGGCATAGAGCGTGTTGCCGTAGATGCGCAGGTCCGCGACGAGTGCCCGAGGGACCACAACAGCCACCGCGGTGTCGTTGAACGCACTGGCGGCGCCGATGACCGCAGCCACCAGCAGGACCGCCCAGCCCTGGGGCCGGGCGAGCGTGCTCATCACGAGGATGGCCACCAGGGCAGTGGCTCGGACCGAGTCACAGCCGACCATGATGGTCCTCGGGTCCAACCGGTCCGCCACACGGCCCGCCCAGCCGAGCCCCAGCAGCATGGCGGCGTACTGGATCGCATTGACCAGCGAGACCTCCAACGGTCCGCCATGGATGGACAACACGAACACGGTGGGCAGGGCGAGCACAGTCACCTGCGTGCCCAGCAGACTGACCGAAGCACCGGCCCACAGTCGTCGGAAGTCCCTTACCCTCAGCGCCCGGCGCTGACCTGCCTCGAGAATCTGCACTGTCGTCTCTCTCATCTGTCCTACATCGGGCCGGCTCTCGGGCGATCGCACGGAGCCGGGGCATCGTCAGAGCAGCTGCGTGATCCTGTCCGCCGAGTCCCGGACCTTCATCTGGTCGACCCCGCCCAGACGGTGGCGACGCGCCAGATTGACCGTCTCCATCACGCGAGGTCCCGCAGCTTCCGGATAGACACGCAACACCTGCGAGGGCGCCTCGTCCGCGTCCTCCGCGGTCAGGGACACCATCAGATCGAGCGGAACCCGGTCTGCGGTCTTCAGGTCCGGCAGGACGTCGTGCGCGTGCGCGAGGACGACCTCGCCGGTCACTTCCGAGATCTGGCTTCGCCGCTCCACCCCTGCCAGTTGCTGCTTCCACCGCCGCAAGGTGTTGCGTCGGAATCCGAAGGGCGTCTCGTAACGACGTAGTCGCGGCCCCACCGGGCTCCCGTAGTCGATGACGACGCAGCTGTCGCTGACGAGGTGGAAGCCGCGCTTGAGCAACTCCAACGTCAGTGCGGTCTTGCCGATGTAGTTGCGCCCCACCAGCACCAGGCCACGGCCCTCAGGCGTTGCCAGAGCGGCACCGTGCATGATCGCGTAGCGGTCCAGGAACTCGTGGCTGGCGAAGGGCGGCATGAAGCTCGGAGCGTGCGACCACGAGGTGAACGTGAGTTCGCGGGTGCCCTGACTGTCTGTCAGCCTCATCGACTTCTCGTCGGTGGAGTGCGCGAGCAGCGACTCGAAGAACCCGCGGCCGCACGCCACCCGCACCTTCGGCATCTTGTGGGCGGGGAGGGGTTGCGCCAGCAGGTGTCGGCGAAAGAACCAGGAGGCTGTGGCGACGTCCTCCTCATCGAGCTCCAGCACGGTGGAGATGCCAAAGAAATCGAAGTCCAGGCGCTGTGTGCTCATGCGGCGACCGCTGCCTTCGCGCTGATCCCGTCAGGCGCGAATCGGAACGGCTTCGCCGATCGAACGTACTGTCCCACCGCGCTCATCGCCTCGGCCCGATGGCGCGGGGCGTCCCACCCGATCGCGAGACGACCGTCCGCCTGGACCTCCGCCGAGAACGCGTCGGCGGCCGTCAGATGGACCCGATGCACCTCCGTCACGACCTCCGCAGCGGCCGAGGGGTAACCGAGATCGGCGGGCTGGACCAGATAGGTCACCCCCGAAGGCGTCTCCATCGGTCGGCCGTGCTCTCGGATCCTCTCCTGAAGGCCGGCGGGCAGGCTGCGCAATGTAGCGGTGCGGATATTCATGGTCCGGAGATAGGGTCGGATCCCGGAGCGCGATACCGGCACCAGGTCGTCTCCTCCGTAAAGGTGTCCGGATTCGAGCAGGTAGAGCAGGATCGAGCTCTTTCCCGCTCCGCTCTCACCCGTCACCACGATCCCCGGACCACCGTCGGCGGGAAGAGCGCACGCGGCGTGCACCGCCCGGAATTCTCCGGCCAGCGGAGGAAAACCGAGCGGGGGGAGGGGAGAGGGTCGCGAGGAGCCCCTCAGCCATGAATCATAGAGCTGGGCCTCTCCGCCGCCCGTCTTGATCCAGATATCCTTTCGAATCCCCGGATCGAGCACCGCTCGACACCAAGGGACGTCCCCGTCCGATCGGAAGACGACGGTCAGATCCTGAGCGCTCTGCTGATCTGGCCCTTCAGCGGGTTCCTCGACGAGGTGGTTTCTGAACTGGAAGCTGAAATGCTCCTGATCCACCGCTGTGGGGAGATCGACCCGAACGCCGACGCCCCAGAAATCGAGTCGGACGATGTGCCTGGACATAGTTCTGCCCTTCGGATACGAACGGAGGCGACCCGCGGCCGACCGGGTACATCCCTGTGGCCGCGGGTCGCGCTCCGAAGGAACGGCGACGGGCGAAGCCCGTCAGTCGTTGGTTACCAGCCGCCCTGGATGTGCAGGCCGCTGGCGAGGATGCTCTCCTCGACGGTCGGCTCGAAGCTGTCGCCGACCGTGAACGGCTCGGAGACGGTCTCCTCGACGGCCTCGACGTCGCCGTTCACGTTGGTCAGGTTCTCGCCCATCATTTCCTCCTGTGGTTTTTCGTGAGTCCCCCGGTCGGTTCGCCGGGGGAAGACTTGATGCGGATTCCGGAGTCCCGTCAGATCCCGGCGATGTGGTGGCCGCTCGCGAGGATGCTCTCCTCGATCGTCGGCTCGAACACCTCCCACATCGCGAACGAGATTTCGGCGCCGCCGGCGTCTCCCACTGAGTTCTCGACAGCAGGGCCGATCTCGGGAAGGCTGTTCTTCTCCATTTAGCTGACCCCTTCGCGACTTATCGTCGCCTCAGTTTCCCCAGGTGAGGTCGGAAGGCGTGACCGGCTGGCTGGCCGACACGGCGAAGGCTCGGTTTCCGACGGCCCCTTGGCCGCCGGTCCAAGCTTGCGCAAGAATGACACCGAGGAAAGTCGCGCAGATCGCCAGCATCAAGACGACCGAAGTGCTCTTGCTCACGTACTGCCGATTCATGGCTCTCCTCGATGACCCTCGTTGGCATCGCCGCTTTCCGAGTTCTTTCGTTCCTCGCGGCTCCGACAACATGAATACTTCCGCAGGCCGCGGGGAGAGAAAAGATCTGCAGGCTGGACAAGACCGGCCATGACATAAAGCGTCCAGCTCGGCCCGGATCGCCAACCGTCGACCGGCGCGGCGGTCGACCGGCATCAGCCCAGGATCGTGATGCGGCCGGAGGACATCTCAACCCCCTGGACCAGGTGCGCCCGGCAACCAGAGCGGAGCCCCGGTCCGCTCCTGGGCGCGAAGGAACCCTCGAGCCGGCTCCGGCCGCGGGCAATCGCCTGGACGACCTCCAACTCCCGCAGCGAGAGCGGCTGCGCGGGCCCCGACAGGGTCGCGGCGCGCGTCGGGGCCAGGCCCGCCGTAGCCGCAGTGTGATGGTGAAGACGAAGCCGACAGCCCCTGCGCGCGGCCGTCGTAGACGTACTCGTCGAGGTCGAAGGTGGTGACGATGACCACGCGCAACGGGTCAAGAACGCCTGGCCCGGCCAGGGCGCGGGTCACCTCGATGCCGTCCGGGCGGGGCAACCGGATGTGGACGAGGCAGACGTCCGGCCGCAGCCGGCGGTCCAACTCCACGGCTTCGGCGCCTTCCGCGGCCTCCCCGGCAACCATGATGTCGTCCTGGTCCTCCAGGATGAGCCGCAGCCCGCTGCGGCTCATCGCCTGGTCGTCCGCCAGCCGGACCCTGATCGTCCCCCGGCCTCCCCGGCGGAGAAGGGAATGCGGGCCGACACGTGCCAGCCGCCGCGCGGCTCCGGTCCCCGCACCCAGTGAGCCGCCGAGTGCCTCCACCCGTTCGCACATACCGACGAGCCCAACCTCGATGCTCGCGGTACGCGCATGCGAGGCGTGCCGGGCGATGTTGGTCAACGACGCCACGACTCACCGGCCAGGTGGCCCCTGGCCGTCTCTACCGACGGCCGGGCGGCGCTTCAGACCTTCTTGACGACGATGTGACTCGGTACCAGCTTCTCCAAGTCATCAGTGTCAGAGGTGAACGCCGTCACTTGCCCCCTCTGCTGCAGCGCCACGACCGCCGGCATGGCGTCGATCGCGTACTCGTGCCCGTGCAGTCCCGCATGCGCGAGGATCCGACGTGCCTGCCGTGCCTGCTCCTTGCCCAACTCCGCCACGTTGACCCGGGACAGCCACAGACGAGACCAGTGAGCCGAAGGCCCGCACAGGTTCCCAGTCCGTTCGTCCGGGGGTCCAGGCGGATTCGCTACCTCCCTGACCTGCGGCGCGACACATGAGCCGGGGCTCGGCCGGCGCCGCCAGAGGTCTCGGCATCCTCTCTCGATCTTGCCGGTCGACGCGCCGTACCTCGCTCAGCGGTCCGCCGCGAGCCGCCGTGAGGCATCGGGCCAGGGCATGGGTTCCTGCGCGTCCTCGGCCATCATGACCTCCTCCTCCCACCAGCCGGTCCCTTCCAGCCAGGCGGTCAGCCACGCTGCCAGGGACGGCGAGTCAAGAAACCATGCGTCGGCCCAGTCGTCCGAGCCGGCGTTCGGCTCGAACAGCAAGACGGGCGCGGCAGGATCGAGGCAGTCCACAGCGGCATACATGCCGCAGCCCCAGTCCAGGATGGGCAGCACTCCCTGCGGCCAGTAGTCGGAGGCGGCCCCGCGGAGGGGTCCGTACTCCGACACGGCCGTCCGTCCCTGTCCGATGAGGGGCAGCAGGGTGTACTCCGGGCCGAAGCCCCCGTTGGCCACCTGCCGGTACAAAAGACCCAGAATCATCGGCAGAGCGAATCCGAGCTCACCCTCGGCGGCCGCGATGTCCAGGTCCGTGACGCAGTCCGGCAAGGACTCCGCCTGCTCGACTGCGCATTCGCGGACTCGCCGCACCAGGTCCGAAAAGTCGCTCATGCTTCCGCCGCCTGATCGGTGAGGTGTCGGGCGAGGATGTCCGCCGAGTCCGGAGCGAGCCGGTAGATGCCCTGCAGGCTCAGAGCCCGCAGGAGCCGTCCGTCCTCGACGTACTTGAGCTTCCGTTCGCCGCGCCGCGACCTGAAAGTGAGCTGCTCCAGGCAGTCGCCTGGCAACGGCGCGTCGAACCGGATCGGAGTGCCGGGCGCGCCGATCACGACTTCCGAGATGCACCCGCTCTTCAATGGCCGCCAGTGGGTCAGCCTGGGGTAGTCCTCGTCTGCCAGCTCGGCGCCGGCTCGGTCGTAGTCGACGATCTGCCGGACCTCCATCGCGCAGACCGGGTAGAGCGCGGCCCGCCACGCACGCACGGCGAACACCCGATCACCAGCTGCCACGCCAGCACGCCGAAAGCTCGGGCGGGACTGGTGGGGACCACCGAACAGCACGGTCGGACGTTGCCCGGCGAAGCCGCCGCGTATCAGCTCGCGGCACAGATCGTTGGTCCACAACACGGTGTAGGAGTTCGACACGGCACGAAACGTAGCGGCGGGCACCGACAGCTCCCGGCCTGAAGCCACGCAGCAGCATGGTCACCATCCCCGTGCGCCGCCTGGCTCAAGCCGAGGCGGCGACCGCCGGTTTACTGTCCTGCGGCGTGCAACCCTTCCGCCCCGTCGTGGATTAGGGAAGCGGAAAGGAGGCCGAGTGGCAGGACATGACCGGGACGAGGAGTTCACCGCGTACGTCGGCGCCAGGCTCGCATGGCTCCGGCAGGTCGCCTTCGCGCTGTGCGGCGACTGGCATCACGCGGACGACCTCACCCAGACGACGATCACGAGGCTCTACACCCATTGGCCTCGGGTGAGCAGAATGCACAATCCGGACGGCTATCTCCGGACCATGCTGGTCAACGCCTTCCTCAAGGAGCAACGCTCATCCAGGCGGTGGCGGTTGATGCACAAGGACGAGGACTGGGCGGTACCCCGGGTCGACGTCGAGGCCCGCCTGGACCTGCGGCAGGCGCTGGCCGCGGTGCCGCCGCGCCAGCGGGCGACCGTGGTGCTGCGGTTCTACGAGGACCTCACCGTGGAGCAGACCGCAGAGGCACTCAACTGTTCCGTCGGCACCGTCAAGAGCCAGACCGCGCGCGGCCTGGAGGCGCTGCGCCGCCTGCTCGGACCCCGCACGCCGGCCCTGAACACGGGAGGTGCCGACCAATGACCGCCGACCAGATCCACGACGACGAGCGGCTGGCCTGGGAACTCGCGCAACTGCCTGACGTCCCAGCCCCCTTGAGCGCAATCGACATCACCCGCGCCATCCGCGACGGCCGGAGGCGCCTTCGTCGTCGCCGCGTGACCGCGGGGGCCACGGTGAGCGGACTGGTGGCGGCGGCCGCAGCCGTCGCCCTACTGGCAGGCGGCCTGACGGGAACCACCGCAGCCCCGAACGTCGCTCCGCCCCACACGCCGCATGCTCCGCTCACCGCTCCGGCCGGATTCGGCTGGCTGCCCCCGGGCTTCAACGAGACCTCCTGGCAGCGCAACCAGTCCAACGGGCAGGTGACCGAGGAGTCCGGGGCCTACATCACCGACCCCCACAGCGGGCGGCGCACCACCTGGCTCACGGTCACCCCCGAACCCAGCCTGGCTCTCGGAAAGAACGCCTACGCGGTCACGACCGTGAACGGACGTCGGGCCTACTGGCTGGCGAGCGGTCCGCGGCTGAACGGATGGGACGTCATGCTGTGGTGGCAGTCTGCCGACGGGCACTGGATGTACCTGAACGGCAGCTCGCTGCCGGGAACCGACCTGAAGCAGAACATGCTGCACACGGCCGCCGCCTACGACGCCCGGCAGGAACCCCTCCCGCTGCCCTTCTACCTGTCGGACACCGGGCCCGGGTTCAGCGTGACCTCCATGACGACGAACACGACGGACGGCGGTGCCACGTGGTGGATGAACGCCGAGTTCAGGAAGGGGGACTACGCCGCCGACCTGGTCATCGGCACGGAGAAGTTCGTCGACACCGTCAACAGCGTCAAGCACCTGAACTGCAGGACCCAGGGAGGACTCAAGGCCTGCAGCTCCCTCGGCTTCCTCCGGTACGGGACCAAGCCGAACGCCGATGACGCGGCGTGGCTGAAGCAGTTCATGGCCCTCCACAGCATCACCCTGCTCGACGCCAACCGCCGGGACTGGACCACCGACGTGCTGCGCTGACCACACACGGCACGCCCGGTCCCTCCTCGGGCCGGGCGTGCCGCTTCGCGCACACACCCGCTCGGACGAGGTGGACGTCGTGGCGGTACCCGCTTTGATGCGACCGCCGGGCGGAGCACGGCTCTCCGGCCCGGCGGCTCGGCGGCTCGGCGCGGAGGGGGATCACACCCGCCATCTGTGGACCGACGAAGGTTGAGCGAAACGAAGAAGGGCTCCACCGGGCAGCGATGGAGCCCTTCTTCTGCCTGTTCAGGCGAGGCGGTTCAGTGCCGCGGTGGCGATGCCCTTGACGTAGGCCGGGTCGTCGGTGGGCCGGCCGGTGAGCTCGACGATGGCGACCCTGGTGCCGCTGCGCAGGACCGCGACGCCGCCGGTGGCGCTGCCGTCGCCGTTGTAGGACGGGTACCAGCGCCCGGTGCCGCCGGTGAGGGTCAGTGTGTGGGCCGCGCCGTAGTGCCAGTGGCCGACAGGCTCGTCCTGGCACTCCTGGACGAGCGCGACAAGCTGCTTCTCCCAGGTGGCCGCCGCGCTGCCGGCAGGAGCGCTCGCGGCCGACTCGATCAGAAGACCGTCCGTGTCGAAGGTCCAGGTCACTGATGCGTAAGCAGTGGCCTTGCCCTTGGTCAGGTCGTGCATCGTCTCCTCGCCCGAGCATGCGGACAACCCCTGACGTCCAGTCAGTGCGACGGTCGCACCGGACGGGGTCAGGCCCCGCTGGAAGTCCTCGCTCTGAACGAGGGCGGCGGAGCCGACACCTCACCACCCGGATGCCGACCGACGCCGCCACCAAGATCCGCGAATGCGCGGCCTCCGGGAGGCAATCGGTGCAGCCCAGGATCGGCGGAGCGGGATGGTCATCGGCGGCACTCCGTGTCGCGAAACCATCACTCCGTAGCGCAATGCATTACAGCGCTATACGCTGGTTCCATGAAGACCATCACCCAGCGGGAGCTCGCCGCACGCTCCAAGGCTGTGCTCGATGATGTCGAAGCCGGTGAGACCTACCACATCACCCGAAACGGCACTGAAATCGCCGAAGTTCGCCCACTTGGAAACAGGCGACGTTTCGTCCCGGTCGACGAACTGCAGCGGAAGTGGCGACACGCACCTCAGATCGACGCCGCTCAGATGCAAGCCGAGGGAGACGCGTTCTTCGGTTCCGAGGACCGCGTCGACGACGGCAACCCGTGGGATCGCGCATGACCGGGAGGCGGCCACGCGGACTGCTGGACACGTGCGTCGTCATCGATCTGCCGCTGATCGATTCGGGGCTTCTCCCCGTGGAAGCGGCCGTCTCCTCGATCGTCCTGGCGGAGCTGACTCAGGGCGTGGCGATGACCAGGGACCCGGCGGAGATGATGGCGCGCGCGCAACGCCTGGCCGACGTCGAGGCGGAATTCGCGGCCATCCCTTTCGACCGGGAAGCCGCCCGCCGGTTCGGAACGCTGGTCGCACTCACCGTCAAGGCGAATCGAAACCCCCGCCCCCGTCGCATGGATCTGTTGATCGCTGCCACCGCCTCCGCGCACGGGCTCCCGCTCTTCACCCGCAACGCCGGGGACTTCAAGGGCTTGGAGCAGGGCGTCGAGATCATCTCTGTCTGACCTGTGCACTCGCCGAAGACGCGCCCGTCGGCCCGCACCGGACCGGGGAACGCAGAAGGCCCGCACCGGTTTCCCAGTGCGGGCCTTCTACCTGCGGAGGATACGAGATTCGAACTCGTGAGGGGTTGCCCCCAACACGCTTTCCAACTGTCCGCCGGACCGTGCAAGGCCGTCCGTGGGGGTTCACGTTCATGTAGGACGCGGTGGGCGTACTCCGTTGAACGCCAGCGCTCGTCAGCGCACTGGACAAAGAGCAGGACAACGCATCACTCAGGCTTGGCCCTGCTGGCTGGGCACGACGGCCGCTGTACCTGGGTGAGGCCATCCGAGTACGGCAGCACGCACCCGAGGCGTCCAGCGAACCTGTCTGGATCGTGCAGCCGACCCGAGGATCCAGCAACTCCGTACGGCGCCCAGCGCCGCTGCCATCCCTGCACGGCCAGGCGGCAGCCGTCCTGGACGCCCGCCGGGACGGGATACCACCTCGGGGATCGTTCGACATGAGGTCTCGTTCGGGCTACTCCCAGTGGTGATCCCTTTACGAGTCCTAGCCATGCATCTACGCTGGGCCAGAAGCCAGTTCATGCAGTTCACTTGTTCACAAGGACGTGAAGCTGAGCGAGATGGGGAACAATGCTACTCAGTGTCACGATTTCGAATTTTCGATCCCTTCAGGGTGATCAGACCCTAGATCTGCGCCCGGTTTACCAGTCTGAGGCTGACGCCCAGTCTGTCGCCGCTCTTTATGGAGCCAATGCTTCGGGAAAGTCGAATGTGCTTCGCGGCATTCGCTTCATCCATGACGCGATTACCGGTCAGGCTGATCGTGACCAGGCCGGAAACATGTACTGGGCCCCCTTCCTGTTGGACCATGAATCGCGAACAAAGCCATCACGATTCTCGGTTGACCTGCTAATCGGTGGCACACCCTACTCATATGGCTTCTCCATTGACATGGACGGGATCGCCGAAGAGTGGCTATTCTCCTTCCCCAAGAAGAAGAAGCGAATCCTTTTCGAGCGCTCAAAGGATGGGTACTACTTCGGCCCAACCTTCGGCTCGGCCAAGGCTGGCCTGCTTTCGGAAATCACAGGCGCAAAAGAGCTTTTTATCACCAATGCATCCAGGGCTGATGCGCCAGACGCTAAAATCATCACTGAATGGTTCAGAGACTCAGTCTGGTTTGCCGATGACGACGATAAAAGCCGCCAGTCGCGTCGCGCAATGACCCGCGAACTCTTGGTTGATCCAGAGACTCGGAATTCAATCGAAACCCTCCTCAAGGCTGCCGACTTCGGAATCAACCGGGCCACGGTTAGCAACCTAAAATGGCAGTTTGAAGAGGTCTCGGACGACAGTCTTGCTCCTGGATCCTTTGCAGTCGAGGAGCGGGACGGGATTGCCAGGATTAAGTTCAATGGCAAGTTGGCATCAAATCTGGAGCAGGCGGTTCTCGAAAATCTGCACCAGCGAACCACGATTCGATTCCAGCACCTTGGAGATCGAGCCAGGGACTTTACGATAGACGATGAGTCACGCGGAACCCAAACCTGGTTCGATATTGCTGGAGTGGTGACCCAAGCCCTGAGCAAGGGATGGACGCTTGTCGTTGATGAGCTGGACACCAGCCTGCATCCTTTGCTCCTGGCACAGATGATCCGGCTATTCCAGCACAGCGAAACCAACGGGCACGGGGCACAGCTCATTTTCACGACCCATGATGCGTCCCTCATGGGTCGTCCGGGGGGTGAAGAGCTCCTGAAGCGTGATGAGATTTGGTTCACCGAGAAGAACAGCGAAACCGGAGCAACTGAGCTCTTTCCCCTCACCGACTTCCGACCGCGGGCCGGACTGAATTGGGAAAAGCGCTACCTGGGTGGGGCAGTAGGGGCCATTCCATTCATCGCCGATAACTTTGACGGAGTCGCCGATGATCCTGCGTCAGGGTCAGACGTCCGCACAGATGTTGGAGCGTAGAATTGACGCGTAGTGGGGATCGCGGCGGTAGTCATCGGCGTCGCCGCGAAGTGCGCGAAAGAAGCCTTAATAAGCGGCTGCTGATTGTCTGCGGGGGAGCGCGGACAGAAAAAGACTATCTCAACGCCCTCCGCACGGATCGCCGGCGCTCGAATATTTCGATCAAGATTTGCATCGACGAGCGCTCCCCACTCCACGTCGTAAAGAAGGCCGCGGATATACGCAGTGCCGATCCAGACGCCTTCGATGAATACTGGGCAGTATTTGACGTCGACGAGTTTGACGTGAAGTCGGCCATTGCACTCGCGAGGGAAAAAGGCATCCAACTCGCCATTTCAAACCCGTGCTTTGAGTATTGGCTGCTTCTCCATTTTTGCGAGATTAACTCCCACCTAGAAAACTACAAGGCCACCGTCGGCAAGCTGAAGAAGCATCTGCAGGGCTACGATAAGGACAGTCTCCGCTTTTCCGACTACTCGAGCAACGTGGAATTGGCGATCCAACGGGCCAAGAAGCGGGATGGACAGCAAGAGCCACCGGGGGTAAATCCGAACACCGGAGTTTGGCGAGTGGTTCAGTACTTCGTGACGTAATGCGTGATTCCAGCAGCCTCGGGCTCACGCACCAAGAGGAGCAGCCCGAAGATTCAGGCTGCAAGCAGGTCCGGAATCTAGGTGACGGCGTCCGCGATCGTCCGCATGGAGTACACGACGGCAGCCGCACCCGAGTCGGCCAGTCGAACGTCCTTCCCTGGCTTGTTGGCGTAGCCGATCGTTGCCACCCCGGCCGCCTCGCCTGCCTCCACGTCGCGCGCCGCATCACCGATGAAGATGCACTGCTCCGGTTTGGTGGCCTCGGCCTCCATCGCTTCAAGGAGTAGCCGCGGACTCGGCTTCATGGACGATGGGTCGCCGGGCACCCGCCCAAAGACACCAGCCACATAGCCGTTGAGGCCCTGAGCTGCAAGAAACGCCGTGATTGCCGCCCCGGAGTTGTTGCTAACCATAGAAACGGAACGCCCGGAATCGGCACAGGCGAGCAGCAGCTCACGACTGCCCGGGGTGGGCTGACTTAGGCCCACCGCTTCAATCTCAAGCGCAGTCAGGGCCGCATCTACACCCGGCACGAGGTCGGACCGCGTATCGGCGACGTACCGGAGCAGCGCAAGGGGATCTTTCTCGGTGGACCACTGCGTGGGCAGCTGCTCGCCCTGGGCGAGCAGCTGCCCACGCACACGTTCAGCGATCTCGGCGGCCGGCAGCCCGGCGAACACCGAGCACACCGGGCCGTCGAAGTCGAGCAGGATATGACGCGCACGCCGAAGCAGGTCCGAGAGAGACGGGGAAGCTCCTGTCACGGCTGGCGCTCATACGCGATGGTGGACCACACGCTGTTGAACCACGCCTGAGACTGCTGGACGTACTGCGACCCCAGCGAGGCGTCGTCCGGACCTGCGGAGTGGTGGAACAACGTCGTGTCCTTCCCCGTCACGTCGTAGAAGGTGTGGGCGTCGCCCCCGACGGACAAGGTGCGCTCTCGCAGCGGATAGAAGCCGAAGAACGCTTCGGAGCTGTTCAGGATGTAGAGCTTGAAGAGGCTTGCCCCCCGATGCACCTTGACCTGCACTGTTGCGGACTGAACCAAACCGAGTTCAGCCAGCACCTCGACCGAATGGGCAATCCCTCCGGCGTTAGTCGATGCGATCTGGCGGACCCGGTCGCGTAGCGCCGGTTCATCCTTGAGGCCGTCCACCAGCACCGGGACTGCCATGGGCTGCGAGGTGTCCGGCAGCAGAAGTCGGACAGCGATGGACTCAGGCGCGAGTCGACCGGACCGGATCTTGTCCAAGGGCTCCTGCATGGCACCGTGCAGGGTCTCGCTCGAGAAGCCTGCGAAGTCGATCGTCACCTGCGGCTGCGAAAAAGCGGCCTCCAGGTGCGGACGGAGCCCGACGGGCCGCTCAGTGCGTTCCCGCACGAACGAGCCGCTTCCCTGCCGCGTGACGATGAGGCCCTCGCTCCGGAGCAGCTCCAGGGCCCGGTCGATGGTGCCGCGCGCCACGCCATAGTGCTTGGCCAACTGCGGACCGGAAGGCAGCTTCTCGCCAGCCTCGAAACCGGGCTTCTTGGTGAGGATCGCTGCGCGAATCAGCGTGCTGACCTGCTGATACGGCGGACGCGGGTCATCCAGGTCGAGAGTCATGCCTACATGCTAGGGGACATGCCCAACAGGCGCGAGTAACCCAAGTCTCTTGACCTGCTTAGGCAGGTTGTCTATGTTGAGTGTGTCGCCGCCGAGAGAAGCGGGAGCGACACAGAGGGGCCTTCTTTGGGCTGCTCTGAGCTGCACCGATGCGCCCGGAAGTCCTGTTCGCAGGGCCAGGGATGCGCTCGCACCTTGACAACTACATGGGGGATCGCGCCGCCTCTCCTCGACCAAGTAGGCGGCAATGCGGATCTCCGCATGAGGAACAGCGCAACTCAACTTCCGTCGCGTTGGCGACGGCCGGTTGCCTCCTCCGCCCGTCTCGCACGGGCGGGGCTGAGGGGAGCCGGAAGATCCGACTTCAACAAGCGCGCCCCCGGAGCGGCTACTCCGGGGGCGCTGTTCGGGCCGTTCCACGTGAAAGGAACACGACCCAATGGACTACATCGTCACTGTTCAGGACGCTGTTACCGCGTTCGCCGACTTCATGGAGCCGACGAACGCCGAGCTCGACGCGATCGAGCGGGAGATGCCCGCGATCCTCGCGGACGTCGACCTGCTGGACGTGCAGATCATCACGCTCGACCGCACTCCCACGGAGTTGGACAACCGGCGCATCCGCCGGGCCCGCCGCCGCCTGTTCACCGCGCTGGTGAGCCAGGCGGCGAACGGTCAGCGGGGCGGTGTGGCGTGAGCGGGCAGAAGACCGCGCGGATCCGGGCCTGCTTCCTATCGGGGGTGGGCGCGTGAACGCCGTTCAGGTCCGTTCGGCCGAGCGTGCGTTGTCGGCCGGCACGTGGCTCATCGTGGCGGGCGCGATGTTGTATTCGATCCTCACCGTCACGCCGCTCGCTGCCGCTCACACCCCGGGCCGGTGGGCGTGGACGGCACCGATTCTTCCCCTCGTGGTCGATGCGGCCGTGGTCATCGTGGTCCGTTTGGACGCGGTGGTCGCCCGGCTCGGGGGGAACGGCGGACGGTGGCCCATCGCGCTTCGGTGGATGACCGGCTGCATGACGCTTGCCCTCAACGTCGCTGACTCCGCGCTGAGGAACGACCTGGTGGGCGTGGCTGTGCACGCGGTCGCGCCGCTGCTGCTGATCGTCACGGCGGAGACTGGGCTCGCCTACCGCCGGGCCATCACCGCCGCCGTGCTGGCGCTGGAGGTGAAGCAGCAAGCCGAGCGGGAAGCCCGCGAGCGGGCCGCGATCGAGCGGCGGGACGACGCTGCACGACGGGCCCGCGAGGAACGTGAGCACGCCGCTGCACTGGCGCGTGAACAGCGCGAGCACGAAGCCCGCATGGCCCGTGAACAGGCTGAGCGAGAGGCCGCCAGGCAGCGTGAGGAACGCGAGCGCGAGGAAGCCCGGGAGCAAAGCGAGAGGGCCGAGCGGGAGCGCCGCGAGCAGGAGCGTGAACGGCGCGAGAAGGAGCGTGAACGCCGTGATCGCGAGGCCGCAGAACGCGCCGAGCGGGAGCAGCGCGAGCGTGCCGAACGTGAGCGCCGGGCGGAGGCGGAGCGGGAGGAGCGGGCCGCTCGTGAACGCGCCGCGCTGCTGTCCGCCGGGCCTGCCACGGAGAAGCTGCCCGAGGACGACGCCCGCGCCATCGTGGCCGCTGCCCGTGCCGAGGGCCTGTCGGTCCGGACGGCAGCCGAGCTGTGTGGCTGGTCGGTGGGCTGGGTCTCGGCCCGGTATGCCGAACTCCGCGAGCCTGCCCGCACCGTGCCGGTTGACCTCGTCAGCTTGGGCCACTGATGAGCACCGCGCTGGCAGGCGGCACCTTGCCTGTCTACCGGTGGCGACTCGCTCCTGACGGACTGGCCACCCGCCGACAACTCCGTGCGATGGGACTGCGTCCGGGTGGTCAGGACGTGGCAGCCGAACTCCAGCGTCCCCGCCGTCGGCGAGGCCCGCTGGTTGCCTACCTCTACCGCATCGACGCAGCCATGCCCGTACGGCCGATGACGCCGGGGCGTCGGGCCGCGCTCGCCAGGGCCAATCGTGCCCGGCGGGTCTGCCCTTCCTGCCGACTCGATGCCGGTTATGTCATCCCGGCCGCGCTCGGTGCGTGCGTGCCCTGCGCCGACTCCGACTGATCTGGGAGGTCCCCGGTGGACTCCGACAATCTGCCCGTGCCCGGCGTCGTCCGCCTCCCGGACGGCCGGTACGTCTACGACGACAACCCTGCCCCTGTCCGGTCGGTGGCACCGCAGCCGACGGTGATTCAGCACATCCACCACGCCCCGCCGGACCGCACCGTGCAGCGCATCGCGCTCGGTTCCGGCGTCGGAGCTGGCGCGGTGGCCGCCGGGGTCTACTTCGGCCCGTTGCTGGTCGGCGTGCTGACTGCGATGGCCGCCGACCTCGCGGTGCTCGCCTTCCTGGCCGCCGTCATGGCCTGGGGCGTCGTCACGATCGTCCGCTCGGTGGGCGGTAGTGACGGCAAGGCCGCCGCCAAGAGGCTTGGACGCAAGGGCCGTTGACCCCTTCGGCCGCCTCCCCAGGAAGCCGAAGGCGTAGGCGGCCCGCTGAGCGTCCGACACCCCTTCCGTGTGGGTCGAGACCCCCAGGGTCGCGAACGGCCGCTCCTGCCCTCACAGAGACCCGGGTGAGGGCATTTTCCGGCGTCCTATGCGCGCGTGCGCGTAGGGCCCCTCTCCCTGGAACGGCGCAACTCTGCAACTCCGCAGGTCGCAGGCGGGTTGCGGGGCTCAACCGGCGTTGTCGACGCAACCGGCACCGCCAACCACGCAAAACGGGCGGGCCGGTGACGCCACGCAACGGCGCACCGGCCCCTATCCACGGTCTTGGAGGACCTTTCGTGGACTGGAAACAAGCATGGTCGACCACGGCCACGACGACCAACACGGCACTGGACGCAGTCGCGCCGATGTGCGCGCCGTTCGCCGCCCGCTGGGACAGGGAGGCTGAGCGCCGGACACAGTTGCGCACCCCGGACAACCTCAAGGCGCTGATGAGGGCGCAGCGGGAGCACAACTCCGCCCGCTCCACCGCAGCCATGGCACGCAATCAGCGCCGCGCGGCCCGCCAGGCGTCCAACAATCCACTGTCCGCAACCCGTCGAGCCGCCCGCACAGCGGACAAAGCCGCACGGCAGTACCACAGTCAGGCACGGTCCGTGCTGAAGGCGGCACGGAGGAGCTACCCCGCCACTCTCGCGGCGCGCGCGTTGCAGACGCACGCCGCGCATGCGGTGCCGAGCGGGCTCGCTTCATGGCTGACGTCAGAGGCCACACACACGCTCGTGCTGTGGCCGGCGTCCGTATCCGCCGGGCTGATCGGCCTGAACATCGCAGGGCTGTGGCTCGGGCGACGCCAGCCGTCGGTGCGGCTCGATGACGGACTGTCGGCGGAAGAGCGCCGCCTGGCCTCACGGCTGGACCCGTCGTTCTGGGTTCAGAACGCCGATGCCCGCGGCTTGTCCGGCACCGTGCCCACGCCCGCAAAGCTCACCCCTGCAGGCCTGGTCTCGCACGTGCGGCTGGACGGTCGCTGGACACCGAAGACGTTCCGAGCGAAGGAGGACGAGATCCGGGCGCTACTCGGTGCCCGGACCGACCTGCGCATAGAGATCAAGACCGGGAGCCATGGCGACCGCGCCGCGATCACGCTGCGGACCCGCAGCGCGGCGGACGGCATCGACCTGTCCGGCTGGACCCCGGGAGCCCCGTGGGGCGTGGACACGATCACGGGCGAGCCGGTCATGGTCCCGCTGGGCCGCCGCATGCTGATCGCCGGTACCTCCGGCGCGGGCAAATCCTGGTCCACGCGGGCCCTGCTCGCGGAGGCATCGGAGACCGAGGACCACCGCCTGGTCGTCATCGACCCGAAGCGGGTGGAGGCGATCAACTGGCAGCATCGCGCCCGCACCGCGATCGAGCTGGGCGACGTGCTCGATGTCTCGGACGAGCTGGTTGCCGAGATGCACGAGCGCCTGGCGCTGGTCCCGCGCGGCCGGGACACGATCGAGATCAGCGCGGAGCGGCCCCGGATCACGGTGTTCGTGGACGAGGGCGCGGAGGTCAAGGCCATGGCCAAGACACCTCGCCAGAAGGGCTCCAAAGACGATCCGGGCGACCCGGACTGGTCCCGCATCATGCGGAACTTCCGGACCCTGGCCCGGATGGGGCGCGCCGCCGAGATCATCCTGCTGTGGGCAACGCAGAAGCCGACGATGGACGAGGCCAACGGCGGTATCGACGCACAGATCAGCGCACAGATCACCTACCGGGCCGCGCTCGCGCTGGCGACGTCGGCCGAGGCCCGGAACGTGTTCGGCGAGGACGCCACGGAGAAGGGCTGGCACGCCCACGAGCTGCCTATGCCGGGCGTCGCGATGCTCCGCTGGGGCCCCAAGGCCAAGCCGCACCCGATCAACACCCGCGCGTTCTCGCCTGCCGACGTCATCGCCCTCCCCGACCGGCCCGTCTGGCACCGCGAGACCGCCAGCCCGACCGTGACCACGCTGCGCCTGGTCAAGGACTCGATCCCCCCGGCGGACGCCGTCCCGTCCGCGCCCGCAACGCCTGGTGCGGAGTCGAATCGTGACCGGGTGCTGCGGGCCGTGCATGACGGCGCTCGCACCCTGCGGGACATCACCGACCGGACCGGAATCAACAAGGGCACCGTTTCGCGCGAGATCAAGGCCTTGACGTCCGCCGGCGCTCTCCGCAGGGGCGACGACGGCCTGCTCCTGCCCGGCCGTGAGGCGGCGTGAGCTCTCCCGCCTAACCGACCCCACGAAACGACAACGGCGGCCCCCTTCCGCCAAGAACCGGGGCCGCCGCCAATCCAGCACGCCTACACCGAACTGGAGAGATCCAGCATGACGCAACCCACCGACATCAGGCGAGAGCGCGCCACGCGGCCCCGTGCACTGGACCTGTATTCCTGCGCCGGGGGCGCTGGTACCGGTCTCGCTCGGGCGGGATTCGCCGTGGACGGCTGCGACATCGCCGACCGTCCCCGCTACCCCTTCCCTTACCACCGGGGGGACGCTCTCGAATACCTCGCCAGCCTGATCACCACCGGGGAGATCTACGAGTACGCGTTTGTGCACGCCTCCCCGCCTTGCCAGGGCAAATGCACGCTGACCGTGGGCACGAACGCCTCGCAGGGCTGGGGCGGCACCCATGTGGACCTGGTCGCCCCCACCCGGGATCTCCTCGAACTCACGGGCCTGCCGTACGTGATCGAGCAGCCCAACGGCCGGGCGGACATCCGCAAAGACCTCACCCTGTGCGGCGAGATGTTCGGTCTTGGAGTCATCCGTCACCGCAACTTCGAGCTGGGCGGCTGGGCGATCGAACGGCCGGCGCACGTCCCGCACCGGGGCCGTGTCCGTGGCTACCGCCATGGACGCTTTTACGACGGGCCGTATGTGGCCGCCTACGGGAACGGCGGAGGGAAGCCCTCCGTCGCGGAGCTGCAAGCGGCGATGGGCATCACGTGGACGGCGATGCGCGAGGAACTGACCGAGGCCATCCCACCTGCGTATACCGAGTTCATCGGCCGTGCCTTCCTCGCACGGACGGCGCAGGAGGTGGCGGCGTGAGTGAGCACCTGCGCCTGGCCCTCCGACTCGCTTCGTCCGGTCTGCCCGTGTTGCCGCTGCGCGAAGGGAAGTTGCCTTTCGGGAACTGCCCGGCATGCACCGAAAACGCCTGCGGGGGCCGCCCGAACATGAAGACCCCCGGCGTCTGCACCTGCCTCCTGCCCTGTCACGGATGGGCCGCCGCCACTACCAGCCCCCAGACCATCAACGCAGCCACGTGGACGATGGCGTGGCGCCAGGCGGCAGCGGTGGCCTACCACCCGGGCGGCGGGGGGCTGACCGTGGTGGACCTCGACAACGCCGACGCGGTCGCGTGGGCCAGGGACACCCTGCCGGCCACCCGGACCGTGGCCACGACGCGTGGCGAGCACTGGCTGTACCGGGGCGTGATGCGCTCCCGCAACGGCGTGCGGGACGGCGTGGACATCAAGTCGCTGATGTCCTACGCACGGTGGCTCGGTCCGGGAACCGGTGCCATGACCCCACTGCCGGCGGCGGTGCTGAGTCTGGCCGTGAAGGAGCCCGCCACGGCCCCCCGGGGCTCGCAGGCCATCGCCGTGTCGGTGGGTGCTGGCGGCGGGGAGTGCCCCCACCGCACGCCCACCTACCTCGAGCGTGGCATTGCCATGGCCGAGCAGCGCATCACCGAGGCGTCCAGTGCGGTGCACGCCACCGTGTACCGGACGTTCCTCGCGGTGCTGTCCACGCACGGCCGGTGCGGCTGCCTCACCGAAGCGCACACCGCGCGGCTGTTCACCGCCGCGGCTGCCAAGGGCGAAACCGCCCGGCACTGCACCGACGCCTGGACCAACGCCCGCACCACGTTGGGACTGTAACCATGTCCGAAGACGACAAGACTCCCGCGCGCGAGGTCATCGCCGACTACGCCCAAGAGCACTTCCGGTACTTCCGCACCGCCGACGGCACGGTGTACGCCCAACGGAAGGGCCACCCCGTGGCCCGCCCGATCCGCTCCCAGGGCACCACCGGCAGCCACCGCCAGGAACTCATGGTCGGCCTGTTCAAGGACGGACGCGGCGTGTTCAACGGAACCGCCCTCAAAGAGGCGCTGGACCTGATCGAAGCACTCGCGCTGTCCGAGGCGGTGCAGCCCGTCCACATCCGCGTCGCCCCCGGATTCGACGGGGCCACCTGGCTCGACCTCGGGCGCACCGACGGCCAGTCCGTCCGCATCCACCCGACCGGCTGGGACATCCGCACCCCCGACCCCAAGGAGGTGTGCTGGCGGCGCACCCAGCTCACCGGCGAACTGCCCCTGCCCACCCGGGACACCGACGGGAAGGGCATCGACCTGCTGTTCCGGCTGTGCAACTTCGCGAACGCCGCGACCGAAAGCCTGGCCCTGGCCTGGCTCATCGGCTGCCTCGGACCGTCCGTGCCCGTCCCCGCCCCCTTCCTCACCGGCCCCCAGGGCGCGGGCAAATCCACCGCCGGCCGGATGCTCCTGCGGATCATCGAGGGCATGAGCGGTGACCTGCGCCGCGCACCGAAGGACGAGGAAAACCTGCTGGCCGCCGTGGCGGCCGGATGGATCACAGCCCTGGACAACCTCTCCCACATGACCCCCGACCTGTCCGACGCCATGTGCTGCATCGTCACCGGAGCCGAAAACGTCAAACGCGCCCTGTTCACCGACGGGGACGTCTTCCGCGTCGGCTACCGCCGCCCCATGCTCCTGACGGGCATCGACGTCGGTGTGATCCGGCCCGACCTCGCCGAACGCCTCCTGCCGCTACGCCTGGAGCGGCCCGCCGTCCGGCGCACCGAGGCCGAGCTGTGGGCGGAGTACGCGGAGGCGCTGCCCGTCGTTCTCGGGTCGCTGCTCGACCTCACGGTGCAGGTCCGGGCGATGGAGGCGGAGACCCCGACCGATCTGCGGATGGCGGACTTCGCGCACCTGTGCGCGCAGCTCGACGCGGCGACCGGCCTCGGTTCGCTCGCCGCGTATCGGGCCAGCCTGGACGACCTGAACGACGACGTGATCGAGGGCGATCTGCTCGCGCAGACCGTCCTCACGCATGCCGAGACCATCGCCCCGGGCACCGCGCAGCGCATGACCTCGACCGAGTGGCTGGCCTGCCTGGGCCGCGTCTACAGCGGAGACGAGCTGCGGGCGCTGCCGAAGGGCTGGCCGACCACCGGCAAAGTCCTCTCCGACCGCCTCAAGCGCCTCCAACCCACCCTGGCGGCCCGTCAGGTACTCATCGAGGCGGGCCGGACAAAAGAGGGGCGCTACCTCGAAATGACCCGCCCGGGCCCCACACCCCCACCCGAACAACAGCGAATCCTCTGACCCGCGCTCGCGCTCACCCCTGAACAGCAAGAGGAGCACCACCGCCCCGCCCGGGTGCTCCTCTTGCTGTTCGGCGGAACGCCGCCCGAAGGACGCGCCGCGCAGCGGCTCCCTCCTTTCGCTCTGAGGCGCACCTAACTACCTACAAACACCCTCTCTTTTTTCCTAAGAGGGAAGACGCTGCGTCACCTGCGTCACCCGGGCCGAAAAACGGCCCCTGACCTGCGGCAAAGGGGGTGACGCAGACGGCTGGCTCTGCGTCATCCTGCGTCACCTGCGTCACCCGGCCGCGTCACGGTGACGCAGCCGGTGACGCACCGATGACGCAGGCCCGAACCGCTGCGACACCCAAAGCCCCAGGTCAGAGGCGCGGATGACGCTGATGACGCAATGACGCAGAAATCCGCACCTAGGACACACACCCAACTCGCTCGCGCCCCCGCCATCAAGGAGAAGTCGCAGTGACCGCCGCTATGCCCGCACCCGCTGTCGAGGACTCAACACTGGTTCTCCTGACCGTCGAAGAGGCCGCCCGCCGCCTCCGAATCGGCCGGACCACCTGCTACGCGCTCATTCGCTCCGGGGAGCTGGAGTCCGTTCCCGTCGGCCGCCTCCGCCGCGTTCCCTCCGACGCGCCGGCTGCGTACGTCGCCCGCCTCCGCACCGCCAGCCGCGCCGCTTGACGTCGCCGGGGCGGCGGTCCCGCGCAGACCGATCCGCCGCCCCCGCTTCGTATCCGACACCAAGAATCAGGAGCCTGCCTGTGGCAGAGGAGAAGAAGCGCACACGCCGCGCCAACGGCGAATCCGCCATCTACCTGGGGCAGGACGGCCGTTGGCACGCCCGAGTGCCCATGGGGTACAAGGACGACGGGACGCCTTACCGCCGGCACCTGACCCGCCCGACGCGGAAAGAGCTGGTCGAAGAGGTCCGGCGGCTGGAGAAGCAGCGGGACGAGGGTTCGGCCCGCCAACCGGGCAAGCCGTGGACGGTCGAGAAGTGGCTCCTGCACTGGGTTGAGGACATCGCCAAACCGGTTGTAAGCGAGAACACCTACGACGGCTACGAAGTCGCGGTTCGCGTCCACCTCGTGCCCAGCGTCGGCAAGCACCGCATCGACCGCCTGGAGCCCGAGCACCTGGAAAGCCTGTACCGCCGCATGCAGAGCAGCGGCAGTAAGGCCGCCACAGCGCACCAGGCTCACCGCACCATCCGCACCGCACTCGGGGAAGCGGTGCGACGCGGCCACGCGGGCAAGAACGCCGCCGCCCTGGCGAAGCCTCCGCGGATGGAAGAGGAGGAGACGGAAGTCGAGCCCTACTCCGTGGAAGAGGTCCAACGCCTGCTGCTCCAAGTCAACAAGCGGCGGAACAGTGCACGTTGGATGCTGGCACTGGCGCTGGGGCTGCGGCAGGGCGAGACGTTGGGACTCCGCTGGTCTGACGTCGACCTGGACAACGAGTACTTGAAGCTGCGCCGGAACCGCTTGCGCCCGAGGTACGAGCACGGCTGCGGAGAAGCCTCGCCGTGCGAGCGGAAGGCTGGCTACTGCCCGGAGCGCGTGCAGGTTCGGCGGGAGACCAAGAACACCAAGTCCCGAGCCGGGCGGCGCGCGGTCCCCCTTCCGGGCCCACTCGTTGCGATGCTCCGCTCTCACGCGGAGGAGCAAGCGCGCGAGCGGGGCGCGGCTGGCGACCTGTGGACGGAGTCGGACTATGTGTTCACCAAGCCGCTCGGCGGTCCGCTGAGTCCGAACACGGACTACCACGACTGGAAGCGTCTGCTCGAAGACGCGAAGGTCCGGGACGGCCGGCTGCACGATGCCCGGCACACGGCCGCCACGGTGCTGATGCTGCTCGGCATCCCTGATCGCGTCATCGACCAGATCATGGGATGGGAAGCCGGAACTTCCGCGCGGATGCGGGCGAGGTACCTCCACGTGCCGGACGCGATGCTCAAGGACGTGGCCCGGAAGATCGCCGAAGCCATCTGGGGTCCGCCCGAAACGGCCTCTGTGGACAAAGACCAGAACAACGAGGGTTGAGTAGAACCAAGAAGGACCCCACCGCAGAGCGGTGGGGTCCTTCTTTTGCCTGTTCAGGCGGTGCGGAGGATACGAGATTCGAACTCGTGAGGGGTTGCCCCCAACACGCTTTCCAAGCGTGCGCCCTAGGCCTCTAGGCGAATCCTCCGTGGGAGAGCTTACTAGATGTTTGGGGGTGCTCGTGCACACGGTCGACGCAGGTGGGAGGGGAGAGGGTGGGGCGGTGATGACAGGGGCCGGGATCCGGTACTGTTGGGCCTAGCCCCTCGTGTGGCGCTATCTCGCTGAACCCCCCAGGGCCGGAAGGCAGCAAGGGTAGGTGAGCTCTGGCGGGTGCACGGGGGGTCCTTGCGTTGTAGGGCACCGATTTGTCGGTGGAGACCGTTAGGGTCGAAGACGTGTCGCTCGCTCTCTATCGCCGGTACCGACCCGAGACCTTCGCCGAGGTCATCGGGCAGGAGCACGTGACCGGACCGCTGCAGCAGGCCCTGCGGAACAACCGGGTCAACCACGCGTACCTGTTCAGTGGGCCGCGCGGGTGCGGCAAGACGACGAGCGCGCGCATCCTCGCCCGGTGTCTGAACTGTGAGCAAGGTCCCACTCCGACGCCCTGCGGCGAGTGCCGTTCGTGTCAGGACCTGGCCCGTGGCGGCCCCGGGTCGATCGACGTGATCGAGATCGACGCCGCTTCGCACGGTGGTGTCGACGACACGCGTGACCTGCGGGAGAAGGCGTTCTTCGCGCCCGCCTCCAGCCGGTACAAGATCTACATCATCGACGAGGCCCACATGGTCTCGACGGCCGGCTTCAACGCCCTGCTGAAGGTCGTCGAGGAGCCGCCGGAGCATCTGAAGTTCATCTTCGCCACGACGGAGCCCGAGAAGGTCATCGGGACGATCCGCTCCCGCACGCACCACTACCCCTTCCGGCTCGTGCCGCCGGGCGTGCTGCGCGACTATCTGACCGACGTCTGCGGCCGGGAGAGCATCCAGGTCGAGGACTCCGTCTTTCCCCTGGTCGTCCGCGCCGGCGCCGGGTCCGTGCGTGACTCGATGTCCGTGATGGACCAGCTGCTCGCCGGGGCGGACGCGGGCGGCGTGACGTACGCCATGGCCACCGCGCTGCTCGGGTACACCGACGCCGCGCTGCTGGACGAGATCGTCGACGCCTTCGCCGCGCACGACGGGGCGACGGTCTTCGGGATCGTCGACCGAGTGATCGAGGGCGGTCACGATCCGCGTCGTTTCGTCGCCGACCTGCTGGAGCGGCTGCGGGATCTGGTGATCCTCGCCGCCGTGCCGGACGCGGGCGAGAAGGGGCTGATCGACGCGCCGGCCGACCGGGTCGCCGTGATGGAGGAGCAGGCGCGGCGCTTCGGCTCCGCCGAGCTCAGCCGTGCCGCGGATATCGTCAACACCGGGCTGACCGAGATGCGCGGGGCCACCTCGCCCCGGCTGCAGCTCGAGTTGATCTGCGCCCGCGTGATGCTTCCGGCCGCGTTCGCGGACGAGACCTCGTGGCAGGCCCGTCTGGAGAAGCTGGAGCGGCGTCCGGCCGTCGGCGGGCCGATGGCCGCCACGGGCGCGGCGGCCGTGGGTCCCATGGCGTCCGCCGCGAGCGTCCCGCATGTCCAGGCTGACGCGCCCGTCGTCCAGGTGTCGACCGCGGCTGCGGCTCCTGCCGCTCCGCAGCCGGTCAGCGCGCAGCCCGTGGTCTCGCCGCCGCCTGTCGGCGCTGGTGGGCGGGCTCCCGGCGCTTGGCCGGTGTCGCCCAGCTTCGGGGCTCCGAGCCCCGCGTCCGCCCCGGACTCCGCACCCGCACCCGCACCCGCATCGGCCCCCGCCCCCGCACCGCAGGCCGCCGCCCCGACCGCGGCCCCCGCGTCCGGGGATGCCGGAGGCATCAGCGCGGCACAGGTGCGCCAGTTCTGGCCGCAGGTGCTGGACGCGGTGAAGGGCCGCCGACGGGTCACCTGGATGCTGCTGCAGCAGGCACAGGTCGCCGGCTTCGACGGCGGCGCGCTCCAGGTCTCGTTCGAGCACGCCGGGACCCGTGACGGGTTCGTCAACGGCGGGCACGACGAGATCCTGCGGCAGGCGCTGCAGGACGCCGTCGGCGTCTCGTGGAAGGTCGAGTGTCTGATCGGGCCCACCGGTTCCGCGCCGCAGCGGTCCGGGGCCGGGTCAGGTGGCGGCTTCGGCGGTGCCTCCGGCGGGAGCGGCTACGGCGGTGGCGGCGCGTCCGCGATGCCACCGCGTCAGCAGGCACCCGCGCCTGCGCCGTTCCAGCCCCCGGCGCAGAACGCGCCCAGCGCGCCGCCCGCGCCCACGCCGGTCCCGAGCCCTGCCGCGCCCGCGCGCCACTCCGGCGGGCCGAGTGGTCCGAGCGGCTCGAGCGCGCTCGGGACACCCAGTGCCTCCAGCGCCTCCAACTCCGCCAGTTCCCTCGGTGCTCCCGGCGGCTATCCGGACGACCCGGACGACGACGACATGCCGCCGCCCCCCTTCGACCCGGAGGAGGACATCCCTGAGCAGGACACCACCTCCGTCTCCGGCCACGACCTGATCATCCGCGAGCTCGGCGCCACCGTGATCGAGGAGACCCAGCACGATCGCTGAGCCGTCGCTCAGCCGTCACCGTGCCGTCGCCGAGGTTCAGAAGGCTGTACCCGCATGTGAACTGACGGCGATCCGACACGCCCAACCCGTAGGCTCAACCCTGGAGCGGTCCCGCTCCGGCACGTCATGACGACAGTCACCACGACACGCAGGACAGGAGCGCCCATGTTCCCCGGCGGCCAGCCCGATATGCAGGCCCTGCTCCAGCAGGCACAGCAGATGCAGCAGCAGCTCGCCCAGGCGCAGGCGGAGCTCGCCGCCGCCGAGGTCGAGGGCAGCTCCGGCGGCGGCCTGGTCAAGGCCACCGTCACCGGCGCAGGTGAGCTGCGCGCGCTCGTGATCGACCCCAAGGTGGTCGACCCGGAGGACACCGAGACCCTGGCCGACCTGGTCCTCGCCGCGGTCCGGGACGCCACGGCGGGCGCGCAGCGGATGGCGGCCGAGCGCCTCGGCCCACTGGCCCAGGGGCTGGGTGGCGGGGGCGGCATCCCCGGCCTGCCGTTCTGATCCAGCTGTTCCGGCTGTTCCGGACGTTCCAGCTGTTCCGGACGTTCCAGCTGATCCCGCTGTTCCCGCTGATCCGGCTGTTCCGCGTCCCGTGCGGATCGGCCTTCCGCGGAACCCAGACGGCTCCCCGCGCGTAAGTGGGTGTGTCGGGGAGCTGTGACAGCGCGCCCGTCCGGAGGATGATGGGCGCGAAAAGGTAGAAACCGACCGACGAGCACCAGAGAGACAGGTAACGCAGCGTGTACGAGGGCGTGGTCCAGGACCTCATCGACGAGTTGGGCAGGCTGCCCGGCGTCGGGCCCAAGAGCGCGCAGCGGATCGCCTTCCACATCCTTCAGGCCGATCCGACGGACGTGCGCCGGCTCGCGCACGCCCTGACGGAGGTCAAGGAGAAGGTGCGGTTCTGCACCGTCTGCGGCAACGTCTCCGAGGCGGACCTGTGCCGGGTCTGCCAGGATCCGCGCCGCGACCCGAGCCTGATCTGCGTCGTCGAGGAGCCGAAGGACGTGGTCGCGGTCGAGCGCACCCGCGAGTTCCGCGGCCGCTACCACGTGCTCGGCGGGGCGATCAGCCCGATCGAGGGCGTCGGCCCGGACGACCTGCGGATCCGCGAGCTGATGCAGCGGCTGGCGGACGGCACGGTCACCGAGCTGATCCTCGCCACCGACCCGAACCTCGAGGGCGAGGCCACCGCCACCTACCTGGCCCGGCTGCTCAAGCCGATGGGCCTGAAGGTCACCCGCCTGGCCAGCGGCCTGCCCGTCGGGGGAGACCTGGAGTACGCCGACGAGGTCACCCTCGGCCGGGCCTTCGAAGGGAGACGACTTCTCGATGTCTGACACGTCCGACACGCGCACACGCACCGTAGACATCCCGGTGAGCGGGCAGCCTCAGATCGGTGTGCACGGCGACGGCACGCCGGACGAGTTCGCCGTGCAGATCGCGGACTCGGTGCAGAGCTTCCTGCTCTCCCTGCCGGAGATCGCCAAGGGCGACGAGCCGGGCAGCGCGGTCAGCCTGCTGCTGCTGGAGGTCTCCCAGCTGCTGCTGACCGGCGGCCGCCTGGGCGCCATCGAGGACGTCGTGCCCGACGACCGCTACGAGGCCGACACCGGCCCCGACGCGGACGAGGACGAGCTGCGCCGCCAGCTGGCCGAGCTGCTGGCGCCGATCGACGTCTACCACGAGGTCTTCGACCCGTACGGGCCGCCGGACAAGCCGCTGCCCTGCCGGATCTCGGACGACCTGGCCGAGGTGGTCACCGAGCTGCGCCACGGCATGGCCCACTACCGCGAGGGCCGGATCTCCGAGGCGCTGTGGTGGTGGCAGTACTCCTACCTCGCCACCTGGGGCTCCACGGCGACGAGCGTGCTGCGCGCGCTGCAGTCGCTGGTGGCGCACGTCCGGATGGACAGCCCGATCTCCGCGCCCGTCGACGGCACCGACACCGACCACGACGGGCTGACCGACGAGCAGCTGGAGCAGCAGGCCGGCGACCTGATGGCCGCCGAGCTCGCCTCCGAGCTGGGGATCTGAGCAGGGATCCGGGCAGGGATCCGGGCAAGGGTCTGGGCAGGGGTCCGAGTTCGGGCCGGGTCGGGTCCGGGCCGAGCTGGGTCCGGGCCGCGCCCACCGCTGTGACCTCACAGCTGTGACCTCACACGGCATCGACCCCGGTCGGCACCGAGCAGCCCCACGGGCCGCCCGCTCCCGGCCGGGGTCGGGTCGACTGCGCCGTGTCCGCGGCTGCGCCGTGCGGCAGCGCCGAGGCTCGAAGCCCAGAAGCCGGAATGTGGTGAAGGCCACAGCAGAGACGCGTCTGCCCGCGCTGCCGGGAAATCCGGACGCGAGTCCACCCCCGCCCGGCAAATCTTCCGTCCACCTCCCATCCGGGCCCGGACGGCCGATGATCGAATACTGATACTCCCGTCTCGGCCTTCGGACGCCACCCGCCGGGACAAGGCCGATCGCTAGACTGGCCAGCGACCACAGGCCTGCCGGACACCCACCTCCGAAGGCCAGGACCACCAGAGTCGAGGAGCGCACGTGGGCCTTGTCGTGCAGAAGTACGGCGGCTCATCCGTAGCGGATGCCGAAGGCATCAAGCGGGTCGCCCGACGGATCGTCGACACCAAGAAGGCCGGCCATGAGGTCGTCGTCGTGGTGTCCGCCATGGGTGACACGACGGACGAGCTCATCGATCTCGCGGAGCAGGTGTCGCCCTTCCCGGCGGGCCGCGAGCTCGACATGCTGCTGACCGCCGGAGAGCGGATCTCCATGGCCCTGCTGGCGATGGCGATCAAAAACCTGGGCCACGAGGCACAGTCCTTCACGGGCAGCCAGGCGGGTGTGATCACTGACGCCGTCCACAACAAGGCCCGCATCATCGATGTGACGCCGGGTCGCATCCGTGCCGCGCTCGACAAGGGCAACATCGGCATCGTCGCCGGGTTCCAGGGCGTCTCGCAGGACACCAAGGACATCACCACCCTCGGTCGCGGCGGCTCGGACACCACCGCCGTCGCGCTCGCGGCGGCGCTGAAGGCCGAGGTCTGCGAGATCTACACCGACGTGGACGGCGTCTTCACCGCCGACCCGCGCGTGGTGAAGAAGGCAAAGAAGATCGACTGGATCGCCTTCGACGACATGCTGGAGCTGGCGTCCTCCGGTTCCAAGGTGCTGCTGGCCCGCTGTGTCGAGTACGCGCGGCGGTACGACATCCCGATCCACGTCCGTTCGTCCTTCTCCGGGCTGACCGGTACCTGGGTCTCCAACAAGCCGCTGACCAAGCCCGAAGGGGGCGAGATCGACATGGAGCAGGCCATCATCTCCGGTGTGGCCCACGACACCTCCGAGGCGAAGGTCACGGTCGTCGGCGTCCCCGACAAGCCGGGCGAGGCCGCGCGCATCTTCCGTGCCGTGGCGGACGCCGAGATCAACATCGACATGGTGGTCCAGAACGTCTCCGCCGCGACCACCGGTCGCACCGACATCTCCTTCACCGCACCCAAGACCGAGGGCCGCAAGGCCATCGACGCGCTGGAGAAGGTCCAGGAGTCGATCGGCTTCGAGGCGCTGCGCTACGACGACGCGATCGGCAAGATCTCGCTGGTCGGCGCGGGCATGCGTTCGCACCCGGGCGTCACCGCCACGTTCTTCGAGGCGCTGTCGGCCGCGGGCGTCAACATCGAGCTGATCTCCACCTCCGAGATCCGCATCTCCGTCGTGACCCGCTCCGAGGACGTCAACGCCGCGGTGCAGGCCGTGCACACCGCGTTCGGCCTGGACAGCGAGACTGACGAGGCCATCGTCTACGGCGGCACCGGCCGATGACCGTTCCGGGGGGCGAGCACCCCGCCAGGACCGTCGGAACCACCGGCACCAACGGCGCCACGGGCGCCACCGGGACGGCCGGAGCCGCCAAGTCGGCGCGACGGCCGACCCTGGCCGTCATCGGCGCCACCGGAGCGGTGGGACGGGTGCTGGTGGAGCTGCTCGCCACCCGCGCGGACATGTGGGGCGAGGTCCGGCTCTTCGCCGGGCCCGAGGGCATCGGCACCGAGGTGCCGGTCCTGGGCCGGGCCGAGCCCGTCCGCGCCCTGGAGCCGGGGTGCTTCGAGGGCGTCGACATCGCGCTCTTCGAGGCCCCCGAGGACGTGGTGGAGCACTGGGCGCCGCTCGCCGTCGCGGCGGGCGCGGTCGCGGTGGACGGGTCCGCCGCGTTCCGGCTCCATCCGGACGTGCCGCTGGTGGTCCCGGAGATCAATCCCTCGGCCGCGCGGATGCGCCGGATCGGGATCGTCGCCGCGCCGCGCTGCGCGACGCTGGTCCTGACGGTCGCGCTGGCCGCGCTGCACGCCGAGTTCGGGCTGAGCCGACTGGTGGTCACGGCCGCGCTGGCCGCCTCCGGCCGCGGCCGGATCGGCGTCGACACGCTGCGCCGGCAGACCGCCGAGGTCGCGGGCGACCCGACGGTCGGCACCCGCACCGGAGACCTGCGCCGGGCCGTGTCGGAGCAGGACGACGACCCGTTCGAGGCGCCGCTCGCCTACAACCTGCTGCCCTGGGCCGGTGACGCCGCCGAGGAGGGCTGGTCGAGCGAGGAGCTGGGCCTGCGCAACGAGACCCGCAAGATCCTGGGCCTGCCCGAGCTGCCGATCTCGGCGACCTGCCTGCGCGTGCCGGTCGTCAGCGGACACTCGCTGACCGTCCACGCGGTCTTCGAGCGTGAGCCGGACGTGCACCGGGTCCGCGAGATCCTCGACTCCTCGGCCGGCGTCGTCGTCTACGACGACCCGGACAAGGGCGAGTACCCGACGCCCGCGGACGTGGTGGGCTCCGATCCGACCTGGGTCGGCCGGGTGCGGCGCTCGCTCGACGAGCCGAACGGTCTGGAGCTGTTCCTGTGCGGGGACAACCTGCGCAAGGGAGCGGCGCTGAACTGCGTGCAGATCGCCGAACTGGTCGCCGCCGAGGACCCCGCGCACGCCTGAAGCCCCCGCCGGCCCGGTGGCAAGGCACGGGCCGGCACACGGACGGTTAAGCTCTCCGGAACGGATCAGGAAGAGGTTTAGGGGGAGTTGGTGCAGACGCCGGATTCGGCTTCCGTGCCGCTGGGCGGGCCCGTACCGTAGTGCCCCTCGATACGGTGTCACGGAGGGGTCAGGTGACGTACAACCCTCGCGGCGGGTCATGCGTCCAACTGGCGTGCCACCAAGCTCGGTGCTTGTCATGACAGCGCCCTTCACCGCGGCGGACGCCTCACGTCCCCACGCGTCGACCCATGCGAGCGCGGGCCAGACCGCCGCCCAGGCCCCTCACGCGGGCCATGCGGGCCATGCCGGTCACGCCGGCCACACCGCGCCGACGATCGCCGTGGGCGCGAGCGTCGACCAGCTCACCGAGACCTACCAGGCCCACTACTCCTCCCTGCTGCGCCTGGCCGCGCTGCTGCTGGACGACACCGCCTCCTGCGAGGACGTGGTGCAGGAGGCGTTCATCCGCGTCCACTCCGCGCGCCGACGGCTGCGCGACCCCGACAAGACGCTGGCCTATCTGCGCCAGACGGTGGTGAACCTCTCCCGCTCGACGCTGCGCCGCCGGATCATCGGCCTGCGGCTGCTGCAGAAGCCGATGCCGGACGCGGCCAGCGCCGAGGAGGGCGCGTACGACGCGCTGGAGCGCGACGAGCTGATCGTGGCCCTGCGCGGCCTGCAGCGCCGCCAGCGCGAGGTGCTGGTGCTGCGCTACTTCTCCGATATGACGGAGGCTCAAGTCGCGGATGCCCTGGGCATTTCCGTAGGCTCGGTCAAGGCGTACGGCTCGCGCGGCCTGGCGGCGCTACGACTCACGATGGACGGCGGCGACACGTTGCCGTCCGGATCCTCCGGTGCCTCGGGTTCCTCGACAGCGGGCTCCGGGACGTCGGGTGGAACGGTCGCGGGGGCCGCCGCGTCGGAGCCACGCAGGAACGCACGAGCCGGTGAGCCGCGGATCAGCAGGCCACGGATCGGCGGGCCACGGTTCGGCGAAGCACGGAGACCAGCGCGGACGGACTCGCGAGGCGAGTCGCAGGCAGAGGGGAGGCAGCGGTGAGCGCGGAGCGGCGCTCGCGCTACCTGCGCGTGGTGCGGCCGGGATCGGGTACCGGTTCCGAGGCTGCCGCGACGCCGCCGCTTCCCGTCGAACCGCCGCTCACGCCGCCGCTCTGGCTGGACCCACCGAGGGCCGCCGCGCCGACGCCCACGCCCACGCCCACGCCCACGCCCACGCCCACGCCCACGCCGGGCATGATCCCCGTCCAGGGGTCCACGCACGTCGGCGGCCTCGTGGGAGCGACCTTCACCTCCCACACCGCCGCCGACGACGAGGACGCGGACCCGCTCGGCGCCGCGCTGCGCGAACGCCTCCACCAGGCGGTCGGCGAGGTGCGCCCCGCGCCCGACTCGCTGAACCGGTTGCGGCGCGCCGTGCCGCAACGCCGCACCTTGCGCCGTCGCGCCTACGGCGGCGCGGCCGTCGCCGCCTCGCTGGCGCTGTTCGGCCTGACCGCCCTGCACTCGCTCGGCCCGGACGGGTCGACCAGCGCCGACACGGGCCCGGCGGGGCAACTGCTGCCGGGCGCCCACCCGTCCGCCACCGGCGACGGTTTCGGCGGGACGGCGCCCGGCCCCGCCTTCCCCGGCGGAGCGGCGGACGGCGCCGCCAACGCCACGCACAGCCACCGGCCGGGGACGGTCCTGGTTCCGCTGCCGTCCGGCGGCGTGACCAGCATCGCCAGCGAGACCCGTGCCACGGCCTCGGCCTCGCTCGCCGAGTGCAGCCGCGGCCAACTCGGCAAGGGCGCGGCGGGTGTCGCCCCGGCGGACGCCTCGGGCATCGTCTACGGCTCGTTCGCGATCAGCAACGTCTCGTCCCACCCCTGCAAGATCAGCAGCTCGGGCGCGATCGACGTGCTGTCCCCGGTCGGCACGCAGACGTCCCGGTTCGCCGTGGCCCCGCACACCTCGGGAGACCCGGCCGTCGCCCTGCCCGCCCCCGACCCGTCGCATCCGCCGGTCGAGCTCGGTCCGGGGCAGACCTACGTCGTCGACTTCGCCTTCGTGCCCGCCGCCTGCGCGAGCGGCAGCTCGGTCGGCCCGACGGGCGACGCCAGCCCGACCACGGCCACGCCGGGCGCCTCCTCCTCGGGCACCGGTGGCAGCACGAGCGGCGGCGGCGCCCCCGCAGCCGCGGACGGCTCCTCGGGCGGAGCGGCCGGCAGTCCGACGTCGTCTCCCGGCACGCCCGGGAGCGGGGGCGGATCCGGTGGCACGGGCGGATCCGCGTCCCCGAACGCCCCGAGCGTGCAAGTGGCCAGCGTGCCGGCCTCCGGAGGCAACGCCGCCGCGACCACGACCTTGCAGGGCGCCTGCGCCGGCACCATCTACCGGACGGACCCGCTGCCCGCGCCGCACTAGTCCTTGGTTACCGTGGTGGGGTGTACCGGACCCTTCTGACCCCGCGCTGGCTGGCTCTGCACCTGCTGGCGCTGGTCGCCGTACCGGTCTGCATCATGCTGGGGATGTGGCAGCTGAGCCGCTTCGAGCTGCACAGCCACGCCCAGAAGCAGCAGGCCGCGACCGCCTCCACGGACGCGGCGCCGACGGCGCTGTCCCGGCTGATCACCGGCGCGGACAAGGACGGCATCAACAACGACGACGGCCGCCGCGTCTCCTTCTCCGGTACCTACGACGCGGCGCACCAGTTGCTGGTGCCGCAGCGCCCGCTGGACGGCCAGAGCGGCAAGGACGGCTCGCTGATCGTCACCCCGATGCGGCTCGACGGCAGCGGCGCCTACCTCGCGGTCGTGCGCGGGTGGCTGCCGGGTACACCGTCCGCGGCGCCCGCTCCGCCGTCCGGCGAGGTCTCGGTGACCGGCCGCCTGCGCGCGGCGGAGACGCCCGACACTCCGAACGCGATCTCCTCCGGCACCCTCCCGGCCGGGCAGCTGGGCATGATCTCCCCGGTCACCATGGTCAACGCCCTCCCCTACACCGTCTGGAACGGCTACGCCTCGCTCGACCCCGGCGCCGCCGGCACGGCCGGGCTCACCGCAGTGCCCTACTCCGCCGCGTCGGCCGCGGACTCCTCGGGCGGAGGCTTCAGCCTGCAGGCGATCCAGAACCTCGGCTACGTCGGGCAGTGGTTCGTCTTCGCGGGCTTCGTGGTCTTCATGTGGTTCCGGTTCGTCCGCAGGGAGATCGAGACCCAGCGCGACAAGGCGCTGGGTCTCGAGACCGCCTGACGCCGGGCGGGTCCCCGGCGCGGGTCAGCCCAGGTCAGCCCGGGTCAGCGCAGGTCAGCGCAGGTTCCGGGCGACGAAGTCCAGTTCGAGGCGCAGCTGCTTGATCCGCTCCTCGACCACCAGCGAGCCGTGTCCGGCGTCGTACCGGTACACCTCGTGCGCCTTGCCCAGTCCTTCCAGCCGGCCGACGTAGTTCTCGATCTGCCGGATCGGGCAGCGCGGGTCGTTCACGCCCGCGCTGATGTAGACGGGCGCGTTGAGCGACTCCACGTACGTCAGCGGTGAGGACGCCGCGTAGCGGTCCGGGACCTCCTCCGGGGTGCCGCCGACGAGGGTGCGGTCCATCGCCTTCAGGGCCTCCATCTCGTCGTGGTAGGCCGTCACGTAGTCCGCGACCGGGACGGCGGCCAGGCCCAGCGCCCACGCGTCCGGCTGGGTGCCGAGCCCCAGCAGGGTCAGGTAGCCGCCCCAGGATCCGCCGGCCAGCACGATGCGCTTGGGATCGGCGAGGCCGCTCGCGACCGCCCACTCCCGGACCGCGGCGATGTCCTCGAGCTCGATCAGGCCGACGCGGTGCCGCAGCGCGTCCGTCCAGGCGCGCCCGTAGCCGGTCGAGCCGCGGTAGTTGACCCGGACGACGGCGAAGCCGTGGTCGACCCAGGCCGCGGGGCCGGCCGCGAAGGAGTCGGAGTCGTGCCAGGTCGGCCCGCCGTGGATCTCGAAGACGCAGGGCAGCGGTCCGTCGCCCGCGTCGGCGGGTCGCTGCACCAGGGCGTGCACGACGCCGCCGGGGCCCTCGACCCACACGTCCTCGACGGGGACGGACGGCGGCGCCTGCGGACCCGGCGCCGCCAGCACCACGGCCCCGGACGTGGACCGCACGACCGGCGGCTGCTCGGCCGACGACCACAGGAACTCGACCGTGCCGTCGGGGCGCGCGGTCGCGCCGGAGACGGTGCCGGTCGGAGTGTCGAGCCGGGTCAGCGCGCCGCCCACGAGCTCGTAGCGGTAGAGCTCGCTGCGCGCGCGGAAGCTGTGCTCGATGAGCAGCGCGGTGGCGTCCGGATACCACTCGGCGGTCACGTCACCGGGCAGGTCCAGGACGATCTCGTGCTCGTCCCCCGTCGTGGTGTCCCAGATCAGCGGTTCCCAGCGGCCGCGCCGCTGGTGCGCGACGAGCATCCGGGCGTCGCCGGGCAGCGGCGCGAAGCCGAGGCAGGAGAGGCCCAGCGGCTCCTCGCGTCCGGTCGCGTCGTCGAGTTCGGCGACGGTGGACACGACATGGCCGTCGACCCGCAGCACGCGCAGGGCGCTGTGCATGGCGTCGCCGTGCTCGGTGTGGTCGACGGCGATCAGGGAGCCGTCGTGGGAGAGGTCGCCGACGCCGGCGGACTCGCGGTGGCGGTAGATCTCCAACGGCTCGCCGGAGCCGGGGCGGATCAGGTGCAGCGTGGAGCCGTCCTCGTCGGTGGACCGGCCGACGACGGCCTCGCCGTGGCGTCCGAGCGCGAGCCCCGCGGGGTAGGAGGGCGCGAGGCCGGGGACGGCCTCCGGGTCGGGCGAGCCCGCGGACGGGACTGCGGCCGGCCCGACGAAGGGCTGGCGGCGCCAGACGCCGAACTCGTCGCCGTCGGTGTCGTCGAACCACCAGATCCACTCGCCGTCGGGGGTGAGCGTCCCCTCCGTGGTGCCGTTGGGCCGGTCGGTGACCCGTCGCTGCGTGCCGTCCGCGCGGTTCCAGGCGTAGATCTCGTAGGTGCCGGTCGCGTTGGAGACGAACAGGGAGCGGTCCGGCGCGTCGTCGGCCCACTCGGGGAGGCTCACCCGGGCCGCACGGAAGCGCCGCTCCCAGGCCGGGAGGGCGTCGAAGACGGCGCTCATGGTCTCCGTCTGCTGCTGCGTCGTCTCGCTTGGCTGGCTGGTCATGGGGACCATCATCCGCCACACCACGGACACCACGGCAGACGGGGACGCAAGGAGACGGGAAGAGCCGGGACGAGAGGGGAGGAGAGGGAAACAGCGAACCGCCCCGCCGCCCGGAGGTTCCGGGCGGCGGGGCGGTTCGTGGTGCGCTCAGTCCTTACGACTCCGCTCGCGCGTCAGCAGGCTTACTTGAAGTAGCCGTTGACGTCGAGGCTGACGGTCGCCGCGGTGCTGAGGTAGAGGTCGATCTTGCCGTCGGCGCCGACCGGGACGATGACCTGGTTGGACATCTGCTGACCGCCCTGCCACAGGGTGGCGGAGGTGTCGACGCGGGTGCCCTGGTCGTCCCAGGCCTCGATGTAGCCGCCGCCGGGGTTGCCGCTGGCGCTGATGGTCAGCGCGACGGCCTTGACGCCGCTCGGGATGCCGTTGACGCCGGCGACCTGGTAGACCTTCAGCGTCTTGGCCGCGAGCGCGCCACTGGCCAGACGGGTCTGGCCCAGCGGGGAGAACTGCTTGCCGGTGCCGTAGTAGTAGCCGAAGACGTCCGCGAGGACGTGCGTCTGGCCGGAGACCGCGATGTTGACGGTCCCGTCCGTGCCGACCGGGACGACCAGCAGGTTGGTGCGGATCGGCACGGAGGAGTCCCAGTACATCTGGGACAGACCCGGCTTGGCGGTGCCGCCCGCGTACGCGGTGAGGCTGCCGCCGCCGACGCCGTACAGCGTGGAGACGTTCAGCACCACGGCGGTGGCGTCGGCCGGGATGCCGTCCTTGCCGCCGACCGGGAAGTTGACGGTGCTGTTGACGATCGGGGTCTTGGTCTTGACGCCGACCGCGTAACGGGTGTCCAGCAGACGGGCCGGCGAGACCGGGTTGTAGCCCAGGCCCGTCGCGTCCTTGGTGTAGTACCCGAGGATGTCGATGGAGAAGGTGCCCGACTGGCTCGAGTAGTAGCTGAACTTGCCGTTCGGCGAAACCGGGATGGTCGCGGTGGTCTTGCGGGCCACAGAGCCGCCGGTCCACTGCGCGGTCACCACGCCCGGACGGGCGGTGCCGGCCGGGTAGCCGGTGGTCCAGCCGGTGCCACCGGTGCCGGTGACGGTGATGTTCGCGACCACGGCGGAGACGCCGCTGGTCGGGATCGAGCCGACGCCGTCGACGTTGGCCGTGATGGTCTGACCGGCGGTCATCTTCTGGACCGACACGACACGGGTCGGGCTGGCCAGCTGGTGGAAGGTGCTGCTGTTCTGGCCCTGGCACAGGGCCCCGCCCAGCGCGCCGACCTTCGGCGAGCCGAGGCCGGAGGCCTCGTCGTAGCCGGTGGTGGCGGAGTAGGTGTGGGTCGCGTCGGCGATGTCGTTGTCACCGCTGACGATGTCACGGAACGCGGAGCTGTAGCCGGTGCTCGCGGCCTTGTACAGCAGCGGGTTCAGGTAGCCGGCCCGGCCGACCAGGCAGGGGCTGGCCGCGTTCGCCTGCGCGATCGCCGCCGCCCAGGTGGGCGCCGCACCGGAGGTGCCGCCCGCGGGAGCGGCGATCTCCTGGTTGTAGTACTGGTCGCCCGGGGTGCGGTCGGTGAACAGCAGCAGGTAACCGGTGTTCGGGTCAGCCAGGGCCGAAACGTCCGGAACCGTGCGGCCCCCGGCCGAGGTGAAGCCGGTCTGGAACGGCTGCGCCGGCCAGACCTTGGACAGACCGCCGCCGCCCGCGCCACCGCTGGCGCCGTTGTTCCAGACGGTCTCCTTGGCGGAGGTTCCGGCGCCGGTCATGTGCGTTCCGCCCACGCCGGTGACGTAGGGCTGGGAGGCGGGGTCGTCGACCGAGAGCGAGGTGTCGCTGTTGACGCCAGCGCGGTAGCAGTCGCTCGAACCGGAGTCGCCCGACGCGGCCACCACGCTCTGGCCCTGGGCCGCGGCCTCCTGGAAGATCGTGTTCTCCGCCGCGAACTGCGCCGGGTCGGCGGAGTTCAGCACCGTCTCGCACAGACCCCAGCTGGTCGAGATGACCTGGGCCGAGTTGTCGGTGACGATGCGGCGGTAGGTGTCCAGGACCTGCTGGTCGGTCGCGTTCTGCGCGTCCGGGCCCATGTAGTCGTGGATCGTGGCGCTCGGGACCAGGGAGATCAGGTCCTCGATGTCGAGCAGCGACTCGAAGCCGTAGTGGTCGTTGTCCGGCGTGATCGTCGGGCCGCCGTCCACGGACGTGTAGGCGATCGGCGTGTGCGTGCCGACGCACGACTGGTACTGGTTCAGGCTGGCGTGGTCGACGTTCTCGAGCTCGAAGACGGCGATCGTCTGACCGGAACCGGTCGAGTAACTGTGCGGCATGCCGTACGCCGACGCGAGGGAACCCGGACTGTAGTAGTTCTGGGTGTCCTTCCAGCCCGCGTTGTTCAGCGCGGTCTGCCAGTTGGAGCAGATGGCGGGGCTGCTCGCGTGCGGCGCGACGGCCGTGCGCGACGACACCCCGGCAGAGCCGCCGGCGGCCGAGACCGTGCGACCGCCCGGCTTGACGTGCGAGGTGTACGTACTGACGTCGTTCAGACCGACGACCGACGTCACCTGTCCGGCCACGTCGGCCGGCATGGTCGGGGCGGCGGTGGCGACGAAGCCCCTCTTGCCGTTGGCGAGCGTCAGGTTCTGGAAGCCGGTGTTGAACGCCTTGGCCGCCTGCGCGGCGGTCGCCGTCACCGGGATGGAGAGACCGTCAGAGGTGACCCCGCCCGGGGTGAGGCCCTGCTGGCGGAGCGCGGCCTTGACGGCGTCGATGGTCTGCTGGGTCGGACCGAATACCTTGGCGAACTGTCCAGTCGCCAGGTAGTGGTGGTACTGCGGGTTGCCCGGGGTCGTGGTCGCCTTGATGAAGGCTTCCAGGGCCGCGGGGTCACGCGGCTTCAGGCTGACGCTGAGGTGCAGCTCGGTGGAGGCAGCCGTCGTGCCGGTCTTGTGGGCGCCGACGGGTATGTGAGGTGTGGAGCCGATGCGCTTCGGGGTGGTGTCGGCGCTGACGCCGGACCCTCCCACGAGCGGAGCGGCCGAGGCGATCGGGCTCGTGACACACAGAGCCGCGGCGATGCCTGCGGATATGAGCGCGACCCGTCCGGCCTTCTTGGCCATGCTGGATCTCCTATGACGTGGTGACGTCGCGTCAGCCGAGGAGGGACGGCGACGTCGAAGTCGGACCGCAGAAGCGGTCCGACTACTCCCCCAACAGTGAAATAGGGAGTCTTTCTATCAGGTGTGATCAGTTCGCGTAACAGGGGGGAGCCCACTCATAGAAAAAAAGTTATGACAACGAAGCTTCACGAACCGTCGCGAAGCGGGACCATCAGCAATGCGCAGGCCAGCAGCCCTGCGACAGCTGCACGTTCGCCCGTTATGCCCGATCCGAGCTGAAGAATGAGCGTCACCGCGGCGACGCCGAGCGCAGTACCCAGACCGCGTCCCATATTGACCATCCCGCCCCCGGTTCCGGCGGATTCCGTCGGGAATGCACGCATGACCATCGTGTTGTTGGCCGGGGTGAAAACGCCCAAACCGCAACCCAACAGACCGAGAACGATCGGCAGTGCCGTCGTGTTCAGCGGAACGACCAGCATCAGGCCCAACGCGAGCAGACAGAGCAGCGAGCCGGACCGCGCCCGCGCACGGTCGGAGAGGGAGGGCGGCAGCACCCGGTCGGCCGTCGTCGCGGCGAGCGCGAAGCCGAGCGGGAGGGCCGTCAGCACCAGGCCCGCCGTCACCAGCCCGACGCCCTGGCGGGTCAGGACCACCGGCACCAGCACCAGCGGACCGAACAGCACCAGGTAGCCGCTCATGCCCGCGAGCAGTCCCCGCCCGTGGGAGCGCAGCAGCCTCGGATCGAGCAGCGGCTGTGACACCCTCGCCTGGCGGCGCATCAACGCCCGCCCGGCCGAGAGGGAGGCGACGGCCAGTGCGGCGGCGGTCCACAGCGGCCAGCCGAGGCCCGAGACGACCGAGAGCGCGAGCAGCAGGCCGGTCGTGGTCAGCGCCAGCAGCGCCACGCCGAGCCCGTCCACGCGGGTGCCGGCGCGGCGTCCCCGCGTCCGGGGCAGCAGGTAGTGCCCGGCCACGAGCGAGAGCACGCCGACCGGGACGTTGACCAGGAAGACCCAGCGCCATCCGAGCGTCGCGACGATCGCACCGCCGACGGTCGGTCCGAGCGCGAGGCCGACGGCCTGCCCCGCCGCCTGCATCCCGAGCGCGGTGCGCATCCGCCCCGGCGGGGCGGAGGTCGTCACCAACGCCACGCTGTTCGCCTGCATCAGGGCCGCTCCCAGGGCCTGCACCACGCGGAACACCACCAGGACGGCGAGTCCGGGCGCGAGCCCGCAGGCGGCGGAGGCCACGGTGAAGACGCCGAAGCCGTAGAGGTACATGAGCTTGCGCCCGTGCGCGTCGGAGAACCGGCCGACCGGCACGAGCAGCGCGACCAGCGTCAGCAGGTAGGCGAGCGAGACCCACTCGACGGCGGCCGGGGAGGCATGGAAGCCCCTGCCGAGGGCCTGGTAGGTGAGGGTGACGATGCTGGCGTCGAGCTGACCCATGAACGCCCCGAAGCACACCGTCGCCACGGCGAGCCGCCACGCCCAGCTGCGCCTGCGGATCGCGTCGGGCCGCGGGCGCTCCGTGGTGAGGAGATCCCAGCCGCGGGGTATCGGGGCGTCGCTGAGGGTCACGTGTTCGAGTTTACCTCTGCCACCGACATACTCGGAAGAGGAACATCTCTCACCCCGAGTGGAGCCCGCGGTCGCGCGGTAGCGAAGCTGTGACCGGCCGATCACGGAATCCATAGGTGGGCGGGGGAGTCTGGTTGCATGGAGCCCAGCACCCGGACCCGCGCCCTGACCGCCGCCGCGGTCGTCCTCACCGCCGGCTTCACGTTCGGCACGGCCTTCCTGCCGAGCTCGGCGCATGCGGCGCAGCCGCCCGCCGGAAGGTCTATACCAACGGCGGTCCAGTCGGCGGACCGCGCGCTTCCCTGCGCCGGATCGGCGCGGCGCTCAGCCATACACGGTAGGCTCTCCGTGTGATCTTCAAGCGCATCGGAAACGGGCGGCCGTATCCCGACCACGGCCGGGTCAGCACCCGTGAGTGGGCGGACGTCGCTCCGCGCCCGGTCCGCCTCGATCAGCTCGTGACGACGAAGGGCCAGCTCGATCTGGAGACCCTGCTCGCCGAGGACTCGACCTTCTACGGGGACCTCTTCGCCCACGTGGTGAAGTGGCACGGCGATCTCTACCTCGAGGACGGCCTGCACCGCGCGGTCCGCGCCGCGCTCCAGCAGCGCCAGGTGCTGCACGCGCGGGTGCTCGAACTGGACTGAACGGGTTCACTGATCATCCGTTAGTACGCCTGGGCGGGCGCGCAGCTGGTCGTCGGGGCTACTGTGAGCAACGACACCCGAACCACGGCCGACCTTCGGCGCGGTACGACCCCGTACTGCCTGCGCCCTGGTCACGGCCGCCCAGCGCACAAGGGGGCAACCCGCGGTGAGCATGCTGACTCCCCCCGGCCTCAAGGGAAAGCAGTACCGCATCAGCGGCAAGGCGTATCCCCGCCTCGCCCGCCCGGGCCAGAAACGACGTCGGGTGTTCCAGGTGATCGGGGCCGTCGTCGCACTGGCTCTGATCGGCTGGGGCACGGTCCAGCTGGTGACCGTCTTCGGCTCGAAGAAGAAGCCGACCGCCGCCGCGGACGGCCACTGCGTCCGCCCGGCCACGGCCAAGGCGGCCGGTGACGCGGCGAAGCCCTCCGCGAACCCGGACGCCTCGGCGTCGGCGTCGGCGTCGGGTCCGGCCGCGTCCGGCTCGGCCGCGCCCAGCGCCTCGGCGTCGGCAGCGGCGTCCGCAGCGGCGAGCCTGATGGCGCTCCCGGCCGGCGTGCCGCAGCCGTCCACGTTCACGGTGAACGTCTACAACGCCACCAGCCACGCGGGCCTGGCCGGCGCGACGGCCAAGCTGCTCGCCCAGCGCGGCTTCAAGATCGGCAAGGTCGCCAACGCCCCCGCCCAGCTGGAGGGCAAGGTCACCGGCACCGCCCAGGTCATGGGCGCGAACGCCAGCAAGGCCGCGATGCAGCTCGTCGGCTCCGAGGTGTCCGGCGCCGGCACGACCACCGACACCCGTACCGACGGCAGCGTCGACCTGGTGATCGGCAACGGCTTCACCGCCCTGCAGAGCCCGGCGCAGGCGGCGCAGGCGCTGTCCCTCGCCGTCAACCCCTCCCCCTCGGCCGGCGCCCACTGCTGAGGCGCGCCTTCGAGGCCTGACGCGGACCGCCGGGGACCCCGAGCTCTCACGCTCCGGGTCCCCGGCGGTTTTCGCTTGTGCGCGCCGCCCGCGCGCCGCCTGCTCGCGCCGCTTGCTCGGGCCGCCTGCTCGCGGAGCCGCGCGCGGCTCAGTCCCCGGCGGTGCCGTAGAGGCGGTCGCCCGCGTCGCCGAGGCCCGGGACGATGTAGCCGTGCTCGTTCAGGTGGTCGTCCACCGCCGCGGTGACGATCGTGACCGGCATCCCGGCCAGCTCCTTCTCCAGCACGGCGACGCCCTCCGGCGCGGCCAGCAGGCAGATCGCGGTGACGTCGGCCGCGCCGCGCTCGATCAGCAGGCGGATCGCCGCGACCAGCGTGCCGCCGGTGGCGAGCATCGGGTCGAGCACGTACACCTGACGGCCCGAGAGGTCCTCCGGCATCCGGGTGGCGTAGGTGGACGCCTCCAGGGTCTGCTCGTTGCGGACCATGCCGAGGAAGCCGACCTCGGCGGTCGGCAGCAGCCGGGTCATGCCGTCGAGCATGCCGAGACCGGCGCGCAGGATCGGCACCACCAGCGGGCGCGGGTAGCTGAGCTTGACGCCCGTGGTGACCGCGACCGGGGTGGTGATCTCCACCTGCTCGGTCCGCACGTCCCGGGTGGCCTCGTAGGCCAGGAGCGTCACCAGCTCGTCCGTCAGGCGACGGAAGGTGGGGGAGTCGGTGCGCTCGTCACGCAGGGTGGTCAGCTTGTGGGCGACCAGGGGGTGGTCCAGGACATGAATCCGCATGGGACGACATTAACCGAGCGAAACCGGTCCAACCTCCAACCTCGCAGCACCCGTCCGTGCAGCGCACTGGTGGCCTGGGCAGGAGGGAGAGAGAGTTGGGGGAACGGACACGCGACCCGCAGGGGTGACCGCCGAATGCCGAAGTCGAAGCGGACCGCGAAGCACGCGGTCGACGAACGAGTGGAGCCTCCCGTGGAGGCCCCCGCCGACGGACCCGCCGAGGATCCCGCCGAGCGTCGTCGCCGCCGCGCCGTCTTCCTGCGCGAGCTCGCCGAGGCCCGGGCGCTGCGGGAACGGGTCCAGCCGAGACGCACCAAGGCGTTGCGGCTGCGCCAGGCCGCCCGGATGCGCACGTTCCGTTTCTGATCGGACACGGATCGGTCAAGGATCCGTCGCCCGGCCGTCTCCTCGCGGTGGATCGCACGTGGACCGCACGTGGATCTCGCGTGGATCTCGCCAACTCCTCGACACGACCTGGGAAGACGCGCGCCGGAACACTCCCCGGAGCGCACCGCTTTCTGTCACGATGCCGATGGGGCGTCCGAACGTGGATCCCTGGACCGCACCGACCGGTCCAACGGCCGAAGACCTGGGAGAGTCGCTGGTGGCGTACTTCGCTGCATTGCTCGCTCGCACCGAGGACGGGTGGGACGTGAGCGAGACTGATCTCGACGACGTCGAAACCCTCGCCGACCTGGCCAACCTGGCGCGCGAGGCCGCAGAGGACGAGGAGACCGTCCTCGTCTTCATCGAACAGGAGGACGCCTGGTTCGCCGTCGTCCGCGTCGACGGGGAGGACGACCCCAGGGTCTTCGTCTCCGACGCGGCCGCGGCCTCGCGCAGCTCCTACGGCGAGCTGGTGCTCACCGACGAGCTGCTGGGCCGCGAGGGCGAGGACGAGCTGGGTGACCTTGATCACCTCGTCGCCGAACTGGACGACGAGGACGCCACGGACGCCGCCGAGGCGGACGACGACGAGGACGGCTCGGACGACGCCGGGGCGCAGGGCATCCCGTCCGGCCCGCTGGGCGACGCCGGGGTGCTGATCGAGTTCGGTTTCGGCGCCAAGGAGCTGATGGACCTGGCCGCCGAGGGCTCCGTCCCCGGTGACGCGCTGAGCGAGATCGCGGAGGCGCTGGGCTGCGGCGAGGTCCTGGAGGCTGTTCGGTAAGACTGGTCCCATGACCCGTCTGCCCGCCCCGGTCCGCCTCGACCCCGTCCGCACCCGCTGGGAGCCGGCGATGCGCCTCGCCCTCGCCGAGGCCGCGCTGGCCCCGGCGACGGGCGACGTCCCCGTCGGCGCGCTGGTCCTCGCCCCGGAGGGCACGGTCATCGGCCGGGGCCACAACGAACGCGAGGCCGTCGGCGACCCGACGGCCCACGCGGAGGTCCTCGCCATCCGCGAGGCGGCGCGCCTCGTCGGGGAGTGGCGGTTGTCGGGCTGCACGCTCGTGGTCACCCTGGAGCCCTGCACGATGTGTGCGGGCGCGATCGTCCTCTCCCGCCTCGACCGCGTCGTCTACGGCGCCCTCGACCCGAAGGCCGGCGCCGCCGGCTCCCTCTGGGACACCATCCGCGACCGCCGCCTCAACCACCGCCCGGAGGTCGTCTCCGAGGTCCTCGCGGCCGAGTGCACGGCGCAGCTCCACGCCTTCTTCGACACCCACCGCGAGGAGCCCGGCGAGTGACGGCGCTCACGGCGCCGAAAGGCGTTTAGGAGCACACGCCGACGTCCGGTAGGCTGTCCCACGGTAGCGTGTCCGAGCGGCCAAAGGAGCACGCCTCGAAAGCGTGTGTGGGGGCAACTCCACCGTGGGTTCGAATCCCACCGCTACCGCTCTGAGCAGTAAGAACGCCGAGGGCTCGTCAGTGATCTGACGGGCCCTCGGCGTTTTCCGTCTCATCGGCAGCTCCCCGGTACGGAACATGCCGGAACGGCATGCTTGCCGCGTGCAGTCCACCCAGCCCGCAGCGGCCTCTCTCAACCCGCATCGGAGTAGAGATCGCCGAGTCCGATCAGCTCGACCTCGCCTCGCGTTGCCCGCGCGCGGAGCTCCTCGGTGAATCCGGCACCGGAGAAGCAGGCGAGCCGGGTACCGGACGTGTCGTACTTGCCGTTTGCTCCGAGCAGGTCACGGATACGGTTCAGACGTTCCAGGTGGCCCATCCCCATGACCTCGTTCCACTTGGCCTCGCCGATGGCCAACAGCGGCGGGCGCGCACCGTCGGCGTGGCCGACCACCGCCACATCGACCTGGCACGTGGTCTTGTTGGCCGGATCGTTGAGCGTTCCCGACGTGACCTGGGTAGGCCAGTCGCCGAAGCGGTCACCCGAGTTGTAGAGCGTCCACTCGCGACACACCCTCTCGAAGTGTGGCCCAAGGATGCCTCCGGCGAACCGCCCCTGACTGCGTTCCCAGATCCGCTCGGCCCCGGTTCCCCTCAAGAGTTGAGACCAGTAGGGGCGCATGATCGCGTGGTAGAAGGCAAGCAGTGGCTCGTTGATCCGGAAGTCGGTGCGATTGGCCCGAAAGGCGTCCTGTTCGCGCAGGACGAGTCCGGCGTCCTCCAGCACCGTGAGCGGGTGGGCGAGCTCATTGCTCTTCCGTCCGACATGCCCGGCAATGCCGCCGCGGCCGGTGTTTCCCTCTGCGATCGCGGCGAGCACCGAGTGGTAGAGAGCCCCGTCGCGCAGATCGGGCTCCTCGGCGAGCAGATACCGGGCCTCAAGGAACATCGGACTGCCCGGCGAGAGAATCGCGCGGGACACCCATGCGTCGAAGTCGGCGAGATCACTCGGAGCGTCGTATCGGATCATCTCCGTCCGATAGGCGGGCGTGCCCCCGACCACCGCGTGCACGAGCAGCGCCAGTCGAGGCTCGGTGATGCCCCAGAAGCGCGCCGCTGCACGGTGGTCGAGAGTCTGCACGGTGAGATCCAGCGAAGCTCGGCCGCGAAGGGGCGCGTCACCGGACAGCAGTCCCCCCATGAAGGACATCGCAGAGCCACACAGCAGCAATCTGGTGCGAGATTCCTGCCGCTCCGGGCGTCGCGGAGCGTAGGCCGCCTGGATCATCGAGGGCAGAGCCGGAGAGGTACGCGCCAGATACGGGAACTCGTCGATCACCACCGGCACCGAACGTTCCCGGCCGATTCGCAGCAAGGTGTCGAGCACCGTGGGCCAGTCTCTTGGCTCGATGGGCGCGACCGGGTCCAGGTAACGCGTGAGCGCCGCACCGATCAACGCCAGCGATTCCGCCTCCGTCGCCTCCTGCGCCGAGAAGTAGAACCCCCCTGCCTGCTGGCAGACCGCCTCCAGCAGAAAACTCTTCCCTTGCCTGCGCCGACCTGAGACGACGCCCAGGGTGGCGCCCCGCCGCTCGTCCTCCACGAAACCGACCAGCTGGGCCCATTCCCGATCCCGGTCGAACATGTCTGCTGGCTTGAGCACCAGGGCCACCACTTGAGAGAAGTACAGTTATCAGAACTGTACTCCTCTTCTAGGCACCGCCGACCCCGCGCCTTCAGGCGTGTCGGCGAACGCCCGGACGCGCGGCGCGAGCGACGCCCAGCGGCCCGCTCCTGCTCGGCATCCAGCAGCTGCGCTGTCGAGCGGTGCCCCGGCACCGTCACGTCTCGGGGCTCGCCACACAGCTGCCGGACGAGCTCCGCGCTCGGCTGACGCTCACTGCCGAGTGCCAGCCGACGGAGGAGCTCGTTTTTCTGCGCCCCAGGAAGCCCGCGACCAAGGAAGTCCGCGAGCGCGCGCTGCGGTCCGGTGAGCCGATCGAGGCCGGCAGGCACAGGCGGCTCGATCAGCTGCTCATCCTTAGCGACCAGGGGCTCGCAAACGTCAACGGCGGACAGCCAGGCGAAGTACAGCGCTCGATGACGGGTGGTCTTCCGGTCGACAGTAAGAACGGAGGGCCTCGACCGTCACGGTCGGGGCCCCCGTCGTCGCGGCCTGACAGCACGTCAACTCCTGTGCTCGAAGTTCAAGATCAGTACGCTGCCTGAGGAAGTTCCATACGCTTCTTCAGGGGGGAATCACCCGTGCGCCATCGCACATCCACGGGGCGGAGCCGCGCTGCGGCCCGAGTCCTCGGAGCCGCGGCCGTCGTCGCCGCCCTCTCCGCCGCCGCTCTCTCCGCCGGCGGGGTCGTCCCCGCGTTCGCGGCGACGACCGAGGCCGCTCCGGCAGCGCAAGCCGACACCACGGTCACGCTCCCGATCGCCGGCCTGGCCGGGAAGGTCGTCGACGCGGCCCACGGCCACCTCTTCATCAGTGACGGCGTCTCGCAGATCCTGGTGACCGACCTGGCGGGGCACACGGTCGGGACCATCGGCTCGGAGCCCGGCGCCGGCGGCATGACGCTCTCGCCGGACGGCGACACCCTCTACGTCGCCGACAGCTGGAACGACGCGACGCCGCTCTGGTACGGCGCGATCGCGGCCATCGACACCCGGACCCTGCGGGAGACCGCCCGCTATCCGCTGCCCAGGAACACCCAGCCGAGCAGCCTCGCCTTCACCGGCGGCAAGCTCTGGTTCAGCTACCAGGTGGTCGGCCAGGACGGCGGCATCGGCGCCGTCGACCCCGGCGCGGCGACCCCGACCGCCACCGTCGGGCTCGCGCAGGAGCTGTACGGCGGAGCCCCCGGGCTCGCGGCGAACCCCGGCGCGCCCGACCAGCTCGTCGCCGTCGGCGGCACGGGGCGGGTCGGGGCGCCGACCATCGTCCACGTGTACGACGTGTCGCAGGGCACCGGGGGCGCGCTGCCGCCGAGCCCCGGCGGCTACCCCCTCGACGGCGCCACCGACCTGACGATGAACCCGGACGGCTCCGAGTTCGTGGTCGCCGGCAGCGACGCGGACATCTTCGGCCTCACCGGCACCTTCTTCCGCGGGCAGTACGGCGTCGCGTCCACCGGCTTCGGCTGGACCAGCGCGGCCGTGGCACCCGGCGGTGCCGCGGCGATCGGCGGCGGGACGCACAACGACGTCCGCCAGATCGAAGTGCACCCACAGGACGACCGGCAGCCGGTCAACACGTACACGCTCCCCCTGGACGAGCAGCTCCGGCCGAGCGGGCTGGCCTGGTCCCCTGACGCGGGCACCTTGTACGCCTTCACCGAGTCGGACCACGACACCCATCTGCTCCTGCACCTCATCCAGGGCGATCCGACGCACGCCGCGACCACCGCCCGGCTGGGCGCGCCGGCCTCGGTCCAGGCCGGCCGGTCCTTCACCGTGTCCGGCGCGCTGGACTCGGCGCACAGCTTCACCTCCGGCGCGCCGGTCAGGATCACCCGGACCTCGTCCGTGGACCACAAGACGGTGTCGCTGCCCGCCCAGACCGCTTCGATCCTCGGGCGGTACCAGTTCACCGACACGCTGCCGGCAGCGGGCAGCTACACGTACACCGCCGCCTTCGCCGGCGACGTGGCGCACGAACCCGCCACCGTGAGCGCGACCGTCCAGGCCACCGGCGTGGTTCCGGCGCTCTCCGTGCGGACCGACGCCGTGACGTACGACCAGGGCGCCACCGCCCGCGTCACCGCCCATCTCGGCGCGACCGACGCGAGCCGCAACGTCGCGATCTACGCCCAGCCCGCCGACGGCAGCCCGCGCAAGCTGGTCGCCTCCGGCGACGTCGACGCCCAGGGCAACCTGACCGCGGCGTACAAGGTCAGCGTCGACACCACCTTCACCGCCGCCTACGGCGGCGACGCCGTCGACTCGCCGGCGAGCGCCACGACCGTGGTCGGCGTCCGCATCGGCCTGCGGGAGACGCTGAGCGGCGGCTACGCCACCGCCCGCTACGGCGCCACCGCCTACGCCGTGTTCCACCACACCGCCGCACTGCGCCTGGCCCTCCAGACCACTCCGGTCAAGGAGGGGAACTGCCTGACCGTCCAGGTCCAGCAGTACGTCTCGGGTGCCTGGCGCACGCGGACCACCGTCGCCTGCGTCGCCACCCACCTGGGCAAGGCGGCGTACGTCCTCTCGCTGCGCGGCCTGCCCGTCGGCGGCATGTTCCGGATCGCGGCGTGCTGGACGCCACCGCGCGGCGAGTTCAACGTCGCGACGACCGGTTCCTGGCAGTACTTCACCGTCCGCAGGTGAGCGCCGCACCGCGATGACCGGGCGGGGGCCGCGTCCCGACATGTGAGACTTCACTTTCTTCGGGATCCCGGCCCCCGTTGTCGCGCGCGGCGCGGGCGCGGCCGGGGAATTTGCGGTCGGGGCAGGGGTGCGTCGGAGGATCTGCGCCGGGGGTCGCGGGCACGGAGGGCGGGCGCGCGTGGGTGTCCGTTTTGCGCAGTAGCGTCGGGGATCCGCGCTCCGCGCGAGCGGCCGAGAACCACGCGAAAAGGACCCCGAAGTGACGCGCCTCCCCGCCCAGTTCCCCGGCGCCCTCGACGGAGGCCGGATCGCCGGGCTCGTCGAGACGTACGGGACGCCGCTGTGGGCCTACGACGCGGGCACGATCCGTGCCCAGATCGCGCGGCTGCGCCGGTTCGACACCATCCGGTACGCGCAGAAGGCCTCGTCCAACACCCATCTGCTGCGCCTGATGCGGGCCGAGGGCGTGCTCGTGGACGCCGTGTCGCTCGGCGAGATCGAGCGGGCCCTGGCAGCCGGGTACGACGTCGCGGGCGCGCACGAGCCCGTGGTGTTCACCGCGGACCTGCTGGACCGGGCCACACTGCGCCGGGTCGTCGAGCTGGGCGTGCCCGTCAACGCCGGGTCGCCGCAGATGCTGGAGCAGATCGGGGCGGCCTCGCCCGGTCACAAGGTGTGGATCCGGATCAACCCCGGCTTCGGACACGGCCACAGCCGCAAGACCAACACCGGCGGCGAGCACAGCAAGCACGGCATCTGGCACGAGCACCTCGCCGAGAGCCTCGCGCTCGTCCGGCGCCACGGGCTGGACCTGGTCGGCTTCCACATGCACATCGGCTCCGGGGTGGACTACGGCCACCTGGAGGCCGTCTGCGAGACGATGGTCAAGCAGGTGCGGCTCGCGGGGCAGGACGTCCGGGCGATCTCCGCGGGCGGCGGCCTCTCCGTCCCCTACGCGCAGGGCGAGCCGGAGCTCGACACCGACCGCTACTTCGAGCTGTGGGACGCCGCCCGGCAGGAGCTGGTGGCCGAACTCGGCCACCGGGTCAGACTGGAGATCGAGCCGGGTCGGTTCCTGGTCGCCGCCTCCGGGGTGCTGGTCGGCGAGGTGCGGGCGGCCAAGTCCGTCGGCAGCAACGACTTCGTCCTCGTCGACGCCGGCTTCAACGACCTGATGCGGCCCGCGATGTACGGCAGCAGCCACCGTGCGACGCTGCTCTCCCCCGAGGGCGCGCCCCGCACCGAGGGCGTCCGCGACACGGTCCTGGCGGGGCCGCTGTGCGAGTCCGGCGACGTCTTCACGCAGAGCGCGGGCGGCGAGGTGCACGCGGTGCCGCTGCCGCAGCCGCGCGTCGGCGACCTGCTGGTCTTCCACGACACCGGCGCCTACGGCGCGAGCATGTCCTCGACGTACAACTCCCGTCCGCTCATCCCCGAGGTCCTGGTCGACGGCGAGTCGACCCGCCTGATCCGCCGCCGCCAGACGGTGGCGGAGCTGCTCGCGCTCGAAGAGACGACGGGGTGAGAGAGGCCCTGGTCGGGCCCGCCCCCCGCGCGGGCCCGACCAAGACGTAGGGGGATGGTCAGGGAACGTCGCGCCACTGGGGGTTCTGCGCGATCGTCGCGCACTGGTCGAGCGTCAGCCCCGGCTCCGGCCGGGTCCGGGGCCCGTTCAGCTCCACGCTGTCGAGCGCGACGATCTGCACCCGCAGCACGCCGTGCAGCAGCACCGCCCAGTTCTGCGTGGTTCCGGGTCCGCCCTTGCCCGGCTTCTCCACACGGGCGAGCCAGTCCCCGTCCGGCAGCCTGACCGCGTGCGGGTACTCGCCGCGGAACCGGGTCAGCGCGTCCGACGCCGAGCCGCCGTCCGTCTCGGCGTCGGCGAAGACGCTTCCCCTGCCCTGGGCGTCCGTCAGCACGGTGGTGACGCCCATGACCACGTCGCGGCCCATGACCACGGGCGTCTTCGCGAAGCCCGCCGGGATCGACGCGGCCAGCACCGTGTTCACCCCGGGCGCCGACATAGTGATCTTCTTCTGCTCGGGCACCGCCGCGACGATCGGCTGCCACACCGGAGCGGTCACGGCCGCCTGCAGCTGGGCCATCGTCAGCGGCGGATCGTGCCGGGTCGGCGAACCCTGGAGCGGGGCGGGCTGGTTGGCCTCCCGCACCACGACCACCCCACCCCAGGGAAAGACCAACGTCGCGTCCCATTCCCGGGTGGGGTTGTTCATGTCGAGGTGGTTCAGCTGCGTCTGGGTCAGCAGCGCACCGCCCGGCAGGGTGATGCTGTGGCAGCTCTCGATGTGGGTGTCCGAGTCGCAGCGCTGCGGCATGCCGGTGTTGCCGGGCCCGTCCCAGCGATCCGCCAGGACGCCGATCCAGGACGGCCCGTGGCCGTCGTCGTAGACCAGGCCGGCGCTCGCGGTGTAGGCGCCGGTGCCGGGAACCCCCGGAGTCGAGGCGTTGCTCAGCCCCTTCCCCGTGATCCCGCTGAGCTTCGCCCCGCGCGGCAGCAGGCCCTCGAGCGAGGCGATCATGCGCTTCGCGTCGACGTCCTTGACCGTCAGCTTCTGCTGGTGGCCGTCCGCCGGATCCGGCTTGGCGGCGAGCAGGCGCGGAGCCTCGATGCCGCCCGCGGCCAGGACGGCGAGGGCCAGAGCGCCGACGACGCCGGCCCGGGTCCGGCGCTTGCGGCGGACGCGGCCGACGAGGTGGCCGACGTCGACCGGCGGGGTGAGGGCCCGCTCGGCCGCGTGGTGGAGGGCGGAGGAGAGCTCCGGCTGGTCCGTCTCCGGCGTGTGCGACGCCTGCTGCCCGATCACCGCGCGTTCTCCTCTCGCGTCGAGCGGCCGGCACCGACCCGCAGCCCGTCAGGGTCCTTCTCCGTCTCCCGCCACGGCGGGTCCACGACCGCCGACATGCGGGCCAGGGCCTCGCTGAGGTACCGCTTGACCGCGCCCTGGCTCAGCCCGATGCGCTCGGTCACACCGGCCACCGGCAGGTCCTCGTAGTAGCGCAGCACCACGCAGGCCCGCTGACGGGGCGACAGCGTTGCCAGGGCCTCGACGACGTCCTGGCGGCGCACCACGCCGCCGCTGTGGTCCGGCGCGACCTCCGGCGAGGAGAGGCGCGGCAGCAGGCGGGCGAAGCGCCGGCTGCGGCGGCGCCGGTCGAGGAAGTCGTTGAGCATGGTGCGGCGCACGTAGCCCTCGACGTCGCCGAGCGACCACGAGCGACGCGGGCGCGCGAAGACGCGGACCAGCGCCTCCTGGAACAGGTCCGCGCCCTCCGTCACGTCGCCGCAGAGCAGATAGCCGTACCGGCTCAGCTCCGCGCCGCGTGCTCGCACCAGTTGCGCGAGCTGATCCGACCACTCGGTCACATGCCCCTCCCGAAGCCCCTCACCGACTCACACGAACAGCTGTGCCGCTTCGTTGGGGGCCTGTGACCGGGATCACGGGGGAACGCCGGATCAGAGCCCTCGCAGACGGCTTCGCAGTCGGTCGCGTTCGGCGGGGTTGCGGGTGCGGGCGAGGGCGCGTTCCAGGGCCCGCGCGGCCTCGGCCGGACGGTCGAGGCGGGTGAGCAGGTCCGCGCGGAGCGCGTGGAGGAGGTGGTAGCCGTCCAACTGCGCGGCCAGGCCGTCGACCTCCGCCAGCGCCACGGCGGGGCCCGCCACCTGGGCGAGGGCGACGGCCCGGTGCAGGGCCACCACCGGCGTCGGCGCGACGGCGAGGTGCTGGTCGTACAGGCGCAGGATCTGCCCCCAGTCGGTGGCCCCGGCGGTCGGCGCGTCGCTGTGGACGGCGTTGATCGCGGCCTGGATCTGGTACGGCCCCGGCCGGTCGCGCCGCAGGCAACGGCGCACCAGCGCCTGGCCCTCGGCGATCAGCCCCGGGTCCCACCGGCTCCGGTCCTGCTCGGCGAGCAGCACGAGCTCGCCCTGCGGCCCGAAGCGCGCGGGGCGCCGCGCCTGGATCAGCAGCATCAGCGCCAGCAGGCCCATCGCCTCGGGCTCGTCGGGCATCAACGCGACCAGCAGCCGCCCGAGCCTGATCGCCTCCCCGCACAGCTCCTCCCGCACGGGGTCGCCTCCCCCGCCTCCCGCGCTCGCGGCACGGTCCACGGCCTCCGGCCCCCCGGTGCCGGCCACGCC
>NZ_BBPQ01000013.1:116521-154955 GCF_000787855.1 Streptacidiphilus anmyonensis | reverse complement strand
GGTCGGCGCCGGCGCCTCCGCGCCGAGCAGCACCGTGGGGCCGGGGATCGGCAGCGCCAGCCGGGCGCCCAGCGCGGGGTCGGCCACGAGCAGCAGGTCCGCGCCGCCGCTCCGCACCAGCGCGGCCAGCCGCGCGGGCGGCTGCTCGACGTCGAGGGTGAGGAACGCCGCCCCGGCGCGCAGCACGGCGGCCATGGCCACCACCGCGTCCGGGCCGCGTTCCACGGCCACCGCGCAGACCCGCTCCGGCCCGGCCCCCGCGGCGCGCAGCAGGGCAGCCGCGGCGTCGATCCGCCCGGCGAGCTCGCGGTAGCTGACCTCTCCGTCCGGTGTGGTCAGCGCCACCCGCTCCGGGGTCGCGGCGGCGTGCGCCGCGATCTCGTCCACGAAGGTGCGCATCACGACCCCCCGTCCCGGACGCCCGGCGCCGTCTGGTCCACGGCCACGAAACGCAGCTCGCTGGTGTAGGCGCGGCCCTCGTCGTCGGTCAGCCACGCCTGCTCGGGCGTGGGCAGCATCTCGCTGATCTTCAGGCGGGCGTCCGGGTCCCTGCGGGCCAGCCGGCGCGCCGCCTTCGCCAGGATGGTGAGGTAGACGGGGCTCTCGAAGTCGACGTAGAACGGGCGCGGTTCGGTCGGCGAGACCACGAAGACGAAGCGCGGCAGTTCACGCTCGCGTTGCCACTGACGGGCCCTGACGAAGCGTCCGGCCTCCGTCCTCTCCTCCGCGAAGGCCAGTTCGGCGACGGGGACCTGCCAGGTCTCGCGGGCGACTACCACCTTGTCGACGGTGATCCGCGGTGTGTGGTCGCCCTCGGGGTGGATGGTGAACCGGTCCATCACCTTCTGGGTGAGGGTGTTGGCGTAGGCGTCCAGCAGCGGGTAGCGCGTGCCGTCGGGCAGCACGACCTGGAGGCGGCCGTCCGGGCCCTCGACGACCTCCACGTCGGCGCTGAGCGCCGTGTGCGGTCGGTACGGGTCGCCGGTCTGGTCGATCAGCGCCACCACGTGGTCCTCGGGCCGGTCCAGGGACGGACGGCTGCGCGCCGACCACTTGATCGGCAGTTCCTTGGCCAGCATCGGCAGCAGGCGGGGGCCGGCGAAGTCCCGCGAGGTCTCCGCGATCAGCTCGTCGCGGTCGGGGTGCTGGTGGACGAAGAGCGAGGCGCCCATGGTGTTGAGGGCGCAGTGCATCTCGCCGAGCACCAGCTCGAACTCGCCCCGCGCGACCGCGCCGGCGTTCTCGGCCAGCACCAGCAGGTCGGGGCTGAAGTAGCGGGCCAGCGACCAGCCGGCGCCCGGCTCGCCGAACTCCTCCGCGACGCGGTCGGCTAGGTCCGCCGAGCTCAGCCGCACCCGCCGCACGCCCGACGGAACCTCCAGGATGCGAGCCCACTTGGCGCGCAGCTCGGCCTGGATGGCGGTGATGTCGGCCTTGGACATCGGGTGCGGCGAGGGCAGGCACTCCAGCCACAGCGAGCCCAGGTCGACGGCCCCGCTTCCGTCGCCGTCACGTTCGCGCAGCCGCTGCCACGCCTCGCGCAGGCGGGTCTCCATCGCCTCGGCGAAGCGGTTGGTCATCCAGCGCGCCGCGGTCAGGCACAGTTCCAGCGGGGCGAGTTCGTCCAGCAGGGCGGTGCCCAGCGTCGCCGTCGCGGCGCGGCGCGAGTCGCTGTAGACCAGGCCGCGGCAGGGCGCGGTCCGCTCGCCCTTGGCACGCTGCGCCGCGGTCGCGGTCAGCTCCGCGAAGTCGGCCTCCAGCGCGGCCACAGCGGCGGTCAGTGCGTCCGCGTCCAGACCGGCGGCCTGCACGGCGTCCCGGCCGCGCTCCAGCACGTCCAGCTTGGCCAGCGCCCGCTCGCGCGGGCCGGCGTCGCCGACCCGCTCCAGCACGGCGCGCAGCGCCTGCTCGGGGTAGGTGCTCGCGGGGACGTCCACCTGCCACCGCACCCAGCGCTTGCGGGCCAGTCGGCGCACCGCCTCGAGCAGCGCCTCCGGGCTCTCGCCCAGGGCCTCGGCGATCGCGGCGGAGGTCCGGGTGCCGTCGCAGAGCTCCAGCACCGCGCGGTCGAGGTCGGCGATCGGCTGCGGCGGTCGGCCGGGCACGCGGACCGTCTCGCCGACGACGCGGACGAAGGAGATCCGGTAGGGCGGCATCCAGGCCATCAGCTCCGGGTCCTCGCCCAGCGACTTCGCCAGCGCGTCGATGCCCCAACTGGCGAAGTACACGCGGGAGGCCGCCAGGAACCCCTGCCCCGGCGCGCCGGGCGCGACCTCGACACCCCGGGTGGCGAGGTCCCAGCGGCCCCAGCCGACCGGGCCGAAGAAGCCGATGGTGTCGTTCTTGACGCAGAAGCGCTGCCAGTAGTGCGCCACCAACTCCTCGCGCTGGCGCGGCATGCTGGTGCGGCTCGCGGCGGTCGGGGTCCAGTTCAGGAACGGCGCGATGCCGGTGCGCAGCACCGCCGGGTTCTGCCAGGCCACGGCGGCGCGGAAGCGCGGCGTGGCGGCGATGGTCTGGAGCCGGCGGGCCGTCTCGACCGCGGCCTCGTCGACCGCGGCGCCGAACGCGTCCCAGTCGGGGCCGGTCAGGGCGTCCCCGGGGCCGAACTTGTCGGCCGCCTCGGCCAGTCCGGCCGGGGCCATCCGCAGCACGCCCTCGGCGGGGAAGCCGGGGCCGCGCAGCGCGAAGTGCTCCCACAGCCGCCACCTCCCACCGGGCAGCAGCACGTTCTCGGGGTCGTCCGACGGCATGGCGGGACTCCTTCCATGGGTGCGGTGAGGGTCGTGAGGGTCGGGGCGGCGGCCGGTCCACCCGGTTCGCCGCGGCGGACCGACTCACGGCCGGACCGCTGACGGCCGGATCCGGCCTTCAAGCACCCTGCCGTCGCCGCGCACCGCGGCGACAGAGAAGAACCGGCAGTCACGACCGCGACGCCCACCGCGTGTTCGCCCCTGTCCGCGCCCACCCGCCCCCGGGCACGCTGGGCCCGTCGCCGCGGCGACCGTCCATCGACCCGACCGGGGAGGAGCCCAGCGCATGACCACCGTTCAGGAACCCGAGTACCTCGTCGTCCGCAACGACGAGGAGCAGTACTCCATCTGGCGCGCCGACCGAGAACTGCCCGCCGGCTGGCACGCGGAGGGCACCAAGGGCCCCCGCCAGTCCTGCCTCGACCACATCGACCAGGTCTGGACGGACATGCGCCCCCTCAGCCTGCGTCAGCGCATGCTCGCCGCCGAGCCGTCCTGACCGCCACGCCCAGCCGGCCACGGCCGCGCGCGGCCGAGCGGGTGACGTGGGGAGGGGCGCGGGGGAGGTCGGGGAGCCGCCTCCGGGCTTCGGTGAGAGGGTGGGTGACGGCCCGTCGCGGGCCTGTTGCGGCCGCCGGGTCTTCCCAGGACTTCCAGGACTCTCCCGAACTTCCAGGACTCTCCCGAAGAGGTGATCGACGATGACCGGCAGGGAACCCGTCGAGGTGACCAATCTCGACCGATACGGCAATCCGCCCCTGCCGTGGGTCCGCGCGCAGGAGGCGCTCAGAAGCGCCATGCCGAGCCCCGCCGTCACGTCCTTCCTGGGGACGGTGCGTCCCGACGGACGGCCCAGCGCGGCGGGGGTCGGGGCGGTCTGGCGCGACGAGGGCCTGTACTTCACCAGCAGTCCCGCCGCGCGCAAGGCGCGCAACCTGGCAGGGAACCCGATGTGCACGCTCTCGACGCGGCTCGGCGGGATCGACGTCGTGGCCGAGGGCGAGGCCGCGCGTGTGACCGACGCGGAGACCCTGGAGCGGATCGCCGCCGTCTACGCCCAGGCGGGCTGGCCCGCCCGGGTCGAGGGCGACGCCTTCACCGCGCCGTTCAACGCGCCCAGCGCCGGCCCGCCGCCGTGGCACCTGTTCCGGATGCGGGTCCGCTCGGTCTTCGGCGTCGCGACCGAGGAGCCCTACGGTGCGACGCGCTGGCGGTTCGCGGACTGAGCGACGTGGGATCGGCCCGGGACGACGGGCGGATCGGGTCCCGGATGGGCGTTGACGTCCGTGGACCGAAGGAGGATAAAAGGGAGATAAGGGACTTCGGGGTCCGTCCCGGAGCCCGCCGCGAGTCCTCGAAGAAGGCGAAAACCGTGGCTGATCTCTTCCACCGCCAAACGGACATGGCGGGACACCCGGACCTGGCGGAGATGCGCGAGCGCTACGCGCGCATCGAGGCGGGGCGCGGCGTGACCGCACTCGACGGGCTGGTGCTGCTCACCGGTCTGTACGCGGCGATCTCGCCCTGGGTGGTGCACTTCAACTTCACCAACCCGAACCTTCGGACCAACAACCTGCTTCTGGGCATCACGTTGGCCGTGATCGGCTTCGGCCTGACCCTGGCGCCGGAGCGGATCTACCCCCGGATGAGCGGCGTCATCGCCGTGATCGGCGTCTGGATGATCACCTCGCCGTGGGTGGTGACCGTAGGCCACACGGCGACGGCGGGGATCATCTGGAACAACGTGCTGATCGGCGCCGTGTGCTGCCTGCTCGGAGCCGCCGCCCTGGGCATGGTGCGCCAGTCGACCCGTGCTCCGGCCGCGGGCGGATAACCCGCGGGCGGATAACCCACGGCCGTCCGGCCTTGCGATGGGGCGGCCCACCCGTCTCGGGTGGGCCGCCTTTCGCCTCCCCGCGGTGGTGCCGCGCGCGAGCGGAGGGAGCATCCTGGAGGACGAGGAGAGGGCGAGGAAGAGGGCGGGAACCAGGGCGCGCTTCCGCTCGGGACGTGAGGCCATGACCGCATCGCAGGATCGCGAGACCGTGATCTGGACGGAGGGGCTGACCAAGCTCTACCCGAGGTCCTCCGTCCCGGCCGTCGACGGGCTGGACCTGGCGGTGGGCCGCGGCGAGCTCTTCGGCCTGCTCGGGCCGAACGGCGCGGGCAAGACCACCACGGTCGGCATGCTCACCACCCGCGTCATCCCCACCGGCGGCCGGGCGCTGATCGGCGGCATCGACATCGTCGCCCGGCCGACACTGGTCAAGCAGCTGATCGCGGTGGTGACGCAGCAGAACACCCTGGACCGTGCGCTGACCGTGCGCGAGAACCTCTACTTCCACGGCCTGCTGTTCGGCATGACGTCCCGCCGCGCCCGGTCCGCGGCGGACGAGCTGCTCGAACGCTTCCGTCTCGCCGGCCACGCCGACGACCCCGTCTTCGTGCTCTCGGGCGGCATGGCCCAGCGGCTCATGGTGGCGAGGGCGATCCTGCACCGCCCCGCGGTGCTCTTCCTGGACGAGCCGACGGCCGGGCTGGACCCGCAGAGCCGGCTCGCGCTGTGGGAGGTGCTGGCGGAGCTGGTGGCCGAGCGGCAGACGATCCTGCTCACCACCCACAACATGGAGGAAGCCGACCGGCTCTGCGACCGGGTCGCCATCATCGACCACGGCCGGATCCTGGCCCTGGACACCCCGACGGCCCTCAAGCGCGGCATCGAGGCCGACGCCCAGGTGACGGTGCAGCTCGCCGGCGCGGGCCCGGAGGCCGCGGCGGGTACGCCGGCGACGGCTGACGGCCGGGGCGACGCCCTGGCGGCGCTGCTGGCGCGCAGCGTGCCCGGCGTGGTGCGCACCCGGGTCGCCGACGGCCGGGTGGAGCTCCAGGTCAACGGCGGTGACCGGCTGCTGCCGCGGGTGCTGGAGGCCGCCGAGTCCGGGGGCTTCGACGTCGCGGACCTGTCCGTGGCCGAGACCACCCTGGAGACCGTCTTCATCCGACTGACGGGCAAGGAGCTACGGGACTGATGAGCGCCGAGACCTCTCCGGTGACCAGCGCGGGCGACGGACCGGGCGGCGGAACGGGTGGCGGAGCGGGCGGCGGTCCGCCGGTCGCGGTGATCCGGCCTCCGCGTTCCAGCGGCACGGCGAGCCGGGCCGCCCTGCGCGCGTTGATCCGACGTGACCTGACCGTGCTGGGCAAGAACTTCGGGGAGTTCGTCGGCCGCACCGTGATGCAGCCGCTGCTGCTGGTCTTCGTCTTCCTCTACGTCTTCCCGACGATCGGCCAGGGCGTCGGCGGCGCGGGCGGCCGGGCGGGGGAGTCGGACTTCGCCACCGTGCTGGTGCCGGGCGTGGTGGCGATCTCGATCATGTTCCAGGGCATCCAGTCCGTCGCCATCCAGCTCTCGCAGGAGTTCGGCTACACCCGTGAGATCGAGGACCGTGTGCAGGCGCCGTGCCCGATCTGGCTCGTCGCAGTCGCCCGCGTCCTGTCGGGCGCGACGCAGGCGCTCATCTCCGCGCTGATCGTCTTCCCGATCGCGGCGGTCGTCCATGCGCCCGGCGTGCACGCGCACCTGACCGTGCACTGGTGGATCGTGGTCACCCTGATCCCCTTGGCCTGCGTGGCGATGACCTCGCTCGGGCTCGTGCTCGGCACCACGTTCGAGCCGCGCAACATCGGTCTGATGTTCGGCTTCGTCGTGCTGCCCCTGGTCTTCCTGGGCGGGACGTACTACCAGTGGACCCGGCTGGGCGCGGTCAGCGTCGGCGGCTTCCACTGGCTCCAGGTGCTGGTCCTGGTCAATCCGCTCATCTACATCGCCGAGGGCTTGCGCGCCGGCCTGACCGACGCGTCCCACATGCCGCTCGTGATCGTCTACCCGGTCCTGACCGGCTTCCTGGCGCTCTTCCTCGGCATCGGGCTGCGCAACTTCCGCCGCCGGGTCCTGTCGTGAGGCGGGACGCGGGGTACGAGGCACGGGACGATTCGGTGGCCCGGCCGGGACGCGCCTGTGACGCGGACGCCGCAACCCGCGGTGGGACGGGCGCCGTCCCTCCGGGCATGAAGAGCTTCTCCGCATTCGGCGGCATACTCGCGGCCTCGGCCCTCTGCCTCACCCTCTCCGCCTGCAGCAGCTCCACCGGCTCCGCGGGCGGACCGACCACCTCCGCTTCGTCCGGCGGCTCCGCCTCCGCGTCCGCCGGCGCGAACGGCTCGACGGGCTCCACCGGGACGGGCGGGACGACCGGTTCCACCTCCGGCGGCGCCACGGGCGGCACCGCGGGCGGTTCCACGTCCGGCGGCACCGCGGGCGGCTCGACGACTGGCGGCTCGACCGGCGGAGGCCTCGCCGCCTGCACCGGCTCGCAGGTCACCGTCGGCGTCGGTACGGGCGGCGCCGCCACCGGGCACCTGGAGGTCGCTCTCCTCTTCACCAACGTCAGCGGCAAGTCCTGCACCCTCTACGGGTACCCGGGCGTCGCCGGCCTCGACTCCGGCGGGCACCAGGTCGTGCAGGCCACGCGCACCCTCCGCGGCTTCACGGGCGGCCTGGCCCAGGGCGCGACCGCCCCGTCGACCATCACGGTCCCCGCCAACGGCCGGGTCTCCGCCATGCTCGAGTGGACCGACGTGCCCGAGGGCAACGCCACCTCCTGCCCGACCTACGACGGCGTCCTGGTCACCCCGCCCGGGACCAAGACCTCCACCCGCCTCGCCTCGCTCCAGCCCAACGCCTGCACCCTCCAGATCCACCCGGTCGTCTCCGGCACCACCGGCGACCAGCAGTGACCCGAACGTGACCCGAACCGTCACCGGGTCAGCGCGATCCAGGGGCGGTGGCCGGGGTCGGCTCGGACGTCGGAGGCTCGGACGTTCGCTGCTCGGGGGATGAGTGCGGAAGCCGCCGTACCGACCGGAGGGTGAGCGGGAGGGCGGCGAACGCCACGGAGGCGAGGCCCGAGACCGTGGTCGCGGTGTACGGCCCGAACGCGGCCGAGGCCGGTCCCACCGACAACTGCCCGATGGGAATGGCGATGTAGGAGAAGAGGTCGTCGTACGCGGCGACCCGGGACAGCAGACGCCGCGGGACGTGCTCCTGAAGCGAGGTGTCCCAGCCGATCGACGAGACGGCCGAACCCGTGCCCGCGACGAAGGCGATGACGAGAAGCCAGGGCACGGGAAGCCGCACGCCGAGCGCCAGCAGCGGCAACCCGACCAGCATGCTCATCAGTTGACTGAACGCCAGAAGCCGTCGCACGTACAGTCGGTAGAGCACGCTGCTCATCAGCAGCATGCCGGCGCCGCGTGCGCTCAGCAGCAGGCCCCACGTCGCGGCCGAGCCCGCCCGCGCGGTGAGCTCCGGGCCGAGGATCTGCCACGTGCCGGTCTGCACCAGGTTCAGGCCGCAGAAGGCCAGCGTCACCGGCCAGAGCCAGCCCGTGCCGCGGAACGCCGACCAGCCCTCCCGCAGGTCGCGCGCGAGGTGACGCCGGGCGGCTCCGGCCGGGTCCGCACCGGAACCCGGTGGAGTCGACGCCCGCGACGGGAGACGCCACAGACACCCCGCCGCGAGGAGATAGCTGAAGGCGTCGATCGCGATGGCCGCGCCGCCGCCGGTCGCCACGACGAGGAGGCCGGACATGCTCGGGCCGAGCACCTTGCTTCCGTTGCGCACCGTCCCGAGCAGCGCGTTCGCGCGCTGGAGCTGGTCGGAGGGGACCAGCTCCGGCACCAGTCCGCGCAGGGCCGGCGTGGTGAACGCGGAGAGCAGTCCGTTGAGGAACTCCAGGCCGGCGATCGTGCCCAGGGCGTAGTGCCCGGTCAGCAGCAGCGTCGCGACGGCGCCCTGGGTCAGCGCCGCGCCGAGGTTGGACACGACGAGCACGGCCCGTCGCGGCAGCCGGTCCGCGACCGCGCCGCCGATCAGCAGGAAGCCGAGCAGCGGCACCATCCGCACGGCCAGCACGATGCCGAGGTCGCCCGCGCGACCCGAGGCGTCGAGCACGGCGAAGGCCAGCGCCACGGGCGCCATCGAGCTGCCGAGGAGGGAGACGGTCTGTCCGGCGAAGAACCAGCGAAAGCCCGCCCGACGCAGCGGGGAGGCCGAGGTGGGTGGAGTGAGCACCGGCCACACACTGCCCCAGGTGCCGGGAGCGCACTAATCTTTCGCCTACGGCCGAAAGCTCGGGGGTAGTTCGAGGACTCGCCGAAGGCGAAGGCCCGCCGCCGAGCGCGAAGGCGTCCCCTCGGCGCGGAGCGACAGAAGACAGGAAGAGAAGGGGGCACGGGCATGGTGCTGCTGCGCTTGGACTCGCTCGCGTTGGCGCGCTCCCGTTTCGCGCTCTCGCCCGCGGCCGAGACGCTCGGCGCGCTGATGGCGTTGTCGCGTCCCTGCGTCGATCCGTGGCTCGCCCGCTGGCATGCCCGCCATCACGCCACGCTGCGCGCGACCCTCGCGGCGGACCCCTTCGCCGAGGGCCTGGTCCGGCTCGTGAGCTCGACGAAGTACCTTCCGGACCACGTCAGCCTGCCGCCGACCGACGGCATGCGCACCCGACTGGAGGACGAGCTGGCGCAGATGCGCGAGGTCCCGGACGACGTCGTCGTCGAGAGCGTCCGGCTCGCGGTCGCCGCGAGTTGGGAGGAGCACGACGTCGCGTCCTGGCTCACCGGCTGCGACTTCGCGGCCCGCACCGCCGAGCTCTACCGCCGTGCCTGGGACGCCCATCTCGCCGAGGACTGGCCCCGCCGTCGGAGGCTGCTGGAACGCGACGTCACCTACCGCGCCGGACTGCTCGCCGCCTACGGATGGCCGCGCGCGTTGGAACAGATGGCCAGGCGCACCGCCTGGACCGGCGCCGACGCGATCCGCTTCAGCGACCGCCCCGGCCCCGACCGCGTCGTCGGGCCGGACGGCATGCTGTTCGTCCCCTACACCGGCGCGCGGGGCACATGGCTCTGCGAGGCGCTCGACCGCCCGTACGCGCTGGTCTACCCCGCGCGCGGCCTCGGCGTCGAGGCGTCCCCGGGGCCGTCCACGGAGCAGTCCGCTCCCTCCGGCGACCGGGACCGGGACCGCGACGGGGACCGGGACCGCGACCGGGACCGGGACCGGCGTGACCGCGCGCTGGGACGACTCCTCGGCACCGGCCGCGCCGCGATCCTACGCGCGCTGGCCCGCCCGGCGACGAGCAGCGAACTCGCGGCGGAGCTTGACCTCTCGCTGGGCACCGTCGGCGGCCACCTCGCCGTCCTGCGCGAAGCGGAACTCGTGGTCGGAGCGCGCGTCGGACGCCGCGTGGTCTACCGTCGCACCGAGGCGGGCGAGGTGCTCGCCACGGGGACGACGGGGGAACGTCATGACGACGGGATCGACGGGGGCGAGTGACACGAACGAGGCTGTGCCACGCACGGACCGTGTGGTCAGCGCGGACGGTGCGGACCGTGCGGACCGTGTCCGCGGGTGCCTGCTCGGCGGCGCGCTGGGCGACGCGCTGGGCTGGCCGGTGGAGTTCCAGCGCCTGGAGCGGATCCTTGAGCGGCACGGCGCGGAGGGGGTGCGCGCCCTGCCGAGACCCCTGGGCGGACTCGCGGAGGTCACCGACGACACGCAGATGACCCTGTTCACCGCGGAGGGCCTGCTCCTGTCGCCCAGGCCGACGTCGGAGGCCGTCCTGCCCGCCGTGCACGCCGCCTACCGGCGCTGGCTGCGCACGCAGTGCGAGGCCGCACCGAAGCCGGACGCGACCGGTCTGCTCGCGGAGGGTTGGCTCTACGCCTCACGCGCGCCGGGCAACGCGTGCCTGTCCGGCCTGGAGGCCCATGCCGAGCCGCCCGTGTCCGTTCCCGTCGCGCCGGGCGAACCCGGCCCGGTGAACCCCGGCTCCAAGGGCTGCGGCACGGTGATGCGCTCGGCGCCCTTCGGCCTGCTCGGGCTCGGTGTCGAGCAGTCCTTCCGACTCGCCTCGGACTGCGCGCAGCTGACACACGGCCACCCCACCGGATACCTCGCGGCGGGCGCCTTCGCCGCGCTCGTCGAGCGGCTGGTCGCGGGCGTCGACCCGGGGGTGGCGGTCACGGAGACCATCGCGCAGACGGCGGCCTTTCCCGGCGCGGGGGAGACGGTGGTCGCGCTGGAGCGGGCGGTCCGGCTGGCGGCGGAGCAGCCCGGCTTCGACACGGTGGAACGGGTCGGTCTCGGCTGGATCGCGGAGGAGTGCCTGGCGATCGCCGTCCACGCCCTGCTCGTCGCTGCCGCGGTGGGCCCACGACGTGCGCTGACCCTGTCGGTCACGCACTCCGGCGACAGCGACTCCACGGGCGCCGTCTGCGGCAACCTCCTCGGCGCGGCCTACGGCGCGGGTTCACTCCCCGCGGACTAGCTGTCCCAGGTCGAAGGCCGCCAGACGCTGCTCCGCGTCGCAGACGCCCTCCTCGCCACCCGCTGACCGAGCCGCCCGCGACCGCCCGCGCGGTGGGGCGCCAGGCCGGGCTCGCGAGGAGCCCCTCCTGTTGACCCTCCATCGCCCTGCCGCCGAGCGGCGGGGCGGTCGAGCCCGCGGCCTACCCGTCGCGCCGGGCGCTGAGCCCGCGAGCTCCGTGGCGCGCGGCGGGGGCGCCAGGCCGGGTTCGCGAGGAGTCCCTCCTGTTGACCCTCGATCGCCTTGCCGCTGAGCGGCGGGGCGGCCGAGCCCGCGGCCTGCCCGTCGCGCTGGGCGCTGAGCCCGCGAGCTCCGTGGCGCGCGGTGGGGCGCCAGGCCGGGCTCGCGAGGAGTCCCTCCTGTTGGCCCTCCATCGCCTTGCCGCCGAGCGGCGGGGCGCTGAGCCCGCGAGCTCCGTGGCGCCTGTCACGTGGCCGTCTTGCGTGCGGCCGGGATCTCGCCCGCCGCGTGGCGCCTTCCCGCCGAGCCGCCCTCTCTCCGAGCTGCTGTCCCGCCCTGCCGGGCTCGTCCGTCTTCGCCGCTACGGGGCCGGAACCCCGGGGTGCTCCAGCTCCCAGGCCAGTTGGGCCAGCGCGTGCATCTGCTCCAGCATGGTCCGCTGCGGGGCGGCGTCCAGGTGCCGGTACTGGAGGCCGACCGTGATCGACAGTCGCTCGGGCAGGTGCAGCGCGGGATAGCGGTTCTCCGCGGCGATGCGGCGCGCCGCATCCTGCGCGGGGATGCCCGAGGCGTGCAGGGTGTGGACGCGGTCGCGCAGGTGGCAGAGGTAGTCGCGGTGGGAGTGGACGCCGTCGCGGTCCAGGACGGGGCCGTGGCCGGGGACGATGACGGTCGCGCCGGTGGCCAGCACGCGGTCGCAGCCGTCGATCACGTTCTCGAGCGGACCGGCCCAGTGGACGGGATGGTCGCCCGCCTCCGCCTCGGTCGCGGCGAAGACGATGTCGCCGCCGAAGCAGACCCGTTGGCGCGGCAGGTAGGCGAGCAGGTCGCCGGCGGTGTGCGCGGGCGGCAGCTGGCTCAGCTGGACGGGGATGTCGCCGACGGCTATCTCCACCTCGCCGGCGAAGGTGAACGCGGGCTGCGGCAGCCGCGTCTCCGGCCAGCGGTAGCGGCCGAAATGGCGGCTCAGGTACCAGCCGACGAGGGTGTCGGGATCGGTCTCGTGGACCAGCCGGTGCAGGTCGCACGGGTCCGGCTCGTGGGCGATCTGCGCCGCGGCCGCGCGGGTGTAGACGACGCGTGCGTCCGGGACCGCCTCCCAGCCCCACAGGTGGTCGCCGTTGCCGTGGGTGACCAGCAGCCAGTCGATCTCCCCGTCCGGGGCGAGCAGCGGACGCGAGAGTGCGAGGAACTCGTCAGCCAGCGCCCGGTCGTAGGGTGAGTCGATCCACGCGGCGCTCGAACCGCCGGTCAGAAGACCGCAGTTGGCCAGGCCCCAGCCGACGCCGGGCCGTGGGCGCCAGACGTGCACGCCGTCCGCGACGGGACGCAGCTCGCCCCGGGCCGGGGCGTGGGGCGTGCGTCCGGCCGGAACCATGCGGGTGGTGGCTTGAACCGTGCGGTCGGCGTTCATGGTCGTAGATTGTGCGATGAACACGCCCCGGGACGCGAACGCGGTCCGCAGAGCAGACCAGCAGACCAGCAGAGCAGACCAGCGGGCCTGCCGAGCAGAGCCGGCCGTCGGCAGGCCGACGGCCGATGCCCGCCATGAGCACGTCGACAGGACAGGGCGCCCCACCGTGTCTCCGACCGTTCCCGCCGCTGCCCGCGCCACACTGGACGGGTAGGGGATCACCGAACCGGGAAGGGGCTCGACCAGATGCCGCAGCGCATGCCGGAGGCCGAGGATTCCACACGGCCGCCGCTGTCCCTCGCCGAGGTCGAGGCGATCGCCCGCACCGGGCACTCCGAACAGGTCGACAAAGCGGGCCGCCCGTACGTCGGGCACCTGGCGGAGGTCGCCGCAGGCACCGCCCGGCACGGCGGCGACGAGGCGCAGATCGCGGCGGCGTGGCTGCACGACGCCGTCGAGGACGGCGTGCTGACGGCCGAGTGGCTCGCCGCGGCGGCGCTTCCGAAGCGTACGAAGGACATCGTGCTCGCGCTCACCCGACGCGAGGGCGAAGCCCTCGGCGACTACACCGCGCGCATCCTGGCCACCCCTGGCGCGGTCACCGTCAAGGACGCCGACCTGGCCAGCAACTCCGCGGCGCGACGCCTGGCCCTCATCCCCGACGCCGCGAAGCGGTCCCGCCTGACGGCGAAGTACGAGCGCATGCGTCGTCTGCTCCACCCCGACGTGCAGGCGCCTCTGCCGGCGGGCGACGGCGGCGAGGGCGATCCGACGGACGAGGAGCTGCTGGCAGGCCTCGACGGCGCATCGGGGGCATGGGGGCGACTCAGCGAGTTCGCCTCCGGCTGGGCGGTGCAGGACGCCGACGCGCGCTGGGACGACCGGCACTGGGTGTACGGCCCCCGCGTCGGCGCGGTGGCCACCTCGCTCGACGCGGTCGGCGCGGTGCGGCCCGCGTACGACTGGAACGCCTTCAGCTACCCGCTCCTCGCCACGGACGGCACCCTCACCCCCGCCGACGCCGTCCGCACGGCGACCTCCGTCCTCCGCGCCGAGCGCTTCGTCGCCGGCACCCTCGCCACCGCCTGGATGAACGGCCGCCTGAGCGCGGTCGTCCGCGCCCTGGTCCACTGGCACGAGACGGGGACCTCGTAGTCCGGGGCCGGTCTCAGGCTCCGGCGGCTCAGTCGTAGTCGTAGACCGTGACCGGCACGCCCTGCGCGACGAGGGCATGCCGGACCAGCGGCTCGACCCGCTCCCACCGACCGCCGGCGAGCCCGCAGCCGATCCGCGGCATGTGCACCGACGCGCGCAACTCCAGCACCTGCGGTGCGAGGCTGATCAGCGCCTGTTCGATCGCCTCGTAGCGCACGGGCACACCCTTGCTGCCGGTGCGGATGCCGCGCTGGCCCACCATGTTGGCGACCCAGAGCTGCTGCTCGGCCCGACCGACCGGTACGAGCTGGACGGCGCCCAGCCCGAAGTCGTTCCGCGCCCGCTCCCGGTGCCATCTCCGGTACGCCGCCTCCGGCTCGGGCCAGCGCCGGGAGAGGGCCACCACGAAGCCCTTGCCCCAGCCGCCCAGGTCGTTGCAGACGTGCGCGATCACCTTGGGTCCCTTGCCCTGCGGCGCCGTCGCGTCGCCGCGCAGGTAGCGGATCCCGTCATCCCCCGCGTTCACAGTCCAGACGTTAGCGGCCGCCACTGACAGATCCCGCTGTCAGAACCCCGCTGTCAGAACCCCGCCGACAGGACTGCGCCGCCGTCCCTCACTCCGCCGGGGCGGCCAGCTCCTCGGCCAGTGAGCGCTGGAAGGCGGTGACGAGGGCCTGGACCGCCAAGGGCTCGATATGGGCGGTCAGCTCCTTCATCCGTTCCAGTCCCTCCGGGTCCGGTTCGGAGGCGCGGAACGGTCGCCAGACCGTGTCGCGGAAGAGTCGGTGCAGGTCGTGCGCGGTGGCGCGGCTGTGGAGACGGACCACGGCGCGGGCGGCGACGAGGGTCTCCAACGGGATCGGCACGTCCAGGATCCGCAGGCCGAGCGGGAGCAGGCCCGGGTCGACGGGGAAGTCGACGGGGACGGAGCCGTCCTCGGCCGGGGGCTGGGGGAGGATCGCGCCCGTGGCCGCGAGGCGGTTGAGGTCCTCGTCCGTGAGCGGTCGGCCGGCCCGGCGTTCCAGCTGTTCGCGGGTGATCCGTTCGGCGGTCTCCGGCTGCCAGGAGGCGACGAGCGCGCGGTGCACCGCCAGGTCCAGGGAGCCGATGTCGTCCGGCAGCTGCGTGAGGTAGCGCTCGATCGCGGCCAGCGTCAGACCCTGGCGCTGCAACTCCTCGATCAGCTCCAGCCGGCCGAGGTGCTCCGGGCCGTAGCGGCCGACCCGGCGCGGGCCCAGCTCGGGCGGTGGGAGCAAGCCCTTCGCGGCGTAGAAGCGCAGCGTGCGGACCGTGATCCCGGCGCGCGCCGCCAACTCGTCAACCGTGAACCACGCCTCGTCCGCCAACCGTGCCTCCACCCCGCCCGCCGAGCCCAGTGGGCTCAACAGTATCGCTGTCACACCCCGGGGATCGGGCTCGGGAATGGGGGCGGGTGGCCAGATGTTGTGGAGCATGATTGAATTTTCAACAACCTGGCTCCCGGGACGAGCCGAGCCAGCCATGAGAGGTGAGCACGATGCAGTTCGGGATCTTCACGGTCGGTGACGTCACCCCCGACCCCACCACCGGCCGCACCCCGAGCGAGCGGGAGCGGATCAAGGCCATGGTGGCCATCGCCCAGAAGGCCGAGGAGGTCGGCCTCGACGTCTTCGCCACCGGCGAGCACCACAACCCGCCCTTCGTGCCCTCCTCCCCGACGACCATGCTGGGCTGGATCGCGGCGAAGACCGAGCGGATCATCCTCTCCACCTCGACGACGCTGATCACCACGAACGACCCGGTGAAGATCGCCGAGGACTTCGCGATGCTGCAGCACCTCGCCGACGGGCGCGTCGACCTGATCCTGGGCCGCGGCAACACCGGACCGGTCTATCCGTGGTTCGGCAAGGACATCCGCGACGGCATCTCGCTCGCCGTCGAGAACTACGCGCTGCTGCGCCGCCTCTGGCGTGAGGACGTCGTCGACTGGGAGGGCCGCTTCCGTACGCCGCTCCAGTCCTTCACCTCGACGCCGCGCCCGCTCGACGGCGTGCCGCCCTTCGTCTGGCACGGCTCGATCCGCTCCCCCGAGATCGCCGAGCAGGCGGCGTACTACGGCGACGGCTTCTTCCACAACAACATCTTCTGGCCCAAGGACCACACCGAGCGGATGATCGAGCTCTACCGCACCCGGTACGCCCACTACGGACACGGCACCCCGGAGCAGGCGATCGTGGGCCTCGGCGGCCAGGTGTTCATGCGCCGCAACTCGCAGGACGCGGTGCGCGAGTTCCGGCCGTACTTCGACAACGCGCCGGTCTACGGGCACGGCCCGTCGCTGGAGGAGTTCACCGCGCAGACCCCGCTGACCGTCGGCACGCCCGAGCAGGTCATCGAGAAGACGCTGAGCTTCCGCGACTACGCGGGCGACTACCAGCGCCAGTTGTTCCTGGTCGACCACGCGGGCCTGCCGCTGAAGACGGTGCTGGAGCAGATCGACCTGCTCGGCGAGGAGGTCGTCCCGGTGCTGCGTCGCGAGTTCGCCGAGAACCGCGGCGCCGACGTGCCGGACGCGCCCACGCACGCCTCACTGCTGGCCGCCCACGAGGCGACCGCGCAGGCGGAGCCGGTCCAGTCCTGAGGCGCGGTCGGCTTAGCGCCGGCGAGCGCCGGCAGGAAGCGCGCAGCAGCAGCGGGAAGCACGCAGCACCAGCAGGAAGCAAGAAGAAGGAGAGAACGTCGTGGAAGCCATCACGTTGGCCGTGGTCTCGGCGGGCCTGAGCCAGCCGTCGTCGACGCGCCTGCTCGCGGACCGCCTCAGCGAGGCGGTCCGGGACCGGCTGGCGGACGCGGGCCGGGAGGTCCTGATCGAGCACGTCGAGCTGCGCGAACTCGCCCACCCCATCGCGGACAACCTCGTGACCGGCTTCCCCGGCGAGGCGCTGCGGGGCGCGACCGAGACGGTGACCGGCGCCGACGCGGTGATCGCGGTCTCGCCGATCTTCTCCGCCTCCTACAGCGGCCTGTTCAAGTCCTTCTTCGACGTGCTGGAGCAGGGCGCGCTCACCGGCAAGCCCGCCCTCCTCGGCGCGACCGGCGGCACCGCACGCCACTCCCTCGCGCTGGACCACGCCCTGCGCCCGCTGTTCGCCTACCTGCGTGCGGCCGTCGTGCCCACGGCCGTCTTCGCGGCCTCGGAGGACTGGGCCTCCGCGGAGCAGAACGGCCTGCGGCAGCACATCGACCGTGCGGCCGACGAGCTGGCGGCCGTCCTGCTGCGGCAGCCCGCGCGGACCCGGCGTCCCGACGCCTTCGCGGACGTCGTGCCGTTCGAGCAGCAGCTCGCCGCGCTCAGGCTGCCGTAGCGGGACACCGCGGGACACCGGGTGACGCGGTGGGTCACCGGGCCGGCAGCGCGTAGACGTGGTTGTCGTGGGCGGTGTAGAGCAGGGTGCCGTCCGTCGCGCACCACCAGTCGGCGTCCTGGCTGCCGCCGTCGGTGAAGGTCCACAGCAGGTGGCCGTTGGTGCGGTCGAAGGCGGCGACGGCGTCGCCGCCCGAGGCGGTGGCGACCGTGCAGAAGAGGGTGTCCTGGACGACCAGCAGCGGGCTGGAGTTGAGACTCAGCTGGACCTGGGACGACCAGAGCTGACTTCCGCTGCGGGCGTCCAGCGCCAGGAGTTCGCCGAGGCCGAGGGTGCAGTAGACGACGCCGTCGTGGTAGCCCGGATTGCCGTAGCCGACGTTGCCCTGCTTGGGCGCGGTCATCCGCTTCTCGCCCTTGGCGAGCCCGTAGCCGACCAGCTGTGTGCCGGAGAGGTAGAGCGTGTCCCCGCCGAGCAGCGGCATCGAAGGATCCGGGAAGCCCGGCAGGCCGTAGTCCTGCGACCACAGTTGGGCGCCGGTCGTGGTGTCGCGCACCACGACGTTGTTGTTGTCGTTCGTGTAGACCAGGTACTTCGCGGTGGCGAAACCCAGCACGTTCTGGCCGTCGCCCGGCTTCACGTTGCGCTGCTGCTCCCACAGCAGCTTCCGCTGGTGCAGGTCGACCGCGATGACGATCTGTTCCGGGTTGTCGTTGACGACCACGTTGCCCTTGCCGTCCACCGGGTACTTCTCGGCGACGACGAAGGCGGCCTGGTCGTTGATGCCCAGCAGCTGGTGCAGGCTGTACTGCTGGGGGGCCCGCGTCGCCCACTTCTGCCCGCCGCTGCTCGGGTCCAGGCCGACGATCGTCTCCATGGCGTCGCTCGGCAGGGTCACCACGAACCCGCCGCCGACGCCGAAGGGGGACTGCTGGAACAGGTCCGGCAGCGCGGGACCGGTCCACTGCTTGGCTCCCGACCGCATGTCGAGCGCCACCAGGCTCTCGTCGGCGACCAGCAGCTGCTTCCCGAGCACCACCGGCGGGGAGTCGACCTTCTGGTTCGCCTGGTACGTCCAGATCGGCGTGGGCGCGACACCCGGCGGGCGCGTGGGCTGCGCCGAGGGGACGGTGGTCGTGGTGTCGGAGTCGGTGTGCTTGCGCTTGGGGGAGTTCTTGTTCGACATGGCCAGCGCCACCCCGCCGCCCGCGGCCACGACGGCCACCGCGCCGACCGCGCCGTAGAGCACCTTGCGCCGCGAGGGCGTCGAGGCGGCGGCGACGCCGGAACCTCCCGACGCGCCCGCGCCTGCGCCCGTTCCGGCTCCCGTACCCGTACCCGTACCCGTACCCAGGATGACCGTGCCGTCCGCCGCCGCGTTCCCGCCGGCGCCGAGGACCACCGTCCCGCTGTCCTGGCCCTGAGCCCGGCCCGCCTCCGACCCGGCCCCCGCACCGGTACGCGGGTCCACGGGCGGCGCGGTCGGCGCGGGCGTCTCCAACTCCATCACGCGGGCCGCGTGCTGAGCGATACCGGAGGCGACCTGGGCGGGCAGCCAGCCGCCCTGGAGCAGCGCGGCCGCACCCTCGGGGGCGAGCATCCGCACCAGCTGGGCGGGGGTCGGACGCGCCGCAGGGTCCTTCGCCAGGCAGGCGCCGACGGCCTCGCGCAGCGCGTCCGGCACCTGGTCCAGCTCCGCGGGCTCGTGCACCACGCGGTAGAGCAGCGAGGCCGCGGACTCGTGCCCGAACGGGCCGCGACCCGTCGCGGCGAAGGCCAGCACCGAACCGAGCGAGAAGACGTCGCCCTCCGGCCCCACCTTCCCGCCCGACGCCTGCTCGGGCGACATGAAGCCGGGAGAGCCCACGACGACGCCGGTGCTGGTCAGCGCCACCCCGGCGCCGTCCAGCGCGCGGGCGATGCCGAAGTCGATGACGCGCGGCCCGTCGGCCGCCAACAGCACGTTCGACGGCTTCAGGTCACGGTGGATCAGGCCCGCCCCGTGGATGGCCCGCAGCGCCTCCGCGAGGACGGCCCCGAGCGCCCGCACGGTGTGCTCGGGCAGCGGCCCGTAGCCAGCCACGGCCTCCGTCAGGGAGGGCCCGAGGACGTAAGCGGTGGCCAGCCACGGCGTCGCGGAGTCCCGGTCCGCGTCCACGACCGGCGCGGTGTACGCGCCGTCCACGCTCTGCGCGGCGGCGACTTCGCGCCGGAAGCGGTCGCGGAAGTCGGGGTTGTCGGCGAGGTCCGCGCGCACCACCTTCACCGCGACGGTCCGCCCGCCCGCGCTCCGGGCGAGGTACACCCGCCCCATCCCTCCGGCTCCGAGCCGCGCGACGAGTCTGTACGGGCCGATGGTTGCTGGATCGTCAGCTTCGAGCGGTTGCATGGCGGGTCCCCCGTCGAGTCTTCGTGGCTACGTCCGGCGCAGATTCTAGGCCGCACGGATCACACGACGAACCGGGGTGCCTGGCGCCCGCGCAAGCAGTCCGATCCAGCCTCGGGACAACGGACATGTCCCCACGTCAGCCGCCCTCCGGCCCTCCCGCCGGAACTCGCCCCGGGCGAGCTGAGACCCCACCCCTCCGACCTCGAGCCCCCCACCCGCCCCGTCTCACGCCCCGTCTCCCGCCTGGCCTGCCGACCTGGCCGGGGCGCTGGCTTGGTCGGGCCGCGCTGGTTCCCGCCAGCGCGGTCGCTTGGTGTCGCCTCGTCGCTCGGCCTGCGGCTCCGTCGCCGGGTGCGCCGCTCGGCCTTGGCCCTCGGCTCCCGCCTGGCTTGCCGGCCTGGCTCGGGGCGCTGGCTTGGTCGTGCCGTCCTGATCCCCGCCTCCGTCGCCCGGCGTCGCCCTCGACTCTCGGGCCTGCCTCCCTCCCGTCTCGCCGCTCGCCGCTCGCCCTCGCCCCTCGGCCCGTCTCCCGGCCTGCGGCTCCGCCGCAGCGTGTGTCTCGGCCTCGCGGTTCGTTGTCAGCCGCGTCGGTTTCGGAACGCGGCGGCGCCGGGGAGGCCCTCGGACTGGAGGGTGGACATGCCGCGTTGGAACTCGTTGGCCAGTGCCGCCTGCTCGGGGAGGTCCTCGGCCTCCAGGGCCGAGAGGCGGTCGTTGCGCAGGCAGGTCTGAGGCAGAGCGGCGATCTCGCGGGCGAGATCCTCCGCCGCCTGCCGTTCCGTCCCCGCCGGGACGACGCGGTCGACCAGCCCGATCGCCAGCGCTTCCGTCGCCGGGACCTCACGGCCGGTGAGGATCAGGTCCATCGCGCGGCCCGCGCCGATCAGGCGCGGCAGACGGACGGTGCCGCCGTCGATCAACGGGACGCCCCAGCGCCTGCAGAAGACCCCGAAGACCGCGTCCTCCGCGGCCACCCGCAGGTCGCACCAGGCGGCCAACTCCAGTCCGCCGGCCACCGCGTGGCCGGCGACCGCCGCGATGACGGGCTTGCCCAGGCGCATCCGGCTGGGGCCCATCGGGCCGGGGCCGTCGGGGGAGAGGGTGTTGCCCCGCGGGCCGTCGGCCTCCTTGAGGTCCGCGCCGGCGCAGAACGTGCCGCCCTCGCCCCACAGGACGGCGACCGACGCGCTCGCGTCCGCGTCGAACTCCGCGAACGCGCGGTACAGCGCGTCCGCGGTCGGGCCGTCCACGGCGTTGCGCCGCTCCGGGCGGGAGAGGACCACGGTCCACACCGGCCCGGAGCGTTCGATCCGTACTGCGTTCACCCGTACCACCCGTGTGATCGTGCGCGCCTGGCAGTCAGGCGCGATCAGGGCAGCAGGGTATCCAGGAAGGAGTTGGAGAAGACCCGGCCGGGGTCGTAGCGGTCCAGCGTCGCCAGCGCGGTGTCCCAGTTGGCGGACGCGGGCTGGCCGGCGCGGTAGGACGCGGGGATGACGCTGCCGAGCACGGTCGGATCGGCCCAGGCGGCGGCGCCGGAGTAGGCCCAGCCCTTCGACCACTCCGCGCGCACCGCCGCGTAGCTGCCCGTGTAGTTGGAGAGCACCCACTGCTCGGTCTCGCGGTAGAACTGCTGCGACTGCGGCGTGCCGGGGATCGTCAGCAGGTCCATCCAGACCGCCGTGTCCCACTGGGGCTGGTCGGGTCTCGGTCTCAGCGCGCTCAGCAGCGGTTCCACCGCGCCCGGGACGCCGCAGTCGGCGGCGTGGTCGAGGCCGGTGACACGGACCTCCCACGGGCCGTTCATGGGGTACTGACCGGCCGCCGCGTACGTGCTCAGCCGCCCGCTCAGATAGCTGTAGAACTCGCTGACGACGCGCTGGATGTCGGCGCGCCGACACAGGATGGTGTAGCCGTTCGCGGTCACCTGCAAGGTCGTCGGGCGCACGTACAGCTGGGTGTTCTTGGCCCAGCCCCAGATGTCCCAGGTGCCGGTGACGATCAGCCCGGAGCCGACGATGCTCATCTCCAGGTTCTCGAAGGTGGGCGTCACCGAGACGTTCCCGGCCACGATGTCGGAGATGTACTGCGACTCCTGGCTGCTGACCGAGTCCGAGAAGCTGTAGTTGAAGGGGCTGTCCACCTCCTTCGAGAACCACGGCTTGCTCGGGGAGACCGACCAGACCTTCAGCCACGGCACGGTCGTGAAGGGGAACCAGATCGTCTCCACCCGGCCGCTCTGCTGCACGAGCGCGGCGAAGGAGCTGGACCCGGCCGAGGCGGGCGGCGCGAACAGGTCGGTGACCTGGGTGGTGTACGTGGAGACGCAGCGCAGCCGCTGGTTCGCGCCGACCCGCAGCGTGGCCTCGGTGACGAAGGCGCGGCCCAGGTGGACCAGGAAGGCGCCGATGTCGGGGTCGTTGCGCTGGAACGTCTTCAGCACGTAGGCGTTGCTGCCCGGGTCCCAGACCACGGCCGTCAGCGAGACGACCAGGTTGCTGACCGTGCCGTACGTCTTGCCGGCGAGCGGCGTCTCGCCGTTCGCGGGGACGGAGGTGCCGTGTCCGTCGATGGCGAGCACGCCGCCGAGGGTCAGGTCGCCGGGGGCGGGGGTGTTGGTCAGGCCGTAGCCCGCGCCCTCCAGCGCGGTCAGCAGGTTCACCATGGTGATCCCGGCCTGCGCGGTCACGCTGGCGGGGGAGCCGGGGTTCACCGTGACGGCGGTGAGGTGCTGGGTGGTGTCGACGAGCACGATGTCGCCGGCGGCCCCGTTCGGCTCCAGCAGCGGCGACCAGCCGTGGCCCATGCCCATGGCGCGCAGCCGCCAGCCGTTGGCGCTTGCCCAGTTGGCGAGGGTCACCACGTCGTTCGGGCTGGTCGGCGCGCAGGTCCAGGTCGGGTTCAGTTGGATCTCCCCGGACCAGTTGCGGAAGGCCTGCTGGTAGACGGGGATCGAGGCGGGGAAGTTCGGGGGAGCCGCGGTGGCCGCCTCCGCGGGGGTCACCCTGAAGGCGGGCGTCCACGAGACGGCTCCCAGGGCGGCGCCGGCCGCGGTCGCGCCGAGGAAGGCGCGACGCGACAGGCGCGCGCGGTCGTGCTGATCCATGACTGTCCTCCGATTGGCTCGGGTGGGAGCACAGCCGCACGCGGCATCGCAGCCGAGGCTTTCGACCTTGGGACGTGGAGGGACCCGGCCGGCCGGGGCGCACGCCGACGCACGGCGAAATGGAGTGGATGAAAGCGCCGGGCGGTGCGGTCCCGCGCGGGCGTCACGCCGGCGATGCGGGGCACGGCGGGACAGTCGGGTGGCGATGGGTGCAGCCGAGAGTCGGCCGCCACGCCGAAGAAGTCAATGCGGTCGCCCATGCGGATTGGGTGCCCTAAGAGGGAGGATTAGCCCTAAACAACCGAAAACGCCCCATGGCCACCCGTCCGACAGTGCCACGGGCCGGGCGACGCGTTCGCATGGAGGGTCACATGAGTGCTTCCGTTCCGCCTCCCGAAGGCCCCTCGGGCCCGGATCACGCCCCCGGGGCGGCGGTCGTCATCGCACCGGGCGAGGTCTCCGGCTCGGGCTCCGGAGAGAAAGGGCTCAAGGGCAACGCCCTGGGACTGTTCTCCTCGGTGGCGATCGGCCTGGCCTCCACCGCCCCCGCGTACAGCCTCGCCGCCACCCTGGGCCTGATCGTGGCCGGGGTGGGCCTCCAGGCCCCGATCATCACCATCCTGGCGTTCATCCCGATGCTGCTCATCGCATACGCGTACAAGGAGATGAACTCGGTCGACCCCGACTGCGGCACGACCTTCACCTGGGCTGCCCGCGCGTTCGGACCGCGGACCGGCTGGATGGGCGGCTGGGGCATCATCGTCGCCGACATCATCGTCATGGCCAATCTGGCCCAGATCGCCGGCTCCTACGGCTTCCAGCTCGTCGGGCACGCCAACCTGGCGTCGAGCACCCTGTGGACGACCGTGGCCGGGGTGGTCTGGATCGTCCTGATGACCTTCATCTGCTACATCGGCATCGAGATCTCCGCCGCGCTCCAGCGTGTGCTGCTCTGCCTCGAGGTCGCCATGCTGGTGCTGCTCTCGGTGACCGCCCTGGTCAAGGTCTACGGCAGCCACCCGCCCGGCACCGCGATCCACATCTCGGGCTCCTGGTTCAATCCCTTCCAGGTGCCGACAGCCAGCGCGCTGACCGCGGGCATCCTCTCCGCCGTCTTCATCTACTGGGGCTGGGACACCGCCGTCTCGGTCAACGAGGAGACCGCCGACAAGACCCGCACGCCGGGCCGCGCGGCCGTGCTCTCCACCGTGATCCTGCTGCTCATCTACGCCCTGGTCTCCACCGCCTCGCAGGCCTTCGCCGGCGTCGGCGACAAGGGCATCGGCCTGGGCAATCCGGACAACTCCGGCGACGTGCTCTCCGGCCTCGGCGGGGCCGTGTTCGGCACCACGGGCTTCGGCTGGTTCCTCTCCAAGCTGCTGATCTTCATGGTGCTGACCTCGGCCGCGGCCTCGACCCAGACCACGATCCTGCCGACCGCGCGCACCAGCTTCTCCATGGCCCTGCACAAGGCGATCCCCGAGCGCTTCGGCCGGGTGCACCCGCGGTTCGCGACACCGACCTGGTCGACGGTGGGGATGGGCGTGATCTCGATCGCCTTCTACGTGCTGCTGACCCGGATCAGCACCAACGTGCTCACCGACTCGATCTCCTCGGTCGGACTCGGCATCGCCTTCTACTACGGGCTGACGGGGTTCGCCTGCTTCTGGTACTTCCGGAAGGTGCTCCGGCGCAGCGCGCGCGACCTGTGGTTCAAGGGCATCCTGCCGCTGCTCGGCGGCCTGATGCTGCTCTACTTCTTCTGCTACGCCGCCTTCGACGTCTACGCCGCGCCCGACTACGGCAGCACCACGGTCACCATGCCCTGGGGCAAGGTGGGCGGGGTCTCGGTGATCGGCATCGGCTCCCTGCTGATCGGCTTCGTGCTGATGCTGATCCAGTGGGCAGTCCAGGGCTCCTGGTTCCGCCACCCGGACGTTCCGGTGAGCGCGGCCACCGAGGCGGAGGTCGCCGCGCTCGACGTCAGGAGCGACCCGGAAGCTTGACCCGGGGCACGGCGGGCGGCGTCACGGCAGCCGGGATACGCCCGTCCGGACGGCGGGACCGCAGGCCCGCGCAGGGGTCGACGTCCCGCCGACGGTGGCAGGACAGGCTCGGCGACGGCGTCGGGCTCGCCTGAGCGGGTCCGCTCGGGCTCGCAGTCGCACTCGTCCCCCGGCCCGGGGAGGCGCTCCCGCTCGCCCCGACGCTCGCGCCCGCGCTCGGCACCGCGCCCGGCGACCCGGACGGGGAGGCGGAAGGGGCGGCCGACGAGGAGACGGACGGTGACGCCGAGGCCGACACGGAGGCGGACGCCGACGCGGACGCCGACGCGGACGCGATGGCGGATGCGGACGCGGATGCGGAGGGGGAGCCGGACGGGCCGGCGGACGGCGTGGGCAGCGGCGGCGGCTGATGCGACATCATCTGCTGGTAGACCGCGCTGGACTCCGGGTTGGCGTCGCAGTTGAGCACGCCGTGCGGGCAGTAGTCGGTGATCGTCTGGTACAGCGTGTCGTGCGTCTCGATCCAGTCGATCATGTCGCGCATGAACCGCGGATCGTCGCCGTGCCGGAACATGCCCCACTCCGGGTAGGAGACGGGCTTGTGGTGCCGTGCGGCGAAACGCACCTGGTCAAGCAGCCCGTACTGCTCCGTCACGTAGTCGGCGAAGCTGTCGCCGGGGCCCTGGTCGTAGTTGTCCGTCCCGATGACGTCGGTGACGTCGTCGCCCGGGTAGCAGTCCGTCCACGGGTGCGCGTCCGGGCCCCGGTTCGGAGTGAAGTCGAAGCGGAACTCCTGCCCCGGGACGCTGCGCATCACATTGACGATCCGGCGCCAGTAGGCCTTCCAGTCGGCCGGGTCCGGGCCGCAGCGGCTGGAGTAGGTGACGCCGTTCATCTCCCAGCCGAGCGTGATCACGGTGTCCGGCAGGCCGAGCGCGACCAGACGTCGGGCCAGGGTGAGGAAGTGGGTGTCGTCGGCCCCGGACGCCGCCTGCTGGAGCAGCATGGCGACCTCGTCGTCGTCGAGGTCCCCCTCGTTCTGCGCCTGCATCGGCACGGCCAGCACGAAGATCCGGTCCGGACGGGCCAGCCGCCACTGCGCCCAGGGCGCGAGGAGCGAGGGCGAGCCCTCGATGTCGGACCAGCTGTTGCCCGGCAGGTAGGTGTGCCCGACCTGAAGGTCCGCCCTGTTCAGCCAGTCCGAGAGCTGCGTCTGCCGGTCGGCCGCGAAGTCGGAGCCGACGAACGCCCCGAAGGGCACCGCGTGCGCGGGCAGCACGGTCGGGTCCGACCACGCCGACGCGTCCTCGTCCCAGGGCATCGCGTCCCCGCTCCGGACCCGGCCCGCACCCGGGCCGGCCGTGGGGGCCAACTCCCACGCTCCGGCCACGAAGGCGAGCAGCAGCACGCTCATGGCGAGAGCCAGGACCGCGAGCAGACGACGCTGTGACATGCTTTCAGCCTATGGACTGATGAACCGTCAGTGCTGTCCGTGCAAGCTGAACAGGTGTCACACCTCACCCGTTCGGGGGTACTCGCGGCACGGCCGAGCCCGCTGCCTGCCCGGTCGCCCCCGCGGCGGGACTCATCCGGCGAGCAAGCGGGTGATCTCCTCCGCAGGGACGGCCTTGCCGAAGTGCCAGCCCTGGGCCGAGTCGCAGCCGGTCAGCCGCAGCCGTTCGGCCTGCCCCGCGCTCTCCACGCCCTCCGCGGTCACCGTGATGCCGAGCACGTGCGCCAGGCGCACCAGCGCCGTGACGATCTTCTCGTCCACCGCGTCCCCGGTCGTCTCCTCGGCGCCGTACGGCTCCGCGCGGAATCCCTCGACGAAGGACTTCGCCAGTTTCAGCACGTGCACCGGAAGGCGGCTGAGGTACGCCAGGTTCGAGTAACCCGTGCCGAAGTCGTCGATCGCGATCCGCACGCCCATCGCGTCCAGCGCGTGCAGCGCCTCCACGGGGCGGCCCGCGGGGCCCATGACGGCACTCTCCGTCAGTTCCAGCTGCAGCAGCCGGGAGGGGAGCCTGGTGTGGCCGAGGACCTCCGCCACGTCCGCGACCATGTCGGAGTCACGGAACTGACGGGCCGCCAGATTGACGCTGACCAGCAGCTGCGCCTCGGGGAAGCGGTCGAGCCAGGCGCGTGTCTGGCGGCACGCCTCCTCCAAGACCCAGTGGCCCAGGGGGACGATCGCGCCGGTCTCCTCGGCGATCTGGATGAAACGATCCGGCGCGAGGCGGCCGAACTCCGGATGCCGCCAGCGCACCAGCGCCTCGACACCCTGCAGCCGGCCGGTCGCCAGCTCCACGAGGGGCTGGTACTCCAGCAGGAACTCGCCGCGCTCCAGGGCCGGCCGCATCGTCGTGGCCAGGACCTGACGTGTCATCTGCGTGGCGATCCGTTCGGGATCGTAGAGCGCCCAGCGCGAGCGCCCGTCCGACTTCGCCCAGCACAGCGTCGCGTCCGCGTCCCGGACCAGCTCCGTCGGCGAGGTGCCCGGGACGGGCCGCTCCACCACGCCGACGCTGGCCGTGGCGGCCACCCGCCGCTCCTCCAGGTCGTAGGGAGCGCCGAGGATCTCCACGACCTCCGCCGCCAGGGCCGTCAGCTCCTCCGCGCCCGCGCTGCGCGGAACCAGCACCGCGAACTCGTCCCCGCCCACGCGCGCGACCAGATGGCCACGCGGCGAGAACCGCTGCTCCAGCCGGCGCGCCACGGCCACCAGCAGCTCGTCCCCGACGGGGTGGCCGAGCGTGTCGTTCACCGCCTGGAAGCCGTCCAGATCCAGGTAGCAGAGCCCGATCCGCTGGTCGGCCTCGGCGCAGGCGTCCGCCAGCCGCTCGAAGAAGAGCGCCCGGTTCGGCAGCCCGGTCAGCGGGTCGTGCATCGACTGGTACTGGAGCCGGTCTCCCAGGCGCCGTGCCTCGGAGACGTCCTCCACCATGGCGAGCGTGTAGAGCGGCTCGCCCGTCGAATCCCGGATCAGGGAGACGGTGATGTTCGTCCACACCGCGTGGCCCTGGCTGTGCCGCAGCCGCTTCTCCAGCCGCACCCGGTCCCGCTCGCCCCGCACGAGCTTCCGGTAGAGGTGGCGGGCGCGCTCCTCCACGTCCATCAGCTGATGAATGTGCATCCGCATCAGCTCGGGCACGGTGTGCCCGAGCATCTCGGCCAGGGCCGGATTGGCCTCGATGATCAGATCGTCCCGGTCGACCAGCGCCATGCCGATGCCGGCGTCGACGAAGGCCGCCCGGAAGCGGTTCTCGCTGGCCCGCAGCGCGTCCTCGAGACTGCGCCGATCCACCGGGCCCCTGCGCTCACCCACCGCACCGGGCGCGTTCGCGCCGGGCGGCCGGAACTCCTCCAGCCGGTCCAGGCCCTCCAGATCTCCGAGCGTCATTCGCTCGCCGAGGGCGTCCAGAGCGCCGAAGGCGCTGAGGGCGCCGATGTCCTCGGGAGAGCCGGGGGGACCGGACGGGCCACTACGCACGGTGGCGATCGTAGGCAGCGGTGCCGGAACCAATCCAGCGTTCCGGGGCCGATTCACCCCTGCGGGGGCATAAGCGGTACACATGCGCTCATGTTCACCATTTCCGGCGAACGACCGGGGGATTCCTCAGTGCGTGCGGCGCTTCGGGTGTAGGTCTTCGCCTACCAGCCCCACGGGGGCGTACCAGGCCCCGGGCAACCGCGGCTCGGGGCGCGCGGGGCCCGGGGCGGGGCGGAAGCGGCGTCAGGCCAGGGAGGCGGTCAGGGTGATGGTCGTGCCGCTCAGGGCCTGGCTGACCGGGCAGTTGGCCTTGGCGTCCTCCGCCGCCTTGGCGAAGCCGGCCTCGTCCAGGCCGGGCACGGTGCCCACCACGGTCAGGTGGATGCCGGTGATGCCGGTGCCGGGCTGGAAGGTCACGTCGGCGGTGGTCTCCAGCTTGGTCGGCGGGGTGCCGGCGTTGCTGAGGCCGAAGGAGAGGGCCATGGAGAAGCAGGCGCTGTGCGCTCCGGCGATCAGCTCCTCCGGGCTGGTCTTCCCGTTCGCCTGCTCGGCCCGCGAGGGCCAGGAGACCGGGAACTCCCCGATCCCGGAGGACTTCATGGCGACGAGGCCCTTGCCCTCCTGCAGGTTGCCTTCCCAGGTCGTGTGCGCGGTGCGGGTCGTGGCCACGAGGGCCTCCGTTCGGTGCTGGTGACAGGCCGTCGCCCATCCTAGGAGCGGACGGGCGCAGACCGGATCACCGCGCCGCGAGTGTCATGACGGAGAAGTGCGCGCCCGAGGGGTCACGGACCACGCACAGCCGCCCGTAGGGCGAGTCGAAGGGGCCGTGCAGGACCGAGCCGCCGAGTGCGGTGATCTGCTCGGCGGTCTCGTCCACCTTCGCCACGGCGAAGTAGACGGACCAGAACGGCTGCCCGCCGCCCGCCGCCAGCTCGTGCGCCGGGTCGGTGGACCGGAGCCTGCCGCACACCTGGCGGTCGGCGCCGGCCGGGGTCCAGGTGGTGTAGTCGAAGTTGGTGCCGTCGCCGATCTGGACCTGCTTGTAGTCGAAGAGCCCGGCGTAGAACGCGTCGGCCGCACCGCCGGCCGTCGTGTAGACCTCGTTCCAGCACATCGCGCCCGGCTCCCCGTAGAGGGCGGCGCCCTCGTGGCCCTCCGGCTGCCAGAGCCCGAAGGAGGCTCCCTGCGGATCGAAGGCGAAGGCCAGCCGTCCGGCGGCGGGCACGTCGTGCGGTCCCATCGCGATCTTCCCGCCGCCCGCCTCGACGGCGGCGATCGTGGCGTCGACGTCGCTCGTGCGCAGGTAGACGTTCCACGCCGGGGCCAGCCCCTCCGCGCTGGGCGGCGGCGGCATCAGCGCGGCGACGGGCTTCCCCTTCCACAGGCACATCGTGTAGTGCCCGTACTCGGGGCCCTTGTCCTGGAACTCCCAGCCCAGCGCGGCGCCGTAGAAGCGGCGGGCGCTCTCCAGGTCGGGGGCGTTCAGGTCCGCCCAGCAGGGGGCGCCGTCGGGATACGAGCTGACGTCGGGCATGGGGCCCTCCGGGAGGTGCGGGAGTGTGTGGTGGGTCGGAACGAAAGCCACGATTCCCGGGGCGTGAACGCCCCGCAACCGCACGCGTCCGTCCGGTCACCGAGGGTCCGGACGACGGCGGGTCTACGCGCGTCACCCTGTATCCGCTACACTGGTCGGCAGATCTACCGAGACCAGCTACATCTGCCTGAAGCAGAGTCGGCTAGACCGCTCGGCGGCCGCGGCCATCGCCATTCCCCGGCGAGGCGCGCGGTATCTACCCCGGTCGACGCACCAGAGGACGACCCTCGGCGCCCGGGGCACCACCCTTATGCTCCCGCGCGCCACCAGGCAGCGGAGAGACCTCCCCACATGGCCCGTCCGTTCGGTTACGGTGCGCTGCTGCGCACCCCCGGCGCCTGGACCTTCCTGCTCCCGGCCTTCGTCGCGCGCATGCCCTACGCGATGCTCGGGCTCGGCACGGTCCTGCTCGTGCTGGACACCACCCACTCCTACACCACCGCCGGCGCCGTCGCCGCCGTCGCCTCGATCACCCAGGTCGTCGGCGCGCCGCTGACCGGCCGCCTCGCCGACCGCCGCGGCCAGGCCCCCGTGCTGCTCCCCTGTCTGGCACTGCACGGCGCCTCCGTCGTCGCCCTCATCGTGCTGGCGCTCTCGGGCGCGCCGGTCTGGACGCTGTTCCTGGCCGCAGGCCTCGCGGGCGCGTCGCTGCCGCAGATCGGCGCCATGGTCCGCGCCCGCTGGCTGCACGCCCTGGACGGTCGCCCCGAGGCGGTCTCCTCGGCCTTCGCCTTCGAGTCCGTCACGGACGAGCTGACCTTCGTTCTCGGGCCGGTGCTCGCCACCACGCTCTGCACCGTCGTCGCTCCCGCCGCGGGCCTCACCGCGGAGGCCGCGCTCACCGTCCTCGGCGGCCTGGCCTTCGCCGCGCAGCGGCGCACCGCGCCGCCGGTCCGCGCGGCCGAGGGCGCGGGCTCCGGCTCGGCCCTGTCCCGTCCCGGCGTGCGCCTGCTCGTCGTGGCACTGCTCGGCGTCGGCTCGGTCTTCGGTGCGCTCCAGGTCTCCATCACCGCCGCCAGCGAGGCGGCCGGCAAGGCCGGCCTCAGCGGCGTCGTCTACGGCCTCTTCGCCGCCGGCAGCGTCATCGCCGGCACGGCGTTCGGCGCCGTCAGCTGGAAGCGCTCGCCCCGCGCCCGGCTGCTCGCCGCGTACGGAGCGCTGGTCGTCGGCACGTCCACGCTGTGGGCGATGCCGAACCTGCTCACCCTGGCGGTGGCGGCGTTCTGCTGCGGCCTGGCGATCGCCCCGACGCTGATCTCCGCGTACACGCTGGTCGAGACCCTCGTCGACGCCGGTGCGAAGACGGAGGCGTTCACCTGGCTGACCGGAGCGATCGGCCTCGGCCTGGCGCTGGGCTCGACGGTCGCGGGTCGCCTCATCGACGCCCACGGCGCGTCCGCGGGCTTCCTCGTCCCGGCGGCGGGTGCCGCGCTGGGCTTCGTCGCGCTGGTCGTCTTCCGCGGCCTGCTCGTCCCGTCGGCGGGAACCCGCACGATCGCCTCGTCCCGGCCGGAGCCGGTGCACGCGTCGCACTGACAGCACGGCCGAGGCAGCCCCCGTCCACAGTTCACGTGGACGGGGGCTGCTTTTGCACGGGGTGAAACCGTGTCAGGCGGCCGGAAGAACCCGCCATGCGACGACGCCGGAATTCGATGCGGCGCCGTCGATGACCGCGTCGAGATTCCCCTTGAACTGAATGGTCGTCGCCTTTCCGCAGGAAATCCCGTGCCTGGTCTCCCCTGCCGCGGAATGCAGCGTGAAAGACACCGAACCGGTGCCGGAGCAGGCCACCTGAAGCGCGCTTTCTCCGCTCAGGTTCTCCGAGATCCGCTGCCCCGCGTTACGCGCCCAGTCGTACTCCGAGGCCACCGGGACCGCGTTGAAGCCTGCGGGTACGTACTGCTGAACCAGGGCCAGGGCCGGCTTCGCCGCCTCGTCGAGCGGGACCGCCTTGGCGCTCGTCGTCGGCTGCGGCGCGGGAGTGCCGTGCGCCTGGTCCGTGGTCGACCCGCTGCAGCCGCTCACCAGCGCGACCATGGCGGCCAGCGCGACGGCGCCGAGGGTCGCGCCGCCACGCCCGGCGTGGCGTCGAGCGCGGCGCTGAGCCCGGGGGGTCACGACGAGGTTTCCCAGTACTTCCAGCCGACCGACGAGACCGGCAGGATCGCGGTGCCCGAGGCCAGGACGGTGACGGTGCAGTTGCCGTTGTCGCGGGTCTTCTCCCAGCCCACCTTGTAGCCCCACGAGCCGTACTGGGCGTTCCCGTACTTGTTCGCCGTGATGTTGTGCGTGTAGGTGTGCCCGACGGTCACCGCGACGGAGCTGGTGATGCTGGCGCTCACGGAGAGCTTGGCGGAGCTGATCACGTCGCTGACGGACACCTCGGCGGTCGAGGAGAGGCTGGCGGTCAGCGTCGACGCCCGGGTCACGCTCACCTGGATGGTGCCGCCGGGGCCGTCCTTGAACACGTTCGCCGTACCGATGAAGTACGAGGAATGCGAGGTGATGGCGACGCCCGTGTCCGGCGGGCACAACGTGGGAGCAGCGATCGCGGTGCCGCCCCCGGCGACGACCGTGAATGCGGCGGCGGATGAAAGTGCCGTCGCCAGACCGATTATCTTGCGCATTGTCGCTCTTTCTCTCAATGCACCCCCCCTGGGCGCATGAGGAACCTAGGGGCAGAGCGTCGCGCGTGACAAGGCATGTCGCCGAAGTTTGAGGTTCCCCTGAGGTGGCCGATCCAGGTCGGCGGTGTTTGCCCGAATTTCCCCGCCGAGGCGCGGGAAAGCGGCGCCCGCAACCCCCGCTGATCGGGGGATGCATTCCCCCCGTCCGGGGGGTCCGCTATTCGGGTTTCGTACGAATGGGAGTGCATTCCCCTGCGGAGGCGACGCCTCGCCGCCCCAGGACGACCGTCGCCCAGAACTCCTCCGACGACGACGCCGTCGCCTCCAGTCCGCCCGCGACGAACGCCGCCGCCGCACCCTCGCGCTGCTGCTCGCTCGTCTCCACCAGCACGACGCCGCCCGGCGCCAGCCAGTCCCGTGCCTCCGCCGCGACCCGGCGCATCACCGAGAGGCCGTCCGCACCGCCGTCCAGGGCGATCCGGGCCTCGTGCTCGCGGGCCTCGGCCGGCAGGAACGGGATCTCGTCCGAGGGGACATAGGGGGTGTTGGCGAGGAGGACGTCCACCCGTCCGCGCAGCGTCTGCGGCAGGGCCGCGAAGAGGTCGCCCTGGAACGCCTGTCCGCCGAAGCGGTCGATGTTACGGGCCGCGCAGCGGACCGCCGCCGGGTCGAGGTCCGCCGCGCAGAGCTCCAGAGCACGCGCCGGTGCGCCCAGGCGTGCGGCCAGCGCGACGCCCAACGCGCCGCTACCGCAGCACAGATCCACGATCACGGAGGCGCCGGGCGCGGCCTCGGCCGCGCACGCGACGAGGAACTCCGTCCGCGGACGGGGCACGAAGACGCCGGGGTCGACCTCGATGCGCAGCCCGCAGAAGCGCGCCCAGCCCAGCACGTACTCCAGCGGTTCGCCCTCCGCCCGGCGCCGCACCAGCGCGTCGAGCGTCGCCGCGTCGGCGGCCGCCGCGACCAGCAGCTCCGCCTCCTCCTCCGCGAAGACGCACCCCGCGGCACGCAACCGCGTGACGACGTCGGGGAAGAGGGGGGAGTCGGAAGGGGCAGCCATCAACGTCATCCTGCGGTCGGGAGGAGAAACGCCGGAGGGCTCCCCCGCCGAAGCGGAGGAGCCCTCCAACCGTCTGTGCGCCGCCAGGGACTCGAACCCCGGACCCGCTGATTAAGAGTCAGCTGCTCTAACCAACTGAGCTAGCGGCGCCTGCTGACGTGGAAGACATTACAGGAACCCCGGGGAAATGCCGAATCGGTATCCTGGCGGCCCATCCAGACCGGCCCACAGGGGAGTGCATGTCCGAGAGCCACGCCGAGGTCGACCCGCGCGCGCAGCTTGAGCTGGAGCGCCTGCGCGGCAGTATCGACAACATCGACGCCGCGATCGTGCACATGCTGGCGGAGCGCTTCAAGTGCACCCAGCAGGTCGGCCGGCTGAAGGCCGAGTACCGGTTGCCGCCCGCCGATCCCGCGCGCGAGCGCGAGCAGATCGAGCGGCTGCGCGATCTCGCCTCGGCAGCGCGCCTGGATCCGGCCTTCGCGGAGAAGTTCCTCAACTTCATCATCGCCGAGGTGATCCGCCACCACGAGCAGATCGCCGCCGAGGACTGACGACGAGGACGACGCGGAGGACTGACGCGGCGGATCACACGGATCCGCCCCCGCTCCCGGCGGTCGGACGATCTTCGGCGTAGGGTCGAAGCGGACACTAGAGGCCGCCAGGGGTGGAGGGTGCAATGTTCGAGCTCGGCACGGACGGGCCGTCGGTGATCGTGACGGGGATCGACGGCTCGGACTCGTCGATGCGGGCGGCCGCGTACGCCGCGGGTCTGGCCCGGCGGCAGGGGGCCAAGCTCGCGCTGGTCTACGTGCAGCCGTTGAACGCGATGGGCGGCGCGGACGTCGGCGCGGCCGTTCTGCAGGCGGAGCAGGAGGTCGCGGACAAGCTCCTCGCCGAGATCCGCGACGCGGCCGAGCGGATGCCGGAGGACGAGCGGATCCGCTGGGAGTTCTACAGTCAGCCCGGCGACCCGTACCAGGGCATCGTCGACCTCGCCGACCAGCTCAAGGCCGACGGCGTGGTGATCGGCGCCTCCGAGAAGGCCGGGCACCGGCTCGTCGGCTCGGTCGGCGTCCGACTCGTCAAGGCGGGCCGTTGGCCGGTCACCGTGGTGCCGTGACCTGCCCGCGTGGTGCTGTGACCAGCCGCCGGGAGAGGGCCGACCTCGCCGTCGCACGGCGGCATGCTCTACGGTGTTGCCCGCCCAGGTAAGTAAGAGCGGTAAGAATGCAGCTCGGAGCATGACGGGAGTCCTTCGTCCATGAGCGCCTCCGGAGGTACGAGGGCGGTTCTCGCGGCCCTCGGCGCCAACGTCGCGATCGCGGTGTCCAAGTTCGTCGCGTTCGCGTTCAGCGGCTCCTCGTCGATGCTCGCGGAGGGCGTGCACTCGCTCGCCGACTCCGGCAACCAGGTGCTGCTCCTCTTCGGCGGACACCGCTCCCGCCGCGAGGCCGACGAGGCGCACCCGTTCGGCTACGGCGCCGAGCGCTACGTCTACGGCTTCCTCGTCTCCGTGGTGCTCTTCACCATCGGCGGCGTCTTCGCCCTCTACGAGGGCTTCGAGAAGATCCGTCACCCGCACCCGATCGACGCCTGGTACTGGCCGGTGGGCGTGCTCCTCTTCGCCGTGATCGCCGAGGGGTTCTCCTTCCGCACCGCGATCGGAGAGGCCCGGTCGCTGAAGGGCCGTCAGTCCTGGCGCCGATTCATCCGCACCGCCAAGGCCCCTGAGCTGCCGGTGGTGCTGATGGAGGACTTCGGCGCGCTGATCGGCCTGTGCCTCGCGCTCTTCGGCGTCGGCCTGGCCGTGCTGACGGGGAACGGCGTCTGGGACGGCGTCGGCACCGTCTGCATCGGCGCCCTGCTCGTCTGCATCGCCCTGGTGCTGGCGGTCGAGACGAAGTCGCTGCTGCTGGGGGAGGGCGCGGGCCCGGAGGTGGTGGCGCGGGTGCAGGCCGCACTGGTGGACGGGCCGGACGTGGACCGGGTCATCCACATGCGTACGCTGCACCTCGGTCCCGAGGAGCTCCTCGTCGCCGCCAAGATCGCCGTGCCCGCGGACGCGGACGCCCGGCGCATCGCCGCCGCCATCAACGCGGCCGAGGCGCGCGTCCGTTCGGCGGAGCCCACGGCTCGGGTCATCTACCTCGAACCGGACCTCTACAGCGAGGCGGAGGCCGCCGCCGGCCCCGACCCGGCGGCGACCCCCGGCGGCCGCTGACGCTTCGGCAGCCCGCCGGGGGTCGTCACGTCATCGCCCGTCACGTCATCGCCGGTGACGTCATCGCCGGTCACGTCATCGCGGGGGCCGCGAAGCCGACGGCGAAGAACACCAGCCACCACAGTTCCAGCAGGATCATCGGGGTGTCCCGGATCAGCAGGTCCTCGATGTGGCTGGTGGTCCCGTGCGAGGTCAGCCGGTCGAAGCGGATGAGCGCGCCGAGCAGGGGGACCGCGGTCGCCACATGCCAGACCCGTTCGTGCCCGTCGCGCTCCATCAGGGCCCAGGCCAGGTATGCCGCGACCATCGCCAGAGCGATCACCCGCTGCGCGATCCGCAGGCCCGGGGCCGTGTAGTGCCGCAGCGAGGGACGGTGCGCGGCGGCCGGACCGCCCAGGCCGGCGAGTTCCGTGTGCCGCTTGGCGGTGGCCACCAGCAGCGCGCCCAGGCTGCACACCAGCACGAACCAGCCGGACGGCGGCACCTGCGAGGACGCCGCGCCGCCCAGGGCCCGCAGCACGAACCCGGACGCGACGAGCGTCAGCTCCAGCACCGCCAGGTGCTTCAGGCCGAGGCTGTAGAGGAACGAGGTGACCAGGTACGCCGTCACCGCGACGGTCAGGCCGTAGCCGGGCGCGGCCAGGCTGAGGGTCAGGGCTGCGGCCAGGCAGACCCCGGCGACGGTCACCGCCGTGCTCTCGCTCAGCTCGCCGGAGGCGATGGGACGCAGGCACTTGCGCGGGTGCTGCCGGTCGCGCTCGGCGTCGACGGTGTCGTTGACGAAGTAGACCGCGCACGAGGCCAGCGTGAAGACCACGAAGGCCAGCGCCGCGCCGCCCAGCGCGCTGCCGCCGCGGGCCTCGAACTGGCGGGCCGTGAGCTCCGAACCCGTCAGCGGCGCGGCGAAGACCAGCAGGTTCTTGACCCACTGCCGTGGCCGTGCGGTCCGCAGCAGGGCGGACGGCACGCGGACCCAGGCGCCCCGGCGGACCGCGTCGACGTCCAGCGGGATCGGGGGCACCGGCGGCACCGGCCGGATGGGCTGTGGGGCGCTCATCGCGCGTACACCGCGGTGAAGTCGCGACTGGTGTCCTCGTAGTACCGGTTGGCCGGGCGCTCCTGGTCCGGCAGCAGCTTGACCGGCGTCGGGTCGGCCGCGTTCGGCTGCGGCTTGTAGTACATGAAGGACATCCACGCGGGGTTGATGTCGAGTTGCATCGCGCGTACCGCGCCCGCGCTCGCCAGCAGGTCGGCCAGGGTGCGCACGGAGAGCGCGGGGCCGTAGGCGAAGAGCAGGCGCCCGTCGTTGGTCACGCCGACCCCGGAGCGCCAGACGAAGTACTTGCCGGCGATGGTCAGGCCCCAGCCGCTCTCGACGTTGGAGTCGACGCTCTCGGGGACCTTGCCGTGATCGACGATCAGCTTGAGGTTCTGCCGGACACCGGTGACGGTCGACGTCAGGGTGGCGTCACGGCCCCAGTCGGCGACGGTGACCCGGCCGTCCTTGGTGAAGACCAGTGAGGCCGCGCCGTCGTGAAGGCTGCCGCGGGTGGTCCCGTTGAGGTAGAAGCCGCCCTGGGCCTCGTCGTCGATCACCTTGAAGCCGCCGTTGAAGGTGGCGAGCAGGCCGGTGCGCTGCCCGGTCGGGATCGAGAACGGCACGCCCCAGTCGCCTGGGCCGGGGTCGGACTGGCCGGGGTGGAGCGTGAAGCGCACCAGGCGCTCGTCCATGGAGACCACCGCCGCCACGTAGGAGGTGTGTTCGTTGTCCGGCCGCAGAAAGGCCCCGAGCAGGGCGGGGGTGCCGTCGACGTTCTCGAGGGTCTGCCAGGTGCCCTCACCCGGCAGCGGTGCGCCCGCCGGGGAGACCAGCCGCGGTGGCACGATGGGCTTCAACGCGGGCCGGTTCGAGGTGTTGTTCTGCACCGGCTCGCCGTTCGGGGCCAGTGCCATGGTCGGCTTGCCGCCGATCTTCGGCGGGTGGGCCTTGTACTGCTGGTCCTCCAGGAAGGTCACCACCGGACCGAGGTGGTGATCACGGGCCCACTCCGCCACGCGCGCGACGACGCTGTCGTCGCCGGGCGCGGCCAGGGCGGAGCCGACGGACCAGCACAGCCAGGCGAAGAAGACTGCGAACAGCGCGAGCACGGCGCGCACGCTGCGCAGCCGGAGTATTCGGCGGGTCCGGCGGAAGCGCTGCCGCTTCGGCGGCGTCGGTCCCCCCTCCGACGGCGCGGGCTCCTCGGCGGGGTTCTCCGAGACGGACTCGGGCGACGCTGGTACACCCACGCGGACCTACTTCCAGCCGGGCGCGCCGAGGCGCGCTGAGGACGGGAGGGAGTGGCGGCCACCGCGGTGGGCGCGGTGTGACGAGGGTCACCGACGGCCGTCTCAGTCCACGCTAGGAATCCGGAACCGGAACCGCCTGTTCTGCTAGGCGGTCCGTGTTACCCGACCTGACGCCCCGCAGAAAACCCGCAGCTGAGCGGCGTCTGCTGCCCGCAGGGCGGGCGGGCGGGCGCGCGGCGCGGCGCGGTGCGGCGCGGCTGTGACGGTCGGTAGGTCCGAGACTGGGCCGCCGATCGGAGGCGGGTGCCGGAGCCGCATGCCGGAGCGGCCTGGCGGGCCGCGTCCCCGCCGGCCCGGGGGGGGAGGGGGGG
>NZ_BBPQ01000013.1:105935-116305 GCF_000787855.1 Streptacidiphilus anmyonensis | reverse complement strand
GAGCGGCCTGGCGGGCCGCGTCCCGGCCGGCCGGGGGGAGGAGGAGGGTGGGCTCGCGCCGTGAGTCGGCGATCGGTGTCGCCGCGTCCCGGACGTCCCCGGGCACCCCGGGCACCCCCGGGCACCCCGGGGTATCCGGGCGTCCCGTGCCTCCTCCGGCGTCGGTCGGGCGGGCTCCGCGTCCCGAGTCCTGCATGCCGGGTTCGCGTGCTCCGCCCGTGTCCGGCGCGGCGGACAGCGCGGGCGGGCTGCGGGATGATGGGCCGGTGGATGGACGGGTGGACGCTGAGCCGTACCGGAAAGAGCTGGTGGCCTACTGCTACCGGATGCTCGGTTCCGTCCACGAGGCCGAGGACCTGACGCAGGAGACGATGCTGCGCGCCTGGAAGGCGCGGGACCGGTACGACCCCGAGCGGGCCTCGTTGCGGACCTGGCTCTACCGGATCGCCACCAACGTCTGCCTCACCGCGCTGGAGGCGCGTGCCCGGCGGCCGCTCCCGTCGGGGCTGGGCGCACCGAGTGAGGACCCGGGAGCGCCTCTCACCCCGAGGGCCGACATTCCCTGGCTGGAGCCCTTCCCTGACGGCCGCTTCGACGTGGAGGCGCGAGCCGACCTGCGGCTCGCCTGGGTCGCGGCCGTTCAGTTGCTGCCGGCACGTCAGCGCGCCGTGCTGGTGCTGCGCGAGGTGCTGGAGTTCAGCGCCGCGGAGGTGGCCGCGCACCTCGGCACGACGGTCCCCGCCGTCAACAGCGCCCTGCAGCGCGCCCGCGCGACCCTCTCGGGCGCGGTCGGCGAGCCGGGCGCGGTCCGGGAGCCCGACGACCCCGAGACGCGCGAGGCGATCCGCCGTTACGTCCTGGCCTTCGAGGCCGCCGACGTCCCCGCGCTGGTGCGGCTGCTGGCCGACGACGCCGTGCTGGAGATGCCGCCCGTTCCGCTGTGGTACCGGGGGAGCGCCGACTACGGCCGATTCCTCGACCGGGTCTTCGCGCTGCGCGGCACGGGCTGGGCGATGCGGCCGCTCACCGCGAACGGCCAGCCCGCCCTCGCCGCCTACGCGCCGGATCCGCAGGACGGCCTGCGGTTGCACACCCTCCAGGTCTTCACCGTCGTCGGCGGGCTCATCACCCGCAACGTGGTCTTCGCGGACCCGGGCGTTCTCGCCTCCTTCGGCCTTCCCCGGAAGCTCTCCCCACGGGACCGATGAGTCCTGGCGGTGTCACCGGTACGTATCGGTGACACCGACTCGAAGGGAACCCGTCATGAGCGTCGTCGTCATCGAATTCACCACCCTGGACGGCATCGTGTCCGATCCGGACGGCCGAGGCGGCACGCCGCTCGGAGGCTGGGCCTTCCGGTACGGCCCGGAGGCCGTCGCCGGGGACAAGTTCCGGCTCGGCCGCACGCTGGACGAGGGCGTCCTGCTGCTCGGGCGCAGCACCTGGGAGCTGTTCTCCCGCATCTGGCCCACCCGGGACACCTCCTTCGCGCGCCGGATGAACGCCGTGCCCAAGCTGGTCGCCACCCGCACCCTCACCGAGGCCGACATGTCGGCGTGGGGGAACTCCCGGATCCTCGACGGCCCGCTCGTCGACGCCGTCAAGCGCGAGCCCCGGGACGTGGTCGTCGCCGGCAGCCTCGGTGTCGTCCACCAGCTCATGGCGGCGGACCTGGTCGACGAGTACCGGCTGCTGACCTTCCCCACCGCCCTCGGCGCGGGCAGCCGGCTGTTCCCCGACGCCGGCCCGCACCAGGAACTGGAATGCCTGTCGGCCGAGCAGATCGACGCGGCCGTCCTCACCCGCTTCCGGAGGAAGACCCGATGACGGGCCGTCTCCTCGCCCGCTACGAGACCCGCCGTCCCGGCGCGGGCGAGCCCGCGGGTGTGGGTTGCGACCCTTATCCCCTCGCCGACGTGCTGTCGTCGGCATCGACCGTGACGACCCGCACGTCCGGCCCGACATGGGCCTTGACCAGCTCACCGTTCGGGTCGTCGTTGGTGTCGACCCAGGCACGCGCGGCCGCCGCGTCGAGTCCGCCGGCCCGCTGACGGGCGAGGAGGCGCGCGTCACGGACGGCGTCCGGGACGGCGAGGAACCACAGGGCGTCCAACTGCTCGCGGACCTCGGACCAGCCGGGGCCGCCCGCCGCGCCCGCCGCGAGGTAGTTGCCCTCGGTGACGATCAGCCGGGTCTCCGGGGCGACGAGGTGGCGCGCCGCGACGGGATCGTGGAGCGTGCGGTCGTAGTCGGGGACATAGACCGGCTCCCCGGGCACCGCCGCCCGCAGCCGCCGCAGCAGGGCGACATAGCCCCAGACGTCGAAGCTGGGCGCGGAGCCCTTGCGCGAGGCCAGGCCCAACCGGTCCAGCTGCGCGTTGGAGAGATGGAATCCGTCCATCGGGACGTATGCCGCCGCGTTCGGGCCGAGGCGCTCGCACAGCGTGGCGACCACGCGCACGGCGAGCGTCGACTTGCCCGCGCCGGGTGCGCCCGCGATGCCGAGGAGGAAGCGGCCGCCCGGCGGGGGCACGAGCGCGGCAGCGGCCGCGACCACCTGTTCCCTGTCCATCGCGCTCCTGCCTGTCGTCAACGCCGAAGGGCTCCCTCGCCTTGACGAGGGAGCCCTTCGGATGTCTGTGCGCCGCCAGGGACTCGAACCCCGGACCCGCTGATTAAGAGTCAGCTGCTCTAACCAACTGAGCTAGCGGCGCCTGCTGACGTGGAAGACATTACATGAACAGCGCGCGAAACGCCGAATCGGCCCCTCGGCCACCCGACCAGCCGGCCGTCGGACCGCCCCGCTCCTGGATCATGGTTGCCGCGGCGGCTCAGGCCGTGCCAGCGTGGACGCCATGACGACTCCCGGAACCTCCCCGGCCCCAGCCCCCGTCCCGGACGTCCTCCGGTACACCGCCTTCTCTGCGGACCCCTCCGGCGGAAACCCGGCCGGCGTGGTGCTGGACGCGCGGGCGCTCGGCGACTCCGAGATGCTCGCCCTCGCCGCCGAGGTGGGGTACTCCGAGAGCGCCTTCGTCACCGAGCGCGACGACGACGCCCGCCGCTTCCGGATCCGCTACTTCAGCCCGCTCGCGGAGGTCGACTTCTGCGGCCACGCGACCGTCGCCACGGCCGTGGCCCTGGCCGACCGCCTCGGGACGGGACCTCTGGTCTTCACCACCAACGCCGGCGAGATCACGCTCGACACCGGGCGGGAAACCGTCGACGACGGCACCGGCGGGGGCAGCGGTGCCGAGGCCGTCCGCGCCACGCTCACCAGTGTTCCCACCCGGACCCGCCCGGCCGCGGACGCCGAACTGGACGAGGCGCTCACCGCGCTGCGCTGGTCGCGTACGGATCTCGATCCGTCACTGCCGCCGCACGTCGCCTTCGGCGGGGTGGAGCACCTCGTCCTCGCGGCCGCGACGCGTGAGCGGCTGCGCGCGCTGGACTACGACTTCGACGGCCTCGCGGGGGTGATGCGCCGTCACGGCTGGACCACGCTGCAGCTGGTGTGGCGCGAGAGCGAGGAGCTCTACCACGCGCGTGACCCGTTCCCAATCGGCGGCGTGGTCGAGGATGCGGCGACCGGCGCCGCGGCCGCGGCCTTCGGCGGCTATCTGCGTGAGCTCGGCGCGCTGCCGGCGTCGGGGGCGATCACCATCCGGCAGGGCGAGGACATGGGGCGACCGAGCACGCTCACCGTCGCGTCCGTGCCGGACACCGGGCGCATCCGCGTGTCCGGAACCGCTGTGCCGCTCTGAGGCTCCGCCGCCGCTTGCCGACGCGCGGGGGTTCAGCGGTGGAGCGGCACCGGACTCGGCAGGGGCTCGACCGCGACCGGCGCCGAGCCCGCCCGCTCCACAGGCTGGGACTGCTCCGCGTCGCGCGGAAGGTCGCGCGCGGCGCGGACGCACGCCCACAGCAACGTCGAGGACCCCGGCAGCCAGGGCTCGCGCTCGTCGGGGGCGACGACCCAGCGCCCCTGGCCCTCGGGCGCGTCCAGCGGCCGCTGCAACGGCGGGACGGTGATCGCGTCGCCCGGGCCGTGGCAGAGCAGCGGCGGCACGTCGCGCGCCCACTCCTCCCAGACCAGCAGCGGACGCAGCCGCGCCGCGGTCCCGGGCTCCGCGAAGACCAGGATCCGCCCGCGGAACGTCGCCACCGGCCCGCAGCCCGGCCCGGAGGACCACAGCTCGTCCAGGACGCGGCGCCCGAACAGGCCCGGCATGTTGATCACGTCGAAGACGCGCCCACACGGCAGCACCGTCGCCGCCCAGGGGCGCGACTCCCACAGCGCACGCATGCTCCGCGGGTACTCGCTGGCGGAGGCGAGCCAGGCCTCACCGGCCACGGTCACGTACTCGACGGAGTCGTAGGTCCACATGTCCACGGTCCAGCTGTATCGAGCGCGCGGTTTGCCGGGCTCGGGAACATCTGAATCCCGGACAGGGGAGGGGTGGACCGAGTACTATCCGCTGCCTTTGGCATATGGCTCCTGGCATATGCCGCGTACTGGTCGACCCGTTCAGTCCACCGGTCGGCGCTGCTGCAGGCCGCGTCCGTACTCGACCATCTTCGCGGCATAGTCCGGCGTCCAGTCCGCCGAGGCGGCGATCTCCTCCAGGCTCAGGCTGTCGAACCGACGCGGGTCGGCGAGCTGGGCCGCGGCCAGCGCCTGGAAGTCGCTCGCCTTCTCCGCCGCCGCGCGGAAGGCCAGCGTCAGCTCGGTCGCCCGCGCGAGCAGCTCACGCGGGTCCTCGATCGACTCCAGATCGAAGAAGTGCTCCGCCTCCGGTTCCGCGAGCCCGGGCTCGAAGAGCAGCGGCGCAGGCCGGAGCCTCCGCTGCGGCGAGCGTTCGGCCGAGGAGTCGGACATCGGAAACCTCCTGATACGACGAGGGGACGGTGCGTGCCGACACTCCATTGTCCGGCCACGCCACCGCGTGAGGAACAGGGCGATGCGCTGCGGATATTCCCGGGAAGGCCGCCCGGTGAGGACCGGAGGAGGGCGCCCCCCTCATCCCGCCGCCACCCGGTGCCGCCGGAGGTGCTCAAGCACCGCGTGGTTCGCCTCCCAGCCGTCCGGGAACTTCGACACGACGCCGAGTTGGACCGGCTCGGTCGACGGGTGGGCGTCCAGCAACTCGGAGATGCCGGCACGGGTGACCACGATGCACGCGTGCCGGTGCCGTGAGGCGAGCACGCAGAGACGGCCTGTCTCCAGGTGGAACGCCGTCGCGTCCGGGCGGCCGGACAAGGGGTGGAGGACCACGGTGACGTCGTACTCGCGTCCCTGGAGGCGGTTCGCAGTGTCGACGGTGACGTCCGTGACGCCGAGCGCGGCCAGCGCGCCGCGGACCGCCGCGGCCTGGTCGCGGTGCGCGGTGCCGACGGCGATCCGGGACGCGTCGACGGCAGCCGAGCCCCGTTCGGAGCGGGCCTCGCCGCCGCGCGCCAGCAGCCGGGCCACCACCGCCGCGACCGCGGCCACCGCCTCCGGATCGGTGCGGACCGTCAGCCGCGCCGGCAGCTCCAGCAGACCCCAGCCGGACTCCGCCGCGACGTCCAGCACCTCATCCGCCGCGCGGGCCAGAACGGGCCCGAGCCCCGGCGGGGGAGGAGGCGCCGGCGGGCCCAACTCCAGGCGGCGGTCGCCCGGCTCGGTGCCGGCGCGGAACGGCGTGAACGGGTAGAAGGCGTCCGAGACCAGCGGCGCGGCCGAGGCGGGCAGACGCCACGAGACCGGCAGGCGGTGCGGGACGATCCCCGGGTTGTGGGCGAGCAGCGTCACCACCGCGCTCTGCGACGGGTCGTGGTGCAGGCCCGCCCAGTCGTCCGTGCCGACGATGCTGAACGGGTCCAACTGGCCCGGATCGCCCACGAAGAGCGCGCGCTCGAAGAGCCGGGCCACGGCCAGCAGCGCGTCCGAGCGCATCTGGTAGGCCTCGTCGACGATCGCGTGCCGCCACGGCTCGGTGTCCTTGACCCACTGCCACTTGGCCGCCGTGGCGACGACGACGGGCAGCTCGCGCAGGTCCGCCGCCTTGGTGGAGGCGACCACGCCCGCATGCCGCATGGCGACCTCGGCGGGCAGCGCGTCGCTGCCGTGCAGACGGCCGACCGCCAGGCCCGGATCGGCCTGGGCCAGGCGGTCCACCAGGTCGTCGACCTGGCTGTTCGTCTGCGCCACGATCATCAGCCGCTCACCGGTGGCGACGAGCTCGCGCGCCGCCTTGACCACCAGCGTCGACTTGCCCGCGCCCGGCGGGGAGTCGACGACCGTACCGCGCTCGCCGCCGTGCAGCGCCGAGGCGAGGATCGCGGCGACGGCCGCGTCCGCCTGCTCGCCCGGTGACGGCGAGGGTTCCGGTGACGGCGACGGTCCCGCGGACGGCACTGGTCCCGCCGACGGCGAGGGGGCAGCCGACGGCGACGGGATCGCCGAGGCGGCCGGATCGGGGAGCGTGGTCACTTGGGCGGCCCTCCGTGGGTCCAGGGCGTGTCCTCAGGCTCGGGCAGCGGCGCGGACTGACGGGCCGACAGCTCGAACAGCGTGAAGCAGACCTGCTCGCCCGCCTCCGGCACCGTGCCGGGCTCCGGCTCCTTCTTCCGGCCCATGCCGCTGAGCAGGCGGAGCGTCAGCAGTCCCGCCTCCGCGTCGAGCTGTACCAGCTCGGCGCGCTGTGCGGCGGGCCCGCCCGCGCGATGCACCTCGCCCCCGGGATCGAGATGCGGGCGGTCCTGTGTGCGGACCGTCACCAGCGGGCGCGGCTTCGGGCTGCGCCCGCTCGTGTCGTAGGCGGGCAGGACCTCGACGACCTCGCCCGCGAACGCCTGTCCCGCGAGCCGGTGCTCGGCCATGGCCAGCGGGTCGTCCAGCGCCTCCTCCAGATCCACCCGGACCTGCTCGCGCTCGCGCTGCGCGAGCTTCCGCGCGGCCGTCACGGCGTCGTCGTGCAGCGGCTGCGGCGGCTCGCCCGCCGCGACCCGGGCGAGGTCGGCCGGTGTAGGACCAGCGGTCGCTCTCCCAGCGCTCCGTCACGTGGGCGGCCGGCGGAAGCGTGCGCAGCAGGTCGATGCCCTGCCAGACCTGGTGCCACACCGGCAGCAGCACGGACTGGAGCAGCGCCTCGACCTCCCGGGCGCGAGCCTGCGTCAGCGGCTCGTCCTGCGCGGCGCGAGCCGCGTCGAAGCGGGTGACGGCGGGGGAGAGCAGCAGGCTGTCGAAGGCCGGGTCGGTGGTCGGACCGGCCGGCGGCACCAGCAACTGCCCGCGCTCGTCCCGGCCGTTCTCGGCCCGCAGCGCGGCCCGCTCCCCGTGTTCGCCCTGCGGCGGGGCGATCCACGCGAGCAGCGCGCCCAGATGTGCGTCCTCCAACGAGCTCTGGCCCGTGGCCCAGTGGTGGGAGAGCGCCGTCGTGAGCGGCAGCAGCATGGACGAGCCCGGCACGTTCGAGCGCTCTGACAGGTGCGTCAGCCACCGGCCGAGCAGCGGGACCCGCGCCGGCACCGGGTAGGGACCGGGATCGGCGTCCTCGGCCGTGCGCCGGAACCGGGTGGACCGACCGAACAGCCCCAACAGCTCCATCGCGCCCGGGTTCGGCACGACCAACTGCGGCGCGTCCGCGCACAGCTCGCGCACCTCCACGGTCTTCTCGCCCGACTCCGGGTCCTTCACCGACCGTTCCAGCAGCTCGACGTCCTCGCCGAAGCTCTCCAGGTAGGGCAGCAGCTCATCGCCGAGCCGGGCCAGGAAGGCGAAGCGCAGGTCCCGGTCGAGCGGCTGGGGGACCGTCAGCAGGCATGGGCTCTCCCGGTCCTGGCCGAGCAGCATCGCCAGCGGCGCGCCCGTCTCGCCCGCGGCGGCCAGCGGGACCAGCACGAACGGACGCTCGGCGAGATGCCGGTGCCGCACGGTCGCGAGCGGCTGTGCGACGCCGGCCCGCACCGCCTCCAACCGGGCCAGCGTGGTGAGCAGGCTCATCGCGCCAACGCCTCCTCGCGCAGCCGGGCCGCCCGTGCGAGCGCCCCGTCGCCCGCCGTCGCGGCCAGTGCCGCGTCGACCGTGGTCAGGCTGCCCAACTCCCCGCGCACGCCACGCCCCAGCACCTCCACCGCGCCCGCCGCCCTGGCCTGCGTCCGGCAGTGGAACGCCAGCTCGCACGCGGCCAGGCACTCGGGCGCATACGTGTGCGCGAGCCTGTCCACCGCCTCGGGAGCCTCGTCCAGCCGGACCGTCTCCGGCAGCGCCGCCAGCAGCGTCTCGATCCGCGTCATCCGCGCCAACTGCCGCCGCGTCACCGCGAGCTGCTTGCGCAGGTCGAGCGGCGCGGCGACGGCGACGTTGGAGAAGTCGCGCGGGCACACCAACAGCCCCGTCGTCCGCACGGCCGCCGCGAGGCCGACGGGCTCGGCGTAGGGAGACGCAGGGGCGGCCGCCCCTGCGGGCACCGCCGTCTCCGGGCCCCTGCCGGAAGCGGTCCCGCGCGCTGCGGCGCCATCCGCGCCGGGTGTGGCTGCGCTCGGGAGGCCCGCCGCTAGCACGTGCGCGGCGGCGTGAGCCGTTGCGTTTGTCGGAACAAGGCCCGAGCCCGCGGTGCGCGGGACGTCCGCGCCCGGGATGTCCGCACCCGCGCCGGAGGCGTGCGGGCGCGCCGCCGGACCGGTGCTCGACCTCGGGTGGACGAGGCCCGGACCGTTCTCGGCCGCTGCCGCTGCCGTTGCCCCCGTCGCGTCCAGCGCCGCCGCCGTGGCGCGGAGCGCGAGGACGTAGACGGCGGCCTGGCGGGCAGCGGCGCCCACCTTGGTCGGATCCGCGCTGCCGTCGAGGATCGGGAAGGACTTGATCTCCACGACCGTCCACCGCCCGTCGGGGCCGACCACGATCGCGTCGGGCTCGAGGGAGACCGTGGAGCCCGCGACGTCCAGCCGCAGCAGCGGGCGGTCGAGCAATGTCCAGGCCCGGCCCGCCGCGGCGTCCGCCGTGGCCTCGGCCAGCGCCACGCGCGTACGGGTCGCGCGGACCGCCGGGCCCTCGGACGGGAGCAGGTCCGGCACCTCGACCGGCGACTGCGCCGACGCCTCCGGCAGCAGCTCGGCCCGCAGCAGCGCGACCAGCTCGGCGCAGCGCTCGGCGCGCAGCCGGCGCTCGAAGACGAGCCCGCGCGTGATCGCGAACGGCGACTGCCCGAACGTCGCCGGACTGCCCAACCGCGTCGCCAGCGCCGCCTTGTCGACGCCCGCGGCGTCGAGCACGGCGCGCCGGTCGCACCCCGGATTGGCCGCGAGCGCCGCCAGCGCCCGGGCGTCCATATTGCGCGCGGCGGCGCCCCCGCGCAGCGCGGCCAACCGCGTTTCGAGGGGGGTGAGGGGCTGATCGACCCGTGCATGCGTGCTGTGGTTCATGGTGCCCGCCAGTGTTGCACCTGCCGCTGACATCCGTCCCGGAAGTCCCGGTCCGAGGGTGTCCCGTGCGACTGATCGGGACAGTCGTCACGCGGCGGTCACGCGGCCGCGACTCCTGTCACCGCGGCGCGCGGCCCCGCCCCACGGCGGAGCCGACGCTCCTGCGGCGTTCTCAGCCGGTCACCGTCACGGTGGTGGTTTCGGGGCTGGCGCTGTTGCTCTGGTAGACGGTGTCGCCGCTGTAGACGGCGGTGATGATGTGGGTGCCGGTGGTGCGGAAGGCGGTGACGGTCCCGGCCGCCGCGCAGTTGCCGAGGGACAGGAACAGGCGTCCGGTGCCGAGGGTCTTGCCGGTGGTGGTGTCGGTGAACGTGACGGTGCCGGTCGGCCTGGTCGTGGCGCCCGTATCGGCCGGGCAGACAAGGTCGCTGAGCACGACCGGAAGGCCGACCCGGGTGCGGGAGAACATCGCGGTCAGGGATGTCCTCACGGGCTTGCCCGGGGTGGTGTAGCTGATGGTGATGCCCGGCGCGGCGCTGGTGGCGGTGGGGCCGGTGCCGCCGGCGGGGACCAGGGACGAGCCGCCGCCTCCGCCACCCCCGCCGCCGCTCGGGGAGATGAAGGGGTTGATGTTGCCGCCTCCGCCGCCACCGTAGTAGCCGCCGCCTCCGGCGCCACCGGTCAGGGAGGCGCCCGGGCCGCCGCCGGTGCCGCCGGCACCGAGCGCGCCGTTCCCGCCGCCGAACACCCCGCCACCGCCCGTGCCGCCGGTCCCGCCCTGGGTGGACGTGCCCGGGCCGCCGCCGGTGCCGCCGTTGCAGGTCGCGTCGGCTCCTGGCTGGCCGGCGTCCCCGCCCGGGCTTCCGGTGCACTGACCGGCCCAGCCGGCTCCGCCGCCGCCCGCGGCCACGATGAGGCGGGAGTCGGTGGTGGTCAGTGGGGTGGTGTCCGGCAGGGTGCGG
>NZ_BBPQ01000013.1:65519-105693 GCF_000787855.1 Streptacidiphilus anmyonensis | reverse complement strand
GGCGGGAGTCGGTGGTGGTCAGTGGGGTGGTGTCCGGCAGGGTGCGGACGTCGGATGCTCCGCCACCGCCGCCGCCGAAGTGGGTGCTGCCGCCGCCGTTGAAGCCGCCGACGCACTGGGCGGAAGGGCCGCACGAGCCGCCGGTGGCGGCGCCGCCGACCTCGACGTAGAGGATCTGCCCGCCGGACAGCCCGGTGAGCGTGCCGGACACCTGGGCGCCCCGACCGCCGCCCACGCCGTTGCTCTCCACACCGCCGCCGCCGCCGATCGCCGTGACGTCGACCTGCGTGACGCCGCTGGGCACGGTGAACGTCTGCTCGGCGCCGGTGGAGGCGAAGGTGCAGGTGGTGGTGGGGCCGGACACCGTGCAGGTGCCCTGCGCGTGGGCGGTCCCGGACAGCGCCACCGGCGCGACGGCGGCGCAGAGCACGCCGGCCGCCACGGCCAGCACCCGGCTCCGACGCCCGGCCGGACCCGGGCGATGCCCGCGCGCTGAGCTTGGTCGGCCGACGGCATCCGACAGTGAGAACGTCACGATCAACTCCAGAAGACGGAAGAGGGTCTCTCGGCGAGGAATCGCCCTCTGTCACTGTCGGTCACGCGACCGGAGCCGCCCCCTCTGACCCGTCTGACACACCGCCGGTTCACACCGCCGGCCCCTGGCGGGGCCTTCGCCCGGGTCGGTCCCGGAAATCGTTACGGGCGGGGCCGCGCCAGGCGGAGCACCGGCCCGGTGAGCGCGCGGCCGACGGCGACCACGCCCGCACCGGCCAGAACGTCCAGCAGGTAGTGGTTGCCCGTGCCCATCACGACCAGCGCGATGATCACCGGGTAGAGGGCGCCCAGCGTGCGCACCGTGCGGTCGCCGGCGTAGGTCAGCAGCATCAGGCCGCACCACAGGGCCCACCCCACGTGCAGGCTGGGCATCGCCGCGAACTCGTTCGTCATCGACGCCAGCCCCTTCGGCGTGCTCGCGTCGCCGCCCCACCAGCCGATCGCGGAGTGCTGGGCCATGGTGTCGGTGAAGCCGGAGCCCGCGGGCAGCAGGCGCGGCGGCGCGGCCGGGAAGAGCACGAAGCCGAGAAGGGCCATGACGGTCGAGAGCGCGAGCCAGGTCCGGGCCCGGCGGTAGGCCGCGCGGTGGTGGCGCCAGAGCCAGACCAGAACCGCGGGCGTGACCACGTAGTGCAGCGAGGCGTAGGCGAAGTCCGCCGGTATGCCGAGCCAACGGTGGCTGGTGAAGTCCGCGTTCAGCCAGCGCTCCGGGTCCAGGTGCAGCCACCGTTCGACGTCGAGCAGGTGCGTCGCGTCCCGTTGGGCTCGCTGCACGCCGCCGCGCACCAGCAGCCGACTGCCGTCGTAGGCGAAGTACACGACCGCCACCAGCAGCAGCTCCCGCAGCCAGCCGCCCCGCCCCCACGCCCGGGGCGCGTCCTGCGCGCCGGCCCCCGCCGTGTGCGCGGGGGCGGGGCCGGTGGTGGTGGCAGATGGGGACATGACGTGCTCCGCGCGGGTCTGGACTGTTCCGAAGGGCGGAACAGGAACGTACACACTACCGTACGCTGTACGTTAGTCCCCTCGACAGCCGCCCCGTCCGATACCCAGGGAGCATGCAAGGTGGCGCTTACCAGGCCTGTGTACGCTCCTGATGTGCCCTCCGAGCAGTCGACCGCCACCGCCGTGCCGCCCAGGCCGGCCCGTCGGTCGCGCGCGCCCCGGGGATCGCTCAACCCCGACCTGATCCTCGATCACGCGCTGCGCCTCCTGGACGAGAAGGGCCTGGACGCCTTCTCGATGCGTGCCCTCGCCGAGGATCTCGGGGTCGGAACGATGGCGCTGTACACCTACTTCCGCGGCAAGGACGAGCTGTTCCGCGCCGCGCGGGACCGCGTTCTGGCGACCTACACCCCGCCGAGCACCGAGGGCAGCTGGGACCAGCGCCTCCGTTCGGCGTGCATCGCCGTCCACGAGCTCTTCATCGGCCGCCCGGCCGTCCTGCGGCTCCTGGCGGAGTCCACGGCGAGCGACGACTTCCTCGACGCCGCGACCTCCGCGATGGACCGCATGCTCAGCCTGCTGCTCGAGGGCGGCCTCGGGCCCGAGGACGCGGCACGGGCCTACGGCACGCTCTCGCGCTTCACCATCGGCTCCGCCCTGCGCGAGGTCCGGGTCTGCGCCCGTCCCGAAGCTGTCGAGATCTTCCGCTCCCGCATCGCCGCGCTTCCCCGGGACCGCTTCCCGGCCCTGGCCGATCTCGCCCCGGAGCTGCTGCTCAGCACGGAGAGCGGCCGGGAGCAGTACGAGTACGGCCTCGACCTCATCCTCTGCGGCATCCGCCACCTCGCCTCCGGCCCCGCCTGACCACCTCCACACCCCTGCCTGCGCCCTCTGCCGTGCCGGTCGGGCTCACGGCGGGGGAGGAGCGGGGATCTCGGGTCTCGCCATGCGGCCCGGTGCGCGGGCTGTCGTGGAGTCCGGGATCATGGAGGGACTCGTAGATTTCCCGTTCCGGGGCGTACCGGGTGCGCGCAGCGCGGCGTGTGTCCGGTCCCCGGTGATGCCCGAGGAGGCACGCATGCCCGCGCGGATCATTCTGGTTCGGCACGGTGAGACCAGCTGGTCCGCCACCGGTCGGCACACCGGCCGCACCGACGTGCCGCTGACCGACGAGGGGCGCGACATGGCGCGCCGCCTCGGCGCGCGCCTCGCCGCCGCGCCGTGGAACGGGCTCGCGGACGCGGAGATCGTCAGCAGCCCGCTGTCCCGCGCTCGCGAGACCGCCGAACTGGCCGGCTTCGGCGCGCGGCTCCGGACCGACGATCGGCTGCAGGAGTGGGACTACGGCGGCTACGAGGGCCTGACCGGCCCGGACATCCGGGCCGAGCGGGAGCCGGGCTGGCTGATCTGGCGCGACGGTGTCCCCGGCGGGGAGAAGCTCGCCGAGGTCGGCGCCCGCGTCGACGCGTTCCTCGCCGAACTGGACGCCCGCGCGGGCGTGCCCGACCCGGACACGACGGTGATGCACGAGGCCGACCGCGACGTGGTCGTCTTCGCCCACGGCCACCTCCTGCGGATCATGACCGCCCGCTGGCTCGGACTGCCGCCCGAGGGCGGCCAGCAGTTCAAGCTCGGCCCGGCCACGCTGTCCGTGCTGACCTGGGAGTACGCGGAACGCGCCATCGAACGCTGGAACGACGCCGCGCATCTCGTCTGAGCTCCGGGCTTCACGGCCCTCACCGCCCCCGGCCCCGGTCGGTCACCCCTCCAGAAAGCGCTCCAGCGCCTCGACCACCAGCTTGTGATCGTCCACCTGCGGCAGCCCGGAGACGGCGACCGTGCCGACCAGCCCGACGTCGGCGACCACGACCGGGAACGCGCCGCCGTGCGCCGCGTACCGGTCGGGGTCGAGGCGCGACTTCTCCTCGAAGCTGCTGCCCTGCTCCCGGAAGCGCTGGCCGACGAGGTAGGAGCTCGCGCCGTAGCGACGCACCACGGCGATCTTGCGCTCGATCCAGGCGTCGTTGTCCGCGCAGCTGCCGGGCGCGGCGAAGTGGAAGAGCTGCTGCTCTCCCCGCCGGATGTCGATGGCGACGGGCAGGTCCCCCTCCCGGGCCAGATCGACCAGGAGGCAGCCGAGCCGCCAGGCGTCGTCATTGGTGAACCGGGTGAACTGCAGGCGGCGCTCCTGCTCGACCAGTTCGGCGGTCGTGGTCACGGCTTCACCGTCCGTCCCTCGGCGGCGGAGCGCCGCGCGGCTTCCAGGACCTTGAGTGCGGCCACGGCGTCACGCGGCTCCACCGGCGCCGGCGCCTGTCCGCGCAGCGCGGCCTCGACCTCGGCGTAGTAGCGCTCGTACGCGCCGTGCAGGGTCGGGTGGGCGACGTAGTCGTCGACCGCGCCGAGCTGCCCGAACATCGCGGCGGGCGTGACGCCCCAGCCCTCGTCGGCGGGCGTGACGCCCCAGCCCTCGTCGGCGGGCGTGCGGCCCGCCCGCAGGGCGTCCTCCTGGCCGTCGAGCCCCCAGCTGGTGTAGGCGGCCTCGCTGCCCAGCACCCGGAAGCGCGGCCCGAGTTCCGCTGCCGTCGCACTCATCCACAGGTGGGAGCGGGTGCCGTCGGCGTGGGTGAGCGCGACGAACGAGTCGTCGTCGGCCGCCGCGCCCTCACGGCGCACGTCGAGTTCGGCGTAGACGCTCACGGCCGGGCCGAAGAGGGTGAGCGCCTGGTCGACCAGGTGGCTGCCCAGATCGTAGAGCAGGCCGCCCGCCTCGGCCGGGTCGCCCAACTCCCGCCAACCGCCCTTGAGGTTGGGCCGCCAACGCTCGAAGCGGGACTCGAAGCGGTGCACGCGCCCCAGTCGCCCGGACCGGACCAGCTCGCTGACGGTCAGGAAGTCCCCGTCCCAGCGGCGGTTCTGGAAGACGCTCAGCAGCAGGCCGCGCGACTCCGCCAGCTGGGCCAGCTCCGCGCCCTCGGCCGCGGTCGCGGCCAGCGGCTTGTCGACCACCACCGGGACACCCGCGCGCAGCGCGGCCGTGGCCAGCGGGATGTGGGTGCGGTTCGGCGAGGCGACCACCACCAGGTCCAGCCCGAGCGGCCAGAGCTCCTCGGCCGAGGAGAGCAGTCGCGCCTGCGGATGCCGAGCCGCTGCCTGCTCCCGGCGCTCCGGGTTCGCCGTGACGACGGCGTCCAGGCGCAGACCGGGAGTGGTCGTGATCAAGGGCGCGTGGAAGACCGCGCCTGCGAGGCCGTAGCCGATCAGGCCCACGCGGAGCGGATCTGCGCCGCCCGGCGCGGCGGCTGGGGTGGAGTTCGGGGTGGTGTTCGCCATGGGACCAGTTAAACAACAGCGTGGATTAAGTGGCAAGCATCCCGCATAATCGACTCGTGTCCTCCCCGTCTTCCACCCCGCCGGAGCGGGCAACCCTCCCCGCCGCGAATCCGCCCAGCGAGAAGCCGTCCGGCGCGAACCCGTCCGGCCCGAACCTGGCTGGCGCGAACCTGTCCGCGCTGCGGGACCACAACGCGGCAGCCGTGCTGGCCCTCGTCCGGGCGGCCGGATCCGGAGTCAGCCGGGTGGAGCTCGCTCGCGCGTCCGGGCTCACCGCTCAGGCGATCAGCAAGATCGTGCAGCGGCTCGGCGACGACGGCCTGCTGGTCGAGGCCGGACGCGGCGCCTCGACCGGCGGCAAGCCCCGCACCCTGCTCGCCCTGGTGCCCGACGCCCGTTGGGCCATCGGCGCGCAGCTCGGTCGCGACGCGCTGACCGTGCTCCGCGCCGACCTGACCGGACGCGTGGTCGCGGATCGCCAGGTCCCGATCGATCTCGCCGGCTGGGGGCCGGGCCGCGTGCTGGACCTGCTGACCGAGCAGGTCTCCTGGCTGCTCGGCGCGGTGCCGCGCGAGCGCGTGCTGGGCGTGGGCATCGCCTCCCCGGGCCCGCTGGACCAGCACGCAGGGGTGCTGCACCAGGTCACCGGCGCGCCGTCCTGGGACCGCTTGCCGCTCCGCGACGAGGTGGCCGGACGGCTCGGCCTCCCCGCGTTGATCGAGAAGGACAGCACGGCCGGCGTCCTCAGCGGGCTCGGTTCCCCCAACCGTGCCTTCATCCACCTGGACCGCGGCCTCGGCGCCGGCCTCGTCCTCGGCGGCACGGTGCAGCGCGGTGCGCGCACCAACGCGGGCGAGTTCGGGCACCAGACCCTCGACCCGAGCGGCCCGCGCTGCCGCTGCGGCAACACCGGCTGCGTCGAGGCGCTGTGGGCGGCGGCCCGGAACCCGCGTGAGGCGGCCGGGGTGCTCGGCGAGGCGATCGCCAACCTTGTCCGACTCCTCGACCTCGACGAGATCGTCCTGGGCGGCCGTGAGGTCCTGGCCGCACCCGAGCTCTATCTCGCCGAGATCCGCGCTGTTCTCACAGACCGCCTCCCGGACCCGACCTGGCAACCCGTCACGGTCTCCGTCGCCCCCTCCGGCCCCAACGCCGTCGCCCTCGGCGCGGCGGGCCTGGTGCTGGCTCGCCTGTTCGGCTAGTCGTGTGCCGGTCCGTGCCGGTCCGTGCCGGTCCGTGCCGGTCCGTGCCGGTCCCTGCCGGGCCGTGCCGGTCCCTGCCGGGCCGGCACCGGTCCGATGCGCGGCCCGCGAGGGAGCCCCACCCCGCAGGCCGCGCAGCTCTTGTGGTGAGCGAGCGTCAGCTCGCAAGCGCCATACGGTACTGCTCCAGGAAGTCGGACACCTCTGGAACCTTCTGGTGCTGCCGCATCCGCTCCGCCGTCGCGGAGACCATGCCGCGGATGCGGGTCGAGCGGACCTGGGCGAGGAGGGAGACCGCCGACATGCCTGTCACGGCCGCGTCGACGATCGCGCCGTGCCCGAGCTGGTCGTGGGCCAGCTCCGCCGTGTAGAGCGTGCGGTTGCGGACGAAGTGCGTCGGCTGAAGCGCTATGGCCCGCTCCGCCCAGCCCGCCGCCGACTCGAACTCGCCCAGCGCCGCCCAGCACTGGGCCGTCAGCCCGGCCAGTTCCGCCTCGTTGAAGAAGGACATCCACTCGGGATCCGCGCCCGAGGGGCCCTGTTCGAACGCGGTGCGGGCCTCCCCCAGCGCCTTGACGCAGGAGCCGCGGTCCCGCAGCAGCGCCCACCCGCCGGCCTCGCGCAGGGCCAACAGGGACTCCAGGCGGGCCGATCCGAGGCCCGCTGCGGCGCTCCGTGCGGCCTGCGCCGCACGGACGGCCTCGCGTGGGCGGCCGGCGTCACGGGCGAGAAAGGCGGTGTTGCAGAAGGCGTGCGCCTCCAGCGCTGCGTCGCCCGCCATTCGGGCCGTGGCCAACGCCTCGGCGTACAGGGAGCGGGCCTCGGCCAGCCGCCCGGAGTCGTGCGCGAGCCAGCCGACGGAGATGGCCAGCTCCCCGGCGGACGCCTGCAGCCGCTGCTCCACCCGGGCGGTGTACGTGCCGCAGTTGAGCAGCTGATAGGCGGTGCGCAGGGTGTGTCCGGCGCGCTCGAACAGGGTGTCCGCGCCGTGGACGTCGTCCAGCAGCCGGATCTGACGGACGGCCGACTCGACCTCGCGGACCTCGCGCAGGCCCACTCGGGCGTTCAGTGGCGGGAGCGTTCCGGGGTCGGGGCCCAGCGCGGATCCCGCGAGGCCGACCGGTCCCGCCGGGTCGGCCGGACCCGCCGACTCCGGGAAGGCAGTCGTACCGGGGACGGCCGCGGAAGGAGTCGTCCGCCCGGCGCGGGCGGCAGCGGACCCCTGCGCCTGGGCGGGGGTGTCCCAGGTCAGCGCGGTGACCACGGCCAAGGGGCCGCCGGCCAGGAACGTGCGTCGCTGCACGTCGTCGATCTCCTCGTCGCGTGGCGCCGGGAGCACGGCCGGACGCCGTGACTCCCCTCGCGGCGTGAAGCCCAGATCGGACAGGGTCGCGCCGGGGAACATATGGCGGAAGACGCGCTCGTAGGCGTAGTTGGGGCGCCGGATCTCTCCCGACTCGATCCGGCCGATGTAACGGGCGTCGCAGGAGACGTGCTCCCCGATCTCGCGCGCCGCGCGTCGGACCGACGCCGCGAACTCGCGCGGGGAGAGGTCTCCGCGTCGTTCGCGCATCCGCAGGTTGGTAGAGGTGGGCGAAGGGAGAGAGACGTGAGCCATACGGCACCCCCTGGTACGGAATTGCACCAGCGACATTACTCTGGGCGAGAATTCGAACACGCTGGGTTTTCCGACATTTCCGGACCAGTCGGGCCTGATCGCAGCCGTCTGCCATGAAATGCCACGCCTAGCGGGTTTGGGACGCCGTGGCCCGGGCCCCGTCCGCGCGTTAGTAGAGGGCAGAGAGCGCAAGCACCCGGCACGCGAGCGAGGAGGCGGTCGTGCAGGTCAGGACGACGGACAGCGAGTCAGGATGCGGTGAGTCGGCCCGGGGTGACTCGGCCCGGGGCGAGTCGGTGCGGGGTGAGTCGGTGCGGAGGGATTTCGTCCGGGCCGATTCGGTGCGGGCGGATGCGGGGCGGGTCCAGGGGGCGCGGGGTCAGGCCCCGCGCGCGGACGCGGGCCGGCGTGGCGGGGCGAGGTGGAGCGCCCCGCGGCCGGGGTGCGAGGTGGTGACCGTCCCCGAGCGACAGGGGCTCGAGACGGTGGACATCCTGCGCCTGCGCGGCGGCTGCGGAGCCGTCCTGCTGGACAACGGCTCCGCGGCCGGGGCGACGCTGTCCTTCCTCGTCCCCTTCGGCACGGCCGCCGACTGGCAGTTGTCCGGCAGTTCCTGCCGGGCCGTGCCCGCCCCCGGCGCGGGGTCGCACTGGCTGCTGCCCCCGGCGTCAGGCGGTCCTGGTCCCAGCCCCGTGCTGACCGATCCCGCCGAGCTTCGTGCCGCCCTCGGCGAGGCGGCCCGCACCCTCGCGGCCAGCGACGCGCTCTGATCCGAGGCCCGCTCTGCTTTGGTGGCCCAGGGCTGCCGACGCCGTCGGCCGTCACGGACAGGTGTTCTCCCGTGGATCGCGGATACTGGACCGATGGCGAGAAAGCGGAAGGCCCAGGTCAGCGAGGCCACGACGGCGGATGCCGCGGCGACGGCGGCGGGGCGGGGCGGGGTCGGGCGCGGGGGTGCGGCCCTCGCGTCGATCAGTGAGCAGGTGGCCTCCGGCACCGCCGAGCTCGTGCCCGACCGGGACCGTCCACAGGCGTGGACCGTGCTGCTGGACGGCGCGCCGCAGTCGCACGTCGATCTCGGCGACCCGAGTCGGCTGATGTTCGAGTACCAGCGCCGCCTCGGCCGGGTGGCCGATCTCGCCGCCGCTCCGGGCCGCCCGCTGAACGCGCTCCATCTCGGCGGCGGCGGGCTGACCCTGCCCCGCTACATCGCGGCGACCCGTCCGCGCTCCCGCCAGCAGGTCGCGGAGATCGACACCCTGCTGACCGAACTCGTGCGCCGCGAACTGCCGCTGGAGCGCGCATGGCAGATCCGGGTGCGCGGCGGCGACGCCCGCGAGGTGCTGACGCGCACTCCTGAAGGTTGGGCGGACCTGGTGATCGCCGACGTCTTCAGCGGCGCCCGGGTGCCCGCGCACTGCGCCACCGTCGAGTTCGCCGAGGCCGTCGTGCGGGCCCTGGCGCCCGGCGGCCGCTACGCCGCCAACATCGCCGACGGCGGACGGCTTCCCTTCGCCCGCCGACAGGTGGCGACGCTGCGCGCGGTCTTCCCCGAGGTGGCGATGGTCGCGGACCCTGCGGTGCTGCGCGGCAAGCGTTTCGGCAACCTCATCCTGCTCGCGTCGGCCACGCCGCTGCCGCTGCCGGACCTCGGCCGGGCGATGGCCGGTGACCCGGTGCTGGGACGCATCGTGCAGGGCGCCGACCTGGAGGACTTCCAGGCCGGCGCCCTGCCGGCGCGCGACGCCGAGGCGGAGGCCTCCCCGGAGCCGCCGTCGGCGCTCTTCCGGTTCTGACGGTGGCCCCGCCCTCGACGGTCGGGCCGACGCCAGGAGGCAGCCTTCGTCGGCCCGACGTACCGTCACCTGACGTTCTGCCTCACTTGACCGGAGTGAGGTGCAGGATCATGTACTCGTACGCCTGATCCTGGGGCGACGGGTTGACGTACGGGTTGTCCTTCGTCGGCCAGCCGGTGAAGTTGGCCGTGCTGAACTCGTACCAGGCCGCGCCGTACAGCACCGGGACCGCCGGAACGTCCGTCGAGAGCTCCTGCTGAAGGGCGTTGAGCGCCGACTGCTGGTCGGCCGGAGTGGTCGCGTTCTGGAACTGCTTGACCGCCGCGTCCGCCGCACTGCTCTGGTAGCGGCTGAAGTCACCGGCGGACGGCTGGCCCACGGGCGAGGTCAGCGTGGAGTCCAGGATGAACTGGAGGCGCTGGAACGCCGTCGTGCCCTGGCCCCAGTGCAGTGCCACGTCGTACTTGCCCGTGGTGATGGCGGTGTTCCAGCCGTTGTAGTCCATGTCGCCGTTGATCTTCACGTCGAAGCCGAGGCCGTTGAGCGTCTGCTGCATGGCCTTGGCGTCGCACCAGTAGTCCGTGAAGGAGTTCGGGTCGATGATCGTGAAGGAGATCGTCTTGCCGCCCTTGGTCCACTTGCCGCCGGTCTTGGTGTAGCCGTCGGCGCTCAGCAGGGACTGGACCGCGGTCCCGTCCGAGGCCGGCTTGAGGTCGTTGGCGGTGGCCGGGTTGAGCGAGCTCTGGTCCAGCGGCAGGGTCAGGCCACCCGACGAGGACGCCGGCAGCTCGTAGTCGGTCTCGCACTGGCTGGCCATGGAGGCGCGGTCGATGCCCGCGCTGATGGCCTTGCGCACCGCCACGTCGCCCAGGGCGGGCGCGGTCGGGCTCTTGGTGTTGAGCAGCAGCGCGACCGTGTTGCCGGCCGGGAAGTACGGCGCGTCGGTCTGGAAGAGGTGGTTGTGCTGCGAGTCCTTGGCGACGAACGAGGTGAGCACGTTGTTGATGTCGTTGCCCGCGAGGTCGAGCTGCCCCTGGGCGAGCGCGGTGGTGGCCGCGTCGTTGCTCGCGTAGTTGGCCACTGCGACCTCGGGCACCTTGGGCTTCCCGCCCCAGTACGACGGGTTGGTCTTGTAGGTGACCTTCTGCGCCGTGAAGGCGTCGACCAGGTAGGGCCCGGTGCCTATCGCCTGCGAGGACTTGATCACCGCGGTGGCGGGGGAGGAGATCGAGGACCACTGCGCCTTGGGCACGATCAGCTGGTTGCCGATGGCCTGCGCGCTCGCCATCTCCGGCGAGGCGAAGCTGAGCACCACGGTGTCGGCGTCCGGCGTGGAGATCGAGGCGGCCTTCGGCACGCCCTGCGTGTTCGCGGCGGCGTCGTCCGTCACCAGCTGGTAGGTGAAGGCCACGTCCGCGGAGGTGAGCGGAGAACCGTCGGACCACTTGACGCCGGCGTGCAGGTGGATCGTGGCGGTCTTGCCGTCGGCCGACCAGTCGATCTTGTCGGCCAGCCACGGGGTGGGCGCCTGGCTCGGGTTGAGCGTGTCGTACTGCAGCAGCGGCTCGTAGATCAGCGAGTCGGTGTTCTGCGTCCGGCCGAAGGAGTTGCCGTCGAAGGGGTTGAAGTCCTCGGTGAACGAGGTGGCGCCGGTGTTGTCCTCCAGGTAGAGGGTCTCAGCGGCGACGTTGCCCTTGCCGCCCGAGCCGCCGGCCTTGGGGGAGGACGAGCTCGAGCAGGCCGTCAGGCCGAGTCCCAGGGCGGCCACGACGGCCATGCTCTTGATGGTGGTGCTGCGTCTCATTGTCGTACGCTCCTTGTGTCCGACCGGCGGGCGCCGGCCAGTGTTGAGCGACCATGTCCAGGTCCGTGAAGGGTGGTTCGGTGCTGGTGCCGTGACCGGTCGGCTGGTGCCGAACGGTCACGCTGAGTCGAAGCGGACATCGCCTCGGGCGAGTTGGCGCTCGCCCGGGGTTCCGCGTCACCCCGCCCGGGGCGGAGGCCGCGGCCCTCCTGTCGGCCGGCTCACGCCGGGCCCGCCGACCTGCCCGACGGGGCAGCCTGCGCCGGCGGCTCCGCGGCGGCGTCGATCCGGGACTCGTCGGACGCCTGCTCCGGATCGAGCAGCCAGCAGGCGGCGACATGCCGGGCGGAGGAGGCGTCGCGGGCCGGGAGCGTCGGCGGTGCCTGCTCCGAGCAGACCGGCATCGCGAAGGGGCAGCGCGGGTGGAAGCGGCAGCCGCTGGGCGGGGAGACCAGGCTGGGCGGCGCGCCCCGCCCGCGCAGTACCGGGGCCTCGACCCGCTCGGGGTCGGGCGCGGCGCTGAGCAGGAGCTGGGTGTACGGATGGGCCGGCGCGTCGGTGACCCGTACCGCGTCGCCCGACTCGACGATCTGCCCGGCGTACATCACCACGATCGAGTCGGCGAGGTAGCGGGCCGAGGCGATGTCGTGGGTGACGTAGAGGATCGCCAACTGTTCGCGCTCACGCAGTTCGTCGAGCAGGTTCAGCACTCCGAGCCGGATCGAGACGTCCAGCATCGACACGGGCTCGTCGGCCAGCAGCACCTCCGGCTCGACCGCCAGGCCCCGCGCGATGGCGACGCGTTGGCGCTGGCCGCCGGAGAGCTCGTGCGGGTACTTGTCGACGTAGCTCTCCGCCGGGGTGAGCGAGACGCGCTCCAGCAGCGCGAGGACGCGCGCGTCCAGCTCCTCCCGGCTCAGGCGACGGCCCGCGTGCAGCTTGAGCGGCCGTTCCAGGTGGTAGCGGACGGTGTGCACGGCGTTGAGCGAGGAGAACGGGTCCTGAAGCACCAGGTGGACGCGACTGGTGTAGGCCCTGCGCGAACGGGCGTCACCGCGGACCGGCTCCCCGTCCAGCAACAGCTCGCCGCCGGTCGGGGCGATCAGCTGGGTCAACAGCCGGGCCAAGGTGGACTTGCCCGAGCCGCTCTCGCCGACCACCGCGGTGACGGTGCCGCGCGGCAACGCGAGTGAGACGTCCTCGACGGCGTGCACGGTCCCCGCGCCGCGGCCGAGGCCGCCGTGGACCTTGAAGTGCTTGGTCAGGCTCCGGGCCTCCAGGGCCGGCGTCCCCGGCCGGTCCGGCCCGTGGACCACCCGCGTGGAGATCGGGGTGACGGTGTCGGTCATGAGGAGCTCCCGAGTGGAGGGGTGGCCGTGGTCGCACCGGAGGTCGCGTTGACCGGAGCCGGAGCCGGAGCCGGAGCCGGAGCCGGAGCCGGAGCGGGCAGGGACACGGGTGCGATGTCGGCCGGTGACGCGCTCGGCGCGCTCGGTGAACCGGCCCCCGCCGTCGCTGCGGGCGACGTGGCTGACGCGTCCGAGGTGGCCGAAGTGGCGGTCGCCGGCGGGAACGGCAGAGCCAGCGCGGCGGGTGGGGGCTCCTGCCCGTTCTGCAACCAGCAGGCGCTGGACCGGTCGCTGGGCGGCCCGCCTGCCGTGCGCCCCTGACCACCGGGCAGATCCATGGCCGGGGTGACCAGCAGGGGCTGCTCCTCGGCGCAGCGATCCGTCGCGAAGGCGCAGCGCGGGTGGAAGGCGCAACCGCTCGGCATGGAGCGCAGGCTCGGCGGGGAGCCGGGGATGCCCTCCATCCGGACCCGCTCGCCGTGCAGGCTCGGGAACGACCCCTTGAGGCCGAGACTGTACGGGTGGCGCGGGGCGCGGAACAGTTCCGCCGCGCTGGCCCGCTCCACGATTCGCCCGGCGTACATGACGGCGATCGAGTCGGCCAGCTCCAGCAGCAGCGACAGGTCGTGGGTGATGAAGACGACCGCGAAGCCGAGGCGCTCGCGCAGCTGCATCAGCTCCTCGAGGATTTCGCGCTGCGTCACCACATCCAGGGCGGTGGTCGGTTCGTCCATGATGACCACCTGCGGTTCCAGCGCCAGCGTCATCGCGATCATCACGCGCTGCCGCATGCCGCCGGAGAGCTCGTGCGGGTAGCTGCGCAACCGGTCGGGACTGATGCCGACCATGCGCAGCAGCTCCACTGCGCGCTCACGCCGCTGCGTCGCCGTCATCGACCGGCGGTGCGCCTTGAGCACATCGGTCAGTTGTGCGTCGATGCGGGCCACGGGATTGAGCGCGTGCATCGCGCTCTGGAACACCACCGCCAGTTCCGACCAGCGGATCCGGCGCAGCGTGGCCGCGTCGGCGGCCAGCAGGTCGACGGTCTCGGCCGGGCCTGCGTCGACGCCCTGCGGCCGGGAGTGGAACAGCACCTCGCCGCCGGTGATGACGCCGGGCGCACGGAGCAGGCGTGTCAGCGCGTAGGCGAGCGTCGACTTGCCCGAGCCGCTCTCGCCCGCGAGCCCGAGCACCTCACCGCGGTGCAGGACGAGATCGGCTCCGCTGACGGCACGGACCGCGTCCGGACCGTGGCCGTAGTCCACGTCGAGGCCGCGGACCTCCAGGACGGCCTCGCGCTGCCGTCCGGCCACCGCAGGGCCGCCGTTCTGGCTCTGCGTCATGAGCGTATTCCTTCCTCGGCGCGGACGACCGGGGTGAGGCCGAGCTGGAAGCGCGGTCCGCGCCGACCGCCCGGACCCCGACGCGTGCTGCGCATCCGCGGGTTGACGATCTCGTCGATGCCGAAGTTGAGCAGCGCCAGGGCGATGCCGACGAAGGCGACGCACAGGGCCGGCGGCCCGTACCACCACCACGTGCCGCTGGTGGTCGCGCTGAACTGCTGGGCGGTGTTGAGCATGGTGCCCCAGGAGGCGTTGGTCGGATTGATCAGGCCCAGCCAGGAGAGCGAGGCGTAGGCGCCGATCCCGTAGATCACGGTGAAGATGAACGAGGAGGCGAGAATCGGCAGCAGGTTGGGGAGGATCTCGAAGAGGATGATCCGGACTCGGCCCTCGCCGACGACTCGTGCCGACTCGACGTAGTCCTGGTTGCGCAGGGCCAGGGTCTGCGCGCGCAGCACGCGGGCGCCCCACGCCCAGGCGCTGAGCGCGATGACCGCGCCGATCAGCAGCGGGTTCCCGGTGTCGCCGTCCGGCATCATCTTCATGACGACCATGAGGATCAGCAGGCCGGGCAGGGCCAGGAAGATGTTGGTCAGGATCGACAGCACCTCGTCGGCCCTGCCGCCGAGGTAGCCGGCGCTCACGCCGACGAGCACGGAGAGCACGGTGGCGATGATCCCGGCGACGAAGGCGATCAGCAGGGTGTCCCGGCCACCGGCGAGCAGCTGCGAGAACAGGTCGTGCTGCTGCACGTCCGTGCCCAGCCAGAACCGTCCCGAGGGCGGATGCGGGACGTTGTCGAGGCGCGACGCCCGCCAGTCGGTGGAGTGCGGCGCGACCATCGGACCGAAGAGCGCGAGCAGCACGAAGAAGAGGAGGATCAGCGAGCCGACGGCCACTTTGGGCGTGCGCAGCAGGCGTGAGCGGCCACCGCCGGCGCGGCGCGGCAGTCGGGGTCGGAGTACGGGGGACACGGCTCAGGCCACCTTCCTGGCGCGCGGGTCCAGCGCGACGTAGACGAGGTCGGCGAGCAGGTTGGCGCCGAGGACGGTGAAGGTGACGACGAGGAGGATGCCCTGCATCACCGGGTAGTCGGCGGCCTGTGCGGCGTTGAATATCTCGCGGCCCACGCCGGCGTAGTTGAAGACGATCTCGGTGACGATCGAGCCGGTGACGACGAGGCTGATCGACAGGGCGAAGTTGGAGATGCTCGGCAGCAGCGCGTTGCGCGCCGCGACCGCGACGACCTTGTGCCGCGGCAGCCCCTTGGCTGCGGCGACGAGGACGTAGTCCTCGTCCATGGTCGTGATCATCATGTTGCGCATGCCGAGGATCCATCCGGCGACGGAGGCCAGCGCCACCGTGGCCGCGGGCAGTGCCCCGTGGTCGATCACGTTGGCGATGAACGGCCAGTTCCAGCCGGGGGTGACCGTCGCGTAGCGCCCGGTGTCGTAGGCTCCGCCGGTCGGGAACGCCCCTCCGTAGAAGCCGAAGCTGAGCATCAGCAGGGACGCCAGGATGAAGTAGGGGACGGCCTGGAAGAACGTGGCCGCCGGTAGCAGGGCGTCCAGCAGACCGCTGCGCCGCCAACCCGCCAGCACTCCGATCAGCGTCCCCACCAGGAAGGCGATCACCGTGGCCGAGCCGACCAGGCCGATCGTCCACGGCAGGTCGTTGGCGAGCACGGTCGAGACGGGCGCGGACAGCGAGGTCGAGACACCCAGATCGCCCTGGAAGAGATTGCCCAGGTAGGTGACGTACTGCGCGGCAAGGCCCTGGTGTCCGCCGCCGTACTGGGCCTGGAGGGCCTGGAGCTGTGCGGGGGTCAGTGAGGCCGTGTTCATCTTGGCCAGGAAGTTCTGCAGGGCGCTGCCCGGCACCATCCGCGGGATGAAGAAGTTGAGCGTGACCGCGGCGTAGGCGGCGATCAGGTAGAACCAGAGTCTTCGCAGGAGCGCTCGCATGCCGGCCTCCGCTCAGCCGAGGCGACGCCGGAGAGGCGTCACCGGGTTCTGGGTGGGCAGGGCGGCGGGTATCTGACGTGAGGTGATCATTGGTGGACCTCGGGGGCTTGCGCGCTGATCCTCTGAACGGGCCGGCGCACGGTGATCGGTTGCGGTCGTCGGCGCCGTCGCGAGGTCAAGCTCTGTCGACGGAGTCGCCGTGATGACGTGACTGACCATCAAGACATAAATGGTGCGTACACGTTGATGGGTAGCGCTCGGCTTTCCGGAACCGGCGCGAACAGGGGGCCGCAAGCGGCTCAGTGACCCCCGGGCAGGCCGCGGTGCTTGTAGCAGGCGATCGCCGTCAGCAGCAGACCCAACAGGACCGGCAGCAACCACGCCATCGTGCCGACGTGCTCGGCCGGAATCGGAACCGACCCTTGGGCGGGCACCGGCGTGGGCGCTGGGGCGAACAGAGCGGCGAACACATGCACGCCCGGTCCAACGATCGTGAGCTACGCAGCGTTACTGTCAGGGCATCGGTATCGCCCCCTTGCGCGCGGCCTCGCTGTACCAGTACGCGCTTGACTTGGGCGTCCGCCGCTGGGTGGGGAAGTCGACGTAGATCATGCCGAATCGCTTGGAGTAGCCGTAGGCCCACTCGAAGTTGTCCATCAACGACCACTGGAAGTAGCCACGGACGTCGATGCCCGTCGAAATCGCCCGGTGCACCGCCGTCAGGTGGTCCTGCAGGTAGGCGATCCGCTCCGGATCACGCACCTCGCCCTCCGGGTTCGGGTAGTCGTCGCAGGCCATGCCGTTCTCGGTGATCAGCAGCGGCAGATCCGGCCGCTCCCGGTGCACGCGGGAGAGCAGGTCGAACAGCCCGGTGGCGTCGATCGGCCAGCCCATGCTGCTGGCCGGGCCCTCCGGCTGGTGGAAGGCGACCGACTCGGAACCCGGCCACGGTGAGCCGCCGCCCGTCCCGTGCACGGCGCTGGTGCCCGGGCCGTCAGCCGAAACCCAGGCCGGGGTGTAGTAGTTGATCCCGAGCGCGTCGAGCGGCGCATGGGCGGCCACGGTGTCGCCGGGCTGGATCAACCGGTCCCACTCGACCAGATGGGCTGTGTCGCTCAGCACGTCGTCGTCGTAACGGCCGTGCAGCATGGGCCCGAGGAAGATCCTGTTGCCCACGGCGTCGATCCGCCGGGCCGCCTCGGCGTCCGCGGGGCTGTCGGTGAGCGGCCGCACCTGGTGCAGGTTGAGACTGACGGACAGTTGGGCGTCCGGAACCGCAGCGCGGACCGCGGCGGCTGCCCGTCCGTGGGCGAGGTTCAGGTGGTGCGCCGCGCGCAGGGCGTCGGCCGGATCGGTACGGCCGGGTGCGTGCACGCCGGACCCGTAGCCGAGGAAGGCCGAGCACCACGGCTCGTTCAGCGTCGTCCAGTGGCTCACCCGGTCGCCCAGGGCCTCGGCGGCCAGGGCCGCGTAGGCGCCGAACCGTTCGGCCGTGTCCCGCGCGGGCCAGCCGCCGGCGTCCTCCAACTCCTGCGGCAGATCCCAGTGGTAGAGCGTGGCGACCGGAGTGAGGCCGGCCTCGAGCAGCGCGTCCACCAGGCGGCGGTAGAAGTCGAGCCCGCGCTCGACCGCCGGTCCGTGACCGGTCGGCTGGACCCGCGGCCAGGCGATCGAGAAGCGGTAGGCGCCGAGCCCGAGGTCGCGCATCAGTGCCACGTCCTCCCGGAAGCGGTGGTAGTGGTCCACCGCCACCGCCCCGGTGTCCCCGTGGTGCACCTTGCCCGGCGTGGCGCTGAAGGTGTCCCAGACGGAGGGGGTGCGTCCGTCCTCGGCCGCGGCGCCCTCGATCTGGTAGGCCGAGGTGGCCGCACCCCAGAGGAAGTCGGATGGGAAGTGGAGCAGGCCGTCCTGAGCCCGCGAGGAGCGCGTCGTGGCCGACGGGCCCGGCGGGCGGAGTGACGGCGGGGTGCCGACGGAGGTCATCGCAGCGGTCTCCCGAGGTTTCCGAGACGGATGGCGGTGAAGCGGGAGGAGGCGGGGCGTCCCGGCCGGGCCGCGAAGGCGACCGGTGATGGGAGCGCTCCCAGTTCCTGTTGCCGGAAGCCTGAGCCCTGCGGCGTGTGGATGTCAAGGACTCCGCTGAGGCTTTCGCTCGAAAGTTGGGAGCGCTCCCATTTGCTGGGACATCGCGCTAGGGTGAGGTCACCGCACCGTGGTCGCCCGTCTACCGTGGGCCCGCGCGACTCCCGTGCGTGCGGCCGGGTGGGCCGCTGGCACGATGTACCCGGGCGCTGACGGAACGCGGAGAGTCCGGGTGCCCGGTCGGGTGCCCGTCGGCGCGTCGGGCGCGCCGGCTGGGTCAGGTGGGTCGGGTCGTGAGTGCGTGAGTGGCCGGTGAGTCGGGTCATGAGCAGACCGCGCCGTACACGAGGGAACGAAGGGAACGCCATGAGCAGCAGGTCCGCCGGTCGCGGCGAGGGACGGCCCACGCTGGAGGCCGTCGCCGCGCTGGCCGGTGTCGGCCGCGGCACGGTGTCGCGCGTGGTCAACGGCGCGGCCGGGGTGAGCCCCCGGGCGCGCACGGCGGTCGAGCAGGCCATCGCCGAGCTGGGCTACGTACCGAACCGCGCAGCCCGCTCCCTCGCCACGAGTCGGGCCGACGCTGTCGCTCTGATCATCCCGGAGACCGAGACCCGGCTCGCCTCCGAGCCCTTCTTCGCCTCGATCATCCGCGGGGTCGCCAGCGAGCTCTCCGAGACCGAGCTGCAGCTGCTGCTGATCCTGGTGAGTACCGAGCGTGAGCGCCGCCGGCTCGCGGGCTTCCTCGACGGGCGGCGGGTCGACGGAGTGCTCATGGTCTCCGTCCACGCCGACGACCCCGTGGCCGAGCTGGTGGAGAGCACGGGTCTGCCCACGGTGCTGGGCGGTCGCCGCTCTGAGCTGGAGCCCCTCAGCTACGTCAACTCGGACAACCTCGGGGGCGCCTGGTCGGCGGTGCGTCACCTGCTGGGCCTCGGGCGGCGGCGGGTGGCTACGATCACCGGCCCGCTGGACATGGAGGCGTCCTGCGTCCGCCTGGAGGGATACCGGCGGGCGCTCGAGGAGGCCGGGGTGGCGGTCGAGTCCCCGCTCATCGCGCACGGCGACTTCTCCGAGGAGTCCGGCGAGGAGGCCATGGCCGAGCTGCTCGGGCGCGAACCCGCCCTCGACGCGGTCTTCTGCGCCTCCGACTTGATGGCGGCGGGCGCGATGCGTGCACTGCGCCGGGCCGGCCGCAGGATACCGACGGACGTCGCGGTGGTCGGTTTCGACGACTCACCCTTGGCGCGGCACACGGAACCGACGATGACCACGGTCCGTCAGCCGAGCGAGGAGATGGGCCGCGCGATGGCCCGACTGCTGCTGGAGGAGATCGCCGCTCCCGGGCGCAGTCATCGGCAGATCATCCTCTCCACGGACCTGGTCGTCCGCGAATCGGCCTAGTCGGCCGGTGCCCCGCCGGTCGGAGGCGCCTGCCCGACGCCTTCCGCCTGAAGCCGAACGACTGATCATCGTGCCCGCACGACCGTTCCTCCTGGCCGGACCCGCGAGTAGCGTGGAAGGTGGCGGGGTGGCTGCCGGGTGTCCTGTGCGGACGAGATCGGGTGATGGCGATGCTGGCTGTGGATGTCGTCCTGGGGGTGCTCGGTGTGGGCGCCGTGTGGCTGGCGACGGGGGTGCGGGTCGTCCAGCAGTTCGAGCGCGGCGTCGTCTTCCGCTTCGGTCGCGTCCGCAGCGGGATCAAGCAACCGGGCCTCACCCTGCTGCTGCCCGTCGCCGACCGGCTGCGCAAGGTGAACGTCCAGATCATCACGATGCCGGTGCCCGCGCAGGAGGGCATCACCCGTGACAACGTCACGGTCCGGGTCGACGCCGTCGTCTACTTCCGGGTCGAGGACCCGGTCCTCGCGACGGTGCAGGTGCAGAACTACACCTTCGCGATGTCCCAGGTGGCGCAGACCTCGCTCCGCTCGATCATCGGCAAGAGCGAGCTCGACGACCTGCTCACCAATCGCGAGCCGCTCAACCAGGGCCTGGAGCTCATGCTCGACAGCCCGGCGGTCGGCTGGGGCATCCACATCGACCGGGTGGAGATCAAGGACGTCGCACTGCCGGAGTCGATGAAGCGCTCCATGTCCCGGCAGGCCGAGGCGGAGCGTGAGCGCCGCGCGCGCATCATCACCGCCGACGGTGAGTTCCAGGCGTCCCGGAAGCTCTCCGAGGCCGCGACGATCATGTCCGACACCCCGGCCGCACTGCAGCTGCGTCTGCTGCAGACGGTCGTCGAGGTGGCCGCCGAGAAGAACTCGACGCTGGTGCTGCCGTTCCCGGTGGAGCTGCTCCGCTTCCTGGACGGGATGACGCCCAAGCCCGAGAGCAACGGCGGGGCTCCCAGCGCCGGTGCGGCAGCCGCCGTGGCGGCGAAGCCGGAGGAGGTGCCGAGCGTGCCGCCGGTGCCGAGCGTCCCCGAGCTCGAGGCGCAGGCGGATGCGGAGCTGGAGGCAGGGGGGCTGCTGTTCTCGGAGCCGGAGGAGGAGCCGGGGGAAGGCCCGGAGGGCTCGGAGGGACAGCCGGAGGAACGTCCGGAGCCTTGACCGAAGGTGTACGAGCCAGACCGCTCTTGAGCCCGGTTCTCTGAGCCGGGCTCAAAGCGTGGAAGCCGGAAACGACTTCGGGCCCGACCGTTGAACGGTCGGGCCCGAAGTCCTCGATGGGGTGAGTGACGGGGCTCGAACCCGCGACACCTGAGACCACAACCCAGTGCTCTACCAGCTGAGCTACACCCACCATCTGTCCGCTGCGCTCTCGCGCGCTGACGGAGATAACTCTACAGGATCCGGCGGGATGCTCACGACCACGTTTCCGGTGGCTGCGGCCGGTCCGGCGCACCCCTGGTCGCGGGTGCGCCGGCGTGCCGGTGTCAGGCCGGCGGCTGCTCGTAGCGTGCGGCGATGGCCCGCGCGGCCTCGGTGTCCGGGCCAGGCTGGGGCACGAAGACGGCCTCGCGGTAGTACTTCAACTCGGCGATGCTCTCCCGGATGTCCGCGAGCGCGCGGTGGTTGCCCTGCTTCTTGGGGCTGTTGTAGTAGGCGCGCGGGTACCAGCGGCGGGCGAGCTCCTTGATCGACGACACGTCGACGATCCGGTAGTGGAGGTGCCCCTCCAACGCGGGCATGTCCCGCGAGAGGAAGCCGCGGTCGGTCGCCACGGAGTTCCCGCACAGCGGCGCCTTGCCGGCCTCCGCCACGTGGGCCCGGACGTACGCCAGCACCTGGGCCTCCGCCTCCGCGAGGGTCACGCCCCCGGCCAGCTCCTCCAGCAGCCCCGACGCGGTGTGCATCTCCCGCACCACGTCCGGCATCTGTTCGAGCGCCGCCTCCGGCGGACGGACCACGATGTCGACACCCTCGCCCAGAATGTTCAGCTCGGAGTCGGTCACCAGGGCGGCGACCTCCACCAGGGCATCTCGTTCGAGGTCGAGTCCCGTCATCTCGCAGTCGATCCACACCATGCGGTCGTTCATCCGGCTCACCGTCCCGGGGCTTGTGCGCGTCCTGCTGTCGACGTCAACCGCGAGCTCCGCGACGAACCCGGGCGGGCGATCGGCTGACCCGTCATGGTCGATCATTGCGCTTCGCCCTGGCAAGTCGACACGTCGCCCGGTCCGTGTGCGGAGGGCGGCTGTGACGCACGGGAGGACGCGCGCAGGGACACGCGCAGGGACATGCGGGGGATGCGTGAAGCGGCGCGCGGGGTGGCGCGCGGCGGAGGAATCCCGCTCGGGCGCGCTCCGGCACGCCGGATGGATCGCTGCGAAGGCGCTTGCGCGGAGCGCCTCCCCGGGCGGCGGCCGAGCGGGACACATGGCAGCAGGGACACATGACCGGCCGGCGGCCGGGTTCGCGGGGTGGGGCGTGCGGCGCGCCGGGCGCGGGGCGCGGGGCGAGAGTGCTGGGCTCGCGCTCCCTCGGCCGACCGGAGGTGGTCAGCTCGCTGCCGTCGAGGCGCGGCGGGTGCTTGTGGCGTCGGTGGCATGCTGCGGCCCGGCCCTCCTCAAGGCCCGTCTGGGCCAGGCCGGGCCCTCCGCGGCCCGTCCGTTCCGCGTCGGCCAGTCCCGGCCAGGTCGGCTCGCCGCGGGGTGGTTAGGCTGCGGTCTTCGAGGCGGGGGCTTGTGGCGTCGGCCGCATGCTGCAGCCCGACCCTCCCCGGCCCGTCCGTTCCGCGTCGGCCGGTCCCGGGTCAGGTCGGGAGGCCTCGGGGTGGACCGCTCGCGGTCATCGAGGCGCGGGCCAGTGCTTGTGCGGTCGGCCGCATGCCGCCGCCCGGCCGGGGCCGCGTCGGCTCGGCCAGGCTCGTCCCACGGTGGCCGGCTCCGTCCCGCCCCTCCCGTTCCGTTCCGCGCCGGCTACCGGCGTTCCGCGCCGCGGCGGCGCAGGGCGGCGGTGGCGCTGTCGGGGTGGCTGAGGGCCTGAGCGGGGCCCGGGCGGCCGTCCTCCGTGGGAGAGGAGTGGTCGGCCGACGCCGGGCGGCTCGGGCCTGCCTGCCGGGTGCGACTGCCCACGCGCGGGGTCGGCCGGCCGCGTCCGGGGCCGCCCTGGGGCGGAACGGTGGGCAGCGAGGCGCCGAACTGCTCCCCGCCGCCCGGCGTCGCCGCACTCGGAGTCGACATGGACGTTCCGGTGCCCGTCGTCGTCCCACCCGCAGGCCCGCCCGCGCCGCCGTTCCCGCCCGGTGTGCCGGGTTCGGGGCGGCGCGCCCGGAACGTGCTGCGGTAGACGGCGGGGGAGACGCCCAGCTGCCGCCGGAAGTGGCCGCGCAGGGCCACCGGCGAGCGGAAGCCGCAGCGCCGCGCCACCTCGTCCACGGAAAGTTCCGTGGTCTCGAGCAGCCGCTGCGCCTGCAGGACGCGCTGCGAGATCAACCACTGCAGCGGCGCACTGCCGGTCAGCGAACGGAAGCGCCGGTCGAAGGTGCGACGGCTCATGTACGCGCGGGCCGCCAGCACCTCCACGTCGAACTGCTTGGAGAGGTTGTCGAGGGCCCAGGTGACGACCTCGGCGAGCGGGTCGTTGCCGATCTCCTCAGGTAAAGACCGGTCGACGTAGGGGGCCTGTCCGCCCGAGCGGCGGACTGGCACGACGAGTCGGCGGGCGAGGGCGGCAGCCGCCTCGGCGCCGTGGTCGGTGCGGACCACGTGGAGGCACAGGTCGATGCCTGCGGCCGTGCCGGCGCTGGTCAGCACGTCGCCCTCGTCGATGAAGAGCTCGCGCGGGTCCACCTGGATCTGCGGGTAACGCTTGGCCAGGGTCGGCGCGTACATCCAGTGGGTGGTCGCGGGGCGTCCGTCCAGCAGGCCGGCGGCGGCGAGGACGAAGGCGCCGGTGCACAGGCCGATGATCCGCGCACCCTCGGCGTGGGCCTTGCGGAGCGCCGCGAGCGCCTCGGCCGGCGGGGTCTGGCCCGCGGAGCGCCAGGCCGGGACGACGATGGTGCCGGCCCGGGCGAGGCCGTCGAGGCCGTAGGGCGCCGTCATGGTGAGGCCGCCGGTCGTGGCCAGCGGGCCGTTCTCGCCCGCGCAGACAAGCAGGCGGTAGTGCGGGAGCCCGGTGTCCTGGCGGTCGATGCCGAAGACGGAGAGCGGGATCGAGCTCTCGAAGATCGGGCCGCCGCTGAAGAGCAGCACGGCCACGATCTCGGCGCGGCGGCGGCTCGAGAGTTTGCGGGGTGCGGCGGTGGCGAGGCCGGTTGATCCACTGGCGAGGCTGCCGGAACCGGTGGCGCCGACCGGGACGCCGGCGATCGCCTCGTCCCCGGTGACGGTAGTCCTGCTGACCCTGCTCAAGGCGCTCCGGCCCCCCTCGCTGTCATGGTCGTCCCGGTCCTGTGGTTCCACGGTGCCGTCCGCACCCGTCCTGGGATGGCGCCTGTCGAGCCCCCCGCCTCTCGCATGCTCCCATCAAGATCGAATCTACTGGCTCGGGTAGGGCTGTTGCGACTAGTTCACCATCAGACGCTATGTCGACATGGCAATTTGGCGTGAAGCATTCGATCTCGAAGCGTGGCACCCATCACCCCGTCAGGGAAGGGGGCATGTCGCGCTGTGGCCAGTTGTGGCGCGGTTCCAACGCAGTTGACGAGTGCGCGGAAACCCGGCGGAAGGGCCTGGGCTGGGCATATGGCCAACCACGACCATGTGTCCTGAAGTTGACCGAAAAGAGGCGTCCTGGAGCGCAGGGGGCGCACGGACCGCGCACATTTCCTCCCGCACTCCACCTTGAGCCGGTCCGCGCGACCTCACGAACTTCACGCCGGCCGGATCGGGTCGGAGGCGCCATCGCTCCCAGTGAGGGGAGTTGGGAGGCCTTGGGATACGGTCTCGGCCACCCGGTCAGGGGGCGTCAGGCTCTATGGTGAACGGATGGGAGTCGAACTCGCGGTCGGCAATGCCGCAAGCCACTGGACGGCCATGGCGCGGGCACGTGGCTGGGCGTGGGTCGACGGCCCGGGCTTCCTCGCGGTGCGGTCGGACAGCGCCCACCGCGTGCTGCTGGCGGCCCAGCCGGTCGTGGACGCGGCGGCGCTGCGACGCGACCTGCTGGCGGTGTTCCGGGAGTGGGACTCGCGGCAGCTCTGCCTGGAGGACCCGACGCAGTCCCTGGACTTCACCGATCTCGGGTTCGAAGCAGCCCTGACCATGCCGATGATGGTGCGTGATCCGGGCGCGCCGGAGACGCCGAGCCTTCGTCGGCGCCCCGCAGTCCCGGTCGACACCACGGCCGGTGGAACGCAGGCATCCGGCGGGGAGCACGCCTCCGGCGGGCAGCACGTCTCCGGGGGTGAGGTGTCCGGGGACGGCCTGTCCGTCGGGGAGGCGCTGGACGAGGAGGATCACGCCGCGGTCGAGCGCGTGGTGGTGGAGGGCTTCCCGATACTCCAGCGGCTGCCGTGGCGCCGCGGCCAGCAGTTTCCGGCCGACGCCGTGGTGCCGGGGCAGCGGAGCTGGCTCGCGCGTGTGGACGGGCGCCCGGCGGCGGCGTGCGTGACGCACGACGACGGCGTCGCGGTGGGGTTCTACTGGGTGGCCACCCTGCCCGACTTCCGCTCGCGCGGGGCCGGGCGGGCGGTGATGCGCGCGGGACTGGCCGCGCACCCGGACCGCCCTGCCACGTTGACGGCCACGCTGCTCGGAGAGCCTCTCTATCGCCGTCTCGGCTTCACCGAGCGCGGCCTCGCGCGCTGGTGGCAGTTCCCGGCCACGCCCGTCGAACTGCGCCGCTGACCCGCCTCCGCGGCTCGAGACCTCCTCGGGCCGGTCCCGCTCCCGGTCCCGGTCGTCCGCCTGTCCCGGTCCGCGTCAGGCGAACAGCGGGGCGTTCAGCACCTCGTCCACGGCCTCCGGGATGCCGGTCGCGGTGATCGTGGGCCGGTAGTCCAGCTCGGGCCAGGGGCGTCCGTGGTTCAGCCATACGCTGCGCAGGCCGGCCACGGCCGCGCCCGCGATGTCGGCGGGGGCGTGGTCGCCGACCATCCAGGTGGTGCGGGTCCAGTCCCCGTCGTCCAGGGCGCCGGAGAGGCCTGCGACCTCCGTGAGGCCCGCGACGTCCGTGAGGTCCTTGAGACCCGGGAGATCGGAGGGTCGGTACGCGCCCGCCGAGGTGCCGCGTCTGCAACGGTCCGCCGCAAGCTGGAAGATCAGCGGATCGGGCTTCTCGCAGTTGGCCTCCTCGGAGATGATCCAGCCGTCCACGAGGTCGTCCAGACCGGTCCGTTCGATCTTCGCCTGCTGCTGCTTGGTCGAGCCGTTGCTGACGATGCCCAGCGTCCATCCGGCCGCCCGTGCCTTCCGCAGGGCCGCGCGGTGCTCCTCGGGGCAGTCGATCAGCTCGATCATGGTCTCGGCGTAGTCGTCGAGCAGCTTCTCCAGTGAGACGTGCAGGCCGTAGCGGGAGACCGTCGCCCGCAGCAGGGCCTCGCGGGGGAAGTACCCGCCGCAGTCCAGGGTGGACAACCAGCCGAGATCCTCCAGAGGGAGCGCCCGTGCCCGGAGGAAGCGCTGCGCCCAGCCACGGAAGGCCTGGTTCCGATCGATGAGGGTGTTGTCAAGATCGAAGAGGAGGAGAGGCGGCATGAGCGCATGGTTTCAGTCTGTTGGCATATGCGACAGGCAGATCGCCAGCTTTTGTCCGAAAGTGAATCGGGCTTGAGGGCGACCTGACCGCGTCTGCACCGTTGCACATGGCCCGGCGCTCAGGCATGCTCCATGCACGCCCCGGGCGTGCGCATCCTCCGTTCGCGGGAACTGCGCGCCCTGTGCGCTCCGCATCTGGGCGCGGACACAATGTCGCCGTACCCTTGAGGGAAGGGGAAAACCGGCCGCCCCTCGGCCCACCTCGCCAAGACTGCCGCCTCCTTCCCCGCCTCCGCCCCGCGCACCACATCTCGTATCCCACCTCGCGAAACGTCCTCAAGCCATGGCCGGTTACGAGCACCGAGAGCCCCGCGACCCCAAGCAGACGACGGGACCCCAGCTGCCGATGCCCAGTTTTGAAGTCAAGTCACAACGGGTTCGCCCTTGCGACCCGGCGTTCCTCCACGGTGTCGTGGTTGGCTTCGACGGTTCCGTGTCGAGCGAGCGGGCGCTCGCCTACGCGGTCGGCATGGCACGGCGGTCAGGTTCCGGACTGGTACTGGTCCACGTGGCCAACAGACTTCCGGCGACGGTATGGGCCGGCTGCGAGCCGCCGGTCTTCGTCGATGTGCCGGACCACCGCACCGAGGTGCTGGGCCTGGAGTTGGCCTGCGCCGACTACCTGACCGACGTCCCCTGGGTGCTGGTCGAGCGCGGCGGCGACATCTGCCACGAGCTCGAAGAGGTCGCCAAGGAGTACGCCGCGGACGCGATCGTCGTGGGCGGCTCGCACGGCTGGCTCGGGCGCCTGTTCGGCTCCGTCGCCGGACGCCTGGCAAAGCGCGCCAACCGCCCGGTCGTCGTCATCCCCTGAGCCGCCCGGGCGCCTGCCGTTCCGGGCGCCCGCGGTCCGGGGCGCCCGCGAGCCGCCTAGGAGTTCCCGGCGGCTCGGGGCACGGGGCACCCGCGAGCCGCCCGAGCCCGCCCAGGCGGCCCCAGCCGCCCGGTAGCCCGACGTGGTCGTCAGGCGGGCATGCCGAGCTCGCGCGAGATCAGCATGCGCTGCACCTCCGAGGTGCCCTCGCCGATCTCGAGGATCTTGCAGTCCCGCCAGAAGCGGGCCACCGGGAACTCGTTCATGAAGCCGTAGCCGCCGTGGATCTGCGTGGCCTCGCGCGCGTTGTCGACGGCCGCCTCGGAGGAGTACAGCTTGGCGATCGCCGCCTCCTTCTTGAACGGCTCGCCGGCCACCATCCTGCTGGCCGCGTGGTACCAGGCGAGACGGGCCATGTGCGCCCGCGTCTCCATGTCCGCGACCTTGAACTGGATCGCCTGGTTGGCGCCGATCGGACGGCCGAAGGCGTGCCGTTCGGCGGCGTAGCGAACCGACTCGTCGACGCAGCCCTGGGCCAGACCGGTGGCCAGGGCGGCGATGGCGATGCGTCCCTCGTCGAGGATCCGCAGGAACTGGGCGTAGCCGCGGCCCAGCTCACCGACCAGGTTGGCCGCCGGGACGCGGCAGTCGGTGAAGGAGAGCTCCCTGGTGTCCGAGGCGTTCCAGCCGACCTTCGAGTACTTCTTGGAGACCGTGAAGCCCGGGGTCCCCGTGGGGACGATGATGCTGGAGATCGAGCGCGTGGGCGAGGCATGGCCCGAATCGTCGCTCGAATCGGTGAGTGCCGTGACCGTCACCAGGCCCGTGATGTCGGTGCCGGAGTTGGTGATGAAGCACTTCGTGCCGTTGATCACCCACTCGTCGGTCGCCTTGTCGTACCGGGCCGTGGTGCGGGTCGCGCCCGCGTCGGAGCCGCCCTCCGGCTCGGTGAGGCCGAACGCGCCGAGCATCTCGCCGGAGCAGAGCTTCGGCAGCCAGGTGCGCTTCTGCTCCTCCGTGCCGAAGAGGTAGATCGGCATGGCGCCGAGTGAGACCGCGGCCTCCAGGGTGATCGCCACGGAGGAGTCGACCCGCGCCAGCTCCTCCAGGGCCAGGCCCAGGGTGAAGTAGTCGCCGCCCATGCCCCCGTACTCCTCCGGGAAGGGCAGGCCGAACAGGCCCATCCGGCCCATCTCGCGGACGATCTCGTAGGGGAACTCCTCGTGCTCGTAGAACTCGCCGATCTTCGGCGCGACCACGTCGCGGGCGAACTCCCGGACAGTGCGGCGCAGTTCCTCGTGCTCTGGCTCGAGGCGGTGGTCCAGCATGGTGGTCTCCTGAGGGTGGGGAGGCGGAAGAAGGGAAACGGGCAGCCGCCGTGCGGCCTTGTGGGCGTCTGCGACGGCCGTCCGGTGGTGGTTCAGGGGTGCTGTGCAGTTGTGTGAGGCAGTTGTGTGAGCGCCTGTCCGCTCGTCGGTCGCCGCGCCCGGTCAGCTCGATCCGACGAGGGCGCGCACGGCCCGGGACGGGCTCGGCCGACCGAGGTGTCCGGCGAGCCACTGGCTGGTCGCGGCCAGCGCGGCGAGGTCCACGCCGGTCTCGATGCCGAGGCCGTCGAGCATCCAGACCAGGTCCTCGGTGGCGAGGTTTCCGGTGGCGCTCTTGGCGTAGGGGCACCCGCCCAGTCCGCCGGCGGAGGCGTCCACCACGGAGACTCCGCAGCGCAGCGCCGCGAGCGTGTTCGCGAGCGCCTGGCCGTAGGTGTCGTGGAAGTGGACGGCGAGCCTCTCCGGGCCGACTCCGGCCGCGGCGAACGCGCCGAGCAGCGCCTCCACCTGACCGGGCGTGCCGGTGCCGATGGTGTCGCCGAGGCTCAGTTCGGCGCAGCCGAGGTCGAGCAGCGCCTTGCCGACCGCCACGACCTGCTCGGTCGCGACGGGGCCCTCCCACGGGTCCCCGAAGCACATGGAGAGGTATCCGCGGACCCTCACCTCGGCCTCGGCGGCCCGGTGGACGACGGGGGCGAACATCTCCAGCGACTCGGCGACGGTCCGGTTGAGGTTCCGCGCGGCGAAGGTCTCGGTGGCGCTGCCGAACACGGCGATCTCGGTGGCGCCCAGGTCCAGTGCGCGGTCCAGCCCGCGCTCGTTGGGCACCAGGACCGGGAGCCGCAGCCCCGGGTACTGCTGCGGCAACGTCGAGACCTTCGGGAAGAGTTCCTCGGCGTCCGCCAACTGGGGGACCCACTTGGGGTGGACGAAGCTGGTCGCCTCGACGGTGGTCAGGCCCGCCTGGGCGAGCCGGGCGATGAACTCCGCCTTGACCTCGACCGGCAGTGCGACGGACTCGTTCTGCAGCCCGTCGCGGGGGCCGACCTCGTGGATCCGGACGCGCTGCGGCAGCCCGTCCGCGCGCACGGCCATCGGCAGGCCGAGCTCCAGCACCGTCGGCTCGTGCGGCGTCTGCTGCCCGGCGCGGTCGGTCTGATCGGTCATCACCACTCCTCAGGATTCCGCGGTCTCGTCGGTCGGGGCGGAGGCGGGAGTGATCACCGCGAGCAGGTCGTCCATGGCCACCGTGCCACCCGGGACGACCTTGAGCTGGGCGACCGTGCCGTCGTGCGGCGCGGTGATGACGTGCTCCATCTTCATCGCCTCCAGCACCAGCACGGCCTGACCACGCTTCACCGTCTCGCCGACGGAGGCCTTGACCAGGGTCACGGTGCCCGGCATCGGCGCGGTGAGGGAACCGCCGTGGGCTCCGGCCCCGCCGAGCGCGAGTTCGGCGAGCGGGTCGTGGACGTGGCAGGCCCAGCTGTCGCCGTCACGGGAGAGCCAGACGGTGCCGTCGCCGTGCTCGGCCCCCTCCACCCCGCAGGCGAAGCCGCGGGTCACGCCGTCGACGGTGACGGCCAGGCGGCCCGCGCCGTCCGCCAGTTGGGTGCGGGCCTCGGCCCGCAGGATCTCGCCGTCGCCGATCCTGACCTCGAACGCGCCCCGGTTAGCGCCGTTGTCCCTGCCCTGCGGGGCGCCGTGCTCCGCGCCGCGCAGCGGGCGGACCAGCACCAGCTCCGGCTCGGAGCCCGGAAGCCGCAGGTGGTGCCTGGTCCACGCGGGCGTGCCGCCGATCCGCCAGCCGCTGGGCCGGGCGAACGGGTCGGTCCAGCCCGACCCGTCGGCGGCCGGGGCGGGTGCGAGGGCCAGCTGGCGCAGCAGCGCGGCGGCCAGCAGCGGGAGGTTTTCCACAGGCTGCGCGCTGCCGGCTTGGCCGGTGTCGCCGGTCGGGACTAGCGTCAGCTCCGGGTGGCGCTCGACCAGACCGGTGTCGAGGCGCCCCGCGACGACGTCGGGATGAGAGATGAGCCGGCGCAGGTAGCCGGCGTTGGTGACGACCCCGAGGACGACCGTCTCCGCAAGGGCGGCGCGCAGCCTGCGCAGGGCGGTGTCCCGGTCGGGGCCGTAGGCGATGACCTTGGACACCATCGGGTCGTAGGTGCTGCCGACGACCAGCCCGGGGGCCAGTCCGGAATCCACCCGGACCCCCTCCCCTTCGGGTTCCTGGAGCAGCAGGACCTGTCCTCCCGAGGGCAGGAACCCGCGGCTCGGGTCCTCGGCGCAGATCCGCGCCTCGATGGCGTGTCCCGTGAGAGTGACGTCGGCCTGGGCGAACGGGAGCACTTCGCCCGCGGCCACGCGGAGTTGCCACTCCACCAGGTCCAGGCCGGTGACCAGCTCGGTCACCGGGTGCTCCACCTGGAGCCTGGTGTTCATCTCCATGAAGAAATGAGAGGAGGGATCGGCCCCTGGCACGATGAACTCGACGGTGCCTGCGCCCGTGTAGCCGCAGGACTTCGCCGCACGCACGGCGGCCGCACCCATCTCGGCGCGCGTGGTCTCGTCGAGGAGCACGGAGGGGGCTTCCTCGATCAGCTTCTGGTGGCGCCGCTGGAGGCTGCACTCACGCTCGCCCAGGTGGACGACGTTGCCGTGCGCGTCGGCGAGGATCTGGATCTCGATGTGACGGGGGCGGTCGATCCACCGCTCCAGCAGCAGGGTGTCGTCGCCGAACGAGGTGCGGGCCTCGCGCCTCGCGGCGGCGATCTCCTCGGCCAGCCGGTCCGCCTCACGGACCAGGCGCATCCCCTTGCCGCCGCCGCCGGCGGACGGCTTGAGCAGGACCGGGAAGCCGATCTCGGCCGCGGCCGCGATCAGGGCGGCGTCGTCGAGGTCGTCGCCACTGCTGCCCGGGACGACCGGGACAGCGGCGGCCTTGACAGCCTCCTTGGCGTTGATCTTGTCGCCCATGAGCTCGATCGCCTCGGCGGGCGGGCCGATGAAGACCAGTCCGGCCTCGGCGCAGGCACGGGCGAAGCCGGTGTTCTCCGCGAGGAAGCCGTAGCCGGGGTGGACGGCCTCGGCCCCGGCGCGCTTGGCGGCGGCGACCAGTTCGGCGCCGTCGAGGTAGCTGTCGATCAGGACGGCGGTGTCCGCGGCGAGGACGTGCGGCGCGGCGGCGTCGGCGGCGCTGTGCACGGCGACGGAGCGGACACCGAGCCGCTTCAGCGTGCGGATGACCCGGACCGCGATCTCGCCGCGGTTGGCCACCAGAACACTTTCGAACATAGGCACTGGAGGTGACCTCTCGTCATGTCACATGCGGAAGACGCCGTAGGGGCGCGGCTCGGGCAGGGGCGCGTTGGCGCAGGCGCTGAGCGCCAGGCCGAGGACGGTGCGGGTGTCCAGGGGGTCGATCACTCCGTCGTCCCACAGGCGGGCCGTCGCGTAGTAGGCGTTGCCCTGGCGCTCGTACTGCTCGCGCACCGGGCGGCGGAACTCCTCCTCCGCCTCGGCCGGCCACTCCTCGCCGCGGGCGTCCATCTGGTCGCGACGCACCGTCGCGAGCACCGAGGCGGCCTGCTCGCCGCCCATGACGGAGATCTTGGCGTTCGGCCACATCCACAGGAAGCGAGGGGAGTAGGCCCGCCCGCACATCGAGTAGTTGCCCGCGCCGTAGGAGCCGCCGATGACCACCGTCAGCTTCGGCACCCGGGTGGTGGCCACGGCCGTCACCATCTTGGCGCCGTGCTTGGCGATGCCGCCGGCCTCGTACTTCTGGCCGACCATGAAGCCCGAGATGTTCTGCAGGAAGAGCAGCGGGATGCCGCGCTGGTCGCAGAGCTCGATGAAGTGCGCGCCCTTGAGGGCGGACTCGGCGAAGAGGATGCCGTTGTTGGCGACGATCCCGACGGGGTGGCCCTGGATCCGGGCGAAGCCGGTGACCAGGGTCGGGCCGTACTCGGCCTTGAACTCGGCGAATCGGCTGCCGTCGACGATGCGGGCGATGACCTCGCGCACGTCGTAGGGGGTGCGCGAGTCCACGGGCACGGCGCCGTAGAGGCCGGCCGGGTCGACGGCGGGTTCCTCGGACGGCTCGACGGTCCACGGGCGAGGGGCTCGGGGGCCGAGCTCGCCGACGATCGTGCGCAGGATGGAGAGCGCGTGGCCGTCGTTCTCCGCCAGGTGGTCGGTGACGCCGGAGGTCTTGGAGTGCAGCTCGCCGCCGCCCAGCTCCTCGGCGGTGACGACCTCGCCGGTGGCGGCCTTCACCAGCGGCGGCCCGCCCAGGAAGATCGTCCCCTGGTTCCGGACGATGACGGCCTGGTCGCTCATGGCCGGCACGTAGGCGCCGCCCGCGGTGCAGGAGCCGAGCACGGCGGCCAGCTGGGGGATGCCGGCGGCCGAGAGGCGGGCCTGGTTGTAGAAGATCCGGCCGAAGTGGTCCCGGTCGGGGAAGACCTCGTCCTGCATCGGCAGGAACGCGCCACCCGAGTCGACGAGATAGACGCAGGGCAGCCGGTTGTCGAGGGCGACCTCCTGCGCGCGCAGGTGCTTCTTGACCGTCATCGGGTAATAGGTGCCGCCCTTGACGGTCGCGTCGTTGGCGACGACGACCACCTCGCGGCCCGCCACCCGCCCGATACCGGCGATCACGCCGGCGGCGGGGGCGTCCCCGCCGTAGAGGCCGTCGGCCGCCAGCGGCGCGAGCTCGAGGAACGGTGAGCCGGCGTCGAGCAGTGTGTCGACGCGGTCGCGCGGCAGCAGCTTGCCGCGGGAGGTGTGGCGCTCGCGAGCGCGTGCTCCGCCGCCCGCCGCGGCCGCGGCCAGTTTGGTCCGCAGTTCGTCGGCCAGGGCCTGGTGTCCCTCGGTGTTGCTCCGGTAGGAGGCCGAGGTGGGATCCACCGTGCTGTCCAGCCGCGGAGCGGCGGCCCGGGCCTGTGGGCTCGGGGGAAAGCCGGTGGGGAGTGGAGCGGGTGCCATCGCCGAGAGCTCCTTTGCTCCTGTGAACGAGCGTTAACTTATACGGCTCAGGTTAACGCCGCCTAACAGGTCTGTCTACGATGGCCTGATGGTCAAGCCTTCGAGTCCCTCCGGCGCGGCGGCCGGAGCGTCGACCGGTGCCGGTTCTGCCGCCTCCATGGGTTCCACCACCGTCGCGCCGGAGAACCCGAGGCGGGCACAGATCCGCCGGGAGGCCGCTCGTCTCTTCGCCGAGCGCGGCTTCCTCGGCGTGGGCGTGGACGAGATCGGCCGGGCGGTCGGCATCAGCGGGCCCGGCCTGTACCGGCACTTCGCCGGGAAGGACGCGATGCTGGCGGACCTGCTGATCGGCATCAGCGGGCGACTGCTGGAGCAGGGCCGGCGGCGGGTCGACGCCTCCGCCGATCCGCGCGAGGCCCTGGAGTCGCTGCTCCAGTGCCACATCGACTTCGCCCTCGACGAGAGCGCGTTGATCACCCTGCACGACCGGGAACTGCTCAACCTGCCGGACAAGGAGCGCCGCCAGGTGCGCAGTCTGCAGCGCCAGTACGTGGAGCTGTGGGTCGGCGTCGCCCGCGACGTCTTTCCCGGGCTCGGGGACGAGGCGCGTCCGGCCGTCCACGCGGTGTTCGGGCTGCTGAACTCCACCCCGCACAGTGCCGCCGCCGGCCCCTCTGTCGCGGGTCACCCGGACGGGCGTGCGGCGATGGCGGGGCTGCTGCACCGCCTCGCCCTCGGCGCCCTGGGCGCGGCGGCCACGCCCGCCGAGCGGTAGCGGCCCCGCCCCTGGCCCCGCCCTTCAGGCGGGCCTTCGCGGGACCGTCTCCGTCCGAGGTCCTACGACCATCGCGGAGCCCTGACCGCGACCGTCGCCCGGTGCGCGACGGGAACACCCGGCGGCAGTCTGGTGCTGTGCCCAGAGGGCATCATCCGGCGCACGGGAGGACGCACGATGGCGAACAAGGACCTGCTGGATCTCGTCGCACGCTCGCAGACCGGTGCGGTGGTCACCCTCAAGCGGGACGGTCGGCCGCAGCTCTCCAATGTCAGCATCACCTTCGATCCCGACGCGGAGCTGATCCGGTTCTCCACCACCGCGGACCGGGCGAAGGTGGCCAACCTGCGGCGCGACGCCCGGGTGAGTGTCTACGTCACCCGGCCCGACTTCGGCGGTTACGCCGTCGTCGAGGGCACGGCCCAGCTCGGCCCGGTCGCGGCTGGTCCCGCCGACGCGGCCGTCGACGAGCTGGTCGAGGTCTACCGGCGGATCGCGGGTGAGCATCCGGACTGGGACGAGTACCGGGCGGCCATGGTGGCCGACCGGCGGCTCGTGGTGCGCATCCCGGTCGAGCGGGTCTACGGCTGGGGTGGCTGGTGATTCGAGCCGGGGCGGGTAAGCCCCTAAAGCGACATGGACAGCTGACCGACGAGAAGATTAGTATCGCTAAATATGTCTCAGGCTCATAAGTCTCCAGGGGAAGTCGAAGCCCCCTCCACCGGTCCGGACACCGAGCGCCGGTCCGGTTGGGTGCGTCGGCTGAGCGGGTATGCCTGGCGCTACCGCACCAACGTCCTGCTGTCGTTCGGCGCCTCGCTGCTCGGCATGGCGATCAGCGCCCTCGTGCCGCTGATCCCGCGCCACATCATCGACGACGTCATCACCACCCACCGCAGCTCGCTCGCCCCCTGGGCGATCGCGCTGGTCGCCGCCGCGGTCGCGGTCTTCCTGCTCACCATGGTCCGCCGCTACTGGGGTGGACGCCTGGCCATGGACGTCCAGCACGACATGCGCCAGGACCTGTTCGACTCACTGACCCGGCTCGACGGCGTCAAGCAGGACGGACTCGACACCGGGCAGGTCGTCGGCCGGGCCACCTCGGACCTGCAGATGATCGTCGGGTTGCTCAGCATGCTGCCGATGATGACCGGCAACGTGCTGATGTTCCTGCTCTCCATCGTGGTGATGTTCTTCCTGTCGCCGCTGCTGACCCTGATCGCGCTGGCCATGGCCCCGGCCCTGTGGTACTTCGCGTCGCTCAGCCGCAGGCGGCTCTTCCCCGCGACCTGGTCCGCCCAGCAGGAGGCCGGCCGGGTGGCCGGCGTCGTGGACGGGGCGGTCTCCGGCGTCCGCGTCGTCAAGGGCTTCGGCCAGGAGGAGCAGGAGCTGGGCCGTCTCGAGTCCGCCAGCCGGCGCCTCTACGCCAGGCGCCTGCGCGGCGTGCGGCTCAGCGCCCGCTACAGCCCGGCGATGCAGGCCATCCCCGCCCTGGCCCAGGTCGCGGTGCTGGCCCTGGGCGGCTGGCTGGCCGTGCGCGGCCAGGTGACGCTCGGTACCTTCGTCGCCTTCTCCACCTACGTCGCGCAGATGACCGGCCCGGTCCGGATGCTCACCATGCTGCTCACGGTCGGCCAGCAGGCGCGCGCCAGCGTGGAGCGCGTCCTGCAGCTGATCGACGAGCGACCGGTGATCAAGGAGCGCGACTCCGCGATCGACCTCGATCCGGAGGAGCTGGACGAGTTCGCGGAGCTCGACGGCGTGCCCGCCGTCTCCTTCGAGGACGTCGACTTCGCCTACGCCTCCTCGCCCGAACCGGTGCTGCGCGGGCTGAACCTCAGCGTGCGGGCCGGTGAGACGGTCGCCCTCGTCGGCGCCTCGGGCTCCGGCAAGTCCACGGTCGGGATGCTCGTACCGCGCTTCTACGACGCGACCAGCGGAACGGTCCGCGTCCACGGCCACGATGTGCGGGACCTCACGATGCGCTCGCTGCGTGCCGCGATCGGCATGGTGCCGGAGGACAGCTTCCTCTTCTCGGAGTCCGTGCGCACGAACATCGCCTACGGCCGCCCCGACGCGACGGACGAGGACGTGGTCGCCGCCGCCCGGGCCGCGCAGGCGGACGGCTTCATACGCGAGCTGCCCGACGGATACGACACCGTGGTCGGCGAGCAGGGACTGACCCTCTCCGGCGGTCAGCGTCAGCGCGTCGCCCTCGCCCGCGCCATCCTGGCCGACCCGCACATCCTGCTGCTCGACGACGCGACCTCCGCCGTCGACGCGCAGGTGGAGGCGGAGATCCACGACGCGCTGCGCACGGTGATGGCCGGCCGCACGACGCTGCTGGTCGCACACCGCCGCTCGACGCTTCAGCTGGCCGACCGCATCGGCGTGCTGGACCAGGGGCGTCTCGTCGACCTCGGCACCCATGAGGAGCTCGACGCCCGCTGCCCGCTCTACCGCTCGCTGCTGACCGACCCGGACGCCATGGCGGCCGACATCCGCCAGGCCGATCCGGCGGCCCAGATCCTCACCGACTCGCTGCTGGCCGCCGAGCTGGCCGACGACGAGCTGACCGATGTCCGACCGGCCGACGCCGTGCTGATGGAGGCCGAGGCGGCGGCTGCGATCGAGCTCGACGCCGAGGAACGTGACACGGCCGGGCTCGACGGGTCTCCGATCGGTGCCGCTCAGATCGACGCCGCTCCGATCGGTGCCGTTCAGCTCGACGGCGCCCGGATCGACGGTGCGCGGATCGACGGTGCGCGGCGCCACGGGCTCGAGGCCGTCGACGGGGCGCAGGTCGCCGTCCGCGTCGGCGGCGTCACGCCGGAGCTGTGGGACCGGGAACGCTACCCCGAGCCCGACCCGGATGCGCCGGTGACCGCCAACCGGCCCGGCGCGGGTGGCGGCCACATGGGCGGACCCGGCGGCGTGCACGCGGCGATGGGCGCCATGGCCGCCACACCCGACCTCCTGGCCAAGGTCGCAGCGCTGCCACCGGCCGACGAGACCCCGGCGATCGCCCTGGACGAGGCCCGCAGGCCCGACCCGGCGTTCAACGTGCGCCGGATGCTGGCACCGTTCCGGGGGCCGCTGCTGCTGGCTCTGCTTCTGGTGACGCTGGACGCGCTCGCCTCGCTGGTGCTGCCGATCCTGATCCGCCGCGGCATCGACGACGGCGTCAGCAAGGGGGCGGCCGGCGCCGTCGGGCTCGTCTCGCTGATCGCGCTCGCGGTCGTCCTCGTCGACTGGGGGGTGCAGACCGCCGAGACGCAGGTCAGCGGACGCACCGGTGAGCGTGTGCTGTACGGGCTGCGCGTGAAGATCTTCGCCCACCTGCAGCGACTCGGTCTCGACTACTACGAGCGCGAGCTCGGCGGCCGGATCATGACGCGCATGACGACGGACGTCGACGCGCTGACCTCGTTCCTGCAGACGGGCGTCGTCACCGCCGTGGTCAGCCTGCTCACGTTCGCGGGCATCTTCGTGGTGCTCCTGGTCCTCGACGCGGGGCTCGCGCTCTACGTCTTCGCCGTGCTGCCGATCCTGATCGTGGCCACCCTGGTCTTCCGCGCGAAGTCGTCGAAGATCTACCAGCTCGGCCGGGAGAAGGTCAGCACGGTCAACGCCGACCTGCAGGAGAACGTCGCGGGCATGCGGATCGTCCAGGCGTTCCGGCGCGAGGACCACAACCGTGCGCGCTTCGCCGAGCGCAGCGACGACTACCGGCGCACCCGCGTCCGGGCGCAGCTGTACATTTCGCTCTACTTCCCGTTCGTACAGATGCTCTCCAGCGTGGCGGCGGCCCTGGTGCTGATCGTCGGCGCGAACCGGGTCAACGCCGGAACCCTGACCACCGGTGCGCTGGTGGCCTACCTGCTCTACATCGACCTGTTCTTCTCGCCGGTGCAGCAGCTCTCGCAGGTGTTCGACGGATACCAGCAGGCCGCCGTCGGCCTCAGCCGGATCCGCGAACTGCTGCGCACCCCGACCTCCACACCGCAGGCGGCGCAGCCGGAGGCCGTGGGGCGCCTGACGGGTGACATCCACTTCGACGACGTGCGCTTCGCCTACAACGCCCTCGGGGCCGACGCCACCCTGGCCGACCCGACGGCGCCCGCGTCCGGCAGGACGCCCGCGCGCAAGCCCGAGGCGATCACCGGCGTGGAGCTGCGCATCCCGGCCGGTCAGACCGTCGCGCTCGTGGGCGAGACAGGCGCGGGCAAGTCCACGCTGGTCAAGCTGCTGGCCCGGTTCTACGACGTCACCGGGGGCGCGGTGCGCGTGGACGGCCGGGACGTACGCGAGCTGGACCTGGCCGGCTTCCGGCACCGCCTGGGCGTCGTCCCGCAGGAGGCCTACCTCTTCGCGGGCACGATCCGTGACGCCATCGCCTACGGCCGCCCGGACGCGAGCGACGCCGAGGTCGAGGCGGCGGCGCGTGCGGTCGGCGCGCACGAGATGATCGCCCGGCTCGACGGCGGCTACCTCTACCGGGTCAGCGAGCGGGGTCGGAACCTGTCGGCCGGCCAGCGCCAGCTGATCGCCCTCGCCCGCGCCGAACTGGTCGACCCGGACCTGCTGCTGCTCGACGAGGCGACCGCGGCGCTGGATCTGGCCACCGAGGCCGCGGTCAACCGCGCCGCGGACCGCCTGACCCGGCACGGCGGCAAGCGCCGCACCACCGTGGTCATCGCCCACCGCCTCAGCACGGCGGCCCGCGCCGACCGCGTGGTGGTCATGGACCACGGCCGCGTCGTCGAGGACGGCACCCACGCCGACCTCCTCGCCGCGGACGGCGCCTACGCCCGCCTGTGGCGCGCGTTCGTGGGGGAGGAGCAGACGGCCAAGGTCGGTTAGCTCCCACCGGATCCACTGCGCCGACCGCACCGCACCGCACCGCATCGCACCGCAGCGCGGGACAGCGCCCGTCTTCTGCCGACCCGTCGATCCGTTGGCAGAAGACGGGCGCTGTCGCATGCGGAGCGGCGCTGTCGGCGCCGTCACTCCGGCAGTTGCAGAACCTCGATGCGGCGGCGGCCGGTTCCGGCGGGCGGTGCGGCGAACGGGCCGTCACCGGAGCGGGGCGGGATCACCTTCTCCGCGGCGTCGACGCGGGCCGTCACCGCGCGCCACCACAGCGCGAACGGCACGCCGCCGTTCTCCTCCTCGACGCGAAGGCGCGCCGGCTCGTCCCAGACGATGCGGCGGACCGTCCACTCCGCGCGCAGGCGCAGCAGTTCACGGTCGAGGTCCTGCGCGCCTAAGCGGTCGGGGGAGATGAAGTCGGCAGGAGCGGCGGGGGAGTCGCCGTCCCAACGGAACACCGTCAGCTCCACCAGCCCCGGGCTCTCCTCATGGTCGAGCTCGCGCAGCGACCAGCCCCAGACCGGTTCGGTCCCCCGACCGGCGAAGCGGGAACGGATCTCGACCCAACGGCGGGCGGCGGCCTGGGAGTCGAGCCGACGGCGGATCTCGCAGTGGATCGGCCAGTAGCCGGTGGCGGCCGTGCGCACGGCACCGGCGTACTCGGCGAGGGCGGCGTCGAAGGTGGTCTCGGCCTCGCGGGCCGCGCGGCGGCGGACACCGGGGAGCAGCCGGCCTGCGGCCCGCTGGGCTCGGCGTTCCGCGAGGGCGAGCACGCGGGCGGCGTCCGCGACGGCGGCTCGGTAGTCGGCGGCGGCAGCCCGCCAGGCATCCCATTCGACACGGTCGACCGGGATCAGGCCGTCCACGCGATCGGCCTCGGCCGTTCCCGCCTCGGTCAGTGCGAGCAGGCGTGGTTCGTCGACCTCGGCCCCCTTCCGGGCCGGGGTCTCCAGCGGTGCCACCAGCACCCAGAGATCGCCGATCATCCAGCCACCCTGCTTCGACAACCGTCCGTCGCGAGTGAACTACCCACGGACCTCGATCGATAGGCCGCGTCCGGCGACCGTCTCCTACTGCCTCGCCCCGTTTCCGCGTCCGGCGACCGTTTCCCACTGCCTCGCCCCGTTTCCGGGTCCGGGTTGCCGCGCCGGGAAGACGGCCCCGGAACGCGCGCCCGGAGATAAGCCCGGAACGCGCGCCCGGAGACGGTGCGCCGCGGCTGGGCGGGTCCGCGGCACCGGCTCCGCGGACCCGCCCAGCGG
>NZ_BBPQ01000013.1:0-65047 GCF_000787855.1 Streptacidiphilus anmyonensis | reverse complement strand
CCCGCCGCTCGGACGTGCCGTCAGGCGGCGGGCGACGGCCAGACCGCGCGCCGCAGTTCCGGTACGGCCGCCGCGCGGAGGGCGGCCAGGGCGAGGACGGCGGCCAGAAGCAGCAGGCAGCCGGTGCCGCCGAGGAACTGGAGCAGCAGGCCGACGGCGCCGCTGCCGAGCGGGATGCCGAGGCCGACCACGGTCATCGTCGCGGTGATGGTCCGGCCCCGCTGGGCGTCGGGGACCTGGCGGAAGATCAGGACGTCGAGCAGCACGCTGAGGGCGGGGATGCCGAGCATGCTGGCGAGCAGCAGGGCGCCCGTCGCCCAGGCGCCGTGCACGAACGCGAGGGCGGCGAAGACCGGGGCCTCCAGGCCGACGATGCCGATCAGCAGCGTGCCGGGGCTGAACCTGCGGTGCAGGAAGCCGACCAGCGCCGCGCCGGCCAGGCCGCCGACGGCCGAACCCGCGAGCGCCGCCCCGATGGCCCAGGCGGGGGTGGACTGCTCACGCAGGCGGTAGATGACGGCCAGGCTGAGCGGTGCGCCGCACGCGTTGAGCGCGGTGACCAGCAGCAGCGCCAGCCGCAGGGTCGGCGCCTGCCACAGGGCGCGGATGCCGTCGAAGACGGTGCGCAGCGAGGCGGTGGGGTCGGTGGCCGTCGGCTGCTGCGGGCGCACGATCAGGGCGCAGAGCAGGGAGACGGCGAAGCCGAGGGCGCTGAAGACGAACGGCACCGCACGCCCGAGGCCGTAGAGGAAACCGCCGAGCGGCGGACCGGCAAGCTCGGCCAGGCTGACGCGGAGTTCGTCCTGGGTCAGCGCGGCGGTCAGCTGCTCGGGGGCGACGACGGCCCGCACGAGCAGCATCCGTGCCGCGCCACCCAGAGGCTGCGCGGCGCCCAGCGCGGCGGCGACCAGGAGGAGGTGAGGAAGCGTCAGGGTGCCGAACAGGCCCGTCAGGACGACGGAGCCGGTGGCCGCGACACGCAGCGTCTCGGCGGCGATCAGCACGCGACGGCGGTCGCACCGGTCGAGCAGGACACCGGCCGGCAGGCCGCACAGCACCGTGGCGGCGGCCTGGATCACGCCGAAGAGTCCGGCCCAGGCGGGAGAACCGGTGAGCGCCAGGATGACCAGGGGGTAGGCGACGTCCGCGGCGGTGACCCCGGTGAGTGCGGAGGCGGAACCGATCCACAGCAGCTGGAATCGCCAGTTGCGGCGCAGCGGAGGCGGCGGAGCCGTCGTCGTCCGGGTGGTCCGCTGGGATGTCGGTTGGGACGCCGGCTGGGGCGCCGACCCTCCGGCCTCCCGCCCGTTGTTGCTGTCCATGGTGCTTGCGGTCATGACAGGCCCTCCCCGATCCGTCGACTGCCGTGAACGTTCGCCAACTCGTTGACGTTCACTATGACGTGAATGATGGCGCATGGGTGAGCGCCTGGCAAGATGGAGGCATGGACGACGTTCGGGACGTGCGCATCGTGGAGGACGTGGAGACGCTGAAGGCGCTCTCCGACCCACTCCGGCTCAGCATCCTCCAGGCGATGAGCGGGGCCCCCGCCGACCGCTCCTGGACGGCCAAGGAGCTCGCCCGTGAGCTGGGGGAGCCGCAGACCAAGCTGTACCGCCACCTCAAGCACCTGGAGGAGACCGGGCTGATCCTCGTCGCCGAGACGCGACTGGTCTCCGGGATCGTGGAACAGCGCTACGCCGCCGCGCAGCGCCGGATCGAGCTGAGTCGGGGGTTCCTCGCCTCCTCGGCGGCCGGTGAGAGCGAGGAGCGTGATGCGGCGCTCGGGCTCGTCAACTCGGCGCTGACCTCTTTCGAGCGGGAGTTGGCGGATGCGCTGCGCTCCGGGCGCGTCCGCCTGGACGACGCGGACGAGCGGCGTCGGCCCATGGTGATGATCGCCGACTTCCGGCTGGCGGCCGACCGCGCGGAGGCCTACCGGATGCGCTTGCGGCAGCTCATCGACGAGCTCAACGCCGAGCCCGAGGACCCGGACGGAGTGCCCGTGCACCTGATGCTGGCGATGTACAGCCCCGACGAGTGACCGTGGGAGGATCACCGCTGACGGCCCGTGGGCCCGCGCGGTGTGGCATATCGGGGACATGGACAGACTTGCCGATGAGATGCTTGGTCCCTTGTGGCGTGGGCGGCGCGGTGGAGGGGACGGCGAAGTGACGGGGCGTCGGCGGGCGGTGCTGGCCCAGCAGTACACCGAGGTGGCGCAGGCCGCCGAGCAGCGTCTCGACGAACTGCTGGATCTGGCGGCCGATCCCTCGCCCGCGGTCGACTTCGAGGCGCTGCGCCGCGAGTACACGCCGCGGCCGCTGCCGCCGACCGCCGTCTCCGAGCCGCCGCGCTGGGCCGACTTCGAGCCCGACCAGGGCCAGCTCCCGGCCGGCCGCGCCGGGCAGCCGCTGCTCGACGCCTCCTACCAGCAGAAGCTCGCCTCCGCCCGGTTGGCCCACCAGCGCGCGCTGCGTGAGTACCGTGAGCAGGAGCGGACGCTGCGCGACCGCGCGGAGGAGGTCCGGCTCGCCTACGAGCGCGAGGAGCGCGAGCGGGCCGACGCGGTGCGCGCCTACAACGAGCGGCTGGTCGAGTACCGGCACGCCTACGAGGACGGCGAACCGGTCGCCGTCGAGTCCGTGATGGAGCGTGCCCTGGCCGCCGCAGGACGCCTCCCCGGCCTGGAGGTCCCCGCCCGCGTCGGCTACCGCCCGCTGACCCGGACCGCGGTGATCGACCTGGTCCTGCCCGGTGTCGGCGTCGTTCCGCCCGCGCTGGCCTTCCGCCTGTCGCCGGACGACGCCGAGGGTGGCATCGAGCCGGTGCCGCGTCCGCGAGAGGAATGCGTGGAGCGGTACCTGCTTCTGGTCGCGCGCCTGGCCCTGCGCGCGCTGGACGCGGTGGTCGCGGCCGACACCGAGTCGCATCTGGACGGCGTCGTGCTGAACGGACGGGTCGTCACCGCCGAGGCCGGTGAGACGACCCTGCTCAGCGTGGACGCACGCCGCACGGATCTGTACGCGCGGACGCTGCTGCCCACGGAGCACGCCGACGCGACGGCCCGGCTGCGGGAACTGCCCTGCCGGATCACCGCCGACCCCTACGCCCCCGCGCCCGTCGTGCCCTTCGGTGTCAGCAGCCGGACCGCGCCCCTGCCGGAGGAGCTTTCCCCAGGCGAGTTCGCGGGCCTCGCGTCGGAGCTGTTCGCCGCGATGGGCCTGCCCGACTGGGATGCCCGCCTCGTCGGCCGCGACGGCCTGCTCGCGATAGCCCACGGCGACGGCGCGGGCTTCGCCGACCACCCGCACATCGTCTGCCTGGCCCGCCGCCCGGCGGTGGTCGGCGAGGAGGCGGTCCGCAATGTCGCCGAGGTGATGGAGGAGGAGCAGGCGGAGGCGGGCATCTGGGCCACGACCGGCAGCTTCCACCCGCAGGCGGTCCTGGCCGCGGCGGAACACGCGGGCCTGCGGCTCATCGACGGCGGCGAGCTCCGGGCGTTGATCCGCGAGCACCTCGGCGCGGAACTCGGCGGCTGAGCGTTCCCGCCTCCTTTGGCTCGCCGTTTCCCCCCGCCGCGTCCCGCCCCGCCGCGTTCCGCCTCGCGGCGGCAGGGACGCAGCACCCGTCGCCACGAGTCTCGTGCGGCAACTTGCCCGTGCCCTTCAAGGGCCCGGCGGGTCGGCGGTGTCACCCTGGAGGCATGAGCTTCCCCTTCATGGATCGCTGGCGGTCGCGCAGGGATGACGCGGAGGCGCGGGCCGAGCGCTATCCCGGGGGAGTGGGGGACCCCGAGACCCTCGCGGAGCTGCTCGGCGAGTGCGCGTTGTTGCGCGGCCGCGCCGCCGACATGGGGTTGGAGTTGGACGACGCCCCCGACTCGCTCTCCGCGTTGGACCAACTGCCGCCGCGCTGGCGTGACGATCCGCAGGAGGCGGCAGAGCTGGGGCACGACGCCGGGCTCTACCTCGGGTCGGTGATCGTCGCGTCCGTCGCCGGGGCGAGCTGGCAGCTGCTGCGCGACGGCCGTCCGTTCGTCCGGCTGGCGAGCGGACGTGAGCTCGACGTGGCGGCGGTCGGCCGCGACTGGGCCACGCAGGGCGCGCCCTCGCTGTGGCAGGTGTACTCCGAGGCCGACGAGGGCTGAGGGACGAGGGCTGAGGGACGGCGGCTGAGGGACGGGGGCCGGGGCACGAGAGATGTGACCCACGGCTCGGCGGCGTTGCCGCCGGTCGCCCGTGCGGAGCAGTCGGCGCGCGGGTGGACGGGCCGTCAGTGAGGATGGTGCCGAGGGCGCCGAGGGTGGGCCCGCATGGAGGGCGGCGGCGACTGGGCAGGGCGCCGCCGCCCTCGCACGTCGTCCCGTCCCCGTCCCGTCCCCGGACTCGGGAGGGCCGATGCCGGTACTGGTGGCCGCAGGGGCCTTCGTGATGACCCTCCTCGGCGGGCTCGTCGCCGGCAGGGTCGGCGACCGCAGGCATCTGCTCCTCGGACTGGCCGCTGGTCTGATGCTCGGAGTCGTCTCCTTCGACCTGCTGCCCGAGGCGGTCGAGGCCGCGGGCCAGCACCTGTGGGGCGTGCCGGAAGCGCTGCTGATGTTCGTCCTCGGCTTCCTGGTGCTGCACATAGCCGAGCGCTCGGTGGCGATCCACCGGGCGCACGAGGAGGAGTACGCGGCCCACGAGCACGCCGGCCTGCCGCATGTCCACGCCTCCTCGCACGACCCTTCCTCGGACAGCCGCTCCCCGTCCGGCCCAGGGGTCGGCCAAGAGCAGAGCCAGGATCCGAACAGCGGCCAGGGAGGCGGTCGGGCGCCCGCTCACGCGCACGGAGTGATGGCAGCTGCGGGCGGTCCCAACGGCAGGAGCGAGAAGCTCGGCCTCGCGGCCGCGGCCGGGCTCTGCGTGCACAGCCTGATGGACGGCTTCGCGATCGGCGCGGCGTTCCAGGTCGGGAACAGCTTCGGCGCGGTGGTGGCCGTCGCGGTGCTGGCCCACGACTTCGCGGACGGCTACAACACCTTCACGATCACCCGCCTCTACGGCAACGATCTGCGCCGGGCGGTCACCCTGCTGGCCCTGGACGCGATCGCCCCGGTCGCCGGCGCGGCGATCACCCTCGCCTTCACCATCCCCGAGCATGTCGTCGGACTCTACCTGGGCTTCTTCGGGGGCTTTCTGATGTACCTGGCGACCTCGGACATCCTCCCGGAGGCGCACAGCCCGCACCCGTCGCGTTCGACACTGCTGTGCACGGTGGCGGGCGCGGGCTTCATGTGGCTGGTCATCGGCCTCGCCAACAGTTGACCGCCTGCGGCCGGACGGCCGCACGCTGCGGTCAACCGCGCTGTGCGATCAGCGTCGGCTCCGGAGCCGCCGTGCGCTGCGGCCAGTGACGGCGCAGCGCCTCCAGCGCCGCGATGATCGCCGGACGGCGTGAGGCGTGCTCCCGCCACAGCACGGAGACGCGACGGGTCGGCTCCGGCACGATCGGCCTGGCGACGACCCCCTCAGGCAGGGGCGCGCGGCCCAGGCGCGGCACCAGGCCGAGACAGAGCCCGGCCGCGATCAGCGCGATCTGCGTGTCGAACTCGGTGGCCTGGAAACGTGTGTCCGGTTCCTCTCCGGCCTCCCGCAGGGTGCGGATGAGCCAGTCGTGGCAGATCGTTCCGGCCGGGGTGTTCACCCAGGTCTGCCCGAGGAGGTCGCCCACGCTCAGCACCTCCCGCGCGGCGAGCGGATGGCCGGTGGGCAGGACGGCGTCGACGACGTCCAGGCCGAGGTGCCGACGGGCCACGCCCTCGGGCGTGGCGAGGGGTGTGTTGGGCCAGTCCTGGACCACCGCGAGGTCGATCTCGCCTCGGGCGACCAGATCCGCCATGAGGTAGGGGTCGCTCTCCAGGATCCGCAGATCCAGCTCCGGGTAACGGGCGGTCAGATCGGCCAGCACCGCCGGCAGCAGGCCGCGGGCCGCGGTGGCGAAGGCTGCGAGGAAGAGCCGCCCGGTCACCTGCCCCCGGCGTGCCTCCAATTCCACCTCGGCCTGCTCCACGAGCGCGAGCACGGTGCCCGCGGTCTGCACGAGTTGTTGCGCGGCGTCGGTCAGCACGACGCCACGGCCGCGCTTCTCCAGCAGCGGGGTCCGCGTCTCCCGCTCCAGCTTGCTGATCTGCTGGGAGACGGCCGACGGGGTGTAACCCAAGGCCGCGGCCGCGCGACCCACCGAGCCGTGCACGGCGACGGCATGAAGCGCCCGGAGTCGTCCCAGATCCATCATGCAGGCAGCCTATGACCTGTGACCGCGCCGTCCAGGGGCCGGCCAGCGGCGGTCTCCTCCCGCCGCATCGGGCCGCCGCGCTCGGCTCGTCGCGGGACGGTCGCGGCGTGGGCGGTTCCGGCACTGCGGTCGGCGCAACGGGCAGGCCGGCCCGGCAGGGCAGGGCACAGCAGGGCAGGGCACAGCGTGAGCAGGTACGGCGGGCGGGGCGGCCGTGCCGGCCCCGGGGGTCTTGGGGTCAGCCGCGTGCGACCGCTGCGCGGTAGACCGCGGCGATGGAGGGGCCGAAGTACGCCGAGTAGGAGACGTCGGCCGTGTTGCCGCCCTCCTGGTATCCGCCGATGACGCCCGCGACCGCGCCGCGGGTGTGGGCGTCGGAGGTGGTGCCGACGAGGAAGGGGCCGCCGCTGGTTCCGCCGGGGAGGCCGGGGCAGTCGAACTCGATCTGGTGGGCGTTGAAGCGCCGCAGGCGCGACGTGCAGTGGACCGGGCGCTCGGTGCGGCTGGGGTAGCCGATGGCGACGGCGCGGGTGCCGGGGCGCGGGTTGAAGGCAAGGTCTTCCGCGCCTGCCGCGTCCTGGATCCTGCGTCCGGACGCGTCCGGACGCAGGATCAGGAACGCCACGTCGGAGTTCTGGCTGCCGTGGACGGTCCAGCCGCTGTCCGCGACGACGGTGGCCACCGACCAGGTGCCGAAGGGGCGCCGTCCGTCGTGGTAGCCCGGGACGAAGGTGAGGCCGCTGCGGGCGTGTCCGGTGCCGGGGGAGATGACGCAGTGGGCCGCTGTCACCACGATGTCGCGGGTCGGGCTGTCGACCACGGCGCCGCTGCAGAAGTGGTGGTCCGGGCGCGTGGCGGAGGAACCGAAGATCGCGCCGACGCGGGAGGCGCCGCGGAACGTCGTGGAGTCGGTCGCTCCGGCGGCGGCCACCTGGGTCTGGGGCGCGGTCAGCAGGACGGCGAGCAGCGCACCGGCGGCCGTCAACGAACGAAGCGTCATGTATCGCATCTTTTGCCAGGAATGGAACGGTTGCCACCATTGCAGGCAAGCGAGTGAAGTGACGGTGTGTCGGATCCCAAGCGGATGTCGCATCCGATTGTTCAGTATCACTCAACAGATCACTGAAGAACTGTTTGCTGGTGCTGAACGGATGGCGCAGGCGATCCTCGGTTCATGACAGGTCGCCACCTCGGACTCGCCGTCCTCGTCGCCGCCATCTGGGGCGTCAACTTCGTCGCCATCGATGCCGGGCTCAGTCACTATCCGCCCCTGCTCTTCACTGCGCTGCGCTTTCTGGTCGCGGCGGTGCCGGCGGTCTTCCTGGTCGGGCGGCCGGGGGTGCCCTGGCGCCACGTGCTGGCCGGCGGGCTGGTGCTCGGCGCGCTGCAGTTCGGGCTGCTCTTCGAGGGGATGAAGGCGGGCATGCCGGCGGGGCTGAGCTCGCTGGTCCAGCAGGGTCAGGCGGTCTTCACGGCGGCCTTCGCGGCGGCGCTGCTACGGGAGCGGATCGGCGCGCGTCGCCTGCTGGGGCTCGCGGTCGCCGTCGCGGGCATGGCGGTCGCGGCGCTGGACCAGGCCTCGCGCGGCGGGGCCGCGCCGTTGGGCGCGTTCGCCCTGGTCGTGGGAGCGGCGGCGGCGTTCGGGCTCTCCAACATCATCACCCGGAGGGCCGCACCGCCGGACGCACTGCGCTGGATGGTCTGGGTGAGCGTGGTGCCGCCGCTGCCGCTGGCGGCGCTGTCGCTGCTCACCGAGGGGCCCCGGGCGGACGTCCGGGCGCTGACCACCTTCAGCCCGAGCGCCGTGGGCTCGCTGCTCTACGTCGCGTGGGGCGCGACGTTGGTCGGCTTCGGGCTCTGGGGGTACCTGTTGCAGCGTCACGACGCCTCCGTGGTGGCGCCGTTCTCGCTGCTGGTGCCGGTCTTCGGGATGTCGTCGGCCTGGCTGCTCCGCGGGGAGCCGCTGACCCGGCTGTCCGGCGCGGCAGCCGCGTTGGTGATCTCCGGGATCGCGATCGCGTCCATCACCCCTCCGCGGCTCACCCGTCCGCGGCTCACCCGTTCCTGGCTCACCCGTCCGCAGTTCGGGCGGTCGGCGCTCAGTCCTGCGCCGAGGGCTGACCACCCCGAGCAGGCTCGTGGGTGTGTGCGTGAGCATGACCGTGCGGGCCGTGGTGCGGATGGGCCTGCTCGTACGCCTCTTCCGCCACGTGCAGCAGACGCAGCAGCGTCACCCGTTCAGCCGAGCTGACCGGGCCGAAATACTCGGCGGCGACCTCGCGGCGCACCGCCGCGATCTGGGCCACCGCCGCCTCGCCCTGCCCGGTCAGGTGGAGCAGGGTGGCGCGGCGGTCGTCCGGGTCGGGGGAGCGGGTGACCAGTCCTGCCGCCTCCAGGGCGTCAACGACCGTGGTGGCCGAGCGTGGCGCGATGCGCAGCCGCTCCGCCAGCTGGTTGAGGCGGATGCCGCATCCGCCGCTCCAGGCCAGGGTGTCCAGCGCGCGGCCCTGCGAGGGAGTCAGGCCGTGGGGGGCCAGGCGATGGAAGGTGGCCTTCCGCATGCGCTTGCTCGCGCGCATCAGCGCGTCGGCGAGCTCGACCTCGGTGGGGATCGGCTCGGGCGCGGTGGCGGACGGGGCGGCGGTCACGGAAGGGCTCCTGCGTCGGGGGAAGTCAGGATATCGACAGAGCCGGTCTGGGCAGGCATGGGAAATAATTAGAGAGCCAAGCTCATTATGCCTTAGGCTCGCCTAAGCGGCCAGGGTTTCACCGTGGCCGCTGACCTGCTGCCGTACCTCTGGAGGTTTCCATGGCCCGCTCCCATGCCCGCGTCGCCACCGACCGTCCGAACCGCTATGCCAAGCAGCTCGCCTCGCACTTCGGTCGCAAGATCGAGACCAACTGGGACGAGGAGACGGGGCAGGGCTCACTCAGCTTCAGTTTCGGCACGGCCGCCATGACCGCGACGCCGGACGCGCTGCTGCTCGTCGTCGAGGGCGCCGACGACGACCTCGGCCGACTGGAGGATGTCGTCGGCCGCCACCTCGTCCGCTTCGGGACCAAGGACGAGCTGGTCGCCGAGTGGCACCGCGCCGACGGCACCCCCGGCACCGTCCAGCGCAACGAGGAGGAGGCTGCCGCCGAACAGGCCTGACCGGCCGGGATCAACCCAGCGGCAGCTTGAAGCCGACGTGTGAGCCGGTGAAGCCCAGCCGCTCGTAGAAGCGGTGCGCGTCCGTGCGGGAGTTGTCACTGGTCAGCTGCACCAGCGACGCGCCGAGACGGCGCGACTCCGCGACCGCGTGCTCCATCAGCTCCGTGCCCAGCCCGCTGCCCCGCTGGTCGGCGCGGACCCGGACGGCCTCGATGACCGTGCGGGTGGCCCCGCGCCGCGAGAGGCCCGGGATCACCGACAACTGCAGCGTGCCGACCACCTCACCCGACCGCTCCGCCACGATCTGGTGCTGGTTCGGGTCGGCGTCGACTCGGACGAACGCCTCCTCGTAGGGGGCCAGGTCGTCCGGCGACTCCCGTCCGACGCCCAGCGAGTCGGCGGCGAGCATGGCGACGATGGCGGGCAGATCGGCGGCGGTGGCCCGCCGGAAGATGACATCGGTCATGATCGTCACCCTACGCGGCGGGCCGTTGGAGGCGTCGCTCAGGCCGAGAGCTGGGCCTCGATCGCGGCGACCAGTTCCGGTGCCTCCGGCTCGGTCCGCGGGCGGAACCGGCCCACGACCTCGCCCTTCGGCGACAGCAGGAACTTCTCGAAGTTCCAGGTGATGTCACCCGCCTCGCCGGCGGCGTCCTCGGCCGCGGTCAGCTCGGTGTAGAGCGGGTGCCGCTCCGGGCCGTTCACGTCCGTCTTCTCCAGCAGCGGGAAGCTGACGCCGTAGGTGGTCGAGCAGAAGGTCTGGATCTCCTCCGCCGAGCCGGGCTCCTGACCGGCGAACTGGTTGCACGGCACGCCCAGCACGGTGAAGCCGCGCCCGGCGTAGGTCTGCTGGAGCCGCTCCAGGCCTGCGTACTGCGGGGTCAGGCCGCACTTGGACGCGACGTTGACCAGCAGCACCGCCTGGCCCGCGTAGTCGGCGAGGCTGGTGGGCTCGCCGCCCAGGGTCTTCAGCGGAATGTCGGTCAGGCTCATGGTGGATCCTCCGGGGCTCTGCTCGTCAGGGCACGGTCGGCTCGTCAGGGCGCGGTCGGCCGACGTCGAGGGTAGCCCTCGACCATCGGCCACAACCGCGCCGCTGGCCCGCTTCTTCCCGAAGGGTCCCGTGCTTGTTCCCGAAGGACCCGGAACGGACGCCCGGCGCCCGGGTCAGCCGGCCTGAGGGGCGCTGGCGATCACCGAGAACAGGGAGCCGTGCGGGTCGCGCACGGAGGCCATCCGGCCGACGCCCTCGAGCGACGCCGGGCCCATGAGCACGGTGCCGCCGAGCTCGGAGACCTTCTCGGCCGTCGCGTCGCAGTCCGCGACCTCGAAGTAGGGCAGCCACATCGTGACCGTCTCACCGGGGAAGTGGCCCATCAGACCGCCGAAGGAGGTCTCGTCGCTGCCCATGGAGGTGACCGTGTAGGTGAACTCGCCCATGTCGTTGTCGGTCAGCGACCAGCCGAAGACGGAGGTGTAGAAGCCGCGGGCGGCCTCGGCGTCGGCGGTGTGCAGCTCCGTCCAGGAGAGGGAGACCGGGACGGCAGCGATGTCGAAGCCCTTGGTCAGCTGCGGCTGCCAGACGGCGAACTCGCCGCCCTGCGGGTCGGTGAACTGGGCCATCCGGCCGAAGCCCATGACGTCCGAGGCGGGGATGCGGACCTTGCCGCCGGCCTGCTCGACCGCCCTGACGGTGGCCTCGGCGTCGTCGGTGCCGAAGTAGATCGTCCAGGCCGGGGCGGCGCTCGGGTCCATCAGCGGGCCGACCCCGCCGATGCGCTTGCCGCCGCTCAGGTAGAAGCCGTAGCCGCCGGCCTCCGGCCCGGCGTCCTCCTTCTCCCAGCCGAAGAGGGCGGTGTAGAAGGCGTCGGTGGTCTCGACGTCCGGGCTGCCGAGGTCGATCCAGCGCGGGGTGCCCGGGGTGTACTCGGTGCTCAGCATGAGTGCTCCTGTGGATGGTGTCCTGGTGGGTGTGGACCGTGAGCCGCTTCACAGTCTTCCGCGCCCCACTGACAATTCGGGGCCCCCGGGACGGCATGGTCGCGAAGAATCTGTATCGGTCATTTTCGAGCAGACTCGAACGGGAGGGTCGGTTGTCCACAGGGCGTACGGTCCCGCCCGCCGCTGTCGGCCCCACCCGCTACCGTGCTGCCCATGAACCAACTGGCGGTCGTCGAGGGGGTGCTGGAACGCATCACCTTCGCGAGCGAGGAGACGGGCTGGACGGTCGCCCGCGTCGACACCGGTCGCGGCGGGGGCGAGCTCCTCACCGTCGTCGGCGCGCTGCTCGGCGCCCAGCCGGGGGAGAGCCTGCGCATGCACGGCCGCTGGGGCAGCCATCCCCAGTACGGCAAGCAGTTCACCGTCGAGAACTACACCACCGTGCTGCCCGCCACGGTCCAGGGCATCCGCCGCTATCTCGGCTCCGGGCTGATCAAGGGCATCGGGCCGCGCCTGGCCGAGCGGATCGTCGACCACTTCGGCGAGCGGACCCTGGACGTCATCGAGACCGAGCCGGCCCGCCTGATCGAGGTGCCCAAGCTCGGGCCCAAGCGCACCAAGCTGATCGCCGCCGCCTGGGAGGAGCAGAAGGCGATCAAGGAGGTGATGGTCTTCCTCCAGGGCGTCGGGGTCTCCACCTCGCTCGCTGTCCGCATCTACAAGAACTACGGGGACGCCTCCATCTCCGTGGTGAAGAACGAGCCCTACCGCCTGGCCGCCGACGTCTGGGGCATCGGCTTCCTGACCGCCGACCGGATCGCCCAGGCCGTCGGCATCCCGAAGGACAGCCCGCAGCGGGTCAAGGCGGGGCTGCAGTACGCCCTGTCGCAGTCCTCCGACCAGGGCCACTGCTACCTGCCCGAGGAGCGGCTGATCTCCGACGCGGTCAAGCTGCTCGCCGTCGACACGGGCCTGGTCATCGAGTGCCTGGCCGAGCTCGTCGCCGAGGAGGGCCTGGTCCGCGAGCAGGTCCCCGGGGAGGAGCAGGACGAGGCCGGGCACGCGGTGCCGGTCAGTGCGATCTACCTGGTTCCCTTCCACCGGGCGGAGGTCTCCCTGGCCGCCCAGCTCGGCCGGCTGCTGCGCACGCCCGAGGACCGCCTGGGCGGCTTCGCCGACGTCGACTGGACCCGGGCGCTGACGTGGCTGCGCGCCCAGACGGGGGCCGATCTCGCGCCCGAGCAGGAGGCAGCCGTCAGGCTCGCGCTGACCAGCAAGGTCGCCGTGCTGACCGGCGGCCCCGGTTGCGGCAAGTCCTTCACCGTCCGGTCGATCGTCACCCTGGCGCTCGCCCGCAAGGCCAAGGTGGTGCTGGCCGCGCCGACGGGCCGGGCCGCCAAGCGGCTCGCGGAGCTGACCGGGGGTGAGGCCGCCACGGTGCACCGGCTGCTGGAGCTCAAACCGGGCGGGGACGCCGCCTACGACCGCGACCGGCCCCTCGACGCCGACCTGGTCGTGGTCGACGAGGCCTCCATGCTGGATCTGCTGCTGGCCAACAAGCTCGCCAAGGCCGTCCCGCCCGGCGCGCACCTGCTGCTGGTGGGCGACGTGGACCAGCTCCCCTCCGTCGGCGCGGGCGAAGTCCTGCGGGACCTGCTCGCCCCGGGCAGCCCGATCCCGGCCGTCCGGCTGACCCGGATCTTCCGGCAGGCACAGCAGTCCGGCGTGGTCACCAACGCCCACCGGATCAACGAGGGCGTCCCGCCGATCACCGAGGGCCTGGCCGACTTCTTCCTCTTCGCCGAGGAGGACACCGAGCGCACGGCCGATCTGACCGTCGACGTCGTCGCGCGCCGCATCCCGAAGCGCTTCGGTCTCGATCCCGGCCGCGACGTGCAGGTGCTGGCGCCGATGCACCGCGGCCCGGCCGGCGCGGGAAATCTGAACACGCTGCTCCAGGCGGCGATCACGCCCGCTCGCCCGGACCGGCCCGAGCGCCGCTTCGGCGGGCGGACCTTCCGGGTCGGCGACAAGGTCACCCAGATCCGCAACAACTACGACAAAGGACGCAACGGCGTCTTCAACGGCACCGTGGGGGTCGTCACCGCGCTCAACCCGGAGGAGCAGCGGCTCACCGTCCGGACCGACGAGGACGAGGACGTCGACTACGACTTCGACGAGCTGGACGAGCTGGCCCACGCCTACGCGGTGACGATCCACCGTTCGCAGGGCAGCGAGTATCCGTGCGTTGTGATCCCGCTCACCACGAGCGCCTGGATGATGCTCCAGCGCAACCTGCTCTACACGGCGGTGACGCGCGCCAGAAAGCTGGTGGTACTGGTCGGCTCCCGCCGGGCGCTCGGGCAGGCCGTCCGAGCGGTCTCCGCAGGTCGCCGACACACGGCTTTGGACCATAGGCTTTCTCGGGGGTAGGTTCCGCTGTCAGAACTTGAAAGCGAATGACCCGATTCTTTGTGACCTTCGGCTCTTTCGAGCCACCCCGCCTGCACAGGTGTAACCCGCCTGGGGGAAGGTAGGAGGGAGTCAGGGCACCCCTTGAACCCTTGAACAGGGTCATTCCGCTGGTGATGAGGGAAGACGTGAGCGACAACTCTGTAGTACTCCGCTACCAGGGCGGCGAGTACGAGTACCCGGTGACCGAGGCCACCGTCGGCAACGGCGGCTTCGACATCTCGAAGCTTCTTGGCCAGACCGGCCTGACCACCCTGGACAACGGCTTCGGCAACACCGCCGCCTGCAAGTCCGCGATCACCTACATCGACGGTGACGCCGGAATCCTCCGCTACCGCGGATACCCGATCGAGCAGCTGGCCGACCAGGGCACCTTCCTGGAGACCGCCTACCTCCTGATCAACGGCGAGCTGCCCAACGCGGAGCAGCTGCGCATCTTCCAGCACGACATCTCCCAGCACACGCTGCTGCACGAGGACGTCAAGCGCTTCTTCCAGGGCTTCCCGCGCGACGCGCACCCGATGGCGATGCTCTCCTCGGTCGTCAGCGCGCTGTCGACCTTCTACCAGGACAGCCACAACCCCTTCGACGCCGAGCAGCGCTACCTCTCGGCCGTCCGGCTGATCGCCAAGCTGCCGACGATCGCGGCCTACGCCTTCAAGAAGGCCCAGGGCCACCCGTTCGTCTACCCGAAGAACGACCTCGGCTACGTCGAGAACTTCCTGCGGATGACCTTCGCCGTCCCGGCCGAGGAGTACGAGCTCAACCCGGTCGTGGTCAACGCGCTGGAGAAGCTGCTGATCCTGCACGCGGACCACGAGCAGAACTGCTCCACCTCCACGGTGCGTCTGGTCGGCTCCTCGCACGCCAACCTGTTCGCCTCGATCTCGGCCGGCATCAACGCCCTGTGGGGCCCCCTGCACGGTGGCGCCAACCAGGCCGTGCTGGAGATGCTCCAGGGCATCAAGGCCGACGGCGGCGACGTGGACGCCTTCATCCGCAAGGTGAAGAACAAGGAGGACGGCGTCCGCCTGATGGGCTTCGGGCACCGCGTCTACAAGAGCTTCGACCCGCGCGCCCAGATCATCAAGGTCGCGGCCCACGACGTGCTCTCGCAGCTGGGCAAGGCCGACGAGCTGCTGGACATCGCGCTGAAGCTGGAGCAGCACGCGCTGACGGATGACTACTTCGTCTCCCGCAAGCTCTACCCCAACGTGGACTTCTACACCGGCCTGATCTACCGGGCCATGGGCTTCCCGACCAGCATGTTCACCGTGCTGTTCGCGCTGGGCCGGCTGCCCGGCTGGATTGCCCACTGGCAGGAGATGATCACCGACCCGACCAACAAGATCGGCCGTCCGCGCCAGATCTACACCGGCGAGGTCATCCGGGACTACGTCCCGATCGAGGCGCGCTGACGCGCTGACGCGCTGAGACGCGTCGGGACGTCGCACTGACGTAGAACGGGCCCCTGCAGCCGCCGTGGCGGCTGCAGGGGCCCGTTCTCATGTCTGTCGGCTGGTACGGAGCCGCTTGCGGCGCACGGCGGGGCGCGGGGGAGGCCGCTCAACCACCCTGATCACGCCCGCGCCGTGCGCTGTCGGCCGCCCAGCGACGGCGGCCGTCCACCGGGATCCGCCGGAACCCCGGCTCTGGAGTTCTAACACAAAGTTGGCCGGACGAAGTTACGGTCCGGCGATGTGACGCCACACTCACCGACCTTGCATATGCCGATCGGGAGCGGTCCCATCGCCGTTCGTGGTCACCCGTGCGCCCGCAGTCCCGGACGGGCACGGGGCGGGTCGGGGCGACCCGGTGCGAAGCGGGCGAAAGGACGCGTGGTAGGAATCACGTGAGCCGAGGTATGGACTGGGGGCGTAGATGGCTAGAAGTGTCGTCGTGACGGGCGGCGGTACCGGGATCGGACTCGCGGTGTCGCGCCGTTTCGTGGCGGGGGGAGACGCGGTCACCATCGTGGGCCGACGTCAGGAGGTCCTCGAACGGGCCGCCGCGGAGCTCGGTCCGACGGTGCGTCCGCTCGCCTGCGACCTCGCCGACCCCGACGCGGTCGAGGCGCTGCTCAAGGAACTGCCGGGAAGCATCGACGTGTTGGTGAACAACGCCGGCAGCCGCGAAGCCGGCGTCGGCGGCGGCCCGCACGCGCTGCTGGCCCGCTGGCGCGGGGACTTCGAGCGCAACGTGCTGACCGCGGTGCTGCTGACGGAGTCCGTCCGCGACCGGCTGACGCCCGGTCAGGGCCGCGTGGTGACCATCAGCTCGATCGCGGCGCTGCGGGGCGCCGGCTCGTACGGCGCGTCCAAGGCCGCGCTGCACGCCTGGAACCACACCCTGGCCGGACAGTTGGGTCCCATCGGCATCACCGCGAACGTGGTGGCGCCCGGAACGGTGGCGGGCACGGAGTTCTTCGGCGACCGCCTCGACGAGGCGGAGCTCGTCCGCCGGGCCGGACGGACGCTGGTGGGCCGTGTGGGAGCGCCGGAGGACGTGGCGGCGGCGGTCCACTTCCTCGCCTCCCCGGAGGCCGGTTACGTCACCGGCGAGATCCTGCACTGCAACGGCGGCGAGCTGCTCGGCAGGTGAGTCCGGGGCGGCGCGGCGGACGCGAGCCGAGACACCCTGGGAGGACGCCCCTCCGACGAGGGGGAGGTTCCGCCCGGGGTGGCTGGGCGCCCAGTCCCCGGGGCCGGGGCCGGGGCCGCGCCGGTCCTCGGCCGGCCCGGACCCTGCGCGGGTCCTCGCGCGGGTCTCCGCGCCGGTCCTCGGGCAGGCCTCTCGGGAAGCCCCCCGTGCGGGTCTCCGTGCTGGTCCTCGCGCAGGCTCTGGGGCGGGTCCTCGCCCAGGCTTCGGGCGGGTCTCCGCGCCGGTCCTTGGGTGGGTCCCCGGGCGGGTCCCCGGGCGGGTCCTCGCGCCGGTCCTTCGGGCGGGTCTCGTGCGGGCCTCTTGGGCGGGTCCCCGCGCAGGCTTCGGGCGGGTCCCCGCGCGGTCCCCGGGCAGAGTGCCCGCGCGGGTCTCCGCGCCCGCCCCCGCGCGGTCCTCGGGGCCCGCCGGTCCCCGCGCCGCTGAGGTGGTGTAGTCGCCCGCAGTGGCGGAGCGCGTCAGGTCTCGGCCTGGAAGCGGCGCAGCCGGAGGCTGTTGGTGACGACGAAGACGGAGGAGAAGGCCATGGCGGCCCCGGCGATCATCGGGTTCAGCAGCCCCAGCGCGGCCAGTGGCAGCGCGGCCACGTTGTAGCCGAAGGCCCAGAACAGGTTGCCCTTGATCGTGCCGAGGGTGCGGCGCGACAGGCGGATGGCGTCCGCGGCCGAGCGCAGGTCGCCCCGGACCAGCGTCAGGTCCGCGGCCTCGATGGCCGCGTCCGTGCCGGTGCCCATGGCCAGGCCGAGATCGGCCTGGGCCAGGGCGGCGGCGTCGTTGACGCCGTCGCCGACCATGGCGACCGTGCGGCCCTCCGACTGGAGCCGGGCGACGACCCCCGCCTTGTCCTCCGGGAGGACCTCCGCGATGACCTGGTCGGGGTCGATGCCCACCTCCGCCGCCACCGCGCGCGCCACCGTGGCGTTGTCGCCGGTGAGCAGGACGGGGGTGAGTCCCAGCCCGCGCAGGCGGGCGACGGCGTCGGCGCTGGTGGGCTTCGGGCGGTCGGCGACCTCCAGGACGGCACGGGCCGCGCCGTCCCAGCCGACCAGGACGGCCGTCCGTCCGGCAGCCTCCGCCGCGGCCTTGGCCTGCGCCAGTGGCGCGGACAGGCGCATGGCCCAGTCGTCCAGCAGCCGCTGCCGGCCGGCGACGACGGCGTGGCCGTCGACGACGCCCTGGACGCCCAGCCCCGGGACGTTCCGGAAGTCCTCCACCGCGGCGGGCTGTTCGACGGCGGCTGCGACGGCCGCCGCGATCGGGTGCTCGGAGGCGTGCTCGACTGCTGCGGCCAGCCGCAGCGCCTCGGCCTCGTCCACGCCGTCGGCGACGTGCACGCCGACCAGGGACATCCGGCCGGTGGTGACGGTGCCGGTCTTGTCCAGCACGACGGTGTCGACGCGACGGGTGCTCTCCAGCACCTCGGGACCGCGGATCAGGATGCCGAGCTGGGCGCCGCGTCCGGTGCCGACCATGAGGGCGGTCGGGGTGGCCAGGCCCAGCGCGCAGGGGCAGGCGATGATCAGCACCGCCACGGCGGCGGTGAAGCCCTCCGTCGCGCCGTGTCCGGTGGCGAGCCAGGTGACCAGCGTGCCCACGGCGATCAGCAGCACCACGGGGACGAAGACGGCGGAGATCCGGTCGGCGAGCCGCTGCGCGGCAGCCTTGCCGGTCTGGGCCTGCTCGACCAGGGCGGCCATGCGGGCCAGTTGGGTGTCGGCGCCGACGCGGGTGGCCTCGACGACCAGGCGGCCACCGGAGTTGACGGTGGCTCCGGTCACCGCGTCGCCGGGACCGACCTCGACGGGCACGGACTCGCCGGTCAGCATCGAGGCGTCGACCGCCGAGTTGCCCTCGACGACCCGGCCGTCCGTCGCGATCTTCTCGCCCGGCCGGACCACGAAGCGGTCGCCGATCGCCAGCCGGGCGACGGGGACGCGCTCCTCGCGGCCGCCGCGCAGCACCGCGACGTCCTTCGTGCCGAGCTGCAGCAGGGCGCGCAGGGCCGACCCCGCACGGCGCTTGGCGCGGGCCTCCAGATAGCGCCCCAGCAGGATGAGGGCGGTGACGCCGGCGGCCGTCTCCAGGTACAGCGTCCGGGAGGCGTCCTGCGGGGAGAGGCTGAGGTCGAAGCCGTGCCGCATGCCCGGCATGCCGGCGTCGCCCAGGAAGAGCGCCCAGACCGACCAGCCGAAGGCGGCCAGGGTGCCGACCGAGACCAGCGTGTCCATCGTGGCCGCGCCGTGCCGCGCGTTGGTCCAGGCGGCCCGGTGGAACTGCGCGCCGCCCCAGACCACGACGGGGGCGGCGAGCGTCAGCGAGAGCCACTGCCAGTTGCGGAACTGCCAGGCGGGGACCATGGCGAGCAGGACGACCGGGAGGCTGAGTGCCACGGTCACCAGCAGGCGCTGTCGCAGCCGGGTCGTCTCCTCGTCCTGCGGGGAGCCCGCGTCGGCGTCCTTCTCCTCGGGCGCGACGGCGGCCGGCGGCGGGGGCGGCTCCGCGGTGTAGCCGGCCTTCTCCACCGTGGCGATCAGGTCGGCGACGGCGACGTCGGGGGCGAAGTCGACGCTGGCCTTCTCGGTGGCGTAGTTGACCGTGGCGGAGACGCCCTCCATCCGGTTCAGCTTCTTCTCGATCCTGGCCGCGCAGGAGGCGCAGGTCATCCCGCCGATGGCGAGCTCGATCCGCTGGGCGGCCGGGTCTATGCCGGATGTGGCCGTGGTCATGCCGTTCCCTCCTGATGCACTCGGACTGGACGCCGACGGACTCGGTCAGGCGCTGCGGCCGGTGAGCTCGTAGCCGGCCTCGTCGACGGCGGCACGGACCGCGGTGTCGTCGATCGGCTGCTCCGACTCGACGGTGACCGTGCCGGCTTTGGCGTCGGCGGAGACCTGGAGGACGCCGGGCAGCGCGCCGACCTCCTCGGACACCGACTTCTCGCAGTGGCCGCAGGTCATGCCGGAAACGGTGAAGACGGCGGTGGTCATGGCTGCCTCCTGGGGGCTTGCTCGCTGGGTGGGACGTTCGATGATGACAACACCATACCCCCCTAGGGTATGCCGCAGTACGGGGGGTGGATGGAGAAATCTCATCTGTACCGAGAGTAACGAATCGTCGCTGGGGGTAGCAGAAAGCCCGCCGACCACACCCGAAGGTGTGGCGGCGGGCATGCCGGGCGAACGAGCCCTACAGCAGTTCGAGCTCCGGGCGCTTCGCGACGACGTGGTCGCCGGAGGATTCGCCGCGCAGGCGGCGGCCGACCCAGGGGAGCAGGAACTCGCGCGCCCACTGGATGTTCTCCCGCCGCAGGTCCGCCGGGGTGTGCGGGGCGGTCGGCGGCCACGGCGACTCCGGGTCGCCGGCGGGCACGCCGAGCGCACGCGCGGCCAGCTGGGCGACGCGCTCGTGGCCCTCGGGGGAGAGGTGCAGCCGGTCCTCGCTCCAGGCGCGGCGGTCGCGCACCGAGCGCAGGGCCCAGACGTCCGCGACGGCGAGGTCGTGCCGGTCCGCGATCGCGCGCAGGTGCGCGTTGTAGGTGGCGATCTTGCCGCGCAGGTGCTTGAGCACCGGGGTGTCCCGGGTGTCGAACCCGGTGAAGATCAGCACGCGCCCGGCGTGCGGCGTGATCCGGGTGACGGCCTGCTCGAAGCGCTCGGCCACGCCGTCCGGGTCGCTGCCCGGGCGGAGGATGTCGTTGCCGCCGGCGCAGATGCTGACGAGGTCCGGCTGCATCGGCTCCAGCTGCGGGATCTGCTCGGTGGCGATCTGGTCGAGCAGGCGCCCGCGCACGGCGAGGTTGGCGTAGCGCAGGTCGTAACGGCCCGACTCCGTCTGGGGGCGCTGCTCGGCCAGCAGCCGTGCCAGCCGGTCGGCCCACCCGGCGAACCCGCCGTCGGGGCCGGGGTCGTTCAGCCCCTCGGTGAAACTGTCACCGATGGCCACGTAGGACGTGATCTCTGGGGTCTCCTGGGGTGATCGCGAAGTCGGCATGGCACGATACTTCACCTCATGAAGTGACCTACGCCACCGTAGGTAGGCCTTGACGATGGTGAGATGAGGCACGTCCGGCGCGGGGAATAGCCCGCCGACGCGACTCGGCCGGTACCGCGTCGTCGTGACGCCGCACCGGCCGAGTCTGTTCAGTTCAGGTCAGCGGTGCACGTTGAGGATGTGCTGCGAGGACCAGTCGAGCTGCTTCCAGACGCCCTTGCGGGGGTTCGAGTCCAGGACGAGACGCAGGTCGTACTCGCCGGCCGGGAGGCCGTGGTTCGCGACGGCGTCGAAGCCGACGCGGTGGCCGGACCGCCGGTTGCTCTCGCAGATCGCGGTGTTCCAGGCGCTCCAGCGGCCGTGGACGAGCACCCGCTGCTGCAGGCAGATCACGCCGTAGGAGGTGCGGTAGTCGTAGCCGGTGCCGGTCACGTGGAAGGCCTGGCCGGTCTTGATGCTGGACGGCGCGCTGATCGAGACGTAGTGCGACGACGCGGCGGACGCGGCCCCCGCGGCGCCCACGGTGCCGACGAGAGCGCAGGTCGCGACCGCGGCCACGGCGGCGGCGCGCATGGTGGTACGCATGGTGGTTCCCCCCAATTTGCAGTTGATCGTATGTCGTTGGCGCAGAAGGACCCGCGTGGACGGGTCCGAACGTGCTGACGCCGAGGCTATCGAACCGGTTCCTGGCCGGCTCTGGGTTTTTTCACAGGGAGCGGTCGGTCACGTCCCGGGCGGGCTCGGCGGCCGGTACCAGCGCTGGTGCGGCTCCAGTGGGGGCTGCTGCGGACGCGGCCGGGTGCGGCGCGGCGGCAGGTCGCCCTCGCGGCGGGCGCGGTGGACGATCAGCCCGAGCCAGCCGAGGCCCAGGCAGGACACCAGCACCAGCCCGAGCGTGGAGAAGAGGGTGAACAGCGCCACCTGGTCGCGGGTCGGGTCGGGCAGGTAGCCGAGGTCGAAGACGGCCCGCTGCCACCGCGTCTCGGTCAGCCTGCCCACGATCCAGGTCGCGATGCCGTGCGTGGAGTCCCACAGCGCGTGCAGCACGGAGACGCCGAGGAAGGTGAGCAGGACGCGCAGGTTCAGCCGGAAGCGCCCGTCGCCGCGTCGCTCGTGGAACAGCACCGCGCCCAGGATCGCCGTCCACAGGCCGTGGCCGAGCGGCGTCAGGATGCCGCGCAGGATCTCGGTCGAGACCAGGTCCCGGAGCGAGTACCCGTGCTCGGTCAGTACCGCGTTGAAGGCGTACCCGGCGCTCTCGAAGGCCGCGAAGCCGAAGCCGACCGTCGCGCCGAGCACCAGGCCGACCCGGACGCCGCCCGCGGGGATCCGGCGGGTCAGCAGGATCAGCACCCAGGCCTTGACCGCCTCCTCGATCAGGCCGACCCCCAGGTAGAGCCAGACCGAGGACCTGAGCAGGTAGTACTCGAGCAGCGACGCGCCCAGCACACCGATGACCCCGCCCACGGCGAAGCAGGCGACGATGCGGTCGGTGCCCAGGTCCTGTCCGTACCGCTCGTGCGCCCAGACCACGAAGCTGCCCGGCACGAGGAAGCTGCCGAGCAGGACCACGGTCGGCACGAGGGTGTGGTTGCCGGTCCAGTAGGTGACGGCCACGCTGGCCGCCCACAGCGCGAGGCCTACGAGGAAGCAGGTGCGCCAGCGGTGGGTGCGCGTGTCGGGGAGGGGCGGGCGCTGCGGCGGGCGCGGGGGCGGAGCGGCCGCAGCGGACATGTCGGGGCCTCCCGGCGAGTGGATATCTCCCTTTCTGTCATATTTCCTCATCCGTCGCAGGGCGGTGATCCAAACGTGTTGCTTACCGGGCATTCCGATAAATTCGGCGTGTGAGAAGCACGCGGCCCGGCGACCGAGCGGGCTTTCCCGCGCCGTCGGCCGGCCTGGCCGTCGAGACCGGCGCCACCCTGCTGGGGCTCCCGATGTGGCAGCGGCTGCTGCCGATCGGCGCTGCGATGGCCGTCGTCTGCGCCGCCGACCTGCTGGCCGGTCACGACACCTACCTGGCTTCGCTGATGTCCGTGGTGCCGCCGTTGGCCGCACTGCTGCTGTATCCCCTGGAGGTGGTCGTCAGCAGCAGCCTGGGCCTGCTGCTGATGGTGGGGCTCACCCGCTACGACGGCCTCGGGGACGCGGAGGCGCGCAAGCTCTTCGAGGGCACCCTGGTGGCCTACGTCGCACTCACCGTCGCCGCCGTGTTCATCTCGCACTTCCGGATCATCAGGACCCGCCACCTGGTGGCCGTCCGCACGGTCGCCGAAGCGGCCCAGCTGGCCCTGCTGCCGCCGCCCGAGCCGCGCGTCGGACCGGTCCGGGTCGCCGCACGCTACGTCTCGGCGGCCGACCTGGCCCAGATCGGCGGCGACCTGTACGCGGTGCTGGACACCCCCTACGGCGTGCGCGCCCTGATCGGCGACGTCCGGGGCAAGGGCCTGCCGGCCGTGCGGATGGCCTCCCTGGTGCTGGGCGCGTTCCGCGAGTCCGTCTACGACGAGCCGGAACTGGCGGGCGTCGCCGCGCGCCTGGACCGGAGCGTGGCGCGCCACGCGGCCACGGGCGAGTTCACGACGGCGCTGCTGGTGCAGTTCGAGCCGCCGGACACCATCGAGTTGGTCCACTGCGGCCACGTCCCGCCGCTGCGCGTCCGGCCGGACGGTTCGGCGAGTGTGCTGGAGCCGCCGGACCCCTGGGTCCCGCTCGGGCTGGCCGGCCTGGCCGGGGGCAAACCCCAGCCCTGGCTCGAACGCTTCGCCCCGGGCGACCGGCTCTTGCTCTACACCGACGGGGTCGCCGAGGCCCGCGACGCGGACGGCGCGTTCTACCCGCTCGCCACCCGCGTACCGGAGCTGATCGGCTCCGCCGCCTCGGACCTCGACGCGGTCCTGCTCTCCGTCCACACCGACGTCACCCGCACCACCGGCGGACCGCTGCGCGACGACGCCGCCCTGATGCTCCTCACCTGGGCCGACCCGCCAGCGGAGCGCTGAGCCGCACCCCTGGGCCCGCCCCCCGGGCGCAGCGTGCCTGAGCCTCTCCCGACCCGGCCGACCCCGCCGACCCATGGCCGACCAGGGCGAAGCCTGCCCGCGCGGGGACGGCCTGCCCAGCGTCGGCCGGGAACGTCGGGGAGGGTCCGGGGGGCGGCGGAACCGCCGGCTGCGCGCCCGACCCCGCCTGCCGCGTGTGACCCCGACGCGTGTGGTCCGCGGCCCGGCCTCGGCAGGCCGGGCCGGCGAGGCACGGGGGTCAGCGGATCGGGAGGTCCTTGGTGTGCTCCTTGTCGACTCCGACGAGCCCGGCCGGGTCGAGGCCGAGGAGGGTGAGGATCGTCGGGGCGATCTGCTTGGTCTCGACGGGGGCGGTGTCGACGACGTGGTTGGGCGTGAACGCGCCGCTGATCACCAGCGGGACGTTCAGGTCGTCGGGGTGGGCGCCGCCATGCTCGGCGATCTTGCCCGTACCGCCGGTGTAGACGACGCCTTCCTGGCTGATGCCGAAGATGTCCGGCACGCGCGCGTCGCCCGGCTTCACGCCGAAGTACTTCGCGGCCGCCGCGCCCGCGTAGACCGTGGCGAGGCCGCTGTGGGTGAAGGACTTGGGCGCCTTGTCGATGTCCGTGCCCTTGCCGGACTGTGCGAGCAGGTACGACTTGGCGAAGTCCGTCGCCGCCGGGGAGCGGTCGCTCAGCCAGAGCAGCATGCCGTCGTCGTCGACCGAGTGGACCACGAGGTCGCCCGCGCTCGGGTGGAGCTTCTTCCACGCCGCGTTCAGACCGGCCAGCAGTGGCGCGTCGTCGATGCGGGTCAGCGTCTTCGGGTCGGTCGGGGACTGGCCGTGCTTGGAGGACAGGATGATCGTGGTGGTCTTGTCCAGGTGGCGCTTGCGCAGCTCCGAGACCATGCGGCCGATCTCGTCGCTGACGAAGTCCAGGTTCTTGGCCAGCAGTGGGCCGGGGACGTTCGTCGAGGCGTAGCCGCCCTTCAGGCCGTCCGAGGAGGGGAGCTTCTGTGCGGTGGAGACCGCCTGGAAGTTCATGCCGAAGATGGCCGGCGTGCCGACCCGGTCGGTGTGCTGGTGGTTGAAGCCGTCGATCTCGTTGAGGACGGCCTGCACCCTGTAGTTGTCGTACTGCTCGGTCGCCTTGTTGTCGGTGGTCCAGTCGCCGCCCGCCGGGTAGCCGTTCGCGTCCGAGTTGATCTCCGGCGTGAACAGGTCGTCGATGCCGGTCCCGGTGGGGCCGTCCAGGATCTCGTAGGCGGCGTGCTTGTCCGACCAGGCCGTCCGCAGGCCGGCGTTCTGGGCCACCTCGAACACGGTGTTGGCCAGCAGGTAGGAGTGCGGGTACACGGGCTTGCAGGTCTTCGGGTCGACCGGCAGCTTGCTCGGGTCGATCAGCTTCTGCGGGGCGCCGGTCATCTGCAGGATCGAGCCGGGCAGGCCCGTAAGGCCCTCGCCGGCGTCGATGCTGGACTTGTTCTTGTCCAGGTCCTCGGTGAAGTCGATCTCGGCCCCGGGCTTGACGCCCTTGCAGTTCGTCGTGCCTGCGGGCAGCAGCTTGGCGTTCCAGGCGTCGTCGTAGTAGACGCCGGTGGTGCCGGGGCCGCCGCCGGTGAACTGGGCGACCATGCCGGGGAAGCTGTCCGACGGGATCGTCGTGCTGGCCTGCGTGTACTGGGTCCCGCCCGTCACCAGCTGGGCGAGAGCCGAGCCCGGGTGCGTCGAGACGTACCACTCCAGGTCGGACTGGTGCATGCCGTCGACGGAAAGGACCAGGACGTGGCGCGGCTTGCTGGTCGGGGCGCTCTTCAGCGGGGAGGCCACGGCCTGGGCGAAGAACGCCCCGCCGAGCATCCCGGCGGAGCCGAGCGCGGCCGCGAGGCGCAGGGTACGTCGGGTCACTGGATGAGTCTCCTCGTCGCGCGCTGTTTGGCTTGAGTGATCAAGTGGTCTGGGCCAGCGCAGCGCCCGCGACATGAGTAGTGGCCCGGGGTGACCCCGGGGGAGACGGTCGCTGAACGCCGGACGACCCGGGGAGTCCTCTTACCGGCTCCCTACCGTCGAACGGTGGCAGCGCCCCTTCCACCCCGATCGGGTTCCGTCGAGCGCCCTCAGATCATATGCGGACGGATTCGGGCCAATGGTTAACGTCAGGCAAGGGACCGGGAAGTTCCGGCTGAGTTCCGCGAGGAGTCTCTTGCCGGCTTCCTGTGCGTCTCCTGTCCGTCGGCCGGGCAAGCGGCGGCTTCCCGCCGGCGGACGGTGCGGGCGCGTCCGGTCGGGGATGGCCGGTCGGGGGTGGCCGGGCTGTCGGTGGGCCGCCCTATGCTGGCGCGATGGCAGCAGTCGACCCCGCCCGCACCGGGCCCCTCGCCGGCGCGATCGACCCGCGCGCGTCCCGGGCCGTGCCGCGCGACGCGTGGCTGTGCGCCACACTGCTGCTGACGCTGGGTTCGCTGCTGGGCGCCGCGCTCGCGGCGCCCCCGGCCGGGGTGAACGCCGGCGCGGCCCTCGGCGGGCTGCTCTTCCTCGGCTCCTCCGTGCACGTCGCCAGCAGCGCCTGGTTCTGCACGGTGCCGGAGGTGCGCCGTTTCATGGCCGCCCGGCGAGGTCGGTACCTGGCGGCCCCGCTGGGCCTCGTCGCCGGGATGACGCTGCTGGGCGCCCTGGTCCCGCCGGGGCCGTTCGCGCTGCTGCTGCTCGCCTTCTTCGCCTGGCAGTTCTTCCACTTCCAGAAGCAGAACCTGGGTCTGGCCGCGCTCGCCTCCGCCGCCTACGGCACCGGGCCGCTGCGCCGCGGGGAGCGCCTGGCCGTCACCGCGACCGGGGTGTTCGGCACGTTCGGGCTGCTCTGCCACCCGGCGCTGCTCCAGCTGACCGGCTCGGTGCCCCGGCTGACCGGCCTCTTCCCCGTCGCTGCGGCCCTGTTCGCCGTCGCGGTCGGCTACGGCGCGGTGCAACTGCTGCGCCGTCGGCCGGAGGAGCGGCCCTGGCAGGTCGCCGCGCTCTTCGGCACGGCGCTCGGCTTCTTCCTGCCGGTCTTCCTCTTCGACTCGCCGTACGCGGCCGTCGCCGGGCTGACCATGGCGCACGGTTTCCAGTACCTGGTGATGATGGGCCTGGTGGCGGGCGGCGGCCCGGTCGAGCGAATACCGAGACTGATCTCGCTGGCCGTGCTGCTGAACATCGCGCTGCTGCTCGGCCTGCTGCTGAACCTGGCCTCCCACCTGCACGGCGGCGGTCCCGCGGAGCGCGCGCTCTACGGGGCCTACCTGGGCGCGGTGATGGCGCACTTCGTCATGGACGCCGGCCTGTGGCGGCTCCGCGACGCGTTCCCGCGTGCCTTCCTGCGGGAGAGGCTGCCCTACCTGCTCGGGTGATCGTGTGACGCGGTGAGCCCGTGAGCCCGTGAGCCCCTGAGCCCGTGGGCAGGCGACCGCTGGTGAGGCGTTCGGCGGGTGTGCCGGTGAGTCACAGCCCGGCGAGAGGTGCCGCAGTGACGAGGCGTCGGCGGGAGCCCTCAGGGCGAGGGGAGCGCCGCCCTGTCCGTCGGGTCACCCGCCGCCGCAGCCTCCGGCCGCGCTCGCGCTCGCGCCGAGCAGCACCACGAACCCGACGGCGAGCCCGGCGAGCGTGACCAGGGAGATCAGCACCGCGAGCGTCGCCTTCCGGTTGCCGCGGCCTGCCGCCTGCGCGTGCGCCGCCTCCGGCTCCGGCTCCGGCTCTGTCTCCGGCCCTGGCGTCGGCGGGAGGTCCGTCCAGCTCGTGTCCGTCGTCATGCCCCATGGGACGCGGGCGGCTCTGAATCGGTTTCATCCCCGCTGCCGCAGGGCCCATGACGGGAGGTCAGCAGCGGCGGGAGGTCAGTAGCGCGAGCCGGTGGGGGCCGGGAGGGCGCCCAGTTCGGCGAGGTCCGCCGCGTCGAGCGTCAGCGCTGCCGCGCCCGCGTTGTCCACCAGGTACTTCGGGGTCTTGGTGCCCGGGATCGGCACCACGTAGCGGCCCTGGGCCACCACCCATGCCAGCGCGACCTGCGCCGGCGTCGCGCCGTGGCGCTCCGCGACCTTCCTGACGGTCCCGACGATCGCCTGGTTGGCGGCCAGCGCCTCCGCCTGGAAGCGCGGCAGGGTGGAACGCCAGTCGTCGGCGGGCAGGTCCTGCGCACCGGCGAAGCGTCCGGCCAGGAAGCCGCGGCCCAGCGGGGAGAACGGCAGGAAGGCGATGCCGTGGCTCTCGCAGTAGGGGAGCACCTCCGCGAGGGGGTCCCGGGTCCACAGGGAGAGCTCGGACTGGACCGAGGCCACCGGGTGCACCGTCCGGGCGCGCTCGATGTCCTCCACGCTCACCTCGGACAGGCCGATCGCGCGCGCCTTGCCGGCGCCGACGGCTTCCGCCATCGCACCCCAGGACTCCTCGATCGGCACCTCGGGGTCGACCCGGTGCAGCTGGTACAGGTCGACGTGGTCGGTGCCGAGCCGTCGCAGGCTGGCGTCGATTCCGGCGCGGATGTGCTCCGGCCTGCCGTTGCGCGCCAGCGCGGCTGCGCCGCCGCCGAGGCCGCCCTCGGGGAGGACCAGCCCGACCTTGGTCGCCAGCACGGCGCGATCGCGGTGCCCGCCGCCCAGCGCGCGCCCGACCAGCTCCTCGTTGGTGAAGGGCCCGTACGCGTCGGCGGTGTCGATCAGCGTCACGCCGAGGTCCAGCGCCCGCCGGATGACCGAGACGGACGTCTCGTCGTCCCGGCCGCCCGGGTCGTAGGCGTGCGACATGCCCATGCAGCCGAGGCCGACGACCCCGACCTCGGGTCCGTCGGCGCCGAGGGTGGTGGTGCGAACGGTGCTGCCGCTCATCTGCGTCATTCCTTGCCTGTCCGGATGGTCCGGCGGATGGTTCGTGATCAACGATAGTTGAGGTCATCAATTTCGCGGACGTAGACTCGCTCCATGAGCACGAGCAAGGCCGATCTGATGGACGTGATCGCGGCCGTCGGCGGCGCCTACTACCAGGACTTCGCCGCCGTCGCGGCCCGCCACGGCCTGACCCCCGTCCAGGCCAAGGTCCTGGGCGCGGCGGTCCGCGCGCCGCTGCCCATGCGGGCCCTGGCCGAGGCGCTGGTCTGCGACGCGTCCAACGTGACCGGCATCGTCGACCGGCTCGAGTCCCGTGGTCTCGTGCGCCGGGAGGCGGGCCCGCAGGACCGCCGCGTCAAGATCGTCACCGCGACGGACGAGGGCCGCGCGGCGATCCTCGCCGTCCGCGAGGACATGAAGTCGGTCCACGACGCGCTCGACCGCCTCGACGAGGCCGAGCGGGACTCCCTGCACGACATCCTGCGGAAGCTGCTGCCGGAACTCGTGGCCCGCTAGGCAGGCGCTTTCCGCGGACACCTCGGTCGGCCCGGTGAAGTCCGGTGGCGCCGCTGCGGCATGCCACTCGGGCCCGGCCCCTACGTCTCGGGCCCCTACTGGGGAAAGACCGGCAGCGCCGTCTCGAAGAGCCACTCCTCCAGCAGGCCGTCGATCGGCTGGGCGCTGTAGCGGCGGACGTGGGCCAGGAACGCACCCGTACTCACCACGCCGTGCCGGTGCAGGCGGGTCCAGTCCCGCAGCATGCGGAAGAACGCCTCGTCGCCCAGGGCCACGCGCAGCGCGTGGACGGTGACGCCGCCGCGCTGGTAGAGGCGGTCGTCGAACATCAGACGGCGGCCCGGGTCCGCCAGGCGCAGGTCCTGGGGGAGCGAGACCAGCAGTTGGTACGCCTTCAGCGCGCGTTCGGCCGCGCACATGCCGCCGGTGGCCTCGGACCACAGCCACTCCGCGTACTTGGCGAAGCCCTCGTTGAGCCAGATGTGGCTCCAGTCCGCGACGGTGAGGCTGTTGCCGAACCACTGGTGCGCCAGCTCGTGGGCGACCATCCGCTCGGAGTGCCAGCCGGCTTCGAGGTGGTTGGTGCCGAAGGTGGCCATCGCCTGGGACTCGACCGGGACGTCCAGCTCCTCGTCGACGACGACGGCGGTGTAGCGGTCGAAGGGGTAGGGGCCGAAGAGGTCCTGGAACAGCCGCATCATCTCCGGCTGCCGCGAGAACGCCGCGGCGAAGGCCGGCACCTTGGGGTGCGGCGCCCAGCCGAACTGCGGCACGCCCTCGGCGTCCGGGTCGTCCAGGCGGATCTGGTGCAGCGGACTGATGGCGATGCCGACCAGGTAGCCCGCGGTCGGCGCGGGCTGCTCGTACACCCAGGTGGTGCTGGACGACTTGACGGTCCGTGTCAGCAGCGTCCCGCCCAGGGCGACCGCGTAGGACGACGGCGTCGTCACCGAGATCTGGTACGAGGCCTTGTCGGCGGGGCGGTCGTTGCAGGGGTACCAGGACGGCGCGCCGGTCGGCTGGCTGGCCACCAGCGCGCCCTCGTTCAGCTCCTCCCAGCCGATACCGCCCCAGGGGCTCCGGACAGGCTTCGGGTTGCCGGTCCAGTGCACCTCGACGGTGAACGCCGCGCCGGGGAGCAACGGCTTGACCGGACGCAGGCGCAGCTTGCCCGCGCGGTGCGCGTAGTGCGGGGCCTTGCCGTTGACCAGGACCCGGCCGATGCGGAAGCCCGCGGCCAGGTCCAGGGCGAACTCGGCGAGCGGGCCGCCGCCCTCCGCCGCTATGGCGCTCAGCCGCGCGGTGCCGGCCAGCCGGTTCGGCTCGGGGCGGTAGTCGAGTGCGATCTCGTAGCGGTGCACGTGGTAGCGCGGGTCGCCGTTGGTCGGGAAGTACGGGTCGACGTCGGGCACGCCCGGTCTGCCCGTCGCGTGCTGCTGCTGCCGGGCCTGTCGGGGACTCACCGGTGTTCCGCTCCCTGCCGCTGTGCTTCCGTGCGTCATCTTCCCGCGCGGGGCAGGTGTCAGTCCTGCCACGCCTCGATCGGGTTGCCGAGCCAGCGGGTGTCCGCGGGCACCGACTCGCCGCCCATGACGAGCGAGGCCGGTCCGAGCGTGGTCCTGGCCCCGACCCGGCTGCCCGGGAGGACGATGCCACCCGGACCCAGGGTGGCCCCTTGATCGAGGACCACAGTATCCATGCGCATGATCCGGTCGTGGAAGAGATGGGTCTGCAACACACAACCGCGGTTGACGCTGACGCCGTCCCCGAGCGTGACCAGATCGGACTCGGGCAGCCAGTAGCTCTCGCACCACACGCCGCGCCCGACGCCCACGCCCAGCGAGCGCAGCCAGGCGTTCATCACCGGCGTTCCGGTGGTCCGGCCGACCAGCCACGGCACCGCCAGCACCTCGACGAAGGTGTCGGCGAGCTCGTTGCGCCACACGAAGCCGCTCCACAGCGGGTGGTCCACCGCCTTGAAGCGGCCCACCAGCAGCCACTTCGCCGCGACCGTGACGACCGCGGCCAGCACGCCCGCGCCGAGCAGGACGAGGCCCGCCAGGACGGTCCACCCGCTCTGCCACAGCACGCACAGCGCCGCTCCGGTGAGCACCGCCAGCGCGGCGGAGAAGAAGACGGGGACCAGACGGCACAGCTCGACCAGGCCGCGCGCCCACAGCAGCCGCGCGGGCGGGTCGTAGGTGAGGCCCTCGTCGGACTGCGCGGCGGCGCGCGGCAGGCGGACCGGGGGGAGGCCGAGGTAGGAGGAGCCCTTCTTGGCCTTCTTCGGCGTCGCCGACAGCACGCCGACCAGGCCGCCGTCCGGGACGGACCGGCCGGGGCCGGTCATGCCGGAGTTGCCGAGGAAGGCGCGGCGGCCGATCTCGGCCTTGCCGATCCGCATCCAGCCGCCGCCCAGCTCGTACGGGGCGGTCAGGGTGTCGTCGGCGAGGAAGGCCCCGTCGCCCACCTTGGTGAGGCTTGGCAGCGCCAGGACGGTGGAGACCTCCGCGCCGCGGCCCACCTTCATGCCGAGCAGTCGCAGCCACACGGGGGTGACCAGGCCCGCGTAGAGCGGGAAGAGGGTGTCGCGGGCGGCGTCCATCAGCTGGCTGACCGTCCACGCCTGCCAGCCGACGCGGCTGTGCACGGGGTGGTGGCCGGTGCGCAGCCCGATGCTGAGCAGTCGGACGCCGACCAGCACCAGCAGCGCGTAAGTCGCGCCGTAGGCGAGCGCGGCGGGCACGACAGCGAGCAGCGCGCCCTGCAGCGCGGCGGCGCCGCCGTCGGCCGGGGTGACGAACTGGGCGGCGATCACCGCCGCCGGGGCCGCCGCGAGGAACGGCAGCAGCGTGAGGAACGCGCCGCTGGCGCCGTAGGCGGCGGACCAGCGCAGGTGGCGCGCCGGGCGGCGCTTGGGCCAGGCGTGGTCGGCCTTGCCGAGCTTGACGGCCGGGACGCCGCCCCAGCGCTGGCCGGTCGGGATCTGGCCGGTGACGCCGGAACCGGGCACCACCTCGGCGCGCTTGCCGACGCGGGCGCCGGGGAAGAGCACGGTCCGGGTGCCGACCACGGCCTGCGAGCCGATCTTGATCGGGCCGACCTCGAGCCGGTCCCCGTCCAGCCACCAGCCGGCCAGGTCCACCTCGGACTCCACCGCGCAGCCGCGGCCGAGCTTCAGCATGCCGGTGATCGGCGGCAGCGAGTGCAGGTCCACGTCCTCGGCGATGCGTGCGCCCAGGGCGCGCCCGTAGCGGATCAGCCACGAGCCGGAGAGCTCGCTCGCGCCGCTGAACTCCGCGAGGCGCTCGGCGGTCCACAGCCGCAGGTGCACCCGGCCGCCGCGCGGGTACGTGCCGGGGGCAAGCCCGCGGAGCAGCAGACGCGCGCCCCCGGCCGCGATCGCGATGCGTCCCGGCGGGGAGAAGAACAGCAGCGCTGCGGAGCCGACCAGCCACCACGACGCTGTCGGTGCCCAGGAGTATGTTCCGAACCAGTGCAGGACATTGCCGAGGGCGAGCAGAGCCGTCGCCCACCGCAGTCCGACGAGGGTGAGGAGCGGCACCAGCAGCGCCAGTTGGATCGCCTGAGCGCGGCGCGGTGTCGGAGGGATGACGCGCTGCTCGCCGCCGGTGCGCGCCGAGCGGTCCAGCAGCTTGGCCTGCTTGCGCAGCGTCGGGTAGGCGTAGACGTCGAGGACGGCCACGGAGGGGTAGCGCTCGCGCAGCAGCGTGGCCAGGCGGGCGGCGGCCAGGCTGCCGCCGCCGATGGCGAAGAAGTCGTCCTGGTGGCTGGTCACGGAGACGCCGAGGATCTCGGTCCACCGCTCGGCCAGCCAGGCCTCGGTGCCCTCGAACCGCTCGGCGGCCTCGTCCTGCCCGGCGTCGGGCAGCGGCCAGGGCAGCGCGTTGCGGTCGACCTTGCCGGAGGTGCGCGTCGGCAGGTCGTCCACGACGGCGAGCACGGGGACGAGGGCGGCGGGCAGCTCCTTGCGGAGCCGCTCGATGGCCTCGGTGCGGTTCCACTCCTCGGTGACGACGACGTAGCCGACCAGCAGCTGGTTGCCGCCGCGCGCGGTGCGGACCGCGGCGGCCGCACCGGCCACGCCGGGCAGGGCCTGCAGTGCGGCGTCGACCTCGCCCAGCTCGATGCGCCGGCCGCCGAGCTTGACCTGCTCGTCGGCGCGCCCGAGGAAGACCAGCCCCTCGGCGTCGGCACGGACCAGGTCGCCGCTGCGGTACGCCCGCTTCCAGCCGAGCGAGGCCAGCGGCGCGTACTTCTCGGCGTCCTTGGCCGGGTCGAGGTAGCGGGCCAGGCCCAGACCGCCGATGACGAGCTGGCCGGAGCCGCCGATCGGCACCGGCTGCTCCTGCTCGTCGACGACGGCCAGCTCCCAGCCGTTCAGCGGCAGGCCGATGCGGACGGGCTGGTCGCCCTCCATGAGCGCGGCGCAGGCCACGACGGTCGCCTCGGTCGGGCCGTAGGTGTTCCACACCTCGCGGCCCTCGGTGACCAGGCGCGCCACCAGTTCGGGCGGGCACGCCTCGCCGCCGAAGATCAGCAGCCGGACCTCGATCAGCGCCTCGGCGGGCCACAGCGAGGCGAGGGTCGGCACGGTGGAGACGACGGTGATCTCCTGGTCCACCAGCCACGGACCCAGGTCCGCGCCGCTGCGCACCTGCGCGCGCGGCACCGGGACCAGGCAGGCGCCGTGGCGCCAGGCCAGCCACATCTCCTCGCAGGAGGCGTCGAACGCGACCGAGAGCCCGGCCATGACCCGGTCGCCGGGCCCGATCGGCTCCTCCTGGAGGAACAGGGCGGCCTCGGCGTCGACGAACGCGGCGGCGCTGCGGTGGGTGACCGCGACGCCCTTCGGCTTGCCGGTCGAACCGGAGGTGAAGATGATCCAGGCGTCGTGCTCGGGCGTGGGACGGCCGGCGGCCTGAGGCTGGTCGGGCTGAGGCCGTGCGTCCTCCGGTCGCCCTTCCCGGGGCCTGGCGTCGTGCGGCCCGGCGTCCTGGGGCAGGGCGTTCTGCGCTTGGGTGTTCTGCGGCTGGGCGTCCTCGGCCTTCTGGTGCAGCGTCAACTCGTACCCCGCGCCCATGACCGCGCGGACCTCCGCCTCACCGAAGACGAGCGCGGCGCGCTCGTCCGGGTCCTCGAAGTCGACCGGCACGTAGGCCGCACCGGCGGCGAGGACGGCGAGGATGCCGACGTAGAGGTCGTTGGTCCCCGAGGGGATCCGCACACCGATCCGGTCGCCGGGGCGGACGCCCGCCGCGACCAGTCGCCTCCGCTGGGCCTCGACCGCGGCTGCGAGCGCGCGGTAGCTCAGCTGGGTCTGCCCGTCGTCCAACGCGGGCTCGCCCGGGTGGGCCCGGACGGTGGCGTCCAGGACGTCCACGAGGGTACGCGTCGGAGCACCCGCGCCCGCGCTGAACAGCGCGGTCGGTGCGGCAGGTGCGGGCTGGGCAGTGGTGGCGGTGGTCATCAGGCCCTCGTCCCTTGGTGACAAGAGAGTCGAGTTTACCGAATCGGAACCGGCAAACCGGGCATGTGTGACGCGTGACCACCTCTGGGGCGCCCGTGACGACCCCCGTGACCGCCCCTGTGACAGCCCGCCCGCACCGGGCCCCCGCCGCCACGTCGGCCCTGCTCGGGGCACCTCTCCGGGCTCGCGACGGGACGGCCGCACGCTGTCGAGGCCTTGCGCCGTCAGGGTCGTTCGTGGCCGGGGCACGCGTTCGTCGAGCCGTGTTCGAGGCAGCCGCGCCGTCTCGGGCCGGAGGTGTGCGCTCCTGGCCCGAGACGGCCCGCGTCAGGCCAGCAGGGCGTCGCAGGCCTTCAGGATCCGCTGCTCGGAGATCGAGTACGGGGTGCCCAGGGGCTGCGCCCACAGGCTGACGCGCAGCTCCTCGATCATCCAGCGGACCTGCAGCACGCCCTCCTCGTCGCGGCGCTCCGGCGGCAGCTCCGCCAGCAGCTCCGCGTAGGCGTCCTGCATGCGGATCACGGCGCTGGTGCGGTCGCGGTCGCGGATCGGGTCGTCCGGGAGCTTCACCAGGCGGCGCTCGACGGCCTTGAGGTAGCGCAGCAGGTCCGGCAGCCGGCGCAGGCCGGTCTCGGCGACGAAACCCGGGTGGATCAGGTCCTTGAGCTGCGTCCGGACGTCCGTCAGGCCCGTCAGCAGCGCGAGGCTGTTCCCGATGCCCTTGAGGCGCTCCTGGACCCGGTGGTGGACGGCCAGGATGTTGGCGGTCTTCACCACCGCGTCCGCCGTCGCCTCGTACAGCTCGCCGCGGACGTGGTCGCGGAGCTTGGCGAAGTCCTCGCCGTCCCAGGCCGGGCCGCCCGCGTCAGCGATCAGCTTGTCCGCGGCCGCCGTCAGGCAGTCGGCGAAGAGCGCCTCGGTGCTGCCGTGCGGGTTGGCGGCCAGCGCCAGCTTCGCGCCGTTGCCGAGGCGCGACTGGATCGCGTTGACCGGCGAGTTCGCACCCAGCAGGATCAGCCGCTGGGTGCCCGCCGCCATCGCGCGCCGCTGCTCGTACGGGGTGTCGAGGAGCTGCACGGAGACCGAGTCGCCGTCGTCGACCAGCGCGGGGTAGCCCTTGACGGTCTGGTTGCCGCGCTTGGTCTCGAAGGTGTGCGGCAGCTCGCCGATCGTCCACTTGGTGAGGCCGCGCTTCTCCAGCCCGCCCGCCGCCTTGGCGATGGCCTGCTGGGTGCGGGACTTCAGCTCCAGCTTGAGCCGGTCCAGGTCCTTGGCCTCGGCCAGCTTGCGGCCGCGCTCGTCCTCGACCCGGAAGGTGATCCGCAGGTGGTCGGGCACCGCGCCCAGGTTCCAGCTGTCCCGGGGGACCGGGATGCCGCGCAGGCGGTGCAGCTCCCACTCGAGGATCTCGACGAGCTGCTTCCCCTCGGCCTCGGCCTCCTCTGCGTGCGTGGCCAGCGTCTGCATCAGCCGCTTGGCGTAGTCGGGCGCGGGGACGAAGTTGCGGCGCAGCGCCTTGGGCAGCGAGCGGATCAGCGCGGTGACCAGTTCCTCGCGCAGGCCCGGGATCTGCCAGTCGAATCCGGTCGGCTTGACCTGGTTGAGCAGGGTCAGCGGGATGTGGACGGTGACGCCGTCCTGCTCCGCCCCCGGCTCGAACTGGTAGGTGAGCGGCAGCTCCAGGTCGCCCTGGTGCCACACGGACGGGTAGTCCCGCTCGGTGACCGCCTCCGCGCTGTCGTTGACCAGCAGCTCGGGGGTGAAGGTCAGCAGCTCGGGCCTGGCCCGGTGCGCCTTCTTCCACCAGCTGTCGAAGTGGGCCGCGGAGACGACCTCCTGGCCCACGCGCTGGTCGTAGAAGTCGAAGAGGGTCTCCTCGTCGACCAGGATGTCGCGGCGGCGGGCCCGGTTCTCCAGCTCCTCGACCTCGTCGAGCAGCTTGCGGTTGTCGTGGAAGAACCGGTGGTGGGTGCGCCAGTCGCCCTCGACGAGCGCGCGGCGGATGAACAGCTCGCGCGACAGCTCCGGGTCGATCCTCCCGTAGCCGACCTTGCGGCCCGCCACGAGCGTCAGCCCGTAGAGGGTGACCCGCTCGAAGGCGACGACCTGGCCGCGGTCCTTCTCCCAGTGCGGCTCGCTGTAGTTCCGCTTGATGAGGTGCTCGGCGAGCTCCTCGATCCACTGCGGCTCGACCTTGGCCGCGATCCGCGCCCACAGGCGCGAGGTCTCCACCAGCTCGGCCGCCATCACCCAGGCGGGTGTCTTCTTGAACAGGGCGGAGCCGGGGAAGACGGCGAACTTCGCGCCGCGCGCCCCGAAGTACTCCTGCTTCTCGGCGTCCTTGGAGCCGACGTGCGAGAGCAGACCGGCGAGCAGCGAGCGGTGGACGGCGTCCCCGTCGACCTCCTCGGGCATGTGCGCCGCCCCGAGATCCACGTCGAGGGACTTGGCCACCTGCCGCAGCTGCGCGTCGATGTCCTGCCACTCGCGGATGCGCAGGTAGTTCAGGAACTCGGCCTTGCACATGCGCCGGAACTGGCTGCTGCTGAGCGCCTTCTGCTGCTGCTTCAGGTAGCGCCACAGGTTCAGGTAGGTGAGGAAGTCCGAGGTCGGATCGGTGAAACGGGCGTGCAGCTGGTCCGCGTGGGTGCGCTTCTCCACGGGCCGCTCGCGCGGGTCCTGGATGGACAGCGCGGCGGCGATCACCATGACCTCGCGGATCACGCCGTTCTTCTCCGCCTCCAGCACCATGCGGGCCAGGCGCGGGTCGACGGGCAGCTGGGCCAGCTTGCGGCCTATGGGGGTGAGCCGCATCGCCTTGCCCTGCTGGGCGGCGGTGTCCGTCTCCAGGGCGTGCAGCTCCTGGAGCAGGTCGACGCCGTCCTTGATGTTGCGGCGGTCCGGCGGCTCGATGAAGGGGAACGCCGAGATGTCGCCGAGGCCGGCCGCCGTCATCTGCAGGATGACGGAGGCCAGGTTGGTGCGCAGGATCTCCGGGTCGGTGAACTCCGGACGGGAGAGGAAGTCGTCCTCGGAGTAGAGACGGATGCAGATGCCGTCGCTGGTACGGCCGCAGCGGCCCTTGCGCTGGTTCGCGCTGGCCTGCGAGACCGCTTCGATCGGCAGCCGCTGCACCTTCGTGCGGTGGCTGTAGCGGGAGATACGGGCCGTGCCGGGGTCGATCACGTAGCGGATGCCCGGGACGGTGAGCGAGGTCTCGGCCACGTTGGTGGCCAGCACGATGCGGCGGCCGGTGTGCGCCTGGAAGACCCGGTGCTGCTCGGCGGAGGAGAGCCGGGCGTAGAGCGGGACCACCTCGGTGTTCCGAAGCTTGGCCTTCTCCAGGGCCTCGGCGGTGTCGCGGATCTCCCGCTCGCCGGAGAGGAAGACCAGGATGTCGCCCTGGCCCTCGTGGCCGAGCTCGTCGACGGCCTCGACGATCGCCTGGACCTGGTCGCGGTCCCGGTCGATGCCGCCGCCGCCCGACTCGTTCTCGTCGTCGTCCTCGTCGACGCTGTCGTCGATGATGGGGCGGTAGCGGACCTCGACCGGATAGGTGCGGCCGGAGACCTCGATGATCGGGGCGTCCTTGCCGGTGCGCGGGTCCGCGAAGTGGCGGGCGAAGCGCTCCGGGTCGATGGTGGCCGAGGTGATGATCACCTTGAGGTCCGGGCGCTTGGGCAGCAGTTGCTTGAGGTAGCCCAGGATGAAGTCGATGTTGAGGCTGCGCTCGTGGGCCTCGTCGATGATCAGCGTGTCGTACTGGCGCAGCTGCCGGTCGTTCTGGATCTCGGCGAGCAGGATGCCGTCCGTCATCACCTTGATCGCGGTCTGCTCGCCGACCTGGTCGGTGAACCGGACCTTCCAGCCGACGGTCTCGCCGATCTCGGTGCGCAGCTCCTCCGCCACGCGCTCGGCGACCGTGCGGGCGGCGATGCGGCGCGGCTGGGTGTGCCCGATCAGGCCGCGTACACCGCGGCCGAGCTCCAGGCACATCTTGGGGATCTGGGTCGTCTTACCGGACCCGGTCTCACCGGCGATGATCACGACCTGGTGGTCGCGGACGGCCTCCAGGATGTCCTCCCGGCGGCCGCTGACCGGCAGCTCCTCCGGATAGGCCGGGGTGGGCACGGATGCCCGGCGGTTCTCCAGCCGCAGCTCGGCGGCGTCGACCTCGGCGGTGATGGAGGCGAGGACGCGCTCGCGTTTCTCGGGCTCGCGCACCTTCCGCAGGCCCTCGAGCCGTCGTCCGAGCCGCGACTCGTCACGGAGCGAGAGGCCCGTCAGACGGGCGGCCAGTGCGCCGAACTCGCCGCTCGGCGCGGCCTGCGCAGGGGTGTGCGCGGGGCGGCGGCGGGGACGGGGGGACGCGGTGTTCTGCTGCTGGGTTCCCATTGCACGGACAAGCGTACGCAAGGGGGTGCGCCGTATGTCGAGCCGTTATCCGTGAGCGCCTCAAAGGAGCCGTAGAGGAGCGGCAGAGGAGGGGCAGAGGAGCGGCGGAGGCGCCGCGAAGGGACAGCGGAGGGCGGCAGAGGGGCAGCAGAGGGGCAGCGGAGGCGAGGGCTCTTGGCTCGGCTCAGCCTGGGTCAACTCAGCCGGAAGTGGACCATGCCGTCGGCCGGAGGCACGGGCACCTGGGCGAACCCCGCCCGGAGCAGGACGGCCTGGGAGGCGGTGTTCGCCGGCGCGGTCCGCGCGGTGACGGCGCGGACCTCCGAGTGCGTCAGTCCGAGCGCCGCCAGCGCCCGCACCGCCTCCGTGGCATACCCTGCGCCGCGCGCCACGGGCGCGAGCTCGTACCCGAGCTCGACCTCGCCGGTCGCGCTGGGCGGCCCGTGGAACCCGATCCCACCGATCGCCCGGTCATCCGCGCTGCGCACGATCACATAGAGCCCCCACGGCGGCATGTACCACCCGACCTCCGCCGCACGCGCGGTGATCCCCGCCAGCTCCCACACCCCCGGCCCGGGAGCCTCCACGACCCATTCGAACCCACTCGGGTCGAACGGTGGAGGCGCGAGACAGATCCGCAGGCGAGGCGTGGTGAGGAGCACCTGCCGACTATGCCACTCGTGTGGCGCTTTTGCGGACAGGGACGTGCGACCCATCGCACGCGGCCCCAAGCCCGCGATCCGTGCGGGGTCGGCCGTTTCCCCTCGAAGCGCGCCTGTGGATCGCGGCCGACCCGCAGGCCCGGGCGTGGAACCTCAGCGGATGCGGAGGAGGAGCTTGCCGGTGCTGGTGCGGCTCTCCAGGAGGCGGTGGGCCTCGCCGGTGTCGTCGAGGGCGAACTCGCCTGTCACCGGGATGGTGATGCCCGAGCGCTCCGCCTCGCGGAAGGCCTGCTCGGTGAGGACACGGAGGCGGGCCGGGTCCGCGGCGGCGAGGCCGAGGATGGAGAAGCCCGCGACCGAGAGGCCGCGTGCGGCGAGCTCGGCCGAGCCCACGGTCCACGGTGCCGCGTCGCCGGCGTTTCCGAAGGAGACGGCGCGGCCGAATCGGGCCAGCGCGGCGACGCTGCGCCGCCAGCTGTCGCCGCCGACGGGGTCGAGGGAGACGTCGACGCCGCGGCCGTCGGTCGCGCGCAGCACCTGCTCGTCGAAGTCGTCTCCCACGAGGACCTCGTCGTAGCCGGATTCCTTCGCGTGGGCGGCCTTCTCCGGGCGGGAGACAACGCCGAAGACGCGTCCCGCGCCGGCGGCGCGGGCCAGTTGGCCGGTGACCGTGCCGACGCCTCCGGCCGCCCCCTGGACGAGCACGGTCTCACCCTCGCGCAGCCGGGCGACGTCGTGCACGAGGGCGTAGCCGGTCGCCAGGACCGTGCCGAGCGCCGCCGCGTCGCGCAGGTCGAGGGCCTCGGGCACGGCGAAGGTGGTGGCGGCCGGGGCGACGACGGTCTCCGCGTAGCCCCGTCCGTTGAGCATGGCGAAGACGCGCTGGCCGACCGCCAGGCCGGTGACGCCGGCGCCGAGGGCGCGGACGGTGCCGGAGACCTCGAGGCCGGGCCTGAACGGAAGGGCGTCGACCCGGTAACCGGCCGAGCGCGCCTTGGCGTCGGCGAAGTTGACACCGGCCCAGGTCACCTCGATAGCGACCTCGCCCTCGCCCGGCTCGGGTTCGGGGAGATCCACGACCTCAAGCACCTCGGGCCCGCCCAGCTTGTCGAACGCAACAGCACGCATGTCGCACTTCCCCCAGCGGAGTCTGAGTGTTCGGTGATCGCCGAACACTGGCGTGGCTCTGAGTGTACGACATCCAACGAACACTCGGGCGCGTTTCCTCGGCAGAGCTCGTCCGTCGCGGAACGCGTCACCCGCAGGACGCTTGAGCCGCAGGACTCGGCGGCCTCAGAACTCGGGGTTGTCCTCGTCGTCCAGCTCCGACTCCGTGGACTCGCCGCCCTTCGCATCCGCATAGCGCTCGACGACATGCGTGTCCATCGGGAAATGGACGAGGGTGTCGCCGAAGACCAGCCGGCGGGCCTCCTCCGCGGAGGCGGTCACCGCCGCCGCGACCGCCTCAGCCAGCGGGGCCGGGCAGTGCACGACGATCTCGTCGTGCTGGAAGAAGACCAGGCGCGCCCGCTCACCCCCCGGGCCCGGCGGCAGCTCCGCCAGACGGCGCCGCAGGGCGGCGATCAGGGCCAGCGCCCAGTCCGCGGCGCTGGCCTGGATGACGAAGTTGCGGGTGAAGCGGCCCCGTGAGCGGGCCGCCGACCCGGCGCGACCGCCGCCCTCCTCCGCCAGGGCGTCCACATCGCCGCCGAACGCCGCGGACGTCGCGTCCTGCCAGGCCGCCGAGGGCGGCGGGCAGACCCGACCCAGGCGGGAGCGGACCGTGCCGCCCGCCTCACCCGTGCGCGCCGCCGCCTCCACCAGCCCCATCGCCTGCGGGAACCGACGCCGCAGCACCGCCAGCAGTGGGCCGACCTCGCCGCTGGTCTGTCCGTACATCGCGCCGAGCAGCCCGAGCTTGGCCCGCGCCCGGTCCCCGCCGAAGGCGTCCGCGGCCAGACCGGCGTACAGGTCGCCCGCGGCGCCCGCGCGGATCAGGCCCGGGTCGCCGGACAGCGCCGCCAGCACCCGGGGCTCCAACTGCCCGGCGTCCGCCACGACCAGCCGCCAGCCCGGGTCGGCGACGACCGCCCCGCGCAGGGTGCGCGGAATCTGGAGCGCGCCGCCGCCCCGGCTCGCCCAGCGTCCGGAGACGACCCCGCCCACCACGTACTCGGGCCGGAACCGCCCGCCGCGCACCCAGGCGTCGCGCCAGGCCCAGCCGTGGGCCGCGTAGATGCGTGACAGCTCCTTGTAGCGCAGCAGCAGCGGCGCGGCCGGATGGTCGACCTGGCGCAGCAGCCAGTTCCTGGTCGAGGTGAGGCTGACGCCCTGCTTGGCGAAGGCCTGAAGCACCTGGCCGGGGGAGTCCGGGTTGAGCTGCCGTGCGTGCAGGGCTTCCTGGAGCTCGACGCCGAGCGCCGCCAGCTTGGGCGGGCGCGCCCCGCTCGCCGCCTGAGCCGTCGTCGGACGCGAGCCGAGCAACTCCTCCAGCAGCGCGTCGTGGACGGCCGTGCTCCACGGGAGCCCGTCGTAGGCCATCTCGGCGGCCGCGAGCCCGCCTGCGGACTCCGCCGCCACGAGCAGCCGGAGTCCTGGCCGGTCCGACTCGGGCAGGGCGGCCAGCCGACGCAACTGCTCCGCGTGGGCGGCCACCAGGGCGGTCAGCGGGTCGACGCCCGGTTCGAGCCGGCTGCGGTCCGGTGCGAAGAGCGCGTCCTGCGCGTGGGCGTCCGCCTCGGCCCCGGCGAGGCCCAGCGGCAGGTCCTCCGGGACCGGCAGCCCGTGCAGCCGTGCCCAGACCGCCCCGAGAGAGCGCGGCGCCCCGTACAGCCCCTCGTGCGCGAGAAGCAGCGGCTCGACCAGCTTGACGTCGTGGCAGCGGGCGAGCCGGCTCTCGGGCAGCCGCGGCAGCAGGCGGGCGTAGACCTCGTCCGTGGCGGCCCAGACCCAGCGCGGCCGCTCCGCCCGCTCCCGGGCCGCCATGGCGCCCGCCAGATCCCGGGCCCGTTCGACCGGCCCCGAGGGTTGCCCGCGCCCGTCCAGGGGCTGGAGCCGCCCGCCCGGACCGTCCTGGTCCGCGTCGACCGCGATCCGCAGCTCCGCCACCGTTCGTCGTCCCTGTCGTCTGTCGTCGTGTCGTCGAGCTGGTCAGCTGTCCTGACGCCGAACGTAGCACTGCCCTCTGACAGGAGCCGCGGCTCGCCCCGTCCGCCTACCGATCGCGAGGAGGAAACGCCCCGGCGGCCTCAGCCCGTGCGCAGCGGCATGAAGAGGTAGCGGTACTCGTCCCGGCCCCGAGCGGTGAGGACGGCGGGCCGGGTGGGCGTCGTGTAGTGGAGCTCGACCTCGTCGCAGGCGAGGGCGGAGAGCCCGTCGACGAGGTACCCGGCGTTCGCGGCGAGGGTGATCGGCTCGACGTCCGCTGGGAACCCCGCAGTCAGCGCCTGCCGCCCGCGTGCCTCGCCGCCGGTGCCCGCGTCGACGGACACATGCCCGGCCTCGAACGCCAGCCGCACCGGGCGGTGCCTGTCGGTGACGAGGGCCATCCGCTTGACGGCGTCGAGGAGAGGCTGACGCTCGATCACGGCGCTGCCGACATAGGAGCTCGGGAAGATCGACTGGTACCTGATGAAGTCCGCGCCGAGCAGGCGCGTCGTCGCCTCACGGCCTCCTGCGGCGAAACCGACCAGGCCGCCGCCGGTGCCGCCCGTGCCGCCGGTGCCCCCCGCGCCGGTCCCGGTCCCGAGGCCGGTGTCGTCGCCGCTGGCCGAGATGGTGATCTGCTCGCCCTTGGTGAGGGAGCGGGCGATCTCGTGCAGGCTGCGGGCCGGGAGCAGCGCGACGACGGGCTCCTCGGCCCGGCCGCTCCCCGCTCCGGTGGCCGGCTGCGGCCCCGCCCCCGGCTCCCAGGCGATGTCGCGGACCGCGAGCCGGTAGCGGTCGGTGGCCACCAGCCGGAGTGTGTCCCGGGTGAACTCCAGGCGGATCCCGGTGAGGAACGGCAGCGTCTCGTCCCGCCCCGCGACGACGGCGACCTGCGCCACCGCCTCCGCGAACAGCGCGCCGTCCACCGAGCCCAGCACCGGCGGCAGAGCGGGCAGCCGCGGGTAGTCCTCCACCGGAACCAGCGGCAGTTCGAACTGGACCGGGCCGCAACGCAGCGACAGATCCGCACCCGAGGCGGCGAGTTCGACGTCGTGGCCGCCGCCGGGCAGTGCCCGCGCCAGATCCGCGAGGAGTCGCCCGGGCACGAGTGCCTCACCGGGCTCGGCGACCTCCGCCCCGGCCAGGAACCGGGCCGACATCTCGAAGTCGAACCCGGACACGGCCAGCGTTCCTCCGCCTCCGTCCTGGCCCGCCGTCAGGAGCAGCCCGGTGAGCGCCGGGACGGTGGAGCGGGCCGGGAGCGCGTGGGCCGCCCAGGAGACGGCCTCGGCCAGGGCTTCGCGGGAGATTCGGAGTTTCACCAGGCGCCGGCTTTCGTGCGGGGACATGGATGCTCTGCTCGTTCGCATCCTGTACCCCGGCACTGACAACGCCCGTGGACCCGGTTCGGTTCGGCCCGCGGGGCGGCGGCGCGCAAGACCGCGCGATCGGTCACACGGGTCCGGTCACACGGGTCCGTTCACCGGCCTGCGCGGGGCAGGGGCGGACCGGACCGGGGTGGCCCGGATCAGGGTCGCCCGGACCGGACCGGGTGGACCGGAGCGGACCGGGATCGACCCGACCGTCTCCGCGCCGGTGAGGGACCGTCAACTCGGCGTCAGGCTCAGGCCCAGGCCCGGGGTGCTGCGGCGGATGGCGACCGAGCCGCGGGGAGCGGTGAGGCGGAGCCAGGCCGGGTGGCGGTGCAGGGCCAGCTGCGGGGACTGGCGCAGGAGGCCGGTGAGGTGGGCGGCGTGCAGGGCCCGCAGGGTGAGGCCCGAGGGGTGGACCCGGCGGGACCAGATGGCCTCGGCCAGGGCGTCGCCGCCCTCCGCGGCGTCAGCCGCCTTGCGGAACTCCCCGATCGCCGCGGCGACCGCCGCGCCCAGCGGCGCGGTTGCGAGGTCCTCGACGTGCTCCCAGCCGGAGCGCGGTGGGAGCAGACCGGCCCAGGACGGGCCGGTGATGGCGGGCGGCAGGGCGACGTCCGTGACCTCGGCGTCACGCGCCAGCTCGTCCAGCCACTGGCCGGCCGAGACGGTCACGTCCAAGGGGACGGGCTGCGCGAGCCGCGCCGTGCGGACCACCAGCGGTCCTGTCTGGCCGAGTGGCAGGCGGGCGAAGACCGCCAGCGTCGTGCCCGCCGTCTGTAGGCGGACGGCCGCCGCGCGGTCGTAACGCAGCAGCCGCTCCAGGAACTCGGCCAGGGGGGCGGCCTCCTGCGGCTCGGCGAGGCGCAGCGGCTCTACGGCGGTGCTCATACGGCGACCGTGCGGGGTTCCAGGTACTCGGCCAGGAAGGCGTGCTCGCCCGGGGTGAGCCGACGCGGCCGGGCGGCCGTGAGGTCGTAGGGGACGCAGACGGTGGTGGCGCGGGCGTAGACCTTGTCCTTGCCGTCCGGGCCTGCGCCGACGTCCTTGACCTCGTACATCACGGTGAAGGACGCGCGACCGAGCTTGGTGATCCAGGTCTCGATGGTGATCGGCTCGGGCCGGTAGACCAGCGGGATCAGGTAGTCGATCTCGTGTCGGGCCACGACCGAGCCCTCGGCCATCGCCCTCTCGCCGACCTCACCCGCGGTGGTGAAGGTGAAGTCGATCCGGGCCTCCTCCAGATAGCGGAGGAAGTTCACATTGTTGATGTGCCCGAAGACATCCATGTCGGACCAGCGCATCGGGCAGGCGTATATGTGGCGGGCCACGGAGTCTCCGTCGGTTGCGGTGCCGGGGCAGGAGGGACGTCGGCGTCCGTCCTGCCCCGGTCACTGGTCGTGCGGGTGTGCGGGACGCTGCTCGCTCAGTCGCGGGTCAGCTTCTTGTAGGTGGCGCGGTGCGGACGGGCCGCGTCGGCGCCCAGGCGCTCGATCTTGTTCTTCTCGTAGGACTCGAAGTTGCCCTCGAACCAGAACCACTTGGAGTCGCCCTCGTAGGCCAGGATGTGGGTGGCCACGCGGTCCAGGAACCAGCGGTCGTGGGAGATGACCACGGCGCAGCCCGGGAACTCCAGCAGCGCGTTCTCCAGCGAGCTCAGCGTCTCGACGTCGAGGTCGTTGGTGGGCTCGTCGAGGAGGAGCAGGTTGCCGCCCTCCTTGAGGGTCAGCGCCAGGTTCAGGCGGTTGCGCTCACCGCCGGAGAGGACGCCGGCCGGCTTCTGCTGGTCCGGGCCCTTGAAGCCGAACGCCGAGACGTAGGCGCGGGACGGCATCTCGACCTGGCCGACGTTGATCCAGTCCAGGCCGTCGGAGACGACCTCCCAGAGCGTCTTGTTCGGGTCGATGTTGGCGCGGCTCTGGTCGACGTAGGAGACCTTGACCGTCTCGCCGACCTTGACGTTGCCGGAGTCCGTCGGCTCCAGGCCGAGCATCATCTTGAACAGCGTGGTCTTGCCGGCGCCGTTCGGGCCGATGACGCCGACGATGCCGTTGCGCGGCAGGGTGAAGCTCAGGTCGTCGACCAGCACCTTGTCGCCGAAGGCCTTCGCCAGGTGCTCCGCCTCGATGACGACGGAGCCCAGACGCGGGCCCGGCGGGATCTGGATCTCCTCGAAGTCCAGCTTCCGCATCTTCTCGGCCTCGGCCGCCATCTCCTCGTAGCGGGCGAGACGGGCCTTGGACTTGGCCTGGCGGCCCTTGGCGTTGGAGCGGACCCACTCCAGCTCTTCCTTGAGGCGCTTGGCGCGCTTCGCGTCCTTCTGGCCCTCGATCTTGAGGCGGGACTGCTTGGTCTCCAGGTAGGTGGAGTAGTTGCCCTCGTAGGGGTAGGCGCGCCCGCGGTCCAGCTCCAGGATCCACTGGGCGACGTTGTCGAGGAAGTACCGGTCGTGGGTGACGGCGACGACGGTGCCCGCGTACTTCTCCAGGTGCTGCTCCAGCCACTGGACCGACTCGGCGTCCAGGTGGTTGGTGGGCTCGTCGAGCAGCAGCAGGTCGGGCGCCTCCAGCAGCAGCTTGCAGAGCGCGACGCGGCGCTTCTCGCCACCGGAGAGGTTGCCCACCGGCCAGTCGCCGGGCGGGCAGCCCAGCGCGTCCATGGCCTGCTCGAGCTGGGCGTCGAGGTCCCAGGCGTTGGCGTGGTCCAGGTCCTCCTGGAGCTTGCCCATCTCGTCCAGCAGCGCGTCGGAGTAGTCCGTCGCCATCAGCTCGGCGATCTCGTTGAAGCGGTCCAGCTTCTTCTTGATCTCGGAGACGCCGTCCTGGACGTTCTCGAGGACCGTCTTGGTCTCGTCGAGCGGAGGCTCCTGGAGCAGCATGCCGACCGTGTAGCCGGGGGAGAGGAAGGCGTCACCGTTCGACGGCTGCTCCAGACCGGCCATGATCTTCAGCACGGTGGACTTACCAGCGCCGTTGGGCCCCACGACGCCGATCTTCGCTCCAGGCAGGAAGCTGAGCGTCACGTCGTCAAGGATGACCTTGTCGCCGTGCGCCTTTCGCGTCTTGCGCATGGTGTAGATGTACTCAGCCAAGATGAACCGTCCGGCGTCGTTGTTGGGGTGTGGCTACAGCCTTCCATTGTGCCGCACCCGCGGAGGGACCCCGACCGCCCGTGGGCCCCTACGCCGGGCCGGGCGGCGCCGCCGCCGCTGCCACGCTGCGACCCTTGGCCTCCTCTGCCATGGCCGATCCAGCCGATCCGGCCGACGCAGCCGACGCAGCCGAGGGGGCCTTGGGGGCCGCGGCGAGCGCGAGCACCTTGCCCCCCGCCTCGCCGACCACCTTGCCCACCCCGCTGCCCACCCCAGAGCCCTCCGCCTTGCCCACTGCAGTGCCCTCCGCTGCGGGCGGTCGCTCCCCGCGCGCCGGCGCGCGGCGCTGCTCGGCGATCCGGTTCCGCTCCGACGCGGAGGCGACCAGCTCCGGCCGACCGCGCAGCGTCCGCCGGAAGACCGTCGTCCCCCGGGCGAGGTCGTGGCCGAGGGCGGTGGCCTCGATCTCCGCGGAGACACCCTTGGACTGGCCGTCCGGCCGCTCCCACTCGCGCACCCGCATCCGGCCCGTCACCAGCAGCGGATCCCCGCAACCGATCGAGGTGAGGGCGTTCTCGGCCAGGCTCCGCCACGCCCATACTGTGAAGTAGCTGGTGTCGCCCTCCACCCAGACCTGCCGCGGCCGGTCGAAGCGCCGCTCCGTGGCCGCCAGGCGGAAATGCGCCACCGGCACCCCGCCGACCGTCGTCGCGTACCGGACCTGACTCACCGCGACCCCGACGAGGGTGACCATCGTGCCGTTCATCATCGTGCAGCCCCCACTGGTCGTTCTCCGGCCCCACGGGGCCGCCTGGGACCACACTGCCTCGCTGCTCCCACCTCCGCGCGTGGGGCTGCCGCGACTGTGGACAAGCCCGGGGGTGTGGACAACTTCGCCACCCTTACGGGTGCACTTTCACGAGAACCCCACACTTTTCGCCCGGCCGTGCGACTCCATAACGGCTGAGGGAGCAGCGCAGTAACGACTGGACAACAGCAGGGTTCCATTGTTCCGCGACCGCTGCGCCCGACCGACGCCACCTGCGATTATCAGACCGCCTCGCGGCAGGATTCGCCCGAACGACCCGGCCGCACGCACCCGACGCGACGCCCGGCGCTGCTTATCCTGTCCCACGACAGGAACAGGCCGCCCGCCAGGCTCCGCGCCAGGCCCCCGTAGCTCAGTGGATAGAGCAGGTGCCTTCTAAGCACTTGGCCGCAGGTTCGAGTCCTGCCGGGGGCGCGTCTGCAGAACCCCTGCGCCAGCTGGTCTTCTGCGGTGTTTTCGCAGGTCAGGTGGCTTGAAGTTGTATGGCGTGTACATTACCAGCCACCCGCCCCGAGCAACAGGGGTTGTCCGGCCGAGTCGAGCCGACTGCGGGTCGTTGCGGGTGGCTGCGACGAATACGCGGTGGAACCCGTTGCGGTCGTCGGCGTGGTCGCGGCCGCGCTCCCGGCGACGACGCCTCTACTCCCACACCTCGGAACCGCCGCCGATCCACTCGACCATGCGCTCGGCGTCGAGGTCGAGCTCCTCCAGGCCGGCGCGGCGGCAGAACTCGGACACGTCCCCGATGCCGTAGGCCTTCCCGACGTACTCGCCGAGGATGTCCACGCGCCGGTACGGGGGTGTTGCGTCGGTCTGGACGGGGTGGACGACGACGTGGGCGTGATGATGCGCGTCGGCGGGCGCGGGCTCGGTCATGCCGACCAGCCTGCGATGCCCGGAGGGTGATCGCATCCGCGTTCGCCCATCCGCCACTCGAACGAACGAGGAAGCCCCCGGCATCGTGACGATGTCGGGGGCCTTCTGCGGCCGGCCGAGTCCGGCGGTTCGAACCGCGGACCCGGCCGGCAGTCACCAGCCGCCCAGAGGCGGTCAGCGGCTCGGGACCGCGAGGAGGAGGGCGAAGCGGGCGGCTTCGTCCGTCCACCAGTGGCGGACGGTCAGACCGCCCGCCGCCAGTTCCGCGGTGAGGGACTCGCGCCGGAACTTGCAGGAGATCTCCGTGCGCATCAGTTCGTCGGCCGCGAAGTCGACCGAGAGGTCGAGTGCCGGGACCTTGACCGTCTGGGCGCGCAGGGAGCGCAGGTGCATCTCGATGCGCTCCTCCTGCTCGTTCCAGAGGGCGACGTGGGCGAAGGCGTCCACGTCGAAGTCGGCGTCGAGCTCGCGGTCGAGGACGCTGAGCACGTTCTTGTTGAACTCCGCCGTCACGCCCTCGGCGTCGTCGTAGGCGCGGACCAGGACCTCGGGGTCCTTGACCAGGTCGGCGCCGAGCAGCAGCACGTCGTCGGCGCTGAGGGTGCGGCGCAGGGCGCGGTAGAACTCCGCGCGCTGCCGCGGGTCCAGGTTGCCGATGGTGCTGCCGAGGAAGGCCACCAGGCGCGGGCCGGGCGCGTCCGGCGGGAGGGTGAGGTCGGTCTCGAAGTCGGTGACGGTGGCGGCGACGCGCAGGCCGGGGTAGTCGCGGACGAGCGCCGAGCCCGCCTGCTCCAGGGCGCTCGGGCTGACGTCGAGCGGGGCGTAGCAGGAGAGCGTGCCGGCCTCGGTGAGGGCGTCGAGGAGCAGCCTGGTCTTGCGGGAGGAGCCGGAGCCGAGCTCGAAGAGGGTGCCGGCGCGGGTGAGCGCGGCGATCTCCGGGGCCCGGCGGGTCAGGATCTCCTGCTCGGCGCGGGTCGGGTAGTACTCGGTGAGGCGCGTGATCTGCTCGAACAGCTCGCTGCCGTGGGCGTCGTAGAACCACTTGGGTGGCAGGGACTTCGGTTCGGCGGTGAGGCCGGAGGCGACGTCCTTGCGCAGGGCCTTGGCCAGGTGGTCGGCGGGAAGCCGGTCGTCCAGGGTGAAGCGGGGTCGCTGCGTGATCATGGTGAGTCTCTCCGGTTCTGATCCGCCGTCGGCGGGCAGGCGCTGGTCGGGCCTGCTGGTGGAACGGGTTGGACGGGTAGGACGGGAAAGGCTGTCTGCGGCGGTGATGCCGTCCCCGGCGCGGTCGCGCTCCGCGGTGCTGACCTCGATGCGGTCGCGCTCCGCGGTGTCGACCGACAGGCGGGGAGGCGCTGTCGGCGGGCGCAGGGGGATGAGGCGGACGCCGGCCCGGGTCGCCAGCAGGAGGGAGTGGTCCGGGACCTCCTGCCAGGCGCCCACGGCCTCGGACGCGGGGTCGTCGTCGGGTTCGGAGGCGACGAGCACCCGGCCCGGTGCGTGCCTGTACCAGAGCGTGTCGCCGTAGCGGGTGGCGGCGATCGTCGTGCCGTCGGTGAGCAGCAGGTTGAGCCGCGCGTCGGGGCGCACGGAGGCGACCTGCCGGACGAGCGCGGCGAGTGCGCCGCCGGCCGGCTCGCCCCGGCGCAGGCGGCGGGTCAGCATCGCCCACAGCAGCGCGGAGTCGCTGCGGGCGTCGAGGGCGAGCAGCGCCGCGCTGTCGAGTGGAGAGTCGGCGCCCGGGCCGCCTGCGGCGGCGATCGCCGCCGGCAGCCGGGTCCAGTCCCGGACCGCGCCGTTGTGGCTGAACAGGCGGCGCCCGTCGCGGAACGGCGCCGAGGCCGACTCGTCCTGCGTGGTGCCGGCGGTCGCCGAGCGGACGGCCGCGAGAATCGCGCCGCTGCGTACCGCGCGCGCCAGCTCGGGGAGGTTCGGATCGGCCCAGATCGGCACCGCCCGCCGGTAGCGCGCGGGCTCGGGAGCCTCCTCCGCTCCGAGGGTCTCGGCGTCGGGCGCCGCACCCGTGCCGGCCTCGGCCTCCTCCGGCTCGGAGGGGAGCGGCTCCGGGTACCAGCCGATGCCGAACCCGTCCGCGTTGACCTTGCCGTAGCGCTGGAGGCGGGGCGCCCAGGACTGCTCGTGGAGCCCGCGGGCAGGACGCAGCACGACCTCGGTGAGCGGCACCACCGGGCCGAGATAGGCGAGGTGACGACACATCAGTGGCGCGCCTCCGCCGGGTCGTCGGCGGTCCCGCCGGGGGCCGCGTCACGCGCGGTCCGGAAGCCGGCGAAGATCTGCCGGCGGATCGGGTAGTCCCAGTTGCGGAAGGTGCCGCGACAGGCCACCGGGTCGACGCCGAAGGCGCCGCCGCGCAGGACCTTGTAGTCCGGGCCGAAGAAGACCTCCGAGTACTCCTTGTACGGGAAGGCCGTGAAGCCCGGGTGCGGCTCGAAGTCGCTCGCGGTCCACTCCCAGACGTCGCCGATCAGTTGCCGTACGCCGTGGGGGGAGGCGCCGGCCGGGAAGCTGCCGACCGGGGCGGGCTGGAGGTGGCGCTGACCGAGGTTGGCCAGCTCGGCAGTGGGGTCCGCGTCGCCCCACGGGTAGCGGCGGGAGCGGCCGGTGGCCGGGTCGTACCGGGCCGCCTTCTCCCACTCCGCCTCCGTGGGCAGCCGGCGTCCGGCCCAACGGGCGTAGGCGTCGGCCTCGTACCAGCACACGTGCAGCACCGGCTCGTCGAGCGGCACCGGCTCGACCACGCCGAAGCGGCGGCGCAGCCAGCCGCCCTCGACCGCGTCCGGGTCCTCGGCGCGCCGCCAGAACAGCGGCGCGTGCAGGCCCGCCTGGACGCGGTGGGACCAGCCGGCGGCGCTCCACCAGCGCGGGTCCTCGTAGCCGCCCGCCGCCATGAACGCCTGGTAGGCGCGGTTGCTGACGGGCACGGTGTCCAGCCAGAACCCGGGCACGTCGACTTGGTGGGCGGGCCGCTCGTTGTCGAGGGCCCAGGGCTCGTCGTCCGTGCCCATGGTGAACGGTCCGCCGGGGATGTGGACCTCGGCCGGGAGGTCGCCCGCGTCGACGGGCGCCGGGGCGGGCGGCGGTGCGTGCAGTACGGCGGGGCCGCGGCGCAGCTGGTGGGTGGCGAGCATCGTCTCGTCGTGCTGCTGCTCGTGCTGGGCGAGCATGCCGAAGACGAAGCCGTCGGCGAGCAGCGGGTCCTCGCCACGCCCGAAGGGCGCGGCGTCGAGCACCGCGAAGGAGCGCTCGCGCACGGCGGCGACGTAGCGACGCGCCGGACCAGGGGGCAGCAGCGGCAGCGCGGGCCGGTCGGCACGCGGGTGCTGGAAGGCGTCGTAGAGCGGGTCCAGGTCCGGCCTGATCGGGTCCTGGCCGCCCGCCGCGCGGACCAGCCAGATCTCCTCCTGGTTCCCGATGTGGGCCAGGTCCCAGACCAGCGGCGACATCAGCCGCGAGTGCTGCGCGCCGAGCTCCTCCTCGTCCAGGCAGTCGGTGAGCGCGAGGGTGCGTCGCCGGGCCCGCTCCAGGGCGGCCCGCGCCTTGGCCCGAAGGGCCTCGGAGGACTCGGGGGCGGCTTCGGTGGCGCCCTCGGGCGTTGTCGCGGGGCCGACGGGCGACGCGGCCGAGCCGCGGGCGTCCCGCGCGTCAAGCCTGTCCTTCGGGCCGGGCCCGCCGGCCGGGCTGGGCCCGCCTGCCGGTCCGGTCGTGCGCCCCGGGTCGGTCGTCCGGGAAGGGCCGGTGGTGTCGGAAGGGCCGGTCGCGCCCGCCGGACCCGTCCTGTCGGCACGGTCGGTCGTGCTCCTGGCGGGGGTCGTGCTCGTGGGGTCGAAGGGACGGGAGGTCGCGGTCATCGGAGGAGTCCTTCCGGATGGGCGGGTCGACCAGCGACGCGGTCGTCCAGGAGGTCGTCGGCGGGACATCGCCCGCGGGCGGGGTAACGCTCGGCGAAGGCCGCGACGGCCTCGCGCATCGACGCGGGGACGCCGGCGCGGGTGAGCGCCGCGTCCGCGACCTCGAAGCAGGCCAGCGCGGCCTTGGCGAACTCGGGCGCGGACGCGCCCAGCCGCGCGGCGCGGGACCAGACCGACTGCGGGGGGAACGGGGAGGACGCCCGACACAGTGGCTCCGTCGCCGACCACGCCGCCCGGGCGGCGTCGCGGTCGTCCAGCAGCACCGCGGTGAGCAGTGCCGGGACGAGCCAGCCGTCGCCGGGCTGGGCGTCGATCATCCGCAGTTCCAGCCAGCCACGGGCGCGGACGGGCGGGAAGAGCGTGCTCAGGTGGTAGTCCAGGTCCTCCTGGGTGGCCGGGCGCTCGGTGATGCCGCCCTGGAGCCACGAGGCGAAGCTGTGGCCGGGCGGGGCGGTCCAGTCGGCGGGCGGGGTGCGTTTCAGGCAGAGGAGCCCGGCGTCGAGGGCGAAACGCGCCCACGCGTCGCGCGGGTCGGCGTCCGCGGGCAGGCCCTGCGGGGGACGGGTGCGGCTCGGGTCGAGGTGTTCCCAGACGGCCTGGCGGGTGGACCGCCATCCGGTGGGCTTGCCGTGCCACAGCGGGGAGTTCGCGAAGGCGGCGACCAGCACCGGGCCGAGCCGGTGGGCCAGCTGCCAGCGGGCGCGGTAGCCGTCGATGTCGCCGTTCTCGGTGCCCGCGTCGAGGTTGAGCTGGACGGCGGCGGTGGATCGCATCATCATCCGGCCCCAGGGACCGATGCGGTCGAGGTAGGCCTCCATGGCCGCGTAGCGCGGATGGTCGAGCACCCGCGGCGAGTCGCGGAACGGGTCGAGGCCGTAGCCGGAGAGATCCAGGCCCTGCTCGGCGAGGGCCCGCCGGACCAGTGCGAGGTCGTCGGCGGCCGTGGTGACGCAGGCGAGCGGGCCGGGTGCGCACGATGTGCTCAGTTCGAGCTGCCCGCCGGGTTCGCGGGTCAGCAGTGTGCCGCTGGGCAGCCGTCCGTCGGTGGTCGGAAGCGGCGCGAGCGCCGCGTCGAGGCGTTCAGGCGGTACGGGACGGTGCGGCTGTGCGTGGTCGAGGACCAGCCATTCCAGTTCGACACCCGCGGTTCCGGGCGGGCCGGTCTTGAAGCACACGCCGTGGATGTGGCCGGCGGCCCTGTCGAGTGTGAGCTCGTGCGGCCTGCCGGCATCGAGTTCATGGTCCACGGTTACTCCTCCTCCCAAGTCCACCTAACCCCTCGTCGCGCCGGGTGGCACGCCGAGCGCGTCCATCCTCCGAGCCGGGACAGAGGATCGACAGAAGGGTCTGAGCCGTTCGTCGCCTGCGGCCCCTCGTCGGCCCGGCATCCGCGAGGCGCTCGAACACAAGTGCGGTAAGGGTGCATCGTATGCGGAGAAATCTGCCCGACTTGGCTGGAAATATGCGTTTGGTGTGGCGTGATGTCGATCGATCGGAAAGCTTCCCGAAGGGGCTACCCGTCGGTAGAGTGCGGCGATCCGGTCGAAGCGTCGCGAGGCAGTGGTACAGAGCGTGGAACAGAACGTCGAAGCAGGCAGATCAGTGTGGACGCGGGCCGCCCTCTGGTGGCGGATCGGCATCGTCCTCTCCTCCGGAGCAGGGCTGATCACCGGCACCAGTTCGTTGGTGTACTTCACCGTCGAGAGCAACGTGCTCGTCTTCGGCTACTTCACGGCCGCCCTGTACCGGATGATCACCCGGCGCACCGTCGACGGCCCGGCTCCGCGCCTGCGCGGCGCTGTGACCCTCTACATCCTGATCACCGGCCTGGTCGCGCACATCGTGCTCAACCACGGCGCGAGCCCGCTGCCCGGCCTGACGCACGGCAGCGCAGCGGACCGCCTGCAGAGCTGGTCGCTGCTGCTTCTGCACTACACCACGCCGATCATGGTGGTGCTGGACTGGCTGTGCTGCCGACCGCGCAACGCCTCCCGCTGGCGCGACCTGCCGCTCTGGCTCGCCTTCCCGCTCGGCTACGCGGGACTGACGGAGCTTCGCGCCGCGCTCTTCCCCTTCTTCCCCAACCGCTACCCGTACTTCTTCCTGGACCCGACCGGCCACGGGTACGGCTGGGTCGGGCTGCAGATCCTTCAGCTGACCGTCGAGTTCGTGGTGCTCGCGGCCGTGGTCGTGGGCCTCGACCGGCTCGGCACGGCCGCCCGCTCGGGGCTCGCCGGCCGCGGCCAGGCGGCCGGGATCCGCTCCAGCACGCCCCCCGCGAAGACGTCGTAGAGCGGCAACGACTCCAGGTGCACGTAGCCGATGTGGCAGTCGCAGACGGCGAGCGGGCACGGCCGCGGGCGTAGCGCCGCCCGGAAGGAACCGTCGTAGAGATTGCCGAGCGGCTGCTTCACGAAGTGGCAGCGCCGGACCGTTCCCTCACCGTCGACCGAGACCACCGTCTCGCCCGTCCGGCAGGCGCGCCCCGCACTCGGGTGCGGGTCGCGGCTGAACGGGAAGAGCGGGTCGAGCGCCGTCCACGGCTCGGCCTCGGCATCGGAGTACCGGCGCCCCTCCTGGGCGTTGACCCAGAGGTAGACGTGCTCGGGCAGCGCGGCGCGCATCCGCCGCGCCGCGTCGAGGTGCGCCGGGTCGCCGACCACGCCCACGCTGTATCGGACGCCGCGCGCGTCCAGCTCGCGGCACTTGGTGAGGAAGCGGTCATGGCCGACCTGGCCCGGGTGGTACGTCGTCCACAGGGCCAGCGTCGCCGGGCAGGCCCGCTCGACCCAGTCGGTGCGGTGGCTGAGGTTGGTCTGGATCGCCACCCGCCGCACGTGTGGAAGCAGGCTCAACTCGGCCAGAGTGCGCCGGTACCAGGAACGGACCAGGCCCTCGCCCCACGGCGTGAACAGCAGCGAGAGCCGGGTCTCCCGTTGCTCGCCCACCCAGGCCGCGAAGCGCTCCAGCGCCTCGCGGTCGGCGGTCAGCTCGGCCCGGCTGTCGCGGCGCTTGGCGAACGGGCAGTACGGGCAGTCGTAGTCGCAGGAGGCGAGCGGGCCCCGGTAGAGGATGGTCAGCGCGTCGCGCGCGCCGCGCGCGCGGCTGAGGTCGTCGAGGTCGCTCGGGCTGTTCGGGTTGTTCGCGTCGTCGTCCACGGGGTCACCTCGTCTCGTAGGCGGCCATCGCGGCGCGGACCTGGGTCGAGAAGAACGCGGGACCGATCGCGTCGGAGTGCGCCAACCCCTCCGGCGAGAGGCGGATCCGGCCGCCCTGGGCGGTGGCGGCGACGAGCCAGCCGCGCTCGTCGAGCCTGATCAGCTCGGCGGTGAAGTCGTCGGACGGATCGCTGCCGAAGCGGCGCCGGTAGTCGGCGACCTCCAAGCCCTCGGCCTGGAGCAGCGACTGGACCAGATGACGGCGTCGGGCCTCGTCCTGCGTCATCGCGAAGCCCACCTCGGCGTACGCGAAGTCCGCTGCGGGACGCGCGACGTAGTCGTCGATGATGCCGCGCACCTCGGCGGTCGAGACGGCGTAGTCGAACGAGTAGTGCAGGCGGCTGGTGTAGGAGCGGGCGCCGCAGCCCAGCCCCACCATCCCGTCGGTCTGGCAGCAGTACTCGGTGCCGCCCGCCTGCGGGGAGGCGGCACGGCGGAACATCCGCATGGAGACCTGCTCGTAGCCGTGCGCCAGCAGATGGTCGCGGCCCTGGCGGTACAGGGCGAGGCGCTGGGCGTCCCAGACCGGATCGGACCCACCGGCCGTGGCGCGGCGTCCCAGACCGGTCAACGGGCGGACGTAGAGCGGGTAGAGGTACAGCTCCTCGGGCTCGAAGGCGAGGGCCGCGTCCAGCGAGCGGCGCCAACTCGCCTCGGTCTGGCCGTCGATGCCGTAGATGAGATCGAGGTTGAGGACCGGTATCCGCGCGTCGCGGACGCGGCCGATCGCCGCCTCGACGTCGGCGCGATGCTGCGGCCGGACCGCCGCGCGGGCCTCCGCGTCCACGAAGCTCTGCACGCCGAGACTGAGCCGGGTGGCGCCGCGTGACGCGAGGACGGCGAGCCGGTCGGCCGTCGCCGTCGCGGGCGAGGCCTCGACGGAGAGCGGGATCGCGCGCAGGTCGACGCCGAGGCGGCGCTCGGTGATGTCGCAGAGGCGGACGAGTTCGTCCGCCGTCAGGAAGGTGGGCGTGCCGCCGCCGAACGCGGCCTGGGCGAAGTGCGGTTCGTCGCCGGGAGCGGCAGGGGCGGCGTTCAGGGCCTCGGCGGTCCGGGCGGCCTGACGGTCCAGCGCGTCGAGGTAGGCGGTGCTCAGACCGTCCGGAGCGCCGATCCGGGTGAACAGGTTGCAGAAGCCGCAGCGGACCTCGCAGAAGGGGATGTGCGCGTAGAACGACAGGGCGTGCTTCGGCTCCGCGGCCCACAGGTCCGCGAGGCGCGGGCGCGGGGACAGCGGGCGGTACGCCGTCTTGTGCGGGTACCAACACATCGTCAGATGTATGTTAACTCCATGGCTGCTGACGACCTGGTACAGCGTGCACACTGGGGCGACCTGAGCGGGATGAACATCGCCGGACTGGTCCGACTCTCGTTTGAACTTGACGACGCGCTCCTCACCGCGGCATCGACGCCCGTCGACTCAGGCAAGGCCGAGGGCCGCAGGTTCGTGCCCATGAACGGGCGCGACATCAAAGGTCGCGAAGAACAGATGAAGGACGTTCGTCAGTTCGTAGAGGCCCGCGGTGGAACCTACATCTACACGTACGAGGAGCCCGACACATCGGCCTGGAAGCGGAGGCGGGTCCGTCTTCCTGGCGGCAGGATCGCATACCGCGTTCAGCGCCCGGTGCTCGAAGCCGCATTCGATGACCTTAAGCACGGGATTACCCCCGACGGGCAGCGAATCGACGGACTCATCGTTTACGACATAGACCGCCTGACTCGCGACAATCGCAACCTTGAGGATGCGATTGAAGTGGTCGAGAACTTCCGGCGGCCCATCATAGACATAACCGGGACGCTGGATCTGCTTACCGACAATGGTCGCACGGTGGCACGGATCCTCGTTGCCACTAGTAATAAGCAGTCTGCGGACACGGCACGTCGGGTGAAGCGTAAGCATCGGGCGATGAAGGAAGCTGGTCTGACGACTGGTGGGCCACGTCCTATCGGATGGAATGCCGACAAGAAGACTCTGAATCATAGCGAGGCGGAAAAGATCAGGATTGCCGCAAGGCGAATCCTTGAAGGCGGGTCACCTTTCACGATTGCCGCCGAGTGGAATCGGACTGGGTTCGCCACCCCCAAAGGCAATAAGTGGACCGGCTATACCATTCGCTACATCCTGCGCAATCCAAGGATATGCGGGTACTCCTATCGAAGCGCCTCCGTCTTTGATCCGCTAACCGGCGCGGAGAACCGGCGCGTCGAGGTTGTCTACGACGAGGGTGGGGAACCCATCCTCGGGCACTGGGACAAGATACTAGAGCCCGAGACCTGGAAAGACCTCGTGGCAATCTTGGGGGAGAACCCTGAGCCCGGGGCCGGCCACAATGCGCGGAAGTACCTGAGCACCGGCACACTTAGGTGCGGCAAAAACGATTGCGGGGCCCCCTTGCGTGCCACGAAAGCCCCGAACCGGGCAAAGAAGCCCGCTGGCTTCTTCTACTACGTTTGCCCAAGCAAGTCGTCAGGGAAGGGGTGCGGGGGGATCACGATCGATGGCCCTGAAACCGACAAGGCCGTGAAGAACTTGGTGATCGCAAAGTACGAACTTGAGGCTCAGAGGCGCAAAGCCATTCTCAAGCCACAACGCTGGGCGCACGAAGAGGAGTTGGCGCGCCTCCAAGAAGACATCGCTGACTGGAAGGAACAGCGATCCGCGCGACTGGTCAGCAAGGAAGCGTTCTTCGAGTTCATCGCGGAAGCCGACGCCAAAGAGCGTGCCCTGCTTCGCGACCGCATCAAGTATGAGCGCCGGACACGGGGAGCGGTTGAGCAGCCGATCGACCTTCGCGCGATCTGGGACGATCTTTCACTCACAGAGAAGCGTGGCTATATCGAAGCCACACTCACGGCGATCGTGGTTGCATCCGCAGTCGGGCGGGGAAGGCCGGTCCGGGAACGGCTCACCCCCTTGTATCGCCACAAGGAGTGACCGAAGGGGCGGCCCCTGCGCCCGACCGTGCAGGGGCCGACCGCCCTTGCGTGACCTCAAGGCCGAGAAGAGCGTTGATCTTCCGCCAGCGCTTCTCTGACCACGCCGGGGAGCTCTCTGCGTGGTCGACTGCCCAGGCCCAGTCCGCGTCGTCCGTCGCCGAAGACTCTCCGTTCATGCGCGCGCACCGCGAGCCAGTTCCCGGCTCCGCGCCACATTCTCAGCAATGCCCAGTGCGATGAGAGCTTCACCGGGAGTGTGGCCCGAGCCCGCGTAGGACCAGGCCGACGCGGTGACGGTGTCCTCGGTGTCGTGGGTGTAGAGCGCGCCTTGGTGGCGGGCGCGTTCGGCGCGGAGTTCGGTGTAGGTGGTGGAGTAGGTGCGGCTCTTGGTGAGGCAGTGTCCTCGGTAGCCGAGGGTGTGTGCCCAGGCGTGGAGGTTGAGGTGCGCGAGTTCGGGCACGTTGCCGAGTCGCCAGCAGGTCCCGATGAGGGCCCGGTGGTGCGCGGTGAGGGGCAGGTGCGAGATGCGGTCGGGGTGGCCGATCCGGTGGTCAAGCGCGCCGGATTCGTGGGCGCTCTTGGTCGTGTACTTGGCGACGTAGGCCGCCACCTGTTCGTCTGTGAGCGTGCCGCCGGCGTCTGCGCGGAGCGCGTGTGCTTCGAACTGGTCCCCGTAGGGCAGCTGGCGTTCGCCGTATGCGGATGAGGGCGGGGCGAAGAGGCGCACGGCACCGGCCGCGGTGCGAATGGTCTCGATCAGCAGTCCCGTGGTGGCCCAGGCAGGGGGCGTACTGCCGGGGCCGTCGGGTCCGTCGATCCGGATCACGGCATGGAAATGGATCGCGCCGCGCGCCTGGTACTCGGCGACCTTCGCCGCGCAGATGCGCACGTGCTTGCGGATCCTGGAGCGCTTGACCCCGGCCGCCGCCGCGAGATGGTGGTAGAGATTGATGCAGAAGGCGTTCCACAGTCGGGGCGCGTGCGCGTTCCACAGCACATGCCCGACGTAGTCGTAGCAGTCTGCGCACAGGGGTTGTCCGATGCGCGGGTCATCGTCGGCGTGCACAGTCCGGCAGCGGCGCGTGCGTCCGTGTGCGCATCGTCCGCGCCGGTTGCTATGGCACGTGCCCGCGCGGTGCACAGGCCCGAAGGATGGGGCGGTGAGGGTGGCGAAGACGCGGGGGTGGGTGCGCACGTCGTCGGGGATTCCCTTGCCGCCGATCAGGCCCGCGCGCACGAGGTGGAAGGTGTCGCCCTGGTAGAGGCGGGAGCAGGAGGGGCAGAGTCCGGCGCGCCGGTTGCCGCAGCGGATCGCGAGCCGCCCGCCGGGTTCGTCGCGCGTGGTGTAGTGGCGCAGCACGTCCCCGGTGATGGTGTCGCGGGTGGTGGTGTGGCCGGTGATGTAGATCGGGTGGGCGCAGCCGCCGATGTTGTGGATCTGCTCCAACCAGCGCCCCAGGCCGGGCATCTGGCCCAGGCGGACGAGGTCTTGTTCGGTTTCGGTGAGCGCGGCGAGCCGGTCCAGGTGGGCGAGGAAGGCCCGCCGCGCTGTGGGGCTGTCATAGGGGTTGGGGATGGTCATGGCGGGTGTCTCCAGGGCGGGTGGGGCCGCAGCCCCGACCGTGCGCATGTGTGCGCAGATCGGCCGGGGGCTGCGGTGCGGGATGGGGGTGGGGGTGGTGGCAGGGGTGGCATGCGCGGGTCTCCTAGTGGTTGTGGGTGAAGCCGTAGACGAGCCATTGGGTGGTGAAGGCGATGAAGTTCCCCATGGGGCTGCGAGCGAGGTAGAAGCCCGCCAGGCCGACCAGGAGGACTTGCCAGATGCGCAGTTCCCCGGAGCGGACGATCAGGAAGATCACCACGATCAGGAATGAGACCAGGGGGATGGTGAGGGTCACTGGTCCACCACCGCCCCGGCCGGCACCGCGTCCTCGACCTGCTGCAGCACGGGCAGCGGCGGAGTCATGTGCGCATACCGGGCGGATGTCCGGCGTGCCTCGTCGGGGGTGACCAGCAGGGACCGTCCGCGCATGACGCGCCCGTCGGCGTACCCGATGACAACGCCCTGTTGGGTGGGGCTGATCTGCTGCGCCGCCACCACGGCGTCGGGGCTGACGTCGCCCAGGACCATCTCGGCAGTGGCGGGGTCGTTGACGCGGTGGCAGACCCGGCCGCCCAGCTGCGCGCGCAGCGCCGTCACCCCGGTGCCCAAGTCCGATCCCACGCGCTGACCCGCGATGAGCAGGTGCACCCCGAGCGCAGCACCGAGCTGGCCGATGCGCAGCAACGCCGTGGAGACGCGCGCAACCTCCGCCTTTTCGGCGTTGGACGCCATCAGGTACAGCTCGGCGACCTCGTCGACCAGGACCACGACCGGCACCGGGCGCAGGTTCTCGGGCAGGTCCCAGATGGAACGCGCAGCGTGCGCGCGGCAGGTGCGCATCCGGTCCAACGCGAGGTCGACCAGGTACTCCAGCAGGTCAGTCGCCTCCGCCCGAGTCGTCGCCAGGGCAGAGAGGCGTGGTTCGAACAGGCCAAGTTCCATGCCGCCCTTGAGGTCGATGCCGACCAGGGCGAGCGGTTGCCGGGCCCACTCCGTCACCAGCGCGGCGAGGAGCGTGGACTTGCCGGAGCGGGTGGCGCCGACGATCAGCCAGTGCGGTATCTCGCGCAGGTCGATGTGCCAGGTGAAGCCGTCTTCCCACTGCCCGACCGACGCGCGCATGAACTGACCCCGGTGGTGCGCGGGAACGGTCGGGTTCGCGAGCGGGTCCCAGGCGATCAGGCGCAGGTGCACGTACCCGTATTGCTCGGAGTGCACCAGCACCCGGAACACCTTGAAGGCGTGCGCCATCGCCTCTGCGGCCTGCGCGTACTGCTCCGGGACCTGCCCGGGGTGCATCTTCACGCGCACCACCAGGCCACCGTGCTCCACCCTCGGCATCCCGAGCCGTGGAGCGGCGGGGCGCAGCGACCGGCCGCGGATCAACACATCGCCGCCGATCAGCGCGAGCGGCGGACGCTTGGCCACCGACAGGTCCCGCAGGGCCGCCAGCTTGCGCCAGGTCCACAGCACCCGCACCCAGGCGAGCGGGAAGCCGATCAGCCTCCACCAGAGTTGCGGATACTTGGCCCGCAGCGTCGGCGCGAGGATGCGCAGGCTGAGCGCTGCCGCAGTCCCCAGGATCACGATCGTCCAGAAGATCCGCACCCCGACCCCGCTGTCGTCGGAGAGTTGCTGGCGCTGCATCTCGCACGCCGCCCCGACCAGGCCACCGCAGCCGGCGGCCCCATCTGCCCAGGTCACGGCGCACCACCTGCGCCCAGGTCGAGCGGGGGCAGCTCCACGCCGTTCTCCGCCATCTCGTTGCGCAGCTCCGTCTCCAGGTCGGAGGCCAGGCGCGCGGCGTCGGTCGCCATCGGCGCGATGACCGCGAGCAGGAACCGGTACTGCCCCTGCTCCAGGGCCGCGTGCAACTCCGCGCCCAGCGACGCGAGATCCGCTAACCGCTCTTGCAGGTGCGTCCAGGTCCTCCCGCTCACTTGGCGCCCGCCTTCGGCGCAGCCGCCGCGTCCGCGGCAGGCTTGACGGAGGGCGGGGTGAGGATCGGGGAAGCGGCGGGGAGGACCTTGGCGGCGCGGAACGACAGCCCGGAGCGGCCGTTCATCTCCCACATGAACGCCTCGGGCTCCACCAGGTCCACGTATATCCCGGGCTGAATCCCCTCCGGCTCGCCCGACACGGCCACCTCCATCAGCGCCGCGCGCCGGGCGTCAGGGCGCACCGCGACCCCGACCGTCCACACCGGAACACCGTCCCGGTCCGTCTTCACCACCCCGGTCTCCGGGTCGGTCTTGCACTCCACGGACACGCACAGGGCGGTGCCCAGCCGTCCCGCGTGCAGCGGCAGATTCTTGATCGACACAGCTGTGATCCCTCTCGAACCCCAGACAACATTCGTCAGTTGTCATGATGAATATCGGCGAGGTCGAGAATGCGCCGCCTTGACCCCAGGCGCAAGGGGATTCATGCTTACAACTGACGATTGAGGGCAGTCGCGCGGTGTCTGATCAGCGCGAACGTGTTCGAATAACCGTTCGATAACGAGGGGGTGCGTGGCCACCCGACCGGCCACGCGCGAGGAGGGCAGCAGCCATGGCGATCATCAAAGCCCAGGCGCTGTACAAGCAGGTCGCAGCCGAGATGCGCCGCACCATCGCCGCCGGCGAGTGGGCACCAGGCCAGCAGATCCCCACCGAAGACCAGCTGTGCCAGCTCTACGACGTCTCCCGCCCCACCGTCCGCCAAGCAGTCGCCTCACTGCGCACCGAGGGTCTGCTAGATGCCCAGCAGGGACGCGGTACCTTCGTCCGCACCCAGCCAGCGTCGGGGCGCACCGCCTACCCGCGCGACACCGACCCCGCCGCAACCGGCTGGACCAGCGACGATCCAACCGTCACGCACATGCGCCTGAACGCCGACCAGGCCGTCGCCCTTGAGATCGACGAAGGCGAAGCCGCCCTTTGCGTCGAACGCCTCATTACCCACGAGCAGTCAGGTGCCCGCGCACTGCACCGCACGATCCTGCCCATGGAACGCATCACCGGCACGACGCTCGCGAAGAAGCCCGCCCAGACACCCGCCAAGACGCTGACTGCCCTGTTCATGGCGCACGGGCCCGTGGAGTGGCGCGAGTCGGTCACCGCCCGCATGCCTCACCCCGACGAGATCGCCGCACTCCAACTCGACCAACCCGCTCCCCTGCTGATTACCAATCGCGTCACGGTGGCGACGGAGTCAGGGCTACCCCTGGCCGTCGAGACCACCGCCACCCCCGCCGACGCCGCCCGCTACACCTACACCCTCACCCCCGCGCCCGCCCCGGCCACAGCGCCCCGCCGCAGGAACCTTCGCCCCATGCAGTAGCCCTCCGGTGAGCAGGCCTCGCCAGTGGCTGAACCCGAGCACGGGCTCGCGCCCCCTGTCTCCTGGCCCTCCGGAGCCTTACCCTGGCTGCACTCCTGCCCTCACCTGGATCCGGGTTCTTACTGGCTGCTGGATCGCCATGACAACGGGCCTCCGAGTACTCCGGCGCCCTGCCCGGTGGCCATCAGCCGGCGATGGGCCTGCCCTCGACCAAACTGGAGATCATGCCGGGCTACGGCGTGGCTGGTGTCAATCCGTGGACGGGCGCAGGCTGGAAGAGCACAGCTCGTCGTGGCTGAACCTGCCGAAGGGAGTCGCGCCGTGATCGAGTCCGCGGACATTCGCGAGTGGCGCACGCATGACGTCGTCGACGCGGGCGGCCACAAGATCGGCGCTCTGGAGGCCGTCTACGTGGACACCAGTACCGACGAACCGGCCATGGCGAGCGTTCAGGTCGGCCTGCCCACCCGACACCGCCTGGTCTTCGTCCCCCTGGACGGTGCGATCGTCGGACCCGACTACATCAAGGTCCGCTACGACAAGTCCTTGGTCAAGGACTGTCCCGCGATCGGCACCGACGACGTGCTCCCCGCTGCAGACGAGGAAGCGATCTTCCGGCACTACGGCATGGACTACCAGACCGGCACCGGTGGTGAGCGGCAACTCGCACGCCGCTGACCCCCCGCCCACGCAAAGGAGGCACCCGGCATGGTCCTGTTCCTGCTCGTGATCATCGTCGCCGTCGTGCTCGGCATCATCGGCGCCGTCGCGCACGGGTTGCTCTGGCTCCTCGTCATCGGCGCCGTGATTCTCGTCCTCGACCTGGCGTACGCCGGATGGCGCTGGCGTCGGTCGGGGCGCACCGCACAACGCTAGGCACGCCGCAGCAACCGAGGACTGCCGGAGCGTTCATCCCGCGGATGAACCCCGGCACCGCCCACGGCGCGACCGCTGTGGGCGGTGCTGACCTCGCAGGCTCCCGCCTGGCCCGACGGCGCTGTCACGTTGCACCGTGTCCCCGGCCTGCGTACGCGGCCTGCTTGGGGGTCACAGCACCGAAGACCTGCACCGTGGCGCCCAGGGCGACCTGGCAGACGAGACGCCCGTGAGTGCGCGGGTGCGGCCCCCCGACGGCGACTCGCCGGGGCGATGCGGATGGCCCACTCATCGTGCAATGCCTGTCCGTGGACACTCCGGGCGGGAATGGGGAGCGAGCGGACGCGGCAAGTCCCCCGGCTGCGAGTCCAGGGCCCGGCATGGGATCGGCTGGGCCGAAGCACCCTGACCCGTGAAAAAGCCA
>NZ_BBPQ01000014.1:91628-145125 GCF_000787855.1 Streptacidiphilus anmyonensis | reverse complement strand
CGGGCGGGCACCCCCACAACCGCCACAGCATCGCCCTCGCGCGCGGCCGGGACGTCCAAGGCGCCCGCCAAGCCCTCGGCGTCGCATTCCGGCACGCGGGGGACGCCGGGCGGCACCGCGCCGCAGGCCAGTACGAACCCGCTGCTCAAGAGCATGGCCGCAGCCATGACGCAGGCCAAGAAGACCCACAAGCCGGTGCAGGTGGACGTCGCGACGAACCCCTACACCACCCTGACGGCCAACCCCGCCGGGCACTTCACCGCCCAGGAGTTCCTCAACCCCCAGCGGGCGAAGGTGGGCGGCTCCTGGAAGCCCATCGACACCACCCTGGTGAAGAACGCGGACGGAAGCGTCAGCTCCAAGGTCACCCTGGCGTCGGTGAAGCTCTCCGGCGGCGGGACCGGCCCGCTGGCCGTGGTGGACGACGGCGCGGGGCACGCCCTGACCTTCACCTGGCCCGGTGGCGCGCTGCCCGCCCCGACCCTGTCCGGTGCCACCGCGACCTATCGCGACGTGTATCCGGGCGTGGACCTGCAGTTGGTGGCGCTGCCGTCCGGCGTGCAGGACGTGTTCGTGGTCCACGACGCCAAGGCCGCCGCCAACCCGGCGCTGAGGAGCATCCGCCTCGGCGTCACCGGCACCGGGCTGACGATCGGCACCACCGCGGACGGCGGGGTGACAGCCAAGGACGCCAAGGGGAACCAGGTCTTCGGCGGTCCCGCTCCCACCATGTGGGACTCGGCGCCGCAACCGGCGCCCGGGGCCACGACGGGCAAGAATGCGCAGGCCGCAGGGTCGGCGGCAGGGTCGGCCTCGGGGTCGGCCGCGAGCCCGCACGTGGCGAAGATGCCCACCACCGTGTCGCACGGGTCCGTGACGGTGACGCCGAGCCAGTCCCTGCTGAGCTCGCCGTCCACGGTCTGGCCGGTCCGCATCGACCCGCAGTGGGTCGAGAACCCGCAGAACTGGCTGGAGCTCTGGTCCAACGGCAACTCCGTCTACGACGGCAACCCGTGGCCGTACGGCGGCTATGACACCTCGGCCGTCCGGGTCGGCAACTCCGCGGGCACCCTGGTGCGCTCGTTGATGTCGTTCTCGGCGTTCAACCTGCCCAAGCCGAGCGACTACAGCGCGCACCCAGGTGACCAGAGCCAGAACGTCACCTTCGTCACCGGGGCCTTCCTGAACCTGATCTCCCAGAGCGCCACCTGCCCCACGACCCAGGCGTGGCGGGCGAACCAGTTCAACACCGGCTCCAACTGGTCGAACCAGAACGGCGGCAGCGACACCAACCTGTGGCCGACCTCCGGCAGCGACTTCACCAACCCGATCACCACCTTCGGCGGGTCGACCAACTGCAAGAACAACTGGTTCAGCGTCAACATCACCCAGCAGGTGCGGGACGTCTACAACGCCGGTGGCGGGACCTACACCATCGGCCTGCGTGCCGCGAACGAGGGCTCGACGACGAACAACTACGGCTCGTACTTCGTGCAGAACGCGGGCAGCAACAACCCCAACGTCACCGTCAACTTCGTCTCCGAGCCGTGGCTCGGGACGCCGACGCTGAACAGCGCCCCGGTCAACAACCACGGACAGCACACCAACCCGTGCGGTAACACCCAGGCCACCGCCGGGTACCTGCCCGTTCAGGCGGCATCCGTCGGCCTGAACATGCCGATCAACGATCTGGACAGCCGTGTGGTGTCCTGGCAGCTGAACGTGGACGACTACCCACCCGGCGCCACCTACCCGAGCCAGACCGAGAACGGCGGCTACGGCTACAGCACCGCGCCGACCACCGCGACCGGCCAGGCGCTGACCACCATCAGCCCCACCGCTTCCAACGGCTGGAACGGCACGCCGATGTCCTTGCAGGACGGCCACACCTACGCGCTGTGGGGCCAGGCTCTCGACGACGAGTGGATGACCAACGGCACGTTCGTGAACACGAACGGCCAGGACCTGTACAACGCCTGGAACAACAACGGCAACAACTACCCGGCGCCGTCCAGCCCACAGTGCTGGTTCACCGCCGCGCTCACCCCGCCCCACCAGCCCACCGTCTCCCAGTCGACCTTCCCGGCCACGGGCCAGCAGTTGGCCTCGTACCCGACTGTGGGCACGGGCGGCACCATCACGGTCAACGCCACCGCGCCGACCACCGGGATCGACCACTTCGACTGGGCGCTCAACACCACCAGCACGAACGAGGGCGCGGGGAACTGCACCGGCATCGCGAACGCCGCCTGCGGCACCGTCAACGCCAGCGCCTCCGGCACGAGCGGCCTGGGCACCACCAACGCCACCGTGCCGATCACCCTGGCGTCCGGTGCGGGCGACGGCGAGCACTGGGGGACCAACTACCTGTACGTCTCCGCGGTGGACAAGGCCGGGAACGTCTCGCCGTACGCGCGTTACGACTTCTTCCTGGCGCAGGCGTTCCAGCCGGTGTCGTTCGGCAACGTCAGCGGTGACGGCACCCCGAACCTGATGGGCGCCGACAAGAACGGCAACCTGATCATCTACCCGACGAACCTGGATCCGGCGGGTTCGGTCAACGCCGTCCAGGCGGCGCCGGCCGCATCCGCCCCCAACGGCACCTCCTGGTCGACCGCGCTGATCACGCACCGCGGCGCCGAACGCGTCCAGCCCACCGACGACCTGTTCGCGTACGACAAGGACAGCTCCGGCAACGGGCATCTCTCCTACTACTTCAACTCCCAGACCGCGTCGGCCAGCACCCAGCCCGGCTACACCCCGCCGACGACCTTGAACGCCTTCGCCCAGACCCAGCAGGCTGTGGTCACCCGGCCGACCTGTACCCCTGGCGCCCTCAACGGCGGCTGCCAGGGCTACGATCCGACCTGGAACTCCGTCCAGCAGATCATCGCGCTCGGGCCCGTTCGCGGCGGCTGCACCATCAGCGCTCCCACCACCGCGTGCAAGACCAACCTGGTGACCGTCGAGAACTACCAGGGCACTGCCCGGGTCTGGCTGTTCTCACCGGCCGGCACCGGCCAGCTGACCAACCCCGTTCTGATCTCGGTCTCCCAGCCGGGTTGGGACTGGTCCCGGATGCGGGTCATGGCCCCGGGCAACGCCGCAGGCCACGCGGGTGGTTCGGGAGGGATGCCCGACCTGTGGGCGGAGGACCCGGCCGGCACCCTGTGGCAGTTCACCAACCACACGGACACCGGCACCCTCGGCGCCGGCCTCGGTGACCTCAGCAACAAGCAGCAGCTGGGCGCCACCGGCCAGTTCGCCCCCTACACCTGGGTGAACACCGCCGGCGACCTCAACGGCGACGGCAACCCCGACCTGTGGACCATGAGCCCCGACGGACAGGTCTCCGTCCTGCTCGGACCGATCGGGAACAACCTGGCCTCGCAGGGCCAGACCACCGCCACCGCGATCAACTGGGGCGCCACCGCCGGCGTGAGCAACCTCCAGGGCACGCCCATCACCACCGGCATCAACGGCCAGATCGTCAGCGACGTCACGGGCGGCCCCTCGGGTCAGAAGTGCGTGGACGACGAGTACGGCAGCACGGCCAACGGCACCACCATCGAGCTCTACGACTGCAACGGAACCGGCCCCCAGCAGTGGGCGTTCGGCTCCGACGGAACCATCCGGTTCATGGGCGGCAACGGCCAGCAGAACACCTGCATGGACACCAGCGGCTCGCTGGTCCAGGCCACCAAGGTCACGCTCCAGGGCTGCGACCTGACGGGCAGGGCCGCGTTCCAGACCTGGCGCATCATCCCCTCCCCCTCGGCCGCCGGCCACTACTGGATCTACAACCCGGCCGCGGGCATGTGCCTGGACGACACCGGCGAGAGCAACAGCAACCTCAACCCGTTCCAGCTGTGGCCGTGCTGGGACACCGCGAGCAACCCCGACGCCGCGCAGCGCTTCGTCCTGCCCACCGGTCCCGGCCAGACTCAGAGCGTCGAGGCCGAGTCCACCTGGGGAAGCGTCAACGGTCCGGCGACGCAGGTCCAGGGCAACTGCTGCGGCATCTCGCTGTCCAACGGCGAGCAGCTCTACTTCCCCGGCACCGCCCAGGGGCAGTCGGTCACGATGAACTACTTCGTGGCCAACGCGGGGACGTACTCCGTCACCGCGGCGCTGACCAAGACCAACGACCGCGGGCAGGTGGCGGTCACGGTCGACTCCGGCTCATCGCAGCCGACGAACCTGCCCCTCACCTACGACGCCTACCAGGCGTCGGGCGTGTCCATCGCCCCGGTCCACTTCGGGACGGTGACGCTCAGCGCCGGCATGCACAGCTTCACGTTCACCATGACCGGGACCAACGCGGCGAGCGTCGGCAACCGGTACGTCATCGGCGTCGACACGCTGAACCTCGTCCCGACCGCCGGAAACGGCCCGAGCCTCGGGCTGAACATCCCGGCCACCGGGCTGACCGGTGTGCCGGTCACGGCGGACGCCACCGCCTCCTACCCCGGCACCACGGCCGTCACCGGCTACACGTTCGACTTCGGCGACGGCACCGTGCTCGGGCCGCAGGCCACCGCTTCCGCGAGCCACACGTACGCCACGGCCGGCACGTACCAGGTCAAGGTCACCGCCACCGACGCCGGCGGCGTCACCGCCACCACGTCGAGCACGGTCGTGGTGACCGGGGGCGCGGTCAGTCAGTGGAAGCTGTCCGACGGCAGCGGAACCACCGCCGCCGACACCGGCACGCCCGGCGGTGACCCCGGCACGCTCAGCGCCTCCGGCGTGACCTGGAACCCGGGCGGGTCGGCGGCCTTCGACGGCACCGGCCAGATCACCGCGGCGACGACGGTCGACACCTCGAAGTCGTTCTCCGCCGCCGCGTGGGTCAACCTCCGGGACACCAGCGACTACCGCTTCGTCCTGGCGCAGGCCGGGACCAACATGGAGTCGTTCTACCTGGACTACGACCCGCCGCAGCACTCCTGGGCGATGGTCATGCCCACCAGCGACAACCCGGGCCCCGGTTGGACCTGGGCCGCGGCCCCTGCCTCGGACGTGTCGCTCGACACCTGGACCCACCTGGTCGGCACGTTCGACGCGACCACCGGCACCATCCGCCTCTACGTGAACGGCCAGCTGGCCGGCACGGGGACGAACCACTCCGCGTGGAACAGCGCCGGCAAGACCGGCAGCGCGCTGGTGATCGGCGCGTCCGACCGCGCCGGGACGCTCGCGTACCGGTTCAACGGCAGCATCGCGGACGCCCGGGTCTACCAGCAGACCCTGACGCCCGACCAGGTCTCCTGGCTCTTCCAGAACAGCGCGTTCACCTCCACCAGGACGAGCGGGTCGTTCTACAGCCCGACGCTGACCGGCAAGTGCATCGACGACTACACCGCCAACCAGACCAACGGCACCCACGTCAACGAGTGGGACTGCAACGGCGGATCCGCACAGAACTGGACGCTCAGCCCCACCGGGTCCCTCTCGCTGACCTCCTCCAACGGCACCAAGTGCCTGGACATCACGGGAGGGTCCAGCGCCACCGCCAACGGCACGCTGGTGGAGTTGTGGGACTGCCAAGGCGGGGTCAACCAGCAGTGGGTCGCCCAGTCCGACGGCAGCGGCCACGTCCATCTGCTCAACCCCAACTCCGGGCGCTGCCTGGACGACCCGGGCGGCTCGTTGAACAACGGCACCCAACTGCAGATCTACGACTGCCTGGGCAACGCCAACCAGGCCTGGACTCCCCCGCTGGGCACCAACCTGGCGGTCGGCGCGGCCGCGACCGCGTCCAGCCAACTCACCGGCTGGGAGGCAACACACCTGACCGACGGCGTCTACCGGGGCATCCCGACGGTGAGCGGGTACTCCAGCCAGAAGGACGCCGCCGCCGGCGCGAACGAGTGGGCCCAGGTGGACCTCGGCACCACGCACCAGATCGGCGAAGTCGACCTCTATCCGCGCGACGACACCACGAACACCATCGGTGCGGGCTTCCCGGTCACCTTCACCATCCAGGTGAGCGTGGACGGGACGAACTGGACCACCGTGGCCAACGAGTCGAACTACCCCAGGCCGGGTGACGCACCCCAGCCGTTCCGCTTCAACACGACGGGAGCGCGATACATCAAGGTCAACGCGACGGTCCTGGGTGCGGACCAGTACGGTGACCACTATCTGCAACTGCGTCAGATCGGCGTCCAGGGAACCTGATCCACCCCTGCGCCGGACAGACGGCGGCCCGCCCCGGAGGAATCCGGGGCGGGCCACCGCCGTCCGTATCGGGTCAGATCCACCTCCGGCGAGCGGCCTTGACCCCGGCCTCGAACCGGCCGCTCGCCCCGAGACGGCGCATCAGGTCGGCGACCATGCGGCGTTCGGTGCGCAGCGACACGTTGAGCCGCTTGGCGACGGTGGCATCGGTCAGTCCCTGGGCAAGAAGGCGGAGCAACTCCCGCTCCAGATCACTGGGCCCCACAGCGGACGGACGTTGGAGGACGCCTGCGCCCCGACCGCCCTCCGGGCTCGGCGAAGCGCAGTTCGGACACGTGTGACTGATCAATTGACGCATGGTTCCCCCCGGTTTCCCATACATCGCGCGCGGCCACAGCGCGGGTCCCCCGTGGCCCGCGGTCGTCTGTGACGCAGCTGTGGATACACGATCGACGGTCGCCGTTCCGGCGGCTAGGCTTTTGCGTGGGCATGCAAAAGCTCCGGGACCAACGGGACCAATCCACCGACACGAGACCCAGGGACGCCAGGTTGATACGGATCGGTCTGACGACGGACGACCTCGAGCGGTTACAGGTCGCCGACGCACCTGACTTCGGCTACGAACTCGCGCTGGGCGCTGGGCACCTGGCCGACCGGACCCCCGACCGGCAGCTGGCGTCCTGGCGGCTGGAGGTCGCCCGCGACTGGAACCCCAGCCACAGCCGGCTGTTCGACCTCTACACCCACCTCTACATGCCGGCCTTCTTCGACGAGATCGTCCAGCCGACGCCGTCGGGGATCGACCCGGAGTCCGCACCGGCCACCGCCCACCTGCGGGACCTGGCCCGGTCCCGGGCCCTGACCCCGTTCACGCGCGCGCTCTCCGACTGCCACACGGGCGCGGTCAGCACGCTGAACCACATCCTGGCCGGCTTCCGGGTCACGGCACTGGACCCCTACCGCCGCAGGATCGCCTCGGCCGTCGCCACCGCTTCCGCCGAGGCGGCGGTCCGCGCCGCGATGGGCGGCGTCGACGGCCTGCTGGCCTCCCTGCATCCCTCGATCCGCTGGGACGGCCGGGAGCTGCGGCTGAACACGCAGGTCGAATGCGTCGAGTCGCTGGAGGGACGCCCACTGATCTTCCAGCCCACGACCCTGGCCACCCATATCACCTTCAATCCGCTGGAGGACTCGGTGACGGTCAGCTACCCCGTCGCCGCCGGACCCCTCACGCGCGACGTCGCACTCGAGACCCCGCCCCCGGCGCTGGTGGCGCTCCTCGGGACGACACGGGCGGCGGCGCTGGTCGCCCTGGTGCGGACACCGGCCCTGACCACCGGACAACTCGCGGCCGCCCTCGGGGTGTCCGCTGCCGCCGCCTCACGACACGCCTCCGTCCTTCGTGAGTCCGGGCTCCTCGCCACCGTCCGCAACGGCCAGACGGTCCACCACGCCCCGACCCGCCTCGGGAAGGACCTGGTGCACGGCTCGACCAGCGGCAGTCAACCCGAGCCCGGCGCCCGCACGGCCTGACCGGGTTCCGCCCGTATCCTCAACTCCCCCTCAACAAAAGGCGACGCGTGCATGCCCCCGTACCGCGGGGGTACCAGGGTCCGTACAGACGCGCCCATTCCACCGGAAGGAACGCGTTCCGGATCCGGGTACGGGGGTGCCGATTGTTCGGGGACAGCGGGGTGCGCCGCGGTGTGCTGCTGCTCTGCGCCGGGATCGGGGTGGTGGCGGGGCTGTGCATCTGGTTCGCGCGGGGACTGCCGGACTTCCGCGAGAACCTGCTGCTGAACCTGGCGCCGGAGATGCTCACCACGATGGTCACCCTGCTGGTGATCCAGCCGGTCCTGAGCCGGCTGGAGGAGGAGCGCGTCCGCGAGCACCTGCGGCTCGACTACCCGTCGTTCTGCGACAAGGTGGCGCAGACCGGCGACATCGTCTGCGTCCTGGACACCTTCTCCTACCTGCTGTCCGGTGCGAGCGCCACGCGCTTCGCGGACGCGGCGCGGACCGCGATCCGGCGGGGCGCGACGGTCCGCGTCATGCTGCTCGACCCCGACTCGATGGCGGCCCGGCAGCGCTCGCACGAGCTCAGCGCGGACGTGCGCCGCGAGGTCATGCGCAACCTCCGCGAACTGCGCCGCCTGGAGGCGGTGCTCCCGGAGGAGCACCGGGACCGGTTGCAGGTGCGGGTCTACGCCGCCGCGCCGTCCATCCAGCTGTACCGGTGCGGGGAGCGGATGATGGTGAGCTTCTACCCGGTGGACCGGCTCTCCGGCGAGGGGCAGCAGCTGGAGGTCCGGATCACCACACCGCTCGGCTCCTTCGTCTCCGAGCGCTTCGCCGAGCTGTGGAGCCGCTCCCGCTCCGTGAACGAGGTGCTGACCCGTCACGTGCAGTTCGTCGAGCCGGAGTCCGGTGAGCCGGGGACGCCGATGTGGCTGGAGTACGTCGACGACGACGGCGTGCTGTACCTGAGCGACCAGCGGCTCGTCGTGGAGCTCGCCCGGCACCGGGACCGGCCGGTGACGGTCCGGGTGGACGGCAGCGCGGAGCAGGTCCACGAACTGGAGCTGATCGACCCGGAGGAGCCCGGGGAGCTCGCCCTGCTCCGGCGGCTGCGCGCCGAGTTCACGGAGAAGTACGGCGCGGACGCGGAGATGTTCGTGCGGGTCAAAGGCGTGCCTCGTGCGATGATTGAGACGACGTCGGCCGAGCGCGCGCCGGTAAGGACGGCACGGCGGAGAGCGACAGAGGTTCAGTGCGTGGCAGTGCAGAACGTGGCAGTGCAGAACGGTGATCATCGGCCGGTGTTCCGGGCTCTGGCCCTCCCCCACCTCGACGGGCTCCTCGCGCGCGCCGGCCTGGACGAGGCCGACCGGCTCCGGGCCAGGGCCGTCGCCGAGGTGCTGCCGTTCCGGACCAACTCCTACGTCGTCGACGAGCTGATCGACTGGCAGGCGGCGCCCGAGGATCCGATGTACCGACTGGTCTTCCCCCAGCCGGACATGCTGCCGCGCGCGGACGTGGAGCGCCTGGCCTCGATGCTGCGCGACGGCGCCTCGGCCGACCGGCTGCGCGCGGACGTGAACCGGATCCGGCTGCGGCTGAACCCGCACCCGAGCGGCCAGCGGGACCTCAACACCCCGCTGCTGGACGGCGAACCGGTCGAGGGCATGCAGCACAAGTACGCCGAGACGCTGCTGTTCTTCCCGCGGCAGGGGCAGACCTGCCACGCGTACTGCTCGTACTGCTTCCGGTGGCCGCAGTTCGTGGGCGAGCCCGACCTGCGGATGGCCAGCGGAGACGCGGCGGCGCTCACCTCCTACGTGCGCGCGCATCCGGAGATCACCAGCGTCCTGATCACCGGCGGCGACCCGCTGATCATGAGCAGTGCCGTGCTGGCCCGCTACGTCGAGCCGCTGCTGGAGATCCCGCATCTGGAGTCCGTGCGGATCGGCACCAAGGCGCTGTCGTACTGGCCGCACCGCTTCCTCACGGACCCCGACGCGGACGAGCTGCTGCGCCTGTTCGAGCGGGTGGTCGGCAGCGGGCGCAACCTGGCGCTGATGGGCCACTACTCGCACCCGCGCGAGCTGGAGCCCGAGGCGGCGGTGCGGGCGCTGCGCCGGGCGCAGGGCACTGGCGCGGTGGTCCGCTGCCAGGCGCCGCTGATCCGGGGCGTGAACGACCGGGCGCAGGACTGGGCGGTGCTGTGGCGGCGGCTGGTCGCCCAGGGCGCGGTGCCGTACTACATGTTCGTCGAGCGCGACACCGGTCCGCAGGACTACTTCGCGGTGCCGCTGGCCCGCGCCCACGAGCTGTTCCGTGAGGCGTACGCGCAGGTCTCCGGGCTGGCCCGGACGGTGCGCGGCCCGATCATGTCGGCGACGCCGGGCAAGGTGCAGGTCGACGGGGTGGCCGAGGTCGGCGGCCGGCGCGCGTTCGTGCTCCACTACGTCCAGGCGCGGGACCCCGAGCTGGTGGGCCGTCCGTTCTTCGCCGCCTACGACCCCGACGCCCGCTGGCTGACGGACCTCAGACCGCTGCCCGGCGACGGCCCCCTGCCGGGCCTGGGCTGACGGCGCAGGGCTGACGGGGGCTCCTCCTGACGGCGCGGCGGGCCGTCACGGCGGCCCGCTCTGGCGCGGGTTGGGGAAGACCAGTCGTCGGCGCGGCCGGGGACGCGCGGCGACGAGACGGTCCCACTCGGGGTCCGGAATTCCGGGTACGGTGCGGCCGAGCGCGCTCCAGGACGCCGCGATGGCGTGGAACAGCGGCGTGTCGCTCGACCGTGCTGCGCCGGGCGAGGCGCTCCGCGAAAACGGTTCCGCAGAAGTCACGCAAGGGTCAACGAACCGGGTCGCCTCCGGGCACGCCGCGTCAGTCTGCCGGGTGAGCGCACCGCCCATCCGCAAGCGCCCCCGGCCCGATCCCCCTTCTCCGCCTCCTGCGGCGCTCACCCGCCAGGGGACCGCGCACGAGAACCCCGGCAGCCCGGCTCGGCCGCTACGCCAGATGGGCGGGCTCGGCCCCGTGCGGCGGGGTGGAGATCGCTTCGGAGCGGGTCACCGTGACCTTCAGGTGCTTCATGATGGGCTGGTCGCTCTGGGTGCTGTAGTCGCCGATGGCGCACAGCACGTTCATCTCCGGCATGTAGCCCGCCGCGCAGCCGCGCGGGATGTCGTAGGGGACGGCGAGGTAGCCGGTCAGGGAGCGCCTGGAGCCGTCGCGGGCGGTGGCGGTGACGTCGACCGGGTCGAACTCGGTGATGCCGCGTTCGCGCATGTCGTCGCGGTTCATGAAGACCAGCGTGCGCAGGTTCTTGATGCCGCGGTAGCGGTCGTCGTCGGAGTAGATCGTGGTGTTCCACTGGTCGTGCGAGCGCATCGTGCCGAGCGCGAGCGTGCCGGGGGCGGGGACGACGTCCGGCAGCGCGGCGGCGGAGAACTCGGCCTTGCCGGACGGGGTGAGGAAGACCAGCTCGCGGGCCGGCTGCTTGATCCGGAAGCCCAGCGGGAGCCGCACCCGCCGGTTGAAGTCCTCGAAGCCGTCCAGGACCTCGGCCATGGTGTCGCGGATGCGGTCGTAGTCCTCGATGTACCACTCCCAGGGGGTGCTGCTGCCGGGGAGGGCGGCGCGGGCGATGCCCGCGATGATGGCGGGTTCGGACAGCAGGTGCGGCGAGGCGGGGTGCTTCATGCCGCGCGAGAGGTGGACCATGCTCATCGAGTCCTCGACCGAGGTGGCCTGCTCGCCCGAGCGCTGCCGGTCCCTCTCCGTGCGGCCCAGGCACGGCAGGATCAACGCCTGGCGTCCGTGCACGAGGTGACTGCGGTTCAGCTTGGTGCTGACGTGCACGGTCAGCTCGCAGCCGCGCAGCCCGGCGTACGTGTACGGCGTGTCGGGCGCGGCGAGCGCGAAGTTGCCGCCCATGCCGACGAACACCTTCAGCTCGCCGCGGTGCATGGCCTCGATGGTCGCCACGGTGTCCTTGCCGTGCTCGCGCGGCGGGTCGATCCCGCAGACCTCGCCGAGGCGCTCCAGGAACTCCGTCGTCGGACGGTGGTCGATGCCGCAGGTGCGGTTGCCCTGCACGTTGCTGTGGCCGCGCACCGGGGACGGCCCGGCGCCCTCGCGGCCCAGGTTGCCGCGCAGGAGCAGCAGGTTGACGATCTCGCGGACGGTGTCGACGCCGTGCTCGTGCTGGGTGACGCCCAGGCACCAGCTGACGATGCTGCGGTCGGCGTCGCGGTAGACCCGGGCGGCCTTGAGGATGTCCTTGCGTGGGACGCCGGACTGGCGCTCCAGCTCCTCCCACGAGGTCGCCTCGCAGACCTTGCGGTACTCCTCGAACCCGTGCGTGTGCCGGTCGATGAAGAGCTGGTCCAGCGCCTTGGGGTCGGTCTTCGCCTGCTCCAGGATCGCCTTGGCCATCCCGCGCAGCAGCGCCATGTCGCCGCCGATGCGCGGCTGGATGTTCAGCGTGCTGGTCCTGGTCGACTTGAACAGCGCCATGTCCACGAAGTCGTGCGGGATGATCGTGCGCCGGGCGGCGGCCTCGACCAGCGGGTTGACGTGGACGACCTGCGCGCCGCGCTTGTACGCCTGGGCGAGCGCCGTGAGCATCCGCGGGGCGTTGGAGGCGGCGTTGACGCCCATGATGAACAGGGCGTCGGTGGTCTCCCAGTCCTTCAGGTCCACAGTGCCTTTGCCGGTGCCGAGGGAGGCCTCAAGGGCCCGGCCGCTGGCCTCGTGGCACATGTTGGAGCAGTCGGGGAGGTTGTTGGTGCCCAGCTCACGGGCCATCAGCTGGTAGAGGAACGTCGGCTCGTTGCCGAGCCGGCCGGAGGTGTAGAAGGCCGCCTGGTTCGGGTCGTCCAGCCCGCGCAGCGCGCTGCCGACGAGTTCGAAGGCGTCCTTCCAGCTGATCGGCACGTAGTGGTCGGTGGCCGCGTCGTAGACCATCGGCTCGGTCAGCCGCCCCTGGTCCTCGAGGGCGAAGTCGCTCCACTCGGAGAGCTCGGCCACCGGGTGCGCCGCGAAGAACGCGCGGTCCACGCGCTTGCGTGTCATCTCCCAGGTGACGTGCTTGATGCCGTTCTCGCAGAGGTCGAGCTTCAGGCCCTTGATGTCGTCCGGCCAGGCGCAGCCGGGGCAGTCGAAGCCGCCGTTCTCATGGTTCATCTTCATGATCGCGCGCGGCCCGTCGACGTACTCGCCCTCGCGCATCAGGAAGCGGGTGACGCTCTTGGCCGCGCCCCAGCCCGCGGCGGGGTGGTGGTAGGCGCGGAACTCCGGACGCTCCGCGGGGACGGCTCCCACACTGGGCTCCACGTCCGCCCGGGGGGACGGCTCCTGCTGCGGGTCCTCGGAGGCGTTCATGACACTCACCCTTCCCGGCTCGTGGGAACAGGCTATTCCGGTTGATCAACGCGGGCCAGGCGATCTCCGTGAGCCCGTTTGCGGGGGCTTGGCGATGGGGCTTGAGTGGGGGGTAGGCGTCCTGAGGAGGAACCATGGCGCACCACAAGTCGAACAAGGCCGTCGAGGGCGACCCGGACACCGGCCACGGCGGTGGCCTGCCCCGACGCCCCGACGAGGAAGAACTCGAAGAGCGCACCGAGCTGGACCGCGAGGAGGTCGGCCTGGACCCCGGGGCCGAACCGGACGACGCCGAGGCCTACGCGGGAGAGTCGGCCGAGGTGGACCGCGAGGCGGCGAGCGGCGAGCTGACCTCGGACGCGGGTGCGCACCGCAAGGACCGTGAGGCGTTCCCGCCCAGCGACTACGGCGGCTGAGCGTCCCGCCGACCAACGTCGGCCCTGGGCGTCCCGCCTTCCCACCCGCCCGCTCAGGAGCGGCCCCGATCAGGGCCGCAGCACCACGACGGCCTCGTCCGTGTAGGTGAGGAAGGTCAGCGTCTGCTGGAAGTACAGCTCGACGCTGTCCTTGTCGTGCGAGGTGTAGCCGATCGACAGGTCCTGGCCCAGCCGCAGCTCGAAGTCGCCGCCGCGGGTGGACAGGACGTAGCCGCCGCTGAGCGCGGGCGCCCAGACCAGCCCGCCGTCGACCATGCGCTCGACGTGCTTGGCGACCGGGTACCCGTGATCGGAGGTCTCGTTCACGGCCGTGTATTGGTCCGCGCCCAGCAGCACCGCGTACGGGCCGTCGACGCCGGCCAGCCGCAGCGCGGTCAGCGCGCTGCTGACGACGTCGGGGTAGGCGTCCGGATCGGCCGGGAGGCTGATCACCGGGTTGGAACTGCGGGTGCGCAGGCCGTCGATCCCGGCCGCCGGGTAGCCGTCGAAGATCGCCTGGTCCTCGGCGAAGGCCATCACCCGCGCCGCGTCCTTGACCGGCTGCCAGTCGGAGTCCTGCGCGCCGCGCTCGACGTCGTCGACGGCCGCGCGGGTGACCGTGAACGGCACCCGCAGCTCGACCAGCCGCCGCGCCTCCCGCAGGCGCGCTGCGACGCGCGCGGCCGGGGGCTCGATGTCGGCGAGATGGCCCGTCCCGACGGCGGCCAGCTCGGGGCCGGCCGGGCCGGTCACGTCCACCACGCGCCGGCCCGCGACATGCCGCCGGAAGGACCGTCGCGCCTCCGCCTCGATCTGCGCCCAGGCCGCGGGCGTGATCGGGGCGAGCTCGCGGTGGAGGTTGTTCATCCCGCTGGTGGCCGTCATGATGACGCTCCTTTGAGACTGCCGATGCCCAGGGACCCGCCCGTGTCGGCGCCGCCGGGGACGCCGTCGAGGAAGTCCGCGCTCGGGACGAAGAACAGGCATCCGGTGACGGGGGTGGAGAAGTCGAGGATGCGGTCGGTGGTGCCCGGCGGGTCGCCCAGGAACATGTTGCGGAGCATCCGCTCCGTCACCTCGGGCGTGCGCGCGTAGCCGATGAAGTAGGTGCCGAACTCGCCGCGGCCCACCGTGCCGAACGGCATGTTCTCGCGGACGATCTGCCGCTGGCGTCCGTCCTCGCCCACGATCGTGTTCAGCGCGACGTGCGAGTTCGGCGGCTTGACGTCGTCGGGCATCTCCACGTTGGCGTCCTTGCTGCGGCCGATGGCCCGCTCCTGCTCCTCTGTGGTGAGCTCCGCCCACGCGGCCATGTCGTGGAGGTACTTCTGCACGATCACATAGCTGCCGCCGCGGAACCGCGGGTCCTCGTCGGTGAGGTGGACCGCGGCCTCGGCGGCCTGGTCCTCGGGGTTCTCGCTGCCGTCGACGAAGCCGAGCAGGTCGCGCTCGTCGAAGTACTTGAAGCCGTGCACCTCGTCGACGACGGTGACGGCGTCGTGCAGGCGGTCGGTGATCAGGCGGGCGAGCTCGAAGCACAGGTCCATGCGCTGGGCGCGGATGTGGAAGAGCAGGTCGCCCGGCGTCGCGGGCGCGTGGTGCACCGGGCCGTCCAGCGCCGGGAACGGGTGCAGCTCGCGCGGCCTCGGGCCGTCGAAGAGGCGGTCCCAGGCGTCCGAACCGATCCCGGCCACGCAGCCGAGCAGGTCGCCCGGGGACCGGAAGCCCACCGACCGCACCAGGCCCGCCAGGTCCTGGAGCAGCCCCCGCACCGCTTCCTCGCCGCCGTCGGCGATCGTGCCGACCAAGAAGACGGCGGCTCGCGTCGGGGGTCTGACGATGCTCTGCGGTGTCGCCATGGGGCTCCTAGAATGGTGGGGCTCGGATTCGGCCCGGAAGGGAGGCGGTCCGCATGCAAGCCGCCAGAGGCGACTGGCTGTCGATGCAGGGCCGCGCCGCGGCATACGGCAAGGTCGCGCGGGTCACCGAGGTGCTGGGCGAGCGCGGCGGGCCGCCCTACCGGGTCGAGTACCCGGACGGCCGCTCGGCCGTCGTCGGGCCGGGACCGGGCTCGCACATCCGCTGCGTCAAGCAGCGGGTGGAGACCATCCGCCCTGACGCGTCGTATCTCTGAGTTCTCTGTCTCCCTCGGTCCCGTCCGCCTCGCTCCCGTCCGCGCGGGAGCGCGCCGCGCGGCCGCCGTCCGTGAACGGCGGCCGCGCAGGTGCGTGCCCGCAGCCCCCGCCACCGAACGGGTGAAGCCTCCGGCGTCAGCCGACCGCTCCCGCTCCGTGCTCCTTCGGGTGCTCCAGCTCGCAGTCGGAGCCGGGGTACACCTCGGCCTGGTGCCCGTCGTCGAACTCCACCAGGTACGGAGGTCCGCCGTCCGGGCCGATCACCTTCAGGACCCGCCCGTAGTGGTCCGGGGTGCCCACCTGATGCCCGAGAAATCGCAGCCGGTCCCCTGCCTTGGCCTTCATCTGCCGCTCACCGCCTTCCTCCTCGCGTCCTTCAAGCTCACCACCCCGCCGGGGGACCAGCAACCGATGCCCACCCGCGGTGGGCGCGCGGGATAGCGTGCTGCCATGCGGCATCACGTGAACGAAGAGGACACCGCGATCGCGCTGGGCAGCGGCGACGTGCCGGTGCTGGCCACGCCCCGGCTGGTCGCGTGGATGGAGGCGGCGACCGTCGAGGCGGCGCGGCCGTTCGTGGGGCCGGGGCAGACCAGCGTCGGCACGGCGGTGCGGGTGGAGCACCTGCGGGCCGCGGCGGTCGGCGGTTCCGTGGCGGTCACCGCCGAGGCCGGGCCCGCCGACGGGCGCCGGCTGACGTTTCGCGTGCGGGCGGTCGACGACGACGGCCGACTGGTCGGCTCGGGCGAGATCGACCGCGCCGTCGTGGACCGCGACCGCTTCCTCGCCGCACGTCCGGCACGCGGCGACGACAGCGGCGGCGCATGACGCCCGGCGCGGTGCCGCGGAGGTCTGGCCGCTGACCTCCGGCCGATGCCCGGAGGGCACGGCGACCCGCGCCTGGGCCGTCGTCACCTCGGGTGGCCGGCAGGCGCCGGCGGACCGGAGCGCTGTCGTAGGGCCCGGCTACGATCGGTCGTGCCCGTCGGTGGTCACGTCGGCCACGGCGATCCTGAGGGAGACACGATGAGCAAGGCGAAGCGGGGCGACCAGCCGTCTTCCCCGGGGGGCGGCGGCGCCGACACCCATGACGTGATCCGGGTCCACGGCGCGCGCGAGAACAACCTCAAGGACGTCGCCGTCGAGATCCCCAAGCGCCGCCTGACGGTGTTCACGGGGGTGTCCGGCTCGGGCAAGAGTTCGCTCGTCTTCGACACCATCGCCGCCGAGTCGCAGCGGCTGATCAACGAGACCTACAGCGCCTTCGTGCAGGGCTTCATGCCGACGCTCGCGCGGCCCGACGTCGACGTGCTGGAGGGCCTGACCACGGCCATCCTCGTCGACCAGCAGCGCATGGGCGGCGATCCGCGCTCCACGGTCGGGACGGCCACCGACGCCAACGCGATGCTGCGCATCCTGTTCAGCCGCCTCGGGCAGCCGCACATCGGCTCGCCGAAGGCGTACTCCTTCAACGTGCCCTCGATCAGCGGAGCGGGCGCGGTCACCCTGGAGCGCGGCGGCAAGCAGGTCAAGGAGCGGCGCAGCTTCAGCATCACCGGCGGCATGTGCCCGCGCTGCGAGGGCCGGGGCTCGGTCTCGGACATCGACCTGACCCAGCTGTTCGACGACTCCAAGTCGCTCGCCGAGGGCGCGCTCACCGTGCCCGGGTACACCCCGGGCGGCTGGAACTACCGCCTCTACGCCGCCTCGGGCTTCGTCGACGAGGACAAGCCCATCCGCAAGTACACCAAGAAGGAACGCAACGACTTCCTGTACCACGAGCCGGTGCGGATGAAGATCGCGGGCATCAACATGACCTACGAGGGTCTGGTGCCGCGCATCCAGAAGTCGATGCTCTCCAAGGACCAGGACTCGCTCCAGCCGCACATCCGCGCGTTCGTGGACCGGGCGGTCACCTTCGCCGTGTGCCCGGAGTGCGGCGGCTCGCGGCTGAGCGAGGCGGCGCGGTCGTCGAAGATCGACGGCAGGAGCATCGGCGACGTGTGCGCGATGCAGATCAGCGACCTCGCGGCGTGGGTACGCGGCCTGGACGAGCCCTCGGTCGCGCCGCTGCTGGAGTCGCTGCGGGCGCTGCTGGACTCCTTCGTCGAGATCGGCCTCGGCTACCTCTCCCTGGACCGCCCGTCCGGGACGCTCTCGGGCGGCGAGGCGCAGCGGGTGAAGATGATCCGCCACCTCGGGTCCTCGCTGACCGACGTCACCTACGTCTTCGACGAGCCCACGATCGGCCTGCACCCGCACGACATCCAGCGGATGAACGAGCTGCTGCTGCGCCTGCGCGACAAGGGCAACACCGTGCTGGTGGTCGAGCACAAGCCGGAGGCGATCGCGATCGCCGACCACGTCGTCGACCTCGGCCCCGGCGCCGGCTCGGCCGGCGGCACGGTCTGCTTCGAGGGCACGGTCGACGGGCTACGCAGGAGCGGGACGGTGACGGGCCGTCACCTCGACGACCGGGCCGCGGTCAAGGAGAAGGTGCGCGAGCCGAGCGGGACGCTGCCGATCCGCGGCGCGTCGACGAACAACCTGCGCGATGTGGACGTCGACATCCCGCTCGGGGTGCTGGTCGTGGTGACGGGCGTCGCGGGCTCGGGCAAGAGCTCGCTGCTGCACGGCTCGCTGCCGAAGCAGTCGGAGGCGACGGCGGCGGGCGTGGTCTCGGTCGACCAGACCCCGATCCGCGGCTCGCGGCGCAGCAACCCGGCGACGTACTCGGGGCTGCTGGAGCCGATCCGCAAGGCGTTCGCGAAGGCGAACGGGGTGAAGCCGGCGCTGTTCAGCTCCAACTCCGAGGGCGCCTGCCCGAACTGCAACGGCGCGGGCGTCATCTACACGGATCTGGGCATGATGGCGACGGTCTCCAGCGTCTGCGAGGAGTGCGACGGCAAGCGGTTCGACTCCTCGGTGCTGGACTACCACCTCGGCGGCAGGGACATCAGCGAGGTGCTGGCGATGTCGGTCACCGAGGCGGAGCAGTTCTTCGCCTCGGGCGAGGCCAAGACGCCCGCCGCGCACGCCATCCTGGCACGCCTCGCCGACGTCGGCCTGGGCTACCTGACGCTCGGCCAGCCGCTGACCACCCTGTCGGGCGGGGAGCGCCAACGGCTCAAGCTGGCGACGCAGATGGCGGAGAAGGGCGGCGTCTACATCCTGGACGAGCCCACCACCGGCCTCCACCTCGCGGACGTGGAGCAGTTGTTGGGCCTGCTGGACCGGATCGTCGACTCGGGCAAGTCGGTCGTCGTCATCGAGCACCACCAGGCGGTCATGGCCCACGCCGACTGGATCGTCGACCTCGGTCCGGGAGCCGGCCACGACGGCGGCCGCGTCGTCTTCGAGGGCACCCCGGCCGACCTGGTCGCCGCCCGCTCCACCCTTACGGGCGAGCACCTGGCCTCGTACGTGGGCGCCTGAGCCCGCCGGCTCCCGTCCTGCCTCAGCTGGGAAGGCAGGACGGGAGCCGGGGAGACCCTGCGCCGGCGGCGCGCGAGATCAGCGGGCCGCGCCGGCGCGTCCGGGAGCAGCCGTCCCTCCCGACGCTGCGTCGGCGAGACCGCGGGCTACGGTCGGGGTTCCAGCTCGCGCTGGTACCAGGTGCCCGGCTTGCCGCCGAGGTCGGCGGGGTCGGCCGGGCCGGTCGGGACGAACCCGGCTTTGGCCAGCACCTTCTGGGACGCGGCGTTGGCGTGGGAGGTGGCTGCCCGCAGGGAGCGCAGGCCGTGCCGCGCGGCCGCCAGCCGGCACAGCTCCAGGACGGTCGCGGTCGCTACGCCGCGCCCGGCGACGTGCTGCGCGACCCGGTAGCCGAGGTTGGCCGTGCCGTCCTTCAGGTCGTACAGGTTGAACCGGCCCAGCACCGAGCCGTCGTCGGCGACCAGGACGTAGAAGGCGCAGTCGCCGGCTTCCTGCTCGGCCAGCATGGCGCTGTGCCGGTCGGCGAACCGGTCGTAGAACTCGTCGCCCCGGTCCGAGATCGAGGCGGCGAAGTAGGCACGGTTGGCCAGCTCGAAGGCCAGGACCGCCGGGGCGTGGTCGGCGTCCAACTGCTGCAGCTCAGGCACGGCGCAACTGTACTCAGGCGGGGAGCCGAGGCCACCTGGGTTTCCACCGCGTCGGCGGGAAGCGCCGGCGCGGGCGTCACCAGCGGCACAGGCGCGGGCCGCCGTTGGCGCTGGCGTTGGCGGGGGCGTCCGGTGCGGCGGGGGCGTCCTCGGGCTGCGCGCCGTCGCGGTGGGAGTCGTCGCGGTGCGCGTCGTCGGACCCCGGGTACAAGCCGCGCGGGTTCGGGTCGTGGGGGTTCAGGTCGTGCGGGATCGCGTGGTGCGGGTTCACTTCGGGGTCTCCTTCGTCTGAGGGGTCGGGGTGGAGCGGCGGTCGGTGAGGGCCGGGGCGAGGGCGGTGAGCATCGCGAGGGCGGTCAGGGCGAAGGCCCACCGGTAGCCGGTGGCGGTCGCGACCCAGCCGAAGGCGAGCGCGCCGACGCCCATGCCGGCGTCGTAGGCGAAGTTCCACAGCGCGCTGACGGTGCCGTAGGCGGCCTCCGGGACGCGGCAGTACATCAGCGTCAGCGTGGAGTTCTGGGCGAGGCCGAAGCCGGTGCCGAACAGCGCCATCGCGGCGACGACGGCCACCGGGCCGCCCGCCAGGGCCAGGAGCAGCGTGCCGAGCGCGGCCAGCAGCAGGCCGGGGATCACCAGACCGGCGGGGCCCCGGCGGTCGCCGCGGCGGCCCGCCACCCAGCGGGCGACGGTGGCGGCGGCGGGCTGGACGAGCAGCGCGGCGGTGACCGTCCCGCTCTGCGAGCGTGGGACAGTGAGCGGGAGGAAGGTGACGACGATCCCGACCGCGAGGGTGGTCGCCGCGAACACCAGGGCCGGGCGCAGGAGTTCGCCGGTGCGGAGGCCCTCGGCCACGCTGACGCCGCGTCCTGCCGCCCGGACCCGGTCGGGCAGGCCCGGCACGGCGACGATCGCGGCCAGTGCGGACACGGCGCCGGCGGTGAAGACCACGCCGTAGCCGGCGTGCGCGGCCAGCCAGACGCCGAGCGGCAGCGCGACAAGGGCCGGCACGCCGCTGACGATCCCGACCAACGCCAGCCCCTCGCCCCGCCGTTCGGCCGGGACCAGCGACGCCGTGAGCGCGCCTCCGGCCACGACGGTGAACGCGAAGCCGATGCCGCGCAGCGCGCAGACGGTGGCGACCGCCCACAGCGCGCCGGACGCGGTGAGCGCCAGCGCGGGCGCGCCCAGCAGCGCCAACCCGGTGGCCAGCACCACGCGGTAGCCGAGTCGGCCGACCAGCGCGGGGGTGGCGAGCTCACCGGCGACGGTGGAGAGCATCAGGGCCGCCGTGGCCAGACCGGCGCTCCCGCCCCCGCCTCCGTGCGCGGCGGCGAAGCCGGGGACGGCGGCGAGCAGCAGGTAGAAGCTGGTGGAGCCGCCGAGCAGGGAGACGAACCGCAGCAGCAACGGCCGTGTCACCAACGGCGGCCGGGGCGTGACGGAGGCGGGGGAGGAAGCGACGGTTTCGGTCACGGCAGGACGCTAAGCGGCCGACCGGACCGCCGGTAAGCTCCAGTTCCATGCCTCCGCAGTGGTCCAGTTCCTCGCCCGAGCTGCTGCTGAGCGTCGACCGCTCGGACCGTCGGCCGCTGCGCGCGCAGCTGGAGCACGCACTGCGCGACGCGATCCGGACCGGTCGGCTCCAGGTGGGCGAGCGGCTGCCGTCCTCGCGGGAGCTCGCGCGGACGGCGGAAGTCTCGCGCGGTCTGGTACAGGAGTGCTACGCCCAACTCCAGGCCGAGGGCTACCTGGTGACGCGTCCTGGCTCCGCGACCCGGGTGGCCGCGGGCGCGGCGGCGCCCGCCGGGACCGCCCGGCCGGACCCGGGCGGGGAGCGGCTGCTGGCCGACTTCTGCTGGGGCGTCCCCGACCTGCGTTCGTTTCCGCTCCAGGACTGGCTCTGGGCGACCCGCGAGGCGGCGCGGGCGATGCCGCCGGCCGCGTTCGGCTACGGCGACCCGCGCGGCAGCGCGGAACTGCGGGAGGTGCTGGCCGGGTATCTGCGCCGGGTGCGGGCCGCGGCGGCCGATCCGGAGCGGATCGTGGTGTGCAACGGGTACGCCCAGGGGCTGGGGCTGACCCTGCGGGTCCTGGCGGACGGCGGGGTGCGGGCCGTGGCCTTCGAGGACCCGGGCTCCCCCGCGACGGTCGGCGCGGCCGCGGCGGCGGCCGGCCTGCGCGCGGTGCCCGTCCCCGTGGACGCGCACGGCCTGGACGTGGCGGCGCTCGCGCGCACCGACGCGCGGGCGGTGGTGGTCACCCCGGCGCACCAGTGGCCGACCGGTGTCGCCCTGGCCCCGGAGCGGCGGTTGGCGCTGCTGGCCTGGGCCCGTGAACGCGACGGGTTCGTCATCGAGGACGACTACGACGCCGAGCACCGCTACGACCGCGAGCCGGTCGGGGCGCTCCAGGGGCTGGCGCCGGACCGGGTCGTCTCCCTCGGCACCGTCAGCAAGTCCCTCGCTCCGGCGCTTCGGATCGGCTGGATGCTGTGCCCGCCGGGGCTGACCGACGCCGTCACCGCGCAGAAGCACCTGAGCGACCGCGGTACTCCCACGCTCGAACAGCTGGCCCTGGCACGCCTGATGGAGTCCGGCCGGTTCGACCGCCACCTGCGTCGGATGCGGGCGACCTACGCCGCACGCCGTGACGCGCTGCTGGAGGCCCTGGCCGAACACGCGCCGGGCGTGCGGGTGACGGGTCTCGCCGCTGGTTTCCACGCCGTCGCCCACCTGCCGGAGGAGGCCGATGAGCAGCGGGTGGTCCGCGCGGCGCGGGCACGGTCGGTGGGGCTGCACGGCATGAGCGCGTGCCGCGCCTCGCGCGACGCGCGTCCGCCGCAGCTCGTCCTGGGCTTCGGCAACGTCGGGATCCGCGCGGTCAGGGCGGGCATCGCGGCGGTGGGCGACCTGCTGGCCGCCCCTTCCTCCCTGGCCCGCTAGGGCCGGCGGCCGCCAACCTCTGCCCGGCCAGCCGCGGCGTCGTGGGGGCACCTCCCAGCCGAAGGCGGGGGGAGTGCGTGCCAGGCGTCGCGGCAGGGCAAAGGTCGGCGGGCGCGGCACCAGCCAGTTCGCCTGGCCTGTCGGCCCGTCGGCGCGGCGACCGCGTTCCGACCTGGCTGCCGGCGGCCTGCTACCGCGCCCGCCCGTGCGAGCGCCGAGCCTCCCATGCCCGCCGTTCCGGGTGGCGGCGACAGGAGATTGATGACAGTCGCTGACATCGAGTGTTACGGTAGTTGATGTCAGCCACTGACATAGTCCAGGAAGGACCCCTGCCATGCGCGTCTTCATCACCGGCGCTTCCGGCTGGATCGGCTCGGCCGTCACCGACGAACTGCTCGCCCACGGCCACGAGGTCGTCGGGCTCGCCCGCTCCGACGAGAGCGCGGCCGCGCTCGAGGCCAAGGGCGCCGTCGCCCACCGCGGCACCCTCGACGACCCCGAGGGTCTGGCCAAGGCGGCCGGCGCGGCCGACGGCGTGATCCACCTCGCGTTCAAGCACGACTTCACCGACTACGCGGGCGCCGGCCGCACCGAGAACGCCGCGGTCGCGCGGATGCTCGACGCGCTGGAGGGCAGCGAGCGTCCGTTCCTGCTCGCCTCGGGCCTGGCCTCCTCCGTCACCGGCCGACCGCTGACCGAGCAGGACGCCTCACCGTTCCACGGCGAGGACTCGATGCGCGGCGGCAGCGAGAACCTCGCCCTCTCCGCCGCCGACCGCGGCGTCCGGGCGGTGGCGCTGCGCTTCTCCCCCACCGTCCACGGCCTGGGCGGCGACCACGGCTTCGTCGCCAGGCTCGCGCAGATCGCCAAGGAGCACGGCGCGGCGGGCTACATCGGCGACGGCGCGAGCCACTGGGCGGCCGTGCACCGCACGGACGCCGCGCGCATGGTCCGGCTCGCCCTGGAGAAGGCCCCGGCGGGGTCCCGGATGCACGCGGTGGGCGAGAGCGGCATCCCCTCCCGCGACATCGCGGCCGCGCTCGGCGAGTACCTCGGCCTGCCGACGGTCTCCGTCGCGCGGGAGGACGCCGAGGCGCACTTCGGCTGGATCGGGCACTTCTTCGGCATGGACATCGTCGCGTCCAACGCCCGCACCCGGGACCTGCTCGGCTGGGCCCCGACCGGCCCCACCCTGCTGGAGGACATCGCCGCGGGCGCCTACGCGGTGTAGGTCCTGTTCGGGGACCGGCCGTTCAGGCGGCCCGGCCCGTGCAGACCGGGACGAGGCGCTCGTCGTCGGCGGGTTCCGCGGGGCGCTCCGGCTGGACCGACGGGGTCGGCAGGGCCGACGGGACCGGTTCCGGCCGGGCGCCGCTGCGGGTCGCGCCCACTCCGGCGACGACCACAAAGGCGACGCCGAGTGCCGGGCCCGCGCCCGGGACCTGGTGCAGCACCAGGATGCCGACCAGCAGCGCTATCGCCGGCTCCAGGCTCATCAAGGTCCCGAACGAGGAGGCCGTCAGCCGCCGCAGGGCCTGGAACTCCAGGGCGTAGGGCACGAGGGGGCTCAGCACCGCGAGCCCGAGCATGATCAGTGCGGGCCCCCAGGACAGCCGTCCGCCGAGCGTGGGCGCGGCCACCAGCATGGCGACGACCGCGGCGACCGGCATCGAGACGGCGAGTCCGCTCAGGCCGGTGACGCGGTCGCCGACGTGCTGGGTGAGCAGGATGTACGCCGCCCAGCAGGACGCGGCCGCCAGTGCGAAGGCCAGGCCGACGGGGTCGAGGCCGCCGTGCCAGGGCTCGGTGAGCAGGACGACGCCCAACCCGGCGGCCAGGGTCCACACGCGGCGGCCGTGTCCGGGGCCGAACAGGGACACCGCGAGCGGGCCGAGGAACTCCAGCGCGCTCACCGTGCCGAACGGCAGCCGGGCGATGGCCAGGGCGAAGAACACCGTCAGGCCCGAGGTCACCACGCCGAGGAGCACGCAGGCGGCAAGATCGCGGCCCGCGAAGTCGCGGCGGCGCGGCCGGACCAGCACCAGCAGCACCAGGCCGGCCCAGGCCAGCCGCAGTCCGGCGGTGCCGAGGACGCCGAGACTGGCGAACATCGGGACCGTGAGCGCCGCGCCGAGCTGGACGGTGCTCATGGAGGCCACGCCCATGAGGGTTCCCGTGCGGGCGGCCCGGTGGCGGGCGGAAACGGACATGGGCGTGGACGTGGGCGCGGGGAGGGCGGTGGAGTGGCCGGTGGTGCTCATGTGTACGAGTACATCGCGCCGCAAACGTCCACGTCCACGTGCGGATCATGGACGTACCGTCCATGATTTCCGGACGATCGCGGGCGGGCGGCCCGACAATGGCCCTATGGAGACACGTCGCCTGCAAGTCCTGGTGGAGTTGGCCCGGCTCGGTTCGATGCGGGCCGTGGCCGACACCCTGCGCACGACCACGTCCACCGTCTCCCAGCAGATCGCCACGCTGGCGCGGGAGACCGGCGCGCCGCTGGTCGAGCCGCATGGGCGGCGGGTGCGGCTCACACCCGCCGGGCGGCGGCTGGTCGAGCACGCGACCGTCATCCTGGCCGCCGTCGAGGCGGCGCAGCGGGACCTCTCCGCGGACGCGGAGCCCAGCGGCACGCTGCGGGTGGCCGGTTTCGCGACGGGGCTGCGCGCCCACCTGCTGCCGATCGTGGCCACGCTCGCCGAGGAGCACCCGCGCCTGCACGTCCTGGTGCGCGAACACGAACCCGCCGAGGCGCTGGCGCTGCTGGCGGAGGACGAGGTGGATCTCGCGCTCGTCTACGACTACAACCTGGCCCCCGCCGCGCCCGACCCGGCCGTGAAAGCGGTTCCGCTGTGGACGGCCGCCTGGGGTCTCGGCGTGCCGGCGAGCGAGTCCGACGCCGGACCGGCCACCTCGGCGGAGGTCTTCGCCCGCTTCCGCTCGGCGGACTGGATCGGCAACTCCCGCAACACGGCCGACGAGACGGTGATCCGGACGCTGTCCTCGATGGCCGGGTTCAGCGCCCGGCTCACCCACCGCTCGGACAGCCTCGACCTGGTCGAGTCCATGATCGTCGCCGGTCTCGGCGTCGGCCTGCTGCCGGCGGACCGCCCCACCGCGCCCGGGGTCCGCCTGCTGCCCCTGACCAACCCCGAGGTGTCCCTGCGCGCCTACGCGGTGACCCGCCGCGGCCGCTCGGACTGGCCCCCGCTGGCCCTCCTCGCCGACCTGCTCCGCCGCCGCGCGCGGGACGACCACCCGGGGCCGCGGCGGCCGAGGTCGACGGGGCCGGGGTCGCAGGGGCCGGGCGACCGGCCCGCCCCCGAGCAGTGAACCCGCGCGACCGACTGTCGGACCGTCAGCCACCCGCGCGCGGGTCCCCGGTCACGAACTCCGCCGCGGACAACGCGGCCCGGCCGGTGCACGGAGCGCCGCTCGGCGTCGGCCAGGCGCTGAGGTCCACCGCGCCGCCGGCGGCACGAGCGAGACCGATGTCCACGCAGACGCCGCTGCGTTGGGGGTCGGCGAGGACGGCGAGGTCGCCGGTCGAGGCGTAGGCGTCCGCGCCCATCGCGGGGTGGGAGGCGGCTGGTGACGGTCGCTCCGGGGCGGCCCGCCCAGCCGCCCGTCCGGCGGGCGCTCTCGCACGCAACTGCCGCCCGGCGCCGACGAGTCGACCGGATCCGGCCACCCGGGTGACGAAGGACACGGCGGAGCTGGCAGGACATGCCGATAGGGTGTGCCGATGGCCGAAACCGCTCGCTCCGCCCGGACCCGTCTCTACCAGGACGGCAAGCTCGTCCTGGAGGGCTTCCCCCTCCCGGAGATATCCGATCACCTCGCCGAGACCGGCACGGTCGTGTGGCTCGACCTGTGCGCGCCGACGCCGGCCGACTTCGACGTGATCACCGAGGAGTTCGGCCTGCACGAGCTCGCCGTCGAGGACGCGCGGCACGAGCACCAGCGGCCCAAGCTGGACCGGTACGCGGACCACTGTTTCCTCAGCATGTACGCGGTGTGCGCGGGCCGGGGCGGCGAGGAGCTGAGCATCAGCGAGCTGTCGGTGTTCGTCACCGCGAACGCGCTGATCACCGTCCGCCTGGACGACCGGTTCGACATGGACGACGTGGTGGTGCGTTGGGACAACGCGCCCGCCCTCGCCGAGCACGGCGTCGGCTTCCTGCTGCACGGCCTGCTCGACCAGGTGGTCGACGGGCACTTCCGGGCCGTGCAGGAGATGGACGACCGGATCGAGGAGATCGAGGAGGGCCTCTTCGACGGGACCGCCGGGGAGGACCGCGACATCCAGCGGGCGGCGTTCGCGCTGCGCAAGAACCTGGTGCGGCTGCGCCGGATCGTGCTGCCCATGCGGGAGATGGTCAACACGCTGATGCGCCGCGACCTGCACTTCGTCAACGAGTCGATGGTGCCGTACTACCAGGACGTCTACGACCACGTGCTGCGGGTCACGGAGTGGACGGAGTCGCTGCGCGACATGGTCGGCTCGATCATGGAGACCAACCTGACCATCCAGGGCAACCGGATGAACATGATCATGAAGAAGGTGACCAGCTGGGCTTCGATCGTCGCCGTCCCCACCGCCGTCACCGGCTTCTACGGGCAGAACGTCCCCTACCCCGGGTTCAACACCGCCTGGGGCTTCTGGTGCTCCACCGGCGTCACCGTCGCGCTCTCGGTCGCCCTCTACTTCAGCTTCAAGCGCCGCGACTGGATCTGATCACCCGCCGTCCGACGATCACCACGGCACGGGCGTGCCGTCCCAGGACAGGAACGCGCCCGTCGGGCCGTCGTCGGGGAGCAGCGCCAGGCGGACCGCGCCGGCCGCGGCCTCGGCCGGATCGCCGTCGCTGGCGGCGGCGCGTTCGTTGAGGTCGGTGCGCCGCAGGCCGGGGGCGAGGGCGTTGACCTTGATGCCCTCGGGGGCCAGCGTCTGGGCGTAGAAGAGGGTGAGCGCGTTGAGCGCGGTCTTGGAGCTGCGGTAGGCCGCACCCGAACCGGCCGCGAGTGCGAACTCGCGGGCCGGGTCGGCGCTCCAGGCGAGCGATCCGGTGCCGCTGGAGATGTTCACGATCCGCGGCGCGGGCGAGCGGCGCAGCGCCGGGAGGAAGGCGTTGGTCACCGTCAGCACGCCGAAGAGGTTGGTCTCGAAGGTCCGCCGGAAGGCGTCGAGGTCCGCGTCGGGCGCGGTGCTGCCCTCGGCCATCATCCCGGCGTTGTTGACCAGGATGTCCAGCCGCTCGACCTCGGCAGCGGCCTTCGCGACGCCGCTCGGGTCGGTGACGTCGAGCACGAGCAGCCGCACGTCCGCGGCGCCGTCGCCGTCCGCGTTCAGCTCCGCGACGGCCTGTCGGCCGCGTTCGGCGTCGCGTGCCCCGAGCAGCACGCGTACGCCGGACGCCGCGAGCTGCCGCGCGATCTCCTTGCCGATCCCCTTGTTGGCGCCGGTCACGAGTGCGGTGGTGGTTGCGTTGTCCATGCCCTCCAGCCTTCCCGACCGGCCGCTCCGTAGCCAGGTGGGAACGGTGCCAGGGTACGGGCCGAGGATCACCGCACGGACGGCCCGGTGCGCCCGGTGCGACGCCGCGGCGACGGCGAGCGTCAGGTGCGTCAGCGAGACCCCACTCCTCCCCGACGGCCGCCAGGCGCTCGACGGCGTCGGGCTAGCGCTGGTTGCCACCGAGCAGACGGGTGAACTCCCGCACCTCGGCGATCGGCATGGCCGTCCGCGCAGCACGCTGTGTCCCGGAGTGGGCTCCAGCGCACACGCCTTCCGCGCCTAGCCGACGAACCGGTCCACCGTCGCGGTGAACTGCGGCGCGTCCTGGAAGAGGAAGGCGTGGCCGGCGTCCGGTTCGAGGAGGACACGGGCACGGCGGAGGTGGGCGGCCAGGTCGGCGGCGTTGGCGGACGGGTCGAGCGCGTCCTCGGCGCCGTCGGCGACCAGGACGGGCACCCGGATGCGGTCGACGCGGCGGCCGGAGGGGTCCTGACCGGCCATCCACCGCGCGATGGCGGAGTCCTGCGCGGACTTGACCGCCGTGGACGCGTGGTAGAAGCCGGGGTACTGCGAGACCGCGTAGCCGTAGGCGAGCATCGCCTGCCGCTGGTCGGCGGGGAAGAGGACGGACAGCGCCTCCAGCGGGTCCGGGCTGTCCAGCGCGGCCGCGGCGGCCGCGGGGATGGGCAGCGCGCTGCCCGTGCCGGACTGGGAGGCGGCGAGCACGAGCGGGCCTGTGCGGTCCGGGTGACGGACGGCCAGAGCCTGGGCGATCATGCCGCCCATGGACCAGCCGAGCACGGCAGGACGGTGCAGGTGCAGCGCCGCGATGAACGCCGCGGTCTGGTCGGCCATCCCGGGCACGGTGAGCGGCCCGGGCAGCGGGCTGGTGAGGCCGACGCCCGCGTTGTCGAAGACGACGACGCGATGCCGGGCGGCCAGGGCGTCGACGAAGCCGGGGGCCCAGTCGTCCATCGACGCGCCGCGCCCGGTGATCAGCAGCAGCGGACTGCCCTGCCCCTCCTCGCGGTAGCCGACGTCGCCGAGACGCGTGTGCGCGACCTGCGTGGGCGCCGCGAGGATGCCCGCCGGCGCGGATGGCGCCGTGGGCGCCGCGGGCGCCGATGCCGCGGTGGCGGGGCCGCCCGCCCCCACCGCGGCGCCGAGCGCCGCCGCCGACACCAGCACGGCCACCACGGCGCGCCGAAGTCCCTGTGTCCTGCCCCGGATGCCCATGCCCGCTCCCCCGCCCGGTTCCCGATCGTTCCGACGGGCAGTCAGCGTACGCGGCACGGCGCGACGGCCGCGCGCGGATTCGGCCAACCTGCCCGTCGGGCGCGCGACTTCGTGCCACTGTGCCCCCCTCGCGCGCATCCGTGCGCCCGCTGCCGGTAGGGATGGCCGGGTAGGGCAGGTGTCAGGGGCACAACCACAGGAGGGGGACGGATGAGCGGCGAGACGGCCGGACGTCGGGGCAGGGCCGTGGTCGTGGGAGGCGGCTTCGCGGGCCTGGTCGCGGCGCGCGTCCTGGCGGACCGGTTCGACGAGGTGACGGTGCTCGAACAGGATCCGGTGACGCCCGAGACCGGGGTGCACCCGCACGCGCCCCAGGGCTGGCACGCCCACGCGCTGCTGGCCAGAGGCGCCGAGGTGCTGGAGCGGCTCTTCCCCGGCCTGCGCGCGGAGCTCGGCGAGCAGGGCGCACCGGTCTACGACTACGGGGAGCGCATCAGCTTCCTGCTGCCGACCGGGTACGCACCGCGCGCCCGCACCGGTGTGCTGATCCAGTCGTTCACCCGCGACGTGCTGGAACGCGGCATCCGCCGCCGCGTGCTGACGCTGCCCCAGGTGCGTTCCCTCGCACCCGTCCGGTGCGAGGAGCTCATCGCCGGGCCGGACGGACGGGTGACCGGCGTCCGCTACCGGCCGGTCGGCGGCGCGGCCGGCCACGAGACGCCGGTCGAGCTGGAAGCCGACCTGGTGGTGGACGCGTCGGGCCGTTCGGGACGGCTCGAGGACCGGCTGCGCGCCCTGGGCGTGCACGCACCGGCGCCCCGGGTGCTGGACGCGCGGATCACTTACACCACCGTGCACTTCCCGCGCCCCGACGGCCTGGACTACGACGTCGCCTACCAGATGACCTTCGCGCCCGACATCCCGCGCGGCGGGGTCCTGCTCGCCGTCGAGCACGGACGCTGGACCTGCTCGCTGTTCGGCTACGACGACCAGGCGCCGCCCACGGACGCGGAGGGGTACCTGGACTTCGCGCACTCGCTCGGCAACCCGCACCTGGCCGAGCAGCTCGCGGACCGCACCGGCGCCGAGCCCGTCCACCGGTACACCAACGTCAACAGCCGCTGGTTCCAGTACCACCGCAGCCGGAACTGGCCGGAGCGGCTGATCGCCCTGGGCGACGCCGTGTGCGTCTTCGACCCGGTCTACGGGCAGGGCCTGACCGTCGCCGCCCTGGAGGCGGACCTGCTGCGCCGGATGCTCGGGCAGCGCCAGGACGCCGCCGGCGGGCTGGACGGCCTCGCCCGGCGCTACCAGCGCGGGGTGGCCCGAGTGCTGCTCGCGCCGTGGACGATCTCCGGCAACTCCGACCTGATGTGGGACCCGGAGCACCGGCCGATCGGCGCGCGCATCGCCCACGCCTACAACCGCCGCCTGTTCGCGGCGGCCGTGCACGATCCCGCGGTGTGGGCGCGCTTCGCCCGGGTGGTGAACATGGTCGCCTCCCCGGCGACGCTGTTCCACCCGTCGGTCCTGGCCAGGGTCCTGCGGCCGGGCACGGCCCACCGCGTGCCGCCGGCGCCCGCCGCGAGGACCCCCAGCGCGGTGGCGACGCAGGCGCGGGCGCGGGAGTGAGCCTGCCCGTCCCCGCTCACTCGTCCGAGTGGTCGGTCCTGCTGCAGGCCAGCACGCCGGGGAGGGCGGCGATCTGCAGTTGGAGGCGGTGCGGGTCGCCGCGGCCCTCGACGGAGAGGGAGACCTCCACGGTGGACTCGTCCTCCTGCGCGAGGAAGACCGGGCCCGCCGGCCTGCCCGCCGAGAGCGTCGCGAGCTCCGCCAGCAGGAAGTCCCGGTCCAGGCACGCCTCGACCAGCTCGCGCAGCATGCCCAGGCGCTGGATGTAGGTGACGCGGTAGGTGTACCGGGTGGTCCGCAACGAGGGGAGCAGGTGCACGAGCGGGCGCAACGCGAAGGTGACGAGCAGGTATCCGGCCGTGGCGACGGAGGCGAGGATCGGCAGTTCGGCCCCCGCCGCCGCGCCGACGGCGGCGACGAGCCAGATGCTGGCCGCGGTCGTCAGACCGCGCACGGAGGTCCGCTGGACGAAGATGACGCCCGCACCGATGAAGCCGACCCCGGAGACGATCTGGGCGGCCATCGTGGCCGGGTTGATGTGGATCGCGCTCCCGTAGCGGGTCATGTCGAGGAAGCCGTACTTGCTCACCATCACGAACAGGGCGGAGCCGACCCCGACGACGATGTAGGTGCGCAGCCCCGCGGCCTTCTGCCGCAGCTCCCGCTCCAGCCCGATGACACCGGACAGCACGAAGGCGAAGGCGAGGCCCAGCAGCTGGCTCCATCCCTCGCCGAGCGGCTGGGTGACCTCCAGGGCGGTGAACTGTGCCATGGCGCCATCGTGCCCCGGCCGACGCCGTCGGGCGCGGAGGTCGGCCCGGTGTCGCCCGGCTGCGTCACCCGCTGCGTCGCGGCTGCCTCACCGCTGCGTCGCGGCGGTGTCAGGGCGCGTAGGCGTCCAGGCGCGCCCGCTGCCGTTCGCGGGCGCGGCGGCCAGCAGCTCGCCGAGGTCCTCGTGGTGGTGGGACTGGTGCCCTCTCAGGATCACGTCGCGGTCCGGGATCCCCGCGCGTTCCTGTGCGACGACCAGGCGGCGGATCTCCTCCTGCTCCGCCGCCTCGGGCCCGAGCTCGACCGGGAGGTCGAGACGGCGTGGGTCGTCGCCCGGAAGGGCCACCGCGTCTCGTTGCGGCGGCTCGGTCGTCACGTCCCTACGACGCCGACGCCCTCCGAGCCGCTTGCGGCCGGAGGGCGTCAGCCGTCGCGTCGGCGGGGCTCAGCCGCGCGGGTCGCTGTCGGGGATCCAGGAGCCGTGGAGTCCGGCGGCCACCCGGTGCGGCAGGTGGACGGTGGCGACCCGGTCGAGGCCGCAGGCGTCGAGCACCAGCAGCTGTGAGGCGTCCTGCTTGAGGTCGGAGACGACCGTGAGCAGGTAGCCGTCGTCCTCGCGGGTGGCCCCGGCGGCGGGGACGAAGACGGCTTCGCCGGGCATGCGGGCGTCGCCGACCTGGTGGACGCGGCGGGCGCCGGTGGTGCGGTCGTACTTGACGACGCCGTAGCCGCCGAAGCCCTTCTCATCGGGGAAGGAGACGGCGTACTGGTAGCGGTTCTCGGCACCCAGGTACTGCTCGTTGAGGGTCGGGAACTCCACCGGCAGGTCGTCGACGATCTGCTCGTCGACGGTGCCGGCGGCCGGGTCGACGACCCAGCGGCGGGTGTAGGAGCGGGAGACGGGCTCGGAGCCTCGGCCCGGGGCGCCGATCCACCAGTTCCAGGAGAGGTGGAAGCCCTCGCGGTCGACGGTCGGCCCTTCCAGGACGATGCGGCCCTGGCCGTCCTCGTAGGCGTTGGCGACGTGCAGCACGTTGCCCGGTTCGATGGTGAACCAGCGCACGCTCTGGGCGCCGTCCTGACCGCGGGGCATGACACCGATGCGGGCGGGCTGCTCGTCGCTCCAGCCGTACGGGATGCCGGAGTGGTCGGCGGGGTCGAAGGTGACGTTGCCCTCGATGAAGACGACGTGGCGGCGGGTGATCGCGAAGTCGTGCTTGAGGGCGGCGCTGGCTCCCGGGATCTCGGCGCTGTGGACGATTCGGCCCTTGGCGTCGGCGACGTGGTACACCAGGTAGGGCGGGAAGGGCGAGGACCCGAAGAAGTGCAGCTCCCCCGTCACCGGGTCCTCCTTGGGATGCGCGGTCATCGCGGTGCGCAGCTTGCCGCCGAAGTCGAAGGCGCCGACCGTCTCCAGCTCCGCGGTGAGCTCGAAGGGGTAGTTGGCCTCGCACAGGGCGAGCAGGCGGCCGCCGTGCTCGATGACGTGGGTGCCGGCGGCACTGGCGGTCAGGTCCGGGCCGTGGTCCGTCATGTAGGGGGCGCCGTCGAGAGCGGGGGTGTGCACCCAGCGGTTGCGGTACCACTCCGCGCGGCCCTCGCGCAGCTGGATGCCGTGGACCATGCCGCTGCCCTTGAACCAGTGGGTGGGAGTGACGCCGGGCTTGGGGTTGTGGCCGTTGCGGAGCAGGCGGCCGGTCAGCTCGGTGGGCAGGTTGCCCTCGACGGTGAGCTCGGTGGCGGTGACCTCGTCGGCGACGGGGGTGTAGTGGCCGGTCAGGTAGGGCTTGTCGGCGGTCATGGCGGTACCTCGCTTGTTGGTTGTCGTGGTTGTGGCGTGGGAGTTGATGGACGATCAGCCGTGCTGCTCCGAGCGGGACTTGAGGCGTGCGAGCCAGGCGGTCAGGGACTGGTGCAGCGCCTCGCCGAGCTGCTCGGCGGCGGCGTCGACGGGGGCTCCGCTCCAGGACTCCTCGGTGTGCACGGTGACCTGCTCGCCGGTCTGTTCGAACGTCCACACGTGGACGCCCTCGATGCCGCCGGCCGGACCGCCCCAGACGATGCGCCGGCCGGGGACGACCTCGCGGAGGGTTGAGCTGATGTCCAGGCCGTGGGTCTGCCAGCGGAAGGAGGAGCCGGGCAGCAGCGGGCCGTCGATCTCGGCGTGGTCGACGTCCGCGTTCCACTCGGCCCAGGCGTCGATGTCGGTGTGCAGGGCCCAGACGCGCTCCAGCGGGGCGTCGACGACGGTGGAGAGGCGGACGATCACGGGAGCGGTCTCGTCGATGGTGAACACGGCGGTGATTCCTTTCGGTAGGGCGGTTGGAGAGCGAGAGGGTCAGTGGTGCGCGACCGGCTGCAGGGCCGCGGGTCGGTCGGCCGCGGGGGCCGGGTCCGGAGTCGGGGGCGGAGTCGGAGTCGGGGTCGCCGTGCGTCGGCACGACAGCAGCAGCGCCAGGACGGCGGTCGCGGCCAGGACGCCGGAGCCGATGCCGAAGGCGAGGCGGTAGCCCTCCGTCAGCGCCTCGGGGTGCGGCTGGTGGGCGGCGGCGTGGGCGGTTGCGGAGCCGGCGAGGGTGGCCAGGACGGCGAGGCCCACCGCTCCCCCGACCTGACGGGTCGTGTTGACCAGGCCGCCGGCCAGCCCCGCGTCCTGGCCCGGGACGCCCTCCACGGACAGCGCGGTGAGCTGCACGAAGGCGACGCTCAGGCCGAGGCCGATGAGGATGCTGGGCCCGACGACGTCGGCCGCGTAGCTGCCGTGGGCACTGATCCGGGACAGCCACAGCATTCCGGCTGCCTCCGTGAGCAGGGCCGCGGTGACGGTCGCGGTGGCGCCGAGACGGCGGGAGACCCGCGACGCGAGCGTGGAGCCGAGCATGTTGGCGAAGGCGAGCGGGAGTTGGCCCAGCCCCGTGGCGAGCGGGCTGGAGCCGAGGACCTGCTGCTGGTACAGCGGCAGGAAGAAGAACAGGGCGATCCACACCGATCCCAGCAGCGCCATCAGCAGGTTGCCGGAGGCGACCCGGCCGGTCCGGAAGAGTCGGGGTGGCAGCAGCGGGTTCGGGTGGCGGCGTTCCACCAGCACGAACGCCGTCAGCAGCGCGGCGGCGACGGCGAAGCCGCCAAGAACGGAGGGGTCGGTCCAGCCGGTGCCGCGCGCGGTGGTCAGGCTCCACACCAGCGCGGTGAGGGCGACGGTGACGGTGGCGGTGCCGAGGAGGTCGAACCGTCCGGACGCCCGGGGCTGCTGCTTCGGCACGACGGCCAGGACGGCGGCCAGCACGAGGAGCGCGCCGACGGCGACCGCGTAGAAGATCCACGGCCAGCCCCACGCCTGGGTGAGCACCCCGCCGAGGAGGACTCCGGCCGCGCCTCCCGCGCCGGACACCGCTCCCCACACCCCCAGGGCTTTTCCGCGGCCTGGCCCCGGCGGGAAGAGGTCCATCACCAGCGCCAGCGCGGCGGGGGCGATGGCCGCCGCTCCCAGGCCCTGCACCGCCCGCGCGGCGATCAGCACGGCGGAGGCGGACGCGAGCCCTGCGGCCAGCGAGGACGCCGCGAAGACGGCGAGGCCCGCGAGCAGGACGCGGCGTCGGCCGAGCAGGTCCGCCGCCCGACCGCCGGCCAGCAGCAGCGCCCCGAAAGCCAGGCCGTAGGCGTTGACGACCCAGGTGGTGCCGCTGTCGGACAGGCCCACACCGGAGCGGATCTGGGGCAGGGCCACGTTCACGATCGAGGTGGCCAGCATGACGGGGAACTGTGCCCCGGCCAGCGCCGCGAGCGCGGCTCCGGGACTGCGGTCGGTGTCGGTGGGGTTCATGGCTCGTAGCGTGGCCGCGTCCACTGTCCACTTCCCAGGCCGGACGGGACCCCGGCACTGTCCACGGCTGTCCAGGGCTGTTCACGGCTGTTCACGGCTGTTCACGCAAGTCCCGCCGATCGACGGTGTCGGCCGGGGCCCGGGGCTGTCTATAGTCCGCAGCAGCCGGACGTCCCGGCGCCTCCGCGCGCCCGTCCCCCTTCCGAAAGGCCCGCAGCACCCGTGCACGATCCCCGCTTCAGCGTCCTGTCCGAGGACTTCGCCGCCGCGCCCCACCGGTACTACTCCCGACTGCGGGAGCACGCGCCGGTGCACCACGAGCCGGCGGCCGACAGCTGGTTCCTCTCCCGCTACCGGGACGTCAGGCGGGTGCTGACCGACCACGAGGCGTTCACCACCGAGACGCTGCAGGTGCGTGCCGAACCGGTGATGCGCGGCCCGGTCCTGGCCCAGATGACGGGCGCGGAGCACACCGCCAAGCGGAAGATCGTCGTGCGGGGCTTCACCGGCCAGGTGCTGCAGGACCAGACCCGCGTCATCCGCGCCAACGCCGCCGAGCTCCTCGCGCCGCTGCTGGCCCAGGGGCGGATGGACCTGGTCAACGACTTCGGCAAGCCCTTCGCCGTCCGCGTGACGCTGGACGTCCTCGGCCTGGACAAGGAGGACTGGCGGCAGGTCACCGCCTGGCTCGCCGGGGTCGGCGAGTTCATCACCAGCATCGGCCTCACCCCCGAACGCCGCCGCCACTGCCTGGACTGCGCCGAGGCGTTGGAGGGCTACCTCGTCCCCGCCATCGAGCAGCGGCGCCGCCACCCGGGCGAGGACCTGATATCGCTGCTGAGCACCACCGCGTTCGACGGCGTCACCATGACCACCCGTGAGGTCACCGCACTGGTCGTCAACGTGCTGGTGGCCGCCGTCGAGCCCGCCGACAAGACGCTCGGGCTCCTCTTCAAGCATCTGATCGACCACCCCGAGCAGTTGGCGCAGGTCCGGCGCGACCCGGCCCTGCTGTCCGCGGCCATCGCCGAGACGCTGCGCTACACCCCGCCCGTCCAGCTCATCCCCCGCCGTGCGGAGCGGGACTCCGAGTTCGACGGCGGCGTCGTCCCGGCGGGCGCCACGGTGTTCTGCATGGTCGGCGCGGCCAACCGCGACCCCGAGGCGTTCACCGCCCCGGACACCTTCGACATCCACCGCCAGGACCTCGGCACCGCGCGCTCGTTCACCGCCGCCGCCCAGCACCTGGCCTTCGGCACCGGGCTGCACCAGTGCGTCGGCGCCGCGTTCGCCCGCGCCGAGATCGAGACGGTCGCCGCGCTGCTGCTGCCGCAGCTCGACGGGGTGCGCCTGCGGCCCGGTTTCGCCTACCGGGAGGCCGGTCTGTACACGCGCGGCCCCGTCGCCCTGCCGCTGGACTTCACGCCGGTGCCCGAACCGGTCGCCGCGCTCCGCTGACGCCACGGGCCGTCCGCTGCCGTGCGGTCGCCGCTCCCGCGGCCCGCACACCGCCCTTGGTTAGGATCGTGCGCAGCGACATGGGGAAGGGGGAGGCCGTCATGGCGTCCGTGGGAGAGAGACTGAGCAGCGCGCGCGTCCAGGCGTTCGTCGGCCGGGACGAGGAGCTCGAGCGCTTCGCCGACGCGTTGGCCGGTGAGGCCGACGCCCCCTTCGCGTTCTACGTCTTCGGGCCGGGCGGCATCGGCAAGTCGACGCTGCTGCGCCGCCTCGCGGACCAGGCCCGCGCGGTCGGCCGCACGATCCTGGACCTGGACGGCCGCTTCGTCAGCCGGGACCCGGCCGACTTCGAACGCGAGGCGGCCCCGTTCCTCGGGGCGCCCGGCACGGTGCTGTTCGTGGACTCCTTCGAACACTGCCAGTGGCTGGAGAGCGGCTGTGGCAGCGCTTCCTGCCGCGCGCCGCTGACGACACCCTGGTGGTCCTGGCGGGCCGGCTCGCGCCGCACCCCCAGTGGACGGCCGACCCGGCGTGGACCGAGATCCTCTACGTCCACGAGCTGGAGCCGTTCTCCGAGGAGCAGGCCCGCAGCCTGCTGACCACCACCCAGGTCCTGCCCGGCCTGCGGGAGCGCATCATGCGCTTCGCCGGAGGCAACCCGCTGGCGCTCTCCCTCGCGGCGGCCGCCGGGACGGCCTCCTTCGGCCGGGAGGAGTCCTGGGCGCCGTCGGCCGACATCCTGCGCCCGCTGCTGGCGGGCCTGATCGGCGAGGTGCCGACGGCGGCCCACCGGCGCGCCCTGGAGGTGGCGGCCCAGGCCTACTCGACCTCCGAGGAGCTGCTCGCGGCGGTGCTGCCCGAGCACGACGCGCACCAGCTGTTCACCTGGCTGCGGGACCTGCCCTTCATGGAGTCCACCCACCGGGGGCTCCACCCGCACGACGCGGCGCGCGAGACGCTGGCCGCCGACCTGCGCTGGCGGGCTCCCAACGCGTTCGAGACGATGCGTCAGCGTCTGGCCGAGGAGTACCTGCGGCTGCTGCGCGAGGCTCCCGAGGAGCAGGTCTTCACCGTCACCGACGAGCTGTTCCACCTCTTCCGCGACGGCCGGATCGTCGCGCGCACCCGTACCTGGCGGCGCGAGGACGAGGTGCACGACCGGCCGCTGCACCCCGACGACCTGCCCGTCGTGCTGCGGATGGCCGAGGAGACCGAGGGCCCCGCCTCCGCCGAGCTGGTCCGCTACTGGGCGCAGCGGCAGCCCGAGGCGTTCAGCGTCTACCGCCTGGTGACGACGGGCCGGATCGTCGCGTTCACCGCCCGGCTCGCCCTGCCCGCCCCGGCGGACCCCGCGGACCTCGCCACCGACCCCGTCGTCGCGGCCGCGTGGGAGTACACCGAGACCGCCGGGCCGGTGCGACCCGGCGAGCACATCGGCGTGAGCCGCTTCTCGGTCTACCCCGAGCGCTACCAGGTGCCCTCGCGCGTGATCGACCTGAGCAGTTCCCGCGCGCAGGCGGAGTCCGCCCGCGCCCGGGGGCGCGCCTACGGCTTCGCCGTCTGGCGCGACGCCGACGCGTGGGCCGAGCGCGTCAAGGGCAGCCTCACCGACACCGCCGCGCGCCCGCAGGTCGGCGAGCACAGCTACGGCGTGTTCGCCGTCGACTGGCGGCGCACCCCCGTCGAGACCTGGCTGCGCCACTTCATCACGGCCACCGCCGTCCCCGCGCCGTCCGGACCGTCCGGGCTCTCCCGCGCCGCGTTCGACCAGGCCGTCCGCGAGGCCCTGGCCCACTGGCGCGACGCCCACGCGTTCGCGGCCTGCGCCCTGACGCGCTCCCGCCTGGCCGCCGATCTCGCGGACCCCGCCGAGGAGTTGCGCGCCCTGCTGCGCCGCGCCGTGGACGACCTCGCGAGCGACCCGCGCGGCGTGCGCGCCCGCGAGGCCCTGACGGCGAGCTACTTCTCCGGCGCCCCCACCCAGGAGGCCGCCGCCCGCCGCCTGGGCCTGCCCTACGGCACCTACCGCCGCCACCTCCGCCACGGCCTGGACCTCCTCTGCGAGGCCCTGTGGGAGCAGGAGCTGCACGGCCCCCGGTGACGGCGGTCGCCATGGCAGACTCGCCCTCATGTCGACGACGCGACCAGGTGATGCGGAGACGCTGGCGGCGGGGGCTCTCGACTGGCTCCTCGGATCCGCGCGCAGTGTGGCGGACCGTGCCCTGGCCTGGACGGGCACCCCGACCGATGACGAACTCGATCCCACGCTCTACAGCGGGACTTCAGGTGTCGTCCTGGCGCTGCTGGAGGCCCGGCGGCATTTCCGCGACGACCGGTACGGCGACGCGGCGGTGCGCGGGGCCCGGAGCGTCGCGGCCGCCGTCGAGGGGTGGGATTCCAGTTCCCTGTATCTCGGTCTGGCCGGGATGGCCGTCGCGTTGGGCGCCGTCCACGGCGAGCTGGGTGACGTGGCATCAGGCGCTGCCGCGGAACGCGCCTGGGACCGGGTGCGCTCACGCTTCGACGGGACGCGTTGGAGCGAGCAGTTCGAGCTGCTCTCCGGCAACGCCGGTATCGCGCTCGGCGCGTTGGCCGCCGGCGACGTCGAACTCGCGCTCCAGGCGGTGACGCCGTACCTGCGCACGACGGAACCGACCCCGGGCGGCGTGCAGTGGGAGACGCGCGCCGGCCGGTCGGCACGGCTGCACCACGTGTCGCACGGCACGCTGGGCGTCGTGCACGCCCTGGCCGCGGTGGGCCGGGCCGCCGGAAGGGCGGACCTGATCGAGCTCGCCGTGGCCGGCGCCCTGGGCGTCACGGCACGCAACGACGCCGGTCCGACGGGCTTCCTCGTCCCCCACTCCGATCCCGCGCTGCGGCCCGACCGCATCGAGCGCTACAGCTACGGCTGGTGCCACGGCCCGGCCGGCGACGCCCAGGTCTTCCGACTGCTGCGCGACGTCCTCGGCGACTCCGCCTGGTCGAGGCTGGCGGACCAGTGCTGGTACACCGTCACCCGTTCCGGCCTGCCACGCCGGCTGCGGCCCGGCTTCTGGGACAACAACGGCCGCTGCTGCGGGACGGCGGGGGTGCTGGCTCTGGCCTGCGACCGGCTTGTCGAGCAAGGCGACGGACTGGACTTCGCGAACGTCCTCGTCTCGGACCTCGCCTCCCGGGCGACCGTCGACGCGGACGGCGTCCGCTGGTCGAACCTCGAGCACCGGAACACTCCCAGCGCGCTCGAACCGCGGACCGGGTGGGCGATGGGCAACGCGGGCATCATTCGAGAGCTGCTCCGCTTCGCCCGCGCCGGCACCGGAGGAGACCCGGCCTACGCGGTCGCGTGGCCCGACCACCATCCCGCCGAGGCGCCGAGGCGCTGACCACCGGACGGCCCGGCGACCGTGAGGCCGCCGGGCCCGGCTGACCGGTGAGGATCGTGGCCCCGGTCGGTGCCGGTCGCCGCTACCGGCCGTTCGGATGGTCCTTGAACCAGGTCAGAAAGCCCGGGGCGATGCTGCCGACGCCCGTGACGTCGTCGTAGCCCTGCGCGGTCTTCAGCGAGCTGTCGGAGTCCATGCCGATCATCATCGGGTCGTGGTTCTGGTCCCAGGTCTCCGCACCCGGCTCGTGGCCCAGCGCGGCGGGCTGCCCGGCGATGTCGTGCAGCGCGGGGGTCCCGGCGAGCTTGTAGAGGACCGGGTTGGCGAAGCCGACCGGCACACCGCCCGCGGCCTGTTCGGCGAGGGCCTCCACGCCGGAGAACAGCGGCGTGGCCAGGCTGGTGCCACCGGACTGGTAGACGACGTACGGGCCGCCGCTCATGGTGAAGCGCGCGCCGCCGGAGCCGTCCGGCACGACGCCGACCGTGCCCTCGGTCTCACCCACGAGGAGGCCGGTCCACCAGTCGCCGTCCAGGCTGACGTCCGGCACCTCGCGGTCGGCGGCGCCGGTGGCGGCCGTGGTCAGCGAGTCGGGCACGACGCCCTTCTGGTACGGAGGCTCCGGGAAGACCCTGCTGTTGCCGCCGCCCGCGCCGCCGACGAAGGCCGAGGCGTCGCCCCAACTGCCGCCGGACAGCTGGTGGTACCAGTTGCCCCAGCCCGTCTCCCAGGCGTAGCGGCCGGCCGCGTCGATGCCGAGGCTGGTGCCGCCGACGCCGGTCGCGAAGGGGTCGGAGGCCGGGAAGGCGACCGCCGGGGTCGGCGACATGTCGGACTTGCCGGAGGCTTCGGTCGCCTGCTGGGTGTAGTCGCCGTTGTCCATGCTGGCGAAGTTGAAGCTGATGCCCTCGGCTGCGCCCTGCTCGAAGATCTGGGTGTCGGCCTGGTACTCCTCCTCGGGGTTGTCGGCCTCGGGGCCGCCCCAGGAGCAGCTGACGATGTCGGCGGAGCGCTTGCTGACGATGGACTCCATGACGTTGTCGAAGTCCGGGTTGTTGTTGGTGCGCGCGCCGTAGTAGACGATCCTGGCGCCGGGGGCCATGGCGTGCGCGGCCTCGATGTCCATCGTCTCCTCGCCCGCCCAGTTCTCCACCGCCTGCGGGTCGGTGGCCGGGTCGAAGCCGCCCGCGGGCGTCACCTGGGTGAACTGGCCCGGCGTGAACTGGGGCAGGCCCATCTCCGTGTTGTAGCGGGCGAGGTCGCGCACGATGGTGGGTGAGGCGTAGGCGTCGACGATCGCGATGGTGACGCCCTTGCCGGTCAGGCCGCTCGCCGAGACGCCGTAGGCGTGCCGCAGCTGGCCGGGGGTGTAGCCGCACAGCCGCATCGGCAGCGCGCCGCCCCAGGGCGCGGCCGGCGCGTCGCTGTAGTGCTTCTCGCCCCAGTAGCGGCTGCACCACTGGGTGTTGACGCCCGATCCGGCGCCGGGGGTGAACTTCCCGGCCCCCGCCGAGACCGTCCGGCCCGTCTTCCAGGGGACGGTCGGGGTGACGCGGACCGCGTAGCTGGAGACCGGCGAGGTGGTGGTCAGACCGGTGACGCTGGAGACGTACTCGCCGACGTTGGACGGGTACTGCGGGCGGCTGGTGGGCGAGATGTCGACCCGGCCGTCGTGCTTGAACCGGTCGATCCGCACCTTCAGCGTGGACTCGACCTCGGCCAGGGTCGTCGACACCACGATCGACTGGTCGTCCTGGGAGACGATCCGCATGCCGGCCTGCTGGAGCCACTGGGTGACGGCGGATCCGGCGTCCTGCACGTTGACGAAGGTGGAGTCGAACTCCGCCGGTGTCAGGTACTTGTGGTAGTCGGGCGTGCCGGGGGTGCCGACCTGGGCGGCGTAGCTCGCGAGGTCCTGCGGGTGCTGCTTGGCGATCCAGACGGTGCCCTGGACGACGGTCCGGGGGTCGGCGGGGCCGATGTCGTTCTTCTTCGCGGCCCAGCCCGGCGGGCTCCAACTGGTGCCGCCGTCGGCGGAGGTGCTGCCACCGTCGGTGCCGGTCGCCCCCGTCGTCCCGGTGGTGCCGCTGGCGGAGCTGTGGTGGGCGGTGGCGCCGATCAGGGCGGTACAGCCGCCGACCACGACGACGAACGCGACGCCGAGCGCGATCAGCAGTCCCTTCTTGGAACGCTTCGGCCCGCCGGGACCGCCACCGGGACCACCGCCAGGGCCCCCAGCGGGACCGCCGCCGGGCAGGCCCGGTCCGCCGCCGTAGGGCGGCCTGCCGCCGCCGTACGGGGGCAGGCCGCCGCCCTGCGCGGGCTGCCCGCCGCCGTAGGGCGGCTGTCCGCCGTACGGGGGCCGACCCGCACCGTAGGGCGGCTGCCCGCCGTACGACGGGGGCGGCGGCGCGACGGGCGGCCGGGAGCCGTACGGGTTGGGCGGCTGCTGCGGGAAGGGGCCGTTCTGGTACGGGTTGTTCGACTGCGGCCCCGTACCGCGCGGTCCGTTGCTGTAGGGCGGGTAGCTCACCGTGAGCCCGTCTCCTCAAGAGTCACCCGGGAGCCCATGACAGACCGTCAGGCGCGCTCGGTCCCCCGGTTGCCATGCACACTCCTCGCACGCCCGTGCGCATAGTAGCGACACGCCAGGCGCGTCCGTCACTCTGGTCACACCATCCACACATCCCACGACCCGAGGAGAGCGACAGCGTGAACGGACCCCACCTGCTCGTGACCGGCTGCTACACCCCGGAGATGAACGGGCACGGCAGCGGCCTCACCTCCTACCGGCGGGATCCCGACGACGGCTCGCTGACGCCGCTGGACGCGCTGGCCCTGCCTTCCCCCTCCTACGTGATCCAACACCCGTCGCTCCCCGTCCTCTACACGGCGAACGAGGCCGGCGAGGAGGGGACTGTCAGCGCCGTGGCGATCGGGGCGGACGGGTCGCTGCGCGAGCTGGCCAGGGTGTCGAGCCGCGGCGGCTCGCCGTGCCACCTGGCCGTCGGCGGGGCCGGGCGTCGGCTGGGGGTCGCGAACTACGGCTCCGGCACGACGCTGCTGCTCGACCTCGACGAGACCGGGCTCCCGGACGGAGTGGCGCGACTGTGGCAGGGCGACCCGAGCGCCGTCGGACCGCGGGCCGACCGCCAGGACGCCCCGCACGCGCACATGGCCGTCCCCGGTCCGGCCGGGCTGTGGCACGTCGTGGACCTCGGCACCGACCAGCTGCTCGGTTTCCACGCCGACGACCCCGGCACCGCCGACGGCGCGGACCCGACGGTCACGGCGCTGCCCGCCGGGGCGGGCCCGCGCCAGCTGGTCCGCGGCACGGACGGGACGGCCTATGTGGTCGGCGAGCTGGACTCCCGCCTGTACGCGCTGAGCGAGACCGGGCCCGGCGCGTTCGAGGTGCTCGGCTCCGTGGCCGCGAGCGCGGCCGGGACGGAGTCCGGCAACTACCCCGCCCACCTGACCGTGAGCGAGGACGGCGCGCGGCTCTACCTCTCCAACCGCGGCGCGGACACGGTCGCACTGTTCCGCACCGTGCCCGGCGGCCTGCCGCGATTCGAGGCGGAGTACCCGTCCGGCGGCTCCTGGCCGCGCCACATGGAACTCGCGGGCGACCACCTCTACGTCTCCAACGAACGCGGCGACAACCTCGCCGTCCACGCCGTCGACCCGGGGAGCGGGGCGCTGACCCTCCTGCACCGGCAGCCCGCGGCCTCGCCCACCTGCGCGGTCGCCGTCCGCCTCGGCTGAGACGGGGGGCGAGGACCGCGGGAATGTCCGGACGACCGGCCGCGTTAAGGAGCACACGAGGGCAGAGGTCCTTACCTGACCTCGCCGCAAAGAAAGGGGATGCCCCGTGAAGGTGCGCAACTCACTGCGTTCGCTCAAGCAGCAGCCCGGCTCGCAGATCGTCCGCCGCCGCGGCCGTGTCTACGTGATCAACCGGCGCGACCCGCGCATGAAGGCCCGCCAGGGCTGAGCCGCCCGATCACGCCCGTCAGCGCCCCCGGCTCACGCTTCACCGTGCAGCAGCGCGCACACGAAGTCCTCCTGGACGGCGCGCATCCTGGTGAAGACGTCCGGGGCGCTGGTGGGCGTGATCTGCGCGTTCACCGAGAACGTGAGCGCCCGGCGGCCGTCGTGGGTCCCGGCCGCGAACTGGGTGTAGCCGGGGGTGTTGCCGGTGTGGCCGTAGACCACGCCGCAGCGCGTGGTGTAGCGGAAGATCGCCAGCCCGGCCTGGTTGCGGCCGGGCCCGGGCGGCTCGGAGCTGCCGTCCACGAACGTCAGCTGCTGCCGCCGGACCCACGGCGCGACCAGCGAGCCGCCCGCGTAGGCGCGGATGAAGGTGTTCAGGTCCCTCGGCGTCGACACCACGCCGCCGGAGGCCCAGCTGCCCGACGCGCCGAACAGGGTGCTGACGTCCTCCAGGCCCGTCGGCGTGTGGGCGTAGCCGTGCAGGTACGGCAGCGGCAGGGTGAAGCCGGACGGCAGGCTCGTCCGGTCGAGCCGCAGCGGGTCGTAGACGAGCTGGTCGAGCAGCGTCTCGTACCGCTGGTGCGTCACCGCCTCGGCCATCAGGGCGACCGCGATGTTGTCCGAGTTCGAGTAGGCGTACCGGGTCCCGGGGGTGAACTCCAGCGGCTTGTTCCGCACGAAGTCCAGCAGACGCCGGGAGTCGAACCGGTGGTGCGGATCCTTCATCAGGATGGCGCCGAAGGCCGGGGCACGGCTGTAGTCGGGCAGGCCGCTGGTGTGCTGGAGCAGCTGACGCAGGGTCACCTTGCCCCAGCGTGCCGGGAGCTGCGGCAGGCGCTCGGCGATGGTGTCGTCGAGGCTCAGCCGACCGCAGCTGACCAGCGCGAGGGCCACCGCGCCGCTGAACGCCTTCGCGGCGCTCGCGATCCTCATGTGGTCGTCGATCCCGGGCGGCCGCCCGGTGCGCACGTCGCCGTCCCCGGCCCGCACCACGACCGTCCGCCCGTCGATCCGGAAGACCGCGACGGCTCCCGGAGGACCGCCCGCCTGGCGCACCAGCGCCTCCAACAGCCGCTGAAGGCGTTGGTCCTGCCCCGGCCGCTCGGCCCGCGCGGGAGCGGCGGCTGTCGTCAGGGCGATGCACAGGGCGGTCAGCGCGGCGATCGCGGCGGACCGCCCACGGGCGAACGGCATGGGACTCCTGCCTCCGGCTCCCGGGAGAGCCGGACGTCTGCGCGGGCGGGCGAGATTCCGCTGACAACGTCACCGCACCCGAGGGCCGCGAAACGTCTCTGAAGCCATGTCACCCGCGTGCGGTCCCCGGCCGGTCCCGTGCCTGCATGCCGTGGTCTACATCCCGTGGTCCTGGCCCGTGCACGCGTCGAAGTAGTGGGCGGGGTCGAAGTGCTGGCCCTTGCCGGGGAAGTACCACTCGATCGCCCGGTAGGCCGCCCTGCCGTGGCACGTGCCCAGGTCGAAGGCGACGACCACGGCCTGCTCGGCGGTCCCCTGGGCGACCGACTGCCCCGGGGCGACGTACTCCGCCGTGCCGGTGCCGTCGGCGCTCGCACCGCCCCACGTCGACCACTTCAGGCTGCTCACGATGCCGGTGGGGTCGCCGTGGTTGTCCAGCCCGGCGGGCCGGGCGACGCCGTACCCCTGCACACCCGACGCCCAGACGGTCCCCAGCACGGGCACGGACGCAGGCGCGGCGGCGGCCGTGGCCGACGCGGTCCGGGTCGGCGACGTGGGGGTGGAGGTCGGGCTCGCCGCCGTCGTCCCGGCGACAGCCGCGGGGGTGCTCGCCGTCGCTGACGCGGAGGCGGCACTGGAGGCGGTGACGGTTCCCGAGCTCGCCGTGGCGGAGCCGGTGGCCGGACCGCAGGCGCCGAGCAGCAGCACGGAGGTGACGGCGGCGGTCGCGAGAGTCGCGCGGCGGGCAGTGGAGCGCATGAGGGGTCCCCCTGGGAGCTGGCGGTGTGCCGTTTGGCAGTGTTTGGTGCGTGGTGAGCGATTCCCACCCGCCGCTCGGAACTCTAGCCACCGGCCGGGCTCCCGATTCCTCATGCGGGCCACGGCCTTGCAACAGCCCTGTGACAGCCGCCAGCTCTGTGACGACCGACAGCCCTGTGCCAGCCGAAAGCCCTTGGACAGCGCCGGGCGCGAGGAACGCTCAGGCCCGCAGGCGCCGGTAGCTCTCCGGATGGGCGGCCAGGAACTCCGCGAAGGACTGCGCGGCGCGGCCGGTCAGGGCGAGGACGGCGTCGGAGACGACGTCCATCTCCCCCGTGGCCACGGCCTCGTACGAGCTGACCCAGCCCGCGACCTCCCAGTCCGGCGCGCCGTAGACGGCACGGGAGGCGTACGCCTCCGCGCGGGTCTCCGGATGGTAGCTGACGGCCCGTCCGGCGGCGCGGCCGATGGCGGCGGCGATCTCGGCGAAGCCCAGCGCCTCCGGACCGGTCAGGTCGTAGGTCGCGGCGTCGTGCCGGCCGTCGCGCTCGCGGTCCAGCAGGACGGCGGTCGCGGCGTCGGCGACGTCGTCGTGGGTGACGGCGGCGACGCGCCCGTCGCCCGCCGGGCCGCGCAGGACGCCGTCGTCGCCGGTCATGGCGACCAGGTCGGACTGGTAGCTGCTGTCCCGCAGGAAGGTGAACGGCACCCCGGCGGCGCGGATGTGCTGCTCGGTGTGCCAGTGGTCGCGCGCGTAGGTGAACGTGGCCTCGGGCGCGGCGCCCAGGTAGGACAGGTAGACGATCCGCCGCACGCCCGCCGCGAGGGCGGCGTCCACGGCGGTCCGGTGGATCTCCACCCGGCCCGGCCCCTCGTGCGCGGAGCACAGGAACAACGTCGTGGCCCCGGTGAGCGCGCGGCGCATGGCGTCCGCGTCGTCGTAGGACGCCTGCGCGGTCTCCTGGGCGGGCGAGTGCGCCAGCTTCGCCGCGTCCCGCCCGAGCGCCCGCACGGTGACGCCCTCGCCTGCGAGCCGCCCGGCGATCCGGCCGCCGACCCGTCCGGTCGCTCCGGTGACCGCGATGACCTCGTCCATGCCGGCTCCTCCTGGCTCTGTCGCCCTTGTCGCCCCTGACCGCTGACCGCCACTCTGCCGGGCGCGGCCCGTCCGCGCACGCGGACATGCGCGGACGGACAGACGCGGGCGGACAGACGCGGGCGGACATGCGCGGGCGTCAGACGAAACCGAGCCGGGGGAAGTCCTGGCCGAGGACCTGCTTCGGGTCCGCGGCGAGAACCCGGTCGAGCAGGGTCGCGTAGACGGAGCGGAAGTCGGTGGTGAACTTCAGGTCCCCGGCGTCGAGGTCCGTCAGGCTCGGCTGGGCCCCGTAGAAGCCGCCCCTGACCGGCGCTCCCGCGACGAAGAGCGGGGCGGCCGTGCCGTGGTCGGTGCCCTGGTTGGCGTTGGCCTGGACGCGGCGGCCGAACTCGGAGTACGCGGCCAGCACGACCGGGTTGGCGCTGTGGGCCACCTTGCCGAGGAAGCCGCTGACGGCCTGGTCGAACTCGCCGAGGAGCTGCTCCTGGGTGGCCTTCTCGCCCGCGTGCGTGTCGAAGCCGCCGAGGCTCACGGCGTAGACGCGGGTCGGCGCCTTCGCGGCGACGCAGGCCGCGACCACGTCCAGCTGCTGTGCGAGCGAGCCCTCCCCGCCGGAGCCCGAGGCGGCCCCGCCCGTGGACGCGGACGTGGAGGTGGGCGTCGAGGTGGCAGTGGAGTTGGAAGTCGGGAGTCCGTCGAGCACCGGGCCGAAGGTGTGCGCGACGGTCAGCAGGTCGCGGTCGGCGGTGGCCGCCGCGGCGAGGGTGGCCGGGTCGTCGGAGGCCGCCGCTCCGAGCGCGGTGAAGGAGGCGAGGGTCCGTCCCTTCGGCAGGTGGAAGGCGCCGAGCGGAAGCGCGGAGCCGGACGTCGTCGCCCCGGCCAGCAGCGGCGGCAGGGTGCCGCCGAGCGAGACCGCGGCCAGCGGGTCCCGGCCGTGCGCGTCGAGCCAGCGGCCGAGCCAGCCCGTGGTGGCGGGGGCGGAGGGCGAGGCGGTCTGCCAGATGTCCATCGACTGGAAGTGGCTGTGGCTGGGCTGCGGGTAGCCGACGCCGCGCACGATCGCCAACTCCTTCGCGCCCCAAAGCGAGTGCAGCCCCTTGAGGGCGGGGTTGAGGCCGAGGCCTTCGCCGACGTCGAGGACCTGGCCGGGGGTGTAGGCGAGGTCGGGCCGGGCGTCCTGGTAGGCGGAGTCTCCGGCCGGGATCACGGTGTTGAGACCGTCGTTGCCTCCGTAGAGGGTGACCAGCACCAGGACGGGTGTACCGCCCGCCAGCGGGCGGGTGGCCGCGCCGTGGGCCAGGTCCTGCCAACCGATGACCGCGCCTCCGGCCGCCAGCGCGCCCGCGCCGACCACCCCGGAGGCGATCAGGAACTTACGCCGGGTCCACAGGTCCATTCCCGCAACGTCCTCTCTGTCCTCTCGGTCTGCCGCGTCGAATGCGGCATGCGCGGCTTCCGCACGCGAATCAGTCGAGCGCGCGGGTCAGTTGACGGCGTACTCGGGCGCGGCGAGCGCCAGCGCGACGAGCGTGCGCGGCTGGCCGGCCACCTCCTGGAGCGCGGCGCGCGACCGCGCGCTCCAGGCGTCGAGCCCCAGCAGCCGCGCCGTCGCGTCGACGCGGGAGCCGACCGGGGCCGAGCTCACCACGCCCAGGTCGGCCTTGGTGACCGCCCAGCGCGCGAAGTCGAGCCGGGCCTGCACGGCCGCCGCCGTCAGCCAGGCGTCCCCGGACGGCCAGCCGCCGACATTGGGCGGCTCGAACGGCACCTGCCCGAGGCGGCGCAGCGCCGCGAGCAGCATCGTGCGGTCGGCGTCGTCCGGTGTGACGCCGAGCGCGCGCAGCGCGCCGACGACGTACTCGACGGGCTGCTTGGCCAGCGCGCCGACGACGGCCGGGCCGCGGAAGACCGGGTCGAGCAGGAGGGCGCGCAGCAGCGCGGTGAGGTCGCGGCCGGAGCCGTAGGCGGTCTGGAGGCGGCTCATCACGTCGGCGGGGACCGGGCCGGGCGCGGCGTAGCGGTTCCACATCCGCGTCACCACCCAGGCGTGCGAGGCGGGTTGGTCGACGAGCAGGTCGACGAGGGCGACGGAGTCGTAGTTGGCGGTGCGGCCGAGGACGGTCTTGGGTGTGTCGTCGTGCGCGGCGGGCACGAACACGAGCTGACCGCTGGTCCGGTCGAGCCGCCAGCCGGTGAGCGCCCGGGCGGCGGCGCGGACGTCGTCCTCGGTGTAGTGGCCGACGCCGAGCGTGAACAGCTCCATGAGCTCGCGGGCCAGGTTCTCGTTCGGGGCCTGCCTGGTGCTGCCGGCCTCGTCCAGCCAGACGGCGAGGGCGGGGTCGCGGACCATGGCCTGCGCGAGCGCGCCGAAGTCGCCGCCGCCGAGGCTGCGCAGGGTCTGGTTCTGCCGGAGCATCAGCGCGGCGCTGCGCACCTTGACGACCGAGGTGGCCCAGTGGCCGTGCCAGAACCAGGTCCGCTTCTCCACCAGCGGCCCACTCGCCCGGACCATGCGGTCCAGCCACCAGCTCGCCAACTGGAGGTACTGCTGCGCGCGTTGTCGGTTGGCCTGCTTGCGGGCGGCCGGGTCGCGGCCCGGGGCGGGAATGTCGGCGAACGCCGGCGGCGGGGTCGCCGCGACGCCCGGGTCGGCGCTGCCGACCGGCCCGGCCAGCAGGGCGGCGACGGTCGCCTCGTAGCCGGCCTGCTCGGCGGCGTCGATCTCGTCGGCCCGCCCGCCGAACCCGGCCCGCCGCAGCAGGTGCGCCACCTGTGCGCGCGTCGACGGAGCCGTGGCCGCCGCACCCGTCGCGTCCGCCTTCACCGTGCACCTCCCCGACCCACCCGGGCCGACCGCCCGCGCGCCGTCACGGCCGACGGTAGGAGCGCTCTTTGTGGAATCTCTGTGGCCCGGACGGCCGTCGGGGCCGTAACCCGGTGTGGGTCGGTCAGGTTACTTCCGTGTGACGCGCGCAGGAGGCGGCCTGTCCGTCGGATACGGTGACCGCACCCGCGGCACGAGGGTGTGCTCGCGTCCTTCCTCCCACCCGAGGAGTTCGACGCCGATGAGACTGACCCCGCACGAGCAGGAACGGCTGATGATCCATGTCGCGGCCGACGTCGCCCTGGCCCGCCGGGCGCGCGGGCTGCGGCTCAACCACCCCGAGGCGCTCGCCGTCCTCACCGTCCACGTGCTCGAGGGCGCGCGGGACGGGCGGACCGTCACCGACCTGATGGTGTCGGGGCGGTCGGTCCTCGGCCGCGAGGACGTGATGGACGGCGTGCCCGAGATGATCCGCGACGTGCAGGTGGAGGCGACGTTCCCGGACGGGACGAAGCTGGTGACCCTGCACGACCCCATCCAGTGAGCGGCGGACGAGACGTGATCCCAGGCGAACTGCTGCTCGGTGACGGCGTGGTGGAGCTCAACGCGGGCCGGGAGGTGACCGCGCTGACCGTCGTCAACACCGGCGACCGGCCGGTGCAGGTCGGCTCCCACTACCACTTCGCGGAGGCCAACCCCGGGCTCCGCTTCGATCGCGCCGCCGCGCGCGGGCGGCGGCTGAACGTGCCGGCCGGCACGGCCGTGCGGTTCGAACCGGGCATCGCGATGACGGTGGAGCTGGTGCCGCTGGGCGGCCGGCGCGAGGTCTGGGGGCTGCGCGGCGAGACGGCAGGGCGGGTGGAGGCGTGAACGAGCAGCGCCCGAGGGCCGCGGCGGCCCTGACCGTGACCCGCCGCCGCTACGCCGACCTCTACGGCCCGACGGCCGGGGACCGGATCCGGCTGGCCGACACGGACCTGCTGATCGAGGTCGAGCAGGACCTGTGCGGGGGCGGCGACGAGGCGGTCTTCGGCGGCGGCAAGGTGATCCGGGAGTCGATGGGCCAGGGCCGCGCCACCCGCGCCGAGGGCGCGCCGGACACCGTCGTCACGGGCGCGGTGGTGCTGGACCACTGGGGCGTCGTCAAGGCGGACGTCGGCATCCGCGACGGCCGGATCACCGCGCTGGGCAAGGCCGGGAACCCCGAGACGATGGACGGGGTGCACCCGGCCCTGGTGATCGGCCCGGAGACCGAGGTGATCGCGGGCAACGGCCGGATCCTGACCGCAGGCGCCGTCGACGCCCATGTGCACTTCATCTGCCCGCAGTTGTTCGAGGAGGCGCTGGCGAGCGGGGTGACCACGCTGCTCGGCGGCGGCACCGGCCCGGCGGAGGGGTCGAAGGCGACGACGATCACCCCCGGGTCCTGGCACCTGGCCCGGATGTTCGCGGCGGCCGAGCAGTACCCCGTCAACCTGGGCCTGCTGGGCAAGGGCAACACCGTCTCGGCGGACGCGCTCCGCGCCCAACTGCGCGGCGGGGCCGTCGGCTTCAAGATCCACGAGGACTGGGGCGCCACTCCCGCCGCCATCGACGCCTGCCTGCGCGTCTGCGACGAGAGCGGGGCCCAGCTCGCCCTGCACACGGACACCCTCAACGAGGCCGGCTTCGTGCAGGACACCCTGGCGGCGATCGCCGGGCGCGGCCTGCACGCCTACCACGCCGAGGGCGCGGGCGGCGGGCACGCGCCCGACATCATCACGGTGGTGTCCGAGCCCAACATCCTGCCCAGCTCCACCAACCCGACCCGTCCGCACACCCGCAACACCGCGGCAGAGCACCTGGACATGCTGATGGTCTGCCACCACCTCAGCGCCGACGTCCCGGAGGACCTGGCGTTCGCGGAGTCCCGGATCCGTCCGTCGACGATCGCGGCGGAGGACGTGCTGCACGACCTCGGAGCGATCTCCATCATCAGCTCGGACTCCCAGGCGATGGGCCGGATCGGCGAGGTGGTGCTGCGCACCTGGCAGACCGCCCACGTGATGAAGCGCCGCCGCGGCGCGCTGCCCGGCGACGGGCGCGCGGACAACCTGCGGGCGCGGCGCTACGTGGCCAAGTACACGATCAACCCGGCCGTCGCGCAGGGCCTGGACGCGGAGATCGGCTCAGTGGAGCCGGGCAAGCTGGCGGACCTGGTGCTGTGGACCCCGGCGTTCTTCGGGGTCAAGCCGGACCTGGTCGTCAAGGGCGGGCAGATCGCCTGGGCGCAGATGGGCGACGCGAACGCCTCCATCCCGACCCCGCAGCCGGTGCTGCCGCGCCCCATGTTCGGCGCGAGCGGCCGGGCCCCGGCGGCGAACTCGCTGAACTTCGTGACGCCGTGGGCGCTGGAGGACGGCCTGGCGGACCGGCTCGGCGAGGAGCTCGGCGTCGCCAAGACCTTCGCCCCGATCCGGAACACGCGCGGCGTGCGCAAGGAGCACCTGCACGAGAACACCGCGCTCCCGCACGTCAGCGTCGAGCCGGACACCTTCACCGTGCGGATCGACGGCGAGGCGGTCGAGCCGCACCCGGCGGAGGAACTGCCGATGGCTCAGCGGTACTTCCTGTTCTGAGGGGGACCGGTGACCGACCTCGCGCTCCCCCTCAGGCTCCCCGCCGCGCTGCTCGTCCTCGCCGACGGGCGCTTTCCGGCGGGCGGCCACGCCCACTCCGGCGGCGTCGAGGCGGCGGTACGGGCCGGGCGGGTCGGCGACACCGCGAGCCTGCGGGAGTTCTGCGCCGGACGCCTCCACACCGTCGGCCTGACGTCCGCCGCGCTCGCGGCTGCCGCCGCCACGGCCGGGACCGACCCGGCGGCGCTCGACGAGGCCGCCGAGGCCCGCACCCCCTCCCCCGCGCTGCGGGCGGCCTCCCGCCGCCTGGGCCGCCAACTCCTGCGCGCCGCACGCGCGGCATGGCCCGATCCGGCGCTGGACCGGCTGGCACGCACCCTGCCGCGCGGCGCGCACCAGCCCGTCGCCTTCGGGGTGGTCGCCGCAGCCGCGGGCCTCGGCCCGCTGGAGGCGGCGACGGCCGTGGCCTACGAGACCGTCTCCGGGCCGGTGACGGCCTGCGTCCGGCTGCTCGGACTCGACCCGTTCCAG
>NZ_BBPQ01000014.1:74904-91608 GCF_000787855.1 Streptacidiphilus anmyonensis | reverse complement strand
GCCTACGAGACCGTCTCCGGGCCGGTGACGGCCTGCGTCCGGCTGCTCGGACTCGACCCGTTCCAGGCCACGGCGGTCCTGGCCGGCCTCGCGGACGCGGTCGGCACGGTCGCCGGTGACGCCGCCACGTCGGCCGCGGCGGCCGCCCTCGGCGACGTGGACCTCCTGCCGACCCTGGGCGCCCCGCTGCTGGAGGTCTCGGCGGAACACCACGCCTCCTGGCCCGTCCGCCTGTTCGCCTCATGACCCGGTCCCGCCCCGCTCAGGCACCGGCCGCCGTCGAGCGTGTGCGCGGCGCGCACCGACTCCTCGCGCCCGGCGCGGAGCGGGGTCGCCGCCGCCCACGGCACGCGTGCGCGCGGGCCCGGCCCCTCGGACCGCCCCCGAGCCCTGCGCCCGGGTGCACTTCTGGCCACCGTCCACCTCCCACGAGAGCGGAGCGACCATGCACCGTGACCCCGACCTCCCCGCCCACGACCACCACGCCGCGCCTGCCGCCGCGACGCTGCCGGACAGCGGCGTCCGGCGCGCCCTGCGGATCGGCCTCGGAGGGCCGGTGGGCTCCGGCAAGACGGCGACCGTCGCCGCACTGTGCCGGGCGCTGCGCGACGAGTTGTCGCTCGCGGTCGTCACCAACGACATCTACACCACCGAGGACGCCGAGTTCCTGCTGCGCAACGCCGTGCTGCCGCCGTCGCGGATCACCGCGGTGGAGACCGGCTGCTGCCCGCACACCGCGATCCGCGACGACATCAGCGCCAACCTCGAGGCCGTGGAGGAGTTGGAAGCCGCCGTCGGGCCGCTCGACCTGGTCCTCGTCGAGAGCGGCGGCGACAACCTGACGGCGACGTTCAGCCGGGGGCTGGTGGACCACCAGATCTTCGTCATCGACGTCTCCGGCGGCGACAAGATCCCCCGCAAGGGCGGCCCAGGGGTGACCGGCTCCGACCTGCTGGTGGTCAACAAGACCGATCTCGCGCCCCTGGTCGGCGCGGACCTGTCGGTCATGGCCCGCGACGCGGCGGCCCAGCGCGGCGCGCTGCCGGTGCTGTTCTGCTCGCTGGTCGCCCCGGACGGGGTGGCGCCGGTCGCCGCCTGGGTCCGCGACCGCCTGGCAGACTGGCGCCTCGGCCCGGCCGCGTGAGCGCGAACGCAGGCGGCGGCGCGACCGGCGAGAGCCGCGTGAGCGACAGCCGCCACGCGAGGGAGCGCACCGACGGTGGCAGCAACGTCAGCCGCCTGGACGCGAGCGCCAGCGGCGTGCGCGCGAGGCCCGACAACGGCGGGACCGTCGGAGGCAGCGTGGGCGACAACCGCATGGACGCGAGCGGGAGGGGCACGACCGGCGGAAGCAGGGCGAGTGCGAGCAGCGGCAGCAACGGCGTCAGCAGCGTGCGCGCGAACCGCGGAAGCGGCGGAAGCGGCCGGCGCGGCGTGAGTCGTGTGAGTGCGGTCGCCCGGGTCCGCGCCGAGGTGGACGGGCGCGGGGGGACCGTCCTGCGGGAGCTGGTCGGAGACGGCCCGCTCGCGCTGCGCCGCAGCCGGCATCCGGACGAGGAGGGCGCGGCGCATGTCGTGCTCGTCGGCGCGATGGCAGCGCCGCTCGGCGGGGACCGGTTGCGGGTCGAGGTCGTGGTGGAGCCCGGGGCGCGGCTGCTGGTCACCAGCGCCGCCGCGACCGTGAGCCTGCCGGGGCGGGAGCCCGCGCCCGCGCACTACGAGCTGGACCTGACCGTGGGCGAGGACGCCGAGCTGGACTGGCGGCCCGAGCCGGTCATCGCGGCGGCCGGGAGCGAGCTGCGTCTGTGGACCCGCGTCCACCTCGCCCCCGGCGCGCTGCTGCATCTGCGTGAGGAGCAGGTCCTCGGTCGGCACGAGGAGCCGCCTGGGCGCCTCACCTCGCGCCTGACGGTCCGCCAGGACGAACGCCTCGTGCTGGACCAGTCGACGGACGTGGGCACCGGCGCGCCGCCCGGCTGGGACGGCCCGGCCGTCCTCGGCGGCCGTCGCGGGCTGGCGCAGGTGCTGACGACCCGACCCTGCTCGGCCGCGACCGCCCCGGCGTCCGACGCGGCGGCGTTCCCCGTGGGCGAGGGTCTGACGCTGCTCACCGTCGTCGCCGACGTCCCGGCCCTGCGGGCGGCCGTGACGGCCGCCTTGGCGTGCGCGTCCCCGCCCCCGGAGTCGTGACGGGACAGCGCACGACGCCGGTCCCGCTCAGTGCTCGCGGAAGCCGCCGAGGAAGCGGCGGAAGAGGCCGCCCTCGCGGGGCAGCGGCGCGGCGGGCGGCGGAGCGGTGGGGCGCTCGGTGGCGATGGGCTGGTCGTAGTCGGCGCGGGCGATCGCGTCGATCGTCTGGTCGAGGTCGAACTCCTCCGAGCCCGCGATGGCGGGCACGAAGCCGACCAGCATGCCGTCCCGCATGACCTGCGCCTCAAGGCTGATCGTGTCGTCGGTGTCCCACAGGGCCTCCCGGCCGTCGGGCAGGACCACGCGGACGCCGATCTGGTAGACGCCCTCGCGGGCCAGGTGGGCGTTGACGCCGCGCTCCCGCAGCGCGTCCACGACTCGAAGCGCTCGGTTCTCTTCCATGGGCCCACCATAACGGGACACATCAGCTGCTCTCCTCAGAAAAGCCTGAAAATCCCGGGCGTAGCCCGCCTACGTCCCCGGGAGTAGGCCCGGGGTGCGGCAACGCATCCGCTGTCCGACGCGGCGCGGGGGCCCGGCGGCGCACGATCGGGCCATGGAGAAAGCGATCGCCCTGGACGGGGCCACCAAACGTTTCGGCGAACTGACCGCCGTCGACGGCCTGAGCCTGGAGATCGGGCGCGGCGCGACCGTCGCGCTGCTCGGTGCGAACGGCGCCGGGAAGACCACCACCGTGGCGATGCTGATGGGTCTGCTCGAGCCCGACGCCGGGCGGGTCACCGTCGCCGGGCGCGCGCCGCGCCAGGCCGTCGTGGAGGGCAGGATCGCGGCGATGCTGCAGGACAGCGGCCTGATGCCGGGCGTCACCGCGGCGGAGCTGGTCGGGCTCGGGCGGCGGATGTATCCCGCGCCGCTGCCGGTGGAGGAGGCGCTCGAACTGGCCGGGCTGCGCGACCAGGCCCGGCGGCGGGTGGACCGGATGTCCGGCGGACAGGTGCAGCGCCTGAAGTTCGCGCTGGTCGCCGTCGCCGGGGCGGACACGATGCTGCTGGACGAGCCGACCCGGGCCCTGGACGTGCAGGGCCGGCGCGAGTTCTGGTCGGCGATGCGCAACTGCGCGGCGGCCGGCCGGACCATCGTCTTCGCCACCCACTACCTCGACGAGGTGGAGGAGAACGCCGAACGGGTCGTCGTCCTGGCCCGCGGCCGCGTCGTCGCCGACGGCCCGCCCGCGCGGATCCGGGAGGCGGGCGGCCGGGCCGTGGTGCGTTTCCGCCTCCCGGCAGGGCAGGCGCTGCCGACGCTGCCGGGAGAGGTCGCGCGCGAGCACGGCTGGGCCACCGTCCGTTCCGCGACGCCCGACGAGGTCGTCCGCCGCCTCGTCGCTTCCGGTGTCGACTGGAGCGACCTGCGGGTCTCCCCGCCGAGCCTGGACGACTCCTTCCTCGCCCTGACCGGCTCCCCGACCACGACCGGGACCGCGCCCCAGACCACTCCCGGGACCGCGGCCCCGGTACCGACCCCCACGACCGCCCCCGAGGAGGCGCAGGTCCGATGACGTTCCACCTCTTCCGCCTCGAATGCCTGCGGATGCTGCGCGACCCGCGCTACCTCGCTCTCGGCGTCGTCGCCCCGATCGGGTTCTACCTGCTGTTCGCGACCATCTTCGGCGGCAGCCCCACCCAGCCGGGCGAGCTCAAGGGCACCGTGGAGATCATGGTCGCGATGGCCGCCTACGGCGCGATCTGGGGCGCGCTGTCCGCGACCGGCCCGCGGCTCGCGCACGAGCGCAGCAGCGGCTGGCTGGAGCAGCTGCGGTCGATGCCGGTGACGGTGCGTCAACTGCTGGTCGCGAAGCTGGCCGCCGGGCTCGCGGTCGCGCTGCCCGCGCTCGTCCTGGTCTGCCTCACCGCGGTGGCCGCGAAGGACGTGCGGCTCGCGGCGTGGCAGTGGGCGGCGCTCGTGCCCGCGATGTGGCTGGGCACGCTGCCGTTCGCGCTGCTCGGGGTCGTGGTCGGGTTGCTGGTCGGCCCGGAGGCGGCGTTCCCGCTGAGCTACGGCGTCTACATGGCCGCGTCGGCCCTCGGCGGGCTGTGGGTGCCGCCGGCCCGGCTCTCCGCGCCGCTTCAGGACGTCGCGCACACCCTGCCGACCTACCGGCTGGCCGACCTCGGCTGGCGCGTCGCCGCCGGGCACGCGCCCACCTGGGCGGACGTCGTGGTGTTGGCGGCCTGGAGCGCGGGCTTCGCGGCGCTGGCCGTCCTCGCGCAGGGCAGGCGGCCGGGGCGGGCCCGGACCGGCGCGGCCTCTGCCGCGACCGCCGGATGATTGCCTACGCTGCCACCGTGGTCAACGCCTGGCTGGTCAATGCTCGCAGGGGGCTGTTCGCGACCGACCCGTCCGCCGCGCCGAGCGCGGCGGACGGGCTCGTCGTCGGCCCCCTCGCGGCCTTCGCCTGCTTCGGCGTCTGGGCGGAGCTGCACTACGCCACCCGCCCCTCCCCCTGGCCGCCCGGCGCGTACCTGCTGGTCGTGGCGGCCGCCGTGCCGCTGCTGTGGCGCAGGCGGCGCCCGCTCCTGACGGCCGTGCTGTGCCTGGCCGCCGTCACGACCTACCACCTGGCCGGGTACCCGGGCCTCGCACCCGCCGTCCTGGCCTTCCTCGCCTGCGCGGCCCTGGGCCTCCACTGCGAGCGGCACGGCTTGCTGTACGGGTTGCTGGCCATGGCCGTGCTGTGGGCGGTGCCGGCGCTGCCGCCGCACTCGCTGCCCCTCTACGCGCTCGACGTGTCGATGCCCGCGCTCTCCTTCGGCGCCACCGCGGTGTTGGCCCACTCGGCGCGCCGCCGCCGGCTCGAACACGACGCGCGACTGCGGGAGGAGGCCGCCGCCTCCGAGGAGCGGCTCGGCCGCCGCCTGGCCGAGGAGCGCCTGCGGATCGCCCGGGAGCTGCACGACGTGGTGGCGCACACCATCTCGGTGGTGGCCGTCCAGAGCAACGTCGCCCTCGACGCGCTGGCGGCCGCACCGCCGGACACGGACGACGCCCGCGAGGCGATGCTGCTGGTGCGCGGGGCGGCGCGCCAGGCGCTGCCGGAGCTGCGTGCCGCCCTCGACCTGCTGCGCGGCCGGGCGGTCGAGGTCGCGGACGGCCGCCCGCAGCCGGGCCTCGGTCAACTCGCGGAACTCGCCGACCAGTTCCGCGAGAGCGGGCTCGACGTCGAGCTGCGGCTGCCGGAGGGGGCGCAGGCGCTGTCGCCGCTCGTGCAGCTCACCGTCTACCGGATCGTCCAGGAGGCGCTGACCAACACCCTTCGCCACGCCCGCGCCGGGCGGGCGATCGTCACGCTGACCCGTACCCGGGAGGGTGAGGCGCTGGTGCTGCGCGTTGCCGACGACGGCACGGGAGGCGCTGCCCCGACCGGCTCTGGAGGCCCTGAACACACCGGGGGTTTCGGACTGCTGGGCATGCGGGAGCGGGCGGAGTCGCTCGGCGGGCGCGTGCACGCGGGCCCGCAGCCGGACGGCGGCTGGCTGGTCCAGGCCGAACTACCGTGGGAGAGCTCGTGATCCGCGTTCTGATCGCCGACGACCAGGCCCTGGTCCGGGCCGGCTTCCACTCGCTGCTGGACCGCGCGGACGACATCGAGGTCGTCGGCGAGGCGGTCGACGGCCTCGACGCCGTCGCCCAGACCGCCCGGCTGCGCCCGGACGTGGTCCTGATGGACGTGCGGATGCCGCTGCTGGACGGCATCGCCGCGACCGAACGCATCGCCGCCGACCCCTCGTCGGCGGCGACCCGCGTCATCGTGGTGACCACCTTCGAGCTGGACGAGTACATCCACCGCGCCCTGCGCGCGGGCGCCAGCGGCTTCCTCCTGAAGGACCTCGACCCGGACGAACTCCGCCGCGCCGTCCGCGTGGTGGCCGCGGGCGAGGCTCTGCTCGCCCCGAGCGTCACCCGCCGCCTGATCGGCGCGTTCACCCGGCGCGGCGCCGCCCTCCCGCCCGAACTCGCCGCCGCCGGCGCGACCTTGACCGAGCGCGAACGCGAGGTCGTCGCCCTGGTCGGCCGGGGCCTCAGCAACGAGGAGATCGCCGCCTCACTCGTCATCTCCCCGGCCACGGCCAAGACCCACGTCTCCCACGCGATGACCAAGCTCGGCGCCCGCGACCGCGCCCAACTCGTGGTCTTCGCCTACGAGACGGGGCTGGTGTGAGAGTCCGGGCCGCGGGGCCGCCGGGCCGTCCGGCCGGACGACCGTCGGGGGCGTCTTCGGCGCGGCCTGCGCGTCAGGCCAGCACCTCGCGGCAGTGCTCCCAGGCGGGCCCGGAGAGCAGCGGCCGCCAGCGGGTGAACAGTTCGAACAACGCGGGGCCGAAACGGTCGCGCAGCTCCGGGCTGACGGCGGCGATGTCCAGCTCGTTGGCCGCCGTCAGTTCGGCGAAGTCGCGGCGGAGCCCCACCGCCGGGCGCGAGACGAGTCCGGTGAAGCGGTCGGTGAACTCGGCGTCGTCCTGGGCGAGGGAGGGATAGGAGGCCTTGCGGTCGCACGAGGCGTAGAAGTGCACCAGCGCCTCGGCCTCCGGCCCGACGGCCCGCACCAGTTCGGCGCGCCGCGCCAACGGCAGCAGCGCGTGGGGGAACCCGTCGGTGCCGTAGAAGGCGTGGCACAGCCCGGCGGACACCAGCCCCGGGCGGGCGCCCCAGGCCGCGAGCAGGCCGCTGACGCGTTCGAGATGGGCCAGCAGCGTGCCGCCGGGGTGGTCCATCGTCTCCGCGCCCGCCGACCGGAGCATGGCCAGGGCTTGCTCGGTCTCGGTCATCGCGTGGCCTCCTTCAGTTCCTCGAACCGGCTTCTCGAACCGGCTTCCCGACGCCGGTTCAGTACGAGACCGGCAACGCCACCAGACCACGTGCCCGCATCGAGGGCCGCCAACGCAGCTCCGGCTCCGGGACGGCGAGGGCGAGGCGCGGGAGGCGGGTCAGCAGGGCGTCGAGGGCGATCTCGGTCTCGACGCGGGCCAGCGGCGCGCCGAGGCAGTAGTGGATGCCGTGGCCCAGGGCGAGTTGGCCCGCCGTGGCGCGGTCGAGGTCGAGGCGGTCCGGGTCGGGGAAGCGCTCGGGGTCGCGGTTGGCGGAGGCGATCGAGAGCAGCACCGTCTCCCCCGCCGGAACGGTGACGTCGCCGAAGTCGACGTCCTCGAGCGGGAAGCGCCGGATCGCGAGGGGCGCGGGCGTGTCGAACCGCATCAGCTCGTCGACGGCGGCCGGCAGCAGGCTCCGGTCGGCGCGCAGGGCCGCCAACTGCCCGGGGTGGGTGAGCAGCGCCAGCACGGCGTTGCCGATGAGCTGGACGGTGTTCTCGTACCCGGCGAAAAGGATCAGGAACGCGAGCGAGAGCAGCTCGTCCTCGCTCAGGCGCTGCCCTTCGTCGCGGGCCGCGATCATGGCGGAGAGCAGGTCGTCGCCCGGCTGCGCGCGCTTGCCCGCGATCAGCGCGGTCAGGTAGGCGAACATGCTGCCGACGGCGGCCTTCGCCAGCTCCGGCCGGGACGGGTCGGGGGCGACGAGGGCGTCGGTCCAGCTGCGGAAGTCGAGTCGTTCGGCCGCCGGCACGCCGAGCAGGTCGCAGATCACCACGATGGGGAGCGGGGCGGCGTAGGCGGCGACGAGATCGACGGACCCGGGGCCCTCGGCCGGGAACGCGTCGAGCAGGGCGTCGGCGGTGCGGCGGATCGGGTCGCGGAGCCGCTCGACGCGCTGCGGGGTGAACGCCTGGGAGACCAGACGCCGGATGCGGGTGTGGTCCGGCGGGTCCATGTTGAGCAGGTTCGCGTCCAGCGCGGCCGGGAGCCGCATGCCCGCGTAGTTGCCGGGCAGGGCGTGCCGCTTGTCGAGCGACAGCCGCGGGTCGGCCAGCCCGCGCCGCACGTCCTCGTACCGGGTGACCAGCCACGCGGGCCGCCCGTCGGTTCCGGTGACCCGGTGCGCCGGGCCCTGCTCCCGCAGCCCGGCGTAGGCGGCGTGCGGGTCGACGACCAACCGCGCGGCGAGGTCTGAGGCTTCGTCGGTGCGGGACGGCGAGGGCCCGGCAGGGGTGTGGGATGCCATGCGCCGAGCCTAGCGATCTTCCGGCGCGTCCCACCGCGCCCTACCGCGCCCCGCCTTACCGCGCCCGACCGAGTGCTACCGCGCCGGAACGGCTCCGGGGTTCGGCATCCCTTCGACCGCCTTGACGAGGGGGGCCAGTTCGGGGTTCTTGGCGGCCTGGTCGAGCGCCTCCCGCAGTGCGGCGTCGTTGGTCGGCCGCGCCTCCTGAAGGAGCCTCAGACCGGCCTCGCTGACGTCGGTGTAGATGCCGCGCCGATCGGTGGGGCACAGGTAGCGGGCCAGCAGGCCGCGGTCCTCCAGGCGGGTGACCAGCCGGGTGGTGGCACTCTGGCTGAGCACGACCGCGTCGGCCACCTGCTTCATCTGCAGATGCCCGCCCACACCGTCGTGCTGGCGGCTGAGCACGTCGAGCAGCGCGTACTCGCGCACGCTCAGCTCGTGACCGGACTGGAGGGCCCGCTCGACGTGCGCCTCGATCCTGCCGTGCAGGACCGACAGGGCGGCCCAGCCGTTGGCGAGGGCGGTCAGCGCGGGGTCCGTGGCGGTCATCGGCCTGTGTCTCCTTCCGGGACTGCTCCCTTCGGCTTCAAGGATAGGCCATGGACGGAAATACCCGCCAGGGCATATAGAGAGCTTGTGCAAGAGCACGCGTTTGCAGATATCCAGCGTATGCAACTATTGTCGAAGCCTGTAAGACGCACAAGCAATCGCACGAAGGGTCGCGTCATGCCTCTCGCGCTCCTCGCCCTGGCCATCGGGGCCTTCGGGATCGGCACCACCGAATTCGGGGTCATGGGCCTGCTCCCGCAGATCGCCGGCTCCTACGGCGTCTCCATCCCCACAGCGGGCCTGCTGGTCACCGGCTACGCGCTCGGCGTCGTCCTGGGCGCGCCGCTGATGACCGTGCTCGGCACCAGGACCAGCCGCAAGACCATGCTGATGCTGCTCATGGGCCTGTTCACCGTCGGCAACCTGCTCTCCGCGCTGGCGCCGACCTTCCCGCTGATGCTGGCCGGCCGCATCGTCACCTCGCTCGCCCACGGCGCGTTCTTCGGCATCGGCGCGGTCGTCGCGGCCGACCTGGTCGCCCCGTCGAAGAAGGCCGGGGCCATCGCCACCATGTTCACCGGACTGACCGTCGCCAACATCGTGGGCGTCCCGCTCGGCACCTTCGTCGGACAGGCGGTCGGCTGGCGGACCACCTTCGGCGCGGTGGCCGCGCTGGGCGTCGTCGGCCTGCTCGGGATCGCCAGGCTCGTCCCGGCCCTGCCCCGCCCCGAGGGCGCGCACCTGCGCCGCGAACTGGCGGCCTTCCGCAACACCCAGGTCGTCCTGGCCATGGCGATGACGGTGCTCGGTTTCGGCGGCGTGTTCGCCGCGATCACCTACATCGCACCGATGATGACCCACGTCGCCGGCTACTCCGACGGCGCGGTCACCGGGCTGCTGGTGCTGTTCGGCATCGGCATGTTCCTCGGCAACCTCCTCGGCGGCCGCTACGCCGACCGCAGGCTCATGGCGATGCTGTGCACCACCCTCGGCGGCCTCGCCGTCGTCCTGGCGCTGTTCACCGTGACCGCCCACAGCAAGGTCCTCGCCGCGGCGACCGTCCTGCTGATCGGCGCGCTCGGCTTCGCGACCGTCCCGCCGCTGCAGAAGCGCGTCCTGGACCAGGCGCACGGCGCGCCCACCCTCGCCTCCGCGGTGAACATCGGCGCGTTCAACCTCGGCAACGCGCTCGCGGCCTGGCTCGGCGGTCTCGTCATCACCGCGGGCCTCGGCTACACCGCGCCCAACTGGGTCGGCGCGGGCCTCGCGGCCGCCGCCCTCGTCCTCGCCCTCTGGTCCGCCGCCCTCGAACGGCGCGGCACGCGCCTCGCGGAGCACCGCCGCTCTGCGGCACCGACCCACTCACCCGCCTGACCCGACTCGCACGACCGGAGCACCATGAACACCACCAGCGTCCCCGCCGACCCGACCGTCCCCGCCGTCCCCGCCGTCCCCGCCGTTCCGACCGTGAGGCTCAACAACGGCGTCGAGATGCCCCAGCTCGGCTTCGGCGTCTTCCAGATCACCGACGACGAGACCACCGCCGCCGTCACCGCCGCGCTGGCGGCCGGCTACCGCAGCATCGACACCGCGGCGGTCTACGGCAACGAGGCCGGCGTCGGCCGGGCCCTCGCCGCCTCCGGGCTCCCGCGCGAGGAACTGTTCGTCACCACCAAGCTGTGGAACGCCGACCAGGGGTACGACTCCACGCTGCGCGCCTTCGACGCCAGCCTCGCCAAGCTGGGCCTGGACCACGTCGACCTCTACCTGATCCACTGGCCCACCCCGGCCCGCGACCTCTACCCGGACTCCTGGCGCGCCATCGAGCGGCTCACCCGGGAGGGCCGCGTCCGTGCGGCGGGGGTCTCCAACTTCCAGCCCGCCCACCTGCGACGGTTGATCGACGAGAGCGGCGTCGTCCCTGCCGTCAACCAGGTCGAACTGCACCCCGGCCTGCAGCAGGCCGCGCTGCGCGCCTTCCACGCCGCGCACGGCATCGCCACCGAGGCGTGGAGCCCCCTGGCCCAGGGCGCCGTCCTCGACGACCCGGCGATCACCGCGATCGCCGCCCGCACCGGCAGGTCCCCGGCCCAGGTGGTGCTGCGCTGGCACCTCCAGCTGGGCAACATCGTCATCCCCAAGTCGGTCACCCCGTCCCGGATCCGCCAGAACCTCGCCGTCCTCGACTTCGAGCTGACGACTGCGGACATGGCCGCCGTCACCACCTCGGACCGCGCCCTGCGCACCGGCCCGCACCCGGACACCTTCCACTGACCCGGACCGACCGACCCGGACGCTCCCCCGTCGGACGACCGCCGTACAGTGTGGCCCGCCCGCGCGCTCATACGGCCCTGGAGGACGACCGTGCACCCCGACGTGGAACGACTCGTGGCGCTCCTGCCGCCCGGCCCGGACGCCGGGGACCGGTTCGACTGGCGGGCCGTCGAGAGGGATCTCGGCTGCCGCCTTCCGGCCGACTTCCGTGATCTCGTCACCGTCTACGGAGTCGGCGCGGTCGACGGGCGGGTGATGCTGCTGCCGCCGACGAACACGGCGCACGAGTCGGGGATCCCGTCAGTGGGTCAGATGACGCCGAGCGCGGAGAAGACCGCCTGGCTCGACCACACGAAGTCCACCTATCCGCTGTGGCCGGCACCCGGCTCCCTGCTGTGCGGGTTGCGCATGGTGGACGGCAACGGAGACCTGTGGGGCGCGGTCTACTGGCACACCACGGGCCCCGACCCCGACCGGTGGCCCGTGATCGTGTGGGAGCGCCACCACCCCTTCGTCGAGTTCGACCTGAACATGACCGGCCTCCTTCTGACGTGGCTCACCGAGGCCGCGGGCGTGGACTTCGACCGGCGGATGGTCTTCGGCGCCCCGCACTCGCGGTTCGTCCACTGGCGCGCCGAGCGCGCGATGCGCGAGCGCGGCGTCGATCCCTGGGAGTACCTGGAGCCGCTGTACCTCGAGGCCAACGAGGAGTGGGAGGAACGGAACCTGGTCGGGGCCGCTCCTGCGGGCGGCCCCGGCTACGAGAGCGGACCGGAGCCCCCGGCCGCCGGGTTCGAGATCCCGCAGCTCGCCGTCCTCGGCATCACCGCGGCGGGGAGCGGAGACCTGCTCATCACGGCCTCCGTCGCCCTTGGCAGCGGCGCGGCGGGGCAGATGACGCTGACGCCACCGCTCGGCCCGTTCGGACCCGTGGTGGAGGTCAGCGGCCCGGAAGGGCTCCTCGCGGTGGCCTTCGGGGCCGACGTCACCGCGCCCGCACCGGGCGCGCCGCTTCTTGTCTCGGCCGCCGAGCCGTTGGTGTTCGAGACACGGGTGCCGGCGAGCGCCGTCCTGGTGGACGCGACCTGGCCGGAGCTGCTCGGCCGGTTCCGCAGCGGAACGAGTCTGAAGATCGTCGTGCAGGACCCTGCCATCGCCGCCCTGCGGGCGGCCCCTGGGGGAACGTCAGAGGCGGACGACGTCGTGGCCGGCTGGTGGCCTCCGCGGTGACGGGCCGCCGCCGGCGGCCCGTGGTCCGGGCGCTTCGCCGCGCCCGACTCACCGGCCGCCGGCGGCGGTGGAGAGTCGCGGCGGGTCGGGCAGGCCGTGGGTGCGGGCCCAGGCACGGGCCTGGGCGACGCGGGCCACGGTGGGCGGGTGGCTGGCGAACAGCGCCACGGAGAGCGGGTGCGGCGCGAGGTCCGCGATGTTGAGGACCGCGAGGCGGCGCTGCATCGCGACGACCGTCTCCGGGGCGCGCGTCAGGTCGAGCGCGTAGGCGTCGGCCCGGGCCTCGACCTGGCGGCTGCGCACGTTGTAGACGGGGCCGGCCAGTGCGCCGCCGACCGTCCCGAGGGCCATCACCAGCGCGAGCGAGCGCGGGTCCGAGGCGTGGGCGACCCCGGCGGCGTCCAGCAGCGGCTGCCAGTGCAGCGCGGCCGCGAGCACGCACACCGCGGCGGCGGCGCCGAGCGCGCCCGCCAGGGTGCCGTACAGGACGTCACGCCGTGCGGCGTGGCCGAGTTCGTGGGCGGCGACGGCGGCGACCTCCTCCGGGGCCGCCTGCTCGACGGTGGTGTCCCAGACCACCACCCGCCGGGTGCGGCCGATGCCGGAGACGTAGGCGTTGACCGCGCTGGTGCGCTTCGACGCGTCGCTGACCAGGATGTCCCGCACCCGCACCCCCGACGCCTCGACCATGGCCGTCAGCGCGCCGCGCAGCGCGCCCTCCGGCAGCGGGGTGAAGCGGTTGAACAGCGGCTCGACCAGCACGGGCAGCAGGAACGACATGGCGACCACCAGCCCGGCCGCCCCCACCGCCGCGAGCACCCACCACGTGTCCGGCAGCCACCGCATCACCCCGTACAGCGCCACGGCCACGCCCGCGAACAGCGCCGCGCCGATCCCGAACCCCTTCGCCGCGTCGGCGGCGAACAGCCGCCACGTCCGGCGCGACAACCCCCAACGCCGGTTCACGACCTCCGCCCGCAGCGACAGCGGCAGTTCGAGCAGCAGCATCACCAGTTGCAACGCGACCGCGCCCAGCGCGGCGGTCGCGACCCAGCCCCCGCCCCCGATCCGCCCCGCCGCACGCACCAGCCCGGCGCCCAGCGGGGTGAATCCGAGGACGAGCGGCACGACGAGCCCCAGCAGCATCGACCCGTACCGCAGCGGCACGACCTCGCGCTTGCGGGCGCGCGAACGCGCGATCTCTGCGGGGGTGAAGTCGTCCTCGAGAGCCGGCATGGGACCTAGTGTGGGGGAAACCGGGAGTCGACGAACCGCACTCACGCACGCGAGGGAGCCGTCATGGACCTGCACAACCCCGCGCCCGTCACCGTGGACCAGGTGGTGCACGCCTTGTCGGTGCTGGGCCAGGAGGTCGTCGCGGACCCGGAGTACCGGCCCGACGGCCCGACCGAGGACGACCTGCCGGAGCTGCTGGGCGGCCTGCTCGGCCGCGTCGAGTTCGAGGTGGCCACGGTCGTCGACCCGTCCGACGAGCCCCCGAGCGCCCTGTCCGACCTCCAGGGGGGCTGGCGCACCGAGAGCGACAACCCGGAGGTGTACCGGGCGGTCCTGGTCAACCGTCTCCAGCGCACCGCGTTCGACATCAGCGCGGCGCTCGGCGAGGACACCGCGGACGAGGTCGGGGACCTCGGTGACGTGGAGCTGGACGCCGACGAGGAGGACGAGGCCGGCCCGCCGGGCGTGGCCGGCGCGGCCGCGTGCGCGCTGGGCGCCGCGGACCTGCTGGCCGCGCAGGCCGCGGTCGACCAGGGCCGCGCCCGCCAAGCCGTCCGCGCCCTCGACTCCGTCGAAGGCTTCCTCGCCCAGGCGCTGCTCACCGTCCACCTCCTCCGACTCCAACTGCGCGCGGAGGAGGAGCACGAGGACGACTGAAGCGGCTGCCGGTTTCGCGCAGCGGCCGAGCCGTCCGTGGAATCGGGGACGGGCTCAGCGGGCTGGCCAAGGCCGCGGAGCCCGCGCGGGATAGGAGAGCCCCGCCGGTCCCACCGCCAGGGAGGGCGGGTCAGGCGGCGACCGGCAGCAGGCCGGAGACGAGGGGCGCGGAGCGCAGGGCGCGGATGAGGGCGCGGACGGCGCCGGTGCGGGCGAGGTCCGGGGTGGTGACGTAGCCGACCTGACGGGTCGGCGGTTCGGGGCCCAGGTCGGTGCGGGAGACCTGGGCGGGGAGGTCGACGAGGGACAGCCAGGGCATGATGGACATCCCGAGCCCCTGGGCGACCAGCGAGAGCGCGAAGACGTCGTCCTCGGCGGAGAGGCTGGAGCAGGGGATCCAGTCCTGGGCGTGCCACCAGTCGCGGGTGTAGGAGCCGCAGTTCTCGACCCAGTCCACCAGCGGCAGCTCCCTGGGGTCGGCCGCGCCCGCCGGATGGACCAGCGCGTAGGGCTCGCGGAACAGCGGGGTGGCGACCAGGCCCGGCAGGGGCGGCGCGGTGGCGTCCAGGGTCGCGATGGCGAGGTCCGCGCGGCCGTCGGCGACCTCGCCCGCCGTGCCGCGGCCGAGCTCACGGACGATCACCACCCGCGGCTCCAGGCCCGGGTGCCGCTGCCGCAGGCCCTGGAGCACGGTGGGGAGCAGCTGGGTGGCGGCGCTGCGGAACGCGGCGATCCGTAGCGGGCCGGTGATCTCCTCGGTGCCGCGCGCCGTCGCGCGGACCTCGGCGGCGAGGGTGTCGAGCATCCGCAGCACCCGCCGGGCGTGGGCGACGGCGCGCTCCCCCGCCGGGGTCGGCGTCGCGCCGAGGCGTCCGCGCTCGAAGAGGACCGCGCCGAGCTTGCGCTCCACCGTGCGGACGGTGTGCGAGACCGCGGACTGGGTGGTCCCGAGGCGCTCGGCCGCGCCGGTGAAGCTGCGCGCGGCGGCCACGGCCACCAGGACGCGCAGCTCCTGGGGAAGGAGATCGGCCATGGGCGCAGCCTAGCGGCCGAAGGCCGACACTCGGTTCCATGAGGACGGTTCATGGACCACCGGGTTCCATCAGCGGCGACCGGTACCGGGCCGGTTCCGCGCTGCCTAGGTTCGAGGGCATGTCGATCACCGCGAAGAACACCGTCAACGCCCCGAGCGCCACCGCGACCGCCTCGCCCGTCAACCGGCTCGTCCACCAGGTCGCCCGCCCGCGCGGCGCGGCCCGCGCCGAGGACTTCGCCTTCGTCTCGGAGCCGCTGCCCCGCGTCGTCGCCGGGACGGCGCTGGTGGAGAACCTCTACCTGTCCGTCGACCCCTACATGCGGGAGATGATGGACGACGGGTGGGCCCTGCACGCCCCGCTCGAGGGGCGGTCCGTGGGTCGGGTCGTCGAGTCGGGCACGCCGGAGCTGGCGGTCGGGGACCTGGTGTTCCACCGTCACGCGTGGCGGACCCACGCGTTGGTGCGGCCCGAGGAGGCGCGGTTGCTGCCGCGTTACGAGGGCGTGCCGCTGACCGCGCATCTCGGCATCCTGGGCGGGACCGGTCTGAGCGCCTGGGTCGGGCTCACCCGGGTCGCCCGGCTCCAGCCGGGCGAGGACCTGTTCGTCTCGGCCGCCGCGGGGGGCGTCGGCACGGCGGCGGGCCGGCTGGCGCGGCATCTGGGCGCGCGGCGGATCGTGGGAAGCACCGGCTCGCCGGAGAAGGCGCGGCGGCTGACCGAGGAGCTGGGCTTCGACGCCGCCTTCGACTACCACCAGGGCCAGGTCGCGGACCTGCTGGCGAAGGCGGCTCCGGACGGGGTGGACGTCGCGTTCGAGAACGTCGGCGGCGACCACCTGGAGGGCGCCATCGCCGCGTTGCGCCCGCACGGGCGGATCGCCTGGTGCGGGGCCGTGGCCCAGTACGACCGCGCGGACCAGCCGCCCGCCGCGCCCCGGAACCTGTACGACGTGGTCGGCAAGGGCCTGCGACTGGAGGGCTTCCTGGTCCGCGAGCACCTGGACGCCCGCTCGGAGCTGGAGGACTTCGCGGTACCGCTGCTGCGGTCCGGCGCGCTGGTGTCGACCGAGACGGTGGTCGACGGTTTCGACCGGATCGTCGAGGGCTTCCTCGGCATGATGCACGGCGCGAACACGGGCAAGACGATCGTGCGGGTGGTCCCGGAGGCGGCGTGACGCCAGAGCGGCCTAGTGTAGGGGTATAGCCGTGTTTCTGCCGTTTCGGGCCTTGGTCGCAGGACCCGAGAGCTCAGGAGGGCCGATGGCCCCAAGACTGCTGGTGCACTGCCGGAGCGACCGGCTCGACCGGCTCGACCGGACAGGCACGCCGATCGGGTGCGACACCGGCCACCGCCGCGCGTCCAGCGTCGACTGAGGCGGGCGGCCACGGCATGCGACACGTGGACGGGCGGGCGTCCGCAGGCTCGGCCCCCGGCCGAACAGCCAAGCGCCGCCGAC